>CAWALA010000010.1:0-486583 GCA_963782655.1 uncultured beta proteobacterium | reverse complement strand
CATGTAGCGCCGCGGATCGACGTTGTCGGTCTTGAGCTTGACCACGTTGACCGCCACCACGCGGATGTCCTTCAGGTCGATCGGGAAGTCGCGCACCGTCGCCTTGTCCAGCTCCTCCTGCATGTCGGAGAAGATGAGGATGGTCTTCTTCCCCGCGCCGGTCTCGTTGAGGAACATCGCGCCCTGGATCAGCCCGCCGGTGATGTCGGTGTAGACGCTGCCGCGCGCGGTCTGCGTGAAGGCGTCCATCTGCTCGCGGAACACGCGCTTCTGCGCGTTGGCCTGCGAGGGCCGGTTGTCGAAGGTGGCCTTGGCGATGATGTCCTTCTCGCTGAAGCAGCGGCTCTTCACGCGCGCCACCGCGAGCGAATCGCCCGGCTGCAGCGTGCCGAGCAGGTAGTTGACGATCAGCTGCGCCTTGCCGACCTCCTCGGCGTAGGTGCCGGAGGTGTCCACCAGCATGTACACCGCCTGCGAGTGGCTGCGCGGATCGGCGCAGCCCGCGGCGAGCGCCAGCAGCGAAAGGACGAAGGTGCGCCGCTTCATGGCCGCTCTCCCGCCTCGAACCCGGTCGACCCGGGGCTTGGGCGCGCGCCCGTTCTTCACCAGCCGCTCCACCAGCAGCGGCACCACGATCACGATGTCGTAGAGCGTCGCCAGCACGCGCGCCAGCTGCCGCACGATGTTGCCGGTGATGCGCAGCAGCACCGCCAGCGCGCGCGTGAGCATCACCAGCGCCGCGCCGCCCACCGTGCGCGCCGAGGCGATGAACGACTCGAGCGGGATCGCCACGAAGGCGAGCGCGAACGGCAGGATGAAGCCGAGCAGCATCTGGCCGATGGTGGGGATGCGCGCGAGCCAGCTGTCCGAGGCTGCCGCGGCCTGCGACGCGGCGAGCGACTGCAGCAGCGCCTGCTTGTCCGCGATCAGCATGTCGCGCATCAGCGCGAGCGCCGCCTCGATGCCCGCCAGCGTCACCAGCAGGACGAAGGCGATCCACAGCATGCGCGTGCGCATCTGGTCCGACAGCGCGTGGATCTTCGGGAAGAGGTGCGTGATGCGCAGCGTCTCCATGAGGAACAGCCCCATCGTCGCCTCGACGAAGATGATCACCAGCGCGGCCACTTCCGAGGTGCGCAGCGAGGCCGTGAGGTAATCGCCCGCGCCCACCATCTCCGACATCGGCAGCGCGATCAGCTTGAAGTTGATCAGCGCGCCGCCCGCGGCGATGGCGAGCACCAGCGTGGCGATGAAGAACTGCGTCAGCGCCGACACCGTGAGCGCATGCTCGGCGCGGTCGGTCTTCTTCACGATCTGCTCGAAGCGCTCCATCTGCGAGTCGATGGCGGCCGCGCGGTCGGCGAGGCTCGTCATCTTGCGGTCGGCCTGCGCGAGCGTCTTGTCGAGCGAGCGCCAGAACGGCATGAAGCCGTCCAGGATCTTGTGGCGCTCCTCGTAGGCGCGCCGGTACTCGCCGAGCGTCTTGTCGTGGATGACCTTGATCGAGCGGTTGATCTCCTCGAGCATCTTGCACCACCAGCTCGTTGCCGTTGGACTTGACCTTGGCCACGGCCGCGACCGCCTCGACCCACTCGGGCGGGGGCGGCGGCACCTCGCCGCACTTCTTGTAGTCCTCCTCGACGCGCGTGATCTCGTCCAGCAGCCTGCGCTGCAGGGCCGGATAGCCCTCGAGGTCGCGCTTGACCAGCAGCGCCACGCGCTCGAACTCGCGCGCGATCTGCTGCTCGGCCTCCTCGCGCCCGTGCGCGAGCAGCACCGCGCGGTTGCTGCTCGCGCATCTCCTTGCGCTGCGCCCATCAGCCAGCGCGAGCCCATGCGCAGCGGCCCGCCGGCCAGCAGGCCGACGGCGCGCAGCAGTTCGTGCACCGGCTTGCGCGCGGCGTACAGGAACGGCATCGCGATGAGGAACCAGATCAACGCGGAAAGCGCTGCGTTGCCCGGCCAGATCACCCAGAACGGAGAATCCGTCATGGTGGACTCCTTTCGACTGCGCGGAAGTGGCCTCCCGCTAGGCCGCAAAGCTTAGCGCAGACGGGCGCGCGCCGAACGGAACTAGTTCTCGATCGCGAGGAGTTCCACCTCGAAAATAAGTGTCGCATTTGGCGGAATCACGCCGCCCGCGCCGCGCGCACCGTAGCCGAGCGCCGGCGGGATGGTGAGCACGCGCGTGCCGCCGACTTTCATGCCCTGCACGCCCTCGTCCCAGCCCTTGATCACGTGGCCCGCGCCGAGCGGAAATTCGAACGGATCGCCGCGATCCTTGCTCGAATCGAATTTCTTGCCGCGCTCGCCGCCGTAGAACAGCCACCCGGTGTAGTGCACCGAGACGCTCGTCGCCGGCCTTGGCCGCCGTCGCCGGTGCCGGCGATCTTGTCGTCGAAGATGAGTCCGCTTGCAGTCGTGGTTGCCATCGTTTCTCCAGTCAGATTCCCAGCCGCTCCACGGCCAGGTACTTCTTGCGGTATTCCTCGAAGGGCAGGGTGTCGGCGGCCTCGATCTGCTTCTGCTTTTCGTGCGACTCCGCGGCGAGGCGCGCGAAACGCTCTTCCTCCTCCCGCGGCAACGCCTTCGCCATCAGCGTGGCCCGGTGCTTGCGCGAGAGCTCGCGGATGAAGTCGATGTAGGAGCCGCTGTAGCTGCGCTGCATCTCGACCAGCACCCGCGCCGATGGCACGAGCAGCGGGTCGCGCAGCACCTGCAACCTGCGCTTCATGCGCCTCGCGGTAGGCATTGCCCCCGAGCGCGGCATCCACGGCGGCCGCGATCGGCGCGCATTCCGCGAGCAGCTTCTCGCCCCATTCCCGCAGGCCCAGGTCCCCGGGGACGCAGCCGAGCTTCAGGCCCGGCTCGCGCCCGCGCTGCGCCACGGTCTCCTGGTTGCGCGACTCGCAGGCGATGTCTTCGGGCGTGTCGGGCGGGCTGTCGGTGAGCAGGCAGTGCAGCAGGAACACGTCGAGGAACCGCATCACCGGCGCCGTGATCCCCACCGGCGCGAAGGGATCGAGGTCCATGAGGCGCACTTCCACGTACTCCACGCCGCGCTCGCGCAGCGCGTGCAGCGGGCGCTCGCCGGGCATGATGCGGCGCTTGGGCCGGATCTTGCCGTAGAACTCGTTCTCGATCTGCAGCAGCGTCGTGGAGAGCTGGCGGTAGGTCTCCGGGACCGTCGCCCAGGGCGCCCGGCTCGCGGATGCCGATCTTCGCGTAGGGCGGATAGACCTGGGTGAGGCCCTGCTGCAGGGTCTTGCCGTAGGCGAGCAGATCGTTGCAGCTCACCACGAGCGAGGACTGCGCGTCGCTCTGGTAGCCCAGGCGCCCCATGCGCAGCGAGGTGGCGTGCGGCAGGTGCAGCGTGCCGGGACGCAGCTCCTTCAGCGGGTGCGAGCGCCCGGCGACGAAGCTCGAGCACACCGCGGGCGAGGCGCCGAAGAGGTAGAACAGGAGCCAGCCGTGGCGCCGGAAATTGCGGATCAGCGAAAAATACTCGGCGTTGGCGAGGCCCGGCATGGACCAGTTGTAGTGGATGCCGGAAATGGTCTGCATGCGCCGGCCGTAGCGCCAGGACAGGCCGTTGCGGTACACGGTCTTCGCGCGCCCGATATTGGAGGAGCCGTAGCGCCCGATGGGAATCTGCCGCTCCGCCGGCAGCCCGCAGGGCATGCTGCCCACCCACATCAGCTCCTCGCCGATGGCGCGGTAGACGGCCTGGTGGATGTGCGTGAGCTCCTGCAGGCAGGCCTCGGCGCTGTCGTGCACGCCGGTGATGAGCTCGAGCTGCGATTCGCTGAAGTCGGTGGTGATGTGCGGGTGCGCCAGGGCCGAGCCGAGCGCGAAGGAATGCGGCGTCAGCGCGAGCGCGCCGTCCGGCCGCGTACGCAGCGACTCCTTCTCGATGCCGCGGCGCATGCCGCGAAGCTGTTCGCGCGGCAGGGCGCGCAGGCTGTCCTCGAGCCTCCCCATCCCCCAAAGGTAGCAGACGGAAAACCCCTTTGGATCAGCGGGTTTCGCCGCCGCTTGATTCCCCGGAATTCGCCCGCACCTACGGCATATGGAATTCCGGCGCAGGAAGAAAGAAGCCCTGGAAAGCGGCGAGGGCGGCCGCAGCGAAACCCCGGGCCGGCGCGGCCGCGGCACGTAGCTCGCCGTGCGCCCGATCCCGGAGGACGCCCTGATCCTCATCCCGATGCGGAACGCGGTTCTGTTCCCGGGCGTGATCTCGCCGGTGGCCGTGGGGCGCAGCTCCTCCATCGCCGCGGCCAACGAGGCCGTGCGCCAGTCGCGCAAGGTGGGCTTCGTCCTGCAGCGCGACCCCAAGACCGACACCATCGGGCCGAACGACCTGCACTGGGTCGGCACGGCGGGCGACATCGTGCGCTACGTGCCTTCCAGTGAAGGCGCGCACCACCTCGCGGTGCAGGGCGAGACGCGCTTTCGCATCACCGAGTTCCTCGAAGGCTGGCCGTTCCTCGTCGCGCGCGTGGTGTGGGTGCCCGAGGCGACCGGCGCCGGCGAGGAGGTCGAGGCGCGCTTCCTGCAACTGAAGACGCAGGCCGCCGAGGCCATCAAGCTGCTGCCCAACGTTCCCGACGAGCTCGCCGGGGCGGTGCAGAGCATCGACTCGGCCTCGCAGCTCTGCCGACATGGTGGCCAACCTGCTGGACATCGAGAACGAGGAGAAGCAGGCGATCCTCGAGGCGTTCGACCTGAAGCAGCGCCTGGACAAGGTGCTCGCGCACCTCGCCGGGCGCGTGGGCGTGCTGCGCCTGTCCAAGGAGATCGGCGACAAGACGAAGAAGGAATTCGACGAGCGCCAGCGCGAGCACGTGCTGCGCGAGCAGATGCGCCAGATCCAGAAGGAGCTGGGCGAGGGCGAGGACACGGCGGCGGAACTCGACGAGCTGAAGAAGTCGCTCGAGGACGCGGGCATGCCCGAGGACACGCTCAAGCTGCGAAGAAGGAGTTCAAGCGCCTCGCGCGCATGGGCGAGAGTTCGGGCGAAGCGTCGATGCTGCGCACCTGGCTCGAGCTGATGGCCGAGCTGCCGTGGAAGATCGGATCCGCAGAAGGCGATGGACATCGCCGAGGCGCGCAAGGTGCTGGATGACGACCACTACGGCCTGGACAAGGTCAAGCGCCGCATCCTCGAGTACCTGGCGGTGAGGAAGCTCAACCCCGAGGGCAAGAGCCCGATCCTGTGTTTCGTCGGCCCGCCGGGGGTCGGCAAGACCTCGCTCGGCCAGTCGATCGCCAAGGCGACGGGGCGCAAGTTCCAGCGCGTGGCGCTGGGCGGGCTGCACGACGAGGCGGAAATCCGCGGCCATCGCCGGACCTACATCGGCGCGCTGCCGGGCAACGTCATCCAGGCGCTCAAGCGCGCCGGGACGCGCTCGGGCGTGCTGATGCTCGACGAGATCGACAAGCTCGGCATGGGCGGCTTCCACGGCGACCCGTCCTCGGCGCTGCTCGAAGTGCTCGACCCGGAGCAGAACGCGAAATTCCGCGACAACTACCTCGGCGTGGACTTCGACCTGTCGCGGGTGCTGTTCATCGCCACGGCGAACGTGCTCGACACGATCCCGGGCCCCTTGCGCGACCGCATGGAGATCATCCAGCTCCCCGGCTACACGGAGGAGGAGAAGGTGCAGATCGCGCGCAAGTACCTGGTGAAGAAGCAGCTCGAAGCCAACGGCCTGCAGGCGGAACAGGTCTCGGTGAGCGACGCGGCGATCCGCGAAATCATCGCCGGCTACACGCGCGAGGCGGGCGTGCGCAACCTGGAGCGCGAGATCGGCTCGGTGATGCGCAATGTCGCGATGCGCATCGCGGAAGCCAAGGCCGAATCGCGTGGCGGTGGAGGCGGGCGACCTGCACGCCATCCTCGGCGCGAGGAAGTTCGAGAACGAAGTGGCGCTGCGCACTTCGATGCCGGGCGTGGCAACGGGCCTGGCCTGGACGCCGGTGGGCGGCGACATCCTGTTCATCGAAGCCTCCAAGGTGCCGGGCTCGGGCAAGCTGATCCTCACCGGGCAGCTGGGCGACGTGATGAAGGAATCGGCGCAGGCCGCGCTTACCCTCGCCAAGACCTGGTGCGGCGATGCGCTGGAGAAGACCGACATCCACGTGCACGTGCCGGCGGGGGCGACCCCGAAGGACGGCCCGAGCGCCGGGGTGGCGATGTTCCTCGCGCTGACCTCGCTGCTGCAGGGCAAGCCGGTGCGCCCGGACGTGGCGATGACCGGAGAGATTTCGCTGCGCGGGCTGGTCCTGCCGATCGGCGGGGTGAAGGAAAAGACCCTCGCGGCGCTGCGCGCCGGCATCAAGACCGTGATGCTGCCCAAGCGGAACGAGAAGGACCTCGAGGACGTCCCGGCCGAGGCCAAGGCGAAGCTCAACTTCGTCTTCCTCGAAAAAGTCGAAGACGCCGTAAACAACGCCCTTCAAAATGTCAGGAAAAAGGGGTCAGACCCCAGCTTTTGCATCTGAAACGGGGGTCTGACCCCTTTTTCTACAACCAGCCGGCCTTGCGGAAGCGCACGAAGAGGTACGAGTCGAGCGCGACCATCACGGCGATGGTCGCGGGGTAGCCCCAGGCCCACTTGAGCTCCGGCATGTGCTCGAAGTTCATGCCGTAGACGCCCGCGATCATGGTCGGCACCGCCACCAGCGCGGCGTAGGCCGCCAGGCGCTTGGTGTTCTCGCTCTCGCCGATGGTGATCATGGCGAGGTTCACCTGGATGGCGGTGGTCACCGTGTCGCGCAGGGTGTCGATCGACTGGTTGAGCCGGAACAGGTGGTCGTAGACGTCGCGGAAATAGTCGCCCAGCCCGGCGCACACGTGCGGCACGCGCCCGCCGTACAGGCGCCCGGAAGCCTCCACCAGCGGCGCCACCGCGTGCTTCAGGATCATCAGCTTCTGCTTCACGTAGTACATCGCCTCGATGTTCTCGCGCGGCGACGTGCCGGAGAAGATCTTCTCCTCCAGCGCCTCCAGCTCGGATCTCCACCGCGTCGAGCACCGGGGCGTAGCGGTCGACGATGGCGTCCATCAGCGCGTAGAGCACGTAGCCCGAGCCGTGGCGCAGCAGCTCCGGCTCGCGCTCGCAGCGCGCGCGCACCTCCGTGAAGCCGCGCTCGGAGTGCTGCCGCGCCGAGAGCACGTAATTGCGGCCGACGAACACGTCCACCTCGCCGACCTTCAGCTCGTCGCCCGCCACCTCGATGGTGTGCAGCACGGCGAAGATCGAATCGCCGTATTCCTCGATCTTGGGACGCTGGTGGCCGTGGTGGGCGTCCTCCACCGCCAGCGCGTGCAGGTCGAACTCGTCCTGCATCTCGGCCAGCTCGGTGGCGTCGGCGTCCCTCAGCGCCACCCAGACGAAGCAGTCCGGGCGGCTGACGTAGGACTTGATCTCGCGCTTGGTGATCTCGGCGAGCTTCTTGCCGTCCTGGTAGGCGACGCAATTGACCAGCATTTGGCCGAATCGTAGCACTGTAAAATGCGCGCTTGAGGGGGAAATCCATGCCTGAAATCAGCCGCCGGGCGCAGAGCCTCGGCACCGAAAACGCCTTCGTCGTCCTCGCCGAGGTGAATGCCCTCGCGCGCCAGGGCAAGGACATCGTCAGCTTCTGCATCGGGCAGCCGGATTTCCCGGCGCCGGAGAACGTGCAGGAGGCGGCGATCCGCGCGATCAAGGGCGGCAAGCACGGCTATACGCCGTCGGCCGGCATCGACGAGCTGCGCGCGGCAGCGGCGAGGTACATGGCCGGCATGCGCGGCGGGCTGCCGATCCGGGCCGAGGACGTGGTGGTGGGGGCCGGTGCCAAGCCCTTCATCGCCTACGCCATCCTCTCGCACCACCGACTACGGCGCGGGCGACGAGGTGATCTACCCGAACCCGGGCTTTCCGATCTACGAGTCGCAGATCGTGGCCAACGGCGCGAAGCCCGTGCCGATCCACCTGCACGAGGCGCGCGACTTCGCCTTCGACCCGGCGGAGCTCGAGCGCCTGATCACGCCGAAGACGAAGCTCCTCATCCTCAACTATCCGCACAACCCCACCGGCGGCCTGCTCACGAGGAAGGATCTCGAGGCGATCGCGGCGATCCTGCGCAAGCACCCGCAGGTGTGGGTGTACGCCGACGAGATCTATTCGCGGCTGTGCTACGCGGGCGAGTTCTTCTCCATCGCGCAGCTGCCAGGCATGTACGAGCGCACCATCATCTCCGACGGCGCATCGAAGACCTGGGCGATGACCGGCTGGCGCATCGGCTTCACCTCCAACCCGGTGCTCGCGCCGCATTTCACGCGCTGGATCACCAACACCGAGTCCTGCGCCTCGCAGATCTCGCAATGGGCGGCGGTGGAGGCGATCAACGGCCCGCAGGACGCCGCGGCCATGATGCGCGCGAGCTTCCTCGAGCGGCGCGACCTGATCGTGGGCCTGCTGAACAAGGTGCCGGGCGTCGACCTGCCGCAACCCGGGCGGGGCGTTCTACGCCTGGCCCAACGTGACCGAGGCCTGCAAGAGGATCGGCGCCGCGGACTCGGAAGAGTTCAGGAAGCGCCTGCTGCACGAGGCGGGCGTGGCGGTGCTGGCCGACATCCATTTCGGCTCGCGCGTGCCGGGCGAGGGCCAGCACGTGCGCTTCTCGTACGCCGCCTCGAAGCCGGCGATCGAGCAGGGCGTGGCGCGCATGGCCGAGTTCATCCGGAAGAACACCAGAAAAGCGGCATGAGCCGGTGGCGCCCGAGCGTTACCGTCGCGGCGGTGATCGAGCGCGGCGGGAAATTCCTCTTCGTGGAGGAGATCGCGAACGGGCAGCGCGTGCTCAACCAGCCCGCCGGCCACCTCGACCCGGGCGAGTCGCTGGTGCAGGCGGTGGCGCGCGAGACGCTGGAGGAGACCGCGCACCGCTTCTCCCCCACGGCGCTCCTCGGCATCTACCGCTGGCGCTACGACAAGGAAGAGGACGTCACTTTCCTGCGCTTCGCGTTCCGCGGGCGCCTGGACGGCGTGCAAGAGGGCCGCAAGCTCGACAAGGAGATCGTCGCGGCGGTGTGGCTGACGCCCGCCGAGCTCGCCGCGCGCCGCGCCGAGCATCGCTCGCCCCTGGTGCAGCAGTGCGTGGACGACTACCTCGCCGGGCGGAGCTTTCCGCTGGAGGTGCTGTCGAAGGCCTATGGCTGAAAAGGTCGTCGTCGGGATGTCGGGCGGAGTGGACTCGTCCGTGTCCGCGCTGCTGCTCAAGCGCGCGGGGTACGACGTCGTCGGCCTGTTCATGAAGAACTGGGAGGACGACGACGACGACGAGTACTGCTCCACGCGCGAGGACCTGGTCGACGCGGCCGCGGCGGCGGACGTGATCGGCGTGGAGCTCGAGGCGGTGAACTTCGCCGCCGAGTATCGCGAAAGCGTGTTCGCGAGCTTCCTCGCCGAGTACTCGGCGGGCCGCACGCCCAACCCGGACGTGCTGTGCAATGCAGAGATCAAGTTCAGGGCGTTCCTCGACCACGCGATGAAGCTCGGGGCGACGCGCATCGCCACCGGGCACTACGCGCAGCTGCGCGTGGCGGACGGCAAGGTGGCGCTGCTGCGCGGCGCCGACCCGGGCAAGGACCAGAGCTACTTCCTGCACCGCCTGAACCAGGCGCAGCTCTCGCGCGTCCTGTTCCCGGTCGGGCACCTGAAGAAGACGGAAGTGCGCCGCATCGCGCAGGAAGCCGGGTTGCCGAACCACGCGAAGAAGGATTCCACCGGCATCTGCTTCATCGGCGAGCGGCCGTTCCGCGAGTTCCTCAACCGCTACCTGCCGAAGACGCCGGGTCCGATGGTCACGCCGGAAGGCAGGCGCGTGGGCGAGCACATCGGGCTCGCCTTCTACACCATCGGCCAGAGGAAAGGCATCGGTCTCGGCGGGGCGGGTGAGCCCTGGTACGTGGCGGAAAAGCGCATGGCGTCGAACGAGCTGGTGGTGGTGCAGGGCCACGACCACCCGGCGCTCCTGCGCTCATCGCTGCACGGGCTGGACGCAAGCTGGGTGCTCGGGCGCCCCCGCGGCCGGCACCGCGCATTCGGCCAAGACGCGCTATCGCCAGTCCGACTCCGCCTGCAAGGTCTCGCGCGTGGCGAACGGCAATATCGATGTGGAGTTCTCGCAGCCGCACTGGGCGGTCACCCCCGGCCAGTCCGTCGTGCTCTACGACGACGAGGTCTGTTTGGGTGGGGCGGTGATTGGGTAAGAAAAAAGGGGTCAGACCCCATTTTCCCAACAACGGGAAAATGGGGTCTGACCCCCGTTTTACGCTGTCGGCACCGTATCGACAAACGCCGGCCGCTCCATCAGCTTGTCGTAGTGCTTCGCCAGGCCCTTGTACTCGGCGCGCCAGTCGATGCCGGCGGGCTTCCTGAAGCCGATCCAGCCGAGGCAGCAGCCGAGCGCGATATCGGCAAGCGTATACCGGTCGCCCTGGCACCAGGGCTTGTCGGCGAGGTCGGCCTGCATCTCCGCAAGGCCGCGGCGCATGCGCGCCGCCTGCTTTGCGGTCCAGGCCGCGCTTTGCTCGTTCTTCGGCCGCAGCGACTCGTAGCGGATGAGGATTCCCGCATCGAGCACGCCGTCGGCGAGCGCTTCCCAGCGCCGCACCGCCACGCGCTCGCGGTTTTCCTCGGGGATGAGCCGCGCGATGGGCGAGGCGTTGTCGAGGAATTCCACGATCACGCGCGAGTCGTAGAGCGCCGTGCCGTCGTCCAGCACCAGCGTGGGGATCTTGCCCAACGGGTTGTGCGCGTTGACGGGATTGTCGGCGGGCTGGACGTCCACCCGCTCGATGTCGCATTCGATGCGCTTCTCGGCGAGCACGATCCTCACCTTGCGCGTGAAGGGGCTGGCGGGGGAGCCGAGCAGTTTCATGGTCATGGCGGGCGCGGATTATAACGCCCGCACGCGGCGGCGCAGCGCGGGCAGCACTTGTTTCACGAACCACGGATTATTCTTCATCCACATCCTGTTGCGCGGGCTCGGGTGCGGCAGGGGAAAGAACTCGGGCAGGTACTCGCGCCAGGCCCGCACCGTCAGCGCCAGGGAGCGCTTGCGCTTCGTTGCCAGGTAGTAGGCTTGCGCGTGCAAGCCCACGAGCAGCGTCAGCCGGATGCCCGGCAGCGCGGCGCGAAAGCGCGGCTGCCACAGGGGCGCGCACTCGGGGCGCGGCGGCAGGTCGCCGCGCTCGCCGCGGCCGGGATAGCAAAGGCCCGTGGGCACGATCGCGACGCGGCGCGTGTCGTAGAACTGCGCGCGGTCCATGCAGAGCCACTCGCGCAGCCGGTCGCCCGAGGGGTCGTTCCAGGGGATGCCGGTCTCGTGCACGCGCCGTCCCGGCGCCTGCCCGACGATCATCAGGCGCGCGCCCTTGCCCACCAGGAACACGGGGCGCGGCCCGAGCGGCAGATGCGGCGCGCATACGCGGCACGCGCGCGCCTCCTTGATGAGTGACCGCAGCATGCCCATCTATAATAGGGCTTATGCCCACGGCGCTTGGCGCGATCTCGCCGCTCGATGGCCGGTACGAGAAATCGGCCGACCCGCTCAGGCCCTACTTCAGCGAAGCCGCCCTCATCCGCCACCGCGTGCTGTTGGAGCTGGAGTGGCTCAAGGCCCTCGCCGCCGAGCGGCGCATCCGCGAGCTGAAGCCTTTTTCGCGCGCGACCGCGGCGGCGCTCGACCGCCTGGTGGCGGGCTTCACGGAGAAGGACGCCACGCACATCAAGAACATCGAGGCCGAGACCAACCACGACGTCAAGGCGATCGAGTACTGGCTGAAGGGCAAGCTGGCGAAGAACGCACAGGTGCAGCGCTCGCTGGAATTCATCCACTTCGCCTGCACCTCGGAGGACATCAACAACCTCGCCTACGCGCTGATGCTCGCGCACTCGCGCGACCGCGTCATGCTGCCGCGCCTCGACGCGGTGATCGCCGCGCTTCGCGCGCTCGCAAGGCGGCACGCATCGCGGCCGATGCTCTCGCGCACCCACGGCCAGCCCGCCTCGCCCACCACCCTGGGCAAGGAGATGGCCAATTTCGCGTCACGCCTGAAGCGCGCGCGCGAGGCGATCGAGCGCGTCCCGATCCTCGGCAAGATCAACGGCGCGGTGGGCAATTACAACGCGCACGCCGTGGCCTACCCGGGCTTTCCCTGGGAGGCGTTCTGCCGGCGCTTCGTCGAGCGCCTCGGCCTGGAGTTCAACCCCTACACCACGCAGATCGAGCCGCACGATTGCTATGCCGAGCTGTTCGACGCCTACGCGCGTGCCAACACGGTGCTGCTCGACCTCGACCGCGACCTGTGGGGCTACGTGTCGCTGGGCTACTTCCGCCAGAAGGCGAAGCCGGGCGAGGTGGGATCCTCGACCATGCCGCACAAGGTGAACCCGATCGACTTCGAGAACTCCGAGGGCAACCTCGGCGTGGCCAACGCGCTGCTGCGCCACCTCGCGGAAAAGCTGCCGGTATCGCGCTGGCAACGCGACCTCTCGGACTCCACGGCGCTGCGCAACGCCGGCAACGCCCTCGGCCACACGCTGCTCGCGCTCGACGCCTGCCTGCGCGGCCTCGGCAAGCTGGAGGCGGATCCCGCGCGCATGGCGGAGGACCTGGAGGCGAACTGGGAGGTGCTCGCCGAGCCGGTGCAGCAGGTGATGCGCAAGCACGGCGTGCCCGACGCCTACGAGAAGCTGAAGGCGCTCACGCGCGGCCGGCGGCTCGACCGCCGCCAGCTCGCCGCCTTCGTGCGCGCGCTGCCGATCCCTGCCGCCGCGAAGCAGCGCCTGCTGGCGCTCACGCCCGCCACCTACATCGGCCTCGCGCCCGCGCTGGCGAAGCGAATTTGACGCACCTGCGGCGATTCCTCCTCGCCGTCCTGCTGCTTGGCCCGGCGACGCTCGGCGCGCAGGAGCTCGTCACGCTGCCGACGCGCCCCGGCGTGACCCTGTCGTACTTCATCGCCAACATGGGCAAAGTGCCGCCGCGCGCCGCGGCGCTCCTGCTGATCGGCGGCGGCGGCAATATCCGCTTGCGCGTGGAGGAAGGCCAGGTGAAGTTCGGGCAGCAGAACTTCCTGCCGCGCTCGCGCCGCGAGTTCATCGCCGAGGGCATCCTGCCGGTGATCCTCGACAATCCCACCGACCAGCAGGCGGGGGCCGGCATGTCCGACGATTTCCGCGCGAGCGCCGCGCATACGGCGGACCTGCGCGCGGTGATTGCCGACGTGAAGCGGCGCCATCCCGGCCTGCCGGTGTTCCTCGTGGGCACCAGCCGCAGCACCATTTCCGCCGCCCACCAGGGGCGCGCGCTGGGCAATGAGCTGGCCGGCGTGGTGCTGTCCTCGTCGCTCTTCTGGGCGGGCCGGCAGCCGGCGCTGTCGGCGTTCGATTTCTCGAGCGTCAAGATCCCGCTGCTCGTCGTGCACCACCGCGAAGACGCCTGCCAGCACACACCCTACCGCGACGCCGAGCGGCTGGGTGCGCGCTACCCGCTGGTCTCGGTGAAGGGCGGCAAGCCGCCCGAGACCGGCCCCTGCGACCCGCTCGCGCCGCACGGGTTCTACGGCAAGGAGGCCGAGACGGTAGGCGCGATCGCCGCGTGGATGCTGGGCAAGCCCTTCGCCAAAGAGATCCAGTAGGAGCGGCATGCTGCACGCCGCGGTCATCGCGCTGTCGTCGCTGCTGCTGTTCCTGGTGCAGCCGCTCATCGCGCGGCTGATCCTGCCGTGGTTCGGCGGCAGCGCGGCGGTGTGGACCACCTGCATGCTCTTCTTCCAGAGCCTGCTGCTCGCGGGCTACGCCTATGCGCATGCCTCGAGCGCCAGGCTCGCGCCGCGCACGCAGGCGCTCCTGCACATCGCGCTGCTCGCCGCCGCCGCGGCGACGCTGCCGATCGCGCCCGAAGAAAGCTGGAAGCCTGAAGGCGAGGAAGAACCCGTCACCGCCATCCTGCTGCTGCTGGGTGCGGCGGTGGGACTGCCCTATCTGCTGCTTTCGGCCACCAGCCCCCTGGTGCAGGCGTGGTTCGCGCGCGCGCGGCCCGGGGGAAACCCGTACCGGCTGTTCGCTCTCTCGAACGTCGCTTCGCTCGCAGCCCTCGTGGGCTATCCGCTGCTGGTAGAGCCCAACCTCACCAACGGCGAGCAGGTCGAGGGCTGGTCGTGGCTGTTCGGCCTGTTCGCGCTCGCCTGCGCCGTGCTCGCCTGGCGCAGCGCCGTGCCGGCTGCCGCGGGCACGGCGGCGGCGCATGAGGCGCCAGCGCCGGGTCGCGGCGACGTGCTGCACTGGCTCGCGCTCTCCACCACCGGGTCGGTGGTGCTGCTCGCGGTGACCAACCACCTGACGCAGAACGTGGCCGCCATCCCGCTGCTGTGGCTCGCGCCGCTCACCCTGTACCTCGTCACCTTCATCCTCGCCTTCGAGGGCCGCCTGTACCGCTCGGAGATTTTCTGGAGTTTCTGCCTCGTGTGGCTGATCGGCATGGCCTGGCTGCTGGTGGATACCCACTACCAGTTCGACCTGCCGATCCAGCTCGGCATGTTCCTCTCCGGCCTGTTCGTGACGTGCCTGTTCTGCCACGGCGAGCTCTACCGCCTGCGCCCGGCGCCGCGGCACCTGACGACGTTCTATCTGGTGGTGGCGGCCGGGGGCGCGCTCGGCGGGCTGCTGGTGGCGGTGGCGGCGCCGCTCGCGTTCAACGGCTACTACGAGCTGGGGCTGGCGCTCGTCGCGGTGGCGTTCCTCGCTGCGCTGCGCTGCGCCACCCTGCACCAGGTCGCGCGCAACATGAGCCTCGCCGTGCTGATGGGAGTGACCGGCGCGGCGATCTACGACGGCCTGCGCTTTCAGGAGCACGTGCGCGTGGCCTCGCGCAACTTCTACGGCGTGCTGCGCGTGAAGGAGTACGGCACGCCGGGCGAGACGAGCCATGTGCGGCGACTGCTGCACGGCATAATCATGCACGGCGAGCAGTACCTGCACCCGGATTACCGCGGCCTGGCAACCACGTACTATCAGCACGGCTCGGGCATCGGCGCGGCGCTGCGTGCGCGCCAGGAGCGCCCGGGTACGATGCGCGTCGGCGTGATCGGCCTGGGCACGGGGACGCTGGCCGCCTACGGCCGCCGCGGCGACACCTACCGCTTCTACGACATCAATCCGCGGGTGATCGAGCTCGCCAGCCGCGATTTCACCTACCTCGCGGACAGCGACGCCACGATCGAGCTGGAACTGGGCGACGCGCGGCTCTCGCTCGAGCACGAGCCGCCGCAGAACTTCGACGTGCTCGCGGTGGATGCGTTCTCCAGCGACGCGATTCCCGTGCACCTCATCACCCGCGAGGCGCTCGCCCTGTACCTGCGCCACGTGAAGCCGGACGGCATCGTCGCCTTCCACGTCTCCAACCGCTTCCTCGAGCTCGTGCCGGTGGTGGCGCGCATAGCGCGCGAAAACGGCGCGCACGCGGTGGCGGTGTACGAGGGCGCGGGCGAGGACGACTCGCGCACGCAGAGCGACTGGGTGCTGGTGTCGCGCGACGCGCAGGCGCTGAAGGAGAAGGAAATCGAGGAGGCGGGCGCGGAGCCGGCCGAGGACCGCGAGGGCCTGCGCACCTGGACGGACAACTACTCCAACCTCATCCAGATCCTAAAATAGGGACAGACCCCATTTTTTACACGACGGCGCCTTCGTTGCGGTCTTTTTCGGCGCTTTTCACAGGCACGATGAACTGCGCGCGGTTCACGCCCAGCCACATGACCAGCGGGCTGGCGACGAGGACCGAGGAGTAGATGCCGAACAGGATGCCGATGGTGAGCGCCAGCGCGAAGTAGTGCAGCGCGGGGCCGCCGAACACCAGCATGGTGGTGACCATCATCTGCGTGCAGCCGTGGGTGATGATGGTGCGCGAGATGACGCCCGTGATGGCGCTGTCGATCACCTCCGGCACGCTCGCCTTCCTCATCTTGCGGAAGTTCTCGCGCACGCGGTCGAACACCACCACCGACTCGTTCACCGAGTAGCCGAGCACCGCCAGCACCGCGGCCAGCACCGGCAGCGAGAATTCCCACTGGAAGAAGGCGAAGCAGCCCAGGATGATCACCACGTCGTGCAGGTTGGCGATGATCGCCGAGAGGCCGAAGCGCCACTCGAAGCGCATCCACAGGTAGAGCACGATGCCCACCGCGGTCACCAGCAGCGCGAGCGCGCCATACTCGGCGAGCTCCTCGCCCACCTGCGGGCCGACGAACTCGACGCGGCGCAATTCGACCGGCTTGCCCTGCGCCTTGAGCAGCTCCATCACCTTCTGCGACAACGCGGCGTTGGTCTGGTTCTTCTCCGGGTGCATGCGGATCAGCACGTCGCGCGAGGAGCCGAAGTTCTGCACCTCGGCCTTCAGCCCGCCCTTCTCCAGCGCCTGGCGGATGTGGTCCACGTCCGCCGACTCCTTGTAGCTCATTTCCATCAGCGTGCCGCCGGTGAACTCGACCGAGAAATTGAGACCCTTGGTGGCGAGCAAGAACACGGCGAGCACGAACGTGATGAGCGAGATCACGTTGAAGATCAACGCATACCGCATGAACGGAATGACGCGGCGGATCTTGAAGAATTCCACGGCTCAGCTCACTTCCATGCGGTGTTGCCGATGTGCAGCTTCTCCACCTTGCGGCGGTGGCCGTACACGAGGTTGACGACGGCGCGCGACACCACCACCGAGGAGAAGATCGAGGTGAGGATGCCCAGGCAGTGCACCACGGCGAAACCGCGCACCGGGCCCGAGCCGAAAATCAGCAGCGAAAGCCCCGCGATCAGCGTGGTGATGTTGGAGTCCAGGATGGTTCCCCAGGCGCGCTCGTAGCCCGCCGAGATGGCCGCCTGCGGCGTGGAGCCGCCGCGCAGCTCCTCGCGGATCCTCTCGTTGATCAGCACGTTGGCGTCGATCGCCATGCCCAGCGTGAGCGCGATGGCGGCGATGCCGGGCAGCGTCAATGTCGCCTGCAGCATGGAGAGCAGCGCGACGAGGAACAGCAGGTTCACGCCCAGCGCGAGCGACGAGATCAGCCCGAACACGAGGTAGTACACGGACATGAACACCGCGATGGCGATGAAGCCCCACCTGGTGGAATTGAAGCCCTTGTCGATGTTGTCGCGGCCCAGGCTCGGTCCGACGGTGCGTTCCTCGATGATTTCCATCGGCGCGGCGAGGGACCCCGCGCGCAGCAGCAGCGCCACGTCAGCCGCCTCTGTCGTGCTCATGCGGCCGGAGATCTGCACCCGCCCGCCGCCGATCTCGGTGCGGATCACCGGCGCGGTCACCACTTCGCCCTTGCCCTTCTCGATCAGCAGGATCGCCATGCGCTTGCCGACGTTCTCGCGCGTCACTTCCTTGAAGATCCGCGCGCCGGCGCCGTCCAGCGTCAAGTGCACCGCCGGCTCGTGGGTCTGGCTGTCGAAGCCGGGCTGCGCGTCGGTCAGACGGTCGCCGGTGAGCACCACCTGTTTCTTCACCAGCAGCGGCGCGCCGTTGCGCTCGACGTAGTACTCGGTGCCGAAGGGCACCTCGCCGCGTGCCGCCGCTGCCAGGACGTCCGGCGTCACCTTCTCCTCGTCCACCATGCGGATCTCGAGGGTGGCGGTGCGGCCGAGGATGTCCTTCGCCTTGGCGGTGTCCTGCACGCCCGGCAGCTGCACCACGATGCGGTCGGCGCCCTGCTGCTGGATCACCGGCTCGGCCACGCCGAGCTCGTTGATGCGGTTGTGCAGCGTGGTGATGTTCTGCTTGAGGGCGAATTCCTGGGTGCGCCTGGCCGCCTCGGGCTTGAGCGTAGCGACGAGCAGCAGGTCGGCGCCTTCCTCGCGCTCGGCGAGCGTCAGGTCGGTGATGCCGCCGCCGATGATGCTGCGCGCCTTGTCGCGCGTGTCGGCCTCGCGGAAGCGCACGCGCAGGCTCTGCCCCTCGCGCGCCACCCCGCCGTGGCGGATGCCTTTTTCGCGCAGCAGGCTGCGAATGTCGCCAGTCAGGCTCTCCAGGCGCTTGGTCAGGGCCGCCGGCATGTCCACCTGCAGCAGGAAGTGCACGCCGCCGCGCAGGTCGAGGCCCAGGTACATGGGCAGGGCGTGGATCGCGGTGAGCCAGCCGGGCGAGGCGGAAAGCAGGTTGAGCGCCACCACGTAGGCGGCGTTGGCGGGGTCGGGATTGACCGCCTTGTCGACCGCGTCCTTCGCCTTCAACTGGATGTCGGTGTCGGCGAAGCGCACGCGCACGCTGTTGGCGTCGAGCACGGCCCCGGTGTAGGCGATGGAGGCCTGGCTGAGCGCGCTTTCCACGCGCGCGAGCAGCGCCGTGTCCACGCGCACCGTGGCGCGCGCGCTGGACACCTGCACCGCGGGCGACTCGCCGAAGAAATTCGGCAGGGTATAGAGCGCCGCGACGGCCACGCACAGCGCGACCAGCGCGTACTTCCAGGCGGGATAGCGATTCACCGCGACTGCTTACTTCAGCGACTTCATCGTGCCCTTGGGCAGCAGGGTCTGCACGGCGGAGCGCTGCACGCTCACCTCGATGCCGGGCGCGATCTCCAGGCTGACGTAGGCGTCGCCCATGACGGTGATGCGGCCGACGACGCCGCCGGCGGTGAGCACCTCGTCGCCCTTCTGCAGCGCCTCGACCATCTGCTTGTGTTCCTTGGAGCGCTTCATCTGCGGCCGGATCATCAGGAAATACAGCAGCACGAACATGAGGACGATGGGCAGCAGGCCCATGAATCCGGAATCTGCGCCGGCGGCGGCGGCCTGTGCGTATGCGTTGGAAATGATCACTGCGGACTCCCCAGGAAAGGGCGCGAATTATAGCAGCCGGCGGCGCTCTTCCAGCAGCCGCGCGGCGGTCGCCGCGAGCCGTCCGCCCTCGATGGCGGCGCGCAGTTCGCGCATCAGTTCCTGGTAGTAGTGCAGGTTGTGGATCGTGTTCAGGCGCGCGCCGAGGATCTCGTTCGCCTTCTGCAGGTGGTGCAGGTAGGCGCGGCTGAAGTGGCGGCAGCCATAGCAGCCGCACAGCGCGTCAAGCGGCGCCGGGTCATCGCGCCAGCGCGCGTTGCGGATCTTGACGTCGCCGGTGCGCGTATAGAGCCAGCCGTTCCTCGCGTTTCGCGTCGGCAGCACGCAGTCGAACATGTCCATGCCGGCGAGCACCGCCTCGACGAGGTCCTCGGGCGTGCCCATGCCCATCAGGTAGCGCGGCCGGTCCGGCGGCAGGCGCGGCGCGGTGTGCGCGAGAATGCGGTCGCGCTCTTGCTTGGGCTCGCCCACCGCCAGGCCGCCGATGGCGTAGCCGTCGAAGCCGATGGCCTCGAGGCCGGCGAGCGATTCCTCGCGCAGGGCCTCGTAGGTGCTGCCCTGCACGATGCCGAACAGGGCATTGCGGCTGCCCGCGAAGGCATCCTTCGAGCGCCGCGCCCAGCGCAGGCTGAGCTGCATGGACTTCTCCGCCTGCCTGTGCGTCGCCGGGTGCGGCGTGCAATCGTCGAAGATCATGGCGATGTCGGAATCGAGCGCGCGCTGCACGCGCATCGACTCCTCGGGGGTGAGCAGCAGCCGGTCGCCGTTGATCGGCGAGGCGAACTTCACGCCCTCCTCGGTGATCCTGCGCAGCGCGCCGAGGCTGAACACCTGGAAACCGCCCGAGTCGGTGAGGATCGGTGCGTCCCAGCCCATGAAGCGGTGCAGGCCGCCGTGCCTGGCGATCACCTCGGTGCCCGGGCGCAGCCACAGGTGGAAGGTGTTGCCCAGCACGATCTGGGCCCCGACCTCCTTCAGCTCGGCTGGCGACATGGCCTTCACCGTGCCGTAGGTGCCCACCGGCATGAAGGCGGGCGTGTCCACCGCACCGTGCGCGAGCTCCAGGCGCCCCCGCCGCGCGGCGCCGTCGCGGTGGCTGAGCGTGAATTTCAAGGCGCGCGCTCGATCAGCATGGCGTCGCCGTAGGAAAAGAAGCGGTAGCGTCTGGCGATGGCGTGCGCGTAGGCGCGGCGGATGTTCTCCAGCCCGCCGAACGCGGCCGCGAGCATCAGCAGGCTGGATTTCGGCAGGTGGAAGTTGGTGAGCAGCCGGTCGCCGAGCAGGAAGCGAAAGCCGGGGCGCACGAACAGGTCCGTCTCGCCGCGCAGCTGCCCGCTCAACGCCGCGCTCTCCAGCGCGCGCAGCGTGGTGGTGCCGACCGCCAGCACGCGCCTCCCGGCGATGGCGTCCATGGTTGCGCGCGGAATCTCGTAGTGTTCCCGGTGCATGCGGTGCCCTTCGATGGGATCGCTGCGCACCGGCTGGAAGGTCCCGGCGCCCACGTGCAGGGTGAGGCGCGCGATGCGCGCGCCGCGCGCCTCGATGCCCGCCAGCAGGGCGCGGTCGAAGTGCAGCCCCGCGGTGGGCGCGGCCACCGCACCCGGCTGCGTTGCGTACACGGTCTGGTAGCGCTCGGCGTCCTGCGCATCCGGCGCGTGCCGGATGTAGGGCGGCAGGGGCACCGCGCCGCAGCGCTCGAGCAGCGCGTGCACGTCCTCGGCGAAGCGCACGCGGTACAGGTCGCCCTCGCGGCCGATCACGGTGACGCGCGCGCCGTCGCCCACCACCAGCTCGCCGCCCTCGCGCGGGTGGTGGCTCGAGCGGATGAGCGCCAGCGCTTCGCGCGCGCCGGTGACGCGCTCGATGAACAGCTCGATCCTGCCCCCGCTCGCCTTGGCGCCCGCGAGGCGCGCCTTGATCACGCGCGTGTCGTTCACCACCAGCGTGTCGCGCTGGTCCACCAGCGCGGGCAGGTCGGCGAAGGAGAGGTCCTCGATGCCGCCGCTCGCCGCATCCAGGTGCAGCAGCCGGCTCGCCGCGCGCGCGCCCACCGGGTGCTGGGCAATCAGCGCCTCGGGCAGCGCATAGTCGAACTCCGCGAGGCGCATGCCGAGGCATTATAGGGTTCTATAATTCCGCTCCCCGCGCCGGAATGGCGGAATCGGTAGACGCAGCGGACTCAAAATCCGCCGATCGCAAGGTCATGAGAGTTCGAGTCTCTCTTCCGGCACCAAACCTCGACCGCATCACGCATTCTTGCCTTTTGCGTCAGCCAGTTAACTGGACATCGGGAGCGGTGCGGGGTAGGCTAGCCCCTCCGATTTCCATGGGAAGTGCATGGCGAAAGCGCAGCTTCTCGTGCTGCCGGCGGCGCGCAACACGGCGATGGTGGTCGACGACCAGTCGACCGGTCGCGCCATCCTCGAGCAGGTGGTGCGCTCGCTCGACGAGCGGGTGCAGGTGGAAGGCTTCGGCCGCCCGGTGGACGCGGTGGTGTGGGCCACGCGCCACATCGCCGACCTGGTGCTGATCGACTACATGATGCCGGACATGAACGGCATCGAGCTCGCCAAGCGCCTGCGCGCGCTGCCCGGCTACGAGCACGTGCCGATCATGATGGTCACCGCGCACGACGACCGCAAGGTGCGCTACGACGCGCTGGATGCCGGGGTCACGGATTTCCTCATCAAGCCGGTGGACGCGCGCGAGTGCATGGCGCGCTGCAGGAACCTGCTTACCCTGCGCCGCCAGCAGCTCGCGCTGGAGGACAAGCGGCGGCTCCTCGAGGGCATGGTGGAGGAGGCGACGCGCGAGGTGCGCGACCGCGAGAAGGAGACGCTGATGCGCCTCGCGCGCGCCGGCGAGTTCCGCGACGAGGAGACCGGCTACCACCTCGTGCGCATGGCGCGCTACTCGCGCCTGATCGCCGACGCGATCGGGCTGGAGCGCGAGGAGGCCGAGACCATCGAGCTCGCCGCGCCGCTGCACGACATCGGCAAGATCGGCATCCCGGACCAGATCCTGCTGAAGAAGGACCGTCTCGACGGCATGGAATGGGACACCATGCGCAGCCACCCGCTGATCGGCCACGAGATCCTGAAGGGCAGCGCCTCCAAATACGTGCGCATGGGCTCGCTCATTGCGCTCGGCCACCACGAGAAATACGACGGCTCGGGCTATCCGAACGGGCTGGTGAGCGACCACATCGCGCTGTGCGCGCGCATCGTGGCGGTGGCCGACGTCTATGACGCGCTCACCTCGGCGCGGCCCTACAAGAAGGCCTGGCCGAGCGGGGACGCCTTCGAGTTCCTGCGCCAGCAGCGCGGCAAGCACTTCGACCCGCAGCTGGTGGACGCGTTCGACGGGGTGAAGGACGCGGTGGCGCGCATCCAGTCCGAGCTGCGCGACCCGGAGGCGATGCACGCATGATCCCGGGCGCGAGCCTGCTGCGCTGGATGCGCGCGCGCCTCGCCGCGCGGCCCGACACCGAGCACGAGCAGGCGATCGTGCGCATCGCCCTGGGGATCGTGCTGTTCTTCTACCTGCTGCCGGGCGCGCTGCGCGAGACCGGGATCGCGCCCAGCACCGACCGCGTGTACCTGGCGGTAATGATCGGGTACCTGGCGTTCGCGCTGGCGGTGTACGCCGGCATCCTGTTCCAGCCCGGCACCTCGCCGGTGCGCCGCCTGGCGAGCGCCTGCGTGGATATCGGCGCGGTAACCTTCTTCATGGCGCAATCCGGCGTGCACGGCGCGCCGATGTTCCTGATCTACGTCTGGATCACGCTGGCGAACGGCTTCCGCTTCGGCCAGCGCTACCTGCTGTTCGCGCTGGCGCTGTCGGTGTGCGGCTTCGGCATGGTGCTGCTGGTGGACGAGTTCTGGTCGCAACACCGCACGGAAGGCTTCGGCATGGGCATCGCCTTCATCGCGCTGAGCTTCTATGTGCGCTCGCTGGTGACGCGCATGTTCGATGCGGTGGCGCGCGCCGAGGCCGCCAACCAGGCGAAGCGCCGCTTCATCTCGGTGGTGAGCCACGAGATGCGCACGCCGTTGAACGCCATCATCGGCATGGCCGACCTGATGCGCGACACCACGCTGTCGCGCGAGCAGGCGGACATGCTGCAGACGCTGCGCGGCTCGAGCCAGCTGATGCTGGGCCTGGTCGAGGACGTGCTCGATTTCTCCAAGATCGAGGCCGGCAAGCTGGTGCTGGAGCGCACCGATTTCGACCTGCACGCGCTGGTGAACAGCACCAGCCGCATCCTGCAGGCACAGGCCCAGGCGAAGAGCATCGAGTTCGTCGTGTCGATCATGCCGGAGGTGCCGCCGGCGCTGCGCGGCGACGTGCACCACTTGCGCCAGGTGCTGATCAACCTCGCCGGCAACGCGGTCAAGTTCACCGAGCGCGGCAGCGTCACGATGCACGTGTCGCTGCAGGAGGAGAGCGAGACCGCGGTGCGCCTGAAGTTTTCGGTGCGCGACACGGGCGTAGGCATCGCCCCCGAGGCGCAGCAGCGCATCTTCGAGAGCTTCACGCAGGCCGACCAGTCCACCACGCGGCGCTTCGGCGGCACGGGCCTCGGGACCACCATCGCCAAGCAGCTGGTCGAGTTGATGGGGGGCAGGATCGGCCTGGAAAGCGCGGTCGGGCTGGGCAGCACCTTCTGGTTCGAGATCGCGTTGGACAAGCAGCCCGAGCGCGTGGGCGCCGGGGCGGGCGAGCTCGCCAGCGCGCGCGTGCTGCTGGTGGGCTTTCCCGACCTGCGCGCGCAGCCCATCGCGCAGTCGCTCGAAGCCTGGGGCGCGCTGCCGGTGCGCGCCGCCACTTTGGAAGAGGGCGGGGACCGCATCGTCGCCGACATCGCGCTCGCCAAGCCCTACCACAGCGTGCTGCTCTACTCGGAGCGCGGCGACGCGCTGCTGGCGCGGCGCTTCCGCCGCGTGGCGCCGGACCCGGCGCCGCCGCTGGTGCTCGCCGCCCCGCGCGAGGCCGAGGTGCAACGTTTCGACGCGCTCTCGGCCGGCTTCGGCGCGGTGCTGGAGTTGCCCTTCGAGAAGCGCCAGCTGTTCAACGTGCTGCACTCGATCTCCTCGGGTCAAGAGGTGCGCGAGGGCGTGGTGCGGCTGCAGGACTACGCCAAGCGCGACCAGGGCGCGCGGCGCCTGTCGGTGCTGGTGGCCGACGACAACCCGACCAACCGCGAGGTGCTGGGCAGGATCCTGGAACGCGCCGGGCATGGCGCGACGCTGGTCGCCGACGGCGACCTCGCGCTCGACGCCCTGGAAGCCGGCCACTTCGACATCGTGCTGCTCGACCGCAACATGCCCGGGCTGAGCGGCCTGGAGACGCTGCAGGCGATCCGCCTGATGACGCGCGGCCGCGAGCGCCTGCCGGTGGTGATGCTGTCGGCCGACGTGACGCTGGAGGCGAAGAAGGAGTGCCTGGAGGCGGGCGCCGACAGCTTCATCCCGAAGCCGGTGGAGGCGCTGCGCCTGCTCGACGAGCTGCGCAGCCTGACCTCGGGCAAGGGCAGGGAGGCGGCGCGCCCGTCCGCCGCCGCGGGCCCGGCGCTCGCGCCGGCGCAGCCGCCGGCGCAGGCCGAGGCCGCCAACGCCGAAACGCTCACGCACCTGGAGGAGCTGGGCTCGACGCCCGACTTCCTCGAGCGGCTGATCGGGGTGTTCATCGCCGACAGCGAGTCGCTGCTCGCGAAGATGGAAGCCTCGGTGGCGGCGCGCAATTTCGGCGAACTCCGCGCGCACCTGCACGCCATGAAGGGCTCGGCGGCGAGCATCGGCACCGAGCGGCTCACGCGCCTGTGCTCGACGCTGGGCAAGTACTCCGACGCCGAGCTGCGCCTGCAGGGGGCGGGCCTGATGCGCTCGCTGCACGAGGAGTTCGAGCTGGGGCGCGCAGCGCTGGAGCGCTTCGTGCAGGAAAAGCGCAGCCGCTCGGCGAGCTAGGCCGCGGGTTCGATCGCGTAGCGCCGGCGCAGCTCGGCGACCGGTTCCTGCCAGAGTTCTTCCCACTTCACGCCGAGCAGCGGCTTGGCCCGGCGCCCGCTGCGGTAGCCTTTGCAGAACGCCTCGACGAAGTCCTCCAGCTCGCCGTAGCGCCGCCCCAGGATGCTCTTCAGGATCGCGCCCGCGAGGATCAGCGCCGACTGGCCGTTGGTGAACTGCGCGAAATAGAAGCCCTGCAGTCCCACTTCGCCGGCGGGATCGGTGTCGAAGCCCGCGAGCGTGTGCCAGATGTCGTGCGTCTGGCGCATGCGCAGGCGCAGGAAATGCAGCTTGTGGCGCGGCGCGACGTCGTCGTAGAAGTCCGGGCGCAGGCCGCGCGCCTTCATGTGCCGCGCGTACAGGCCGCCCAGCGTCGACGTCTCGAGGCGCAGCAGGTCGTCCACGTCGTAGCGCCTCGGGCAGTAGCGGTCCTGCCAGAGCGCTTCGAGCGCCGCGTCGGCGAACGGGTCGCGCATGTCACCGCGCACGCGCGCGCTCTCGGCCAGGTTGTCCTGGGCGTTGCCGATCATGAACACGTACTGAACGCTGTCGGTGCGCCGGCCGAGCATGAACAGGCCGTACAGCGACGCCGCCTGATGTTTCAGCTGCGAAAGGATTCTCATGGCCGAGCCTCCCGTTGCTACAATCCCGGCTCCTGAAAACGGAGAGCCGGATGTCGTTTTTCATTACCTTGATCGAGGACAGCGATGCGGGCCGGCGCGCCCTCGAGGACGAGCCGCGCGTGCACGCCATGATCCACCACGGGCTCAAGCTGGAGGAGTACCGGGCTTTCCTGCACGACCTGTATCACATCGTATGGCATTTCTGCCCGGTGATGGCGGCGGCGGCGGCGCGCTGCGGCGACGAGTTCCGCGACGTGCGCTATGCGCTGTACGAGCGCATCGAGGAGGAGAAGGGGCACGAAACCTGGGTGCTGGAGGACATCGGGGCTATGGGGGGCGATGTCTCCGGCGTTGGTTCCGTGCCGCCGAGCATCCCGGTGCAGGCGATGATCGCGTTCAACTACTACGCGGTCGAGCGGCTGCATCCTTGCTCGGTGCTCGGCATGCTCTATATGCTCGAGGTGATCTCCTCGGTGTACGGCGGCCGGGTGTCGGACTCGATCGCGCGCGCCCTGGGCAGGGACGTGGCGGCGGGCGGCTTCAAGTTCCTCACCTCGCATGCGACGATGGACGTCGACCACATGGCGAGCCTCAACCGGCTGCTAAAGTCGGTGGCGGACCCCGCCGCGCAGGCGGCGATCATCCGCGCGACCAACGTCAACTTCCACCAGTTCGGCCAGATCTTCCGGCCTGGCGGCTCGCTCGCGCCGGCCTAGGCCTCAGGCGGTGGCCGCCATCGCCTCGGCCACGGCCTCGGCGGTGATGTCGGCGACGTCGCCGTGCTCCATGCGCCGCATCTGCGAGCGCACGATCCGGCTCATCATCTTCAGGTCGCGGTCCTCCAGGCGCAGCGCCGCGTCGACCCAGGTCTCGGTCACCGCGTCCAGCTCCTCGCGCGTGATCGGCGCAACCTGCCGCAGCGCGCGGTGCATGGCCTGCAGGCCGTTGCGCCGGCGATCGTTGCGCATGATCCACTCGGTGACCGCCGCCTCGCCCTGGCCGTCCTTCGCCAGGACGTCGACGATGCCCATCTCGTGCAGCTTTGCCGCCGGCAGAACTTTGCCGGAGAGGATCAGCTCCTCGGCCGCGCGCAGGCCGATGCGGCGCGTGAGCAGGCTCACGGCGCCCATGCCGGGGAACAGGTTGAACAGGATCTCCGGCAGGCCGAGTTGCGCCGACTCCTCCGCCACCAGCACGTCGGAGGACATCGCGCACTCGAAGCCGCCGCCCAGCGCGTCGCCCTGCACCAGCGAAATGGTGGTGAGCGTCGGGCAGGCGTAGTTCTGGATGCGCGGGTACATGTTGTCGATGCACAGTCGCGCATAGTGCGCGAGGGCGTCGCGGTCGCGCGCCTTGATCAGCAGCACGAACAGGGCCAGATCGCCGCCCAGGTTGAACACCCGCGCCACGCGCGACCCGCACACGTAGTAGTTCGCCTTCTGCAGCTCGCCGCCCACCTCGACCTTGCCGCCGTTCGCCGCCAGCGCCTCGTCATGCGCGCGGATGTCTTTCAGCAGACCCAGGCTGAAGCAGGGCGTGCCCTTCGGCTTGAAGTAGCCCCAGATTGTGCCGGTGGCCGGTTCGAACTCCGTCGAGTATTGCGAAGTGGCCCTGCCGTAAGGCACGCGCAGGCCCAGTACGTCGCGCATGTTGCTCATTTGATGTTCCTTCCCCGTAAAGAAGTGACCCCCTCGGCGGGAGCCGTTGCCCAAGGCCCGGACGCTGCGTTACCCGCGCCAAGCCTCCCGGGAATCATTTAACGCTCTTTGACAAACAATATGCAAATCAGGGTGATCCGGGGGTTTTTCTCGGGAAGTTCCTGATGTGGAATATTCCACACTCAGGCAGACTTGAAAGTTCAGGCGGGCTGGGCCGTGCGCGCGGGCTGGCGCACGTAAGCGCCTTGATTTCTCAGCGTTTCCTGCAATTCCGCGACATCCAGACGACGAGGCGGCACGGCACGTGCTACGGCCAGGGCCGCGGCCGCGCCGGCCGCCTGTCCGGTGACCCAGCACTGGGGGATTTCCCGCAGGAAAGAGTGCGAGTTTGCATCGCACGAGATGTGCCGCCCGCAGGCGAGCAAGCCCTCGAGCTCGCGCGGCACGAGCGACCCGTAGGGAATCGAGATGCTGGGAAATTTGGGCGCGAGGCTCGGCGAGACGCCGATCTCGTCGGCGAGCACTTCTCCCGCGGGCCACTGCGCGCGCAGCACCTTGCCGACGCCGACCAGGCGCCGGCTGTGGCGCACGCCCAATTGCGGCGCGCTTTGCAGCAGGTAGGCCGCGCCGAAGCCCGGCGCCTCGCGCCGGTAGAACTCCAGGTGCGCCGCCATCAGCTCGTGCGAGCGCACCTCGACCTCGGTGAGGTCCGCGACATCGAGCGCCGAGTAGCCGGCCTGGCGCGGACCGAGGAACAGGGCGATGTCGTCGCGCCAGGACACGAACGGCCTGTCGAAAAAGCGCAGCTGCGCGCGCCCGCGCTGCATGAACTCGGCGAACTGCTGCGGCTGCGCGGCCTTCCACTCCAGCCAGCGCCGCAAGTCGACGCCGCCGAAGAGCCACGCGGTGTTCATGCAGTGGTGGATGTCGGACTCCTCGACGTCCGACTCGCAGGCGGCCCCGGCACGGGCGAACAGGTCGCCGTCACCGGTCGCGTCCACGGTCACCTGCGCGAAGATCGCGCGCCGCCCCGCCTTGCTCTCGAACACCACGCCGCGCACGGCGCCACCGTCCACGATCGGCTGCGCTGCCCAGCTGTGCAAGCCGAGGCGCACCTTGCGCTCGAGCACCATCCGCTGCGACAGCAGCTTGAGGCGCTCGGGGTCGATGGTGGGCGCCCAGGTGACGATGCCGTGGAACGCGCTGGTGCGCAGCGCCCAGTAGGCGGCGCGCGCCGGATCGCGCGAACCCCAGTCCTCTCTCGGCGGCCCGGCCACCGCGTCCTTCGGCAGCCGCGCGAAGATCTCCTCGGCGAAGCCGCGGATCACGCTGCGGCCCTCCCAGTCGGTCATGCGGTCGATCCAGATCACCAGACCGCCGGTCGAGAGGCCGCCGAGGTGGTTGTAGCGCTCGAGCAGGATCACGTCGGCGCCGAGGCGCGCCGCCGCCACCGCGGCCGCCGTGCCGGACGGGCCGCCGCCGGCCACCAGCACGTCGCAGCGCGCGTGCACGGGCACTTCGCGCGCCGCTTCGCGCCACGTGCCGAGCGACGCAGCCGGCGGGCGCGCGCGATCGCCACTGCGGAATATTTCCGAGGTGAAGAATTTCTCGTCGGGCAGCAGAGAGCCCACGCACAAATGCTAACGCAGGTTGCGGCGCAGCAGGCTTGGCGCGGCGCGGAGGAATCGGTTATAAAGCGAGCGTCGCAGCGCAGCGGATGCAGAAGGGGGCAGCATGTACGCGATCGTGTACAAGTCCGACGGTTTCCCGATCTGCCGGCAGGTTGCGGGCGTGGCTCCGGATCCGGTGGTGACCTGGAACACCGAAGCGGCGGCGAAGGCGTTCATCTCGGCCAAGGGCGGCGACAAGGACTTCCAGGCGGTCGCGCTCACCGACGATTCCATGGACAAGCTGGCCGCCTCGATGGGCTGCCCGGTCGAATCGATCACCTTCGATCCCTATCCGAACTAGCGGGAAGCTCAGCCGAGGTTGAAGTACTCGCGCCGGCTCTTCATGGCGCGCATGCGCGCCACCAGCAGGTCGAAGTCGGCGTCGCGCTCGACGAAGTTCAGGTTTTCCGAATTCACGATCAGCACCGGCGCCGCGGCGTAGTGGTAGAAGAAGCGCGCGTAGCCTTCCGCCAGCAGCGCGAGGTACTCCTCGCCGATGCCGCGCTCGAAGTCCGAGGCGCGCCGCCGCACGCGCTCGATGAGCACCTGCGGCGCCGCCTGCAGGTAGATCACCAGGTCGGGCACCGGCGCGCGCACCTTGAGCGCTTCGTAGATGCGCTGGTACAGCGCCAGCTCGTCGCCCGAGAGCGTGATGCGCGCGAACAGCGGGTCCTTGTCGAGCAGGAAATCGGCCACCGTGGCGCGGCCGAACATGTCCGGCTGGGCGAGCGGCTCGAGCTGGCGCGCGCGCTGGAAGAGGAAGAACAGCTGCGTTGGCAGCGCGTAGCGCGCCATGTCCTGGTAGAAGCGCGCGAGGAAGGGGTTCTCGGCCGGCTGCTCGAGCAGCAGGTCCATGCCCAGGCTTGCGGCAAGGCGCCGCGCGAGGCTGGTCTTGCCCGAGCCGATCGGGCCCTCGATGGCGATGTAGCGGTAGCGCTGCACTTCAGTCAAGCCGCTCGATGCGCTGGCCCGTGCAGCGCTCGAGCAGCGCGCGCGCAGCGCCGCGGCCCGGGATCTCGAGACGCGCGTCGAGCTCCAGCAAGGGCGCGAGCACGAACGCGCGCTCGTGCATGCGCGGGTGCGGCAGCGTCAGCATGGTGGATTCCAGGCACAGGTCGCCGTACAGGAGCAGGTCGAGGTCGAGCGTGCGCGGCGCGTTGGGGTAGGGCCGCTCGCGGCCGTGTTGGTGTTCGAGGTCCTGCAGCGCCGCCAGCAGCTGCGCGGCGGAGAGTTCGGTGTCCAGCGCGGCCACGGCGTTGACGTAGTCGGGCTGCCCGGGCGCCTGCAGCGGCGCGCTGCGGTACAGCGACGAGCGCCCGGCGAGGCGGGTGTCGGGCAGTCGCGCGAGCTCGTCGATTGCCTCCTGTACATGGCCGCGCGCATCGCCCTGGTTGGAGCCGATGCCGACAAAGGCGGTGATCACGCAGGCAGCGGGCCCGGCTCCGTGCCGCCCTTGGAGCGCCGCCGCCGCCGGCGCTTCTTGCGCGGCCCGGTATCGGGCAGCAGCATCGCCTGGCGCGTTTCGGCGTCGGCGGCCTGGAAGGCGCGCCACCAGGCCTCCAGCTCCGCGCTCACCTCGCCGCTTGCCGCGCGCAGCGCGAGGAAGTCGTACGCCATGCGAAAGCGCGGCGACTCGAGCAGACGGTAGGGGCGCTGGCCGCCGCGGTGCTCGAACCTGGGCTGCATCACCCACACCTCGCGCATGATGGCGGTGAGCTTGCGCGTCAGCGCGAGCTTCTCGAACTGCGCATCGAGCACTTTGTCCATCGCCGCCTCGAGTGCCGGCAGCGGTCGCTCGCCCTTGGCCTGGCGCGCCTTCGAGGCCGCCAGCACCTCGTGCCAGAGCAGCGCCGCGAACAGGAACGCCGGCGACACCGGGCGCCCTGACTGCACGCGCTCGTCGGTCTGGGCGAGGGCGAGCGTCACGAAGCGCTCGCCCAGGGGCTGCTCGAGGATCACGTCGAGCAGCGGCAGCACGCCTTTGGACAGCCCTTCCTCTCGCAGTTGGCGCACGCAGGCGCTGGCGTGGCCGGACATGAGCAGCTTCAGCATCTCGTCGTAGAGCCGCGCCGGCGGCACGTGCTCGAGCAGCGGCGCGAGGCGGCGGATCGGCGCGCGGGTGGCCGACTCGATGGTGAAGCCGAGCTTTGCCGCCAACCGCACGGCGCGCAGCATGCGCACCGGGTCTTCGCGAAACCGCGTTTCCGGGTCGCCGATGATGCGCAGCAGGTGCTTCTTCAGGTCCGCGAGACCGCCGTGGTAGTCGACGATCTCCTCGCTCGCGGGGTCGAAGTACAGCGCATTGATGGTGAAGTCGCGCCGGCGCGCGTCCTCCTCCTGGCTGCCGAACACGTTGTCGCGCAGCACGCGGCCGTGCTCGCTCTTCTGCGTCGTGTCGGCGTCGGCGGCGCGGAAGGTGGAGGTTTCCACCGTTTCGCCGCCGAGCATCACGTGCACCAGGCGGAAGCGCCGGCCGATGACCAGGGCGCGGCGGAACAGGGGCTTCACCTGCTCCGGGCGCGCGTTGGTGGCGATGTCGAAGTCCTTGGGCCGGATGTCGAGCAGCAGGTCGCGCGCCGCGCCGCCCACCACATAGGCGACAAAGCCCGCGTCGCGCAGCACGTCGCACACCTTCAGCGCGCCGTTGCTGATGGCGCCGCGCCGCAGGCTGTGGCGCTCGCGCGGAACGCGCTGCGGCGCGTCCGTCCGCAGTCCCAGTACGCGGCGGATGAAGCGTTTGATCATCGAGGCGGCGATTCTAGCGCAGCGAGATCACCGGCCAGCCGCGGCGCACGGCCTCGGCGGCCAGCTGGGGGTCGGGGTCCACCGCCACGGGCCGGCGCACGCGCTCCAGCAGGGGCAGGTCGTTGTGCGAGTCGCTGTAGAAATGGCTCTCGGCGCAGTCCTGCAGCCGCTGGCCCATGCCCGCGAGCCACGCCTCGACGCGCTGGATCTTGCCTTCGCGGAAGCAGGGCGTGCCGGCGACGCGGCCGGTGAACAGGCCGTTCACCGATTCCGGCTCGGTGGCGATCAGGTGCGGCACGCCGAACTCCCGCGCGATCGGGGCGGTGATGAAGCTGTTGGTGGCGGTGACCACCGCGCACAGATCGCCCGCCGCGAGGTGGCGGCGCACCAGGGCGCGCGCCGCGGCGGTGATCATCGGCAGCACGCGGCTGCGCATGAACTCGCCTTGCCAGCGCGCGAGGTCCCCCGGCGCGTGCGCGGCGAGCGGCCGCAGCGCGAAGCCGAGGTACTCGTGGATGTCCAGGGTTCCGGCCTTGTACTGCTCGAAGAAGGCCGCGTTCTGCGCCTCGTAGTCCTCGCGCGCGAGCACGCCGCGCTCGACGAGGAACTGGCCCCACTCGTAGTCGCTGTCGCCGGCGAGCAGCGTGTTGTCGAGATCGAACAGGCACAGCTGCACGCTCAGTCTTCCAGGTTGCGGATCAGTTCGCGCACCAGCGGCAGCGTGACGGCGCGGCGCTGCTCGAGCGAGGCGCGGTCGACGCGGTCGAGCAGCGCGATGAGCGAGCGCAGGTCGCGGCGCACGTGGGTGAGCAGGTACCACACCACCTCGTCGGAGAGCTTGAGCCCGCGCCGCGCGGCCTCGCCGTGCAGGGTGAGCGCTTTCTCCGCATCGGTGAGGGGCTTCACCTGGTACACCAGACCCCAGGCGAGCCGGCTCTTCAGGTCATCGCGCAACGCGAGCTGCGCGGGCGGGGCATTGCCCGCGGCGAGCACCGTGCCGCCGGCATCGCGCGCCGCGTTGATGGCGTTGAACAGCGCGATCTGGCCCGTCGCCTCGAGCCGCTCGACGTCGTCGGCGACCACCAGCCCGGGCCGCGCACTCGCCGCGAGCAGGTGGCTGCGGCCGCTGCCGGCTTCGCCCCACAGGTAGAGCACGGACTCCGCGAGCTCTCCGGCGGCGAGCGCGCGCAGCCGCGCCAGCAGCTCGGCGTTGGCGCCCGGCACGAAGTTCTCGAGCGTGGGCTCGGACGGGGGCGAGATGGGCAGCGCGAGTTGGCGCGTCACTGCGCGCCGCCGACCAGCGCTATGGCAAGCCTGCCCCGGACCTGCGCAGTAGCGGCGAGCGGGGTGGGCATCTCAAGTAGAATCGCGCTGCAAACGCGAAACTCTAGCATGAGCAAACCGCTTTCCTATCGCGATGCCGGCGTCGATATCGACGCGGGCGACGCCCTCGTCGAGGCGATCAAGCCGTTCGCGCGGCGCACCCTGCGGCCCGAAGTGCTCGGCGGCATCGGCGGCTTCGGCGCGTTGTGCGCCATCCCGAAGAAATACCGGCAGCCGGTGCTGGTCTCGGGCACCGACGGCGTCGGCACCAAGCTGAAGCTCGCCTTCGCCCTGGGCCGGCACGGCACGGTCGGCATCGACCTGGTGGCGATGAGCGTGAACGACGTGCTGGTGCAGGGCGCCGAGCCGCTGTTCTTCCTCGATTACTACGCCTGCGGCAAGCTGGACAACGCGGTCGCCGCGCAGGTGGTGCAGGGCATCGCGCGCGGCTGCGAGCTCGCCGGCTGCGCGCTGATCGGCGGCGAGACCGCGGAGATGCCCGGCATGTATCCCGAGGGCGAGTACGACCTGGCGGGTTTCTGCGTCGGCGTGGTGGAGAGAAAGCGCATCATCAGCGGCAAGTCGATCAGGCCCGGCGACGTGCTGATCGGGCTTGCCTCCAGCGGCGCGCACTCCAACGGCTATTCGCTCATCCGCAAGATCGTCGAGCGGGCCAGACCCGACGCGGCGATGCTCGATGCGCTGATGGAGCCGACGCGCATCTACGTGAAATCCGTCTTGAAGCTGATCGCTTCCGTGCCTGTGAAGGGGCTCGCACACATTACGGGCGGCGGTCTGGTGGGCAATGTGCCAAGAGTCCTTCCGCGAGGCACGCGAGCGGTGATCGATGCAAGCTCGTGGCCACGCCCACCTCTGTTCAGGTGGCTGCAGCAACAGGGCAGCGTGGCGGAGGAAGAAATGCACCGCGTCTTCAACTGCGGTATCGGCATGGTCGCCGTAGTTGCGGCCGCCGATGCGAAGCGCGCGGCCGGCAAGCTGCGCGCGGCGGGGGAAACGGTCTACGAGATTGGAACCGTGGAAAAGGCGAAAGGCGAACCCGGAGTCGCGATCAGCTAGCGGGCAGTTTGTAGACGACGTCGTGCTCGCGCGCGTGCTGAACGACCTTGATGCCGAACTCGTCGTTGGGCCCGACTTCGTTGACCGCCGCGTGCTCGACCTGCAGGGATTGCACGCGCTGGCTGAAGTCGCTGGTGTGCCCCCGGACATGGATGGAGTCGCCGACACGCAGGGTTCCCGCTTCGAGTTTCACGATGGCAACCAGGAGGTTGCCGTAGTAGTGGGTCACGACGCCGATGCGCTCGCCGGGAGCGGGCTGCTCCGGCGGGCTCGCTGGCTTCGGCTTGGCCGCCTTCGGCGTTGCGCGCCTGACCGGCGCTTTGCGCGCAGGCTTCCTGGCAGGCTTCGCGCTCTTCCTGCGGATTGCCGGCCGCTTGGCCGGCAACTTCCGGCGCCTGGATTTCGCCTTCAATTTCTTCTTCACCGCCATGTGCCCCTCCCGGCGGCCCTTGCCGCCTGATCCGAACGGCTATTGTGTTCCCTTCGAGCCGCGGCTCGCAAGGTAGATCCCCGCCAGCACCACCGCGCCGCCGGCAACCTGCAGCGTGCCCAGCGGCTCGGCAAGCAACGCCCAGGCGAACAGCGCCGCGAGCACCGGCTGCAGCAGCAGCCCCACCGAGGAGAACGCGGCCGGCAGGTGCGCGAGCGCGTAGGCGATCAGCCCCTGTCCGCCGGCGTGCGTGATCCAGGCGAGCCCGAGGAGCACCAGCCAGCCCTGCGCGCCCGCCGGGAGCATGGTGTCGCCGGAGGCGAGCGCCACCGGCAGCAGGACTGCGGTGGTGATGGTGGTAGTGACCGCCATCAGCCGCAGCGTCGCCGCACCGAGGTCGCGCAGGCTCTTCACGCTCAGCAGGTACCAGGCGTAGAACATCGCGGTGATGACGCCGAACCCGTCGCCGCGCAGCGCCGTCCCGGAAAAGCCCAGGCTCGCGCGCACCAGCAGCCCGACGCCCGCGAGCGCGAGCGCCAGCCCCACCAGGAACTGTCCGCTCGGCCGCTGCCGCCACAGCAGCCAGGCGGCGAGCGTGACGAAGATCGAGGCGAGGTTGGCGAGCAGCGTCGAGTTGGCGACCGAAGTGAACTGGATCGACCAGTGCCAGAAGGCGAGGTCGCCGGCGAAGGCGATGCCCGCCGCAGCGAGCAGCGGCCAGCGCGGCCGCGCCGCGGCGGAGGAGTGCGGACCGAGCGCCAGCGCCGCCCACAGCAGCGGCACGGCGAGCGCGACGCGCCAGAATGCGCTCGCCGTCGGCCCGACATCGGACACGCGTACCCAGATCGGCGACAGCGCGATGCAGGTCGCGCCGGCGAACAGGGCGAAGAGCGCCGAAGCGCGCATGCGCGGATGGTAAACTTTCGCTGCTTCCCATGCCTGCTCCTCGCTTCGTCCACCTCAGGCTGCACAGCGAGTACTCGGTCACGGACGGCATCGTCCGGCTGGAGGAGGCGGTGCGCAAGGCGGCGCAGGACGGCATGCCGGCGCTCGCGCTCACCGACAGCGCGAACCTGTTCGGCATGGTCAAGTTCTACCGCGCGGCGCGCGCCGCCGGCGTCAAGCCGCTGATCGGCGCCGACTGCTGGGTGCACAACGAGACCGAGGCGGACAAGCCCTCGCGGCTGCTGCTGCTGTGCGCTTCGCGCGCCGGGTACCTCGCGCTGTGCGAGCTGCTGTCGCGCGCCTGGCTGAAGAACCAGCGCCGCGGACGCGCCGAGCTCAATCGCGCCTGGTTGCAGGAGCTGGGCACGCGAAGGCCTGGTCGCGCTCTCGGGCGCCGCCGGCGGCGACGTCGGCCAGGCGCTCGCCGCGGGCAATGCGCCGGCAGCGGAGCGCGCCGCGCGCGAGTGGGCAGCGCTGTTCCCGGGCCGCTACTACCTCGAGATACAGCGCGCCGGCCTGCCGCAGGGCGAAGCGCTCGTCTCGCGCACGCTCGAACTCGCCGGGCGGCTCGCGCTGCCGCCGGTCGCCACGCACCCGGTGCAGTTCCTCGCGCCGGACGATTTCAAGGCGCACGAGGCGCGCGTGTGCATAGCGCAGGGCTACGTGCTGGGCGACCAGCGCCGGCCTAGGCTGTTCACGCCCGAGCAGTACTTCAAGTCGCAGGCGGAAATGGCGCAGCTGTTCGCCGACGTGCCGCAGGCGCTGGAGAACGCGCTCGAGATCGCGCGGCGCTGCAGCCTCGAGATCGAGCTTGGCCGCAGCCGCCTGCCGGCCTTCCCGACGCCGCCGGGCGTGACCGTCGATGAGTACCTGCGCCAGCAGGCCGAGAAGGGACTCGTGAGGCGCCTGGCGAAGCTGTTTCCCGCGGAGGCGGCGCGCGCGGGCGCCGTGCCGCGCTACCGGCAGCGCCTGGACTTCGAGATCCGCACCATCATCCAGATGGGCTTCGCCGGGCTACTTCCTGATCGTCGCCGACTTCATCAACTGGGCGAAGGCAGAACGGCGTGCCGGTCGGACCGGGGCGCGGCTCGGGCGCGGGCTCGCTGGTGGCCTACGCGCTCGGCATCACCGACCTCGACCCGATCACCTACGACCTGCTGTTCGAGCGCTTCCTCAATCCGGAGCGCGTGTCGATGCCGGACTTCGACATCGACTTCTGCCAGGATGGACGCGACAAGGTGATCGACTACGTGCGGCGCAAGTACGGCGAGGACTGCGTCTCGCAGATCGTCACCTTCGGCACCATGGCGGCGCGCGCCGTGGTGCGCGACTGCGGGCGCGTGCTCGACCTCGGCTACACCTTCTGCGACCAGATCGCCAAGCTGATCCCGGTGCAGCCGGGGCGCACCATCACGCTCGCGGACGCGCGCGAGATGGAGCCGCTGCTCGCGCAGCGCGAGCAGAAGGAGGACGAGGTGAGGGAGCTGCTCGCGCTGGGCGAGAAGCTCGAGGGCCTCACGCGCAACGTCGGCATGCACGCCGGCGGCGTGCTGATCGCGCCGGGCAAGCTGACCGATTTCTGCCCGCTGTACGCCGCCGAAGGCACCACCCACGCCATCTCGCAGCTCGACAAGGACGACGTCGAGGCGGTCGGCCTGGTGAAGTTCGACTTCCTCGGCCTCACCACGCTCACCATCCTCGACTGGGCCGAGCGCTACGTGCGCGCGCTGGGCGAGCCGCAGTTCTCCCTCGAGCGCGTGCCGCTGGACGACAAGGCGACCTACCAGCTGCTCTCCTCGGGCAATACCACCGCGGTATTCCAGCTGGAATCGCGCGGCATGCGCGACCTGATCAAGCGCGCGCGCCCGGACCGCTTCGAGGACGTGATCGCGCTGGTGGCCCTGTACCGTCCCGGGCCCATGGACCTGATCCCGGACTTCATCGCCCGCAAGCACGGCCAGCAGCGCGTCGAGTACCTCGACAAGCGCCTCGAGCCGCTCCTCAGCCCGACCTACGGCATCATGGTCTACCAGGAGCAGGTGATGCAGATCGGCCAGGTGATCGGCGGCCTGACGCTGGGCGGCGCGGACCTGCTGCGGCGCGCGATGGGCAAGAAGAAGCGCCGAGGAGATGGCGCAGCAGCGCGACGTGTTCGTCGCCGGCGCGGAGAAGAACGGCCTGTCGAGGGGCAAGGCGACGCAGCTCTTCGACCTGATGGAGAAGTTCGCGGGCTACGGCTTCAACCGCTCGCACGCCGCCGCCTACGCGCTGCTCGCCTACCAGACGGCCTACATGAAGGCGCACCATGGCGCCGCTTTCATGGCCGCCAACCTGTCGCTGGTGATGGACGACACCGACAAGGTGCGCCAGTTCTACGAGGACGCGCTCGCCAACGGCCTCGCCGTGCTGCCGCCCGACATCAACGCCTCGGACTACCGCTTCCGGCCGGTCGACGCGAAGACCATCCGCTATGGCCTGGGCGCGGTGCGCGGCACCGGGCGAGTCGGCGATCGGCGCGATCCTGGAGGCGCGCAAGGCCGGGCCGTTCACCGGCCTCGCTCGACCTGTGCCGGCGCGTGGACAAGCGCATCGTCAACCGGCGCGTGCTGGAGGCGCTGGTGCGCGCGGGCGCGTTCGACGTGCTGGAGAGGAACCGTGCGAGCCTGCTCTCGAGCGTGGGGCGCTCGCTCGAGGCCGCCGAACAGGCCGAGCGCGCGGCGGCGCAGGTGAGCCTGTTCGGCGACGCCGACGGCGCGCGCGCCGGCGCCGAGCTGCTGATCCCGGCCAAGGCCTGGGACCTGCGGCAACTGCTGCTGGAAGAGAAGGCGGCGCTCGGCTTCGCCCTGTCCGGGCACCTGTTCTCGGTTTACGCGCGCGAGATCGCGGGCTTTCCGCGCACGCCGCTCGCTCGGCTCTCGCCTGCCGAGCAACGCGTGTGGCTGGCGGGCGTGGTGAACTCGGCGCGCACGCAGATGACGCGCCGCGGCCGCATGATGGCGGTCCTGCTCGACGATGGTACCGCGCAGGTCGAGGTCTCGGTGTTCAACGAACTTTTCGAGAAGCACCGCGACAAGCTGAAGGAGGACGCGCTGCTCGTCGTGCAGGGCAAGGTGCAGCGCGACGACTTCGCCGGCGGCCTGCGCGTCACCGCGGACGAGCTCTACGACCTGCCGGGCCTGCGCGCGCGCTACGCGGCGCGCCTGCGGCTGGAGATGAACGGCCAGGCCGACGCCAAGCGCCTGATGGACACGCTGGCCCCCTACCGCGCCGAGGGCGCCTGTCCCGGTGTTCGTGCACTATGTGACCGGCGGCGCCGCCTGCGACGTGGCTCTGGGCGATGCCTGGCGCGTGCGTCCGGACGCGCAGCTGATCGAGCGGCTGGGCGACTGGCTGGCGCCGGAGAACGTGCAGGTCGTCTACTCGAGCGGCGCAGCCTAGCCGCGCGACCAGCGCACCTCGCAGGGCTCGCGGCGCAGGAGGTCGCGCGTGCCGCGGTACCAGGCGCTCCACACTCGCTCGGCAGGGTCGTAGCGCCGCTTCTCCGCGAGGAACGCGCCAAGCATCGGGTAGCAGGCTTCGGCCTGCTCGCGGCTCGCCAGCGGCAGGCTAGCCGGCGCGATCGCGCCGCCCGCTGCCAGGGCGAGCTCGATCAGCCGCGCGCTCAGTTGCGCGGCATTGGCGCAGGCGCCCAGCGTGGAGCGGAAGCGGTACTCGACGCGCAGTGCCGCGTACTCGCGCCGCGCCCAGCGCAGGAACGTCTCCTCCTCGGGCAGGGTGTGCCGCGCTTCCAGCCGGGTGAGCGGGCAGCGCCGCTCCTGCAGCGCGGCACGCACCTGGGCAATCAACGTCTCGGCGGCCTGGGGCGGCACCAGGAGATCCACGCCGCCGCGGCTGCCCTGCGCGGGCGCCTCGGGCAGCTCGAGGCGTACCGGTGCCGCAGCGGCCGCGGCGGCCTGCGCCAGCGAAGCGAGATCGAGCGTCAGGCTGTAGAAGGGGCCGAACACGCCGAAACCGCCCACCGCCAGCCTGAACAGGTCCGGCGAGCTGTCGCGGCTGACGCGCCGCAGCTCGCCGTCGACCGTGACCAGGGTGAACGAGCGCAGGTGCGCCACGATCGGCCGGCCGTCGGGGCCTGCGGCGTTGGCGGCGATGCTCGCGCCCACTGTTCCGCCCTGGAAGGCGGCGCTGCCGTGCTCGGCGAGCGCGCGCCAGGGCGTGCCGGACTGCACTTCGAGCAATCCGCGTCCGGCGTCGTGGCACAGCACGCGGTCGAGTCCCGCCTCGTCGAAGCTTCGCGGTCGCGGCGCGTCGGCCAGCATGGCCTTGCACAAGTCGCCCGCGGAACACACGCGGGGGAGCGGGAGGCTTTGCGTCGCGAGCATGGCGGTCTCCTCGAGTCGAAGGGCGGCCCATTGTTCCGGCGGCGTCTGCTGCGATGCAATACCAAATTCCGGAAGTATCGTATTACGCTACTGCGCGTCCCATGCCCCGCACCCACCGCCTCGTTGAAGCGCTGAAGAAGTGCCTGCGCGCCCGCGGCATGACCTATGCCGCGCTCGCGCGCGAGCTGCGCCTGTCCGAGGCGAGCGTGAAGCGGCAGTTCTCGCAGGGCCGCTTCACGCTGGCGCGCATCGACGACATCCTGCGGGTGCTGGAGATGGACCTGGTGGAGCTCGCGCGCATGGCGCGCGGCGGCGAGGAGCGGCCCGTCCGAGTTGAGCACGGAGCAGGAGTCCGTGCTGGCGCGCGACGAGCGCCTGCTGTCGGTGTTCTGGCTGCTGCTGAACGGCTGGCGCTTCGCCGAGATCGTCGAGGCGTTCGCCATCACCCGCACCGAGCTGACGCTGGCGCTGGCGAAGCTCGAGCGCGCGCGCCTCATCGACTGGGACGCGGGCGAGCGCGTGCGCCTGCGGGTGGCGAAGGATTTCGTCTGGCGCGCGGGCGGGCCGGTGAAGAAGGCCTACGGGCAGCGCGTCACCGCCGAGTTCCTGCGCTCGCGTTTCGCGGGCCCGCTCGAGCTGCTGCGCTTCGAGGCGCGCGACCTTTCCCCCGCGTCCGCCGCGATGCTCAGGCGCCGGCTGGAGCGGCTGCTCGCCGAGTTCGGCGAGCTCGCGGAAGTGGATTCGAGCCTGCCGCCGCGCCGGCGCGAGGGCGTCGGCCTGCTGGTGGCGTGCCGGCCCTGGGAATTCTCCGTGGTGGACGCGCTGAAGAAGCGCGCTCAGGCGCTCGGCCAGCGCTCGAACCGCGCGTAGGGCCGCGCGTCCGCCGTCCGCGGGCGGCCCGCTCTCCACGCGCTCGACACGCGCCGCGGGCGGCCCGCGGCGCGCCCAGGCGAGCAGCGCGGCCACGCCGGCTTCGCTGCCCTGGGCCAGCGCCTCGACGCTGCCGTCGGCGCGGTTGCGCACCCAGCCGGCCACGCCGAGGCGCTCGGCCTCGTCGCGCATGGCCTCGCGGTAGCCGACACCCTGCACGCGTCCGAAGATGCGCAGTCGAATTGTCCGGTGTTGCAAAACCTGCTCCGCCGTGCCGCCGTGCGCCCGTGAAAGCGCCCAGACTCCATGGTAAGCTGCAGCGCAAATTTATCCTCCCATCCTGGTGCCGTGCCTGCGGCCGCGGGACGGGATCGCAAGGGGGAAATGTCGATGCGCGCTGCACTGTTGATCGTCGCTGCACTGGCCCTGGCCGGATTCCTGGTTGTCGCGGTCGTCCTGCCGCAGATGGCGGGCAGCGAGGCGAAAGATGCGGCCCAGGCGCTGATCTCGGGCGCTGACGCGGCCAAGCAGCAGGTCGCCGCGACCGCGGAGAAAGCCGCCAACCTGGCGGGCGCGGGCAAGGACGTCAAGATCGCCGCGCGCAGCGATGCCAAGCACGGCGAGCTGAAGTGGATCGTCGAGACGAACGGCACGATTCGCGGCTGGAACGAGAAGAACGCGATCGAGGTGTCGATGATCCCGGCGCTGCAGGGCGGCAAGGTGAGCTGGAGTTGCCGCGGCTTCCCGATCACCGCGATGCCCGCAACCTGCGGCGGAAAGTCCTGAGCTAGCGTTTCGCCGCCGTCGCCGCGGTCACCGCCGTGACGATGGCCTGCAGGATCGCCGCGGGCGCCGGCGGGCAGCCGGGCACCGCGACATCCACCGGAATCACGTTGGCCACGCGGCCGCGGCTGGCGTAGTTCTCGCCGAAGATCCCGCCGTCGCAACCGCAGTCCCCCACCGCCACCACCAGTTTCGGCTCCGGCACCGCCTCGTAGGTGCGGCGCAGCGCCTCCTCCATGTTGCGCGACACCGGCCCGGTGACCAGCAGCAGGTCGGCGTGGCGCGGGCTGGCGACGAACTTGATGCCGAGCCCCTCGAGGTTGTAGTAGGGATTGTTGAGGGCGTGGATCTCCAGCTCGCAGCCATTGCAGGAGCCGGCATCGACGTGGCGGATGGCGAGCGCGCGGCCGAGCAGGCGCAGCACGTCCTCGTTCAGCCGCGCCGCGCCTTGGCGCAGCGCCTCGTCGGCGCGGGGTGCGGGCTCGGTCTTCAGACCGACCTGCGCGATCTTGAACAGGATCTTGTGCATGGCTAGAGGTCCGCTCCCGCGTAGGACAGGTTGAACGACTTGTTGATCAGCGGGAAGTCCGGGACGATGTTGCCGATCACCGCGTGCTCGAGCGCGGGCCAGTTCTGCCACGACGGGTCGTGCGGGTGGCAGCGCCGCACGCGGCCGCCTGCGCCGGCGTGCAGCGCGACGAAGACCTCGCCGCGCCAACCCTCCACCCAACCGATGCCGAACGCCCCGTCGGCGGCCGCGCCGAGCGGCGCGCGCAGCTCGCCCTCGGGCAGGCGCTCGAGAATGAGGCGCTGCAGCCTGAGGGATTCGAAGCGCTTCCTCGAAGCGCACCACGATGCGCGCCGCGACATCGCCGTTGCGGTGCGAGGCGACCGCGGGCGGCAGCTCCTCGTAGGGCGCGAAGCCCGGGTAGGCGCGCGCATCCATGGCATGCCCGCTTGCCCGCGCCGCGAGTCCGACCACGCCCAGCAGCGCCGCGGTGCGCGGCGTCAGTCGCCCGCAGGTGATGCAGCGGTCCTGCAGGCCGGAGTGGTCGTAGTAGATGGCGCGCAGGCTGCGCAGCTCGGCCTCCAGCCGATCGCCTTCCTCGAGCAGTGCGCGCGCGGCCGCGGCGTCCACGTCGCAGGCGACGCCGCCGGGCACCACGCGGTCCATCAGGTAGCGGTGGCCGAAGACGCGTGCGTTGCCGCGCAGCAGGTCTTCCTTCAGGCGCGAGAACTGCGACAGGCCGAAAGCCAGGCCGCCGTCGTTGCCCAGCGCGCCAAGGTCGCCCAGATGGTTGGCGATGCGCTCGCGCTCCAGCAGCAGCGCGCGCAGGAACTGGGCGCGCCTGCCGGGCGTGCTGCCGCTGATGCCCTCGAGCGCCATGGCGTAGGCCCAGGCATAGGCCACCGTGCTGTCGCCGGACACGCGCCCGGCGAGGCGCGCGCCTTCCTCCAGCGACATCGACTCGAAGCGCTTCTCGATGCCCTTGTGCTTGTAGCCCAGGCGCTGCTCGAGCCGCAGCACCTGCTCGCCGACGATGGAGAAGCGGAAATGGCCCGGCTCGATGATCCCGGCATGCACCGGACCCACGGGCACCTCGTGCACCCCGTCGCCGGCCACCTGCACGAAGGCATAGGCGGCCTCGTCCGCGGCAAGGGTCGCGGCAAGCGGTACGTCGCGGCGCAGAGGATGCATGTCCTCGCGCCACGCGCCATGGCGCAGCCAGCCGCGCGCATCGGGAGCAGATCCTGAGGGTGTCACCGCGCGCACGCCAACCAGGTCGAAAGCCGCGCGCTGCATGCGCGCGGCGCAGGCGAAGATGTCAGACAGGTCGGGATAGGCGGGACCGCCTTCGGGCAGGGCGAGCTCGAGGCACACCAAACCCTCGAAAGTGACCAGCAGCGCGCGCACGCCGAAACCGCCGGCGGCGTCGCGTTCGTCGCTGGCCCAGAGCGCCGCCAGCCTGCCTCCGGCGCGTGCCGCCGCCTCGCAGGCTGAGCGCCATTGGCGCGCATCCACCGCGGCTCGCCAGGCCGGTACGGCGCCGGCGAGCGGCGCGAGCGGGATTCCGGGAAGTGTCGGACTCATGGCCTCATCCGATGAGGCGCGCCGCCTGTCGATACCAGTCGGCGAGGTAGGGCGGCATGTACAGGCCCAGCGCGAGCACTATCGCGAGGTGCGCGAACACCGGCACCAGGGCGGGCGGGTGGGGCAGCTGGCGGGCGTTGGTCTCGCCGAACACCATCGGTTGCACCTTGCCGAAGATCGACGCGAACGCGATGCCCAGCGACAGGAGCAGGATCGGCGCGGCCCAGGGGTGCTGCGCGATGGCCGTGGTGAGGATCAGGAACTCGCTCGCGAACACGCCGAAAGGCGGCATGCCGAGGATCGCCGCGGTGCCCAGCATCAGCCCCCAGCCCACGGTCGGATTGATGCGCATGAGGCCGCGGATGTCGGCCATCACCTGGGTGCCCGCTTTCTGCGCGGCGTGGCCGACGGCGAAGAAGATCGCGCTCTTGGTGAGCGAGTGCACCGTCATGTGCAGCAGGCCCGCGAAGCTCGCGACGGGGCCGCCCATGCCGAATGCAAAGGTGATCAGCCCCATGTGCTCGATGGAAGAGTAGGCGAACATGCGCTTCACGTCGCGCTGCCGCGACAGGAAGAACGTGGCAACCACGACCGAGAGCAGCCCGAAGCCCATCAGCAGCGCGCTCGCGAAGGGCCGCTCCAGCGCGCCGTCGGTGATCACCTTGAAGCGGATCAGCGCGTACAGCGCGACGTTGAGCAGCAGGCCCGACAGGACCGCCGAGATCGGCGTGGGGCCCTCGGCGTGCGCATCGGGCAGCCAGTTGTGCAGCGGCACGAGGCCCACTTTGGTGCCGTAGCCCACCAGCAGGAACACGAACGCGATGGACATCACGGTCGGTTCCAGCTGGTCCTTCACCGCCTCGAGGTGCGTCCACAGCAGCGAGCCCACGCCCGCGCCGAGGATCTTCTCCGCGGCGAAGTACACGAGGATGGTGCCGAGCAGCGCCTGGGCGATGCCGACGCCGCACAGGATGAAGTACTTCCACGCCGCCTCGAGCGAGGCGTGCGTGCGGTACAGCGCGACGAGCAGGACGGTGGTCAGCGTGGCCGCCTCCATCGCCACCCACATCACCCCGAGGTTGTTGGTGGTGAGCACCAGCAGCATCGCCAGCGAGAACAGCTGGTACATGCTGTGGTAAAGGCGCAGCCCGGCGGCGGACACGCGGCCGTGGTCGCGCTCGATGCGCATGTACGGCGCGGAGAACACCGCGGTGGTCATGGCAACGAAGGCGGTGAGCGCGACCAGGAACACGTTGAGCGAATCGATGAAGAACTGCTCCCCCGCCGCGAGCAGCGGGCCCTCCGCGCCGACGCGCGCCACCAGCGCGGCCGAGGCGACGAAGGTCAGCAGGCTGAAAGCGATGTTCGCCTCCGCGGCGCGATCGCGATGGCCGAACAGGCCGAGCGCGATGCCGCCGGCGAGGGGCGAGGCGAGCAGCAGGGCGATTTCCGGCGCCATCAGTGCTCTTTCAGCTTCTCGAGATGGCGCGTGTCCACCGAGTCGAAGCGCTCGCGGATCTCGAACACGAAGATGCCCAGGATCAGCGCGCCGACCAGCACGTCGAGCGCAACGCCGAACTCGATCACCATCGGCATGCCGTAGACCGCACCCGTGGCGGCGAAGAACAGGCCGTTCTCCATCGCCAGGAAGCCGATCACCTGCGGCACCGCCTTGGAGCGTGTGATCATCATGAGGAAGGACAGCAGCACGCTCGCCAGCGCGATGCCGAAGGTGGAGCGGGTGACCGTGCCGGCGAGCTGCGAGATCGGCAGCGCGAGGTTGAACGCGAGGATCACCAGCACGATGCCGACCAGCATGGTGGTGGGGATGTTGATCAGCGTCTCCACGTCCCACTTGACGTTCAGCCGCCGGATCAGCCGGTGCAGGATCCAGGGCAGGACGATCACCTTGAGCGCGAGCGTGAGCGCGGCCGAGCCGTAGAGGTGGTGCTGTCCGCTGAGCCAGGCGACCAGCGCGGTGGACAGGAACAGCACGAAGCCCTGCGCGGCGTAAAGGTTGATGAGGGAGATGATCCTGCGCTGCGCGAGCATGGCGAAGGAAAGCAGCAGCAGCACCGCCGCGAACAGGTTGACCATCTGCGGGCCGTAGTGCTGCAGCACCTCAGCCTCCCAGCAGGACGTGCAGCAGCATGGCGAGTACCGCCAGCAGGAAGGCGGTGGCGAGGAACTCGGGCGCGCGGAAGATGCGCATCTTGGCGCTCAGCGTCTCGATCAGCGCGAGGAGGAACCCGCCGATCGCGAGCTTGAGCCCGAGCACCGGCAGCGCGAGCAGCAGTCCCAGCCAGTCGCCGCGCTCCGCGATGCCGAACGGGAAGAACAGGGCGAGCCCGATGCACGAATAGACGAACAGCTTCAGGCTCGCCGCCCACTCGATCAGCGCCAGGTGGCGGCCGGAGTACTCGAGCACCATCGCCTCGTGGATCATCGTCAGCTCGAGGTGTGTCGCCGGGTTGTCCACCGGGATGCGCGCATTCTCGGCGAGCGACACCATGGTGAAGGCGACGCCCGCGAACGCCAGGCTCGGGTAGATGACGAATTCCTTGTGCGCCAGCGTTTCCACGATGGTGGCGAGCGACGTGGAGCCGGAGATGAGCGAGGCGGTGAACAGCACCATCAGCAGCGCCGGCTCCGCGAGGAAGCCCACCAGCATCTCGCGCCGCGCGCCCAGGCTGCCGAAGGCGGTGCCGACGTCCATGCCGGCGAGCGCGATGAACAGGCGCGCCAGCGCGAGCAGTCCGACCAGCGCGATCGCGTCCGCCGCGGCGTTGAGCGGCAGGTCGGTGCCGATCTTCGGCACGATTGCGGCGGCGAGGGCGAGGCAGCCGAAGATCAGGTACGGTGCGCCGCGGAACAGCGGGCTCGCGTTGTGCGCCAGCACCACCTCCTTGCTGAACAGCTTGTCCAGCACGCGGTAGGGCTGCAGCAGGCCTGGCCCGCTGCGGTTCTGCAGCCAGGCGCGGCACTGGTTCACCCAGCCCGTCAGCATCGGCGCGAGCAGCACTGCGAGCGCCAGGACGGCGAATTGCGCGACGAGCCCGGGGATGCTGATCATTTCGCCGTTCAGCCGACGAACAGCAGCAGCACCAGCAGCGTGGCGAAGCTGTAGGTCAGGTACACGGAGATCCGCCCGCGCTGCAGGAAGGTGACCAGCCCCGTGAGGCGGCTCGACGCCGCGCGCCACCGGCAGGTAGAGCCAGTACCACAGCCGGTCCTCGTGCACCTCGCGAGTAGGCGGGCCGCGCGTCGGTCGGCGCCGGCGCGTGCTGCTCCACGCGGAAGAACGGCTCGAACACGTGGCGCACTGGCTGGCCGAACCCTTCGGCGGAGTCCTGCATGCGCGCGTTCTGGAGCGGGAAGCCGCAGTCCCAGGCTGCCGCGCGGCGCGCGCGGCCGTGGTAGAAAGCGCGCACCGCGAGCCAGGTCAGCGCCACCAACAGGGCGGTGACTGCGAAGAACAGCAGCGGGCTGTAGCTCGCGCGCTCGGGCTGCAGCGGGGCGAGGAACAGCCAGCCCTGCGCAAGGCTTGCCATGCCGTGGCCCGTGAGCGCGCGGGTGACGGGGTCGAGCAGCCCGATCACGGTCGCCGGCACGAGTCCGAGCACGATGCACACGGCGGCGAGCCAGGCGAGGCCGATGCGCTCCCAGGTGCCCGCGTCGCGGGCCTCGGCGAGCTTCGCCTCGCGCGGCTGGCCGAGGAACACCACGCCGTAGAACTTGACCATCACGTAGCCCGAGAGCGCCGCGGTGAGCGCCACCACGGCGGCCGCGACCGGCACCAGCATGTTGAGGTAGGCCTGCGGCAGGCCGGGCGTGAGCAGGAACGCCTGCAGCAGCAGCCATTCCGAAACGAAGCCGTTGAGCGGCGGCAGCCCGGCGATGGCGATGCTGCCGATGAGCGCGCACCAGGCCACCCAGGGCATGCGGTGGATCAGGCCGCCGAGCTTGCCCAGGCTGCGCTCGCGCGTCGCGTGCAGCACCGAGCCGGTGCACAGGAACAGCAGCGACTTGAAGAAGGCGTGGTTGAGGCAGTGGTAGAGCGTGGCGGTGAGCGCGAGCGCGGCCAGCGTGCCCATGCCGAAGCCGCGGAAGATGAGCGTCAGGCCGAAGCCGGCGAAGATCAGGCCGATGTTCTCGATCGACGAATAGGCGAGCAGCCGCTTCATGTCGGTCTGCACCGCGGCGAACACGACGCCGCCGAGCGCGGAAACGAGACCCAGAGCGAGCGCGACCACGCCCCACCACCACAGCGGGAATCGCCATCAGGTCGAGCGTCACGCGCAGCATGCCGTACACCGCGGTCTTCAGCATCACCGCGCTCATCAGGGCGGACACCGGCGAGGGCGCCGCCGGGTGCGCTTCCGGGCAGCCAGACGTGCAGCGGCACGATGCCGGCCTTGGCGCCGAAGCCGAACAGCGCCAGCAGGAACGCGGCGGTCGCCACGCCGGCGCTCGGCTGCAGCTGCGCGCATGTTGTCGAAGGTGTAATCGCCGGTGCCTGCCTGCAGCGCGCCGAAGCACAGCAGGATGGCGATCGCGCCGACGTGCGCGATCAGCAGGTAGAGGTAGCCGGCGCGCCGGATTTCGGCGTGCTGGTGGTCGCTGGTGACCAGGAAGAACGAGGCGAGCGCCATGGTTTCCCAGGCCACCATGAAGAAGTAGGCGTCGTCGGCCACCAGCACCAGCGCCATGCTGGCGAGGAACACGTGGTAGTACAGGCACTGCAGGCCGGGCGAGGTGCCTTCGCCCGCGCGCAGGTAGCCGCAGGCGAACAGCGACACGCCGGCCGCCACCGCGCCGAGCAGCAGCAGGAAGAACGCCGACAGCGCGTCGATGCGCGCGTGGAACGGCAGGTCGGGCAGGCCGAGCGGCAGCACCAGCGCGCTGCGGCGCGGAGAAGATCCGCCTGCAGGGCGAAGGCCGCGAGCGCGAGTCCCACCAGCGCGCCGGCGGGAAACAGCACGCGGCTGCGCAAGCGCGAGGCTTCGCCGGCCTGAGCAATCCCGCTGCACCGATCACGAGCCAGGCGGCGGCCGCCGCCAGCGTCGCGTGCAGCGGGCCTGGCTCCACTAGGCCCACACGATGAGGGCCGCCACGATGAGTCCGGCGATGGCGCCCGCCGCCACGAAGGCGGTGTCGCGCCGGTTCCAGCCGCCGCCGGCCATGATCGTGGTCTGCAGCGTGATCGGCATGGTGCTGGCCATCGGATCGATGACCTTGCCGGTATCGCTGAGCGCCACGAGGCGCTGGGTGGCCTCCAGCGAATCGAAGGTGCGCGACAGCCCGCGCGCCGGCGCCGCATCCGGCGCCGGCGTCTCCTCCTCGGCCGGCGCGAGCGCTCGACGGTCTGCGCGAGGACGGCGGTCTTGACCTCGGCGTCCGACCACCGCGGGCGTGGGGCCCGGCGCCAGCGCGTGCCAGCGGCAGCGTCGGTGGCGCGTGCTGCTGGCGCCGCGCGTGCCGACGCCTGGTGCTCGCAATCGCGCAGGCCGCGCGCGATCTCGGCGGCGCTCTGGAAGCGCTCCTCCAGCGCCTTGGCGATCATGCGCCCGACGATCACGTCGAGCGCCGCCGGCGCCGCCGGGTTGATGGCGCTGGGCGCGGGCGGCACGAAGTTCACGATCTGGTACATCACCGCGTTCACGCTTTCGCCGGTGAAGGGCGCCGCGCCGGTCAGCATCTCGTACAGGATCACGCCCAGGGAAAAGATGTCCGAGCGGTGGTCGGCGCGCTTGCCGATCACCTGCTCGGGCGACATGTACTTGGGCGAGCCCATCATCATGCCGGTCTGCGTCTGCACGTTGGACGAGCGCATGCGCGCGATGCCGAAGTCGGTGATCTTCACCGGCCCGCTCTCGGGCACCATGATGTTGGCCGGCTTGATGTCCCGGTGCACCACGCCGCGCTCGTGCGCGTAGGCCAGGCCTTCGGCCACCTGCGCGGCGATCGACAGCGCCTGCGCGACCGGCAGCGGCTTGCCCGGCAGGAGCAGCGTGCGCAGCTCCGGGCCCTCGATGTACTCCATCGCCATGTAGCAGACGTCCTCGGTCTTGCCGATGTCGTAGATGGTGACGATGTTGGGGTGGTTCAGCCCGCCGGCGGCGCGCGCCTCCTGGTAGAAGCGCTTCTCGTACATCTCGGCGCCATCCTTGTCCATCCCCATGTTGATGGTCTTGATGGCGACGGTGCGCTCGAGCATCGGGTCCTTCGCCTTGTAGACGATGCCCATCGCGCCGCGACCGATCTCGGCCACCAGTTCGAAGCGGCCGAGCTTTTGTTCTTCCATGGGATGGCGCGGCCGGCGCCGGCTAGCGGCCGGCCTTGACCGAGCGGAACACCGGTCCCCAGGTCGGGTGGCCCGCCTCGGCCGGGGGGAGGTCGAGCTCGGGATCGATCGCCAGCGCCTTGCGGAACTCGTCGCGGCAGGCGGTGGTGCGGCCGGAAACGCAATGGATGAACGCCAGGTGCTTGTGCGCGTTCACGCGCTCGGGCCTGGCCAGGCCCTGGTCGATCGCCGCCTGCAGCTGCTTGGGCGGCCTCGGCGTAGTTGCCGTCCTCGTACTGGCGCAGGCCGGCGGCGAGCGCCGGCTCGCCCTTGCTGCGCCGAACAGGCTCTTGAAATCCGTCTGCATGTTGCGCATCGGCTCGGTCTGGCAGCCGGCGAGCAGCAGCGCGGCAGCCGCTGCGACGAATACCCGCGTACTTCATGCTCCTTGCCCCCTGGAACTGCGTTGCCCGGCTCTGTGCGGTGGAAGATACCACCGCGAGGGCAGGTCAGCGAAACTGGTGGCGGAAGCGCACCGCCTCGCCGGAGCGCACTTCGATGCGCTGGGCGAAGCAGGGGAAGGAGGTGTTGCGCACTTCGACGACGTGCGGGCCCGGCGGCAATTCGATCGTGCGCAGCGGCGGGCTGACGCCGCGGCTCTTGCCGTCCACGAACACTTCGCCCCAGGGCAGGACCGCGAGCTGGATCACGCCGGCGGCGGCGGTCGGGGCCCGCGCCGGCGCCTGCGGCGTCGTCCTTGGGCCCGGTTGGGCCGCCGCGACCTGGGCGCGGCTGGGCCTTGGCGACGGGCTTTTTCTTCGGCGCGGGCGCGTGCGCGCTTCGGCCTTCGGCGGCTCGGCCGGCTGAGCGGCCTTGGCCGGCGGCCGCCGGCTCCGCCTTGGCGGCGGCGCGAGTTCGGCTTCTCGGGCCGGCTGCCGGGGCGGGCTTCACTGCGGGCTTGGCCACGGCGGTCACCGGCACGGCCTGCGGCGGTTTCATCTGCGCGCGCACCGCGACCCCGCCGCCCACCAGCAGCGCGAAGGCGAGCGGCGCGCCGAGCAGCGCCATGCGGTGCATGCCGAACGGGCGCGCATCGGTGAGCTCGCCGATGAAGCGCGTCGCCGCGTCGCGCGGCGCCACGCGCTGCGAGCCGGTCTCCAGCACGCGGCGGGCGGCGTCCGTGCCGATGCCCACCGAGTACACCTCGTGCTCGCGCACGTGCTTGTCGGTGCGCGCGCCGACGTAGCTGAACAGGCTGGCGTAGTCGAGCGACAGGCAGGACACCACTTCGTAGAACGAGCGCGACACCAGCAGCTGGCCCGACTGCGCGAAGCTCATCACGCGCTGGGCGACGTTGATGCCGTCGCCGATGATGTTCATCTGGCCGTTGATGTCCTTCACCACGCGCACCGGGCCCAGGTTGATGCCGATGCGGATGGCGATCGCGCCGGTGGCCTCGGCGCGGGCGGCCGCGCGCAGCGACATCGCCACGAACAGCGCGTCCTCCGGGTCGCCGAGGAAGGTGATCGCCGCGCCGTCGCCGGTGTCCAGCACCACGCGGTCGCGCGCCGCCACGTTCTCCAGCGCGGAGCTGAGCAGCTTGTTGAACGCCTGCTTGAGCAGCATCTGCTCGGCCACGGGCTTCGTCGAATACTCGACGATGTCCAGGAACACGATGCTGCAAACCAGCGTGCGGCTTGGCTGTTCGATCATGCGTCGCGCGAGGGCGGCGCGGCGGCCGCGGGAGAGCTATTTTACGCGCATGCCCGGCTTCGCCCCGGTGTCGGGCGAAATGAGGAATATTCCCGGTTCTTCGCCCGAAGCGGCGAGCACCATGCCTTCGGAGACCCCGAACTTCATCGTGCGCGGGGCGAGGTTGGCGACCACCACGGCGAGCTTGCCCTCGAGGGTCGCCGGGTCGTAGGCCGACTTGATGCCGGCGAACACGGTGCGCGTGCTCGCCGCCGAGGTCGAGGGTGAGCTTCAGCAGCTTGTCGGCGCCTTCGACGTGCTCGGCCTTGGCGATGCTTCGCCACGCGCAGGTCGAGCTTGTTGAAGTCGTCGATCGTGACAATGTCTGACACGGATTTCTCCTTGGCGGCGTGCTGCTGCTGCTCGGCGTGGCGCTGCGGGGCGGTGGGCTGCGGGACGGAGGCGACGTCGAACAGGTTGTCGAGCTGCTTTTCCTCGACGCGGGTCATGCAGGTGCCGGTAGGTCGCCGATCGCGTGGTCCGTCGCGCAGAACGCTCGAGCGTCGGACCAGGTGAAGGGCTGACGCCCGAGCAACTGCGCGCGCTACTCGGCCGATGCGCGGCAGGACCGGGCGCCAGCAGGACCGACAGGAGCCTGAATGCCTCGAGGGCCTCGCGAGCAGACGTCCTGGAGCCGCTGCGTCGCTTGCCGGGCTCCTTGGCGAGCTCCCAGGGCTTCTCGGCGTCGACGAATCGTTGACTTCGATCGGCCAGCTCCATGACGTCGCCGTATCGCCTTGCCGAACTCGCGCGCTTCGTACATGCGGCGATCTCGCCGCGGCATGCCGACCGTGGCGGCGATGTCCGCCGGACGCCTTCGTTCAGCGCTGACGCCACTGAGCTTGCCGTCGAAGCGCTTGGTGATGAAGCGCGCACGCAGCGGCTGGCGATATTGACGTACTTGCCGACCAGGTCGCTGTTGACGCGCGCGAGGAAGTCGTCCGGATTGAAGTCCAGGTCCTCGACGTTGGCGTTCAGCTTGGCCGCGATGTAGTAGCGCAGCCACTCCGGGTTCATGCCGAGCTCGAGGTAGCGCAGCGGGCTGATGCCGGTGCCGCGCGACTTGGACATCTTGTCGCCCGGACACGGTGATGAAGCCGTGCACGTAGACGTGGTCGGGCACCTTGTAGGGCTTGCCGGCGAACTTGCAGCATCGCCGGCCAGAACAGCGTGTGGAAGTAGATGATGTCCTTGCCGATGAAGTGGATCTGCTCGGTGCTCCGGGTCCGCAGGAACTTCTCGAAGTCGATGCCGGCTTCTTCGCGCAGTAGTTCTTGAAGCTGGCGAGGTAGCCGATCGGCGCGTCGAGCCAGACGTAGAAGTACTTCTCCTCGGCGATGTCCGGGCACGCGGATGCCGAAGTAGGGCGCGTCGCGCGAGATGTCCCAGTCGCCGAGCGCCTTGTCGCCTTCGCCGTCGAGCCACTCCTTCGCCTTGTTGGCCACCTGCGGCTGCAGCCGCCCGGGCTTCTCCAGCCAGTCGCTGCAGGAACGCCATGCACTTCGGATCGGACAGCCGGAAGAAGTAGTGCTCGGAGGTCTTCAGCACCGGCGTGGCGCCCGAGAGCGTCGAATAGGGATTCTTCAGGTCGGTGGGCGAGTAGACCGCGCTGCAGTTCTCGCAGGCGTCGCCGTACTGGTCCTTCGCGCCGCAGTTCGGGCACTCGCCCTTGATGTAGCGGTCGGCGAGGAACATGCCCTTCACCGGGTCGTAGAACTGCTCGACCGGCTTGCGTGTAGATGAGGCCCGCTCGTCTTCAGCGTGCGGTAGATGTCCTGCGACAGCTCGGTGTTCTCCGGCGAGTGCGTCGAATGCCAGTTGTCGAAGCTCGATGTGAAAGCCGTCGAGGTACTGCTTGCGGCCCGCTCGCGATCTCGGCGACGAACGCCTCGGGCGACTTGCCCGGCCTTCTCCGCCGCGAGCATGATCGGCGCGCCGTGCGCGTCGTCGGCGCAGACGAAATGCACCTCGTGGCCCTGCATGCGCTGGAAGCGCACCCAGATGTCGGCCTGGATGTACTCCATGATGTGGCCGATGTGGAACGGCCCGTTGGCGTAGGGCAGCGCGGTGGTGACGAAGAGCCTGCGCGGTGCGGCATGGCTGAGCCCGAGGAAAACAGCGAATTTTAGCTTACACTTGCAGCCATGCCTGTCGAGCTGAATGCCGACAGTCCGCGCCGCACGCTCTGCGAAACTGATCGACCCGAACACCGGCAAGGACTACGTCAGCCACGCGCTCGGTGAAGAGCCTCAAGGTGGCCGGCGCCGACGTGCCGCTCGACATCGAGCTCGGCTATCCGGGCAAGAGCCAGTTCGAGCCGATCCGGCGCGCAGGTGACCGCGGCGCTGAAGCAGGCCGGGCGTCGGCAACGTCGAGCGTGAACGTGGCGCTCGAAGGTCGTGTCGCACGCGGTGCAGCGCGGCGTGAAGCTGGTGCCGGGCATCAAGAACATCATCGCCGTGGCCTCCGGCAAGGGCGGCGTGGGCAAGAGCACCACCGCGGTGAACCTCGCGCTCGCGCTCGCCGCCGAGGGCGCCACGGTCGGCATCCTCGACGCCGACATCTACGGCCCGTCGCAGCCGATGATGCTCGGCATCGCCGGGCGGCCCGAATCGAAGGACGGCAAGAGCCTCGAGCCGATGATGGGCCACGGCCTGCAGGCGATCTCGATCGGCTTCCTGATCGACGTCGACACGCCGATGGTCTGGCGCGGCCCGATGGTGACGCAGGCGCTGGAGCAGCTGCTGAAGGACACGCGCTGGCGCGAGCTCGACTACCTGGTGGTCGACCTGCCGCCGGGCACCGGCGACATCCAGCTCACGCTCGCGCAGAAGGTGCCGGTGACCGGCGCCGTGATCGTCACCACGCCGCAGGACATCGCGCTCATCGACGCGCGCAAGGGCCTCAAGATGTTCGAGAAGGTCGGCATCCCGATCCTCGGCATCGTCGAGAACATGTCGATCCACGTCTGCCCGAAGTGCGGCCACGAGAGCCACATCTTCGGCGAGCGGCGGCGCCGAGCGCATGTGCAAGGACTACGGCACCGAGCTCCTCGGCCAGCTGCCGCTCGACGATCGATCCGCGAGCAGGCCGATTCGGGCAAGCCGACGGTGGTCGCCGACCCCGACGGCAAGGCCGCGGAGATCTACCGGCGCATCGCGCGCGCGCTGCGCGGTGAAGATCGCCGAGTCGCAGAAGGACATGACCGTCGAAGTTCCCGAACATCGTCGTCCAGAACACGTGACGCGTCAAGTCCGACAAGTGGATCCGCCGCATGGCGGCGCAGCGGCATGATCGAGCCGTTCGAGCCGGGCCAGGTGAAGGAGGTCGACGGCAAGCGCATCGTGTCCTACGGCACCTCGAGCTACGGCTACGACATCCGCTGCTCGGACGAATTCAAGATCTTCACCAACATCAACTCGACCATCGTCGATCCGAAGAACTTCGACGCCAAGTCCTTCGTCGACTTCAAGGGCGACGGTCTGCATCATCCCGCCCAACTCCTTCGCGCTGGCGCGCACCGTCGAGTACTTCCGCATCCCGCGCAACGTGCTCACCATCTGCCTGGGCAAGTCCACCTACGCGCGCTGCGGCATCATCGTCAACGTCACGCCGCTCGAGCCCGAGTGGGAGGGCCACGTGACGCTGGAGTTCTCCAACACCACGCCGCTGCCGGCGAAGATCTACGCCAACGAGGGCGTGGCGCAGGTGATCTTCCTCGAGTCCGACGAGGTCTGCGAGACCTCCTACCGGGACCGCGGCGGCAAGTACCAGGGGCAGCAGGGCGTCACCCTGCCGCGCATCTGAGGCCCACAATCTTTAGTGGTCCGGCGCGTTAGCGTTTCTACCTATAGTAGTTTCTCAAGGCCGCCGGCCGCTCGCGCCCTGCGTGACGGTTCGACGAGTCGTCACAAAGCCCTTGACTGGCGGGGGGTCATCCCTATAATCGCCCCAAGTTTTCGCTGTCGGCTCAACGGACTATGGAGAAAGGGGACGTCATCATGACAAGCCAAGGAACTCGTGCCCGGTGTACGACGTCGTGGTTCGCGACATCCCTGAGACCTAGAGCCCACGGGAGAACATTGATGGGCGATCGCCCCAGTAGCCTCGCACGCAACAGACAACAGACCGCGCTTCCGCAAGAACAGCTCTTCGACACGCATCCCGAAGTCAGCCTCGACTTCGAGATCGTGCGCCAGGCCGCACGCCAGAAGTACACGCGGCCGTTCCTGATCCTCGACACCGCCATCGTGCGCGACAAAGCTGCGCCGCTTCCGCGCGGCCATGCCGCGCGTGCGGCCGCACTACGCGGTCAAGGCGAATCCCGACCGGCGCGTGCTCAAGGTGCTGATGCAGGAGGGCGCGGGCTTCGAGATCGCCTCGATCGCCGAGCTCGACCTGCTGCTCGTCGCTGGGCGTGCCCGCCGGCGGAAGTCTTCTTTTCCAACCCGATGAGTCGCGCGCAGCCGATCGCCTACGCCGCGGCCAAGGGCGTGCGCTGGTTCGTGGTCGACAGCGTCGACGAGCTGCGCCGGGTGCACTCGATCAAGGCCGACGCGCAAGACTGTACCTGCGCATCGACACGCCCGAACATCGGCAGCGACTGGCCGCTCTCGGGCAAGTTCGGCGCCGGCGCCGGCGAGACGCGCGAGATCATCGCCACGGCGGCGAAGCTCGGCGCCGACCTGGCGGGCGTGACCTTCCATGTCGGCTCGCAGTGCCGCAACCCGGAGAACTGGCGCGTCGGCATCGAGAAGGCGCGCACGCGTGTTCGACGCGCATGGCCAAGGCGGGCCTGAAGCCGCGCCTGCTCAACATCGGCGGCGGCTTCCCGGTGCGCCACGTCAAGCCGATTCCCTCGATCGAGGTGATCGGCGAGGTGGTCAACGAGGCGCTGCAAGGCATTTCCCGAGGACGTGCAGGTGATCGCCGAGCCCGGCCGCTACCTGGTGTCCGACGCCGGCTACTTCGTCTGCCGCGTGCTCGGCACCGCCACGCGCGGCGGCAAGCGCTGGATGCACTGGGACGCGGGCCTGTTCGGCGGCGTGATCGAGACCACCGAGGGCCTGAAGTACAAGATCCGCACCGACCGCTCGGGGCCGGACATCGCCTGGAACGTCGCCGGGCCCGACCTGCGATTCGGTGGACGTGGTGATGCGCGACGAGCCGCTGCCGTCGGACCTGCAGGAAGGCGACTTCATCTACATCCGCAACGCCGGCGCCTACACCACGGCCTACGCCAGCGAGTTCAACGGCTTTCCGCTGCCCGAGGTGCGGGTGTTCGAGTCCGAAGCGCTAGGCCCTTTCGTACAGCACGAAGTCGAACCGCAGGCCGTCGGCGCCGGTCTGCGGCTTCCTCTGCGTTTCGCGCCAGGCCGGCGGTCGAAGTGCGGGAAAGCGCGCGTCGCCCTCGTAGTCGCGCTGGATCTCGGTGAGCACCAGCCCGTCGGCGACCGGCAGCGCCGCGGCATAGAGTTCGCCGCCGCCGATCACGAAGACGATCGGTTCGCCGGCGCACAGCGCGAGCGCACCGTCGAGCGACGACGCGACGCTGGCGCCGGGCGCGTCGATAGCCGGCGCTGCGCGTGACGACGATGTTCTCGCGCCCGGGCAGCGGCTTGCCGAGGGATTCCCAGGTCTTGCGTCCCATGATCACCGGATGGCCGAGGGTCAGCGCCTTGAAGTGCTTCAGGTCCTCCGGCAGGTGCCAGGGCAGCTTGCCGTCTGCCGCCGATGACGCCGTTGGCGGCCACCGCCGCGACCAAAAACACACGCGGCGCCATGCAGTCCGCTGCACCCTGTGACATTTGGCCCGTCCTGACATTGTTTACGTGAGATTATAGGGACATGGCACCTCAGGACACCTCCCCGAGGGCGGCCCTGCGCTTTCCGCGTTCCTTCCTCGGCTTGCTCGTGACCGGCTTTCTGCTGGTCGCAGCGCCGCTCGCCGGCGCGCTGCTCTATTCGGCCTGGAACACGCAGCACCTCGCCGAGCAGAGCCGCAGCGCGGTGTACAACGCGGCGCAGGCCGCGCGCGGCAGCCGCGCGCTGGTGAACCGCATCGGCTCGATCGAGCGCCTGGCGCAGCAGGTCGCCGTGCTGCCCGATGCCGAGCTGCCGCAGGACTACGAGCGGCTGCACCTCGGCTTCAGGCAGCTGTCGGACGAGCTGGCGCGCCTGCCGCTCGATGGGGAACAGCTCGCCGCGCTGCGCCGCACCATCGGCGAGGAGCAGGCGCTCTACGACCTGCTGTCGCCGCGACGCGCGTCGCGGCCCGACGCACGCGCCGTGCGGCGCGCGGTGTCCGAGCTCGCCGAGAGCGCCAACGAGGTGCTTGCCATCAGCTACCGCGTCGCGGACCGCGAAGTGGAGCGCCTGCGGGCGGAGGCGGAGGCGCGTGCAGCGGCGCCTGCTGCAGCTGGTGCTCGCCACCATCGCCGTGGCGCTGGCCATCGCGCTGGCGCTGACGCGCGTCATCGCGCGCCCGATCGCCGAGCTCGACGCCTCCATCCGCCAGCTGGGCGGCGCCGATTTCGCGCAGCCGATCCGCGTCAGCGGCCCGCAGGACCTGCGCGACCTCGGCGACGCGCCTGGACTGGCTGCGCCGCCGGCTGACGGAGCTCGAGGCGCAGAAGAACCGATTCCTGCGCCACCTGTCTCATGAGCTCAAGACGCCGCTCGCCTCGCTGCGCGAGGGCGCGGAACTGCTCAACGACCAGGTCGCCGGTCCGCTCGCGCCGCCGCAGCGCGCGGTGGTCGGCATCATGCGGGACAACAGCGTGAAGCTGCAGAAGCTGATCGAGGAACTGCTGGACTACCAGCGCGCGCTGCACGCCGCCGCCTCGCTCGAGGTGAAGGCGGTGCGGCTCGACGCGCTGGTGCGCGAGGTGGCCGAGGCGCACCGGCTGTCGGCGCTCGCCAAGGAGCAGCACGTGGCGCTCGAGCTGGCCGCCGGTCACGGTGGATGCCGATCCCGAGAAGCTGCGCTCCATCGTCGACAACCTGCTCGGCAACGCCATCAAGTTCACGCCGCCCGGCGGCACCATCTCGGTGCTGGCGCGCGAAACCGACGGCCGCATCAGCATCGAAGTGATCGATTCCGGGCCCGGCGTGCCGCTGGAGGAGCGCGAGGCGGTGTTCGAGTCCTTCTTCCGCGGCCGCGCCAAGGCCGGCGGGCGCGTCGAGGGCAGCGGGCTGGGCCTGGCCATCGCGCGCGAGTTCGCCGAGGCGCATGGCGGCCGCATCGCCCTGGTCGCGCGACGGGCCGGGCGGGCATTTCCGCGTCACCCTGCCCAAGCGGCCGGAGCCCCTGGTGCTGGCGGAGGCGGCATGAGGCTGATCGCGCTGGCGCTCCTTGTGCTCCTCGCGGGCTGCGCTGTGCTGCAGCCCGGCGCCGACGAGGCGCTGCAGGTGAGCGAAATCGTCGCCGCCGCGGTCGGCGCGGCGCGCGCCACGCCCGAGGAGCAGCGCCGCCAGTTGAACCACGCCCAGCAGATGTTCGCCGCGGGTCAGGACGACGCGAACCGCGCGCGCCTCGCCGCGCTGCTCGCCACGCTGCCGCCGCCGCTGCGCGACGACGCGCGCGCCGCAGCGCTGCTCGAGCCGCTGGCGGCGCGCCGGCCGGAGACGCCGCTCGTGCAGTTCGCGGCCATGACCGGCGCCGGGGCCGCGGAGCGCGTCCGGGCTGCAGCGCGACCTGCGCGCCGCGGAGCGGCGCGAGGAGCCGGCCGAGGAGCGCGCCAAGGCACTGCGCCAGCAGGTGGAGCAGGCCGAGGAGCGCGCCAGACGTACCCTGCGCCAGCAGGTGGAGGCGCTGAAATCGATCGAGCGCGGCATCCTCGAGCGCGAGGAGCGGCGCCGCACAACCAAGAGGTGAACCCATGAACCACGAATCCCCCGCCATCCTGCTGGTCGACGACGACCGCGACCTGCTGCACCTGATCTCGATGCGCCTGACACGCCGCCGGCTACCGCGTGACGGCGGTCGAGTCGGCCGACGCGGCGCTGGCCAGCCTCGCGGTGCAGCGCCCGCAGCTGGTGATCACCGACCTGCGCATGCAGGGCATGGACGGCCTCGGGCTGTTCGACGCCATCCATCGCCAGGCGCCGTCGCTGCCGGTGGTGATCCTGACGGCGCACGGCACGATTCCCGACGCGGTGGCGGCGACGCGCCGCGGGCGTGTTCAGCTTCCTCACCAAGCCCTTCGAGCCGAAAGTGCTGCTCGAGACGGTCGCCGATGCGCTGCGCCTGTCGAGCGCGCCGAGCGGCGACGGCGAGCACTGGCGCGCCGAGCTCATCACGCGCTCGGCGGCCATGGAGGCGCTGCTGGCGCAGGCGCAGCGCGTCGCGGCCTCCGACGCGAGCGTGTGCATCTTCGGCGCAGAGCGGCACCGGCAAGGAACTGCTGGCGCGCGCCATCCACCGCGCCAGCCGGCGCGCCGGCGCGCCGTTCGTGGCGATCAACTGCGGCGCGATCCCCGAGGGCCTGCTCGAGTCCGAGCTGTTCGGGCACAAGAAGGGCTCGTTCACCGGCGCGATCCAGGATCGCCGCGGCCTGTTCCAGGCCGCCGAGGGCGGCACGCTGTTCCTCGACGAGGTCGGCGACATGCCGCCGGCGCTGCAGGTGAAGCTGCTGCGCGCGCTGCGAGGAGCGCGTGGTGCGCCCGGTCGGCTCGAACGACGACGTGCGCGGTCGACGTGCGCATCGTCTCCGCCACCCACCGCAAGCTCGAGGAGCGCATCGCCACCGGCGAGTTCCGCGAAGACCTCTACTACCGCCTCAACGTGGTGAAGCTCGAGCTGCCCTGCGCTGGCGCAGCGGCGCGAGGACGTGCCCGCTGCTGGCCGGGCATTTCCTGTCGCGCCTGGCGGAGCGCTACGGCCGGCCGCGCCTGGGGATCTCGCCCGAGGCGATGGAATTGCTGGTCTCCGCGGCCTGGCCCGGCAACGTGCGCCAGCTGCTCAACGTGGTGGAGCGCGCGGTGGCGCTGACGGCCACCGAGGTGATCCCGGCCTCGCTCGTGCGCCAGGCGCTCGACGCGGGCGCGGGCTCGCTCACGCCGCTGGACGAGGCGCGCCGCGCGTTCGAGCGCGAATACCTGGTGCGCATCCTCAAGATCACCGGCGGCAACGTCACGCAGGCCGCGCGCCTCGCCGGCCGCAACCGCACCGAGTTCTACCGGCTGCTCGAGCGCCACGCGCTCGAGCCCGCGATGTTCAAGGCGAAGGTCGCCGCCGAGTCCTGAGCGTCGCCTGCCGGCGACAGTGAAAACCCGCGCCCGCTCAGGCGCTTGGCCGGAACGTGAAATCGGTTGTCGCCGGAGGAGACGAACGCGTCTGGTCTTCCAGCGCGTGCAATTCGGTCACGCGATCGGGCGCCAACCCCTTGATCCTGCAGCAAGGCCCAAGGCTGGCACGGGGGTTGCAAGAAACTGTCAGCCGATGGAACAAACCAAGGCCAAATTCGAGGTCCCGCTCCTCGCGCAAGCCCTCTTCGGGTTCGGCATCAGCGCCTGCGTGCTGATCGGCATCGGCGGTTCCATCTACAAGTTGATCGCGCCGGAAGGCTGGTTCGTGCAGGCCTTCGGCCACAGTTTCGGCCTCGGCGCGGCGCTGCTGCGCCTCGATGCTCGGCGCCGCCGCGGTCGTGTGGGCGCTGCCCGGATGGATGCCGTCGCAGCGCGCGCGCATCGCGGACGCGGTGGTCTACGGATTTGCAGCGGCCGGATTGCTGTACCTCGGCCAGATGCTGATGACCGGGAGCTTCTAGCGGCTTCCGCAACGCCAGCACAGCAGCTCCTCCCCTGGGCCCGTCCTTTCCCCCTACAGGCGGGTCCTTTTTTTTCTACACCGCGATCGGCGCCTTGATGGCCGGGTGCGGGTCGTAGCCTTCCAGCACGAAGTCCTCGTAGCGGAAGCCGAACACGTCCTTCACCGCGGGATTGAGCCGCATGCGCGGAAACGCGCGCGGCGCGCGCGCGAGCTGCTCGCGCGCCTGCTCGAGGTGGTTGAGGTACAGGTGCGCGTCGCCGAGCGTGAGCACGAACTCGCCGGGCGCGAGGCCGGTGACCTGCGCGATCATCAGCGTGAGCAGCGCGTAGGACGCGATGTTGAAGGGCACGCCGAGGAACAGGTCCGCGCTCCGCTGGTACATCTGGCAGGACAGGCGCCCTCCGGCGACGTAGAACTGGAACAGCGCGTGGCAGGGCGGCAGCGCCATCTTGTCGACGTCCGCCGGGTTCCAGGCGGTCACCAGGTGGCGGCGGGAATCCGGCCGCGCGCGGATCTGCTCGACCACCTGGCGCAGCTGGTCGATCTCGCGGCCGTCGGGCGTGCGCCAGTGGCGCCACTGGTAGCCGTAGACGGGGCCGAGCTCGCCGTTCGCGTCGGCCCATTCGTCCCAGATGGTGACGCCGTGCTCCTGCAGCCAGCGCACGTTGGTGTCGCCGCGCAGGAACCACAGCAGCTCGTAGACGATGGACTTCAGGTGCAGCTTCTTGGTGGTGAGCAGCGGAAAGCTGCTCCGCCAGCGCGAAGCGCATCTGCCGCCCGAACACCGAGCGCGTGCCGGTGCCGGTGCGGTCGGACTTGAGCGCGCCGTGGGCGAGCACCTCCGCCAGCAGGTCGAGGTACTGCTGTTCGCCGGCGTCCGGGCTCATATCGCGATCATCGCGAACAGCTCGCGCGCGTTCTGGAAGCGCTCATCGGGATTCTTGGCGAGCAGCCGGTCGAGGATCCCCTGGTAGCCCGCGCAGGCGCCCCTCGCAGGCGCGGCAGCGGGCCGTGCACGTGCTGGTACACCAGCCCGGCCGGGCCCTCCGCCTCGTACAGCTTCTGCGGCTGGTCAGCATCTCGTAGAAGATCACGCCCAGGCTGTAGAGGTCGGAGCGGTGGTCGGCCGGCTTGCCCAGGCATTGCTCCGGGCTCATGTAGCGCGGCGTGGCGATCACCTCGCCGTGGCGCGTGAGCGTGGTCTTGCGCAGCCGACGTTCTTCGCCAGCCCGAAGTCCACGATCACCGGCCGCCCGTTGTCGCGGAACAGGATGTTCTGCGGCTTGAGGTCGCGGTGGACGATGCCGTGCGAGTGGATGGCGTCGAGCGCGCGCGCGATCTGCGAGGCGATGCGCAGCGCCGCGAGCGAGGTCAGCCCGCTCGTGCATGCGCGCGGCGAGCGTGCCGCCGGAGAGGTACTCCATGGCGATGTAGGGGCGCTCGCCGGCGAAGCCCTGGTCGTAGATGTGCGCGACGTACTCGTTGTGCAGGCCGGCGACCAGCCGGTACTCCTGCTCGAAGCGCCTGCGGAAGGTCTCGTCCTCGCGCAGGTTCGGGTCGAGCACCTTGAGCACCAGCTGCAGCCCGTCCTTCTCGCGCTCGGCGAGGTACACCTGCGCCATGCCGCCCTCGCCGATCTTGCGCAGGCTGCGGTAGCCCGGGATCGGCCGGTCGTCGGTCTGCACCGGCACGCCGATCTTGCGCACGTCGAGCGGCTGCGTGCGCAGGAACGAGGCGGCGTGCCCGACGTCTCCGCGCGATGCGCTTCGTTCTCGCGCAGCGCGTCCTCGATCGAGCGCGCCAGCCGCTCGCCGCCGAGGCCGGCCTTGCGCAGGAAATCCGCCGCGCCGGCCTTCATCGCCTTGACCGCCAGGCTCTCGCCGCCGGCGCCGGTCAGCAGCACCACCGGCGGCGCGTCGGGTCGCGGCGGATGTCCGTCACCCAGGCGAGTCCGTCCTCGCCCGCGGGCTCGGTGTCGAGCAGCACGGCGCTGTAGCGGTCGTGCTGCGAGCGCGGCGCGCGGATTGCCGCGCTCGCGCGGATCCCACTCCTCGATCTGCGCCTCCGGCCAGCGCGCGCGCAGCATGCCGGCGAGCGTGCTGCGGAACTCGCGCGACTCGTCCACGATGAGGAATCGCATAGGGCCTGCGTGGTAGGATTTTCGCATGATTAAGCTGTTCGGCAGCGGCAGGCCCGACCACCCGATGGCCGACGCGAAGGAGGCCCGGCGCATCCTCGACGAGCTGCCGGCGCAGGACCCGGTCAAGGCGCTCGAGGAGCTCGGCGCACTGGCACGAGTCGGTGTCGCTTGCCGAGGGCTTCCGGCCCGAGCAGCGCATCGAGCTGCTGCTGCTGCTCGACGACGCGGCGCAGGCGCGCGTGACGCAAGCTCACGCGCGACTACCTGGCGCCGGCGCGCCGCTCGCGCTTCCAGGAGAACCGGCTGTGGACGGCGTCGCACGACTACTGGCGCCAGGCGGCGCTCGCGCTCGCGCGCAGCGTGGACCTGTTCGTGCAGGGCGCGAAGGGCGCCGAGGCTGCGCAAGCCGCTGCTGCCGCTGCTGCTGGCGCGCTGCCTGCGCGCGCTCGCGCAGCAGATCAAGTGGATGCACCTGCGCTACGGGCCTTATGACTCCGCCGTGTGGGGCATGCTCAACCGCGTCTACGCGCTACGCCGAAGCGCGCCGCCTGGCGCAGGCGACGGCGCTGTACCAGGGCCGGCGCAACGACGCCGCGGCTCGAGTTCCTGCGCGGCCTGATGTTCAGCGCCAGCTCGCCCGGAGGGCCTGCTGCCCGCGGAAATCGAGCTGGCCGAGCGCATTGATCGCGCAGTTCGCGCCGCGCTTCGCGCTGGCCGAGGCAGCCGCGCCGGACCTGCCCTACTGGACCGACCTCGGCCAGCCGATGGCGCCGCTGCGCGCCCTGCAGGCTGCCGCCGCCGGCGCCGGGCCTGCGCTGCTTCGGCGCCGGCGCGGCGCTCGGCGAAGTGAAGGCGCTCGCCGAGCGCATCCGCGCCACCGCCGCCGTGCCCGCGAGCCTGAACCTGGGCGCGCCGGCGACGCGCCGACGAGGTGCTCGAGGTGCTCGAGCACCTGGCGCTGTACTGGTCGCCGCAGGCCGCCAGAGCGCAAGCACCAGCGCCACCGCGTCAAGTCGCGCCTCAGCGTGACCAACGGCCTGAAGGGCGTGATCGACATCCTGGGCGAGTCGTCCCGCTCGCCTTCGACGGCAGCAGCGCGGAGAGCTGGATCGTCGAGAACGTGAGCGCAGGCGGCTTCGGCGCCATCGTGTCGCAGGTGCAAGGGCGACTGGCTGCGCGTGGGGGCGCTGGTCGCGATGCAGCCCGAGGGCGGCAGCAACTGGGTGGTCGGGCTGGTGCGCCGCGTCAACAAGACCGCCGGGCAGCAGGCGCGCGTCGGCATCCAGACGCTGTCGCGCTCGCCGGCGGTCTCGCAGTTCGCCATCAGCGGTCGCGCGCCGCGACGGGCGAGCAGGGCGTGCTGCTCAAGGGCAACGATCCCGCGTCGGCCGAGGTGCAGATCGCGCTGCGGCCCGGGGTGTTCGCGCCCGGGCAGAACCTCGAGGCGACGCGCGCCGGCCGCCAGCACGTCTACATGCCGACCGGCTTCGGCGAGCGCGGCGAGGACTACGAGATCGGCCGGTTCAGGGAGCTGGTGCGAGAAGCCTGAGCAGCCAGGCGGCGATGTCGGCGATCTCCTCGCCGCACACCGAGTGCGCCATGGCGTACTCCTTCCATTCCACGGCGTAGCCCAGCGCCTCCAGCGCGGCGCGCGACTCGCGCGCCCGCGCCAGGGCGATCATCGGGTCGTGCGTGCCGTGCGCCATGAACACGGGGAGTGTCGCGGTTGGCCGCGCTGCGCTCGGCGGCGAGCGTGCCCGCCAGCGGCAGGTAGGTGGACAGCGCGAGGATCCCGCCCAGGCGCTCCGGCGTGGCGCAGCCCGGCCTGCAGCGCGATCGCGCCGCCCTGCGAGAAGCCGGCCAGCACGATGCGCCGCGGCTCCACGCCGCGGCCCTTTTCCCGCTCGATGAGGGCCTGCACCTGTGCCTGCGAAGCGCGGATGCCGGCCTCGTCCTCCCGGCCGCCGCCCATCTGCAGGATGTCGTACCAGGCGCGCATGGGCATGCCCATGTTGATGGTCACCGGGCGCACCGGCGCATGCGGGAACACGAAGCGCACGCGCAGGCGCGCGGGCAGCCGCAGCTCCGGAACCACCGGCTCGAAGTCGTAGCCGTCGGCGCCCAGGCCGTGCAGCCAGATCACCGCGGCGTCGGGCGCCGGGGCTGTCTCGATCTCAATCGCTTCAGGCAGTTGCGTCATGGCCGGCATTGTAGCCGCGCGTGCGCGCTTGACTTAATGACTCATCGGTCATTTATCTTTCGAATTAAATGACCAGAGGTCACTTAAAGCTCAAGCCGCGCACGCGCGCAGTCGCGCCGGAGGAAAAGAGCGAGCGGCGCGCGGCGATCCTGCGCGCCGCAGAGGAGTTGCTGCATACCGACTCCGGGCGGCGGCATCACGGTGGACGAACCTGGCGCGTCGGGCGGGCCTGGCCAAGGGTACCGTCTATCTCTACTTCCGCACGCGCGAGGAAGTGCTGCTGCAGGTGCACCTGGAGCGCCTGCACGGCCTGTTCGACGAGCTGGAGGACGCGCTGCGCGCACCGCGGGTCGACGCGGCCTATCACGCGGTGCGCGCCACCCTGCGCTACCTGCGCGCGCACCCGGAGTTCCTGCCGCTCGCCACCAACTGCCGGGGCATGCTCGAGGCGAACACGAGCGCGCGACGCGGCGCTCGAGTTCAAGCTGGCGCTCGGCGCGCGCCTGAGCGCGATCGGCGCGCGCATCGAGGAGCTCTACCCGGGCCTGGCGCGAGGCGACGGCATGGCGCTGCTGATGAGCTCCTATGCATTGATGATCGGGCTGTGGCAGCTCACCGACCCGCCGGCCTGCCTGCGCGAGGCCATGCAGCGGCCGGAACTGAGCATGTTCCGCATCGATTTCGAGAAACAACTGGCCGCCGCCCTGCTTGCCCTGTGGGCCGGGACCGTCGGCGTCGCAGGGAGGGAACCGCATGAACAGGACCTGGTTCGCCGCCGTCGCTGGCAGCGCTGCTCGCCGCCTGCGGCAAGGCGCCGGAGTCGCGGCCCGAGGAAATCCGCCCGGTGCGGGTGATGAAGATCGGCGAGGCGGGCGGCGCGCCGCGGCGCGCGGCGTCGAGTATCCCGGCGAGGTCCGCCCGCGCTACGAGACGCGGCTCGCCTTCCGCGTCGGCGGCAAGATCGTCGAGCGCAACGGTCGAAGTGGGCGCTCGCGTGCGCGAAGGTCAGGTGCTGGCGAGGCTCGATCCCGAGGACCTGGCGCAGGCTGCGGCCAGCGCGCGGGCGCAGGTGGCCAGCGCTGGAGGCCGAGCGCGACCTCGCCGCGGCGGACCTGAAGCGCTACACGGACCTGCGCGCGAAGAACTTCATCAGCCAGGCCGAATTCGACCGCCGCGCCAGCGCCTACACCACCGCGGATGCGCGGCTGCAGGCCGTGCGCGCGCAGTACCGCCAGGCCGCCAACCAGAGCGCCTACGCCGCGCTAGCTGCCGACACCGCCGGGGTGATCACCGCGATCGAGGCGGAAGCGGGGCAGGTGGTGGCGGCAGGCCAGACCGTGGCGCGCCTCGCCCGGCCCGGCGGCAGGGAGATCGCGATCGCCGTACCGGAATCGCAGCGCGAACTGGTCGAGCGCGCCGCCGGCTTCCGCGTGACGCTCAATGCAGTCCCGGGGATGAGCTGGCAGGGCCGCCTGCGCGAGCTCTCGCCGGTGGCGGATCCGGCCACCCGCACCTATGCCGCGCGCATCGCGGTGCTCGGCGCGGACGGGCACGTCGAGCTCGGCATGAGCGCGCGCGTCGCCGTCGCGGGCGCCGCCGCGCACGCCCGGCTTCGAGCTGCCGATCGCGGCGCTGTACGCGCGGGGCGAATCCCCGCAGGTGTGGCTGGTGAGCGCGGACGGCACCGTGCGCCTCGTGTCGGTGAGCACGCGCGGCCTGGCGGGCGACCGCGTGGTCGTCGAAGTCGGGTCTTGCCGCCGGCGACCTCGTGGTGATCGCAGGCGCGCAGCTGCTGCGCGCGGGGCAGCGCGTGCGGCCGATGAACGGGCGGTAGGCGGGGAGCGCCGTGAGCGAGACGCGCTTCAACCTGTCCGCGCTGGCGCTGCGCCACCGCGAGTTGACGCTGTTCTTCCTCATCGTCGTGGCGCTCGGCGGCGTGGCCGCCTTCTTCCAGCTCGGGCAGCGCGAGGACCCCGACTTCACCTTCCGCGCCATGGTGATCCGCACGCTGTGGCCCGGCGCGACGGCGGAGCAGGTGGACCGCCAGATCACCGACCGCATCGAGAAGAAGCTGCAGGAAACGCCGTACTACAAGTGGACCCGCAGTCACTCCAAGCCGGGCGAGTCGCTGATCATCCTCGAGCTGCTCGACACGGCCGCGCCGAAGGACGTGCCCGAGATCTGGTACCAGGTGAGGAAGAAGCTGGGCGATATCCGCCACACGCTGCCGCCCGAGGCGCTGGGACCGTTCTACAACGACGAGTTCGGCGACGTGTTCGGCTCGATCTACGCCTTCACGGCGGACGGCTTCACGCTCTCGGAGCTGCGCGACTACGTGGAGCGCGTGCGCCAGGAGCTGCTGCGCCTGCCGAACGTCGCGAAGATCGAGCTGATCGGCGTGCAGGACGACCGCATCTTCGTCGAGCTTTCCAGCAAGAAGCTCGCCGCGCTCGGCATCGACCCGCAGTCGATCGGCCAGGCGCTCGCCGCGCAGAACGCGATCGTCGCGCCGGGCAGCGTCGAGACGCGCGATGCCTCGGTCGCCCTGCGCGTCACCGGCCAGCTCGATTCCGTGCGCGCGGTGTCCGACCTGCTGCTGCGCGCCGGCGGCCAGACCATCCGCCTGGGCGACATCGCGTCCGTGTCGCGCGGCTACGCCGATCCGCCGGTGAGCACCATGCGCTTCCGCGGCAGGGAAGCCCTCGGCCTCGCCGTCTCGATGACCCGCAACGGCGACGTGCTCAAGCTCGGTGCCGACCTGAAGCGCGAGATGGCGCGCCTGCACGGCGAGCTGCCGGTCGGCATCGAGTTCGAGCAGGTGTCCGACCAGCCCGCGGTGGTGAAGGACTCGGTGGGCGAATTCATGCGCGCGCTGGGCGAGGCGGTGGCCATCGTGCTGCTGGTCTCGTTCCTCTCGCTTGGCGTGCGCACCGGCCTGGTGGTGGCGCTCACCATTCCGCTGGTGCTCGCCGCGACCTTCCTCGCCATGCGCTGGTTCGGCATCGACCTGCACCGCATTTCCACCGGCGCGCTGATCATCGCGCTCGGCCTGCTGGTGGACGACGCGATGATCGCGGTGGAGATGATGGCGCGCAAGCTCGAGGAAGGCTGGGACAAGCTGCGCGCCGCCACCTTCGCCTACACCTCGACCGCGTTCCCGATGCTCTCGGGCACGCTGATCACGGCCGCGGGCTTCCTGCCGATCGCCACCGCCAAGTCCACCACGGGCGAGTACACCTTCGGCATCTTCGCAGTCACCACCATGGCGCTGCTCATCTCCTGGGTCGCCGCAGTGACGGCGACGCCGTTCATCGGTGCCTGGCTGCTGAAGGAGCATACGGCGACGCGCATGACCTCTTCGACACGCGCTTCTACCGCCGGCTGCGCGCGGTCATCGAGTGGTGCATCATGCACCGCAACACCGTGCTCGCCGCGACCGCCGGCACGCTGGTGCTGGGCGCGGCCGGCATGGGTCTCACCGAGAAGCAGTTCTTCCCGTCCTCCAACCGCACCGAGTTGATGGTCGAGCTGTGGCTGCCCGAAGGCGCTTCGATCCGCGCCACCGAGCGCGAAGCGCAGCGCGTCGAGGCGCTGCTCGAGAAGGACCGCGACGTGGCGAGCTACGTGACCTACGTGGGCAACGGCTCGCCGCGCTTCTTCCTGTCGCTGGAGCAGCACCTGTTCCGCACCAACTTCGCGCAGGTGGTCGTCCTGACGAAGGACATCGCGGCGCGCGAGCGGGTGGTCGCCACGCTGCGCCACGCCCTGGCAGAGGACTTTCCCGGCGTGCGCGGCCGCGTGATCCGCGTGCCGCTCGGTCCGCCGGTCAACTACCCCGTGCAGTTCCGCGTCTCCGGCGAGGATCCCGCACAGCTGAAAGCCATCGCCGAGCGCGTCGCGGAGAAGGTGCGCGCCAACCCGCACGCGCTCGACGTGAACATGGACTGGGGCGACAAGGTGCTGGCGCTGCGCGTGGACGTGGACCAGGACAAGGCGCGCGCGCTGGGCGTGTCTTCGGCCGGCGTGTCGCGCTCGGTCGCCGCCGTGGTGAGCGGCACGACGCTCGGCCAGTACCGCGAGAACGACCGCCTGATCGACGTGGTGCTGCGCGCGCCGGCCGCCGAGCGCGGCCGGCTCGACGCGCTGGGCGAGCTCACGGTGCCGACGGCGGGCGGCCGCTCGGTGCCGCTGGAGCAGGTGGCCCGCGTGAGCGAAGTGCTGGAGGAGCCGATCATCTGGCGGCGCAGCCGCGCGCTCACGCTCACCGTGCGCGCCGACATCGTGGACGGGGCGCAGGCGCCCGACGTCAGCACGGCGATCGAGCCGACGCTCGCCGGGCTGCGCGCGGCGCTGCCCGCGGGCTACCGCATCGAGGCGGGCGGGGCATACGAGGAGAACCTCAAGGCGCAGGAGTCCATCGCCGCCGGCATGCCGTTTGCGATGGCGCTCATGCTGGCGATGCTGATGCTGCAGCTGAAGAGTTTCTCGCGCAGCTTCATGGTGGTGCTGACCGCGCCGCTCGGCATCATCGGCGTGGCGCTCGCGCTGCTGCTGTTCCGCCAGCCCTTCGGCTTCGTCGCCATGCTCGGCGCCATCGCGCTCGCCGGCATGATCATGCGCAACACCGTGATCCTGGTGGACCAGATCGAGCAGGATGTCGCCTCGGGTCTGCCGGCGTGGGAGGCGATCCGCGAGGCGACGGTGCGCCGCTTCCGGCCGATCGTGCTCACCGCGGCGGCGGCGGTGCTGGCCATGATCCCGCTCACGCGCAGCGTGCTGTGGGGGCCGATGGCCTACGCGATCATGGGCGGGCTGATCGTCGCCACCATGCTGACGCTGCTGTTCGTGCCGGCGCTGTACGCCGCCTGGTTCCGCGTGCGCGTGCCGGCAGTCAGGCCGGCTTCGGCCGCTGCGCCGATTTTGGCCGGAACGCCTTGACGAGCGCCTCGTCGGTCTCGATGTAGGGGCCGCCGATCAGGTCGATGCAGTAGGGCACGGCGGCGAACACGCCGTCCAGCGTCTCCTTGATCGCCTTGGGCTGGCCCGGCAGGTTGATGATCAGCGCCTGCCTGCGCACCACCGCCACCTGGCGCGACAGGATCGCCGTCGGCACGTACTTCAGGCTCACCGCGCGCATCTGCTCGCCGAATCCGGGCATCACCTTGTCGGCGACCGCGAGCGTCGCCTCGGGCGTGACGTCGCGCGGCGCCGGGCCGGTGCCGCCGGTGGTGAGCACCAGGTGGCAGCCGCGCACGTCGACCAGATCGACCAGGGCCGCCTCGATCACCGCCTGCTCGTCGGGGATCAGCCGTTCCTCGAAGCGCAGCGCGGGCGCGGTGATCGCCTTCGTCAGCCAGTCCTTCAGCGCGGGAATGCCCTCGTCCTTGTAGACGCCGCCCGAGGCGCGGTCGCTGGCCGAGACCAGCCCGACGATCAGCGCGTCAGCTCACCCTCGGCCTCGCGCACGACGCGGAACAAGTCGCGATAGGCGCGCGGCGGCCGGCCTTCCTCCTGCTCCTTGCGCGCGTTGCGCAGCAGCGCGCGCAGCTTCTGCAGGTCGGCGCCCGGGTGCGCGCGCGCGAACTCGGTGAGCGCCGCGTCGTCCGCCATCAGGCGCGCGCGCCAGTGCTCCACGCGCTGGTGGCTGGCGCGCGCCTGCGCCGAGCCGCCCTCCACGACCGCGAGCTGCGCGCGGATCGGCTCGGGGTCGAGGTCGCGCATCAGCCGGCCGATGAGCTGCACCTGGCGGCGCTTGGCCTCGTGGCTGCGGATGCGGCGCGCATCGTGCACCGCCTGCGCCAGCTCCTCGGGCAGCGCCATGCGCTCGAGATGCGCGGCCGAAAGCTGCACCAGCGCGGCGCCGAGCCTCTGCAGCTCGTGCATCTCCTGCTTCTTCTTCGTCTTGCTCGGAATTTCGTCCTGCATCGCGCTGCTATGATAGCGCGCCATGAAAAACGGCGGTCGCTTCAGCTACACGCAGGCGCAGCTGCAGCAGTTCGCCGCCGACGTGCTGGCGCATGCAAAGCGCCTGGGCGCGAGCGCCTGCGAGTGCGACGTGTCGGAAGGCCAGGGACTTTCCGTGACGGTGCGCAAGGGCGCGGTGGACACCATCGAGCACAACCGCGACAAGGGCATCGGCGTCACCGTGTACCTGGGCGAGCGGCCCGCCGCGCGCCGCGGGCATGCGAGCACCTCGGATTTTTCGCCGGCCGCCCTGCAGCAGACGGTGGCGGCGGCGCTCGCCATCGCCCGGCACACGGCGGTGGACGACTGCGCCGGGCCGCCCGAGCCCGAGCTGCTCGCGCGCAAGATGCCCGACCTGGACCTCTACCATCCCTGGGCGCTCGGCGCCGAGGAGGCGATCGGCATCGCGCGCCGCTGCGAGGCGGCGGCCTTCGCGCTGTCGCCGAAGATCCGCAACTCCGAGGGCGCCACGGTGTCGGCGCAGCAGTCGCAGTTCGTGTTCGCCAACAGCCTGGGCTTCATGGGCGGCTTCCCGACCTCGCGGCATTCGCTGTACCTGTCGGTGATCGCCGAGGACAAGGGCGGCATGCAGCGCGACGACTGGTACAGCGCGGCGCGCGTGCCCGCGCAGTCTCGCCGAGCCCGAGGCGCTGGGGCGCTACGCCGGGCAGCGCGCGCTGGCGCGCCTCGGCGCGCGCCGCATCGGCACGCGCCAGGGCGCCGGTGCTGTTCGAGGCGCCGCAGGCGGCCATGCTGCTGGGCACCTTCGTGTCCGCCGCGAGCGGCGCGCAACCTGTACCGCAAGGCGAGCTTTCTCGCCGACAGCCTCGGGCGGCAGGTGTTCGCCCGCGGCGTGAACATCGAGGAGCGGCCGCACGAGCGGCGCGCGCTCGCCAGCTCGCCGTTCGACGAAGAGGGCGTGGCGACGCGCAGCGCGCAGCGTGGTGCGCGACGGCGTGCTGGAGGGCTATTTCCTCGGCTGCTATTCGGCGCGCAAGCTCGGCATGCGCAGCACCGGCAGCGCCGGCGGCAACCACAACCTCGCCATCGCCGCGGACGGGCCGGATTTCCGCGGCATGCTCAAGCGCCTGGGCCGCGGCCTGCTGGTCACCGAGCTGCTCGGCCACGGCATCAACCTGGTGACCGGGGACTACTCGCGCGGCGCCGCCGGCTACTGGGTGGAGAACGGCGAAATCGCGTACCCGGTGGAGGAGATCACCATCGCCGGCAACCTCAAGGACATGTTCCTGGGCATCGCGGCGGTGGGCCGCGACACGGTGGTGCGCGGCTCGCGCCGCAGCGGCTCGATCCTGGTGGACGACATGACCATCGCGGGGGAGTGAAAGCCGGCGAACCCCGGCGCGGCGCAGCGGTCCAACGGGCACGGACATTGCATGGTGGCAGGCATGACTACGCATCGCCATACCCGAATCCGAGCATGAACACCCCATCGTCGCCTGGATCGCGATCGCGGCGATCGCCTGTGCGATGCTGCTGATCGTCTGGGCCCGCTTCGAGGTGCACGGCACCGGCGACCTCGAGGCGGCGCTGATCGAGCAGCCGGCGGCGCAGGCCGACGCAGATGCCGGCCGCGCAGGCCGAGAAGACCGGACACCATGCCCAGGTGGACGAGGCCGTGACGGCCAGCCGCTGGGCGACAGCCTTCTCGCCCTGACCTGGATCGCGTGCACCGGGTTCGTGCATAATCGGCGCCCGTTCCCCAACGCGAAGCGCCATGCGCGGCCCCATCCTGATCGTCTCGCTGTTGCTCGCTGCCGGCCCGGCGCTCGCGCTCGACGGCGCCACCGCGCGCGCAGATCGAGCGCGGCGAGCGCAGTCCCGACGTGATCTTCGTGCCCACGCCGCAGGAAGTGGTCGAGGACATGCTGCGCCTGGCGAACGTGAAGCAAGGGCGACGTGCTCTACGACCTGGGCTCGGGCGACGGCCGCATCCCGGTGACGGCCGCGAAGCTCTACGGCGTGCGCGCGGTCGGCATCGACATCGACCCGGAGCGCATCCGCGAGGCGCAGGAGAATGCGCGCCGCAACGGCGTCGAGCACCTGGTGAAGTTCCGCAAGGACGACCTGTTCGAGGCGGATTTCCGCGACGCCACGATCATCACCCTTTACCTGCTGCCCGACCTGAACCTGAAGCTGCGCCCGCGCCTGCTGCGCGAGTTGAAGCCCGGCACGCGCATCGTTTCGCACCAGTTCGACATGGGCACCTGGAAACCGGACAAGAAGCTCGAATCGAACGGCCGCACGGTGTACTTCTGGGTGATTCCGGAACCGAGGAAGCCGCGCCCATGAAGATCGAAGTCGTCTCCGACGTGGTGTGCCCGTGGTGCTACATCGGCAAGCGCCGCCTGGAGAAGGCGCTGGCGCTGGTGGGCGCGGACGCGCCGCCCGAGGTCACCTGGCTGCCGTTCCAGCTCAATCCCGGCATGCCGCCGGAGGGCATGCCGCGCGCCGAGTACCGGCGCGCCAAGTTCGGCTCCGTGGAGCGCGGCCGGCAGCTCGATGCGCGCGTCGCCGCCGAAGGGCGCGGCGAAGGCATCGAGTTCGCGTTCGAGCGCATCGAGCGCACGCCCAACACCTTCGCCGCCCACCAGCTGATCGACCTGGCGCAGGAGCGCGGCGCGGGCGGCACGGTGGTGGACGCGCTGTTCCGCGCCTACTTCGAGGAAGCGCGCGACATCGGCGAGCGCGGCGTGCTGCTCGGCATCGGCGAGGCCGCCGGGCTGGCGCGTGCGCGAAATCGAGGCGCGCTGGGCCGACGCGGCTCAGGCGCGGCGCGTGGCGCAGCTGGAGGAAAGCATGAAGCAGCTCGGCATCAGCGGCGTGCCGACCTTCATCCTGGAGCGCAAGTTCGGCGTGTCGGCGCGCAGCCGCCGGAAGCGCTTGCCGCCGCGATCCGCGAAGCGGCTACGCCGTAAAGTCCAGGCGGTCGTCGCGCAGCACGCCGTAGATGCGGATCGACGGGCGGTTGTGCAGCTCGAGCGGCGGCAGGGGCTGCGCGTCGAGCTCGAGCTCCGCCACCGACACCACGCCCATCACCGCGTCCGACAGCACCAGTTCGCCGGCGCGGGCGCGGTGCACCAGGCGCTCGGCGATGCTGACGCAGTCGCCGAGCACGGCCTGGCTGCGCCTGGCGGCGGGGCCGGCCTCGCCGACCACCACCGGGCCGTGATGCACGCCGAGCGCGGTGGCCGTGCGCAATCCGTAGTCCCGCTCCCAGGCCTGCGCCACCGCGTCGAAATCGCCGAACAGCTGCTGCGCGGCGCGCACGGCGGCGCGCGCCTGCTCCGGCGGCTTGCCCTGGCGGAACGCGGCCATCAGCGAGTCGTTGTGCACCTCCCAGGTCTCGCCGCCGTTCGCCTCGACCGCGTTCGCCGCACATTCGAAGAACTGGTCGACGAGCGCGAGGACGCGATCCGGCTCCAGCATCTCCGACATGCGGGTGAAATTGCGCAGCTCGGCGAACAGCACCACCGCTTCGACGCGCACCGACGGCTGGCGGCTCGGCTTGGCCATGGCCGCTGCTACCTGGGCTCCCATACGTGGATTCCCCCGCAAGGCGACCCGGCCATGCTAGGCAGGGCGCTCCGGCCCGGGGAGGAAATAGTGCCGCCGGCGGGCGGCGGGCGGGACGGGCGGTGCGCCATGGCCGACAGGCGGCTTCAGCCGAAGAGCGCGAACAGCGCCACCACGAACACCACCAGCGACCCCGCGGCGAGGAACACCAGCGAGGCGTCCGATACCGTGGGCAGGTCCGGGTCGCGCGGCACGGGCTCGCGCGTGGTGTTCGTCGTGCGCTTCGGCGCCGTGCGCGCCGTGCAGCGCGGCCACCTTCTCGTTGAACGCGGCGAAGAAGTCCTGCGAGATCTTGCGTGCGGCCGCATCCACCAGGCGCGAGCCGATCTGCGCGAGCTTGCCGCCGACGTTGGCCTTGACCTGGTAGCTGAGCCTGGTGCCCTCGCCATCGGGGGCGAGCTGCACCTGCGCCGAGCCCTTGCCGAAGCCGGCCGCGCCGCCCTGGCCCTCGAAGGCGATGGCGTAGGAGTTGGGCGGCTCGAGGTCGGAGAGCGAGAGCTTGCCCTTGAACTTGGCGCTCACCGGCCCGATGCGCGCGACCATCAGCACCTGGTACTCGTTCTCCGCGGTGCGGTCGATGGACTTCGCAGCCGGGCACGCAGGCCTTGAGCATCTCCGGGTCGTTGAGCGCCGCCCAGGTATCGGCCTGCGAGGCCGGGATGCGCTCTTCGCCGCTCATCTCCATGCGGTGTTCTCCGTTTTGCGCGCCAGCGGCCGGCTCAGCGTATGCGCCAGGTCGACCAGGCTCTTCAGATTATGCACCGGCAGGAACAGGTCCACATGCGGCAGCATGGCGCGCACGCCGGCGGGCTTGGCCTCGAACTTGTCGTAGCGCAGCAGGGGATTGAGCCACACGAGGAAGCGGCAGGACATCGCCAGCCGCTCCATCTCCTCGCCCAGGCCTTCCCCCGCCTCGCGGTCCAGGCCGTCCGAGACCAGCAGCACGCAGGCGTTCTGGCCGAGCAGCCGCCGCGCCCAGCGCCAGTTGAACTCGTGCAGGCACGCGCCGATGCGCGTGCCGCCCGACCAGTCCTTGATCGCGTCGGCCACGCGCGTCATCGCCACGTCCACGTCGCGGTGGCGCAGCTGCCGCGTGACGTTGGTGAGGCGCGTGCCGAACACGAAGGTGTGCACGCGGTCGCGGTCGTTGGTGAGCGCGTGCAGGAAGTGCAGGAACATGCGCGCGTAGGGGTTCATCGAGCCCGAGATGTCGCACAGCACCACCAGCGGCGGGTGGATCGCCACCGGCCTGGAGCGCACCAGCGGGATCACGTCGCCGCCCTCGCGCAGGCTCTCGCGCAGCGTGGCGCGCAGGTGCACGCGCCGGCCGCGCAGGTCGGGCGCGTGGCGCCGCGTGCGGATGAGCGGCAGCGGCAGGCGCAGCTGGCGGATCATCTTCTTCGCCTCGGCGAGCTCCGCCGCCGACATGGTGTCGAAGTCCATGCGCTGCAGCACCTCGCGCGAGGAGAAGGTGAGGCGCGCGTCCATCTCCACCTTCTGCTCCTCGCGCTGCTCCTCGGGCTTCTTCTGCCCGAACAGCGCGTCGGTCAGGCGCTGGCTCTGCTGCTCCTCGGGCTTGGGCGTGCGCCCGTAGGTCTTCGGCAGCAGCAGCTGCATCATCTTCTCGGTGAGCTTGGGGTCGCGCCAGAACAGGCGAAACGCCTGGTCGAAGACCGGGCGCTGCTCCTCGCGCGACAGCAGCACCGCCGACATGGTCCAGTACCAGTCGTCGCGCCGGGTGCGGTGCCCGCGATCTCCAGCGCGCGCACGCAGTCGATGACGCGGTCCGGGCCGACGCGCAGGCCGGCGCGCGCGCAGCAGGCGCGCGAAGTGCATGACGTTCTCGGCGAGCTTGCCGCGCGAGGCGGCCGCCTCGAGCTGCGGCAGCATCTAGGCGGTGGCGGCGGCGCTCTTCGCCTCGTTCACCAGGCGCGCGGCCTCGTCGCCGGCGATCCGCTCGATGTCGTCCTGGTACTTGAGCAGCACGCCGAGGGTGTTGTTGACCGTCTCCGGGTCGAGCGCCAGCTTGTCGAGCGCCACCAGGCAGTTGGCCCAGTCGATGGTCTCGGCGACGCCGGGCAGCTTGAACAGGTCCACGCCGCGCAGGCGCTGCACGAAAGCCACCACCTCGCGCGAGAGCGCGCGCCGAGGCCTTCGGCGCCTTGCGCTTGCAGGATCTCCAGCTCGCGGCGCGCGTCCGGGTAGTCCACCCAGTGGTAGAAGCAGCGGCGCTTGACCGCGTCGTGGATCTCGCGCGTGCGGTTCGAGGTGATCACCACGATCGGCGGCTCGGCGGCGCGGATGGTGCCGATCTCGGGCACCGTGATCTGCCAGTCGGAGAGCACTTCGAGCAGGTAGGCCTCGAACGGCTCGTCGGTGCGGTCCAGCTCGTCGATCAGCAGCACCGGCGGCGCGCCGAGCGGCTGCAGCGCGCGCAGCAGCGGCCGGCGCACCAGGAAGCGGTCCGAGAAGATGTCCTGCGCCAGGCCCTCGCGCGACTTCGACCCCCTCGGCCTCCGCCAGGCGGATCTCGATCATCTGCCGCGGGTAGTTCCACTCGTAGGCGGCCTGCGCGATGTCCAGTCCCTCGTAGCACTGCAGGCGGATCAGTTCGCGGCCGAGCGCCTGCGCCACCACCTTGGCGATCTCGGTCTTGCCGGTGCCGGCCTCGCCCTCGAGGAACAGCGGCCGCTGCATGGCGAGCGAGAGGTACAGCGCGGTGGCGAGGCTGCGGTCGGCGACGTAGTCGGCCGAAGTGAGCAGCTTCAGGGTGTCGTCGATCGACTGCGGCAGGATGCGGGCATGCGGTTGGGCATAAAGAAGCCCGCTCGAGGCGGGCTTCGGTCGAGCGAGCGGCTATTCTATTTCATCGCGGCTTCGACCGCGCGCTTGGCCATCACCGTGATCAGGTGCGCCCGGTACTCGGCGGAAGCGTGCAGGTCGCTGTTCAGGCCGTCGGGCTTGATCTTCAGGCCGGCCACCGATTCTGGCGCGAACTTGGCGGTGAGCGCCTTTTCCATTTCCGCCAGGCGCAGGGCGCAGGGCGCCGGCGCCGGTCACCGCCACGCGCACGCCGGCGCCGGTGTCGGCCACGAACACGCCGACGATGGCGAAGCGCGAGGCCGGGTTCTTGAACTTCATGTACGCGGCGCGCTTGGGGACCGGGAACGACACCGAGGTGATGATCTCGCCCGGCTTGAGCGCGGTCTCGTACAGGCCCTTGAAGAACTTGTCGGCCGCGTGCGTGCCCTTGGTGGTGGTGATGGTCGCGCCCAGGCCGAGCACCGCCGCCGGGTAGTCGGCGGCCGGGATCGTTGTTGGCGAGCGAGCCGCCGAGCGTGCCCATGTTGCGCACCTGCCGGTCGCCGATCATGCCGGCCAGCGCGGCGAGCGCCGGGATCGCCTTCTTCACGTCGGCGGAACCGGCCACCTCCGCGTGCCGCGTCATGGCGCCGATGGTGACGCTCTTGGCGTCGACCTTGATGCCGGCGAGCTCCTTGATCATGCCGAGGTCGACGATGTCCGAGGGCGCCGCGAGGCGCAGCTTCATCGCCTGCACCAGCGACTGGCCGCCGGCGAGGATCTTGGCGTCCGCGCTCTTCGCGGCCAGCGCGGCGGCGTCGTTCACGTTCGAGGGACGGTGGTAGTTGAATGCATGCATGGTGTTTTCCTCAGGCCGCTTTCTTCTGTTGCAGCGACGCGCCATACGGTCTGCGGCGTGGCCGGCATCGGGATGTCCTTCACGCCGAGCGCGTCGGTGATGGCGTTGATCAGCGCCGCCGGCGCGCCGATGGCGCCGGCCTCGCCGCAGCCCTTCACGCCGAGCGGGTTGTGGGTGCAGGGCGTTTCGCGCGTGTCCACCTTGTAGGACGGCACGTCGTCGGCGCGCGGGATGCAGTAGTCCATGAACGAGCCGGTGGTCAGCTGTCCCGTGGCGTCGTAGCGGCAGCCTTCGGTCAGCGCCTGGCCGATGCCCTGCGTGATGCCGCCGTGCACCTGGCCCTCGACGATCATCGGATTGATGATCTTGCCGAAGTCGTCCACCGCGGTGAAGTTGACCACCTTGGTGACGCCGGTGTCGCGATCGATCTCGACTTCGCAGACATAGGTGCCGGCAGGGAAGGTGAAGTTCGACGGATCGTAGAACGCGTTCTCGTTCAGCCCGGGTTCGAGCTTGTCGTGCGGGTAGTTGTGCGGCACGTAGGCGGCGAACGCCACCTCGCCGAACATCTTCTGCTTGTCGGTGCCCGCCACCTTGAACACGCCGTCGGTCGTACTCGATGTCGCCTTCCGCGGCCTCCAGCAGGTGCGCGGCGATCTTCTTGCCCTTGGCGATGATCTTGTCCATCGCCTTCACGATCGCGGTGCCGCCCACGGCGATGCGAGCGCGAGCCGTAGGTGCCCATGCCGAACAGGATCTTGGAGGTGTCGCCGTGCACGATGTCGACGCTTTCGATCGGCAAGCCGAAGCGGTCGGCCACGACCTGCGCGAAGGTGGTCTCGTGCCCCTGGCCGTGCGAGTGCGAGCCGGTGAACACCGTCACGCTGCCGGTCGGATGCACGCGGATCTCGCCCGCTTCGAACAGGCCCGCGCGGGCGCCGAGGCTGCCGGCGACCGCCGAGGGCGCGATGCCGCAGGCCTCGATGTAGGCCGCGTAGCCCAGGCCGCGCAGCTTGCCGCGCGCCTCGGCTTCCTTCCTGCGCTGCGGGAACCCCGCCACGTCCGCGAGCTTGATGGCGGCGGCCATGGTGGCCTCGTAGTCGCCGATGTCGTAGAGCAGCGCCACGGGCGTCTGGTACGGGAAATTCTTGATGAAGTTGCGCCGCCGGATTTCCGCCGGGTCGAGCTTCATCTCGCGCGCCGCGGTTTCCACCAGCCGCTCCACCACGTAGGTCGCTTCCGGCCGTCCCGCGCCGCGGTACGCGTCCACCGGCGCGGTGTTGGTGAACACCGCGGTCACTTCGACGTGGATCACCGGGGTGGTGTATTGCCCGGCGAGCAAAGTGGCGTAGAGGATCGTCGGGATCGCCGAGGCGAAGGTCGACAGGTAGGCCCCCATGTTCGCCGTGGTCTTCACCCGCATCGCCAGGAACTTGCCGTCCTTGTCCATCGCCAGCTCGGCGACGGTGTGGTGGTCGCGGCCATGCGCGTCGGAGACGAAGGACTCCGAGCGCTCGGCGGTCCATTTCACGGGACGGTTGATCTGCTTGGAGGCCCAGGTGACCACCACGTCCTCGGCGTACAGGTAGATCTTCGAGCCGAAGCCGCCGCCGACGTCGGGCGCCACCACGCGCAGCTTGTGCTCGGGCAGGCCGAGCACGAATGCCGCCATCAGCAGCCGTTCCACGTGCGGGTTCTGGTTCGAGACGTAAAGCGTGTAGGCATCCTCGGAGCGCGAATACAGGCCGATGGCGGCGCGCGGCTCGATGGCGTTCGGGATCAGCCGGTTGTTGATGAACTCGAGCTTGGTGACATGGGCAGCCTTGGCGAAGGCCGCATCCGCCGCGGCCTTGTCGCCCAGCGCCCACACGTAGCAGGTGTTGTCCGGTGCGGCGTCGTGCAGCACGGGGGCGCCCTTGGCGCGCGCGAGGGACGCGTCGGCCACCGCCGGCAGCACCTCGTAGTCCACCTCGACCAGCGCCGCCGCGTCGTGTGCCCCGTCGAGCGTTTCCGCAATGACCACGGCGACGTGGTCGCCGACGTAGCGCGCCTTGCCCTGCGCGAGGCAGGGATGCGGCGGCTCCTTCATCGGCTGGCCGTTGACATCGGTGATCAGCCAGCCGCAGGGCAGGCCGCCGACCTTGGCGGCGGCGAGGTCCTCGCCGGTGAACACCGCAAGCACCCCGGGCGCCTTGAGCGCCTTGTCCTTCCTGATCGACTTGATTTTCGCGTGCGCATGCGGCGAGCGCACGAACACGGCGTGCGTCTGCCCCTGCAGCGTCACGTCGTCCGTGTACTGGCCCGCGCCGGTGAGAAAGCGGTAGTCCTCTTTGCGCTGTATGCGAGCGCCGATCAGCGGTGCACCCATGGGTGGCTCCTTACTTGCCTGTGGCCATGGCCTTGGAACCGGCCATGATCGACTTGACGATGTTGTGGTAGCCCGTGCAGCGGCACAGGTTGCCCTCCAGCGCTTCGCGCACTTCCTGCTCGCTCGCGCTCGGGTGGCGCTTGGCGAAATCCACCGCGTTCATCACCATGCCCGGCGTGCAGAAGCCGCACTGCAGTCCGTGATGCTCCTTGAAGGCCGCCTGCATCGGGTGCAGCGTGCCGTCGGGCTTGGCCAGGCCTTCGATGGTGAGGACGTCCGCGCCCTCGGCCTGCATGGCGAGCATCGAGCAGGCCTTCACCGCCTTGCCGTTCATGTGCACCGTGCAGGCGCCGCACTGCGCGGTGTCGCAGCCCACGTGCGTGCCGGTGAGGCGCAGGTGCTCGCGGATGAAGGTGACGAGCAGCGTGCGCGCTTCGACCTCCGCGGCGACAGCCTTGCCGTTGACCTTCATGGATACCCTGACTGCCATGCTGCCTCCTTCGAGCGTTTGATTTTTGAAGCTGGCGGGATGCGCATCCTAGCCAAGCGCTATCCCTGCGGCAATGTTGCGCCGCAATACAGAGGGGATTGACGTGCGTAAGCGCATCGCAAGCTTGCAGCAAGGCTTGGGCAAAGTCCCATCCCTAGCGTGGCATGCGCATGGCGAACGCGCTGAACAGCCGTGTCCTGATCGTGGAGGACGATGTCTCGCTCGCCAGCGGCCTGGCGCTCGGGCTGGCGCAGGCGGGATTCGCCGTCACGTTGTGTTCGAGCGGCGAGCAGGCGCTCGTGGCGCTGCGCCGCGGCGCTATGATGGACGCCGCCATGCGCATTCTCATCGTCGAAGACGACAGCACATTGGGCAGCGGCCTTACGCGCATCCTGCAGGCCGAGGGCTACGCCGTGGATCTGATGCCGCGCGGCGAGCAGGCAGTGCAGGCCGCGGACCGCGAGCGCTTCGACCTCGTGATCCTCGACGTCGGTCTTCCCGGCATCGACGGCTTCGAGGTGCTGCGCCGGCTGCGCGAGGGCGCGCAACGCATGCCGGTGCTGGTGCTTACCGCGCGCGACACGGTCGACGACCGCGTGCACGGGCTGGACCTCGGCGCCGACGACTACATGGCCAAGCCCTTCGCCATGCCGGAGCTGGCGGCGCGCGTGCGCGCGCTGATCCGGCGCTCGCAGGCGCAGAGCGGCCCCCGCGTCGTGCACGGGCCGCTTGACGCTCGACACCGTGGCGCGGCGCGCGTTCCTGCGCGGCGCGCCGCTCGACCTGGCGGCGCGCGAGTGGGCGGTGCTGGAAGTGCTGCTCGCGCGCGTCGAGCGCATCGTGTCGAAGGAATCGATCATCCAGGCGGTGGCCAGCTGGGGCGACGAGCTCTCGCCCAACGCGATCGAGGTCTACGTTTCGCGGCTGCGCGCCAAGCTCGAGCCGGCCGGCATCCGCATCCGCACGGTGCGCGGCTTCGGCTACATGCTGGAGGAATTCGCGGAGACGCAATGAGCGGCCCTCCCAAGCGGCGCAGCCTGCGCGCGTTGCTGCTGCGGCTGCTGCTGCCGCCGGTGGCGGTGATGCTCGCGATCGGCACCTACGCGGCCTACCGCGTCGCCGTCGACCCCGGCGCAGAGGCCTACGACCAGTCGCTGGTCAACACCGGGCTGGCGCTGGGCGAGCGCATCCGCGCGCAGGACGGGCGCATCGGCTTCGACCTGCCCAACGTCGCCGAGCGCATCGCGCGCACCGACAAGTACGACGAAATCTACTACGTGGTGCGTGGACCGCAAGGCGAGCGCATCGCGGGCGACGTCGGCCTGCCGCGGCCGTCCGCGGGCGCCGGGCCGGTGGACGGCGTGATCGCCCACGACGGCGAGTACGAGGGCAAGCCGCTGCGCCTGGTCACCCTGCAAGTGCCCTGCGGCGGCCAGAACTGCACCGTGTCGATGGCCGAGACCACGAACAAGCGCCAGCGACTGGCGCGCAACATCCTCGTCTCCAGCGTGCTGCCGCTCGCCCTGCTCGCCGTGGTCACTCTCGCGCTGGTGTGGTTCGGCGTGGCGCGTGGCCTGCGCCCGCTGCAGGACCTGTCGCGCGAGATCGGCGAGCGCTCGCCGGGCGACCTGCGGCCGCTGGATGCCGGGAAATCGCCCGCCGAAGTGCGGCCCCTGGTCGACAGCATCAACCACCTGCTCGGCGAGGTGACCGAGGCGAACCGCAACCAGCAGCGCTTCCTCGCCAATGCCGCGCACCAGCTGCGTACCCCGCTCGCGGGGCTGCAGGCGCACGCCGAACTGGCGCTTGCGCAGCCGCTGCCGGAGGCGTGCCGCGCCGAACTGGAGCAGGTGCACGGCGCGTCGGTGCGCACGGCGCGCCTCGCCAACCAGCTGCTGGCGCTGGCCCGCGTGGAAGCGGGAGCGCGGGCGCCGGAGGCGCGCGCGGGCGCCAACCTGAAGCAGGTGGTGGAAGGCGCCGCCGATGAGTGGGTGCACCGCGCGCTCGACCGCGACATCGACCTCGGCTTCGAACTCGCCGACGCAACGGTCAACGGCGACGCATTCCTGCTGCGCGAGGCGCTGGCCAACCTGGTGCACAACGCGCTCGAGTACACCCCTCCCGGCGGCCACGTCACGGTGCGCACTGCGAACGGCGCCGCAAGGGTGCGCCTAGAGGTCGAGGACGACGGGCCGGGCATCGCGCCCGGCGAGCGCCGCCGCGTGCTGGAGCGCTTCTACCGCGCGCCGGGTACCGCCGGCACCGGCAGCGGGCTGGGTCTGGCGATCGTGCGCGAGATCGCCGCCGCGCACGGCGCGCGAGGTCGAGATCGGCGAGGGCGAGGGCGGCCGCGGCTGCCGCGTCACCGTGGTGTTCCCCGCCGGGAGTAAACTAGACGCCATGGACTCCGTCGACATCGAAGTGCTTGCGCAGCGCCGAGGCCTGGCGCAAGGCAGGCCACCGCATCACGCTCGGCACCATCGTCAAGACCTGGGGCTCGGCGCCGCGCCCGGTGGGCGCGCTGGTGGCGGTGCGCGGCGACGGCCAGGTGGTCGGCTCCGTGTCCGGCGGCTGCGTCGAGGACGACCTGGTGGAAAAGGTGCGCGCGCAGGCGGTGGCGAAGGACTTGCCGCAGCTCCTGACCTACGGCGTGAGCAACGAGGAGGCAACGCGCTGGGGCCTGCCCTGCGGCGGCACGCTGCAGGTGGTGCTCGAACCGGTGACGGAGGCAAGCGCGCCTCGGCGCGCTGCTGGAGACGATATCCAAGCAGCAGCTGGTGCAAGCGCCGGCTGGACATGAAGACCGGCCGCGTCGCCCTGCAGCCAGGCCAGTGGCAGGACGCGCTCGAGTTCGACGGCAGCTCGCTGGTCACCGTGCACGGCCCGCGCTGGCGGCTGGTGCTGATCGGCGCCGGCCAGCTCACGCAGTACCTCGCCGAGATGGCGCGCATGCTCGACTACCACGTCAGCGTGATCGAGCCGCGCGAGGAGTACGCGAGCGGCTGGAACGTGGCCGGCATCGAACTGGACCACCGCATGCCGGACGACGTGATCGCCGCCATGAACCTGGACGGGCACAGCGCGGTGGTGGCGCTGACGCACGACCCGAAGATCGACGATCTGGCGCTGATGGAAGCGCTCAAGTCTGCCGCGTTCTACGTCGGCGCCATCGGCTCGAAGAAGAACAACGACGCGCGCCGCGCGCGCCTCAAGGAGTTCGACCTGTCCGAGGGCGAGATCGCGCGCCTGCGCGGGCCGGTGGGACTGTACATCGGCTCCAAGACGCCGCCGGAGATCGCGGTGGCGATCCTCGCCGAGATGACCGCCGTGCGCCACGGCGTGAGCGAACCGAGCTGGGCGGCGAAGAAGGACGCGCGCTTCGACCCGTCGGCTTGCGAAGTCAAGACCTGAAGTGCGTCGGCCTGCTGCTCGCGGCAGGCTCCGCCACCCGCTTCGGTTCCGACAAGCTGCAGCATGCCCTGCCGCACGGCGTGGCCATCGCCGTGCAGGCAGCGCGCCATCTCAAGGCGGCAGTCCCGCGGGTCGTCGCGGTGGTGCGGCCGGGCGCGGATGAGACTGCGCGCGCGCTCGCCGCGGAAGGCTGCGAAGTGGTGGTGTGCGAGAAGGCCGCCGAAGGCATGGGCGCGAGCCTCGCCTGCGCGGCGCGCGCCGCCGGCGCGGCTGACGGCTACCTGGTGGCGCTTGGCGACATGCCGTTTGTGCGGCCGAGCACCATCGCGGCGGTGCGCGACGCGCTGGCGGCGGGCGCGCTGCTCGCCGCGCCCTACTGGCGCGCGCGGCGCGGCCACCCGGTCGGCTTCGCGGGAAGCCTGCGCGCCGAACTCGAGGCGCTCGCCGGCGACGAAGGCGCGAAGCGCGTGCTCGCCGCGCACGAGGCGCGCCTGGTCAAGGTTCCGGTCGGCGACCCCGGCGCGATCCGCGACATCGATCGGCCTTCCGACCTGGCGCCGCCACTGGCCGTCTAGCAAGCGTTCGATCGGGTAAACTCGCGGCACCACAAAGGGGGCGCTACACAGCGTGGAAACCGCGCAGCGCGCGGTGCTGTTCCTGGATGTGACGGACAGCACGCGGATCTACGAATCGCTCGGCGATACGCGGGCGCTGGCGCTGATCAACGACCTTTTCGGACACCTGGATAAAGTGACCGCGCGCCACGGCGGCAGCGTGGTGAAGAAGCTGGGCGACGGCATGGTGTGCGCGTTCCCCGACGCCGACTCCGCGTGCCAGGCGGCCTGCGACATGCAGATGGCGGCGCAAGGCGCGGGCCCGCGAGCGCCTGACGATCAGGATCGGCTTCACCTACGGGCCGGTAGTGCTCTCCGGCGGCGACGTGTTCGGCGACACGGTCAACGTCTGCGCGCGCCTGGTGGCGCTCGCCAACGCGGAACAGGTGCTGACCACGCAGCAGACGGTGGAGGCGCTGTCCGCCGCGCAGCGCGGCCGTTGCCGGCAGATGTTTCCGATCCGCGTGCGCGGCCGGCACGAGGAGATCATCGCCAGCAACGTGCTTTGGCGCTCCGACCCCGATGTCACCGAGATCAATGCCATCCGCGGCAATATCACGCGTACGCGCGAGATGGTGCTCAAGCTGTCGCACCAGGGCGAGATGCGCGTGGTGCATTCCGACGGTCCCGGCATTCGCATCGGCCGCGACAAGGACAACGACCTGGTCGTCGAGAGCCACTTCGCCTCCCGCGTGCACGCCCGCGTGTTCGCGCGCGAAGGCCATTTCGTGCTGGCGGACCAGTCCTCCAACGGCACCTACCTGCTCGCGGACGGCAATAGCGCCGAGATCCTGCTGCGACGGGAGGAGGCAGTGCTCGGGGACCGCGGCTGGATCGGTTTGGGCAACAGCGCCGCACGGCACGGGGATCACACGCTGCGCTTTCGGGTGGAGCACGAGGGGGGTTGAGCGATTAGCCTGTAGAATCGCGGCCCCCTCTCCTGCCTGCCATGTCCGCCTCCGACCTGCTTGCCCGCGCCGACCCCGAACTCTGGGACGCCATCAGCCTGGAGAACCGCCGCCAGGAAGACCACGTCGAGCTGATCGCTTCCGAAAACTACGTCAGTCCCGCGGTGCTGGCTGCGCAGGGCTCGCAGCTCACCAACAAGTACGCCGAGGGCTACCCCGGCAAGCGCTACTACGGCGGCTGCGAGTACGTGGACATCGTGGAGACGCTGGCCATCGAGCGCGCGAAGAAGCTGTTCGGCGCGGACTGGGCCAACGTGCAGCCGCACTCGGGCTCGCAGGCCAACCAGTCGGTGTACGTCTCGGTGCTGCAGCCGGGGGACACGGTGCTCGGCATGTCGCTCGCGCATGGCGGGCACCTGACGCACGGCTCGCCCGTCAACCTGTCCGGCAAGCTCTACCGCTTCGTGTCCTACGGGCTGAACGCAAAGGAGGAGATCGACTACGACGCCGCCGAGCGCCTGGCGCTCGAGCACCGGCCCAAGCTGATCGTCACCGGCGCCTCCGCCTACTCGCTGCGTATCGACTGGCAGCGCTTCCGCGCCATCGCCGACAAGGCGGGCGCGCTGCTGATGGCGGATATCGCGCACTACGCGGGCATGGTGGCGGTGGGCCTGTACCCGTCCCCCATCGGCGTGGCGCACTACGTCACCAGCACCACGCACAAGACGCTGCGCGGCCCGCGCGGCGGACTGGTGCTGGGCATGGGGGAGTACGGCAAGGCCATCAACTCGGCGATCTTCCCCGGACTGCAGGGCGGCCCGCTGATGCACGTGATCGCCGCCAAGGCAGCGGCCTTCGGCGAGGCGCTCAGGCCCGAGTTCAAGCTCTACCAGCAGCACGTGCTGGACAACGCCCTGGCCATGGCGCGCGTGCTGATGGCGCGCGGCGTGCGCATCGTTTCAGGGCGCACCGAGTCGCACATGATGCTGCTCGACCTGCGCGGCAAGCGGATCACCGGCAGGGACGCGGAGGCCGCGCTCGGCCGAGCGCACATCACGGTGAACAAGAACGCCATCCCGAACGACCCGGAGAAGCCGACAGTCACCTCGGGCGTGCGCATCGGCTCCCCGGCCATGACCACGCGCGGGTTCAGGGTGGCGGAGGCGGAGCAGTTGGCCAACCTTGTCGCCGACGTGCTCGAGCGTCCCGCCGACGAGGCCAACCTGCGGCGCGTGGCGGGCGAGGTGCAGGCCCTGTGCGCCCGGTTTCCCGTGTACGCGTAGAGTAGCGCGCCATGCGCTGCCCGTTCTGCAGCAACGAAGACACCCAGGTGCTCGACACGCGCTCGAGCACCGAGGCGAGCTCGATCCGCCGGCGGCGCAAGTGCCCGGCCTGCGACAAGCGCTTCACCACCTACGAGCGCGTGGACCTCAAGATGCCGCGGCTGGTGAAGAAGGACGGCAGCCGCACCGATTTCGACCGCGACAAGCTGGTCGGCAGCATGATGCTCGCGCTCAGGAAGCGCCCGGTGGCCACCGACGCGCTGGAGGGCGCGGTGGCGCGCATCGAGGAAAAGCTCAGGTCGCTCGGCGAGCGCGAGGTACCCACCAGCCGCGTCGGCGACCTGGTGATGCGCGAGCTCGCCAAGCTCGACAAGATCGCCTACATCCGCTTCGCCTCGGTGTACCGCAGCTTCGAGTCGCCCGACGACTTCCGCGAGGCGGTGCAGGAAGTGAAGACCAAGAAGCGCGGGAAGTGACCGCATTTTCGGCGTTCGATCACGCGATGATGCAGCGCGCGCTGGCGCTCGCGGAGAAGGGGCTTTACACCGCGACGCCCAACCCGCGCGTGGGTTGCGTGCTGACGCAGGGCGAGCGCGTCGTGGGCGAGGGCTGGCACGAGAAGGCCGGCGCGCCGCACGCGGAAACGCAGGCGCTCGTGCAGGCCAGCGCGGCGGCGCGCGGCGCAACCGCGTACGTGTCCCTGGAGCCCTGCAACCACCACGGCAGGACGCCGCCCTGCGCGGACGCGCTGATCAAGGCCAGGGTGGCGCGCGTGGTCGCCGCGATGCGCGATCCGAATCCCACGGCGGCGAAGGGCGGCGACAGCCTCGCCGCCGCGCGCATCCGCTTCGAGCACGGCTTGCTGGAAGGGGAGGCGAGGGAACTCAACATCGGTTTCGTCTCGCGCATGACGCGCGGCCGTCCCTGGGTGCGCCTGAAGATCGCGGCGACGCTCGACGGGCGCACCGCGCTCGCCAATGGCAAGTCGCAATGGATCACCGGGCCGGAGGCGAGAAAGGACGGCCATCGCTGGCGCGCGCGCGCCTGTGCCGTCGCCACGGGCGGGGGCACGGTGAAGGCCGACGATCCGCAGCTGACGGTGCGCGAGATCGAGACGCCGCGCCAACCGCTGCGCGTGGTGATCGACAGCCATGTCGAGACCCCGCCGAACGCGCGCGTGCTGCAGGGCGACAAGGCGCTGGTGTTCGCGGCGGTGACGGGGAAGTCGCTGCCCAATGCCGAAATAGTGGTGCTGCCCAATGCCGGCGGCAAGGTGGACCTGAAAAAGATGCTGGAGGAGCTCGCGCGCCGCGGGGTGAACGAGCTGCACGTCGAGGGCGGCTTCAAGCTGAACGGATCGCTGGTCCGCGAGGGCTGCGTGGACGAGTTCCTGATCTACCTGAATCCCAGCCTGCTGGGAGACTCCGCGCAGGGGATGGTCGACCTGGCGGAGGTGGTTTCCCTCGATCAGCGCGTCGCGCTGAAGATCCGCTCGGTCGACCGGATTGGTGGCGATCTCAGAATCATCGCGAGGCTCTGATGTTCAGCGGCGTCGTCCAGGCGGTCGGGAAGATCGTGAGCGTGAAGCCCTTCGTATTGGACGCGGGCAGGCTGCCGCTGTCGGACGTCAGGGTCGGCGATTCGATCTGCGTGCAGGGCGCCTGCCTCACGGTGACGAAGAAGCGCGGCAAGCGCCTCTCCTTCGATGTCTCGCACGAGACCCTTGAATGCACGACGGGGCTCGACCGGGTCGGGCCGGTAAACCTGGAGAAGGCGCTGCGTCTCTCCGACCGCCTCGGCGGGCACCTGGTGACCGGGCACGTGGACGGCATCGGGCGCCTGCTGCAGACAAAGGGGAGCGGGTACGTATTCCGCGCGCCCAAAGCGGTGGCACGCTACGTCGCGCCCAAGGGCTCGATCTGCATCGACGGCGTGAGCCTGACCGTGAACCGCGTGCGCGGCGCGGATTTCGAGGTCAACCTGATTCCCCACACCCTGAAGGTCACGACACTCGCGCGCCTCAAGCCCGGCACGGAGGTGAATCTCGAGGCGGACCTGATCGCGCGCTACGCGCAGCGGCTCCTGGTGGCGACCAAGTAGGACCCGCCCTCCGGTCCTTCGCCGCAGCGTCGGCCTTCCACCCAATATGTCCGCACCGATGCCGCGCTTCCCCCGCCTCTGGGCAGCGCTGAAATTCATCGCGCCGCTCGCGCTGCTGCTGATCCTGTGGGAAGTCCTGATCCGCGCATTCGGCGTAGGCCCGCGCGTCTTCCCCGACGTCGAGTCGGTCGCGCGCGCAGGACTCGAATCCCTCCAGGACGGGTCCCTCCTCAGCCACACCGGCGCCAGTCTGGGCCGGGTCGCGGTCGGCACGCTGCTGGCGATCGTGATCAGCATCCCGCTCGGGGTCGCGATGGGCGTCAGCCCGGCGGTCTCGAGTTTTCTCACGCCGCTGTTCCGCTTCTTCTCCGTCCTCGCCGGCATCGCGTGGATCCCGATCGCGACGCTGTGGTTCGGCTACGGCTTCGGCGCGATCACGTTCGTGATCTTCAACGCGGTGTTCTTCGTGGTGACCTACAACACGCTGCTCGGGGTCGCCAGCATTCCTCTGCCGTTGCGGCACGCCGCGGCCTCCCTCGGCGCGGGCAAGTGGACGATGCTGACCGAAGTGCTGCTGCCGGGCGCATTGCCGAACATCGTCACCGGCATCCGCACCGGCATGGGCTTCGCCTGGCGCGGCCTGATCGCCGCGGAGATGATCGCGACCAACGTGGGCCTGGGCTACATGCTGTTCCTCGCGCGCGATTTCTACCGCACCGAGGTGATCGTGTTCGGCATGGTGGTGATCGGAATCCTGTGGCTGCTGCTCGACCGGCTGCTGCTCGCGCCGCTCGAGCGCGCGACGATCGAGCGCTGGGGCATGGTGCGCCGCGCATGAAGCCGCTGCTCAAGCTCTGGAGCCTGTATGCGAGGGTATCCACGCGCTTTCCCGCCATACGCTCGATCGTGCCGTTCATCCCGGTGGTCGTGCTTTGGGCGATGGTCGCGGAGTCGGGCATGTTCCCGCGCGCGTTCTTTCCCGGGCCGCTCGACGTCGTGCACTCGTTCGGCACGCTCGTCTACAAGGGAATCCTGCCGGACTACCTGGAGGACAGCATCGTGCGGCTGGCGGTCGGCACCGCGGCGGGGATGGCGCTCGGTATCCCGCTCGGCGTGCTGGTGGGCTTGAATCAGCGCGCCCACGCCCTGCTGTGGCCGGTGCTCCTCTTCTTCCAGGCGATCGGCGACATCGCCTGGCTGCCGATCCTGCTGATCTGGTTCGGCTTCAGCCTGACCACGATGACGTTCGTGATCGTCTACACGGTGCTGTTCCCGGTGGTGCTGAATACCGCGCTTGGCGTGCGCTCGGTGCCGCTCGAACTGCACCGAGCGGCGCGCAGCCTCGGCGCGTCGCGCGCACGCACCGTCTGGGAAGTGGTGCTGCCGGGCGCGCTGCCCAACATCATGACCGGCCTGCGCAACGGCCTGGGCTACGGCTGGCGGGCGCTGATCGCAGCGGAGATCATCGTGGGCACCAGCGGCATCGGCTTCCTGATGTTCGATGCGCGGCGCGCGGGGTCGGTGGTCGAGATCCTGCTCGGCATGATCGTGCTCGGGCTGCTCTGGTACATGGTGGACGCCTGGGTGCTCGCGCCGATCGAGCGCGCGACCGGTCAACGCTGGGGGCTGGTGACGCGATGAAGCGCCTGCTGCTGCGGAATCTTTCGAAGACCTACTTCGACCCCTACGCGGGCGCGCACGTGACGGCCGTGCAGGACGTGTCGCTGGAAGTCGCGGCAGGGCGAGTTCGTCTCCATCGTCGGGCCTTCGGGTTGCGGCAAGACGACGATCCTGAACATGATCGCCGGCTTCATCCCGGCCTCCGGCGGCGAGATCCTGCTCGACGGGCGCGCCGTGGACGGGCCCGGGCCGGAGCGCGGCGTGGTGTTCCAGTCGTTCGCGCTGTTTCCATGGAAGACGGTGCTCGACAACGTCGCCTTCGGACCGAAGATCCGCGGCCTGCCGAAAGTGGAATGCGAGAAGATCGCGCGCGAGTACCTGGCCCTCGCCGGCCTCGCGCACGCGGCCGAGCGCTACCCGAACGAGCTCTCGGGCGGCATGCAGCAGCGCGTCGGCGTGGTGCGGGCGCTGGCCAACAATCCGGACGTGCTGCTGATGGACGAGCCTTTCGCCAGCGTGGACGCGCAGACCCGGATGACGCTGCAGGAGGAACTGACGCGCATCTGGCAGGAGCGGCGCCCGACCATCATCTTCATCACCCACGACGTGGGGGAGGCGGTGTTCCTCGCCAACCGCGTGGTGGTGCTGTCCAAGGGGCGCATCCTGAAGGAGATCGCGGTGCCGCTGCCGCGGCCGCGCGCCTGGGACCTGCTGACTGAGGACGCGGCGTTCAAGGCGCTGTCCGCGCAGGTGCTCCAGTTGGTGCGCTCGGCATGAGCCTCTTGCCGGGCTCTGCGCGGGGCCGCATCGCGCTCGGCGCGCTCGTCTCGTATCTCGCCTGGCAGGGTTGGCTCAGCTTGGCCGCGCCGGGCAAGATCGCCCCCGGCTTCAACGCGGATGCGGAGAAGGTGAACATCCTCGTCACGCTGCCGTTCCCGCCCGAGCGCTTTCACCTCCTGGTGTTCCAGCGGCATGGTAGAGTTTCCGGGACTCAGGACAACGCCGTAGAAGTGCGGGGAGTCAGACCTGCGGACCTGAATTCCGTCGCCCGGCCCTACTGGGTGAGCCGGGTGGAACCGCTGCCAACTGGAGGAAATTCGAAATGATCAAGGCATTGCTTCTGCTGTGCGCATTGGCATGCGCGCCGGGGTTGGTCTCGGCGCAGGCGATGGTGAAGGTCAAGGCCGGCATGGTGACCGGCATCGACCAGGTCGGACTGCCGATCGCGCTGGAGCGCGGGTTCTTCGAGAAACAGGGCCTCGATGTCACCATCGCGCGGCCCTACGCGACCGGCGTCGACGCGCTCAACGCGCTGCAGGCCGGCGAGAGCGAGCTGGTGCAGGTCGGCGTGCCGATGATCGGCGCGGTGCTGCGCGGCATGGACCTCGTCGCGCTCGGCAACTACAGCGGCAATGCGACCAAGCTCGGCTCGGACGCGACCATGGCGCTGGTCGCGGGTGCGGGCTCGGGCATCGTCAAGGGCGACCTCAAGAGCCTCAAGGGCAAGAAGATCGCCGCGTCGTTCGGCACCATCAATCACCTCTACGCGCTGGCCCTGATCGAGAAGGCCGGCCTCACGCCGACCGACGTCACGCTGGTGAACACGCCGCCGCCCGACATGACGGTCGCGCTGCTCGCGAAGGGCATCGACGCATTCTCGGGCTGGGACCCGTGGCCGATCGTGGCGCTGAAAGACGTGCCCGGCGCGGTCGAGATCATCCGCGGCGGCGACGTGATCTCCTACCTGGGATTCAACGTCGCGCTGCGCCCGTGGGTGGAGAAGAACGGCCCAACGATCGAGAAGTTCCTCGCTGCCGTGTCCGAGGCCGACCAGTGGATGCGCGCCAACCCGAAGCAGGCCGCACAGGTGGCAACGCGCTGGATTCCCGGCCTGAAGGTCGAAGTGGCCGAGGCCGCGATGCAATTCAACATCCAGCAAAACGACCGGCGCCTGTCGGCGAACAACTACCGCGCGATGTGGAGCGCGGAAGATCGCCTCTTCCGCCTCGGCTTCCTCAAGTCGACGTTCGACGTCAACAAGCACATCGAGCCCAGGCACATCCTGAACGTGATGAAGAACCATCCGCAGCTGTTCTCGGACCTGCCGCCGATTCCGGCCAGCGCCGCGATCGGGCCGGGATACGTCTTCAAGCCCTGAGTTTTCTCAAGGTTCAGCGACGATCAAGCGCCACCGCGAGCTCGGCGAGGCCGCGCGGATGCGTCGTGCGCGGATACGGCGGCTTCGGCCAGGCCCAGCGCGGCTCCGGGAACAGTGCGCGCATCGCGTTGATGTCGCAGTGGTAGGGCGGGCCCTGGATGGCGCCCTCGGCGGCGCCCGGCCGCAGCCACTGGAGAAAGAGTGCGTACAACCGTGCACCCGGCGCGAGCCAGCGGTGCAGCTGGTCGGCGTAGTCGCGCCACTGGTCCGGATACAGCGCGCACAGGCAGGTCTGCTCGTAGACCGCGTCGAAGGCTCGATCCGGCTGCCAGGCGAGTGCGTCGGCCTCGATGAGCGTTGCTCTCAGTCCTGCGCGTTCGAGCCGTTCGCGCGTCCGGCTGACCGCTGCAGAGGCGTAGTCGAGCGCCGTCACCTCGAAGCCCGCCGCCGCCAGCGCGGCGACCTCGTAGCCTGAGCCGCAGCCGGGCACCAGGATACGGCAGGGCTTCAGCGCGCCCGCACTGAGCCACGCGGCGAGCTGCGGGCTCGCTTCACCCCGGTCCCAGGGCGTGTCGCCCGCGGCGAAGCGTTGCTCCCAGAATTCCCTCGTCGGTCCGGCCATGGTGGTGCGTCAATCCTATATCCTCGGGCGCCAAGTGCGGCCGCAGATCAACTTCGACCCGGCGCTTCCGGTCACCCAGAATCGGGAGGAGATCGCGCACGCCATTGCCGCACACCCCGTGGTGATCGTGTGCGGCGAAACGGGTTCGGGCAAGACTACGCAGATTCCCAAAATCCTGCTCGAAATGGGCCGTGGCGAGAAGCGCTGGATCGGCCACACCCAGCCGCGGCGCATCGCCGCGCGCTCGGTCGCGGCGCGCATTGCGGAGGAGCTGAAAGTCGAGCTCGGCAGCCTGGTCGGCTACAAGGTGCGTTTCACCGACAAGGTCGGTCCGCGCACCGCGATCAAGCTGATGACGGACGGCATCCTGCTGGCCGAGACCCAGGGCGATCCGGACCTGCGCGCCTACGGCACGATCATCCTTGATGAAGCGCACGAGCGCAGCCTCAACATCGATTTCCTGCTCGGCTACCTCAAGCGCCTGCTGCCGCGCCGTCCGGACCTGAAGCTGGTGATCACGTCCGCGACCATCGACGCCGAGCGCTTCTCGAAGCACTTCGACGCCGCCCCGGTGATCGAGGTGTCGGGGCGGCTCTACCCGGTCGAGATTCGCTACCGCCCGGTGGGCGGCGACGCGGAAGACACGACTCGCGACGAGGAGGAGCAGGCGCTCGGCGAGGCGGTGGAGGAACTGTTTCGCGAAGGCCCGGGAGACGTGCTGGTATTCCTGCCCGGCGAGCGCGAAATCCGCGACGCGGCGGCGGTGCTCGCCAAGCGCAAGCTGCAAGGCGCTGAGGTGCTGCCGCTCTACGGCCGGCTCTCGGTGGCCGAGCAGGACCGCGTGTTCCACCCGGGCGGCGTGCGGCGGGTGGTGCTCGCCACCAACGTGGCGGAAACCTCGCTCACGGTGCCGCGCATCCGCTACGTGGTGGACGCGGGCCAGGCGCGCGTGAAGCGCTACTCCTACCGCAACAAGGTGGAGCAGCTGCGCGTGGAGAACATCTCGCAGGCGGCGGCGCAGCAGCGCGCCGGGCGCTGCGGCCGCGTGGCGGACGGCATCTGCATCCGGCTCTATGGCGAGGACGACTTCAAGTCGCGGCCCGCGTACACCGATCCGGAGGTGCTGAGGTCTTCGCTTGCCGCGGTGATCCTGCGCGCGCTGTCGCTCAACCTCGGCAAGGTGGAGGACTTCCCGTTCCTCGACGCGCCGAACAGCCGCGCCATCGCCGATGGCTACGCGCTGCTCGCGGAACTCGGCGCGGTTGACGAGGACAACGCGCTGACGGACCTCGGCCGCGAGCTCGCCCGCTTGCCGCTCGACCCACGCGTGGGGCGCATGCTGATCGCCGCGCGCGCCGAGGGCTGCCTCGAGCAATTGCTGGTGGTCGCCGCCGCGCTCTCGGTGCAGGATCCGCGCGAGCGGCCGCTCGCCAGGCAGCCGGCGGCCGACGAGCGCCACGCGCGCTTCGCCGACGAGCGCTCCGATTTCCTCGCGCTGCTCAAGCTGTGGAAGCTGCAGGGGCAGGAAGGCCTGCGGCGCCTGTGCCGCGACAATTTCCTTTCCTACCCGCGCATGCGCGAGTGGCGCGATGTGCACCTGCAGCTGCAGAACGTGGTGGGCGAGCTGGACTGGAAGATGTCCAGCGCGAAGATGGACAAGCCTGACGGGTACCGGGCCATCCACCGCGCACTGCTCGCCGGGCTGCTGGGCAACGTCGGCATGAAGGACGAAACGGACGGCAACTACACCGGCGCGCGCGGCATCAAGTTCTGGGTGCACCCGGGCTCGGGCACGAAGAAACCGGGCAAGTGGATCGTCGCCGCGGAGCTCGTCGAGACCACGCGGCTCTACGCGCGCACGGTGGCCACCATCGAGCCGCAATGGCTGGAGGAGCTGGGCGCGCACCTCCTGAAGCGTCACCGCGACAACCCGCACTGGGAGAAGATGCGCGCGCAGGTCGTCGCAATGGAACGCGGCACGCTCTACGGGCTGCCGGTCTACACGAACCGGCGCGTGCACTACGGGCCACTCGACCCGGACCTGTCGCGCGGCATCTTCATCCGCTCCGCGCTGGTGGAAGGCGAATTCGACACGCGCGCGCCATTCTTCACGCACAACCGCCACCTGCTGGCGGAGATCGAGCGCCTGGAGCACAAGTCGCGCCGCCCCGACATCCTGGTGGACGACGAGCTGATTCACGCCTTCTACGACGCGCGCATTCCCGAAGGCATCCACAACGGCGCGGATTTCGACGCCTGGCGCAAGGACGCGGAGCGCGAGGACGCGAAGCTCCTGCACCTGAAGCGCGAAGACCTGATGCGCCACGAGGCGGCGGGCATCACCACCGACAACTTCCCGCACGAGCTCAAGCTCGGCGCGAACGCGTTCCGGCTCGACTACCACTTCGAGCCGCGCTCGCCGCGCGACGGCGTGACCCTGACGGTGCCGGTGGCGCTGCTCAACCAGGTGAGCGCGGCGCGCTGCGAATGGCTGGTGCCGGGGCTGCTCAAGGAAAAGGTGCGCGCGCTGGCGAAGTCCATGCCGCAGCGCCTGCGCCACAAGCTCGGGCCGCTGGAGGCATTCGCCGAGGGCTTCGCCGCCTCGTCGCCGCCCGCCGACGCGCCGCTCGCCCAGGCGCTCGCGCGCCACATCCGGGCCGCAGTTCAACCTCGAGGTGCCGCTCGATGCCTTCCGCCCCGACTCGGCGCCGCCCCACCTGCACATGAACTTCCTGGTGATCGACGAGCATGGCCGGCAGCTGGCGATGGGCCGCAACCTCGCGCAGCTCAAGCGCGAGCTGGGCGAGCGCACCGCCGCCGTGCTGCAAAGCGAGGCGCCGCTCGACGAGGGCGAGCGCTACACCGGCTGGTCCATGGGCGACCTGGCGGAGGTGATGGAGATTGCGCGTGGCGGACAGACGCTGGTGGGGTACCCGGCGCTGGTGGACGCGGGTGACGCAGTCACCCTGCAGGTGTTCGACGCGCCTGAAAAGGCGCAGACGCTGCATCGCGGAGGGGTGCGGCGGCTGCTTGCTATCGCCTTCAAGGACCGCGTGCGCGAGCTTGAGCGGAGCTGGGCCGGGACGTCGTGCTCGGCCCGGTGAAGGAAGACCTCGTGGCGGCGGCGCTCGACCGGGCGTTCCTCGGCGAATCGCTGCCGATGACGCACGCGGATTTCGCGCGGCGCGCGGAGGAGGGGCGATCGCGCTTCATGCTCATCGCGCAGGAACTGGCGCGCACCGCGGCCTCGATCCTCGCCGCGCATGCCGAGTTGCAGAAGAAGCTGGCGCAGGCGGCGAAGACCCATCCGCAGACGGCCGAGGACGTGAAGCAGCAACTCGCGCGCTTGCTGCGGCCCGGATGGCTGCGCGACGTGCCCTGGGCCCGGCTGCAGCATTTCCCGCGCTACCTCAAGGCGGCGGCGCTGCGCCTGGACAAGCTGAGCGCGGACCCCGCGCGCGATGCGCGGCTCTCGGCCGAGCTGCAGCCGCTGCTCGCAGCCTGGCTGCGCGCGCCGCGCCCGCTCGGCGCCGAGCTGGAGCAGTTCGGCTGGCTGCTCGAGGAGCTGCGCGTATCGCTCTATGCGCAGGAGCTGAAGACGCCGGTGCCGGTATCGGCGAAGCGGCTCGCCAAACTATGGCAAAGTATCCGCTGATGAACCCGATCGCGCGCTCGCTTCTCTTTGCGCTCGGCAACCTGCTGCATCCGCGCATGCTCTGGCTGATGCTGTGGCCGTTGCTGATTGCGCTCGGGCTTGTGGCTCTCCCTTGCCCTGGTGTTCTGGGCGCAGCTCGCGCTCTGGCTCGCCGGCCTGATCAACGAGTGGCTCACCACCGGGTGGGTCGCCTTCCCGTGGGACATGCAGGGCGCGGCGCTGATCGCCGCCAAGTTCCTCATCATCGTCCTGCTGGTGCCGCTCATCCAGCTCACCGCGCTGCTCATCCTGTCCAGCTTCGGCATGCCGGCGATGGTCGAACACGTCGCGAGCCGCAGCTACCCGCGCTCGAGCGGCGCAAGGGCGGCAGCCTCGCCGGCAGCCTCTGGAACGGCGTCGTGGCGCTGTGCGGCATGGCGCTGCTGTTCCTCGCGTCGGTCCCGTTCTGGTTCTTCCCGCCGCTGTGGCCGATGATCCCGGTGGCGATCCTGGGCTGGGTGAACCAGCGCGTGCTGCGCTACGACGCGCTCGCCGAGCACGCGGACGCGGGCGAGATGGCGAAGGTTTTCGCCGGGCGGCGCGGCAGCATGTACCTGCTCGGCCTGATCCTCGCGCTGATGGCCTTCGTCCCGCTGGTGGGGTTCTTCGCGCCCGGTGCTGTTCGGCTTGAGCTTCATCCACTACCTGCTGGCCGCGCTGCAGGCGCATCGCGCAGCGCCGATCGAGGGCCAGGCGGTGCGCACGTGAGCCGTGGCTTCGGCGCTTTCGTCATCGGCGACGAGATCCTCGTCGGCAAGCGCCAGGACAAGCATTTCCCGTGGCTCATCGAGGCGCTGGCGAAGCGCGGACTGCGCCTGGCCTGGTGCGAGCACCTCGGCGACGAGCCCGAGCGCATCACGGCGGCGCTCCGGCGCACGCTGGCAACCGAGGACGTCGTCTTCAGCTTTGGCGGCATCGGCGCGACGCCGGACGATCACACGCGGCAGTGCGCCGCCGCGGCGCTCGGCGTCGAGTTGCGGCTGCACCCGGAGGCGGAGCGCGAGATCCGCGGCCGCTTCCAGGCGGCGAAACCACGCCGCAGCGGCTGAAGATGGGGGAGTTCCCGGCCGGCGCGGACGATCATTCCCAATCCGTTCAACCGCATACCGGGGTTCTCGGTGCGCGACCACCACTTCGTGCCCGGCTTCCCGCAGATGGCCTGGCCGATGGTCGAGTGGCTGCTCGATACGAAGTACCAGGCGCTCGCCGACTCGCAGCGCTGGGGCGAGGCCTCGGTGATCGTCTACGGCCTCGCCGAATCCACCATCACGCCGCTGATGGAGGAGGTGAACGCCAGGTACCCCGGCCTGAAGGCCTTCAGCCTGCCGAGCATGGGCGAGGGCGGCGCGCGGCGGCACATCGAGCTTGGCGTGCGCGGGGCGCCGGCGCGAGGTCGACCCGGCGATGGAGCGAGCTGCGGCGGGGGGTGCGCCGGCTCGGCGGCACCCTGGAGCATACCAAACCGCTGATTTCTCCCGTATAATCCGCGCCTTTTCGCGGTTCGACGGGGTTTCCCAATGGTGGTGATTCGACTGGCGCGCGGCGGCGCCAACAAGCGGCCTTTCTTCAGCGTGGTGGTGGCCGATTCGCGCCGCTCGGCGAAGGGCAAGTTCATCGAGCGCGTCGGCTTCTACGACCCGAAGGCCCCCGAGGGCCGCGAGTCGCTGCGCGTGAACGTGGAGCGGCTCAAGCACTGGCAGGGCAAGGGCGCGCAGCTCTCGCCCACGGTGAAGCGGCTCGTGAAGCAGTTTGGCAAGAAGGCCGCCTGACCTGATCGAGCTGGGCCGCGTCGCCGGTTCCTACGGCGTGCGCGGCTGGGTCAAGGTGGCGCCGCAGAAGGGCGTGGCCGAGGCGCTGGTGGCGGCGACGCAATGGTGGCTCGGCGACGAGGCGCGCCGGGTCGAGCAGGCAAGGGTGCACAGCGCGACGGTGGTCGCGAAGCTCGCCGGGATCGAAACCCGCGAGCAGGCGCTCTCGCTGAAGGGCAGGAAGATCGCGGTGGCGCGCAGCGCGCTGCCCGACGCGGATGACGGGCGCTACTACCTCGCCGACCTGGTCGGCCTGGACGTGGTGAACGCGCAAGGCGAGAAGCTGGGCGTGGTGCGGCAGTGGTTCACCAACGGCCCGCAGGACGTGATGGAACTGGCAGGTGACCGGGTGAGATTGATTCCCTGGGTGCCGACGGTAGTGAAGAAGGTGGACCTCGAGGCGAAGCGCATCGAGGTGGACTGGGAGGCGGACTGGTGATCCGCTTCGACGTGGTGACGCTGTTCCCGGAGATGTTCGCGGCGGTCACGGCGAGCGGCATCACGCGCAAGGCGCTGGAGGCGGGGCTGTGGCGCCTGCAGACGTGGAATCCGCGGGATTTCACGACGGACAACTACCGGACGGTGGATGACCGTCCGTACGGCGGCGGGCCCGGCATGGTGATGCTGGCCGAGCCGCTGGAGAAGGCGCTCGATGCGCGCAAGGCAGCGCGGGCGGCGGCGAAGGTGATCTACCTCTCGCCGCAGGGCAGGAAGCTCGATCACGCGAAAGTGATGGAGCTGGCGGGCAGGCAGGCGGTGACGCTGCTCTGCGGCCGGTACGAAGGCGTGGACGAGCGGCTGATCCGGCGCCGGGTGGACGAAGAGCTGTCGCTCGGCGATTTCGTGCTCTCGGGCGGCGAGCTCGCGGCGATGGCGGTGATCGACGCGGTGGTGCGGCAGTTGCCCGGGGCGCTGGGCGACGGGCAGTCGGCGGCGCAGGAGTCGTTCGTCGCCGGGCTTGCTGGACTGCCCGCAGTACACGCGGCCCGAGAGCTACGCGGGCGAGCGGGTGCCGGAGGTGCTGCTGTCGGGGCACCACGAGCAGATCCGGCGCTGGCGGCTGAAGCAGGCGCTGGGCAGGACCTGGCTGAGACGGCCGGAGCTGATCGCCGCGAGGCGGCTGAGCGAGGAAGAACAGAAGCTGCTTGAGGAATTCAAGCGGGAAACGAAGAGCGGAGCGCAAAACATGAACCTGATCCAGAAACTCGAGCAGGAAGAAATCAAGCGGCTGGGCAAGACGGTGCCCGACTTCTCGCCCGGCGACACGGTGATCGTCAACGTCAACGTGGTCGAGGGCGAGCGCAAGCGCGCGCAGGCCTTCGAGGGCGTGGTGATCGCCAAGAAGAACCGCGGCATCGGCTCCTCGTTCACCGTGCGCAAGATCTCCTCGGGCGAGGGCGTGGAGCGCACCTTCCAGACCTACTCGCCGCTCATCGCCTCGGTCGAGGTGAAGAGGAAGGGCGAAGTGCGCCGCGCCAAGCTCTACTACCTGCGCCAGCGCTCGGGCAAGTCCGCGCGCATCCGCGAGAAGATCGGCGCCGCCGACGACGGCGGCGCGCAAGAATAGAAACGGGGGTCAGACCCCGGTTTTTTCCGGCGTGAAGCGGGGCGTCTGACCCCCGTTTTTGTTTCATAATCCCCCCATGCGCAGAGAATCCACCGCCATCAGCCCGGTCGCCGAGATCGTCGCCGACCTGCGCGCGGGCGGCATGGTGGTCCTGGTGGACGACGAGGACCGCGAGAACGAGGGCGACCTCGTGTTCGCGGCCGAGTTCGTCACGCCGGAGAAGATCAACTTCCTCGCCAAGCACGGGCGCGGCCTGATCTGCATGCCGATCACCGAGGAGCACGCGCTGCGCCTGGGCCTGCGGCCGATGGTGGAGCAGAACCGCTCGCGCCACGGCACCAACTTCACGGTGTCGATCGAGGCCGCCGAGGGCATCGCCACCGGCATCTCGGCCGCCGACCGCGCGCTCACCATCAAGGTCGCTTCCGCGGCGAACGCGACGCGCCGAGGACATCGTGCAGCCGGGCCACGTGTTCCCGCTCATCGCGCAGCCGGGCGGCGTGCTGGTGCGCGCCGGGCATACCGAGGCCTGCTGCGACCTCGCGCGCCTGGCCGGGCTGACGCCCGTGGCGGTGCTGTGCGAAGTGATGAAGGACGACGGCACCATGGCGCGGCTGCCCGACCTGCTCGAATTCTGCGCCGGTCACCAGCTGAAGATCGGCACCATCGCCGACCTGATCGAGTACCGCAGCCGCAACGAGTCGCTGGTGAGCCGCAGCTTCGAGCGCGACATCGACACGGCCTGGGGGCGCTTGCGCCTGGTGGCGTTCCACGACCTGCCGACGCGCGCCACGCACCTCGCGCTGGTGGCGGGCAAGCCGCGCGCGGACGCCGAGACGCTGGTGCGCGTGCACGAGCCGCTCTCCATCGTCGACCTGCTCGACGCCGGCCCGGGCACGCACTCCTGGAGCGTCGGGCGAGGCGCTGTCCGCGATCGCCAAGGCCGGCACCGGGGTGATGGTGCTGATGAACTGCCACGAAACGCCGGCGGCGCTCGACGCGCGGCTGGCCGAGACGCGGCCCGCTGCGCCAGGGCCGCAGCGCTGGACCTGCGCACCTACGGCATCGGCGCGCAGATCCTGCGCGAGCTGGGCGTGGGCCGCATGCGCCTGATGGCCGCGCCGCGCAAGATGCCGAGCATGGCGGGCTTCGGGCTGGAGGTGACCGGCTACGTCGAGTCGCCGAGGCGCTAGGCCGTGCGCCTGGGCATCGTGGCGAGCCGCTTCAACGAGGGCCTCTGCGCGCAGCTCCTGCAGCGCGCGAAGGCCGAGGCGGCGAAGCTCGGCGTGAAGGATCTGGTGGTCGAGTCGGTTCCCGGCGCGCTGGAAATTCCCGCTGGCCCTGCAATGGATGGCGCAGTCGGGCCGCTTCGACTGCCTCGCCGCCATCGGCTGCGTAGTGCGCGGCGACACCTATCATTTCGAGATCGTGGCGAACGAGTCGGCGCGCGGCGTGATGGACGTGGCGCTCGAATACGGGATCCCCGTGGCCAACGGCATCCTCACCACCGACACCGAGGCGCAGGCCGAGTCGCGCCTGGACAAGGGCGCCGAGGCGGTGCGCGTGGCAGTCGAGATGGCGCAGCTGCGCGGCAGAATCGCCGCCGTGCCCAAATGAAGACCTCCCGCCGCCGCTCGCGCGAGACTCGCGCTGCAGGCGCTCTACGCGTGGCAGCTCGGCGGGGGCGATGCGCTCGAGCAGCTGCGCGCGCTGGACGAGGACGCGCACGCGGACAAGGAGCTCGCCGAGGCGCTCGTGCGCGGCGTGCTGGAGCGCGCGGCGGAGCTGCAGGCGCTGATCGCGCCCTGCCTCGACCGCGAGTTCGGCCGCCTGTCGCCCGTGGAGCGCGCGATCCTCTACATCGGCGCCTTCGAGCTGCAGGCGCACCCCGAAACGCCCTTCAAGGTGGTGGTGAACGAGGCGGTGGAGCTCGGCAAGAGCTACGGCGGCACCGGCGGCCACAAGTTCGTCAACGGCGTGCTGGAGAAGCTCGCCGGCGGGCTGCGGCCGGACGAGGTCGGGCGCAGGAAGCAGCCCGCCTGAGGACGGCGATGCCGTCCGAGTTCGAGATCATCCAGCGCTACTTCTCGCGGCCCGCGCGCCACGCGCTGCTCGGCGTGGGCGACGACGCCGCGCTGCTCATGCCCGAGCCCGGCGCCGCGCTGGCGGTGTCGACCGACATGCTGCTGGAGGGCCGCCACTTCGAGCGCGGCGCCAACCCGCGCCTGCTCGGGCACAAGGCGCTGGCGGTGAATCTTTCCGACATGGCGGCGACGGGCGCCACGCCGCGCTGGGCGACGCTGGCGATCGCGCTGCCGGCGGCCGACGAGGCCTGGCTCGCCGAGTTCGCCGAGGGCTTCTACGCCCTGGCCGGGCGCTTCGACGTGGACCTGGTCGGCGGCGACACCACGCGCGGGCCGCTCACGCTCTGCGTGGCGATCCTCGGCGAAGTGCCCGCCGGCCTGGCGCACACGCGCGGCGGCGCGCGGCCGGGCGACGACATCTGGGTCTCCGGCGAGCTGGGCGGCGCCGCCTATGCCTTGCACGACGCCCGGCAACGCGGCCGCCGCGCGGCGCCTGCACCAGCCGGAGCCGCGCGTCGAGCTGGGCGAGCGGCTGCGCGGCATCGCCAGCGCCGCGATCGACGTCTCCGACGGCTTCGCGCAGGACCTCGGCCACATCCTCGAGCGCTCCGGCGTCGGGCGCGGTGGTGCACTACGCGCTGCTGCCGAAGTTTCCCTGCGGCGACGCGCAGCTGCAGCAGCGCTGCGTGCTGGCGGGGGGCGACGACTACGAGCTCGCGTTCACGGCGCCGCAGGCGGCGCGCAGCGAGCTCGAGGCGCTCTCCGCGTCGCTCGGCCTGGCGCTGACGCGCGTCGGCTCGATCCAGCCCGGCGAGGCCGAAGCTGCAGCTGCTCGACGCCGCCGGCAAGCCGATGGCCGCCGGGCGCGGGTTCGATCACTTCGCATGATCGTCTTCCGTCCGACGGCGCGCTTCGCCTTCACGCATCCGGCGCACTTCATCGCCTTCGGCTTCGGCGCCGGGCTCTCGCCCTTTGCGCCCGGAACCGTCGGCACGCTGGTCGCCTTCCCGATCTGGTGGCTGATCGGCCCGTACTACCCGCCGCTCGTGCTGCTCGCGATCCTCGCGTTCCTGTTCGCCGTCGGGGTGTGGGCCTGCGACCTGACCGGCCGGCACCTGGGCATCGGCGACCACGGCTCGATGTGCTGGGACGAGGTGGTGGCGTTCCTGCTGGTGCTCGCGGTTGCGCCGCAGGATCCCTGGTGGCAGGCCGCGGCGTTCTTCCTGTTCCGCGCTTTCGACGTGGTCAAGCCGCCGCCGATCCGGCAGCTGGAGAGCCGCATCAAGGGCGGCTTCGGCGTGATGTTCGACGACATCCTGGCGGCCGGCTACACGCTGCTCGTCCTCGCGCTGGCGAAGAGGTTCCTGTTTCCATGAACGAGCTCGCGCAACGGGTCGGCGCCGCGCTGAAGGAGCGCGGCCTGATGCTGGTCACCGCCGAATCCTGCACCGGCGGCTGGGTGGCGATGGCGGCTGACCGCGATCGCCGGGAGCTCCGACTGGTTCGAGCGCGGCTTCGTCACCTACTCGAACGCCGCCAAGCGTGAGGATCTCGGCGTGCCGGAGGAGACGCTCAAGCGCCACGGCGCGGTGAGCGAGGAGACGGCGCGCGAGATGGCGGCCGGGGCGCTGACGCACAGCCGCGGCCAGGTGGCGCTCGCCATCACCGGCGTCGCCGGCCCCGCCGGCGGCACGCGCGACAAGCCCGTCGGCACGGTGTGCTTCGCGTGGGCCCAGGGGAGTAAGATTTCGAGCGACACGAGGCGTTTCGACGGCGATCGCGAGAGCGTGCGCCGTCAATCCGTCCTCCACGCTCTGCATGGCGTCCTGCAACTATTGGAAAAATAGGGACAGACCCCATTTAAGAAAAATGGGGTCTGTCCCTATTTTCTATGACTAGCGTGCGACCCGCCGCCGTGGCGGGGATGTTCTACCCGCGCGACGCGCGCGAGCTCGAAAGGGAAGTCGCCGAGCTGATCGACGGCGTGGAGAACCTCGCGCCGCGTTTCGGCCATCCCAAGGCGCTCATCGTGCCGCACGCCGGCTACATCTATTCAGGTCCGGTGGCGGCGCGCGCCTACGACGAGCTCGCCGCGGCGCGCGGCGTGGTGAAGCGCGTGGTGCTGCTCGGGCCGGTGCACCGCGTGCCGGTGCGCGGGCCTCGCGCTGCCGGGCGTGGAGGCTTTCGAAACGCCGCTTGGCCGCGTACCGGTGGATGCCGAGGCCGTGCGCATGCTCGCGCCTTACCGGCAGGTCGTCACCAGCCCGGCCGCGCATGCCATGGAGCACTCGCCTCGAGGTGCAGTTGCCCTTCCTGCAGAAGATGCTGGGCGAATTTTCGCTGCTGCCCCTCGCCGTCGGCGATGCCAAGCTGCAGGAGGTGATCGACGTGATCGAGCGCCTGTGGGGCGGCGCGGAGACGCTGTTCGTGCTGTCCACCGACCTGTCGCACTACCACCGCTACGACGAGGCGCGCGCGATCGACCGCGCGACGCTCACGCGCATTGCGAGCTTCGACACCGATATCAACCACGAGGAAGCCTGCGGCGCGACGCCGCTGAACGGCTTTCTCGCCGCGGCGCGCTCGCACGGTCTGTCCATCCGGCTGCTTGGCGCCTGCAACTCGGGCGACACCGCTGGCGGCAGGGACCGCGTGGTGGGCTATTCGGCATTCGCGCTGTACGAGGGCGCGCGCGTGTCGCTCGATGACGCGGGCGATGCGCTGCTCGCCATCGCGCGCGGCGCGATCGGCCATCGCCTCGGGCTGCACGGCGAGCCGCCGCGCACCGACGCCGCGCCCTGGCTCACGCGCCCCGGCGCGAGCTTCGTCACGCTGATGCTGGAGGAGAAGCTGCGCGGCTGCATCGGCAGCCTCGCCGCCACGCGCCGCCTGGGCGAGGACGTCGCGGAGAACGCGCTCGGCGCCGCGCTGCGCGACCCGCGCTTCCCGCCGCTCGCGGCGCCGGAGTGGGCGCGCTGCCAGGTGGAGGTGTCGGTGCTCTCGCCGGCGAAGCCCCTGCGCTTCGGCGACGAGGACGAACTGCTGGCGCAGCTGCGCACGGGCGAGGACGGCGTGATCCTGGAGCACGAGGGACGGCGCGCCACGTTCCTGCCGCAGGTGTGGGAAAGCCTGCCCGACAAGCACCAGTTTCCTCGGCGAGCTGATGCGCAAGGCCGGCATCCCCGCCGACACGCGCCTCGCGCGCTGCCGGCTGTGGCGCTACCGCGTGATCAAGTGGAAGCAGGGCGCCCCGCACTAGAGACTTCGCATCCGGGGCGCTGGTGGCACGCCCTGGAGGACGGCCGCATCCAGTGCGACCTGTGCCCGCGCGACTGCCGCCTGCACGAGGGTCAGCGCGGCCTGTGCTTCGTGCGCAAGATGGAGAACGGCCGCATGGTGCTCACCACCTACGGCCGCTCCTCGGGCTTCTGCGTCGACCCGATCGAGAAGAAGCCGCTCAACCAGTTCTATCCCGGCACCTCGGTGCTCTCCTTCGGCACCGCGGGCTGCAACCTCGCCTGCAAGTTCTGCCAGAACTGGGACATCTCCAAGTCGCGCGACCTGGATCGGTTGCAGGATGCCGCTTCGCCCGAGGCGATCGCGCAGGCGGCCGTGCAGCTCGGCTGCCGGTCGGTGGCCTACACCTACAACGACCCGGTGATCTTCGCCGAGTACGCGATGGACATCGCGGATGCCTGCCGCGCGCGCGGCGTGAAGAACGTCGCGGTGACCGCGGGCTACATCCATCCCGAGCCGCGGCGCGAGTTCTACGCGAAGATGGACGCGGCCAACGTCGACCTGAAGGGCTTCACCGAGGACTTCTATTTCAAGCTTTGCGGCGGCGCACCTGCAGCCGGTGCTCGACACGCTCGTGTACCTGGTGAAGGAGACCGAGGTGTGGACCGAGATCACCACGCTGCTGATTCCCGGCAAGAACGATTCCGACGCCGAGCTCGAGGCCGAGTCGCGTTGGATCATGGAGAACCTCGGCCCCGACGTGCCGCTGCATTTCAGCGCCTTCCACCCCGACTGGAAGATGACCGACGTCGAGGCGACGCCGGCGGCGACGCTCAACCGGGCGCGCGACATCGCGCTGCGCGCAGGGCTGCGCTACGTCTACACCGGCAACGTGCACGACGAGCAGGGCGGCAGCACGTTCTGCCCGTCGTGCGGCGAGGCGGTGATCGTGCGCGACTGGTACCGCATCCGGGCCTACCACCTCACCGAGCAGGGCGCGTGCACGCACTGCGGCGCGCGGCTGGCGGGGCGCTATCAGAAGTTCGGCAAGCCCTTCGGCCCGCGGCGCATCCCGGTGCGCATCGCCGCCTAGAGCACGGCGAGCCCGTACCACCAGACGGGCAGCGTGAGGAAGGACAGCGGGATGCCGATGCCGAGCATCAGCGTGCCCAGTTCCGGATCCAGCTTGTGCTGCGCGGCGACGATGGCGCCGCCGATCATGGGCGCCATCGCCGCCTCGAACACCGCGACCTGCATGGCCGGGTTGTCGAGGTCGTAGAGCGCCGCGAACACCGCGAGCACCGCGAGCGGACCCGCCACCAGCTTGTAGCCGAGGCCCGCGGCAAGCGGACGCCAGCGCGCGCGCACGGCGCCGAGCCGCAGCTGGAAGCCGACCGAGAAGAGGGCGAGCGGCGCCAGGGTGTCGCCCAGTCGCAGGAGCACGCCGTCCATCCACACCGGCAGCGGCAGGGGAGTGCTGGCAAGCGCCACCAGCACCGCGACGAACGGCGGGAAGCCGAATACGCGCTTCGCGCGACGGATTTCGCGGTCAACTCCCCCGAGGACAGCAGCGCCGCGACCAACAGGCCCACGGTGGACAGCACTACGTAGGTGCCGAGCTGGTCGATGAGGATGCCAAGGCCGACGTGCTCGCGGCCGAAGAAGCTCTCGATCATCGGCAGTCCGACGAAGGAAGTATTGCCCAGCGCGCCGGTCAGGATCAGCGCGCCGGTGGTCGCCGCCGGCCAGCGGAACAGGCGCTGCGCGGCGAAGAAGAACGCCACCCCGACCGCGAACAGGAGCCAGGCCGTCGCGAGCGGCGCGGCGACGTTCGCATCGAAATCCAGATGGCGCAGATGGTGCAGCGTGAGCGCCGGCAGCGACACGTGCACGATGAAGCCGTTCAGCACCGCCGGTGTCGCCTCGGGCAGGCGCTGCGTGCGGCGCAGCACCAGCCCAAGGCGAAGCACAACAGCAGCAAAGCGAAGTTGCTCACCGCGGCCCCGGCCGGCCGATCTCGGCGACCCAGTCGAAGCAGCGCTGTGCCGCCTGCGGAGGCGCGCCGGCGTGCTTGCGCAGCGCGCACACCATGTAGCGCCCCACCGGCCTGCCGCCGCGCGCGGCCATGTCAAACCAGTACGCCGACGCGCTGAGATCGCGTCCGACGCCAGGGAACGTCTGCCCGCCGAAGCCGAACATGAAGCCGAGGATCTCCGCGGCGCGCGCGTCGCCGTTCCTGGCGGCGGCGCGCAGGTGGTCGCGCGCGTGGACGTAGTGGCCGCTTTCGAAGAATTCCATCGCCTGTTCCATGTCGTCGCCGGCGATGCCGTTGCCGGCGACGGCGAGCGATGCCGCGGCCAGCGTTGCTGCGAGGGTTCGTTTCATGGTGGCCTCCGCCCTACTCGTACATCGGGACGTTGCCGTCGGGCTCGGCGTCGTCAGTGACGCTCAGGCCGACGAGGCTCGGATCCTGGTAGGCCGCTGCGGCTGCAGGCGCCGCGGCGGGCGCGGCTGCGGGCTGCTCCTTGGTCGCCAGCGCGGCGCTGAAGCCCATCAGCGCGATGACGACCGCGATGACGACGAGACGCCGCGCAGTTCCTGCTTCCATTGCCTGTTTCGATTCCATGGCTCGATCCTTTCCTTCCGGTTGCGTCGGCGCCGCACCATGCGGGCAGGACGGGATCGATGCTAGGAATCGAGGCGCGGCGCGAAAATCCCGCGAAGCCGGAAACGCGGGGGCGGCGCATCCCGCGAACGCGGGACGCTCAGGCCGCGGCGCGAGCGGGTAGGTGAGGCTGATGCGCGTGCCGCGCGCGTCGGAGGCGACCTCCAGCGCGGCGCGGATCTGCTGCGCGCGGCGGCGCATGCCCGAGAGCCCGCGGCCCGCGGCGGGCGAGGCGGCGTCGAAGCCGCCGCCGTCGTCGGTCACGGCGAGGACGAAGCGCGCGGGCTCGCGCTGCAGGGAGATTTCCACGCCGACCTGCTTCGCGCGCGCGTGCTTGAGCACGTTGGTGAGCGACTCCTGCAGCACGCGCAGGATCTGCAGCGCGTCCTCCGCGGGGATGTCCAGCCGCTCCGGCATGTCGCGGTAGGAGAACCTCAGCTCGATGCCCGCGGCGCGAAAGCGCGGCTCGAGCCGGTAGCGCAGGTTGCCGAGCGCCTCCAGCAGCCCCTCGCGCCCCGGCGAGAGCGTGTCGATGGACAGGCGCATGTCGTCCATCGCGTCGCGCAGCACCTGCGCCATGCCCTTGGAGTCGAGCGCGCCGCGCTCCACGGCGGCGAGCGAGGTGAGCAGCTGCGAGCCCAGGCCGTCGTGCATGTCCTGCATGATGCGCTGGCGCTCGCCGGCCACGGTGCGCTCGTGCTCGAGGCCGCGCAGCTGCTCGTAGTTGGCGGCGAGTTCGCGTTCCTTCTCCGCCACCTTGACGCGCGAGCGTGGCGTTCGCCTGCTCGACCGCGCCCAGGCTGCTGCACGAAGCGGTCGGCGAGCAGCACGCCGACCACGACGAGCAGCGCGTCGGCCGCGAAATACAGCAGGAATGGCTCTTCCGGGTCGACACCAGTCCCTGCGACAGCAGGTAGTCGTGCACGCCGATGACGATGCCGCCGATGACGGCGCGCAGCCAGCAGGGCGAGCGCGCCGGGCGTGCGCTGCCGCCAGCCTGCGTAGACGGCGGCGCCGATCATGAAGAGGCGCCATGAGCGATCAGCCCCGCCTGGTAGTAGCGGTCCACGGCGGGTGCCAGGCCGCGCCGCCGATGGCGAGCGCGAGCGGGCCGGTCAGCCAGTAGGCGCCGAACGACGCGCGTGAAGCCGCGCGCGGCGGATGCCGGCGAAGCGCAGCATGAACAGTGTCATCGCGACGACGAAGCCGCCGGTCGCGGCGTAGCGCATCACGCGCCAGGGGAGCCAGGCCCACTCGGGCAGCGTCTCGATCACGTAGTTGGTGGTGTGCAGCGCCCCAGAACAGGCAGCGCGAGGCCGAACAGGCCGTAGTCGAAGTCCATGCGGCGCCGCAGCCAGATGCCGATGACGAACACGCGCGAGCGACAGCGTCACCACGATCGTGATCTGCGCCGCGGTGTAGGTCGAGAACAGGCGCGACTCGTACAGCGGGCGCACGGCTTCGTCCGGGCCGATCTAGACCGAGCTCATGGTCTTGTCTTCGGCTCGCCACGTTGACGCGCACGTGCAGCTCGTTGTCGCCCTCGCGCAGCTCGCCCGGCGGGATGAGGAAGGCGTGCGGCCGCATCCAGCGCACCCAGGTGCTCCGCGTCCGGCTCGGGCACGTTGGCGAGCAGCTGGCCGTTGACGAACAGGGCGCCGCCTTCGCGCAGGCGCGGCAGGTACACCATCCAGGGCTCGCCCTCGGCTGCGGCGACTTGGAACGTCACGCGGTACCAGACCGTGCCGGTGATGCCCGGCCAGTTCGTCCTTCCAGCGGTTCGGCAGCGATCACGCGCTGCCAGGGCAGGTTCGTGCGGCGGCGCTGAACGCGTCGCGCGCGACAGCGAATTCCGCCTCGCGATGGCGCCAGTCGCGCGGCCGCCGCCGTGCGCGGCGAAGCGAGGACCAGGCGAGAAGCGCGCGCGCGAGCGTCTTCACGCGCGCACCGCGCCTACTTGAGCAACCCGAGCTGCGTGGCCTCGAACACCGCCTCGCCGCGCGAGTGCACGGAGAGCTTGCGGTAGATCTTCTTCACGTGGGCCACCACCGTGTGCGCCGAGATGCCGAGCACGCCGCCGACGTCGGCGAAGGACAGGCCCTTGGCGACCAGCTGCAGGATCTCCGCCTCGCGCTCGGTGAGCGGCGAAGCGGCCTGCGGTCCGGCCGGCTTCTCCGCCGGCGCGCGCATGCGCGCCAGCAGCCGCCGCGCGATGCTCGGGCTGATCGGCGCCCCGCCCGCGCGCAGCTCGCGGATGCAGCGCGTGAGCTCCCCGGGCGGGCTGTCCTTCAGGAGGTAGCCGGTGGCGCCGGCCTCGATGGCGTCGATCACGTGCTGGTCGTCGCCGAACACCGTGACCACCAGCGCGTCGCAGTCGGGGCGCTTCTTCGCCGCGCTGCGGATCAGGTCGGCGCCGCTGCCGTCGGGCAGGCCGAGGTCCACCACCAGCACGTCGGGCACCGACTGCTCGATGAGCGCCATCGCCGCGGCGAGCGTGCTGACCGCCCCGGCGAGGCGGAAGTCCGGCTCGCGCGTGATCGCCTCGCAGTACTGGCGCAGGAACTCGGGCTCGTCTTCGACAACCAGGACGCTGGTGGCTGTCATGAACCTCCCGCGATGGCGCGACCTTGCCGGGATATTATGGCCGAAAGGCGCGGCGGGACGGGTCCCGCGTACGCGGGATGCGAGACGATGACGACCACTCCGGGTTCGGCCGGCTGGCTGGCGCTGCTGTGCGCGAGCCGCGTGCTCTCCGCCGCCTGGTTCGTCGCCTACTCGGCGGTGCTGCCGCTGGTGCGCGAGGACTGGGGCCTGTCGGCGCGCGACGCCGGCATGATCCAGGGCGCCTTCCACCTCGGCTACCTGGCCTCCCTGTTCATCGTCGGCTTCATCGCCGATCACTTCGGCGCCAAGCGCGCCTTCCTCGTCACCGGCGTCGCCGGGTTCCTCAGCCCGATCGCCTTCGTGCTGTTCGTGGACGGCTTCTGGTCGGCGCTGTGGCTGCACGCGCTCACCGGCCTTACCCAGGGCGGCTACTACACGCCGGTGCTCGCCATGGTGAACGAGCACGTCGAGCGCGCAGCGGCGCGGGCGCGCGATGGGCTTCATGATCGCGGCCTCGAGCGCGGGCTACGCGCTGGCGCTCGGCGTGGCGGGGCTGATGGTGTCCTTCGCCGGCTGGCGCGCGGCGCTCGCCGTGGTGGCGGCGATGCCGGTGGTGTCGTGGCTCATCGCGCTCGTGGCAATGCGCGCGACGCCGAACGTCGTGCACCCGCGGCCGGAGGGACACACGATCTTCGCGTCGATCCCGGCGGTGCTCGCGCAACCGCAAGGGCATGCTCTCGGTCTGGGGCTACACCTTCCACAGCTGGGAACTGCTCGGGCTGTGGGCCTGGATGCCGGCGTTCCTCACCGCCGCGCTGATGATGCACGGCGCGGGCGCGGGGGAGGCGGCGGCGCTCGGGCTTGCGCTCTCGGCGCTCACCTACGTGGCGAACATCGGCGGCTCGATCGCCGGCGGCGTCATGTCCGACCGCTGGGGGCGCACGCAGACGATCCTGCTCTGGTCGAGCGTGAGCCTGGTGCTGTCGTTCTCCATCGGCTGGATGATCGCGCTGCCGGTGGCGCTGCTCGTCGCCATCGCCTGCCTGCACAATTTCTCCGCCATCGCCGATTCCTCGGTGCATTCGACCGTCATCGCCGAGAGCGTGCCGCCCCACATTCTCGGCGCGGCCTACGCGGTGCGCTCGGTGGTCGGCTTCGGCACCGGCGTCATCAGCCCGGTGGTCTTCGGCTGGGCGCTCGACCTGGCGGGCGGCGGCAAGGCCTCGGGCGATGCGTTTGCCTGGGGCATCGCCTGGGCGACGCTCGGCCTGGGCGGGCTGCTCGGCCCGCTGGCGACCTGGAGGCTGCAGAAACTTCAGAGATAATCGCCGCCATGCGCGCAAACCCTGTCAAGCAGAAGCTCGCCGCCGGCGGCAACGCCTTCGGCTCGATGATCTTCGAGTTCTTCACGCCGCACGCGCTGTGTTGGACGGACGAGCTCTTCGGCAACATCGCGCGCACGTCAGTCGGCGCGGTGCTCAGCGTGCACGCGGGGCGCAGGCCGCAGTTCGTGGTGGACGCGGCCGCACTCTCGCACCCGCGCGTCAAGGCCTGGCTGCGTTAGGGATCTAACCCGGTCTTCTTCCCGCCCGTTCATGGGATGTCCGGCGCGTTCGCCGCGGCCTACGATGACTTGGGGCATCGAGGCTGGAATGAACCTCTCGCGACAGGCATGCGCTGTGTTTGCGTTTGCGGGGTTGTTGCTCGCGCCAGCGCCGGCGGCTGCCGGGCGCATCGTGGGGACCTGGCCGGCAAGCGGGATTGCCAGCCAATCGGCGGAAGAGGTCCGGCTTACGGGCGGGAACGGGCAGGCACTCGCCATCGTGAACAGGGCGCGGGTCGCCCGATTGCTGAACGTGGTGTCCCGGATCGAAACGGCCGCCGGGGTCAGCGCCCAGCTGTTCGTGGCGCAGACGGATGACCGGCAGCCCAATGCCTTCGCGGCGGCAGGCAGGGACGGCCGCAACGTGGTGTCCGTCACGCCGGCCATGCTGGAATTGCTTGGCGGCGACGACGACGCTTCCGCCGCGCTCGTCGGCCACGAGCTAGCGCACCTGGCGAGGCAGCACGGCGCCGAGCGCGCCTCGCGCCAAGGGCTGATGCAAGGCCTGGGACTTGTTGCGACCCTGCTGGGCGGGGCGCGCGGCAATGCCAGCGCGTCGCGCCTGGTCAACTTCGGCGGCATCCTCGTCGACCGGTCGTTTTCGCGCGACGAGGAGCGGGACGCGGACCGCCTGGGAATCGGCTATGCCGCCGCAGCAGGGTTCGATCCGCAAGGCGCGCTGCGCCTGTTCGAGCGCATGGCCTCGGCCGGGCGCGCAACGCCCCTCGCGTTCCTGAGTACGCACCCGGGCGGCGCAGAGCGCCTGGCCGATGCCCGGCAGGTCATTGCCTCGCTGCCCTCCGCGCTGCACGCGAGCACGGCGCCGGCTACGTTGCAGGGGAACGAGATGGCGACCTTTACGATCCCGCAGGAGGATCGGAGCGACGCGCTGGCGGTCTCGATTGCCCGGCAGCAGGCGCGGGACGATGCGGCGGCAATCGCGTGGGCGCTCCAGCAGGAGCGCGAGCACGCGGATACAGCCGCGCGGCTCGCCGCGGAAGCCTTGCGCACGCCGGAATCCGCCATGCCCGCCGACCACGTCGTGCCGTGGCCCGCGCTTCAGCGGGACTACGCCGACCCGCAGTCGCGCCCGGCGCCCTGAGCGCGGCCTTCAGGTTTTCGAACACCTGCCGCGTCTGCACGGCGACGTCCTCGCTCACGACCTTGCCCGTGGCGTCGACCGGCGCCATGGCGGAGATGAACAGCAGATCGCCTCAGCGCACCGCGTCGCAATAGTGGCTGATCGGCGTCGCCAGCCGTTCCAGCAGGAACTCCTTCCTCTCGGCCATCGTCGTCCTGAAACTCAGCGATCTTTCAGCAGGCTCATCAGCGACGTGTTGTCCCAGCGGCCCCTGGCCGCGGGCGCTGATGCGGCCGAAGTACTGCTCGATCTGCGCGGTGCCGGGCATGAACGAACCGTTCTTCTTCGCCTCGGCCAGCGCGATATTGAGGTCCTTGCGCATCCAGTCGCTGGCGAAGCCGAAGCCTTCGAACTTGCCCTCGACCATGGTCTTCCAGCGGTTCTCCAGCTGCCAGGACTGGGCGGCGCCCTTGGAGATCACCGCGATCACCTTCTCCATGTCGAGGCCGGCGTTCTTGCCGAAGTTGAGCGCCTCGGCGAGGCCCTGCAGCAGGCCGACGATGGCGACCTGGTTGACCATCTTGGTGAGCTGGCCGGCGCCCGGCGCGCCGATCAGGGCGCACATCTTGGCGTAGACGTTGAGCACCGGCAGCGCCTTGTCGTAGTCGGCCTGGTCGCCGCCGCACATGATGCCCAGCTGCCCGTTGACCGCGCCCGCCTGGCCGCCCGACACCGGCGCATCGACGAAGCCGACGCCCAGGGCCTTGCACTTGGCGTGCAGTTCCCGCGCCACGACCGCGGAGGCGGTGGTGTGGTCGACCAGGACGGCGCCCTTCTTCAGCCCGGCCAGGGCGCCGTTGTCGCCATAGGCGACCGAGCGCACGTCGTCGTCGTTGCCGACGCACATCATGACGAAATCGCAGCCCTGGGCGGCCTCCTTCGGGGTGGCGGCGGACTTGCCGCCGTACTCCTTCGCCCAGGCTTGCGCCTTGGCCGCCGAGCGGTTGTAGACGGTCACGTCGTGGCCGCCCTTTTTCAGCAGGTGGCCCGCCATCGGGTAGCCCATGACGCCCAGGCCGAGGAACGCGACTTTCGCCATCTTTTTGTCTCCTAAGGGATTTTTCCGGGGTTTGACAGGGTGGCGTCAACCACCCACAATACATGAACGTTTATACAGTATCCGGTGTTGGCCCAGTGCCCCCTTCCCGGTGGCACCTGCCGAAGATGCCGACAACCAGAAGAAGAGGTACAGCAAATGGACGAGAACAAGTCTAAGGCATTGGCGGCGGCGCTGTCGCAGATCGAAAAGCAGTACGGCAAGGGCTCCATCATGCGGATGGACTCCGAGGCCATCAAGGACATCCAGGTGGTCTCCACCGGGTCGCTGGGCCTGGACCTGGCCCTCGGCGTGGGCGGCCTGCCGCGCGGCCGGGTGGTCGAGATCTACGGGCCCGAGTCCTCGGGCAAGACCACGCTGACCCTGCAGGTGATCGCGGAAGTGCAGAAGATGGGCGGCACCGCCGCCTTCATCGACGCGGAGAACGCGCTCGATCCCACCTACGCCAAGAAGCTCGGCGTGAACATCGACGAGCTGCTGATCTCGCAGCCGGACACCGGCGAGCAGGCGCTCGAGATCGCCGACATGCTGGTGCGCTCCGGCGCGGTGGACGTGATCGTGGTGGACTCGGTGGCGGCGCTCACGCCCAAGGCCGAGATCGAGGGCGAGATGGGCGAGCCGCAGATGGGCCTGCAGGCGCGGCTGATGAGCCAGGCGCTGCAGGAAGCTCACCGCCAACATCAAGCGCACCAACACGCTGGTGATCTTCATCAACCAGATCCGCATGAAGATCGGCGTCATGTTCGGCAACCCGGAGACCACCACCGGCGGCAACGCGCTCAAGTTCTACGCCTCGGCGCGCATCGACATCCGGCGCATCGGCTCGATCAAGAAGGGCGACGAGGTGATCGGCTCGGAGACGCGCGTCAAGATCGTGAAGAACAAGGTCGCGCCGCCCTTCCGCACCGCGGAATTCGACATCCTGTACGGCGAGGGCATCTCGCGCGAAGGCGAGGTGCTGGAGCTGGGCGTGGCGCACGGCGTGCTGGAGAAGTCGGGCGCCTGGTACATCTACAACGGCGACCGCCTCGGCCAGGGCAAGGACAACTCGCGCGACTTCCTCAAGGAGAACGCCGAGCTGGCGCGCGAGATCGAGATGAAGATCCGCGAGAAGGCCGGCGTGAATGCCCCGCCCGCAGCTGCCGCAGTCGAAGCCGAGGCGACCGAAGACAAGAAGGTCGAGCACCTTCCGACCCGCAAGCGGGGCGGCAGCAACGGCTGAGCATGGACGGTCCTGACACGCCCGCTGCGCTCAAAGCGCGGGCGCTAAGGCACCTCGCGCGGCGCGAGCACTCCCGCGCCGAGCTGGCCCGCAAGCTCGCTCCGTTCGCGCCATCGCCCGAAGTGCTCGAGCTAGCTGCTCGACGCGCTGGCGGCGAAGGAGCAACTCTCCGACGAGCGCTACGCGGAACTGCGCGCGCACCAGCTCGTCGCGCAAGTACGGCGCGGCGCGCATCCGGCTCGACCTGAAGTCGAAAGGCGTCGCGCAGGAGATCGTCGAGCGCGTCGGCGCGCGAAGGCGAGCTGGAGCGCGCGCGCGCCATCCTGGCGCGCAAGTACCGCTCGCCCGCGAGCCTCGCGCGAGGAGCGCGCGCGCCGCATGCGCTTCCTGCAGGGCCGCGGCTTCTCCCACGACACGATCCGACAGCTCCTGTCATCCGAAGATGCCGACTAGGCGTTGATCGCCTAGCGCGATTCGCGCGGAAAGGGGGTGATGGGAATGGAACAGGCACAGGCATTGGCAATCGTGAAGTCGCTGGCCAACGGCGTGGATCCGGAAAACGGCGAAGTGTTCCCGGCCGAGGGCGCCTACCAGCGTCCGCAGACGGTGCGCGCGCTGTACACCGCGGTCGAGGCGCTGGAGCGCGCCGCGCAGTTCGAGCGGCGCAAGCAGCAGCTGCCGGCGAAGACCGGGGAGCCGTGGAGCGGAAGAGGAGGACCGCAAGCTCCTCGCGTCGTTCGACGCGGGGCACGCGCTCGGCGATCTGGCGGTGGCGCACCAGCGCACGCAGACGGGGATCCGCGCGCGGCTGGTGAAGTACGGGCGGCTCGCCGCCTGAGCGGGACGGATGCGCCCGCGGCGCCCAGCGCCGCAGGCGCTCCTTTTCTCCGCGGACGTTCCTTTAGAATAGCGAGCCTATGAATTCGAACGAGATCCGCGCCGGTTTCCTCGAGTATTTCAGGTCCAAGGGCCACACCATCGTGGCCTCGAGCTCGCTCGTGCCGGCCGCCGACCCGACCCTGCTGTTCGTCAATTCCGGCATGGTGCAGTTCAAGGACGTGTTCCTCGGCAAGGAAAAGCGCCCCTACACCCGCGCCACCACCTCGCAAAAGTGCGTGCGCGCCGGCGGCAAGCACAACGACCTGGAAAATGTCGGCTACACCGCGCGCCACCACACCTTCTTCGAGATGCTGGGCAACTTCAGCTTCGGCGACTACTTCAAGAAGGACGCCATCCAGTTCGCCTGGGAGCTGCTCACCAAGGTCTACAAGCTGCCGCCGGAGAAGCTCTGGACCACCGTCTACCAGACCGACGACGAGGCCTACGAGCTCTGGACGAAGATGATCGGCGTGCCGCAGGAGCGCGTGGTGCGCATCGGCGACAAGCCGGGCGGGCAGAAGTACCAGTCGGACAATTTCTGGCAGATGGCCGACACCGGTCCCTGCGGCCCCTGCAGCGAGATCTTCTACGACCACGGCCCCGGCATCGCGGGCGGCCCGCCGGGATCTCCCGAGGCCGACGGCGACCGCTACATCGAGATCTGGAACCTCGTCTTCATGCAGTTCAACCGCGACGAGCATGGGGTGATGCATCCACTGCCCAAGCCCTCGGTGGACACCGGGATGGGCCTGGAGCGCATCGCCGCGGTGCTGCAGGGCAAGCACTCGAACTACGAGATCGACCTGTTCCAGGACCTGATCAAGGCCGCAGCGCGCGAAACGGGCCAGAAGCAGCTGAAGAACCCCTCGCTCAACGTGATCGCCGACCATATCCGCGCCTGCGCCTTCCTCATCGTGGACGGCGTGATCCCGGGCAACGAGGGCCGCGGCTACGTGCTGCGGCGCATCGTGCGCCGCGCCATCCGCCACGGCTACAAGCTGGGCCAGAAGCAGCCCTTCTTCCACCGCATCGTCGCGGACCTCGATGCGGCGATGGGCGACGCCTACCCGGAGCTGCGCAGGGAAAGGCAGCGCGTCGCTGCCGTGCTCAAGCAGGAGGAGGAGCGCTTCGCCGAGACGCTGGAGAACGGCATGCACGTGCTCGAGTCGGCGCTCGCCTCGGGCGAGAAGCTGCTCGACGGCGAGACGGCGTTCCGCCTGTACGACACGTTCGGCTTCCCGGTGGACCTCACCGCCGACATCTGCCGCGAGCGCGGCGTGATGCTCGACATGGCGGGGTTCGAGGCCGCGATGCAGGCCCAGCGTGAGCGCGCGCGCGCGGCGAGCAAGTTCGCCGCGGCCGCAGGGCTGGAGTACGCCGGCGGCAGGACCGAGTTCCACGGCTACGACACGCTCTCGCTCAAAGGCAGGGTCGTGGCGCTTTACCGGGAAGGGGTTCAGGTCCCGCAGTTGAACGCGGGCGAATCCGGCGTGGTGGTGCTCGACAAGACGCCGTTCTACGCCGAGTCGGGCGGCCAGGTCGGCGACCGCGGCGAGCTGGTGGGGCCGGCCGGGACGTTTGCGGTCGAGGACACGCAGAAGGTGCAGGCGGAGGTGTTCGGCCACCACGGCACGCAGAAGACGGGCGTGCTGCGCGAGGGCGACGAAGTCGGCGCCCAGGTGGACACGGCGACGCGGCGCCGCGCGATGTGGAACCACTCCGCGACGCACCTGATGCACGCAGCGCTGCGCAAGGTGCTCGGTGCGCACGTGCAGCAGAAGGGGTCCCTGGTGGACGCCAACCGCACGCGCTTCGATTTCTCGCACCACGAGCCGATGGGCGAGGCGCAGATCCGCGAGGTCGAGCGGCAGGTGAACGACGCCATCCGGCGCAACCTCGAGGTGAGCGCGCGCGTGATGAAGTACGACGAGGCGATCAAGGCCGGCGCGCTCGCCTTCTTCGGCGACAAGTACGGCGACGAGGTGCGCGTGCTGGGCATGGGCGATGTGTCCACCGAGCTGTGCGGCGGCACGCACGTCCGGCGCACCGGCGACATCGGCTTCTTCAAGATCGTCTCCGAGTCCGGCGTCGCGGCGGGCGTGCGCCGCGTAGAGGCGATGACCGGCGAGGGCGCGCTCGCCTGGGTGCAGGAGCAGGAGGCGAAGCTGCATCAGGCCGCCGCCGCGCTCAAGGCGCCGGTGACGGAAGTGACGGCCAAGATCGCGCAGGTGCTGGACAACGTGAAGCTGCTCGAGCGCGAGCTGGCGAAGCTGAAATCCAGGCTCGCCTCGAGCCAGGGCGAGGATCTCGCCGACCAGGCCATCGAGGTGAAGGGAACCAGGGTGCTCGCTGCCTCGCTCGAGGGCGCGGACGCGAAGACGCTGCGCGAGACCATGGACAAGCTTGAAGGACAAGCTGAAGAGCGCGGCCATCGTGCTTGGCGCGGTGGTCGACGGCAAGGTATCGCTCATTGCCGGGGTCACCGCCGACCTCACCGGCAGGGTGAAGGCGGGCGAACTCGTGAACTTCGTGGCCCAACAGGTGGGCGGCAAGGGCGGCGGGCGCCCGGACATGGCGCAGGCCGGCGGCACGGAGCCGGCGAAGCTGCCCGCGGCGCTTCAGTCCGTGAAGGGCTGGGTTGAGCAGCGCGTATAAGTTCTGCCCGTCCTGCGCCGCGCCGCTCGCGTTGCGTGCGCTGGACGCGCGATGGGGCTGCGCGTGCGGCTACGTCCACTGGGACAACCCGGTGCCGGTGGTGGCGGCGATCGTCGAGCACGAAGGCGCGGTGATCCTGGCGCGCAACAAGGACTGGCCGGAGAAGATGTACGGCCTGGTGACCGGTTTCCTGGAAAAGGACGAGGCGCCGGAGGAGGGCGTGAAGCGCGAGGTGAAGGAGGAACTGGACCTCGATGCCGCCGCTGCGCACCTGGTCGGGCTCTATCCTTTTGCCCGCCGCAATGAATTGATCATCGCGTACCACGTGCCCGCCACCGGCACGCTGCGGCTGAACGAGGAGCTGGCCGACGTCCGGCGCATCGCGCCGGAGAAGCTGCGGCCCTGGGATTTCGGCACCGGCCTGGCGGTGGCAGACTGGTTGAAACGGAGGCAAGCATGAAAGGTCGATTGATCCTCGCATCGATTCTTTCGCTGCCGGTGCTGGCGCTGGCGCACCACGGCTGGAGCGAGTACGACTCCGCCAAAGTGCTGAAGCTCACCGGCAAGATCGTCGAGTACGGCTACGAGCACCCGCACGGCCACGTGCGCCTGGAGACGCCTGGCAAGACCTGGCTGTGCGTGCTGGCGCCGCCCTCGCGCATGCACAACCGCGGGCTGTCGCAGGACATGCTCAAGCCCGGCAATACGGCGACCCTCGAGGGCTACCCCAACCGCAACAAGCCCGAGGAAATGCGCGCCGAGCGCATCACCGATCGGCGGCAAGACCGTCGAACTGAGGTAGGCCGTGACCCCCATGGGCGCCATCGAGATGAGCGCCCTCGGCGTGGCGATGCGCCAGTCGCTGTGGCTGTACCCGATCGTCGAGATCGTGCACCTCACCGGCATCGCGCTGCTGGTCGGCTCGATCGCGATGCTCGACCTGCGCCTGCTGGGACTGTCGAGCTCGGTGCCGGTGCGGCGCCTCGCCTTCCACATCCTGCCGTGGACCGCGGCGAGCTTCCTGCTGATCGTGCCGAGCGGCCTCTCCATGTTCGTGGCGCACGCCGGCGACTTCATCGCCAGCCCCGTGTTCGTGCTGAAGATCTGCCTGATCCTCGCCGCGGGAGTGAACGCGGCGGTGTTCCATGCCGGGGTGTTCCGCGGCGCCTCGGACTGGGACGTCAACCGCGCGCCGCCGCCCGCCGCGCGCGTCGCCGCGGCGCTGTCGCTCGCGCTCTGGGTGTCGGTGATCGCCTGCGGGCGCCTGCTCGCCTATACCTGAAACAAACCGGCAACCAAGCAGTCGCAGTCCGAAATCGAAGCGATACGCGCGCTGCCTAGCATGGCCGTGCCGCGTCGCATGGTGCGTCGGCGGCGCCACACGTAGAAAGGACTGCCACAATGCGCAACAAGCAACGCCTGACCCCGCTGCGCCTCTCCGCGCTTGCAGCCATGGCCGGCATCGCGCTCGCTGCATACAGCGGCGTGATCGCCACCAAGCCCCGTGTCGATGCACCCGCCGTCGCCGGGGCCCCCGTCACTGCGTACCAGGATCCGAGCCTCGCTGGCTTGAGCATCGGCCCGGATGCCGATCACCGCGGCGACGTCCACGAGTACTACTAGACCAGATACAACAGGAGACAGGACATGCAACCGACCTCGAACACCCGCCAACTCCGCTCGCGCGTGAGCGCGGCATTCCGCAGAATGGCGCAGGGCGTGCGGCGCAAGGCAGCCTTTGCCAGCACCGTGGCGTTCTACCGCTCCGGCGGCCAGGCCTGGACCAGGCAGCTCGGCTAGAAGCCGATGCGGCGCCTCGCGCCGCGCCCGTCGTTCACGTCCTCGGGGCACAGCTCCCCGCGCCCCGCGACCTTGGCGTTGCCGAAAGCGGCGAGCACCGCGCGCCGCATTTCCCGCGGCGAGAGCGCGGCGAGCCTTTCCACCACCGCGGCGCCCGGCGCCTCGGGGAAGGCCTTGCCCCAGTCGTGCGCGCCGCGGATCTCGCGGTAGATGGCGAGCGCGATGCGCGCCGCGCCCTCCGCGTCCGGCGCCTCGATCTCGTAGACGTGCATGCGGTTGAGGATCGGCTCGGGGATGCGCGCGGCGTCGTTGGCGGTGGCGAACCACACCGCGCCCGAGGCGTCGATCGGCACCTCGGCGAACTCGTCGACGAAGCGCATGGCGGTGTCCGTCTCGAGCAGGCCGTAGAGCGCGCCGAGCGGGTCGTACTGCCCCTCGGCGCTCGCCTTGTCGATCTCGTCCACCACCATCACCGGGTTGGCGTAGTCGCCGTTGAGGAAGGTCTCGAACACCTTGCCCGGCTTGGCGTTCTTCCACTGCGAGGAAGCGCCGCTGAGGATCCACCCGGCAGTGAGCGAACTCATCGGCACGAAGCCGTAGCCGGTGCCGAGCAGCTGCGCGATGCGCCGCGCGAAGTGCGTCTTGCCGATGCCCGGTGCGCCGAGCAGCAGCATCGGCGGCAGCTCGACGGCGTCCTCGGAATCGATGCACAGCGCCAGCTGCTTGCGGATGTCCTCGAGCACCGCGCCGAAATTGGGCAGCGCGTCGAACAGCTCGTCCATCGCCGGCAGGGCGGAAGGCTTGACGGTGAAGCGCTGGCCGCCAACGCGCAGCATCTTGTCGTACAGGGCGCGCAGCGCCTCGTTCGCGCTGGGTGGAAGTTCCTGCAGCGCCCTTTCCACCGCGGGCACGTCGTAGACGTCCTTGAAGCCTGCAATCGGAATAGCCACATTCGTCTTCATGTGCGCCTCCCTCTTCTTCTCTTCTTAGGGTAGCAACTATTGCGCCAGGTTTCTGGCAGTCGGCGGTGTCGAGTGCTAGATTTCCCCCATGTCTGCATTCCGACCCGAATTGACGCCGGAAGTTTTCAACGGCCGCAGTGCCGGCCACCTGCCCGGGCTGGTCGGCTTGCGCATTTTGACAATGACGCCGCAGGGCGTGGAAAGCCGGCTCGAGGTGCGCCGGGAGTTGATGGCGCCGAACGGCTTCCTGCACGCGGCGACGGTGATCGCGCTCGCGGACACCTCCTGCGGCTACGGCTGCGTCGCCCTGCTGCCGCAGGGCGCGAGCGGGTTCACCACCCTGGAGCTGAAAGCGAACTTCCTCGGCACCACCCGGGAAGGGGCGATCGCCTGCCGCGCGACCCCGGTGCATCTCGGTCGCACTACCCAGGTGTGGGACGCGTTGGTGACCGCCGAGGGCACCGACAGGAAGATCGCGCTGTTCCGCTGCACCCAGATGGTCCTGTGGCCCAAGTAGACAGGGCGGGGCCGGCCGTGTTTCAATCCTTGCCATGACGCTTTGGACCTTCGGCTATTTCTTCTTTCCGCGCCCTCTGGCGGAGGGGAACGGCTAGCCGCAGTCCAGCGAAACCGGGAAGCCGCCAGAGCAGAGATGCCTGGCGGTTTTTTTTTGACCTGAGGCCACCACCATGACCGCGCCCACCGACTCCTTCCTCGGCCCCGTCCCCGCCGACAAGACCTCGCTCACCGACGACGAGCGCATCGAGAACATCGTTCCGCTGCCGCCGCCCGAGCACCTGATCCGCTTCTTCCCGATCCAGGGCACGCCGGTGGAGACGCTGATCGCCGAAACGCGGCGCAAGGTGCGCGCCATCCTGCAGGGCAAGTCCGACCGCCTGCTGGTGGTGATCGGCCCGTGCTCGATCCACGACCCGGCCGCCGCGGTGGAGTACGCGGGGCGCCTCGCCGCCGAGCGCCGCCTGCACGAGGGCGAGCTCGAGATCCTGATGCGCGTGTACTTCGAGAAGCCGCGCACCACGGTGGGCTGGAAGGGGCTGATCAACGACCCGTACCTGAACGGCAGCTACCGCATCAACGAGGGCCTGCGCATCGCCAGGGATCTCCTCGTGCGCATCAACCAGGCCGGCGTGCCGGCGGGCTGCGAGTTCCTCGACGTGATCTCGCCGCAGTACATGGGCGACCTCGTGTCCTGGGGCGCCATCGGCGCGCGTACCACCGAGTCGCAGGTGCACCGCGAGCTGGCCTCCGGGCTTTCCGCGCCGGTGGGCTTCAAGAACGGCACCGACGGCAACGTGAAGATCGCGGTGGACGCGATCCTCGCCGCCGGCCAGAAGCACCACTTCCTCTCCGTGCACAAGACCGGGCAGGTGGCGATCGTGCAGACGCGCGGCAACGACGACTGCCACATCATCCTGCGCGGCGGGAAAGCGCCGAACTACGACGCGGCGAGCGTGGCGGCTGCCTGCGCCGAGCTCGCCAAGGCGAAGCTGCCCGAGCGGCTGATGATCGACTGCTCGCACGCCAACGCCGCCAAGCAGTTCAAGCGCCAGCTGGACGTGGCGCGCGACATCGCGGCGCAGATCGCGGGCGGCGAGCGGCGCGTCATCGGCACCATGGTCGAGTCGCACCTGGTGGAGGGCCGCCAGGAGCTCACGCCGGGCAAGCCGCTGCAGTACGGCCAGAGCGTCACCGACGCCTGCCTGGGATGGAAGGACTCCCTCGAAGTGCTGGAGGCGCTCGCCGGCGCGGTGAAGGAGCGGCGCAGGGCCGGCAAGGGCAAGCGCTAGGCAACTCGTTAGAATCGCCGCCGTGGCCCCCTTGACGCCGCGGCAGTGGTTTGCGCTCGCGCTCGCCGCGACGCTCACGTTCCGCCTCTGGCTTGCCGTCGCCATCCCGATCACGGGCGACGAAGCCTATTTCATCCTCTGGGGCCGGCATCCGGCACTCGGCTTCTACGACCACCCGCCGATGGTGGGCTGGCTGCTCGCGCCGCTCGTGCGCCTTTCGGAGGCGGCATGGGTGCTGCGGCTGCCGGTGCTCCTGCTGCCCGTGCTGGTGGCGCTCCTCGTGCGCCACGCGCTCATCGCCTGGTTCGAGCGCGACGCCGACACCGCGGACCTCGCGGCCATCGCCGTGCTGCTCGTGCCGCTCAACGTCTGGAACGTGTTCATCACCACCGACACGCCGCTCATCCTGTTTTCGGTGGCCTCGATGCTCGCGTTCGCGCGCGAGCGGTTCCTCCTGGCTGGCGTGCTGCTCGGCCTGGCGTTCCTGTCGAAGTACTTCGCGGTGCTGCTGGGGCTGGCTTACCTCGCCTGGGCTGTCATGGCGCACCGGCCGAAAGCCTTCCTTCTCGTGTTCGCCGGCGCGCTGCCCTTCGGCCTCGTCAACCTGTACTGGAACTGGCAGGCCTGCTGGTGCAACGTGATGTTCAACGCCATCAACCGGCACGAGGGCGCCGGCCTCTCGTGGGGCACGCCCGTGCTGTACGCGGCGTCGCTCGCCTATCTCGCCGGCCCGCTGCTCTGGTTCGCCTGGAAGGGGCGGGCGCGGCTGCGCGTGCCCGCTCACGGCGCGCTGCTCGCCGCGTGGCTGGTCCCGCTCCTCATATTCGCGCTCCTCTCGCCGGTGCGGCGCATCGGCCTGCACTGGCTGCTCTCGTTCGTGCCGGCGATCATCCTGACGGTGGCGCTGGCGCTCGAGCGCCGCGCGCTGGTGGTCACCGTGCGCTGGTTCGCCGGCATTGCCGTGGTGCAGATCGCGACGCTCGCGGTGCTGGTCGCCCTGCCGCTCGAGACGTGGCAGGGCCGGCGCTTCTACCAGAACCTGGTGCTGCTGAAGGAAACACGCACGATACTCCAGGCGCTCGAGGCGGCGCTGCCGTCCGCGACGCCCGCCTACGAGAGCTACTCGATGGCTGCGGTAATGTCATTCCACGCACGGCGAACGGTGCCGGTGTTCGGACCCGGCTCGTCGCACGCGCGGCACGACGACATCCTGACCGACTGGCGCACCTACCAGGGCCGCGACCTCGCGATCCTGAGCCGCGACGAGTCGGACCTGGCGCGCTACCGTCCCTACTTCCGGGAAGTCGAGGCGCAGCGCATCGAGGTGCGCGGCGCCACCTTCCACGCGGTGCTCGGCCGCGGCTTCGACTACGCCGCGTACCGCGAGGGGGTGCTCAAGCCCGTGCGCGAGCGCTGGTACCGCATCCCGCGCGCGCTGCCGGTGGGACGCTGCTACTTCTTCGAGCGCTACGGCTTCCAGTGACCGCGCGCGACGTCCTGCAGCTGCTGCGCCCGCACCATTGGGTGAAGAACGGCTTCGTGCTGGCGGGGCTGCTGTTCGGGCACGCGTGGGATGCGCCCGGCTTCGTCATCGCCGCGCTCGCCGCGACCGCAGCGTTCTGCCTCGCCTCCAGCGCGGTCTACGCGTTCAACGACGCGCACGATGCCGCGCGCGACCGCGAGCACCCGGAGAAGAGCGGCAGGCCGGTGGCGCGCGGCGCGATCTCCCCGGCAGCGGCGCGCGGCATCGCCGCGGCGCTGGCGGCGGCCGCGCTCGGCGTCGCGGCCTGGACGGGATGGGAGGTGGCGTTGCTGGTCGCGGCCTACGTCGCGCTGAACATGGCGTACAGCCTCGGCCTCAAGCACGTGCCGGTGGTGGACGTCTTCATCATCGCGGCAGGCTTCATGCTGCGCCTGCTCGGCGGCACCTGGGGCATCGGCATCGAGCCCTCGCGCTGGCTGCTCGCCTGCGGATTTCTGCTGACGCTGTTCCTCGGCTTCGCCAAGCGCCGCGCGGAGCTCGAGCGCCTGGCCGAGGACGCCGCCCAGCACCGCGCGGTGCTCGAGTCCTACAGCCTCGCGTTCCTCGACAAGGCGGTATTCGCCTGCGTGATCGGCATGGTGGTGACCTACGCGCTATACACCGTGTCGGAGGAGACGGTCGCGCTGCACGGCACCGAGAACCTCATCTGGACGCTGCCCTGGGTGCTGCTCGGCAGCTTCCGTTATCTCTTCCGCCTGCACTTCCGCGGCGGCGGCGGTGATCCGACGCTGGAGTTGCTGCGCGACCCGCTGCTCGCGGCAGCGGCGCTGGGCTGGGTGGGCACCGTGCTCTGGCTGATCGGCTAGAATTCCCCGCACCCCTCGGCCCCGCCATGACCGACCGTCCCCCGCAGCTCGCGCACCTCGAGTACCTCGGCGACGCCACGCGCTTCGCCAGCCAGATCCACGCGCTGATCCCGCAAGTGCTCGCTGCTGGAGAATTTCACGCCGGCCGAAGTGCGCCAGCTGTCGCACTTCATGGAGGTGTTCCGCGCGGTCGAGGGCGTGGAAGTGATCCGCGAGGGCGACGGCGGCGATTTCATGCTGATCGTGGTGGAGGGCCGCATCGAGGTGCGCAAGCAGGACCGCTGGAACACGCCGCAGCTGATCGCGGCGATCGAGCCCGGCCGCGTGCTCGGCGAGATGTCGATGATCGACGGCGAGCCGCGCTTTGCCACCTGCGTGGCCGCGCAGCCGACGCTGGTCGCGGTGCTGGACCGCGCAGAGCCTGGCGCGCATCATCGTCGAGCAGCCGCTGCTCGGCGCCAAGATCCTGATGGAACTGGTGCTGATGCTGTCGCAGCGGCTGCGCGCCACCAGCAGCCGCCTGATGGAGCTGCTCGACGAGCAGGGGCCGCACGGCGCCGGCCAGCTGTAAGGGCGGGCGGCGCGGCGCGACCCATCCCGCGTGAAGCGCTCCCGACTCCTCGTCCTCGCCGCCATCGCCGTCCTGGTGGCTGCGTTCTTCGCCTTCGGCGGCCACCGCTACCTGACCCTCGAGGCGCTGCGCGCGCAGCAGGCCGCGATCCAGGAGTACTACGCGGCGCATCCCTGGCAGACGGCGCTCGGCTACTTCCTCGTCTACGTGGCGGTCACGGGACTCTCGCTGCCGGGCGCCGCGGTGCTGACGCTCTTCGGCGGCGCGATCTTCGGCCTCGCTGTGGGGCACGGTGATCGTTTCCTTCGCTTCCACGATCGGCGCGACGCTCGCCTTCCTCGCCTCGAGGTTCCTGCTGCGCGACTGGGTGCAGGCGCGCTTTGGCGACCGGCTGCAAGCCGGTCAACGAGGGCGTGGCGCAGGAGGGCGCCTTCTACCTGTTCGCGCTGCGCCTGGTGCCGGCGTTCCCGTTCTTCGTCATCAACCTGGTGATGGGCCTGACGCCGATCCGCACCTGGACCTTCTACTGGGTGAGCCAGCTCGGCATGCTCGCCGGCACCATCGTCTACGTCTATGCCGGCGCGCAGCTCGGCGAATTCCGGCTGTCGGCCGGGCTGGTGGCGGCGTTCACGCTGCTCGGCCTCTTCCCCCTGGCCGCGAAGAAGGCGCTCGCCGCGCTGAAGGCGCGGCGCGTGTACGCGAGGTGGCCCAGGCCGGCGCGCTTCGACCGCAACCTGGTCGTGATCGGCGCCGGTTCCGCCGGCCTGGTGTCGGCCTACATCGCCGCCGCGGTGAAGGCAAAGGTCACGATCGTGGAAAAGCACCGCATGGGCGGCGATTGCCTGAACACCGGCTGCGTACCCTCCAAGGCGCTGATCAAGACGGCGCGCGTGCTCTCGACCATCCGGCGCGCCAAGGAATACGGGCTGAAGAATGCGGTCGCGGAGTTCGATTTCGCCGAGGTGATGGAGCGGGTGCAGCGGGTGATTGCCGCCGTTGAACCGCACGACTCGGTCGAGCGCTATACGGCGCTGGGCGTCGAATGCCTCCAGGGCGAAGCAAAGATCGCTTCGCCCTGGATCGTGGAAATTCAAATGCCCGATGGAGCAAGCAAGGTCCTCACGACGCGCTCCATCGTCATCGCCGCGGGCGCGCGGCCTTTCGTGCCGCCGATCCCCGGCATCGAGCAGATCGGCTACTACACCTCCGACACGCTGTGGGGCATGCGCGAGCTGCCCGAGCGGCTGGTGGTGCTGGGCGGCGGGCCGATCGGCTGCGAGCTGGCGCAGGCCTTCGCGCGCTTCGGCGCGCAGGTGACGCAGGTCGAGAATGCTGCCGCGGCTGCTGGTGCGCGAGGATCCCGAGATCGTCTGCGATGGTGGAGAAGCGCTTCCGCGAGGAGGGCGTGGACGTGCGCACCGGGCACCGCGCGAAGGAGTTCCGCGTCGTGGACGGGCACAAGGTGCTGATCTGCGAGCACGAGGGGCGCGACCTGGCGATCGAGTTCGACGCGCTGCTGGTGGCGGTGGGGCGCGTGGCCAACACCGCGGGCTACGGCCTGGAGGACCTGGGCATCCCGCTGACGCAGGCGCGCACGGTGCAGACCAACGAGTTCCTGCAGACGCTCTATCCGAACATCTATGCCTGCGGCGACGTCGCCGGGCCGTTCCAGTTCACGCACACGGCGGCGCACCAGGCCTGGTACGCCGCGGTGAACGGCCTGTTCGGCGACCTGAAGAAATTCCGCGCCGACTACTCGGTGATTCCCTGGGCGACCTTCACCGACCCGGAGGTGGCGCGCGTGGGCCTGAACGAGACCGAGGCGAAGGAGAAGGGCGTCGCCTACGAGGTCTCGACCTACGGCATCGACGATCTGGACCGCGCCATCGCCGACGAGGAGGCGCACGGCGTGGTGAAGGTGCTGACGGTGCCGGGCAGGGACCGCATCCTCGGCGTGACCATCGCCGGGGAGCACGCCGGCGACCTGATCGCCGAGTTCGTCGCGGCGATGCGCCACGGCATCGGCTTGAACAAGGTCCTCGGCACCATCCACATCTATCCCACGCTCGCGGAGGCGAACAAGTACGCCGCCGGCGTGTGGAAGAAGGCGCATGCGCCGCAGAAGCTGCTCGGCTACGTGGAGAGGTTCCACGCGTGGATGCGCGGCTGAGCATCGTGGTCCCGACGCTGAACGAGGCGGCGGGCATCGAACGCTGCCTCGCCGCGCTCGCGCCGCTGCGCGCGCGCGGGCACGAAGTGATCGTGGCGGACGGCGGCAGCACGGATGGCACCGCCGCGCTCGCGGCGCCGCTCGCCGATCGTGTGCTCGAAGCGCCGCGCGGCCGCGCCACGCAGATGAATGCCGGCGCCGCCGCCGCCTGCGGGGACGCGCTCCTCTTCCTGCACGCCGACACCTTCCTGCCGCCGGATGCGGACCAGGCGGTGCTGCGCGGCGCTCGGCTCGCGCGCCTGGGGCCGCTTCGACGTGGCGATCGATTCGCGCGACCTGCGCCTGGCGCTGGTCGCTGCTCTCATGAACTGGCGCTCGCGCCTCACCGGCATCGCCACCGGGGACCAGGCGATCTTCGTGCGGCGCGCCGACTTCCCGGGCTTTCCCGCGATCGCGCTCATGGAGGACATCGCCTTCAGCCGCGCGATGAAGCGCGTCTCGCCGCCCGCCTGCCTGCGCGTGCGCGTGCGCACCTCGGCGCGGCGCTGGGAGCGCTACGGCGTGCTGCGCACCGTACTTCGCATGTGGCGGCTGCGCCTGCAGTACTGGCTGGGCGCCGATCCCGATGAGCTGGCGCGCCGATACTCGCACTAGGGTGGTCGTCTTCGCGCGCGAGCCGCGCGCCGGCCGCGTGAAGACGCGGCTCATCCCGCTGCTCGGCGAGCAGGGCGCGGCGCGGCTGCACGCGCGCCTCGTCGAGCGCGCGCTCGGCACGGCGCGCGCCGCAGGGCTCGGCGAAGTGACACTGCGGCCTGGGCGCGCCGCCAGCGCGGCGCCGATCTCGGCGCGCGCATGCTGCATGCGTTCACACACGGCCTGCGGCGCGCGGAGCGCGTGATCCTCATCGGGTCGGACTGCCCGGTGCTGCGCGCGCGCGACCTGCGTGCGCGCCGCGCGCTGGCTTGCGGGCGGCGCCGATGCGGTATTCGCGCCGGCGGAGGACGGCGGCTACGCGCTCGATCGCGCTGCGCCGCGTGTCGCCCCGGCTGTTCGAGGGCATCGAGTGGGGCGGAGCGCAGGTGATGGCGCAGACGCGCGCGCGTCTCGCGGCGCTGGGCTGGCGCTGGCGCGAGCTGCCCGAGGTGTGGGACGTGGACCGGCCGGAGGACGTCGCGCGGCTGCGGCGCCTGCGCCTGCCATGAACCGCCGGGACTTCCTCGCCTACGGCGATGTGGAGTTCAGACCGCGCCGGCCTTCCTGAGCAGTTCCGCCACCCGCTCCGCGATCAGGCGGTAGCCGCGCGCATTCGGGTGGATCGGATCCGACTTGAGCTCGGCGCTGCGCAGGATCTCGCCGACCACCTTGCCCTCGTAGGGAATGCGGAATTCCTGCGCGATCTCGGCGTAGAACTTCGGCGGCGTCACCAGCAGGCCCTTCTCGGGGGTGCCGAGCAGCACCACGTCGGCGCCTTTGTCTTTCACCAGCCGGATCATGGCGCGCACGTTGGCGGCGACCTGCGCCTGGCCGAGATTGCGCAGGAAATCGTTTCCGCCGATGCACAGCACGAGCAGCCTCGGCTGGTGCTCCTCGAGCGCCGCGGGCAGGCGCGCCAACGCCTGCGCGCTGACCTCCCCGGGCACGCCCGCGCGCACCACCTTGCGGCCGATCAGGCGCTCGAGCTGCGCGGGATAGCTCTCCGCTTCCGCTGCCCCGGTGCCGAAGGTGAGGCTGTCGCCGAAGGCGAGGACCACGGCATCCGGCGCAAGGCGCGCGAGTTTTGGCGCATCGCCGCAACCGCCGAGCGCGAGCGCCGCGACCCACAACAGTGCATGGCGCCAGGCTGACGGGGATGCAAGAGCGCGCATCGGGGTGCATGCTACACTTCCCGCGAGCAGGGCCAGCGGTGCAGCGGAGCAGCAGAAGGCGCCGGGAAAAGAGCTGGAGGAGACCAATGGTGATCAAGAGTCCCAAGGACTTCTGGGCGGGCGTGATGTTCATCGCCTTCGGCGCCGGCATGGCGGTGATCGCGCTGAAGAACTACCAGATGGGCAGCGCGGTGCGCATGGGGCCGGCGTACTTTCCCGATCGTGCTCGGCGGCATCCTCGCCGTGCTCGGGCTGATCCTGCTGCTGCGCGCGTTCGTGCTGAAGGGCGCCAAGGTTCCGATCTTCCATTTCCGGCCCGCTGCTGTTCATCCTCGCCGCCTGCCTCGCCTTCGCCTACACGCTCAAGCCGCTCGGCCTGATCGGCGCCACGCTGCTGCTGGTGTTCATCAGCGCCTTACGGCGGCCACGAGTTCAAGTGGAAGGAAGTGGCGATCCTGTACGTCGTGCTGATCATCTTCTCGGTGCTGGTGTTCGTGAAGGGGCTGACGCTGCCGTTCCCGATCTGCCCCGACGTCGATCGAAGACTTCTGCCGCTTCTAGGGAGAGCGCGATGGAAATCCTCAGCAACCTCGCGCTCGGCTTCGGCGTCGCGCTGTCGCCGTTCAACCTGCTGATGTGCCTGGTCGGCGTGCTGCTCGGCACGCTGATCGGCGTGCTGCCCGGCGTCGGCCCGGTGGCCACCATCGCCATGCTGCTGCCGATCACCTTCAACCTGAATCCGATCGCGGCGCTGATCATGCTCGCCGGCATCTACTACGGCGCGCAGTACGGCGGCTCGACCACCGCGATCCTGGTCAACCTGCCCGGGGAATCCTCCTCGGTGGTCACCTGCCTCGACGGCTACCAGATGGCGCGGCAGGGCCGCGCCGGGCCGGCGCTCGCCACCGCGGCGCATCGGCTCGTTCTTCGCCGGCTGCGTGGCGACGCTGATCGTGGCGATGTTCGCGCCGCCGCTGGCCGAGGTGGCGCTGAAATTCGGCCCCTCGGAGTATTTCTCGCTGATGGTGCTGGGCCTGGTGGCGGCGGTGGTGCTGGCGCACGGCTCGCTCATCAAGGCGATCTGCATGGTGATCCTCGGGCTGATGCTCGGGCTGGTGGGCACCGACGTGAATTCCGGCGTGCTGCGCTTCGCCTTCGGCATCTCGGAGCTCGCCGACGGCATCGGCTTCGTCACGGTGGCGATGGGCATGTTCGGCCTGGCCGAGATCATCGCCAACCTCGAGCAGAAGGGGCACCGCGAGGTGTTCACCAGCAAGGTGGGCAAGCTGATGCCGAGCAAGGAGGACTTCAAGCGCATCGTCGGCGCCGATCCTGCGCGGCACCTTCCTCGGCTCGGCGCTCGGCATCCTGCCCGGCGGCGGCGCGCTGCTCGCGTCCTTCGGCGCCTACACGCTGGAGAAGAAGGTGTCGAAGAACAGCGCACGAGTTCGGCAAGGGCGCGATCGAGGGCGTGGCGGCGCCGGAGGCGGCCAACAACGCCGGCGCGCAGACCTCCTTCATCCCGCTGCTCACGCTCGGCATCCCGTCCAACGCGGTGATGGCGCTGATGATCGGCGCGATGATGATCCAGGGCATCGCGCCGGGACCGCAGGTGATGACGGAGAGGCCGCAGCTGTTCTGGGGCATGATCGCCTCGATGTGGATCGGCAACCTGATGCTGGTGGTGCTCAACCTGCCGCTGATCGGCATGTGGATCAAGCTGCTCACGGTGCCCTACCGCTTCCTGTATCCGTCGATCCTGGTGTTCATGTGCGATCGGCGTGTTCAGCCTGTCGAACAACCCCTTCGACGTGCTCCTGATGGCCCTGTTCGGCCTGCTGGGCTACGTCTGCGTCAAGCTCGAATGCGAGCCGGCGCCGATGATCCTCGGCTTCATCCTCGGGCCGCTGATGGAGGAGAACCTGCGCCGGGCGATGCTGCTGTCGCGCGGCGACCCGCTGGTGTTCTTCCAGAAGCCGATCAGCGCCAGCTTCCTCATCGTCTCGATCATCCTGCTGGTGATCATCGCGCTGCCCAACATCCGCAAGAAGCGCGAGGAAGTGTTCGTCGAGGAAACGTAGGGATGAGGCTTCTGGTTTGCCGCGGCTGCTGCTCTGCCGCGGCACTTCCCGCCTTCGCGCAGTCCTGGCCGGCCAAGCCGGTGCGCATCGTCGTGCCCTATCCGCCCGGCGGCCCGGTGGACGTGTCGGCGCGGCTGCTCGCGCCCAAGCTGCAGGAGGCGCTGGGCCAGCCGTTCCTGGTGGAGAACAAGCCCGGCGCCGGCGGCAACATCGGCGCCGACTTCGTCGCCAAGAGCGCGCCCGACGGCTACACGATCGGCATGGGGGCCATCGCCACCCACGCCATCAACCCGGCGCTGATGGCGAACGTGCCCTACGACCCGATCAAGGACTTCCGGCACCTCGCGCTGGTGGTGCAGGTGCCCAACGTGCTGGTGGTGAATACCGGACCTGCCGGCGCGCAGCGTGGCGGAGCTCATCGCCTATGCCAAGGCGCGGCCCGGCAAGCTCGATTTCGCCTCGGGCTCGACCGGCTCGACCGGGCACCTCGCGGGCGAGCTCTTCAAGCAGATGACCGGCACCTACATGGTGCACATCCCCTACAAGGGCGCGCCGCCCGCGGTCGCGGACCTGCTGGCGGGACGGGTGCACCTGATGTTCGACAACCTCGCGAGCGCGCTGCCCAACGTGAAGGCGGGCAAGCTGCGCGCGCTGGCGGTGACCACGCTCAAGCGCTCGCCGTCGCTGCCGGACCTGCCGACGCTGGACGAGTCGGGCCTGAAGGGCTTCGACATGACCACCTGGTGGGGCCTGATGGGGCCGGCGAAGATGCCGCCCGAGGTCGTGCAGCGGCTGTCGGCGGAAATCCTGAAGGCGATGGACGCGCCGACGTGAAGGAGCGGCTGCGCGCGATGGGCTGGAAGGCAGCGCGGTGCGCACGCCCGAGCAGTTCACCGCCTTCGTCGAGGCGGAGGCGAAGCTCTACGCGCGGCTGGTGAAGGTCTCCGGCGCGAAGCCGGACTAGAGCACCGCGATCGTCTGCACTTCCACCAGGAACTGCTCGCCGACCAGGCGGTCGATGATGAGCAGCGTGTTGGGCGGGTACTTGCCGTCCGGGAACATCTTCGGGAACTCGCGCAGCCGCCAGGCCATGAACTTCGGGATGTCCTGCGAGTGCACGAGGTAGGTGGTGAACTGCGCGACGTTGCCCCAGCCCGCGCCGGCGGATTTCAGCGCGGTCTCGATCTGCCGGAACACCCCGCTGCACTGCGCGTCGAAATCGTCGCCCGGCGCGAGCATGCCCGCGATGTAGAGCGGTCTCCTGCGCGTTGCGCACGCGCGTCATGTGCGAGTACTGGCCGAGCGGCTTGCCCAGCGCCTCGACGTTGCCGACCTTGATGTCCGCCATGCTAGCCGTCCTCCTCGGGTTTGCAGGTCTGCGCTTCGCCTTGCCGCGCGCGGCGAGCAGCGCCTTCACCGCGTAGACCAGCGCGCGCCGCTCCACCGGCTTGACCAGGAAGCCGTCGGCGCCCGCGGCGATGCAGCGGTCGTTGGTCTCCATGTCGTCGAGCACCGAGACGATCATGATCGGCGTCGCCATGTTGGCCGAGCCGGCGCGGATCTCCTTCAGCACCTCGAAGCCGCCGATGCCCGGCATCTGCAGGTCGAGCAGGATCGCGTCGTAGGCGTAGTTGTCGCGCCAGCCGCAGCGCCTGCTCGCAGGTGCCGGCGAGCTGCGCCTCGACCTTCATGCCCTTGATCGAGGAAGTCGCGCGATCAGCAGGCGCGTGGACTCCTCGTCGTCGACGATCAGCAGGCGGTGGCGCGGCGCGGCGGTTTTTTTCGCGGGCATCAGCGTGCCAGCTGCCGGGCGAGGTCGTTGAAATCGCGCGCGTGGATGTCGAACGCCGGGTCGCGCGACACGTCCGGCTTCGCCGCCGGGCCGTACTCGCGCGGGCGCGGCACGAACGCGGTCTTCAGGCCGCAGGCGCGCGCGGCGTGCAGGTCGTCCTTGTGCGCGGCGACCATCATCAGCTCGGCCGGCTTGACGCCGAGCAGGTCGGCGGCGCCGAGGTAGGTCTCGGGATCGGGCTTGTAGTGGCGCACCACCTCGGCCGAGAGGATGCAGTCCCAGGGCAGCTTCGCGTGCTTCGCCATGTTGGTGAGCAGCGCCACGTTGCCGTTGGAGAGCGTGGCGATGACGTGCCGGCGCTTGAGCTTCGCCAGCCCGGCGCGCGCGTCGGGCCAGGGCTTGAGGCGGTGCCAGACGCGGTTCAGGTGGTCGATGTTCCGCCTCGGCGAGCCGGCCCAGCGGAAAGCGCAGGAGCAGGTCGTCGAGGATCATGCGGTGCAGGGCGTCGATCTTCGTCCAGGGCAGCTCGCCCGAGCGCACCCGCGCCATGGCGGGCCGGTAGCCGGCGCGCCAGGCGTCGGCGAACGCCGGCCAGTCCACCTTGAGCTTCTTCCTGCGGCCGAGCGCCTGCCCCTCGCGGATGATCGAGCCGCGCCAGTCGACCACCGTGCCGAACACGTCGAACACGAGGGCTCTTGCGCGCAGGCGCGCGGTAAGTCATGGCCGCATTATCACGATTTTCTGCGTTCGTGCTGCCAGAGCACGTCGCCGCGCCTGGCGGCGCGGTTGAGGCTGCGGCCGAGGACGAAAAGGAGGTCGGAGAGGCGGTTGAGGTACTGGCGCGCGCGCTCGCCGACGGCCTCCTTGCGGCCGAGCGCCACCAGGCTGCTCTCGGCGCGGCGGCAGATGGCGCGCGCGAGGTGCGCGGCGGCGGCCGCGCGCGTGCCGCCGGGCAGGATGAACTCCTTCAGGGGCTTCAACTTCGCGTTGTGCGCCTGCGTCAGCTGCTCCAGGCGCGTGACGTGCAGTTCCGTGATCATGCTGTGGCCCGGGATGCAGACCTCGCCGCCGAGGTCGAACAGATCCTGCTGCACGCGCAGGAGCGCCTTGCGGATGCCGGCTGGCATCTTCTCTGCAAGGAGCAGGCCGAGGCAGGAGTTGAGCTCGTCCACGTCGCCCAGCACCTGGATGCGCAGGCTGTCCTTGCCCACGCGCGCGCCGTCGCCGAGGCCGGTCTCGCCGGCGTCGCCGGTGCGCGTCGTGATCCTGGATAGCCGGTGGCCCATGAGAAGCGCAGAATTATAGGGCTGCCACGTCATCCCAAGGAGGAACCATGGCCAGTGTGCGCAAAGCTTCCTACTACTCGATGAAAGTGCCCCAGCGCCCGGGTTCGGGCGCGCAACTGCTCGCCGCGCTGAAGGCGGCGAAGGTCAACCTGCTGGCGTTCACCGGCTTTCCGGAAGGCGGCGGCGCGCAGGTGGATTTCGTGCCGCAGGACAACGCCAAGTTCGTGAAAGCCGCGCGCAAGGCGAAGCTGCGGATCTCTTCGCGCAAGACCGTGTTCCTCGCGCAGGGCGAGGACCGTGTCGGCGCGCTGACGCAGATCTTCGGCAAGCTCGCCAAGGCCAGGATCAACGTGGTGGCGGTGAACGCGGTGAGCGCCGGCAAGCGGCGCTACGGCGCGATGTTCTGGGTGAGGCCGAAGGACGTGGCGAAGGCCTCGCGCCTGCTGCGCGCGCGCTAGTCGCTGAGCACCGCGCCCTTTTTCAGGAAGGCGCGGTCCGTTGAGCTGGCGCAGCACGAAGTCGGCCACGTCGGCGCGCGAGATCTTCGGCATGCCCTTGCAGCTCGAGCCGCTCGCCGGCGCGGTAATTGCCCGTGCGCGGGCCGTTGGTGAGCAGCGTCGGGTAGGCGAAAGTCCAGTCCAGGCCGCTCGCGCGCACGATGTCCTCGCCGGCCTTCTTGTCGGCAAAGATGTCGGTGAGGAGCAGGCGGTACATGATGCGCGGCAGGAGCGGGGAGTGCCTGTGCGTATCGCCGACGCCGTTGGCCGAGACGATGATCAGGCGGCGCACGCCCTGCTTTTCCATCGACGGCACCAGCACGCGCATGTTGTTTTCGCTGAAATGGTGGGCCTTGAGCGCGTTGTGCAGGCCGAGCGAGCTGATCACCGCGTCGTGGCCGCGCAGCGCCGCCGCGAGCGCGTCGGCGTCGTGGGGCAGGGCGCCGATCGACGGTCTTCAGGCGCTCGTGCCGCATCGGGAGCTTCGCGGGATCGCGCACGAAGGCCGTGACTTCATGGCCCTGCGCGAGCGCCTGCTGCACGATCTGCAGGCCGGTGGGGCCGGTCGCGCCGAGGACGAGGAGCTTCATGGCGCCGGCTCAGCCGCGCGGCGCGGCAGGCGCCGGGCAGGCGCTGGCCTGGCCGAAGCCCTTGAGGTAGGAGCGGCGCACGCCGCCCGCGGCGATGGCTGCCGAGACTTCCTTGGAATAGCGCTCGGCGCCCGAGAGCTTGCGCACCCAGCGCCGGTACGGAACGATGCCGAACGCGGCGCCGCGTACCGCGCCCATCGCGGCATCCACGGTGGCCTCGCTCGCGAATTCCACGGTTCGCGGGATCAGGCTGGGATTGACCGGCGTGATCGGCGTATCGAGGTCGGCGCCGAGCACGGCGTCGAGCGCGCGAATCTCTTCGGCGATCCCGGTGCAGGACCCATCCGCCGGCCGCGCATACGGCGCCTTCAGCGCGGCGACCAGCGCCGGCGGGATCTCGGCGCGCACGATGTTGAGGTCGCTGAGCGGCGTCGTCGCCGCCTCCAGGATCTGTGCATCCGCCTTGGACTCGGGCTTCTCGAATTCGTGGATCGGCTGCGGCTGCGGTGCCGCGCAAGCGGCCAGTACCAATAGCGCCAAGGGCGCGATGAGGCGTTCCATGTGCATGGACCTACCCTCCCTTCTTGCGGATTTCGCTCTCGAGCCAACCCTTCGCCAGGGTTGTCGTCAGGCGCTCGCCTACCGCGACCTGCACCGCGTCGCGCACCACCTCGCCATGCGCATTGCGCGTCAGGCTGTAGCCGCGCTCGAGCACCGCGCCGGGGTTGAGGCTGGTGAGGCTCGCCTTGAAGCGCTCGAGCTGCGCCTCGAAGTGAGTCGAACCGTCGCGCAGTGGCGGAAGCCAGACGCGCCGCAAGCTGCACGAGCAGTTGGCGCGAGGTGCGCAGCCGCTCGCGCGGATGCACCAGCCGCCGCGCCAGCGCATCCACCGTCTGCATCGCGTACTCGATGCGGCGCAGGGCCTCGCGCGTGGCGCGCTGCGCCAGCTCCCCGACGCGCGCCAGCAATTCGTCGCGCGCAGGGCTCACCATTTCCGCCGCCGCCGTAGGCGTCGGCGCGCGCCAGTCGGCGGCGAAGTCGGCGATGGTGACATCGGTCTCGTGCCCCACGCCCACCACCACCGGAATCGTCGACGCGCGGATCGCGCGCGCCACCACTTCTTCGTTGAACTGCCACAGGTCCTCGATCGAGCCGCCGCCGCGCACCAGGAGCAGCACGTCGCATTCCGCGCGCGCGCTGGCGGTCGCCAGCATCTGCGCGATCTTCGCCGCCGCGCCTTCGCCTTGCACCGGCACCGGATAGACGATCACCGGGATGGAAGGGTTGCGGCGGCGCAGCGTGGTCAGCACGTCGCGCAGCGCCGCAGCTTGCAGGGATGTCAGGATGCCGATCTGTCTCGGATGCTCCGGAATCGGGCGCTTCGCTTGCAGGATCGAACAGGCCTTCGGCTTCGAGCTTCGCCTTGAGCTTGAGGAAGCGCTCATACAAGGGCCCGAGGCCGGCGCGGCGCATGCTCTCCACGTTCAGCTGGAAGCGCCCGCGCGGCTCGTACAGGGTCACCAGCGCGCGCGCTTCCACGCGCATGCCTTCGGCCGGCTCCCAGTCCAGCGCCGCCGCGCGGCCGCGGAACATGACGCAGTCCACCTGGGCGGTTTCGTCCTTCAGGGTGAAGTACCAGTGGCCCGAGGAGGCCGGGCGGAAGTTGGAGATCTCGCCGCCGATCCAGGCGAGCGGAAAGCGCCGCTCCAGCACCTCGCGCACGCTGCGCAGCAGCTCGGAGACGCTCAGCACGGGGGCGGAATCGCGCGGGAATTCGCTGGCCATGCGCCTACACTAATGCACAGCGGCGCGCGATTGGCAAAGCCGGGCGCCGCGATTGCTCATGGAGGCCGATTCTATTTCGTAACGTCGCTGTTTCTGTACCGGAAAGAACTGCTGAAATTTTAATCGCCGCCGACTTGCGCGACGATTCAAGGCGCAACGCTTCATCTGTTCAGAGAAAATCCACAAACTTATCCACAGGATTTGTGGATAACGGCATGGCCGCATTTTTGCTAGAGTCGCCCGACAACAAAACCAAGCGCCCGGAGCCCCACTTGTTCGCCATCATTCAAGCAGCCGGCTGGCCCATCTGGCCGCTGCTGCTCGCCTCGATCATCGCCGTCGCGCTGATCATCGAGCGCGCCGTGACGCTGCGCAGCAACAAGATCATCCCGCCGACGCTGCTCGAGCAGGTGCTGGCGGTCTACCAGCGCCAGGGCGTGAACGAGGAGATCCTCGACAAGCTGGCGAAGGACTCGCCGCTCGGCGAGGTGCTCGCGGCGGGGCTGCGCAACCACAAGAGCTCGCGCTACGTGATGAAGGACGCGGTGGAGGAGGCCGGGCGCACGGCGGCGCACGAGCTGGAGCGCTTCCTCACCACGCTCGGCACGATCGCCACCGCCGCGCCGCTGCTCGGCCTGTTCGGCACGGTGATCGGCATGATCGAGATCTTCGGCTCGCAGTCGCCCACCGGCGCCAACCCGCAGCAGCTGGCGCACGGCATCTCCATCGCGCTGTACAACACCGCCTTCGGCATCGGCATCGCCATTCCCGCGCTGATCTTCTACCGGCACTTCAAGAACAAGGTGGACGGCTTCGTCGTCGACATGGAGCAGCAGGCGGCGAAGCTGATCGACATCGTGCACGGCGAGCGCGCCGAGGGACTAGCCGGAGGGCGCGATGAACTTCCAGCGCGGCAGGGAGAAGGAGCAACTGGAGATCAACCTGGTGCCGATGATCGACGTGATGCTGGTGATCCTGATCTTCCTCATGATCACCACCACGTACTCGAAGTACACCGAGCTGCAGATCAACCTGCCCTCGGCCGACGCCGACAAGCAGCACGAGCGCGCCAGCGAAGTGAACGTGCTGGTGAACGCGCAGGGACAGTACGTGGTGAACCGCACGCCGGTGGCCTTCGTCAGCGTCGAGCAGCTCGCCGGGGAGCTGAAGCGCGCGAGCGGCGCGGCGAACGAGCCGGTGGTGGTGATCAGCGCCGACGCCAACGCCAGCCACCAGTCCGTGGTGCGCGTGATGGAAGCGGCGCGCGCGGCCGGGCTGCAGCAGATCACCTTCACCACCCAGGCGTCGAAGTAGCCACGCAATTCCTCGCGAAAACCTGGTACCGGCCCGCAGGCCTGCTCGCCTGGCTGCTGTGGCCGGCGAGCCTCGTCTTCCGCGTCGTGGTGTTGCTGCGCCGGCTCGGCTACCTCCTGCGCCTGCTGCCGCGCTGCGCGCGCCGGCATCCCGGTAGTGGCGATCGGCAACCTCACCGTCGGCGGCAGCGGCAAGACGCCGCTCGCGATCCACGTCGCGGAGCTGCTCAAGGCCAGGGGCTGGTCGCCCGCCATCGTGTCGCGCGGCTACGGCGGCACGGTGCGCGCGCCGCGCGCGGTCTCGCTCGCCTCCGACCCGGCGCGAAGTCGGCGACGAGCCGGTGCTGATGGCGCGGCGCGCGGGTTGCCCGGTCTGGGTCGGCGCCGACCGCGCCGCGGTGGCCGTGCGGCTGCGCGACGAGCACCCGGACTGCGACGTGATCGTGCTGGACGACGGCCTGCAGCACTACGCGTCTGCGCCGCGACCTCGAGATCGCGGTGGTGGACGCGCGCGCCTTCGGCAACGGCTTCATGCTGCCGGCCGGCCCGTTGCGCGAGCCGCGCACGCGCCTGTGGACGCGTGGACGCGGTGGTGGCGCACGGCACCGACCGCGTGAAGGGATTTCGCCATGCGCCTGGAGGGCGACGAGCTGCACCGCGCCACCGATGCGCGCGAACGCCGCCGGCTGCAGTCCTTCGCCGGCGAGCGCGTGCACGCGGTGGCGGGCATCGGCGACCCGAACCGCTTTTTCCTGCAGCTCTCGAAGGCCGGCGTGAAGGTGGTGCCGCACCCGCTTCCCGGACCACCATCCGTTCCGCGAGCGCGATCTCGAGTTCGGCGACGGCGCGCCGGTGCTGATGACCGAAAAGGACGCGGTAAAATGCAAGCGCTTCGCCAGGCCGCAGCACTGGGTCCTGCCGGTGCGCGCGGTGCCTGATCCGGCGTTCGACGACTGGCTGCTTGAGGAGGCTCGGTGAGCTCGGCCATAGACCCAAGGCTGCTTGAAATCCTGGTGTGCCCGCTGTGCAAGGGGCCGCTCGTCTATCGCAAGGAGGCCGCCGAGCTCGTGTGCAAGGCGGACCGCCTCGCCTTCCCGATCAAGGACGGCATCCCGGTGATGCTGGAGGACGACGCGCGCAAGCTCGATCCCGCCGAAGAGGTGGCGTGACTCCTTTCGCGGCGATCATCCCCGCGCGCTACGCCTCCACCCGCTTTCCCGGCAAGCCGCTCGCCGACCTCGGCGGCAAGCCGATGGTGGTGCGCGTGTGCGAGCGCGCGCGCGCGAGCGGCGCGCAGCCGGTGTGCGTGGCGACCGACGACGAGCGCATCGCGCGCGCGGTGCGCGAGCACGGCTTCGACGCGCGCATGACGCGCGCCGACCACGCCTCGGGCACCGACCGCATCGCCGAGGCCGCCATGCAGCTGGGCTTCGCCGACGAGGCGATCGTGGTGAACGTGCAGGGCGACGAGCCGCTCATCGCGCCGCAGCTGATCGCCCGGGTGGCCGCGGCGCTGCAGCGCAATCCCCAGGCGAGCGTCGCCACCGCCTGCCACCCGATCCACGACGCGGCCGAGTTCGCCAACCCCAACGTGGTGAAGGTCGTGCTCGAACGCGAGCGGCGAAGCGCTGTATTTCAGCCGCGCCGGGATTCCCTATCCGCGGCAAGGCGAGGCGCGGGCGCTGCGCCACGTCGGCATCTACGCCTACCGCGTGGGGTTCCTCAAGCGCTACGCGTCGCTCGCGCCGTCGCCGCTCGAGGCCACCGAGCAGCTCGAGCAGCTGCGCGTGCTGTGGCACGGCTACCGCATCGCGGCGGTGATCGAGGAGGGGGCGATCCCGCCGGGCGTGGATACCCCGGCCGACCTGCAGGCTGTGCTAAAACTGCTGCAATGAGGCTCATCCTTCTCGGACCGCCGGGCGCGGGCAAGGGCACCCAGGCCGCGTTCGTCACGCGGAAGTACGGCATCCCGCAAATCTCCACCGGCGACATGCTGCGCGCCGCCATCAAGGCGGGCACGCCGCTCGCCCTCGGCGTGAAGAAGGTGATCGACGCGGGGCAACTCGTCTCCGACGACATCATCATGCGCCTGGTGCGCGAGCGCCTGAGCGAGCCCGACTGCGCGAACGGGTACCTGTTCGACGGTTTTCCGCGCACCATCCCGCAGGCCGAGGCGATGAAGTCGAACGGCGTGGGCCTCGACTTCGTGCTGGAGATCGACGTGCCCGAGGCTGAGATCGTGAAGCGCATGAGCGGCCGGCGCGTGCACCCGGCCTCGGGGCGCAGCTACCACGTGCAGTTCAACCCGCCCAAGGTCGAGGACCGGGACGACGTCACCGGCGAGCCGCTCGTGCAGCGCGACGACGACCGCGAGGACACGGTCCGGCGGCGGCTCGAGGTATACCGCGCGCAGACGCGGCCCCTGGTGGACTACTACACCCGATGGGCGGCCTCAGGCGACGCGCGCGCGCCGAGCTTCCGGCGCATCTCGGGGCTGGGCGGCGTCGAAGAAATCCGCGCCAGGGCTTTCGCCGCCCTCGGCTAGCCTGCTAGAATCGCCCCCGTTTCGGCGGGGCTCCCAGCCCCGCGCCCAAGAAGGGGAGAACAAGCATGTCTGGCGGACTGATCTTCGCGCTTGTCTGCGCGCTGCTCGCGATCGTTTACGGCGTCTGGCAGAGCAGGCTGCATCCTGCAGTTGCCCGACGGCAACGAGCGCATGCGCGAGATCGCGGCCGCGATCCGCGAGGGCGCCACCGCCTACCTGTGGCGCCAGTACAAGACCATCGCCATCGTCGGCGCGGTCCTGTTCCTCGCCATCGGCTTCGTCCCGCAGCTCGGCTGGACCACCGCCTGGGGGTTCCTGCTCGGCGCGCTGCTCTCCGGCGCCTGCGGCATCATCGGCATGAACATCTCCGTGCGCGCCAACGTGCGCACCGCGGAAGCCGCGCGCGTGGGCCTGAACGAGGCCCTGCAGGTGGCCTTCAAGGGCGGCGCCATCACCGGCCTGCTGGTGGTCGGCCTGGGCCTCGCCGGCGTGGCGGGCTTTTTCGCGCTGCTCTACGCCAACGCGCTGAAGAAGGATGACCTGGTCCACATCGTGCAACCGCTCGTGGGCTTCGGCTTCGGCGGCTCGCTCATCTCCATCTTCGCGCGGCTTGGCGGCGGCATCTTCACCAAGGGCGCGGACGTCGGCGCGGACCTCGTCGGCAAGGTCGAGGCCGGCATCCCGGAGGACGACCCGCGCAACCCCGCGGTGATCGCCGACAACGTCGGCGACAACGTCGGCGACTGCGCCGGCATGGCCGCCGACCTGTTCGAGACCTACGCGGTCACCATCGTCGCCACCATGCTGCTGGGGGCGCTGATGCTGAAAACACCCGCAGCGGTGATCTACCCGCTGGTCATCGGCGGCTTCGCCATCATCGCCTCGATCGTCGGCACCTGGTTCGTGAAGGCCAAGCCGGGCGAGAAGAACGTCATGCCCGCGCTGTACAAGGGGCTCGCGGTGGCCGGCGCCATCGCGCTCATCGCGTTCTGGCCGATCACCAAGCTGATGATGGGCGAGATCGTGGAAAACGTGCCGTTCGAGATCGCCGGCGCGAAGAAGATGATCACCGTGTGGCACCTCTACGGCACCGCGGTGGTGGGCATGGCGCTGACCGGGTTCCTGGTCTGGATCACCGAGTACTACACCGGCACGCAGTACAAGCCGGTGCAGCACGTGGCGCAGGCTTCCACCACCGGCCACGGCACCAACATCATCGCGGGGCTCGGCGTGTCGATGAAGTCCACCGCCTGGCCGGTGGTCGCGGTGTGCGTCGCGATCCTCGCCTCCTATGCGCTGGCGGGCCTGTACGGCATCGCGATTGCCGCCACCTCGATGCTTTCCATGGCGGGCATCATCGTTGCGCTGGACGCCTACGGGCCGATCACCGACAACGCGGGCGGCATCGCCGAGATGGCGGACCTGCCCGACTCGGTGCGCGACATCACCGATCCGCTGGACGCGGTGGGCAACACCACCAAGGCGGTGACCAAGGGCTATGCCATCGGCTCGGCGGGCCTCGCCGCACTGGTGCTGTTCGCCGACTACACGCACGCGCTGGAGGCCGCCGGCAAGTCGGTGTCCTTCGACCTGTCCAACCACATGGTGATCGTCGGCCTCTTTATCGGCGGCCTGGTGCCGTATCTCTTCGGCGCCATGGCAATGGAAGCCGTGGGCCGCGCCGCCGGCGCGGTGGTGGTGGAAGTGCGCCGCCAGTTCAAGGAGATCCCCGGCATCATGGCGGGCACCGCCAAGCCCGAGTACGGCGTGGCGGTGGACATGCTGACGCGCGCGGCGATCAAGGAAATGATGATTCCGTCGCTGCTGCCGGTGCTGGTGCCGATCCTGGTCGGCGTAATCCTCGGACCGCAGGCGCTGGGCGGCGTGCTGATGGGCACCATCATCACGGGACTGTTCGTCGCCATCTCCATGTGCACGGGCGGCGGCGCCTGGGACAACGCCAAGAAGTACATCGAGGACGGCCACTACGGCGGCAAGGGGTCCGAGGCGCACAAGGCCGCGGTCACCGGCGACACGGTGGGTGACCCGTACAAAGATACTGCCGGCCCGGCTGTGAACCCGCTCATCAAGATCATCAACATCGTGGCGCTGCTCGTGGTGCCCCTGATGGTCTGAGCCATCCGCAATCGCCGTACGAGAGGGCCGCTTGCGCGGCCCTTTTTGTTTGAGCGTTTGCTGCGCTGCGGCGTGCGTCGGATCGCGCAAGCTGCTGCGCTTGTACCCAGTACATGGGCTGGAATGCTCTTCATGCCCATGCTACAAAGGTTGCGCGGGGATAAGCGACATCGCCCGCATCCGCCCAAGGAGCCACCCCAAATGCTCAAGATGACCATCCGACCCGTCGCGGTGGCGCTCGCGTTCGTTTCGTTCGCGGCGCTCGCCGACGGCGTGCATGTCCTGTTCGATCCGTCCGACCCGGCGGCGAGCCCGTTCCCGAGCAACCGCTTCACGGTGTTCGATGCAACCAACCTGACGCTGAGGCGCGTCAATCTGCCGAAGCCCGACTGTGAGGTGCGGCCCAGTGATTGCCGGGACATTGACGTGGTCAACACGCTCGATGGATTCTCGACCCAGCCGCGCATCACGGTGCCGTTCAGCGGCGACATCGATCCGGCGACGGTGAGCAGCGACACCGTGTATCTCGTGAACCTGGGCGACACGCAGTCGTTCCGGGGCCTTGGCGGAAAGGTCGGCATCAACCAGATCGTCTGGGACCCGGCGACCCAGACGCTCGCCTTCGAGAGCGACGAGCTGCTCAACGAACACACCCGCTACCTGCTCGTCGTGACCGACGGCGTGCGCGACACGCGCGGCAAGAAGATCAAGTCGGACGGCTGGGACGAAGACTTCGGCGAAGCGCGTGGCCGCGATCGCGACGGCACGGAGTACCGGCGCGACTTGCGCGATGCGATGCGCTCGCACCGCCACCACGGCCACAAGCCGGTCGCCGCGAGCCTGTTCACGACGCAGAGCATCAGTGCCGACCTGGCCAAGATCAACCGCCAGATCAAGCGCACGACCCCGGCACCGGTGGACTTCAACATCGGGACCACGGCGACCGGGCCGGTGCGCGCAGTGTTTCCGGTGACGTCGGTGCTCGGCATCCAGTTCGATCGCCAGACGGGCACCGCGCCTGTCTTCGCGCAGAGCTTCTTGCCCACGCCCGCACTGGGCGTGGTGCCCGGAGCCGTCGGCCAGATCGCTTATGGGCGCTTCAGCTCTCCTGACTACCAGACAGCCGAGAAGTACATCCCGGCCACGGGCACCTGGACCGGGCAGCCGCAGCCGCAGGGCAGCAACGATCTCGTGCTGCAGCTCTTCGTCCCGGCGGGGCCAAAGCCGGCCGGCGGCTGGCCGGTGGCGATTTTCGGCCATGGCTTCACCGACAGCATGTACGGCGCGCCGTGGACGGTCGCATCGGTGCTTGCTTCGCAGGGACTGGCGACGCTGTCGATCAACGTCGTCGGCCATGGCGGCGGGGCCCTCGGCACGCTGACCGTGCTGCGCAGTGCCGGGACGCCAGTCCAGGTGCCGGCCGGTGGCCGCGGTATCGATCAGGACGGCAACGGCAATATCGATTCGACCGAAGGGGTGAACGCGGCGCCGCCGCGCAACGTGATCGGCTCGCGCGACGGCCTGCGCCAGACCGTGATCGACCTGATGCAGCTCGTGCGCCAGGTCGAAGCCGGCCTGGACTTCGACGGCGACGGCAGCGCGGACCTGAATGCGCAGCGCATCTACTACGCCGGCCAGTCCTTCGGCGGCATCTACGGAACGATCTTCCTCGGCGTCGAACCCGCGCTGAAGGCCGGCGTGCCGAATGTTCCGGGCGGCTCGATCACCGAGGTCGCACGCCTGGGTGCGTTCCGTCCGCTGACCGGCGATTGCGCTCGCGTCCCGCACGCCCTCGCTGATCAACGTCGCGCACCCGAGCGGCATCGTGTTCAACGAGAACATGCCGCTGCGCAACGAGCCGCCACGCATCAATGACGTGGCCGGCGCGATGGCGATCCAGCATGCGCTCGATCGCTCCGAGTGGGTTCAGCAAGCCGGCAACCCGGTGTCCTACGCTGCGTACATCCGCAAGCAGCCGCTGCGCGGCCAGGCCGCCAAGCCGGTGATCTTCCAGTTCGCCAAGGGCGACGGGACGGTGCCGAATCCGACCACCACCGCGATCCTGCGTGCCGGGGACCTGGCCGACCGGGCGGTTTACTTCCGCAATGACCTGGCCTACGCCGCCAATCCTGCGGTGGGCAAGAACCCGCATACCTTCCTCACCAACATCGCCAGTGCGGCAGGGGCACCATTCGCGGTGGGGGCGCAGCAGCAGATCGCGGCGTTCCTCGCAAGCAATGGCACGGTGCTCATCGACCCCGATGGCGCTGCCGGGCCGATCTTCGAGGTGCCGATCGCCGGCCCGCTGCCGGAGACGCTGAACTTCATCCCCTGACATCCTGGCGCTGCTCGTCGTACCCTTGATGGTGTGAGCAGCCGCCAGTCACGTCTCAAAAGGGCCGCTTGCGCGGCCCTTTTCTTTTGCAGCGCCGGCGCGGCAGCGCAGCTCGGCGGCCCCGAGATCGACACCGGCCGCGTGGAGAAGCAGGCGGTTGTCGCGCAGCGCTACATGGTGGCGGCGGCGGACCCGCTCGCGGCCGAAGCGGGACTCGAGATCCTGCGCGCCGGCGGCAGCGCCGCCGACGCCGCGATCGCCGTGCAGCTGGTGCTGGGGCTCACCGAGCCGCAGTCCTCGGGCCTGGGCGGCGGCGCCTTCGTTCTGCATTGGTCGGAAAGGGAAAGGCGCGTGCGCAGCTACGACGGCCGCGAGACCGCGCCTGCCGCGGCGCAGCCCGACCGCTTCCTCGACCCGCACGGCAACCCCGAGGAGTTCATGCTGGCGGTGGCGAGTGGCCGCGCGGTCGGCGTGCCGGGCGTGCCGCGGCTGCTCGAGCGCCTGCACCGCGAGCACGGCAGGCTGCCCTGGGCGCGCCTGTTCGAGCCGGCGATCCGGCTCGCCGAGGGCGGCTTCGCCAAGACGCGGCGGCTCTCGCGGCTGCTCGAGCGCGAGCATCTGCTGGGCGAGGATCCTGCAGCGCGCGCGCTGTTCTACTCGGGGCCTCGCGTCGTCAACCAGGACTACGCGGCGACGCTCAGGACGCTGGCGAACAAGGGCGCCGATGCGTTCTACCTCGGCCCGATCGCCGAGGACATCGTGCGCGCGGTGCGCGCGCACGCGCGCCCCGGCGACATGACGCTGGCGGACCTCGCCGGCTATCGCGTGCTAGAGCGCGAGCCGGTGTGCGGCGCCTACCGAGGCGACCAGTGTGTGCGGCATGGGTCCGCCGAGCTCGGGCGGCATCGGCGTGCTGCAGATCCTGGGGACTGCTGGAGCGCACGGGGTTCGCGCAAGCGAAGGCGGGCTCGGCAGAAGCGGTGCACCTGTTCAGCGAGGCAGCGCGGCTTGCCTACGCCGACCGGCTGCGCTACGTCGCCGATCCGGCCTTCGTGCGCCAGCCGGTGGCGAAGTTGCTGGATCCGAAGTATCTCGACGCGCGCGCGAAGCTGATCGGCGAGCGCTCGATGGTCTTCGCTTTGCCCGGGGAGCTCGATGCCGAGGCCGCGGGCACCAGCCACCTGTCGCATCGTGGACGCCGCCGGCAACGCGGTGGCGATGACCACCACCATCGAGCACGCCTTCGGCAGCCGCATCCTGGTGCGCGGGTTCCTGCTCAACAACCAGCTCACCGACTTCGGCTTCCTGCCGACGATCGCCGGGCGGCCGGCAGTGAACCGCGTCGAGCCCGGCAAGCGGCCGCGCAGCTCGATGGCGCCGACTTTCGTTTTCGAGAGAGACGGCAACCTGAAGATGCTGGTCGGCTCGCCCGGCGGCCTGCCGATTCCCAACTACGTGACAAGAGTACTGGTTGCGACGCTTGATTGGGGCATGGACATCCAGTCGGCGATCTCATCGCCCAACTTCGGCAGCACCAATGGGCCCACGTTCCTCGAGCGCGGCACGGCGTACGAGGAGTTGGGCGATGCGCTCGGCGAGCGCGGACACGTGCTCAATTTCACTCCGCTCACCAGCGGCCTGCACGGCATCGAGCGCGTGCCGGGCGGCTGGCGCGGCGGGGCGGACCCGCGCAGGGAAGGCATCGCGGCCGGCGACTGAGGGCGTAAGTCATCTGTAGGCGGCGTCCCCCTTGTCCATGGGATGGGCGCGCCGCGTTGCAGTCCATACCCTGCATCTCCATGGGCAAGACGCCGCAACGCTGGATGATCTGCGCTCTCCTCGCGCTTGCCGCGCTCGGGTCGGGCTGCTCCGTGCGCCAGATGGCGGCGAGCTCGATCGGCGATGCGCTCGCGGGCGGCGGTGACGCGTACGCCGCGGACGACGACATCGAGCTGGTGGGCGCCGCGACCCCCTTCGGCCTGAAGACCATCGAGTCGCTGCTCGGCACTGTGCCGGAGCATCGCGGCCTGCTGCTCGCCGCGGCGCGCGGCTTCACGCAGTACGGCTACGTCTGGGTGCAGTCGCCGGCGGAGGAAATGGAAGAACACAACGTGCACGCCGCCTATGCGCAGTATGCGCGCGCGCGCAAGCTCTACCTCAGGGCGCGCGACTACGGATTGCGCGGCCTGGGCGTGACGCCCGTGGCGATGCGCGCCGACCCCGCTGCGGCCCTCGCGCGCGCCACGCGCGACGACGTGCCGCTGCTTTACTGGACCGCGCTGGCCTGGGGCGCGGCGATCTCGCTCAGCAAGGACGATCCGGCGACCATCGCCGGCCTGCCCGCCGTGGATGCGCTGGTGCGCCGCGCGGCGGAGCTCGACATCGACTGGGACTACGGCGCGCTGCGCGGCTTTCTCATCGGCTACGAGCTGAGCCGGCCGAACGCGGCGCCGGATGCGATCGCGCGCGCGCGGCGCCACTTCGAGCGCGCGGTCGAGCTCTCTGGCGGGCAGCAGGCGGCGCCCTACGTGGCGCTCGCTGAGGCGGTGGCCGTGGCGCGCCGCGACCGGCGCGAGTTCGAGCAGCTGCTGCGGCAGGCACTGGCGGTCGATCCCGACCGGCGGCCCGAATGGCGGCTCGCCAATCTGGTGATGCAGCGCCGGGCGCGCTGGCTGCTCGCGCACGCCGAGCAGCAGATCCCGGAGTGAACGCCATGCGTGCCATCGCCGCTGCTTTCATCGCCCTGCTTGCCGCAGTGCCGGCTTATGCCGCCGACCCGGCGCTGGTGAAGATCGCCACCATCGCCCCGAAGGGATCCATCTATCACCGCGTGCTGCAGGAGACAGGAGAGTCCTACCATCGCGCGACCGGCGGCAAGGGCAGGCTGGTGGTCTATCCCGACAGCCTGCAAGGCACCGAGACCGACACCGTGCGCCGCATGCGCGTTGGGCAGCTCGACGCTTCGATGCTCACCGTGGTCGGCTTGAGCGAGATCGACCCGTCAGTGACGGCACTGCAGTTCATGCCCATGATGTTCCGCTCCTGGGACGAGGTGGACCACGTGCGCGAGGCGCTGCGTCCGATGCTCGAGGGCAAGCTCGCCGACAAGGGCTTCGCCGTGCTGTTCTGGGGCGAAGGCGGCTGGGTTCAGTTCTTCACGAAGGAAGATATTACGCTTCCCGCGCAGTTCAAGCGCACGCGCATCTTCGTCTGGGCCGGCGACAGCGCGCAGCTTGCCTTGATGAAGAAGCTGGGCTACCAGCCGGTTGGCCTGCCGATCACCGACATCCTGCCGGCCCTCGAGACCGGCATGGTCGACACGGTTCCCGTGCCGCCGCTGTGGGCGCTGGTCGGCCAGTTTGACCGCGTCGCGCGCCACCTGGTGCCGGTCAACTGGGTGCCCATCGTCGGCGCCACCGTGATCCGGCGCCAGACGCTCGAGGCGATGTCGCCCGCGACGCGCGACGCGGTGCTCTCCGCCGCAAAGACGGCCGGCGACCAGCTGCGCGCGCACCGCGACCTGCAGGACCAGGAGTCGATTCGCGCCATGCAGGCGCGTGGTCTGGTGGTGCACCCGCTCACGCCCGAGATCGAGCGCGCCTGGCTGGAGGCGGCCCGCGAAGCCTGGCCGCTGGTACGCGGCTCGATGGTGCCCGCGGAGACCTTCGACCGAGTGCAGGCGGCGCTCGCTGCCTACCGCGCGGGGCACAAGTGAGCGCCGTGGCCGCTGCCGTGGTCGTCCTGCCGACGTTCGTGGCGCTGGAAAACGCGTTGCTGGCGCTCGTCTTCATCGGCGCGGTGGTCACGCCGCTGGCGGAAATCGCACTGCGCGCCGTCGCGGGCATCGGAATCGTGGGAAGCGACGCGATCGTGCAGCACCTGACGCTCGCGGTGGGCATGCTCGGCGCCGCGGTTGCGGCGCGCGAGCAGCGGCTGCTCACGCTCGGCATCACCGGGTTCATCGGCGGTTCCGCGGCACCGGCCGCGCGCTTCCTGAGCGGCGCGGTCGGCGCGGCGGTGGCGTTCCTGCTGCTGCGTTGCGCGCTGCAATTCATCCAGGCCGAGCAGGCGACGGGAGTTCATCTCCTTGCGCTCGCGCCGCTGCCGGTGGGCTTTGCGCTCATCGCGTCGCGCCTGCTTTGGAACGCCGCCACGGACCTCACCGCGCGCGCGGCCGCCGCCGCGCTCGCGGCGGCCCTGTGCGGCTGGCTCATGGCCGCGCCGCCACACGGATTGTTCCTGGCCGCCGCGCTTGCCGTTCTTGCCGTGGCGACGTTCGCGGGTGCGCCGATCTTCGCCATGCTCGGCGGCAGCGCGCTCCTGCTCCTGCAGGCCGACGGCGTGCCGGCCGCCGCGGTCGCGGTCAATCACTACAGCCTGGTGATCAACCCGTCGCTGCCGGCGATTCCGATGTTCACGCTCGCCGGCTATCTGCTGGCGGAGAGCCGCTCGCCCGCGAGGCTGGTCGAGCTGTTCGACGCGCTGTTCGGCCGGTTGCGCGGCGGCGCCGCGCTGGTGACGGTGCTCGCCTGCACCTTCTTCACCTGCTTCACTGGCGCTTCGGGGGTCACGATCCTCGCCCTCGGCGGTCTGGTGATGCCGCTCCTTGCCTCGGCCGGGTACCGGCCGAGAGACGCGTTGGGGCTGGTCACGGGCGCGGGACTGCCGGGCGTGATCCTCATGCCCGCGTTGCCGTTGCTGCTCTACGCAATCGTCGCGCGCGTCGGCATCGAGGACATGTTCATCGGCGGGCTATTACCGGCATCGGTGATGTTTGCTGTGGTGGCCGCCTGGGGCGTTTGGCGCCAGCCGCGCCGGGCGGCAACCGGCACGGCGTTCTCCTGGCAACGAGTGCGCGCGGCACTGCGCGCCGCCAAGTGGGAGCTGAGCCTCCCGCTCGCGCCGGTCGCGGCGCTGGCGAGCGGCATCGCCACCCCCGTCGAGGCCGCCGCCGTCACCGCACTGTATGCCCTGGTCATTGCGACGCTGGTGCATCGGGACCTGAGCCTTACCCGCGACCTCCCCCGGGTGGTGGCGGAGTGCGGGCTGCTCGTCGGCGGGATCCTGCTCGTGCTCGGCGTGGCGCTGTCGCTCACCAACTACATGGTGGACGCCGAGGTGCCCGACCGGCTGGTGGAGTGGGTGCGCCAGTCGATCCACAGCCGCTGGGCCTTCCTGCTCGCGCTCAACGCGGTGCTGCTGCTTGCGGGCTGCGTGATGGACATCTACACGGCGATCGTGGTGCTCGCGCCGCTGGTCACGCCGCTCGGCCTCGCCTTCGGCGTGCACCCGGTGCACCTCGGCATCGTGTTCCTCGCCAACCTCGAGATCGGCTATCTCACGCCGCCGGTGGGCATGAACCTGTTCTTCTCCGCCTATCGCTTCGGCAGGCCGATCGCCGAAGTATTCCGGGCAGTGCTGCCCCTGTTGGCAGCACTCACGGCGGCCCTGGCGGTGGTGACCTACTGGCCATGGCTCAGCACGGGCCTGCCGGCACTTTTCAAGTAACCATGACATCGACCCCGACATTAGTCGCGCGAATTGGGTCATGATGTCCATCCAGGGAGGTGCGCAAACAATGAGTGCCATCGAGCAGTCGAACGGCAGTCCCCGGCCCCTCAGGAAAATCCCCATCGTCGCGGAAACGCCGCGCGCGGACAGCGCGCCGCGCCCGCGCTCGCTGGCGGGCAGAGCGCCCGACCTGCGGCTCGCAAGCGCCGCCGGCGGCGGGCACTACCGCGCCTACAAGCCGCGCCCCTTCACGCGCGAGGAGCGGGAGCACACCACCATCCTGTTCGGCGGCCTGCACTGGCGCGTCGAGCGGCTGATCCAGGGCGCGATGGAGAACCTCGGCTACCGCGCGCAGATCCTGCCTACCGCCACGCGCGCGGATCTCCTTACCGGGCGTGAGGTGGCCGACATCGGCCAGTGCTGCCCGACCAGCTTCACCACCGGCAACCTCGCCAACCACCTCAAGGAGCAGGCGAAGGCGCTCGGCGTGGAGGAGGTGGCGCATAAGTACGTCTACGTCACCGCAGGTTCCTGCGGTGCCTGCCGCTTCGGGCAGTACCACCAGAGCTACGAGCTCGCGCTGAAGAACGTGGGCCTGGAATCCTTCCGTATGTTCCTGCTCGGGCAGGAAGGCCTCGATCAGGGCGAGGCGGCCGGCGGCGGCCTGGACCTCAACATGCCGTTCACGCTCGGGGCGGTGTGGGCGATCGTGCTCTCGGACGTGATCCAGGACATGGAGTACCGCACGCGCCCCTTCGAGATGAACCCGGGCGAGACCGAGCGCGTGACGCGCGAGGCGATCGAGTACCTGTACGAAGTGTTCCGCCGGCGCCCGCACCGCGGCAGCCAAGTGGGGCTCCATGCTGTGGCACTTCGGCACCGACTACTTCGTCAAGGCGATGCGCGAGGTGCGACAGCGCTACGACCGCATCGAGCTCGACCGCACGCGCGTGAAGCCCGTGGTGAAGATCACGGGCGAGTTCTACCTCCAGACGGTGGAGGGCGAGCCCAACTACAACATCCACCGCTGGCTCGAGTCCGAGGGCGCGGAGGTGTATCCGGCGCCGATCACCGTGTGGCTGGACTACCTGCTGCGCCTCGCCGGCCAGGAGTTCGAGGACCGCATCGGCATCGACGGCATGGCGCGCGTGAAGCTCGGCGCGGTGCGCGGCATGCAGGGCCTGCTGCGCTGGACGCACTCGCGCATGCGCCGCGCGCTGAACGGCGTGCCGCACGAGCTGCCGGACCAGTACGAATTGCGCTCGCTCGCCGCGCCCTACTACCACAGCCGGCTGAACGGCGGCGAGGGCGACATGCTGGTGGGCAAGGCGCTGTGGGCCTACCACCACAAGAAGGCGCACATGACCTGCGAGCTCTCGCCTTACTCGTGCATGCCGAACACCATGAGCGTCGGCGCCATGTCCGCGGTGCAGGGGAAATACCCGGACCTGCTCTACGCGCCGCTAGAGATCAAGGGCGACGCGGAGGTGCACGCGCTGTCGCGCTGCCAGATGATCCTCACCGAGGCGAAGAAGCGCGCGCAGAGCGAATTCGAAGCGGTGCTCGAGCGCACCGGCTTCAGCGAGGCCACGCTGCGCGGCGCGTACGAGGGTCATCCGCAGATGCGCTCGGCGACCTATCTCGTACCGCACGGCGACGCCGCGGGTACCGCGGCGAACGTCGCGCTGCATCTCGCCGCCGGGAGGCACTGATGCTTAGCGTCGGCCTGGACGTCGGCTCGACCACCGTCAAGGCGTCGGTGGTGGAGGACGGCGCAGTGCGCTGGAAGGACTACAAGCGCCACAACACCAAGCAGGCGGAAATGGTGCTCGAGTTCCTCGGTCGCATGCAGGCCGAGTGCGGCCTCACGGCCGGCCGCGACCGCATTTTCCTGACAGGCTCCGGCGGCAGCATGCTGGCGCCGCACCTGGGCGGCAAGATGATCCAGGAAGTGGTGGCGGTTGCGGCGGCGGTGGAGAAGCTGCACCCGGGCGTCAACTTCGTCTCCGAGATCGGCGGCGAGGACATGAAGACGCTGTTCTTCACGCCGAGCGGCGACGGCAAGGCGAAGCAGGTGTACATGCAGTCGGCCTGCAGCGGCGGTACCGGCACCTTTATCGAGAAGACTGCGAGGAAGCTGCAGATCGAGCCCGAGCGGCTCGCGCAGATGGATTACGCCGGATTGGAACTGCACAAGATCAGCTCCAAGTGCGGCATCTTCGCCGAGGCGGACGCCAATACGCTGGTGAAGGCCGGCGTGCCGGTGGAGGAGATCATCGCCAGCCTGTACGAGGCGGTGGTCTACCAGAACCTCGCCACCCTCACCAAAGGCAATACGCCCACGCCGCAGGTGCTGCTGCTTGGCGGGCCGAACCTGTTCTTTCGCGGACTGCAGCAGGCGTGGAAGCATCACCTCGCCAAGCTCTGGGCCGAGCGCAAGGTGCAGGCGCCGCCCGGCGTCGGTCCGCAGGACATGATCCAGGTGCCGCAGGAGGCGCTTTACTACGCATGCCTGGGCTGCATCGAGATCGGCGCGGGCGAAGCGCCCGCCGTTGGCGTGTACGCCGGCATCGACAAACTGAAGGAATGGATCGAGAAAGGCCAGTGGGAGCAGAAGGCGCGCGAAGGCGGCAAGGGGCTGGTGAAGAGCCCCGATGACCTGAGCGTGTTCCTGGAGGAGTACGGCGGCGAATGCCGCAGCACGGCTTGCACGTCGGACCAGCGCGCGTGCGAGGAACCGGCGCTGGTTGGGTGCGATTTCGGCAGCACCACCGCCAAGGCGGTGGTGATGTCGGCGGCGCACGAGTTGCTCTTTGGCTGCTACGTGCCGTCCAACGGCAACCCGATCGAGGACGCGAAAGGGCTGTTCCGCCAGATCCGCGGCGCGGGCTTCGAGAACATCGGCGCCCTCGCGGTCACCGGCTACGGCAAGGACCTGCTGAAGGACATCGTCGGCGCCGACGTGGCGATCGTCGAGACGGTGGCGCACGCCACCGCGGCGCTGCACTACATCCCCGACGCGGACGTGATCTGCGACGTCGGCGGCTGCGACGTGAAGATCATGATCCTGCGCCAGGGCACGGTGGCGGATTTCCGGCTCAACTCGCAGTGCTCCTCGGGCAACGGCGCGTTCCTGCAGGGCGTGGCCGAGCGCTACGACGTGCCGCTGCAGGATTACGCGGAGAAGGCCTTCGCCGCGCGCGCCATACCGGCGCTCGCCATGGGCTGCGGCGTGTTCCTGCAGTCCGACATCGTCAACCAGCAGAGAAAGGGCTGGTCGGCGGAGGAGATCATGGCTTCGCTCGCCGCGGTGCTGCCGCTCAACGTCTGGGTGTATGCGGGCCAGCTGCAGAACCTCGCCGCCGCGGGCAGGAAGTTCGTGCTGCAGGGCGGCACGCACAGGAACCTCGCGGTGGTCAAGGCGCAGGTGGACTTCATTCGCGAGAAGGTGCCCGATGCCGAGGTGGTGGTGCACCCGTACTCCGGCGAGGCGGGCGCCATCGGCGCGGCGCTGTGCGCGGCCGACTGGATGAAGTCCGGCGCGGCGAGCCGCTTCCGCGGCTACGACACGATCGAGGCGCTTGAGTACACCAGCACCACCAACGAGCACACCACCTGCAATTGGTGCCCGGTCAACTGCAAGCGCACCTTCATCGACGTGCGCCTGCCCGACGGCCAGGGCCGGGAGTGGAGCAAGGTGCCGCTCGTGGCGGGCTGGGAGCGGGTGATCAGCGGCAACTCCTGCCCGAAGGGGCTGCTCGAGGACGTGAACGAGATGCGTGTGGTGAAAGCGAAGCTGGAGGCGGTCAAGGATGCCCATCCCAACATTGGTGAACTGGTTCGAGAAGGCGCCTTTCGGCAGCAGAAGGTCGAAGCCTGAGGCGCCCGCAGCGAAGCCGCGCGCGCAGTTGCGCGTCGGCATCCCGCGCGTGCTCAACCTGTGGTCCACGCACCAGTTCTGGATCGGCTTCCTCGGCGCGCTCGGCATCGAGGCGCGCCGCATCCAGTTCTCCTCCGACAGCTCGGAGGAGCAGGCGCGCGAGTTCGGCAAGGGGCGCGGCACGGTGGACTGCTGCTACCCGGTGAAGTGCATGTCGGGACATTACGGCGAGCTGATCGCGAATCAAAAGCGCAAGATCGACATCCTGCTCTCGCCGATGATCTACTCGCTGCCCTCGGTGCTGAACGGGCACGTCGCGGTGTCGCTTGCCTGCCCGCGCGTGATGGCGGCGCCGGAGAACATCAAGGCGGGCTTCCTCAAGGAGCGCGACGTGTTCGCGGAGAACGGCATCCGCTATGCCTCGCCCATGGCCTCGCTCGGCGATCCGCCGCTGGTGCCCAAGCAATTGTTCGAGGGCCTGCGCGACGTGATCCCGGGCCTGACCTTCGATGAAACCAGGCGCGCGGTGCGGGCGGGCTACGACGCGCTCGAGGCCTTCGGCCGCGGCCTGCGCGCCAAGGGACGCGAGATCCTGGAAAGCTGCGCACGCGCGGACAAGCCCTGCATCCTCGTGCTCGCGCGTCCTTATCACATGGATCCGGGCATCGGCCACGAGATCGAGGTGGACCTGCAGGCCTACGGCTACCCGGTGCTGTGGGCGCAGTACCTGCCAACCGATCCGGCGCTGCTGCAGTGGATGTTCGGGCCGGACATCGAGGCTGGGCACATCAAGTCGCCGTTCGACATCCACGACGTGTGGCCATCGTCCTACAGCGCCAACACCAACGAGATCCTGTGGGGCGCGAAGTACGCGGCGCGCCTGCCCTGGGTCGCCTGCGTGGTGCGCCTTTCCAGCTACGAGTGCGGCATGGACCAGCCCACCTACTCGCCGGTGCAGCAGATCGTCGAGCGTTCGGGGACGCTCTACTTCTCGTTCCAGGACCTCGATTCCACCAAGCCCGCGGGCTCGGTGAAGATCCGCGTCGAGACCATCGCGCACTACCTGCAGAAGTATTCGGCCGAGATCATCGCGAAAAAGAAGGCGGCGGGCCAGGCCGCATGCCCGCTCCTCGCGCCCTCCGCCTAGCGCTCTACCTCGTCTTCGCTGTGGCGGCCGCCTGGATCGCCGCGGCGCTGCTCGCGCGGCCCGTGCCGGCGCATCCCTTCTTCGGCGGCGAGCGTCCCGGCCTGCAGGTCATTGCACACCGCGGCGGCGCGGGGCTGCGACCCGAGGAGACGCTCGCGGCCTTCGACCACGCCGCCGAGATCGGCGCGGACATGATTGAGCTCGACGCTCGCGCCACGGCCGATGGCGCCATCGTCTGCCTGCACGATGCAACGGTGGACCGCACCACCGATGGCAAGGGCTCGGTCGCGGAAATCAAGCTGAGCGAACTGCGCAAGCTCGACGCCGGCTACCGCTGGACAACGGACGGCGGCAAGACCTATCCGTATCGAGGCAAGGGAGTCCAGGTACCTGCGCTCGGAGAAGTGTTCAAGCGCTACCCGCGCCTGCGCATGGTCATCGAGATGAAAGTCAGGACCCCGGAGTTCGCGCAATCGCTGTGCAGGCTGACGCGCGATGCGGGCATGACGCAGCAGGTGCTCGTCGCATCTTTCGACCACGACACCCTGCATGCCTTCCGGCAATCCTGTCCGGAAGTCGCCACGTCGATGAGCGTGCGCGAAGCGCGCTGGTTCGTGGCGCTGAGCGCCCTGTATCTCGATGCCGCTTACAGCCCGGATGCAGTTGCCCTGCAGGTACCCGAGCGCCTTGGCGATGTCGAAGTTCTTACAGCCGGACTCATCAGGGCCGCGCGCGGGCGCAACCTGCGCGTGCACGCCTGGACCATCAACGACGAGGAAGCCATGCGCCGGCTGATCGGGTCAGGGGTGGACGGCATCATGACCGACCGGCCGGACCGGCTCATGGCGTTGCGCGGCAAGCTGTAAGCCATCTGTAGGTGGCATCCGCGCCGCGACGGCGGCACGATGCCGCCATGGGTGCCGGGCATGAGAAGATGGTTTCAGGGGGTGCCGACGACTTGGCCGACCTGAAACCGCAGAGCGTCGCGTTCGCCAAGACCACCCGCCCGGCCATCGCCTCCGCGGTGCCGCGCGAGCGGCTGTTCGCGCGCCTGGACGGCACGCCCGGGCGCACCGTCGCCTGGATCTCGGGGCCGCCCGGCGCGGGCAAGACCACGCTCGCGGCGAGCTACGTCGAAGCGCGCCGCTACCGCTGCCTCTGGTACCAGGTGGACGCGGACGACGCCGACGTCGCGACCTTCTTCCACTACCTCGGCCACGCCGCGCGCAAGCTCGACGGCGCGGCGCCGCTCGAGCTGCCCGGGCCCACCGCGCTGCAGGACACCGACCTCGCGTCGCTCGCGCGCGGCTTCTTCCGCAAGCTGTTCGCGCGCGCGCGCGCGCCCTTCGCGCTGGTGCTCGACAACCTGCACGAGGTGCCGGCCGAGAGCCCGCTGCACGCCGCGCTCGAGGCCGGCCTCGCGCACGTGCCGAAGAACTGCTGCGTCATCGTCGCCAGCCGCAACGAGCCGCCGGCGTCGCTCGCGCGCCTGCGCGTCACGGGCGAGATGGTGTGCGTGGGCGGGGCGGAGCTGCGCCTGGAGCCCGCGGAGCTCGCCGAGATCGCGCGCCAGCGCGGCCACGAGCTGAAGGGCGAGGCGCTCGCGCAGATCGCCGAGCGCACGCAGGGCTGGGCTGCCGGCCTGGTGCTGATGCTCGAGCACGCAAAGGTCTCCGGGCGCATCGCCGAGCTGCCGGGGGACGCGCCGCCGCAGGCGATCTTCGACTACCTGGCGGGCGAGATCTTCGACGAGCTTCGAGCCGCGCACGCGCAAGTTCCTGCTGGGCATCGCCTGCCTGCCGCGCATGAACGCCGAGGTGGCGCAGGCGCTCACCGGCGACGACAAGGGCGGGCGGCTGCTGCTCAACCTCGCGCTGAACGGCTATTTCGTGAACGAGGTGCAGTCCGAGGCCGGGCGCATGTTCCAGCTGCACCGCCTGCTGCGCGACTTCCTGCGCGCGCGCGCCGCGCAGGAGCTTCCCGAGGCGCTCGAGCACCGCTGGCTGCAGCGCGCGGCGCTGCTGCTGCGCGGCGCCGGCCAGCCGGAGGACGCGGTCGCGCTGCTCGTCGAGAGCCGCGACTGGCAGGAGGTGGCGCGCCTGGTCGCCGAGGAGGCGCCGGCGATGCTGGCGCAGGGGCGCAGCGCGACCGTGGCAGGCGTGGCTCGAGCTGCTGCCGGCGGAGTTCCTGCAGCGCGATCCGCGCCTGCTGCACGCCGCGGGCCTTGCCCGCCTGCGCGCCAGCCCGCGCGCCGCGCTGCGCGCCTTCGAGCAGGCCTGCGAGGGCTTTCGCGCCGCGGCGCGACGCGCGCGGCATGGCCTCGCAGTGCCGGCGGCGCGATCGACGCGCTGCTCGCGGAGTTCGACGACCTGGCGCCGCTCGATCGCTGGTGCGCGGCGCTGGCGCAGGGCTCGCCCGACGCCGCCGCCGCGGCCACGCTCGCGCACGCGCTGCTGGCGCGCGACCCGGGCAATGCCGCGCTCGACGATTGGATCGCGCGCAGCGGCGACCCGCTCGCGCGCGCTGTGGCGGCGATGGCGCGCGGCGACCTGGCGGCGGCGCGCGCCGCGCTCGAAGGCCTCGACGCGAAGGCGCTGCGGCTGCCGGCGGCGCATGGCGGTCGTGCTGCTGCAGCGGGCTGCAGGCACTCCTCGCTGGCGAGCACGCCGCGGCGCGCGGAGGCGGCGCGGGCCGGCCTCGCCGCCGCGGAAAGCGAAGGCCTGCACGGCTGGCATGCGTGGCTGCGCATGCTGGCCGCCGCCGCCGCGCTCGGTCGCGGGCGAGCGCGACGCCGCGCGCCTCGAGCTGCAGGCGATCGAGGGCACGGCGCGGCTGCGCCGCGGCGACCGCGCGCTGCTGCACTACCTGCACGGCTGGCTGGCGATGCTCGAGGGCGATCAGCGCGGCCGCGCGCCGCGAGGCGAAGACGGCGCTCGCGCTGGCCGTGGAGACCGGCACGCCCTGGGTCGAGTGCCTGGCGCGCATCGCGCTCGCGCAGTCGCTGGCCGGCGAGGCCGACCGGCGCGGGCGCGAGGCGCAGCTGCGCGCAGCCGCGGACCTCGCCGAGCGCGCGCGCAGCGACCTGTTGCGCTTCTACGCGGGCCTCGCGGCGGCCGAGGCGGCGCGCGAGGCGGGCGAGGCGGGCGCCGCGCTCGAGGCGCTGCGCAGCGCGTTCGCGCTCGGGCGCGAGCACGGCTTGCGGCACGCGCCGTGGTGGCGCAAGCCGCGCGCTCGCCGAGCTGTGCGCGCAGGCATTGCGCCACGGCATCGAAGCGGATTACGCGCAGGCGCTGGTGCGCGCGCGGCGCCTCGTGCCGCGCATCCCGCCGCTGCGCCTGGCGGCCTGGCCCTGGCCGTTCCGCGTGCGCGCCCTGGGGCGCTTCGAGCTGCTGCGCGAGTCCGCGCCGGTCGAGTTCTCCGGCAAGGGCCCGGGCCGGCCGATGGAGCTGCTCAAGGTGCTGCTCGCGAACGGCGGGCAGGAGGTGCGCGCCGACCAGATCGCCGACGCGCTCTGGCCGCACGTCGACGCGGACTACGCGCACAAGTCCTTCACCGCGACGCTGCACCGGCTGCGGAAGCTGCTGGGCGAGGACGACGCGGTGCTGCTGCGCGACGGGCGCCTGTCGCTCAACCCGGCGCTGGTGTGGGTGGACGCCTGGGCGCTCGAGCAGGCCTGCAGCGCGCTCGACGAGGCGCTGCGCGCGCCCGCGGGCGCGGCCGCGGACGCAGGCCTGCGCCGCGCTCGCCGACGAGGTGCTTCGCGCTCTACCGCGGCCCGTTCCTGCCCGACGAATCCGAGCAGCCGAGCTACATCGCCTGCCGCGAGCAGGTGCGCCTGCGCCTGCTGCGCTGCCTGCGCGCGCCTCGCGCGGCGCTGGGAGGACGCCGGGCAGCCGGAGGCCGCCGCCGACTGCTACCTGCGCCTGATCGAGGCCGATCCGCTCTTCGAGGCGCCGTACCGCAACCTGATGCTGTGCTACCAGCGCGCGGGCGACCTGGTGGAGGCGCGCGCCGTCCTACGAGCGGCTGCGCACGCTTGCTCGCGGCGCGGCTGAAGGCGGCGCCTTCGCCGGAGACGCAGGCGGTCTACGCCGGGCTCAAGGCGAGCGGCCCTTGACGCCCAGCTCGCGCTCGATCTGCCCCCAGATCTTGTCCAGGCCCATGCGCACGCCGGTGGGCGGCGCGTACTCGCGCCGCGGCATGCCGGAGGGCGGCGGCGTCACCTGCCGCATGCGCATGGTGAGCGAGATCTCGCTGCCGGCCGCACGCCGGCAGCACCGTGGCGTTGATCACGATCTCCAGGCCTTCCGGCTCGAAGCTGATGAACCAGCTCGGCAGCAGGCCGATGTGGCGCGCGGCAAGCTCGCGCATCATCGGCAGGTCGGCCTGCGCCACCTGGCCTCCACTCCTCGCATGTTGAGCGGCGCGGGCGCGGGCGCGGCGAAGCTGAGGTAGCCGAGGTCGAGGTCCTGGCTCTCCATGCGCATGCCGAGGTCGAACAGCGCAGCGCGCACGCCGGGAAGTGCCTTGCCGGCGCGCACGCGGAACACGCGCGTGCCCTTCTCCGCGAGGATGCGCTCGTACTGCGACGTGGAAGTCTCGGTTGACTTCGATGATCGCGCGCGCACCTGGACTGCGATCGTCGGCGCGCAGCCCGCGCAGAGCGCCGCCAGCAGCGCGCCAGCGCCGCCGCGCGCGATTGCGCCAGGCTGATGCTCGCGCATACCGGTCCACCGACGTTCCCCCTCGCCGGGGCAATCTTAGCCCGGCTGTGCCGGCTCAGCGCAGCAGTTTCGTCCGCCTGCTGGATTTCGGCCGGCTGCAGCGTGGCCGTGACCTGCTCGCGCCGCGCCTTCGCACCGGCGTGCCCGGCGCGCGCCGCGCGAGGCGAACCAGACGTAGGCCTGGAAGTTGCTCTGCGGACGCCGCGCCCCGCGGCAAACATCTCGCCCAGCGCGAACTGCGCCTCTGCGTTGCCCTGCGTCGGCCGCCTTGCGGAAGAGCGCGAGGCTCTCGGCGTCGTTGCCGCGCTTGCTCGCCTGCTCGGCCTGCGTGAGCAGGTCAGGCTCGGCCGCCTTCGGCGGCGCGGGCGGCGGCGCGGGCGGCGTCGACCGCGACCGCAGGACGCGCCTCTTCGCGGCGCTTGCGCGTCCGCTGCGCTTCGCTCGGCTCTTCTGTCTGCGCGCTTCGGCGCGCTGCCGCGTCGGCCTTCTTCTTGGCCTCCGCCTCGCGCTGCGCTTTCGCCGCGGCGGCCTTCTTCGCTTCCGTCTCGCGGCGTGCCCGCTCGTCCGCGAGCTTTCTTCTCCTGCTCCGCTTTCGGCGCGGCGATCGGCCTCGCGCTTCTGCTGCTCGTCGCGCTGGCGCTGCGCCGCGGCGTCCATGTCCTTCTGCCGCTGCGCTTCCATCTCGCGCCGCTCGGCCTCGGAGCGCTGCGAGTGCGCTCGCGCAAGCTTGCCGTTCGGATCCTCGGCGCGCGGCAACAGCCAGAACACGACCGCGACGACCACGACGGCGGCCACCAGCGCGCCGAGCGTCGCCCAGATCACCGGACCGCGGATCGAGGGCGCCGGCGCGGCAGCGGGCGGCGCACGGGCGCCGGCGCCGTCGCCGGCGTCACCGACATGGTCGCCGGCGCCGCGCGCGCCGCGGGCGTGCCTGCGCCCGCGAGCTCGCGCCGCCACTCCGCGATGCTCTGCGGCCGCTCCTTCTCCGCGAAGTGCAGCGCGTGGTCGATCGCCTTGAGCAGGCCCGCCGAATAGCGCCCGCTGCCGATGGTCGACCGCGGGCACCAGGATCTCGCGCGTGCTGCCGAGGATGCCCTTGCTGCGCGTGATGGCGTCCATCGGCGCGATGCCCGCGATGGCGCGGTAGCAGGTGGCGCCCAGGCTGTAGAGGTCGGTCCACGGACCCTGGTTCTCGCCGCTCGAGTAGTACTGCTCGAAGGGCGCGTAGCCCGGCGCCACCAGGATGGTGACGGTGCGCGCGTGTCCCATCGAATGGCGCGCCGAGCCGAAATCGAGCAGCACCGGCGAGCCGTCGGCGCGGATGTGGATGTTGTCCGGCTTGATGTCGCGGTGGATGAAGCCCGCGTTGTGCACCAGCTCCAGGCCGTCGAGGATCGGCAGCACGATGCGCATCAGCTCGTCCTCGGGCAGCGTGCGGCGCCGCTCGAGCAGCGCCGCGAGGTTCTCGCCTTCCTCGAAGCGCATCACCATGTAGGCGGTGTTGTTGTGCTCGAACACCGAGAGCACGCGCACGATGTTCGGGTGGTCGAACCGCGCCAGCGTGCGCGCCTCGCGGATGAAGCGGTCCAGGCCCCAGCGGTAGCGCTCGCTCTGCTCCTCGGTGCGCGAGCGCACCGAGGCGTCCGGCGCGGCGCGTGGCCACGTCCACCGGCAGGTACTCCTTGATGGCCACCTGCTGGTCGAGGTTGGTGTCGCGCGCGAGGTAGGTGATGCCGAACCCGCCCTGGCCGAGCACCCGTTCGAGCACGTACCAGTGCAGCCGGTACTGGGCCGGCAGGGCGTCGGGGTAGCTGGGGTCGGTCATGGGCTGGCTGCGCCGACACTGTACTACCGCCCCGGCCCTGTAACCCATCTGTAAGTCACCCGTGAGCGGGGTGCAACCCCCCGGCCCCGATGATGGACTCACCAGGGCAGGGGCCCTGGATCTGACCAAGGAGAGCACCATGAAACGCAACATCAAGATCGCCGCCGCGCTGGCGGCTTGCGCAGTGACGCTGCAGGGCTGCTACGTGCATGCCGTACGACCCGGAGGGCAAGCCCTTCCCGGATCTACCCGGTCGGCGTGCCGCCGAACGCCGTGGCGCCGCGCCACCGGCGCCCGGCGCGGTCGCGCTCAACGTGCGCCTGTACCCGGCGAACGAAGCGGCCACCCAGACCGGCGTCATCACCGGCACGGTGGTCAACATGATGACCGGCAAGGGGCGCTTCCAGCTCAACTACAAGGGCGAGGTGCTCACGGGCGAAGCGACGCGCGTGGACGGCGATGCGCGCAAGGGCGTGGCGAGCGCCTTCAGCCCGAGCGGCGCCTACATGAGCTGCGAGTACCAGATGAGCAACCCGCGCCAGGGCGCCGGCACCTGCACGATGTCCAACGGCGCGAAGTACCAAGCGCACATCGGCATCTGAGGCGGCGGCCATGTCCGGTCCCGACAAGCACGCGTGCCTGACAGTCCTCGCGGACGACGGCGACAAGCTCGACTGCTTCCGCGAGGCGCTGTCCGGGATCCCGCGCGTCCGCGTCGCCGAGCGGCTGCAGTCCGGCGGCGCGGACCTTGCCTGGGCGCTCGCCATCCGGCCCGTGGTGCAGGTCCTGCGGCTGGACCTGTGCGCCGGGCCGGCGGCGGCGAACGGCGAGGCGCAGCGCCTCACCGGGCGCGAAGTGGACGTGCTGCGGCTGCTGGCGCAGGGCCACAGCTACTTCGAGATCGGCACGCGCCTGGGCGTCTCGGTGAACACGGTCACCAGCCACATCAAGAGCGCCTACCGCAAGCTCGCGGTGCATTCGGCCGCCGCGGCGGTGATGCGCGCGGTGCAGCTGCGGCTGCTCGGTGCCTAGCGCGCCAGCGCCGCGGCGATCGCATCGACGCAGCGCGCGGGCGGCTGCGGCGATGTCCACCTCGATGGCGCCCGCCGGCGGCTCGAGCGTCGCGAACTGGCTCTCGAGCAGCGAGGCGGGCATGTAGCGGTGCTGGCGCTGCGCCATGCGCGCGCGGATGAGCTCGATCGGGCCGCGCAGGTGCACGAAGCGGCAGTCGAGGCCCTGCGGCAAGTATGCTGGCGGTAGGACTCCTTCAGCGCCGAGCAGGCGAGCACCGCGTTCTTCCTCTTCTTGCAGCTCCGCATTGAGCCGCTCGAGCCAGGGCCTGCGGTCCGCGTCGGTGAGCGGCATGCCGGCGGCCATCTTGGCCACGTTCTCCGGCGGGTGGAACTCGTCCGCGTCGAGGAACTCGCGCCGAGCCTCTGCGCGAGCAGGGCGCCCACGGTGCTCTTGCCGCAGCCCGACACGCCCATGACGACGACGATCACGCTCTCGTGACCGCGTGCCCGCCGAATCCCGCGCGCATCATGGCGAGGAGCTTCCTCGCGTAGTCGGAGCGCCCCTGGCTGGAGAAGCGTCCCATCAGCGCCATGGTGAGGACCGGCGCGGGCACGCCCAGCTCGATGGATTCCAGCGCCGCCCAGCGGCCTTCGCCCGAGTCGGCCACCACCGGCGCCACGCCCTGCGAGCGCGTCGTCGCTGCTGCAGCACCTCCGCGCACAGGTCGAGCAGCCAGGAGCGGATCACGCTGCCGTGGCGCCAGGTCTCGGCGAGGCGCCCGGCGTCGAAGCCGAAGTCCTGGCGCGCGTCGAGCAGCGCAAAGCCCTCGGCGAGCGCCTGCATCATGCCGTACTCGATGCCGTTGTGGATCATCTTGGCGTAGTGGCCGGCGCCGGCCGGGCCGCAGTGCAGCCAGCCGCGCTCCGGCCCCGGCGCGAGCAGGCGCGCGTAGGGCTCGAAGATCTCGATCGACTTCGGCGTGCCGCCGAGCATCAGGCAGTAGCCGTGGGCGAGGCCGTGCACGCCGCCCGAGACGCCGGCGTCGATGTAGCGCAGGCCCTGCTGCGAGAGGTCCATCGCGCGGCGCATCGGAGTCCTTGTACAAGGCGTTGCCGCCGTCCACCAGCGTGTCGCCGGCGGACAGCAGCGGCAGCAGCTCGCGCAGCGCGTCCTCGGTGACCGCGCCCGCGGGCAGCATCAGCAGGATCACGCGCTCGCCCTCGAGCTGCGCGCACACCGCGGCGAGGCCCTCCACGCACTCCACCCCGGGCTCGCCGGCGAGCGCCTCGCGCGCCGCGCTGCTGCGGTCGTAGGCCAGCACGCGCACCCCGCCGCGCGCCAGCCGCCGCGCCATGTTGGCGCCCATCCTGCCCAGCCCGACGATGCCGATGTCCATGCTTGCCTCCCAGCGACGCGCCCATTCTATAATCGGCGCGGAGGAGGGTCGTCCCATGAGAAAGCTCGTCGCCGGGCTCGTGCTCGGTGCGTTGTGCGCGGTCGCGCACGCCCAGTACCCGAACAAGCCGATCAAGATCATCGTGCCGTTCCCGGCCGGCTCGGCCACCGACACGATCTCCCGCATCCTGGGCAACGCGGTGTCCAACGCCGTGGGCCAGCCGGTGCTGGTCGAGAACAAGGCGGGCGCCGACGGCGCGATCGCGGCGGCCGAGGTGATGCGCGCCGCGCCCGACGGCTACACGCTGCTGATGGCCACCAACAGCCCGATGTCGGCGGTGCCGGCGCTGAAGAAGGTGCCCCCCTACGATCCGGTGGCCGATTTCACGCCGATCAGCGACATCGGCCGCTACACCTTCTTCATCGTCGTGCACCCGAGCGTCCCGGCGAAGACGCTGAGCGAGTTCATTGCCTACGCCAAGGCGAACCCGGGCAAGATCAACTACGCCACGGGCAACACCACGGGCATCGTGTCCACCGCGTTCTTCGCCTCGCAGGCCGGCATCCAGATGGTGCACGTGCCCTACCGGGGAGAGCCGCAGGCGATCATCGATCTGGTCGGCGGCCGCGTGCAGCTGCTGTTCGCCTCCTCCAGCACCTCGGTGCCGCAGGTGCGCGACGGCAAGCTGCGCGCGCTGGTCACCACGCTCGCCACGGCGCAGCCACCTGCTGCCCGACGTGCCGACCATCGCGGAGGCCGGCATGCCGCAGTTCTCGGTGACCTCCTGGGCCGGCCTGTTCGGCCCGGCGAAGATGCCGCGCGACGTGGTCGAGCGCATCAACAGGGAGTTCGGCGCGGCGATGGCGCGCACCGACGTGCAGGCGCTGATGGAGAAGCAGGCGTTCGTGCTGACGCCGTCCTCGCCCGAGCGCCTGGGCGAGTTCGTCAAGGAGCAGATGGAAAGCTACCGCAACATCCTGCGCGCCGCCGGCGTGCAACCGGAGTGAAGCCATGACCAGACTGCTTGCGGCGATCCTCGCGGCGTTTCTCCCCTTTGCTGCGCAGGCGCAGTACCCCAACAAGCCGATCCGGCTCATCGTGCCGTTCCCGCCGGGCGGCGCGGCCGAGCTGGGCGCGCGCATCTACGCGCAGCCGTTGAGCCTCGCGCTCGGCCAGCCGGTGGTCATCGAGACCAAGCCCGGCGCCGAGGGCATCATCGCCTCGCAGGCGGTCCTGCAGGCGGCCCCCGACGGCTACACGCTCTACTACGGCACGGCGACCGGGATGTCGTTCGCGCCCGCGGCGAAGAAGGTGCCGCCCTACGATCCGGTCAACGACTTCACCCCGGTGTCGCTCGTCGGCATCTTCGGCTTCTTCGTCTTCTCGCACGCCAGCCTGCCGGTGAACACCCTCGGCGAGCTGGTCGCCTACGCGCGCGCCAATCCCGGCAAGCTCAACTACGGCACGGGCAACGCCACCAGCATCCTCGCCACCGCGCAGTTCGCGGCGCAGCAGAAGATCGACGTGGTGCACATCCCCTACAAGGGCGACGGGCCGCTGTCGCTCGACATGGTGGCCGGGCGCGTGCACTTCACGATCGCCACACCCGGGACGCTGGCGCCGCAGGTGAAGGAGGGCAAGCTGCGCGCGCTCGCGACGCTGCTGCCGAACCGCAACCAGCTCCTGCCGGATGCGCCCACCATGACCGAGGCGGGGCTGGAGCGGGTGTCGATCACGCCCTGGGGCGGGTTGTTCGGTCCGCCGAAGATGCCGAAGGAGATCGTCGATCGCCTCGCGCGCGAGATGGCCGTGGTGCTCGCCAGGCCCGAGGTGCGCGATGCCTTCGGCAAGCTCGCCTTCGAGCCGCGCAGCTCGACGCCGCAGGAGCTGACGGCGTTCGTCGCGGAGCAGCTCGAGGCCTACCGGCGCGTCACGCGCCAGGTCGGACTCAGTCTCGACTAGCGCACGCTTTCCGCCAGCTGCGTGAAGTGCGCCGACAGCTTGGCGATGCTGTCGGGCACGTGGTGCTTGCGCGGCGTGTAGCCGGGAAGCATCGAGCGCAGGCGCATGCCGACCGGAAACGTCGCGAGCTGGAACCTCTGCCGTGCCGAGATGCGGCAGCGCTCGCCGTGCCGCGCGACATCGGCCGCCGACATCAGCGCGGCGCAATCGTCCAGAAAGCGCAGCATATGGCCCTGGGATATCCAGCACATGCGCACCCGATCCAGATAGCCGCCGAACAGGTGCTGATACAGATCGAACGCCACGGTGCGGTGCTCGATCTCCTCCAGCATGTGCCACTTGAAGAGGCTGCCGAAGGCGGGATGGGTGCGCTTGTGATCGTACAACCCGCTTTCGATCATCCTCAGGGCGAACTGTGTGGTGTAGGACTCGAAGCCCTCCACGTAGCCGATGCAGAACCGGTCGCTCGCGTTGCCGAGGAACCCCTCCAGGTCGCCCCGCAGCCGGTCGAGCCTGTGCTCGAGGCCGGGGTAGCCGTGCGCGAGGACGACCTTGTTGAAGTCGATGTGCCGCTGGTAGTGCTGCGCTTCCTGTCGGGAAAAGCGATCGACTTCTTCGCGCAGCGCCTCGTCGCGGATCCGGTCCAGCACCCGCCTGAACGACTTGACGGCGAACGGCTCCAGCAGCGCGACGTACAGGCCGAAGGCCGTATGGTTGTACGACAGCACTGAATTTCCCGCGATGTACAGCGGGTGGAATTCGCCGGCGCTGGGCACTTCAAATTTCATGGTCCGTACGGGAATCGGGTGCATCGCGGGCCTCCTGACTAAACTCTACCAAGAGCGGCGGCAAGGCGCTCGGCCGGCTCCAGGCCAGGCAGGCTGCGCAGCCAGGTGAGCTGGCGCTTGGCGAGCTGGCGCGTGGCGGCAATGCCCTTCTCGCGCAGCTCGGCCTTGCCGTACTCGCCTTCGAGGTAGGCCCAGGCCTGCCGGTAGCCGACGCAGCGCATGCTCGGCAGGCTGGCCTGCAACTCGTGTCGCCGGCGCAAGGTCTTCAGCTCCTCCACCAATCCGTCCTTCAGCATGCGCTCGAATCGCTCCGCGATGCGCCGGTGCAGCTCCGCGCGGTCTTCCGGAATCAGCGCGAAGGCCTTCAGCTCGAACGGCAGATCCGGACTCGCGGACCTCTGCAATTCGGAGATCGGCCGGCCGGACAACTCCCACACCTCCAGCGCGCGCTGGATGCGCTGCGCGTCGTTGGGCGAAAGCCGAGCCGCGGTGACCGGGTCCACGCGCGCGAGGTCGGCGTGCAGCGCCGGCCAGCCGTGGCGCGCGGCGCGCGCGTCGATCTGCGCGCGCAGCCCGGGCTCGGCCACAGGCAAGTTGTCCATGCCTTGTGACAAGGCCTTGTAGTAAAGCATCGTGCCGCCGACAAGCAGCGGCACCTTGCCCCGTCCCTGAATTTCCCCGATCGCGCGGACCGCGTCCGCGCGAAACCGGCCGGCCGAATAGCTCTCCGTCGGCTCGATCAGATCGATCAGGTGGTGCGGTACCCGCTCGCGCTCGCGCGAGCGAAGGCTTGGCGGTTCCGATGTCCATGCCGCGATACACCTGCGCCGAGTCCATCGATAACGATCTCGAGCGGAAAGCGCCTCGCGAGCTCCAGCGCCAGGGTGGACTTTCCGCTGGCGGTGGGTCCGAGCAGCGCGAACGCTTTACCGGCCACGCAGGAAAAGCTTGTCCAGGTCCGCCATGGTGAGCTGGTACCAGGTCGGGCGCCCGTGGTTGCAGCTGCCGGAGCGCTCGGTCTCCTCCATCTCGCGCAGCAGGGCGTTCATCTCCGGCGACGCGACAGCGCGCGGTTGGCGCGCACCGCCGCGTGGCAGGCCATGGTGGCGAGCAGTTCGTTCTGGCGCGCCGCCAGCACCTGCGCCGCGCCGAACTCGCGCAGCTCGGCGAGGAGGGACCTCGCGAGCGCCGTCACGTCGCCGCCCGCGAGCAGCGCCGGCGCCGCGCGCACCGCAAGCTCGTTGGGGCCGGCGACGGAAAGCTCCAGCCCGAGCCGCTCCAGGGCAGCGTGATTCTCCTCGGCGGTCGCGACTTCCAGCGCCTCGGCGCGGAACACGGCCGGCACCAGCAGGCTCTGGCGCTCGAGGGCGCCGGCGTCGAGCCTGAGCTTGAGCTTCTCCATCAGGATGCGCTCGTGCGCCGCGTGCATGTCCACCAGCACGAGGCCCGCTTCGTTCTGCGCGAGGATATATACGCCGTGCAGCTGCGCCAGGGCGTAGCCCAGCGGCGGCGCCTTTCCCGATACCGGGAGCGGAACTGCCGCCGGCCTGTAATCCATCACCGGCTCCTGCATCGCGAGCGCCGCCTGGATCGCCGGGCCCTGCGCGGATACGGTGGCGTAGCTCACCGGCGCCTGCGCGGCCGACGGCGCCAGCGCGCGCTGCAGCGCGTGGAACACGAACTGGTGCATGCCGCGAGCATCGCGGAAGCGCACCTCGGTCTTCGCCGGGTGCACGTTCACGTCCACGCCGCGCGGGTCGAGCTCGAGGAACAGCACGAAGGCCGGCTGGCGCTCGCCGTGCAGCGTGTCGCGGTAGGCCTCGCGCACCGCGTGCGCGAGCAGCCGATCGCGCACGAAGCGCCCGTTGACGTAGAAGTACTGCGCGTCGGCGCGGTTGCGCGCCGCCTGCGGCGTGCCGGCGAGACCGTGCAACCGCAGCGTGCCCGCCTGCGCCTCCACCGGCACCGAGGCAGCAGCGAACTCCGGGCCGAGCAGCGCCGCCGCGCGCGCCGCGAGCGATTGCGGGGCGAGGTGCGCCGAAACGCGGCCGTTGTGCTTCAGCGTGAAGGCAAGATCCGGCCGCGCGAGCGCGATGCGGCGGAACGCCTCGTCGCAATGACCGAACTCGGTCGCCTCGGTGCGCAGGAACTTGCGCCGCGCCGGCGTGTTGAAGTAGAGGTCGGACACCGCTACCGTGGTGCCCGGCGCGCGCGCCGCGGGACGCGGCTCGCCCGGTGCGCCGCCTTCCGCCGCGAGCGACCAGGCGTGCGCATCGCCATGCGCGCGCGACACCAGCTCGACGCGCGACACCGCGGCGATGGAGGCGAGCGCCTCGCCGCGAAAACCCATCGTCGCCACCGCTTCGAGGTCCTCGAGCGAGCCGATCTTCGAGGTGGCGTGGCGCGCAAAGGCGAGGCCGAAGTCTTCGCGCGCGATGCCGCCGCCGTCGTCGTCCACCTGCACGCGCTTCGCGCCGCCTTCGGCGAGCGTCACCTGGATCTCCGCGGCGCCGGCGTCCAGGCTGTTTTCGAGCAGCTCCTTGAGCACCGAGGCCGGCCGCTCGACCACCTCGCCGGCCGCGATCTGGCTGATCAGCAGCTCCGGCATGACGCGGATGGCGCTCATGCGAAGAGTATATAGAATCGCCGCATGGAGCTTCTCGCCGCGCTGTGGGATTTCGTGGTCCATCTCGACGCGCATCTCGCCGCCTTCGTCGCGCAGCACGGCACGTGGGTGTACGCGCTGCTGTTCGTCATCGTGTTCACCGAGACCGGGGTGGTGGTGATGCCGTTCCTGCCCGGGGATTCGCTGCTGTTCGTGGTCGGCGCGCTGGCCGCGGCGGGCGGCATGGACATCACGACGGTCATGACGGTGCTGGTGGCTGCGGCGCTCACCGGCGACAACGTCAATTACTGGATCGGGCGCTGGGCCGGGCCGAAGGTGTTCCGCCTCGAGGACTCGCGCTGGTTCAGCCGCAAGTACCTCGAGCGCACGCACGCGTTCTACGAGCGCCACGGCGGCAAGGCCATCATCATCGCGCGCTTCGTGCCGATCGTGCGCACCTACGTGCCGTTCGTGGCCGGCATCGGCACGATGTCCTACGCCCGCTTCCTCGGTTTCAGCGTGGTGGGCGCAATGCTCTGGGTGGTGTCGCTGTGCCTCGCCGGTTACTGGTTCGGCAACATCCCGCTGGTGAAGAACAACCTCGGCGTGGTGATCGTGATCATCGTCGCGATCTCGATGACGCCGATCGCGATCGGCGCGTTGCGCGCGCGCGGCTAGCGCAACGCCAGCGGCCCATGCGGCCGCGGCGGGTTCTTGGCGAAATAGCGCTTGATGCCCGCGAGGATCGCGCTGCGCGAGCTTGTCCTGGTAGGCCTGGTCGTTGAGGCGCTTTTCCTCTTCCGGGTTGGAGATGAACGCGGTCTCCACCAGGATCGAGGGCACGTCGGGCGCCTTCAGCACCGCGAAGCCGGCCTGCTCGACGCGCGCCTTGTGCAGCGTGTTGACCTGCCCCAGCTCGGCGAGCACCGCGCCGCCGAGCTTCAGGCTGTGGTCGGTGGTGGCGGTCTGCGACAGGTCGAGCAGCGTCTGCGCGAGGAAGCGGTCCTTGCCGTCGAGGTTCACCCCGCCCACCAGGTCGGAATCGTTTTCCTGCTTCGCCAGCCAGCGCGCCGCCTCCGAGGTGGGCCGCTGCGAAAGCGTGAACACCGAGGAGCCGCGCGCGTGCGGGCGGATGAACGCGTCGGCGTGCACCGAGACGAACAGGTCGGCCTTCACCTTGCGCGCCTTCTCAACGCGCGCGTTGAGCGGCAGGTAGTAGTCGCCGTCGCGCGTGAGCACCGCGCGCATCTCCGGTTCGGCGTCGATCAGGCCCTTCAGGCGCCGCGCGATCGTCAGCGTGATGTCCTTCTCGTGGCTGCCGCGGCGGCCGCGCGCGCCCGGGATCCTCGCCGCCGTGCCCGGCGTCGATGACGATGGTGGCGAGGCGCGCCACCTTGGGCTTCGTCCCGGGCGCACCCTTCGCGGGCGCGGATTCCGGCGCGCTGCCGGCGATCTTGCCGTCGAGCTCGATCAGCGCGGCGAGCGGGTCGGGCGCCACCACCGGGTAGAGGTCGAGCACCAGCCGGTGGCCGTAGTCGGCGATCGGCTTGAGCGTGAACACCTGCGGCTTCACCTCGGTCTTGAGATCGAGCACCACGCGCGTCACGCCCGGCCGGTTGCGCGCCACGCGCAGGCTGGCGATGTAGGGGTCGCCTGCCGCCACCTTGGACTGCAGCTCGTTGAGCACCGGTCCGGCGTCCACGCCCTCCAGGTCCAGCACCAGCCGCTCGGGCTCCTTGATGGCGAAGAGGGCGTACTTCAGCTCCTGGCGCGACTCGAAGGTGACGCGGGTGTAGTCGCGCGCGGGCCAGATGCGCGTGGCGACCACGTCGGCCTGCGCCGCGGCTATGCCGCCGAGGAGTAGCGCTGCAAGGCCTGCGCGAGCCAGCCGGCGCCGGCGGGCGAGGGCGCGCTCAGGCACGCGCGGCGCCCCGTGCCGGTGACTTCCAGCCGGATCGCGAGGGTCGGCGGGGGCAGCAATACCCCAGCGCGCTCCGGCCATTCCACGACACAGGCCGACTGCGCGTTGAAGTACTCCCTGAAGCCCGAATCCTGCCATTCAGCCTCGTTCTTGAACCGATAAAAATCAAAGTGATAGAAGTTTAATCTCGAAAGCCTATAAAGTTCAACCAGTGGATAGCTTGGGCTTTTCACCCGGCCTGCGTACCCCCAGCGCCCGCAGCAGGCCGCGCACCAGCGTCGTCTTCCCGGCGCCCAGGTCCCCGGAGAGGAATAACGTCCGGCCCGGCTCCACGCCGACCGCCAGGGCGGCCCCGAGGCGCAGCGTGGCCGCCTCGTCCGGGAGCTCGAGGCTAGACTCGGCGGCCATGGACTACCCGCGCGCTCGCGGCGCGCATCAAGCAATGGGGCGCGGAACTCGGCTTCCAGGCGGTGGGGATCGCAGACACCGATCTCGCCGACGCGGAAAACCGGCTCGGCGAATGGCTCGGCAGGGGCTGGCACGGCGAGATGGATTATATGGCGCGCCACGGCGCGCTCCGCGCGCGGCCGGCCGAGCTGGTGCCGGGCACGCTGCGCGTGATCTCCTGCCGCATGGATTACCTGCAGGAGGGCGACCGACGCAGCCGGGGATCCGCTGCTCGCGTGCAATCGCGCGCTACGCGCGCGGCCGCGACTACCACAAGGTGCTGCGCGCCCGGCTGCAGAAGCTCTGCGACCGCATCGAGGCCGAGCCGGGGCCTTCGGCTACCGCGTATTCGCCGACTCGGCCCCGGTGATGGAGGTCGAGCTCGCGGCGCAAGGCGGGCATCGGCTGGCGCGGCAAGCACACGCTGCTCCTGTCGCGCGAGGCAGGCTCCTGGTTCTTCCTCGGCGAGATCTACACCAGCCTGCCGCTGCCGGTGGATGCGCCGGTTGGCGAGCATTGCGGCACCTGCACAAGCTGCATCGACATCTGCCCCACGCAGGCGATCCGCGGCCCCTACCAGCTCGACGCGCGGCGCTGCATCTCCTACCTGACCATCGAGCTGCAAGGGCAGCATCCCGGAGCCGCTGCGTGCCCTCATCGGCAACCGCGTCTACGGCTGCGACGACTGCCAGGCGGTGTGTCCGTGGAACTCCTTCGCGCGGCCGAGCCCCGAGCCGGACTTCGCGGTGCGGAACGGCCTCGACCGGGCGAGCCTCGTGGAACTCTTCGCGTGGACCGAAGAGGAGTTCGCCGCCCGCATGGCGGGCTCGCCGATCCGGCGCATCGGCTACGAGCGCTGGCTGCGCAACCTCGCGGTGGGCCTGGGCAACGCGCCGTCCACGCCCGAGGTGCTGCGCGCGCTGCGCGCGCGCGCCGACGATCCGTCGGCGCTGGTGCGCGAGCACGTTTCCTGGGCGCTAGCGCGGCATGAGTGACTGGAGCGCAGATACGCAGCTGCCGGGGTTCGAGGCGAAGAAGCTCGAATTTCCCGACGACTACGACGGGCGCGTGGTGGCGACGCTGGTGCGCCTGCCCGCGGGCGACGCGCCGCGCGGCGCCGTGCTCTACGTGCACGGCTTCGTGGATTACTTCTTCCAGCGCCACATGGCCGAGCGTTTCGCCGCCGAGGGCTACGCCTTCTACGCGCTCGACCTGCGCAAGCACGGCCGCTCGCTCCTCGCGCACCAGCATCCGTGCTTCTGCAAGGACCTCGCCGAGTATCACGCCGACATCACGCGCGCGCTCGAGGAGATCGGCGCGCCGGTGCTGCTCGCCGGGCATTCGACCGGCGGGCTGGTGTGCGCGCATTACGCGAGCCGGGGAGAGCGCCGGGAGCAGGTGCGCGCGCTGTGGCTCAATAGCCCGTTCTTCGACTGGAAGGTGGGCGCGTTCAAGCGCGCGCAGCTTGGCGTCGCCGCGCTCGCCGGCCAGGCTTTTCCGTTCCTCAACGATCCGAAGGCGCTCTCGGCCGCCTACGTGCGCAGCATCCACCGCGAGTTCGGCGGCGAATGGGACTTCGACCTGAAGCTGAAGCCCCTGCACGGCTTTCCGGCCTACTTCGGCTGGATCGGGGCGGTGCTTGCCGCGCAGGCGAAGGTGCACGCCGGCCTCGACATCGGCTGCCCGGTGCTGACTATGCATTCGGACGAGGCGGACATCGTGCTCGACTGGCGGCACGTCGCGCGCTGGGGGCGCACGCTTGGGCGCGAGGCGGCGGTGCTCGCCTTTCCGGGCGGGCTGCACGACCTGGTGCTGTCGCGGCGCGAGATCCGCGACGCAGTGTTCAGCCAGCTCTTCTCCTGGGCGGCACGAGCCGCAGCGTGACCAGGAAGCGGGCCCGCACGCGCTAAGAACAGCAGCAGGGACGGCGCGGACGTATATTTGGAACTCTAGACGCTTGAGTGCGGGGAAAGGATGACGACGAAAAGAAGCTGGATGTCGTGTTACCCCGCGTATACGCAGTTCACTACACGTTAGCCTTCACGGACCAATGTGATGCTTAAGCAACGCGGTGAAAAGACAGCCAACGGGAAATGGTCTACTCCTACGGCAGAACGCAACAAGGGCCCGATACTTGATGTGCTTGCGCGCGTTCTACCCCGCCGCGGCCTGGTGTTAGAGATCGCCAGCGGCACGGGACAGCACGTTTTGCATTTCGCCAAAGCGCTCTCAGACCTCACTTGGCAGCCGTCCGATCCAGATGCGGAGCTTCGCGAGTCTATTGCCCTGCGGGTTCGGGAGGAACAGCGAGCTAACGTCAATAGCCCCATTGACCTTGATGTGACCAAGCTTCCTTGGCCTTTGCAAACGGCGGATGCGGTGGTGGCCATTAACATGATTCACGTCGCCCCGTGGTCCGCGACGCTAGCATTGTTCGAAGGCGCGAAGGCTTTGCTTTCTACAGAGCATGTTCTGTTCTTATACGGGCCCTACCGTCGTTTCGGTCACCATACTTCGGAGAGTAACGCGCAGTTCGATCTTGATCTTCGTGCGCACAATCCCGAGTGGGGCCTTCGCGACCTGGAGGCTGTGTCAGACGTTGCTGCTGGCGCCGGATTCGTACTGGCCGAGACTGTCGAGATGCCGGCCAACAACTTCAGTTTGGTTTTCAAACGACGTGAAGGCTAACCCCGCGTTCGAGCGGACGCGCCGGCAAGCGGCTTCGTTCTCGTCAACGTCGGCGCGGCGCGCCGCTCAACTCGGACGTTAGGTGCCTGCGAGATGAGGATCCAAGCGGCCATCGATCGGTTCGACCTTCAGCGACTGAATCTGTATCTCTTGCCTCGACTCAAGGCAAACTGGATATCAGTCGCTGCAATAGCAGCAGCCGGCTTCGCATATCTCACGCTGAATCATGATGCGCCTCTGTCAACATATGCACTGATCGTAAACCTTGCGTCAGCAGTTGCGGGTGGATTGGGAGGACTGCTGGCTGGCTCCCTGGTGTGCTTGATACTGCTGTTGCTTCCATCCGGCCAGAGAAATACACTTTATTGGCGTCAATCCGTCGCGAAGCAGGTCCTTCCCCAACTCAATGGAAGTCCATCATGGTCTCCAAACTGATTGCTGAGTTCATCGGAACGTTTTGGCTGGTATTGGGCGGGTGCGGCAGTGCCGTGCTTGCTGCCACTTTTCCCGATGTCGGAATCGGCCTCACCGGGGTCTCCCTCGCGTTCGGTCTCACCGTGTTGTCGATGGCATATGCCCTCGGTCCGATTTCCGGCGGGCACTTCAACCCGGCAGTCTCGTGTGGCTTGTGGGCCGCGGGCCGCTTTCCGGCGAACCAGCTCGCACCCTACATCGTTGCGCAGGTTGCCGGAGCAGTGGCAGGGGCCGCGATCCTCTACGTCATCGCCAGCGGCAAGGCCGGCTTCGACGTGAGCGCGGGATTCGCGGCGAACGGCTACGGCGAGCACTCGCCCGGGAAATACTCCCTCGCGTCGGCGCTGGTAACGGAGGTGGTCATGACCTTCGGCTTCCTGATCGTCATCCTCGGATCGGTTCACCGCCGCGCGCCCGTGGAATTTGCGGGCATTGCGATCGGGCTGGCGCTCACCCTCATCCACCTGGTGAGCATTCCGGTGACCAACACGTCGGTCAATCCGGCCCGCAGCACGGGACCCGCGTTGTTCGTCGGTGACTGGGCGCTGGGGCAACTGTGGCTCTTCTGGGTCGCCCCGATCGCCGGCGCGCTGCTGGCCGGCTTTGTTTCCCGGACACTGCGGAAACTGCTCCACGCCGAGTTGGAGCCGGCCGTGGGCGGCGGCTAGTCGCAAACGCGCCTGGCTTCTAATTTGTGAACCGTCGCGCGCATAGCGCCAAACAGGTGGAAACAGCTAGTCGCCCTTAACCTGTTATTTCCTCAGATCCCACTTCGGCGGGGATCTTGTTCAGGGCTTCGCGAATGTCCGCGTTGGGTGGCGGGTTCAATCGATCGACGCAACACCTTCTAGTCTTGCCAGATGAGGAGGTATGCGTATGGAGGGGAACGCACGATGCGATCGAACTGGTTCGACACCGCTTGACCGTTCACAGGGCTGAGTGGAGCGATCGTGATGCTAGCCATCATGCTGACGACCGACACATTCCGCGGCAACACCGCCGTATCGCGCTGGCGTGATCCGGTGTGGCTGGGATGGCTTGCCACGCCGCTCTACTGGATTCATCAGTTCGAGGAAAGATCGGCACTTCACGATAGGTATGCGCTGTCGCGGCGAGCCGTTCGCGTTGCGGTCGCAGCCTGCGCTGCGCTTGCGATGAGCTGCTCCGGCGCGTTCGCGCAGACTGAGCTGAAAAAGACTGCGGCGTCGTCAGAAGAGGATGCCATCACCAAACTCGAAAAATCCCCGTGGCTTCTCCTCCCTATATTCCAGTCAAACCCGAAGCTCGGTACTTCGGTGGGCGCACTCGCTGGCTACGTGCACTATTTCGACGAGAAGTCGCGGCCCTCCATATTCGCCGTGTTGGGTCAGTACACCAGTACCGAGTCGATCGTGGCCGGAGTGCAGGCCAGAACTTCCTTCGATGAGGACCGGCAGCGGTTGATCGCCGGGATGATGTATGGCTACATCAAGAATGACTACAGCGATTACCTCGGCACTGGAATTCCGCTGCAATCCAACTCCGAGGTCAAGGGAATCATCTCTCGTTACACGTACCGGCTTCACGGCAACTGGTTCGTTGGCGTGCAGGGCCTCTATCAGAACTTCGGCATCGGCGGTGAGACGGCCTTCGACGACATGGTGCTCGACGTCTTGGGGGTCGCACCCTACAAGTCAGGCGGGCTGGGTCTCGTGGCCCAGTACGACTCGCGCGACAACGAGAACTCGCCTACCCAAGGTTGGCTGCTCACCCTTAACAATATGGCGTATCGGGAATCGCTGGGTGGCCAGAATGACTTCGACGTCATCCGGGCCGATTTCCGGTATTACATGCAGCACGGAAAGGGCAACGTGCTGGCCGTGCGCCAACTGAACCATTTCACCGATGATGCACCGACCCAGGTGAAAGCCCCGGTTCAGCTTCGCGGCTACAAGCTTGGTCAGTACAACGGCGATTACATGTCCCATATCGAGGTCGAGGAGCGGTACAGGCTCGCTGAAAAATTTGTCGCGTCGCTATTCCTCGGAATCGCCTGCACCTATGGAGGGGGCAGGAGTTGTTCCGACAGCGCGAACCTCTACCCGGCCGGCGGCGTCGGGGTCCAGTACATCCTCAAGCCGAAGGAAGGGATCGTCCTGAACCTGGAATACGCGGCAGGCAAGGACTCGAACTATGGTGTTCTATCTGAAGATGGGATATGCCTACTGACGAAGCGGAAGGCAACGCGCGACTATCTGCAAGTAGAGGATCCAGATGAAAAGTCTTGACCGTTACGAACGGGAAATGCTGGGAGCCTACGAGAAGGGCGTATTGGTTTCCGTGCACCCTACGAAGGCACAGCTGGCCGCTTTCCGCGATGCCGCACGCGCGACTCTTGTAAAGAGCCGGCGCGTGAACATCCGTCTTTCTGCAGCCGATCTCATGGACATTCAGGCCCGTGCGCATGAAGAGGGTGTTCCCTACCAGACGCTGATTGCCAGCGTGCTGCACAAGTACGTGTCCGGGCGCCTGCAGGAGAAGAGGTCACGTTTGTCTGCCGGCGCAGCGGCGGCCGCCCGCAAGCGGGCGGCGCGTTGATGCGGGAAGTCAGCCAGCAGCCCAAGCGCGCCCTCGTGGTGGCCGTGCAGCTGCCGAGCGCGAGCGACGTCGAGTTCGAGGCCTCGCTGACCGAGCTGCGCCAGCTCGCCAAGACGCTGGGCTTCGAGGTTATCGGCAAGTTCACGCAAAAGCGCGCCAGCTTCGACTCGGCGGGGTACCTCGGCGTCGGCAAGCGCAAGGAATTGCACGAGCAGGCATTGCTCGAGCGCGCGGACCTCGTCCTCGTCGACCACGACATCTCCCCCTCGCAGGCGCACAACCTCGAGAAGGAGGTCGGCTGCGAAGTGATGGACCGCACCATGGTGATCCTCGAGATCTTCCACCGGCACGCGCGCTCCAGCGCCGCGCGCGCGCAGGTCGAGATCGCGCGCCTCGGCTACATGGCGCCGCGCATGCGCGAAGCCGCCAAGCTGGCCGGGCCGAAGGACCGGGCGCGCAGCGGCACCGGCGGCCGCAGCGGCGGCGAGTCGCACGGCGAACTGGACCGGCGCAAGATCCGCGACCGCATCGCCGAGCTGCAGAAGGAGCTCGACGCGATGGGCCTCGGGCGCAAGACGCAGCGCGCCCGGCGGCAGGAGCGCCAGGGGCTCGCGCGCGTGGCGCTCGTCGGCTACACCAATGCGGGCAAGTCCACCCTGATGCGCGCGCTCACGGGAAGCGAGGTGCTGGTCGCCGACAAGCTGTTCGCGACGCTGGATACCACCGTGCGCGCCCTGCACCCCGAGAGCGTGCCGCGCGTGCTGGTGAGCGACACCGTCGGCTTCATCAAGAACCTGCCGCACGGGTTGGTCGCCTCGTTCAAGTCCACGCTCGACGAGGCGCTGGAGGCGTCGCTGCTCGTGCACGTCGTGGATGCGAGCGATCCCGGGTTCGAGCGCCAGCTCGCGGTGACGGAGGAAGTGCTCGACGAGATCGGCGCGCACGGTGTGCCGCGCCTGCTCGTGTTCAACAAGATCGACCGCGGTGGCGACGAGAAGACGCTGCGCGCGAAGTATCCGGGCTGCAGCGTGATGAGCGCGCGGCGCGAGGGCGACGTCGCGAAGCTGCGCGAGGCCATCGTCGCGCACTTCCAGCAGAACCTCGTCGAGGCGGAGCTCTTCCTGCCGTGGACGGCGCAGAAGTTGCGCGGGGAGATCTTTGCCGCCTGCGAGGTGCTGGAGGAGCGGGCCGAGGGCGAGGGGGCGACGCTGCGCGTGCGCGGCGAGCCGGAGGCGGTTGCGCGCCTGCGCGAAAAGCTCAGCGCCGTGGCGGGAGGAGGCGAAGCGTCACCAGCGTCGCCGCCACCCAAGCGGCGTAGAGCGCCGTGAACACCCACTCCGGCGCACGGTAGTAGAGAAAGTGCCGCACCCACCGCCCGACGAACGATTCCGCGCTGCCGCCGCCGCGCAGCGCGTCCTCCCACTGCGTCAGCGGACAAGTCATGCCGATGAGCGCTTCCAGCGCGACGAAGGCGATCGCGCCGAGGTGCAGGTAGCGGAACCAGGGATTGCGCACCCAGGCCCAGCCCAGGGCGGCGCCGATCCAGGTCAGGACGAGCCCGCCGACGATGAAAACGACGATCGCGAAATGAAGGACGAGGAGGGCGTCAGCCGCGCTCACGCGGCCTCTTCGGGTCCGCGATCCACTCGCTCCAGGAGCCGGCGTAGAGCCGCGCGCCCTTCAAGCCGGCGATCTCCATCGCCAGCAGGTTGTGGCAGGCAGCGACGCCGGAGCCGCAGGTGTTGACGATGGCCTCGAGCTTGCGGGTGCCGAGGACCGAGAGGAACTCCTGCTTGAGCACTTCCGGAGCGCTTGAACGTGCCGTCCGCCTGCAGGTTGTCGTTGCTGAAGCGGTTGAGCGAACGCGGAATGCGCCCGGCGACCGGATCGATCGGCTCCAATTCGCCGCGCCAGCGCGCCGGCGCGCGCGCATCGAGCAGGGTCGCGTCGCCCAAGTGCGACTGCACGTAGGACACGTCGACGGAGAGTTGCGGGCGGACCTTCCCGCGATATGCCGTCGCCGGGAACGCCGGCACTTCCGCGGTCACTGGCCGGCCTTCCTTCATCCACTTGGCGAGTCCGCCATCGAGCACGGCCACGGCGTCGTGCCCGATCCAGCGCAGCATCCACCACAGCCGCGCGGCCATCGAGCCCGGACCGCCGTCGTAGGCGACCACCTGGTCGGCGGGCTTCAGGCCCTGCGCGCCGAGCCAGGCGATGAACACTTGCGGGTCGGGCAGGGGATGGCGGCCGTTGCGTCCCGTCTTCGGCGCCGAGAGGTCCCGGTCGAGATGCGCGAAGGCCGCGCCGGGGATATGCGAGGCACGGTACTGCTGCTCGCCCAGGTCGTGCCTGAGCAGGTCGTGCCGGCAATCGAACACCCGCCATTCGCGGATGGCGGGCCAGCTCGTCGGTGGAGACGAGCGTGTTCAGCGCGCGAGGCCCTGCCGCACCCATTCGTGGAAGTGCACCATGGTGTCTTCCATCGGCGACTGGTAGGGTCCGGCGTCGTCCCGGCCCTCTTCCCACAGGCGCGGCGGCCGCGGTCCATGCGCATGCAGATCTCGTCGTCCTCGATCGCGGTCTCCTCGTAGGCGGCCTGCTGCGCCTCGATGAACTCGCGCTCGAAGTGCACGATCTCCTCGGGGTAGTAGAACTCGACCACGTTGGTGGTGCGCGTCGGCGAGCGCGGGATCAGGCGGCTCACCACCAGCACGTTCGGGTACCACTCCAGCATCAGGCCCGGGAAATAGGTCATCCACAGCGCGCCCTGCTTGGGCGTGCGGCCGTCGAGGAACCTGCAGGCAGGCCTCGTGCCACTTGCGGTACACGGGGGTGCCGGGCTTTTCCAGCCCGGCCTTGGCCTGCACGATCTGCACCGACCAGTCCGCGCCGTAATCCACGGCGAAATTGTTGCAGTCGGTGAAGTTGCCCAGGCCCGGGTGGAACGGATCGACGTGGTAGACCTCGAGGTACACCTCGATGAAGGTCTTCCAGTTGAAGTCGTACTCGTCCACCATCACGCGATCGAGCACGTAGCCGGAGAAATCCCAGTCGCCGAGCGTCTTCATGCCGGCGAGCGCCTGGCGCGGGTCGGCCGGGCCCGGCGAACAGCAGGCCCCGCCAGTTGGTGAGCGGCGTCGAATGCAGCTTGACGCAGGGATTCTCGGCGAAGTGGGGCGCGCCGAGCAGCTCGCCCTTCAGGTCGTAGGTCCAGCGGTGCAGCGGGCAGACGATGTTCTGCGCATTGCCGCGGCCCTCGAGCATGATCGACTGGCGGTGGCGGCAGACGTTGGAGAGCAGTTCCACGCCGCTTTCGTTGCGCACCAGCACCTTGGCGTGGTCCGTCCACGAGAGCGTGTGATAGTCGCCGGCGTTCGGCACCATCAGCTCGTGGCCGACGTAGTTGGGCGCCCGCGTCGAACAGCAGCTTCTTCTCGCGCGCGAAGACCTCCGGGTCGAAATACCAGGACACCGGCAGCTGGCAGCTGGCCGGCTTGAGCTGGCGCGAACTCGCGACGTCGGACATGGAGCCTGGAGAGGTGAAAAAATGGCGCGCATTCTACCCCAGGGAGGGTTTGACCGGCGGAACGGCGCCTCGGCTAAGGTTTCCCCATGGCCAAGCCCGCAGCCGAGCTCACGTTCGAAAAGGCGCTCGCCGAGCTGGAGAAGCTCGTCGCGCAGATGGAGGCCGGCAGCCTCTCGCTCGAGCAGGCGCTCGCCGCGCACAAGCGCGGCCTGGAGCTGGCGCGCTACTGCCAGGAGCGGCTGGAGGCCGCGCAGCGCCAGGTCAAGGTGCTCGAAGGCGAGGTGCTGAAGAAGCTCCCCGCGGACGCCGATCCCGGTGACGACGGCGCCTGAGCCCGCTTTCGCGGACTGGATGGGCGGCGTCCAGGCGCGCATGGAAGGCGCGCTTGCGCGCCTGCTGCCCGCCGCGCACATCGCGCCGGCGCGGCTGCACGAGGCGATGCGCTACGCGACGCTGGAAGGCGGCAAGCGCGTGCGCCCGCTGCTCACCTTTGCCGCGGGCGAGCTCGCGCGCGCGCGGCCCGAGCGGCTCGAGGTGGCCGCCGCCGCGGTCGAGCTGATCCACGCCTATTCGCTGGTGCACGACGACCTGCCGTGCATGGACGACGACGTGCTCCGGCGCGGCAAGCCGACCGTGCACGTCGAGTACGACGAGGCCACCGCGCTGCTGGTCGGCGACGCGCTGCAGTCGCTCGCCTTCCAGCTGCTCGCCGAGCACGCGCTCGCCGACGACGCGCGCGTGCAGCTCGAGATGGTGAAGCTGCTGGCCGTCGGCCGCGGGCTCGCGCGGCATGGCGGGCGGCCAGCAGATCGACCTCGAGGCGGTCGGCAAGCCGCTGACGCGTGCCCGAGCTGGAAGCCATGCACATCCACAAGACCGGGGCGCTGATCCGCGCCGCGGTGCTGCTCGGCGCCGCCTGCGGCGGCGCGCTCGAGTGCGCCGCTGCGCGAGCGGCTCGACCAGTACGCCAAGACCGTGGGCCTCGCCTTCCAGGTGGTCGACGACGTGCTCGACCACGAGGCGAGCACCGCGACCCTGGGCAAGACGGCGGGCAAGGACTCGCGCCAGGGCAAGCCGACCTACGTCTCGGCGATGGGCATCGCGCGCGCGCGCGAGCTGGCGCAGGAACTGAGGCACAATGCGCATCAGGCGCTCGAGCCGCTCGGCGCCGGGGCGCGGCGCCTGCGCGAGCTCGCCGATTTCATCGTGCTCAGGAAGTTCTAGCCATGGCGTCGATTCCCGAGGAGTTGGCGGCCGGCGGCGGCAATCCGCCGACGTTCGAGCTGCTCAAGACGATCAACGATCCCGCCGCGCTGCGCAAGCTCGAGCGCAAGCAGCTGCACCAGCTCGCCGACGAGCTGCGCGCCTTCGTGCTCGACTCGGTGTCCAAGACCGGCGGCCACCTGTCCTCCAACCTCGGCACGGTGGAGCTGACCATCGCGCTGCACGCGGTGTTCGACACGCCCGAGGACCGCATCGTCTGGGACGTCGGCCACCAGACCTACCCGCACAAGATCCTCACCGGCCGGCGCGAGGCGATGGCGCGCCTGCGCATGCAGGACGGCATCTCGGGCTTTCCGCGGCGCAGCGAGTCGCCCTACGACACCTTCGGCACCGCGCATTCCTCGACCTCGATCTCGGCGGCGCTCGGCATGGCGGTGGCGGCGAAGGCCAAGGGCGAGAGCCGCAAGTGCATCGCCGTGATCGGCGACGGCGCCATGTCGGCGGGCATGGCCTTCGAGGCGATGAACAACGCCGGCGCGATGGACGTGGACCTGCTGGTGGTGCTGAACGACAACGAGATGTCGATCTCGCAGCCGGTGGGCGCGCTCACCAACTACCTGGCGCGGCTGCTCTCGGGGCGCATGTACGCCACGGCGCGGCGCGCGAGCGAGCACGTGCTGAAGCGCGTGCCGGCGTGTGGGAGCTGGCCAAGCGCGCCGAGGAGCACGTCAAGGGCATGGTCACGCCCTCCACGCTGTTCGAGGAGTTCGGCTTCAACTACATCGGCCCGATCGACGGCCACGACCTCGACACGCTGATCGCGACGCTGGCCAACATCCGCAAGCTGAGCGGGCCCGCAGTTCCTGCACATCGTCACGCGCAAGGGCCAGGGCTACAAGCTCGCCGAGGACGACCCGATCGCCTACCACGGCCCGGGCAAGTTCGATCCGGCCGAGGGGCTGAAGAAGGCGGCGCCCGGCAAGCCGACCTACAGCCAGGTCTTCGGCGACTGGCTGTGCGACATGGCGAAGGCCGACCGCGCCTGGTGGCGGTCACGCCGGCGATGCGCGAGGGCTCGGGCATGGTGCGCTATTCGGAGGAGTTCCCGCAGCGCTACTTCGACGTGGGCATCGCCGAGCAGCACGCCGTCACCTTCGCCGCCGGCATGGCCTGCGAGGGCCTGCGCCCGGTGGTGGCGATCTATTCGACGTTCCTGCAGCGCGGCTACGACCAGCTGATCCACGACGTGGCGATCCAGAACCTGCCGGTGACCTTCGCGCTGGACCGCGGCGGCCTGGTGGGCGGCGACGGCGCCACGCACAACGGCGCCTTCGACTTCGCCTACCTGCGCACGGTGCCCAACCTGACCGTGATGGCGCCGGCCGACGAGAACGAGTGCCGGCAGATGCTGACCACGGCGTTCCAGCTCGGCACGCCGGCGGCGGTGCGCTATCCGCGCGGCGCGGCGGCCGGGGGCGGCGGGCACCGAGCTGCACGGCGCTGCCGGTGGGCAAGGGCGAGCTGCGGCGCAACGGCAAGCGCGTCGCGATCCTCGCCTTCGGCGCCATGCTCAAGCCGGCGCTGGAGGCGGCCGAGGCGCTCGATGCGACGGTGGCCAACATGCGCTTCGTCAAGCCGCTCGACGTCGAGCTCGTCAGGCAACTCGCGCGGCACGCACGAGCTGCTGGTGACGGTCGAAGAGCACCAGGTGATGGGCGGCGCGGGCAGCGCGGTCTGCGAGGCGCTGAACCGCGCTGGGCATCGAGCGCAGGGTGCTGCTGCTCGGTTTGCCCGACCGTTTCATCGACCACGGCGATCCTGGAAAACTCTTATCTTCCGTGGGGTTGGACGCGCCAGGGATCCAAAAGGCGATTCGAAACGTAATAGCCGAGTAATTTACTCGGGAGTTATAATCGCGCCATGAAAGCCAAAGACCTGCAGCAACATCCCCGACGTCCAGGCCTCCCCGGACGCGCGCAAGCTGGCCATCGACAAGGTCGGCATCAAGGCCATCCGCCACCCGATCCAGATCATGCAGCGCGTGGGCGGGGTGCAGCACACCATCGCCATGTTCAACATGTACGTGGGCCTGCCGCACCAGTTCAAGGGCACGCACATGTCGCGCTTCGTCGAGATCCTGAACGCGCACGAGCGCGAGATCACGGTCGAGACCTTCAAGGTGATGCTGCAGGAGATGGTGGAGAAGCTCGAGGCCGAGGAAGGCCGCATCGAGATGACCTTCCCGTACTTCATCGACAAGGCGGCGCCTGTTTCGGGCGTGAAGAGCCTGATGGACTACGAGGTCACCTTCATCGGCGAGATCCTGAAGGGCAAGCAGTGCTTCGCCATGAAGGTGCTGGTGCCGGTGACCAGCCTGTGCCCCTGCTCGAAGAAGATCTCCGACGTACGGCGCGCACAACCAGCGCTCGCACGTCACCGTCACCGCGCACACCGGCGATTTCGTCTGGATCGAGGAGATCGTCGACCTGGTCGAGAAGCAGGCCTCGAGCGAGCTCTACGGCCTGCTCAAGCGCCCGGACGAGAAGTACGTCACCGAGCGCGCCTACGACAACCCCAAGTTCGTCGAGGACATGGTGCGCGACGTGGCCGCGGTGCTGAACCTCGACGAGCGCATCACGCGCTACGTGGTCGAGTCGGAGAACTTCGAGTCGATCCACAACCACTCCGCCTACGCCCTCATCGAACGCGACAAGAAGGCTGGCTAGCTGCGTCCTCGCCTGGCTCGGCATGAGCGCCGCCGACGCCCAGGACTACGCCGGCGCAGCGCGCGCGCCTGGTGGTCGAGGTGGACGCGATGTACGCGGCGACGCGCGCCGAGACGGGCCTCGCCGCGATGTCGCCGCAGGTGCGCGCGGCGCTGGCGAAGGTGGAGCGGCACCGCTTCGTTCCCGCCTCGCAGGTCGCATCGCATACCGCAACCACCCGCTGCCGATCGGCAGCGGCCAGACCATCTCGCAGCCCTACATCGTGGCGCTGTCCACGGACCTGATCGCGCCGCAGCGCGGGGCAGCGTGTGCTCGAGATCGGCACCGGCTCGGGCTACCAGGCGGCGATCCTGGCGGAGATCGTGGCGCAGGTGTACTCGATAGAACTGATCGCCTTCGCTGGGCAAGGAAGCAGCGGAGCGGCTGAAGGCGCTCGGCTACGCCAACGTCGAGGTCAGGATCGGCGACGGCTACGCGGGCTGGCCGGAGCAGGCGCCGTTCGATTCGATCGTGGTTACCGCCGCAGCGCCGCGGGTGCCGCAGGCGCTCGTCGACCAGCTCAAGCCGGGCGGGCGCATGGTGATCCCGGTGGGCGCGAGCCATGAGGTGCAGGAGTTGCTGCTGATCGTGAAGCGGGCCGACGGCAGCGTAGAGCAGAAGAGCGTGCTGCCGGTGAGGTTCGTGCCGCTGGTGCCGGGGAAGTAGACGCTCAGTCGCGCGCCTGGCGCTTCTTCTCCCGGTACGAATCGATCTCCTTCACGTAAGCGATCGCCGGAGCATGTCCGTGCTTCGAGGCGCGCTGCATCCACCCGTACGCCTCCTGCGGATCCTTCTTCACCCCGCGCCCCTCGGCATAAGCGAGCCCAAGCGAAAACTCCGCCTCGGCGTGTCCCTGCACCGCGGCGCGCCGCAGCCACATCACCGCCAGCTTGTCGTCGCGCTTCACGCCGTACTGGCCCGTGCCGTAGATGGTGCCGAGCAGCGTCTGCGCCTCAGGCAACCCCTGCGTCAGCGGACTTGCGCAGCCACTCCAGCGCCATCGCATCGCTCTTCTCCACGCCCGGTGCCGGTCCCGTGCATCAGCGCGAGGCTGTAGCGCGCCTCCCGGTCGCCGCCCTCGGCCGCCTGCCGGATCAGCTTCGCAGCGGTATCGACGTTGCGCTCGACGCCGCGGCCCTCCAGATAGCAGCAGGCCGAGGCGGTAGCGGCCGTAGGGCTCGCCCTGCGCCGCCGCCTTCTCCATCCATTCCTTGCCCTCGTCGAGGTTCGCGGGGCCGCCGACGCCATCCAGGAGGAGAGCGCCGAGCTTGGCCTGCGAGCGCGCGAAGCCCTGCTCGCGCGGCGGCCCGGTACCAGCGCCGCGCCTCCGCAGGTCCTTCAGCGAGCCGTCGGTGCGCTCGTAGATCACCGCGGCGTTGTGCTGCGCATCGGCGCGGCCCTTGCGCGCTGCGCGCAGGAACCAGTCCAGCGCCTGCGAATCGCTTTGCTCCGCGCCCTTGCCGGAGATGTGCATCATCCCCATCAGGTACTCGGCGTACGTGTCGCCGCCGGCGGCCGCGCGTTCGATCTGCGCCTTGGCCTCGGCGGAGCCGCGCGCGGCCTGGCGCGCGAGGTCGTCGAGCGGCGCCGCGGCCACCGCCGCAGGCGACGAAGAGCAGCGCCAGCGCGACGCGCATCAGAAGCGGCGCATGAGGGTCATGGTCTGGCCCTCGTTCTTCATCTCCACGCGGCTGAGGAAGCTCATGCCGAGCAGCGCGATGTCCAGGCCCTGCTCGATGACCAGTCCCTCCACCGCGTGCAGCTCGATGCCGCCGACCTTCACCGTATCGAACATCACGCGGTACACCGGCACCACGCCGCCCGCGGTCCTGGTGGTGCCGGGGCGGCCCTTGCGGTAGTCGATGCCCAGGCGCACAGCCTCGCTCGCCGGCAGCGCCACCACCGTGGCGCCGGTATCCACGACGAAGCGCACCGGCTTGCCGTTGATGGCGCCCTCGGCGATGAAGTGGCCGCGCCCGTCCGCGGCGAGCACCGTGCTCTGGCGGTCGCTGGCGCCCGTCTGGTAGTGCTGGCCGCGCAGCAGCGTGCGCCGCACGCCGTCGACGTCGATCACCGCGCGCTCGCGCTCCACCGAGACCACGGTCACCGGCCCGAGCTTCTGCCCCACCTTCACGCGTGCGCGGCGCGCCGCCGTCGATCACCAGGATCGCCGCCTTGTCGCCGATCGCGCCGACGAAGCTGACGTCGGCCGCCGCCGGCCGGCAGCGCCGCCAGCGCACAGCGCGAGCACACTACAATTGCGGGCCATGAAACCGGTTGCCATCTTCAGGTGCGCTCCGAGCGAAGGTCCGGGCTATTTTGCCACCTACCTCGAGCGCAAGGGCGATTCCCTGGAAGCTGGTCGCGCTCGACGAGGGGCGCGCGGTGCCGAAGGACGCGCGGCGCTTCTCCGGGCCTCGTCTTCATGGGCGGCCCGATGAGCGTGAACGACGAGCTGCCGTGGATTGTTCCCGCGCTCGAGCTGGTGCGCGACGCGGTGCGCAAGGACGTGCCGGTGCTCGGCCACTGCCTCGGCGGCCAGCTGATGGCGAAGGCCTTCGGCGGGGCGGTGCGCGCCAACCCGGTGAAGGAGATCGGCTGGGGCGAGGTGCGCGTGGCGGCGAACGGCGTGGCGCGCGACTGGCTGGGGGCGCTGGAGTCCTTCGAGTCTTTCCACTGGCATGGCGAGACCTTCTCCATCCCGCCCGGCGGCACGCGCGTGCTGGAGAACGCGCACTGCGCCAACCAGGCCTTCGCGCTCGGCAAGCACTTCGGCATGCAGTGCCACGTGGAGATGACCGAGCAGCTGATCGGCGACTGGCTGCAGGGCGGGGCGCGCGAGATCGAGGAGTCGCGCGCGAGTCCCGGCGTGCAGAAGCCGGAGCAGGTCCGCGCAGGACCTCGAGCAGCGCGTGACCGCGCTGCACGCGGTCGCCGACCGCATCTACGACAAGTGGACTGAAGGACTCAGTCGCGGAAGTTGATGAACTGCAGCGGCAGGTCGGTGACCTGCTGCCGCACCAGCTGGATCGCCGCCTGCAGGTCGTCCTTCTTGGCGCCGGAGATGCGCAGCAGGTCGCCCTGGATCGAGCCCTGCACCTTGAGCTTCGAATCCTTGATCGAGCTTCTGGATCTGCTTGGCCTTTTCCTGCGCGATGCCGGTCTTCACCGTGACCAGGCGCTTCGCCTTGTCGCCGGAAATCTTCTCCACGGCGCCCAGCTCGAGGCAGCGCACGTCGATGCCGCGCTTGGCCATGCGCTGGCGCAGCACGTCGGTCACCTGGCCGAGCTTGAACTCGTCGTCGGCGTAGACGGTGAGCACGAGCTCGTTCTGCTCGATGCGCGCATCCGAGCCCTTGAAGTCGTAGCGGTTCTGGATTTCCTTGTTGGCCTGCTCGAGCGCGTTCTTCACTTCCTGCTGGTTGACCTCGGAGACGATGTCGAAGGACGGCATGGGGCTCCTAGCGCGCGTTCAGGCGCAGCAGGTCGTCGACCCAGCGCGTCGGTCGCGGCGCGCAGCCAGTCCGGCGTCCGCCGTCCTCGCGTAGCACGGTGAACGCGGAGACGCTGAGCGCCTTGCCGCGCAGCAGCAGCAGCGTGGTGGTGGACGAGCAGGTAGTGCGGCTTGGCGTCGGCGCTTCAGTCGGCAGGCGCGTGCCCTGCAGGACCGACACGGCGTCCGGCGCGCGGCGCAGCTCCCCCAGCAGGGTGGCGCGCCCTTGCGGCTGCGCGTCGAGGTGCTTGCGGATGTCGGCGGGCTGCACCGGATTGCCGAGTCCGCGCAGCGAATCGGCGGCGAACGCCTTGAAGCGCTCCGGCGCTCATGCGGTCGCGCTCCGTGGCGCGCGGCGTCGCCACCAGCAGGTAGCGGTGCAGGTCGGGCGTGTCGCCGAGCGTGAAGCGGCGCAGGTCGCGCGTCGGTGAGCGCGAACAGCAGGATGCGGTTGGAGGCCGAGGTCAGCGCCTCGGCCAGCTCCTGCAGGCGCGGCGAGCCCAGGTCGAGCGGTGTCGGCGAAGCCCGGCGGCGTGTCGAGCACGATGCGCTCGCTGCCCAGCCGCACGGCGAAGGGCGCGGCGGCGCAGCTGCAGCGACAGGGCGGCAAGGAGCAGGAATGCCGGGACGCGCACGATTGCCATTCTATCCGTATCATCTCCGATTTTCGGAGAGCAGCGGACTTGGCGACGATCCTCGGTACGCTGCCCAAGGGGGAGAAGGTCGGCATCGCGTTCTCGGGCGGCCTCGACACGAGCGCCGCGGTGCACTGGATGCGCGCGAAGGGCGCGATCCCCTACGCCTACACCGCCAACCTCGGCCAGCCGGACGAGCCGGACTACGCCGAGATCCCGAGGCAAGGCGCTCGCCTACGGCGCGCAGAAGGCGCGCCTGGTCGAGTGCCGGCCGCAGCTCGTCGCCGAGGGCATCGCCGCCATCCAGTGCGGCGCGTTCCACATCTCCACCGGCGGCAGCGACCTACTTCAACACCACGCCGCTCGGCCGCGCGGTCACCGGCACGATGCTCGTCGTCGCGATGCGCGAGGACGCGGTCGGCATCTGGAGCGACGGCAGCACCTACAAGGGCAACGACATCGAGCGCTTCTACCGCTACGGCCTGCTCGCCAACCCGGCGCTGAGGATCTACAAGCCCTGGCTCGACCAGCGCTTCATCGACGAGCTGGGCGGCCGGCAAGGAGATGTCCGCGTACATGGCGAAGGCCGGCTTCGACTACAAGATGAGCGCCGAGAAGGCGTACTCGACCGACTCGAACCTGCTCGGCGCCACGCACGAGGCGAAGGACCTCGAGTTCCTCGACAAGGGCCTGGCCATCGTCAAGCCGATCATGGGCGTCGCCTTCTGGCGCGAGGACGTGAAGGTGAAGCCCGAGAAGGTGTGCGGTGCGCTTCGAGGCAGGGCGTGCCGGTGGCGCTGAACGGCCAGCGCTTCGCGGATCGCGGTCACGCTGATGGCGGAAGCGAACGCGATCGGCGGCCGGCACGGCCTGGGCATGTGCGACCAGATCGAGAACCGCATCATCGAGGCGAAGAGCCGCGGCATCTACGAGGCGCCGGGCATGGCGCTGCTGCACATCGCCTACGAGCGCCTGGTCACCGGCATCCACAACGAGGACACGATCGAGCAGTACCGGACCAACGGCCGGCGGCTCGGGCGGCTGCTCTACCAGGGGCGCTGGTTCGACCCGCAGACCATGATGCTGCGCGAGACCGCGCAGCGCTGGGTGGCGAAGGCCGTGACCGGCGAGGTGACGCTCGAGCTGCGGCGCGGCAACGACTACTCGATCCTCGACACGAAGAGCCCGAACCTCACCTACAAGCCCGAGCGGCTGACGATGGAGAAGGGCGAGGCGTTCTTCACGCCCGCCGACCGCATCGGCCAGCTGACGATGCGCAACCTCGACATCGCGGACACGCGCGACAAGCTGCGCGTCTACGGCGAGGCGGGGCTGCTGGGCGATGCCGAAGGGCGGCGGCGTGCCGCTGCTGGGACGGCGCCGAAGGCGCGAAGAAGCCGACAGCGGCTAGCGCTTCGCTTCACCTTCCCGAGCAGGAGGAATTCCAGCAGCGCCTTCTGCGTGTGCAGGCGGTTCTCCGCCTCCTCCCACACCACGCTCTGCTTGCCGTCGATCACCGCGGCGGCGACCTCCTCGCCGCGGTGCGCCGGCAGGCAGTGCATGAACAGCGCGTCCTTCTTCGCCGCCTTCATCATCTCGGCGTCGACCTGCCAGTCCTGGAAGTCGCGCTTGCGCGCCTCGTTCTCGGCCTCGAAGCCCATGAGGTCCAGACGTCGGTGGTGACCAGGTGCGGCGCCCTTCGCCGCCTGCATCGGGTCGCGGAACTCCTCGTAGTGGTCGGTGCCGTAGAGGTTGGCGCGCTCCGGCTCCACCTCGTAGCCCGGCGGCGTCGAGACGTGCAGCTTGAAGTCGAACATCTCCGCCGCCTGCAGCCAGGTGTTGCAGACGTTGTTCGAGTCGCCGATCCAGGCCACGGTCTTGCCCTTGATCGAGCCGCGGTGCTCGATGTAGGTGTAGATGTCGGCCAGGACCTGGCAGGGGTGGTACTCGTTGGTCAGGCCGTTGATCACCGGCACGCGCGAGTTGGCCGGCGAAGCGCTCGATGATGCTCCTGCTCGAAGGTGCGGATCATGACCACGTCGCACATGCGCGAGATCACCTGCGCCGCGTCCTCCACCGGCTCGCCGCGGCCCGAGCTGCGAGTCGCGCGTGTTGAGGAAGATCGCGGCGCCGCCGAGCTGGTGCATGCCGGCCTCGAACGACAGGCGCGTGCGCGTCGACTGCTTCTCGAAGATCATCGCCAGCGTGCGGTCTTCCAGCGGCCAGTAGCGCTGGTAGCGCTTGAACTGGTCCTTGATCCAGCGCGTGCGCGCGAACAGGTGCTCGAGCTCGGCGCGCGAGAAGTCCTTGAACTGCAGGAAATGGCGCAGCTTCGCCATGCAGGGTGCCGCGCGCGCTCAGCGCGCCGCGGCGAGGCGTGGCTGCGCGGCACCGCGCGCGAGGAACGCCTTGACCAGCGGCACCAGGCGCTCGACCACCTGCCGGCCCTCGACCTCGTTCATCACCAGCGCCGGCAGCAGGCGGATCACGTTGTCGGCGGTGACGTTGAACACCAGGCCCGCGTCCAGCGCCATCTTCACCAGCTCGCCGCAGGGCCGGTCGAGCTCGACGCCGATCATCAGGCCCATGCCGCGGATCTCGGCACACCCCGGCGACGCCGGCGAGCGCCGCCGCCAGGCCGTTGCGGATCGCATCGCCGACCTTGAGCGCGTTCTCGAGCAGCCCTTCGTCCTTGCATGGTGTCGAGCGTGGTCACCACGCCGCACATGGCGAGCGGGTTGCCGCCGAAGGTCGAGCCGTGGTTGCCGGGCTTGAACACGCCCCTGGCGCGGTTGCCGACCACGCAGGCGCCCACCGGCACGCCCGAGGCGAGGCCCTTGGCGAGCGGCACCACGTCGGGCTGGAAGCCGGCGTGCTGGTAGACGAACCACTTGCCGGTGCGCCCCAGGCCGCACTGCACCTCGTCGGACATGAACAGCCACTCGTTCTGCGTCGCAGATCTCCTTCAGCCCGCGCAGGTACTCCAGGCGCGAGACGTTGATGCCGCCTTCGCCCTGGATCGGCTCGATGAACACCGCCGACCACGTTCTTGTTGTGCTCGGCGACCTGGCGCACCGCGTCGAGGTCGTTGAGCGGCACGCGCACGAAGCCCTGCACCAGCGGCTCGAAGCCGGCCTGCACCTTGCGGCTGCCGGTCGGCCGAGAGCGTGGCGAGCGAGCGGCCGTGGAACGCCTTCTCCATGACGATGATCGCCGGCTCGGCGACGCCGCGGTCGTGGCCGTACTTGCGCGCCACCTTGATCGCCGCCTCGTTGGCCTCCAGCCCGGAGTTGCAGAAGAACACCTCGTCCAGGCCGGTGATCTCGGCGATGCGGTCGGCGGCCTGCTCCTGCAGCGGGATCTGGAACAGGTTGGAGGTGTGGATGATGCGGCCGATCTGCTCGGTGAGCGCGTGCACCAGGCGCGGATGGTTGTGGCCGAGCGTGTTCACGGCGATGCCGGCGAGCGCGTCGAGGTACTTCTTGCCCGCCTCGTCGTACAGCCAGACGCCCTGGCCGCGCACGAACGCCACCGGCTGCCGGGCGTAGGTGTTCATCACGTGGCTCATGGCGTCAACCTCCACAATGCAAAACGGCGGCCCAAGCCGCCGTCTTCAGGATGTTAATCGCCTAGCCGATGCGGTGCAAGCCGCGCTCCTCGGCGGGCTTGAGCACCCGCACGCAGGGCTGGTAGCCCTCGTAGCACGATGCCGTGCATCTCCATGCGCTTGTGCGAGCGCAGCAGGCTGGCCAGGTACTCCGCGATCTCGCGCGTGATCACCTGGCCGGGCACCAGCACCGGGATGCCGGGCGGGTAGGGCACGATCTGGTCGGCGCAGACGCGGCCGCGCCAGCGCGCGGTTGACGCGCTCCTTGTCGTCGAACACCGGCATCAGCTCGCCGCCGCAGTAGTAGGCGTCGCGCGGCAGGTAGCGCAGCTTCGTGAAGTGCGGCATCTCGGGCGTGCGCACCAGGCGCCGCGGCGCGCGCTGCCCGCGCGCGATGCGCATCAGCGCGTCGTACAGGCGCGACACCTTGGAGCGCGTGGTGCCGATGGTGAGCAGCAGCGTCAGCGTGTTGAAGGTGCTCTTCTCGATCTGGATGTTGTAGCGCTCGAACAGCTCCTTCTGCAGGTCGTCCACCGTGTAGCCGCAGCCCGGAGATGTCGATGGTCACCTTGGTCGGGTCGAGACGGATGCCGTCGTGCTTCACCTCCTCGGGCAGCAGGTCCTCCAGCTCCAGCACGCGGAACACGCGCGTCGAGTTGATCTGCTCGCGCACCTCCTTGGCGAGCGCGAGCGTGCGCGACAGCAGCTTGTAGCCCTCCATCACCGCCTGCTTGCGCGCCACGTCGAGGCTCGCGATCAGCGCCGTACTGCGGGCTGGTCGAGGTGTGCATGTTGAAGTTCTCGCGGAACAGGTGCTCGCGGAACGTCCGGGTCGTTGACGTGGATCATCGAGGCCTGCGAGAACGCCGACAGCACCTTGTGCGTGGACTGCGTGGCGTAGTCGGCGCCGGCCTCGAGCGCCGTCGGGCGGAACTCCGGGTGGAAGCGCGCGAAGCCGTACCAGGCCTCGTCGACGATCACCTTGATGCCCCTGGCGTGCGCCGCCTCGACGATCGGCGCGAGGTCGTAGCGCAGGCCGTCGTAGGTGCAGGAGGTGAGGATCAGGGCCTGCGCGTCGGGGTGCCGGCGGATCGCGTCGAGCAGCGTCTTCTTCGGCACCGGGCCGTACAGGCCGTACTTCCGGTTGAGCGCGGAGTCGAGGTACACCGGGTGCGCGCCCGACAGCACCACGCCGTGGTGCACGCTCTTGTGGCAGTTGCGGTCCAGCAGCAGCTTCTCGCCGGGCGCGAGCAGCGTCTGGAAGATCACCTTGTTGGCGGTGGAGGTGCCGTTGGTGGCGAAGAACGTGCGCCGCGCGCCGAAGGCCTTGGCCGCCATCGCCTGCGCCTCGGCGATCACGCCCTTGGGCTCCATCAGCGAATCGAGCATCGGCACCGACACCGACAGGTCGGCGTCGAACACGTGCTCGCCCATGAACTCGTAGAAGTCGTTCACCCAGGGGCTGCCGCGCAGGCGATTCGCCCGAGGAATGGCCCGGCGTATGCCACTGGTCCTTCGCCATCCAGACGTAGTTCTTCAGCTGGTCGGTGAAGGGCGTGCGCGCGCGCTCCTGGATCTGCGCGTTGAGGATGCGGTAGATGCCGCGGTAGTCGCGCTCCTCGCGGTAGAAGTAGCCGTCCACCGACTCGGTGAACAGGGCGTCGACCACGTCGTCTTCCTTCTCCTGCGCGATGAGGATGTAGACGTCGAGCTCGGGGCGAAAGCGCGTGATGCGCTGCACGAACTCCAGCGCGCTGACCTGGAGCTTCCGATTTGGCGTCTGATGCCGTGGCCGTTGTTCTTGCCGAGGCTGTACAGCGTGTCGTCCACCAGCACGGCCTGGATGTCGCCGTCGGATTCGATCGCGGCGAGGGCTTCCTTGGCGGTGGTGACGCCGGCGAAGGCGATGCCGAGCGGATTGTCCAGCGACCTCGCCGCCGCGTTCAGCCCCTTGACGAACTCGCGCAGGACGAGGTGCTCGTCATTGACGACGAGGATGCGGCTGACGGGCTTCGCCATGAGGGCGGCAAGTATAATCCCGCATGCTCAAGCCCGCGGCTGCCGGGATCGCCGAGGTCGCCGCGGTGCGGCGCGCCGGCGACACCGGAATGGAACGCTTACGGCATTGCCTTGAGGGCGTGCGCGAGGCGGCTCTTCTGGCGCGCGGCGTGGTTCCTGTGCACCACGCCTTTGGCGGCGATGCGGTCGATCACGCCGCGCGATTTCTCCAGCGCGGCGGCGGCTTTCGCCTTGTCGCCGGCAGCGATCGCCTTCTTCACGTTCTTGACCGCGGTGCTGAGCTGGGTGCGCAGCGAGACGTTTTGCGCGCGGCGCTTCACTGCCTGGCGGGCTGCCTTGCGCGCGGACTTGATGTTGGCCATGGCTATGATCCGATGCGGAAAAGGGGGGCGGATTCTAGCATGAACCTTCTGCGCGCCCTAGCCACCGTGAGCAGCATGACCTTCCTGTCGCGGGTGCTGGGCTACGCGCGCGACTTCTTCATCGCGCGCATGTTCGGGGCGGGCCTCGCGACCGACGCCTTCTTCGTCGCCTTCCGCATCCCGAACCTGCTGCGGCGCCTGTTCGCCGAGGGCGCCTTTTCGCAGGCCTTCGTGCCGATCCTCGCCGAGTACCGCAACCGCCAGTCGCCCGAGGACACGCGCACGCTCGTGGATTGCGTTGCCACCGTGCTGGGCATCGCGCTGGTCGTCGCGGCGGCGCTGGGCATCGCGGCCGCGCCGTTCATCGTCTACGTCTCGGCGCCGGGCTTTGCCGCCGATCCGGGCAAGTTCGAGCTCACGGTGAGCCTGCTGCGCATCACCTTTCCCTACATCGCCTTCATCTCGCTGGTGGCGCTGGCCGCGGGCGTGCTCAATACGTGGAGCAGCTTCGCTGTCCCGGCCTTCACCCCGGTGCTGCTCAACGTCTCGTTCATCGTCGCGGCGGCATTCTTCGCCGAGCGCTTCGACCCGCCGGTGCTGGCGCTCGCCTGGGCGGTGTTCATCGGCGGTGCGCTGCAGCTCGCGTTCCAGCTGCCGTTCCTCGCGCGCATCGGCATGCTGCCGCGTTGGCGCCTGAACCTGCACCATCCCGGGGTGGCGCGCGTACTGAAGCTGATGGCGCCCGCCCTCTTCGGCGTCTCGGTGAGCCAGATCTCGCTGCTGATCAACACCATCTTCGCCTCGTTTCTGGTCTCCGGCAGCGTGTCCTGGCTCTACTACGCGGACCGGCTGATGGAGTTCCCGGCGGGCGTGCTCGGTGTGGCCGTGGGCACCATCCTGCTGCCCAGCCTGTCGCGCCACTACTCGAGCGGGGCGGCCGCTGCGTACGGCAGGCTGCTCGACTGGGGTCTGCGCGTGACGCTGCTGCTCGCGGTGCCGGCGGCCGCCGCGCTAGCGGTGCTGGCGCTGCCGCTGATCGCGACGCTGTTCCACTACGGCCGCTTCTCGGCGGAGGATGCGTGGATGACGCGCCAGGCGCTGGTAGCCTACAGCCTCGGGCTGGTGGGCATGATCCTGGTGAAGATCCTCGCGCCGGGCTTCTATGCGCGCCAGAACGTGGTCACCCCGGTGAAGATCGGCTTGTTCACGCTGGCGGCGACCCAGGTGATGAACCTGGCGTTCATCGTGCCGCTCAAGCATGCCGGGCTGGCGCTTGCAATCGGGCTGGGCGCCTGCCTCAATGCCGCGCTCGCTGTACCGGTATTTGCGCAGGCACGGCATCTACCTGCCGCAACCCGGCTGGGCGGCCTTCGGCGCGAAAGTCTTGGCTGCGGTGGCGGCGATGGGCGCGGCGCTGTACTTCGCGATGGGGCCCGCCGCGTGGTGGCTGGGCGCGCAGTGGCAGCAGAAGGTGCCGGCGGTCGCGGGACTGGTGCTGCTGGGCGCGGTCGTGTACCTCGGCCTGCTGTACGCCTTCGGGCTGCGCTGGCGCGATTTCGCGCGCCGCGAGGCCAGCTGATGGCCGCCCCCGATCAGTTTGCCGAGCTGATGGCGCGCGACGAGGCGGAAATCGACCTCGCGCGGGCCTGCCTGCTCATTGCGCAAGACGCCTACCCGGGCCTCGACGTGGACGGCTACCTGGGCGAGATCGAGCGGCTTGCGGCGCGGCTGCGCGGCCGCCTGCCGCAGACCGTGGGCGCCGAGGAGCGCGTGATCGCGCTCAACCAGTTCCTCTTCGACGACCTCGGTTTCTCGGGCAACGCGGACCATTACTACGATCCGCGCAACAGCTACCTGAACGAAGTGCTCGACCGGCGCACCGGCATCCCGCTCACGCTCTCGGTGCTGTACCTCGAGATCGGCAGGCGCATCGGGCTCTCGCTCGAGGGCGTGTCGTTCCCGGGGCATTTCCTGGTGCGGCTGCAGTTGCGCGGCGCGATGCTGGTGCTCGACCCGTTCTCGGGCGGCGAGCCGCAGTCCGAGGCCGAGCTGCGCGCGCGGCTGCGGCGCGTGATTCCCGAGGGTGCGACGGGGCAGGTCGCGCCGGAGGAGCTGCCGCTCGACCAGTTCCTCGAGCCCGCCGGCAAGCGCCAGATCCTCGCGCGGCTGCTGCGCAACCTGAAGGGCATCTACCGCGAGGCGGACAAGCCGCAGCGCCTGCTCGACGTGCTCAACCGGATGCTGACGGTGGCGCCCGAGGCGCACGGCGAGCTGCGCGAGCGCGGCCTGGTCTACCAGCGCCTGGAGTGCTACCGCGCGGCGCTCAAGGACCTGTCCGACTATTCCTCGCGCGAGCCCGACGCGCCGGACATCGAGGACGTGCGCGCCAAGGTGGTGGAACTCAGCGCGCTGTGCGCGCGCCTGAACTGAGGCGCTAGGCGCGTCGCCCGCGCGCCGATGCCGGCGGCGGCGCGCATTTCCAGCGCACGCTTCTGCACCGCGGCGTGCAGCGCGGGCTTGTAGCCGAGCGCGAAGAACACTTCCGCCGCGAGGAAGATCGGCGCGACGAAGATCTGGAAGAAGTTGTCCACCAGGGCGGGCTTGCGGCCCTCGTAGGCGTGGCCGACGAGCTGGATCACCCAGCCGCCGCCGAAGAACACGAGGAACCAGAGCGCGCCGGTGGCGATCGGCTGCACGCGATACCAGGTCCGCGAGATAGAGCAGCACGCCGTTGGTCACCAGCATGGCGAGCGCGAGCGGCACGTCGAGCAGGAAGTACCAGACCAGCACCACGGCGGCGAGGAGCATCGCGGCGGTGAGCGTGACGCCGCCCGACTTCGATGCGCGCCCAGCCGAGCGCGATGAACAGCCCGAAGATGATCATCGGCACGCCGACGAAATGCGTCGCCTTGTTGCGCGCGTCCTGGTGGTAGGCCGCGTAGAAACTCATCTGCTGTTCGAGGGTCTGCATCGGGGCCTCCGTGAAAGCCACTATAATTCAGCATTTTACACACGGGCTGATGCAGGTCACGCACGGGTCCATTGCGCCGGGGAGCAGCCGGTTGGCGCTCACCATCGGCAATTTCGACGGCGTGCACCTCGGCCATCAGGCGATGCTCGAGCGCACCGTGTCGCGCGCGCGCGCCCTGCAAGTGCCTTCCTGCGTGCTCACCTTCGAACCGCATCCGCGCGAATTCTTCACGCCGGCGACCGCCCCGGCGCGGCTCACGCGCCTGCGCGACAAGCTGGAGCTGATGGCCGCGGCGGGCGTGAACCGGGTGCACGTGGCGCGCTTCGACGCGCGCCTCGCCGCGCTCGCCGCCGAGCGCTTCGTGGAGGACATCGTGGCGCGCGACCTGCGCGCCGCCTGGCTGCTGGTGGGGCGCGATTTCCGCTTCGGCGCGAAGCGCGGCGGCGACTTCGCGCTGCTCGGAGCGGCTCGCGCGGCCGCCACGGCATCGAGCTCGAAGCGATGCCGGAGGTCGCGCTGCAGGGCGAGCGCGTGTCCAGCTCCGCCGTGCGCGCGGCGCTCGCCGCCGGCGACCTGGCGGCGGCCGCAGCTGCTGCTGGGCAGGCCCTATGCGATGAGCGGGCGCGTCGCGCACGGCGAGAAGCTCGGGCGCGAGCTCGGCTTTCCGACGGCGAACATCGTGCTGCGCAGGCGGCCCGCCGCTGGCGGGCATCTTCGTCGTCGAATGCCGCATCGAGGGCGAGGCCGCGTGGCGGCCGGGCGTGGCGAGCGTCGGGCGGCGGCCGACGGTGAACCCGACCGCCGCGCCGCTGCTGGAAGTGCACCTGCTGGACTATGCCGGGGACCTCTACCAGCGGCACCTGCACGTGCGCTTTCTGGAGAAGTTGCGCGACGAGCGCAAGTACGACGACGTGCCGGCCCTGCGCGCGGCGATCGCGGGTGACGCGGCGCAGGCCAGGACCTACTTTGTGAAGAAGACGAATGCCTGACTACAAGAAGACGCTGAACCTGCCCGGACACGCCGTTCCCGATGCGCGGCGACCTCGCCAGGCGCGAGCCGCAGATGGTGAAGGAATGGCAGGACAAGGGCGTCTACCGCGCCTGCGCGAAGTGGCCAGGTCCCGGCCGAAGCGGTTCGTGCTGCACGACGGGCCGCCCTACGCGAACGGCGACATCCACATCGGCACGGCGGTGAACAAGATCCTCAAGGACATGGTGGTGAAGTCGAAGTCGCTCGCCGGGTTCGACGCGCCCTACGTGCCGGGCTGGGACTGCCACGGCATGCCGATCGAAGTGCAGATCGAAAAGCAGCACGGCAGGAACCTGCCGACCGCGGAGACGCTGCGGCTGTGCCGCGCCTACGCCGCCGAGCAGATCGAGCGGCAGAAGGCGGACTTCCGGCGCCTCGGCGTGCTCGGCGACTGGGACGACCCGTACCAGACGATGGCGCCGCGCAACGAGGCCGACGAGATGCGCGTGCTGGGCAAGCTGCTCGAGAAGGGCTACGTCTACCGCGGCCTGAAGCCGGTCAACTGGTGCTTCGACTGCGGCTCGGCGCTCGCCGAGGCCGAGGTGGAGTACGAGGACCGCAAGGATCCGGCGATCGACGTCGGGTTTGCGTTCGCCGAGCCGGATAAGGTCGCGCGCGCCTTCGGCCTGCCGAAGCTTCCCGACAAGCCCGGCTACGCGGTCATCTGGACCACCACGCCGTGGACGCTGCCTGCCAACCAGGCGCTCAACGTGCATCCCGAGTTCACCTACCACCTGGTGGACACGGAGAAGGGCCTGCTGATCCTCGCCGCCGACTTGCAGGAAGCCTGCCTCGGCGCTACAAGCTCTCCGGCAGGACGCTTGCCGCGTGCAAGGGCAGGGCGCTCGAGAACATCCGCTTCCGCCATCCGTTCTACGAGCGCAAGGTCGCCGGTCTACCTCGGCGATTACGTCACGCTCGACACGGGCACCGGCATCGTGCATTCGGCGCCGGCCTACGGCGTGGAGGACTTCGACTCCTGCCGCCGCTACGGCATGAAGGACGCGGAGATCCTCACCCCGGTGATGGGCGACGGCAAGTTCGCGCCCTCGCTGCCGCTGTTCGGCGGGTTGTCGATCTGGGACGCGAACGCGAAGATCGTGAAGGCGATCGAGGCGCAGGGCGCGCTGTTCGCCGTGGACTGGAAGTTCACGCACAGCTACATGCATTGCTGGCGCCACAAGACGCCGATCATCCTGCGCGCCACGACACAGTGGTTTGCGGGCATGGAGCAGGTCCCGGGCTTCCGTGGCGTGAAGCCGAAGGAAACGCTGCGCGCCATCGCGCTGCGCGGCATCGAAACGACGCAGTTCTTCCCGGCCTGGGGCCAGGCGCGGCTGCACGGCATGATCGCCAACCGCCCGGACTGGACCCTCTCGCGCCAGCGGCAGTGGGGCACGCCGATGCCCTTCTTCATGCACAAGGAGACCGGCGAGCCGCACCCGCGCACGCTCGAGCTGCTCGAGGAAGTGGCCAAGCGCGTCGAGAAGGGCGGCATCGAGGCCTGGCATGCGCTCAAGATCGAGGAACTGCTCGGCGCCGAGGCGTCGCAGTACGAGAAAGGCCGCGACACGCTGGACGTGTGGTTCGATTCCGGCTCGACGCACCAGACGGTGCTGCGCGGCTCGCATCCGGCACTCGGTTTTCCCGCCGACATGTACCTGGAAGGCTCGGACCAGCATCGCGGCTGGTTCCATTCCTCGCTGCTCGTATCCAGCATGCTGAACGGCAGGCCGCCCTACGAGTCGCTGCTCACGCACGGCTTCGTGGTGGACGGCGAAGGCCGCAAGATGTCGAAGTCGAAGGGCAATACCGTCTCGCCGCAGGAGATGTCGAACAGCCTCGGCGCCGAGATCCTGCGCCTGTGGGTGGCCGCGACCGATTACTCGGGCGAGCTGTCGATCTCGAACGAGATCCTCAAGCGCGTGGTGGAGAGCTACCGCCGCATCCGCAACACGCTGCGCTTCCTGCTCGCCAACACCTCGGACTTCGATCCGGCGAAGCACGCGGTGCCCGTGGCGCAGATGGTCGAGATCGACCGCTATGCGCTGGCGCTCGCTGCGCGCCTGCAGGAAGACGTCAGGCGGACTACGAGGGCTACCAGTTTCACCTGGTCGCGCAGAAGATCCAGGCCTTCTGCTCGGAGGACCTGGGCGCGTTCTACCTCGACATCCTGAAGGACCGGCTCTACACCTGCGGCGCGAATTCGCACGCGCGACGCTCGGCGCAGAGCGCGCTGTGGCACGTCACACAGACCCTCGTGCGCCTGATGGCGCCGATACTCAGCTTCACGGCCGAGGAGGCGTGGCAGGTGATTTCCGGCAGCTCCGAGCAGAGCGTCTTTGAGCTGGTGTTCCATGAGATTCCCGCTGCGGGTCTGGACGAAGCGGAGCTGCAATCACGCTGGAAAGACATACGGCAGTTTCGCGACTTCGCTGCAAAGGCGATCGAGGAGAAGCGGGAATCGAAAGCAGATCGGTTCTTCTCTGGCAGCGGAGCTCGATATCGAAGCCTCGGGCGCCGATCTACGATGCTTTGATTCGACTGGGTGAAGACCTGCGATTTGTACTGATCACATCGCGTGCGAGCGTCCGGAAAGCGGAAGGCGCTCCGATCAAGGTCGCTGTCAAACCGAGCGGACACGCCAAGTGCGAGCGCTGCTGGCACTACCGCGCCGACGTCAATGCAGACGGCCTGTGCGGCCGCTGCGAATCCAACCTGCACGGCGCCGGGGAGAAGCGGGTCCATGCCTAGGGCGATGCCCTGGTTCCTCGCTGCCGCGGGCGTCGTCGTCGCGGACCGCCTGAGCAAGTGGGCGGTGCTCGCCTGGCTGCGTCCGGGCGAGAGCGTGGAAATGACCGGCTTCTTCAACCTGGTGCTGGTGTTCAACCGCGGCGCCGCCTTCAGCTTCCTCGCCGACGCGCCGGGCTGGCAGGCAGCCGTTCTTCATCGCCGTGGCGCTGGTTGCCGCCGCAATCGTGAGCTGGATGCTGTGGCGCAATCCGGGCAAGCGCCTGCTGTGCGCGGGCCTCGCGCTGATCCTCGGCGGCGCGCTGGGCAACCTGTGGGACCGGGTGGCCTACGGGCACGTCGTCGATTTCCTCGATTTCCACGCCATGGGCTGGCACTGGCCGGCGTTCAACGTCGCCGACTCGGCGATCAGCGTGGGCGCGGCGATCCTCATCGCCGAGAGCTTCCTGCGCAAGGACTAGAATGGCGGCCATGGAAGTCCTGCTTGCCAATCCGCGCGGCTTCTGCGCCGGGGTGGAGCGCGCCATCGACATCGTCGAGCGCGCGCTCGAGCAGTTCGGCGCGCCGATCTACGTGCGCCACGAGATCGTGCACAACAAGACCGTGGTGGAGGACCTGCGCCGCAAAGGCGCGGTGTTCGTCGAGGAGCTGGACGAGGTCCCGACCGGCGCCACGGTGATCTTCAGCGCGCACGGCGGTCGCCAGGGCGGTGCGCAAGGACGCCGAGGACGCGCGGGCTGAAGGTGTTCGACGCGACCTGCCCCCTGGTGACCAAGGTGCACGTCGAAGTCTCCAAGATGCTGCGCGAGGGCTACGAGATCGTGATGATCGGCCATCGCGGGCACCCGGAGGCCGAGGGCACGATGGGGCAGGCGAATGCAGGCATGCACCTGGTCGAGACGCTCGAGGACGTGGCGCGGCTCGACGTGCGCGATCCCGCGAAGCTCGCCTACGTCACGCAGACCACGCTGTCGGTGGACGACGCGCAGGCGATCGTGGCGGCGCTCAAGGTGCGCTTCCCGGCCATCCACGGCCCGAAGAAGGACGACATCTGCTACGCCACGCAGAACCGCCAGGACGCGGTCAAGTTCATGACGCCGCGCTGCGACGTGGTGATCGTGGTGGGCTCGCCCAACAGCTCCAACTCGAACCGGCTGCGCGAGGTGGCCGAGAACATGGGAGCGCAGGCGTACATGGTGGACTCCGCCGCGGACCTGCGCCCGGAGTGGGTCGCCGGAAAGCGCCGCGTCGGCGTCACCGCCGGCGCCTCGGCCCCGGAAGTGCTGGTGGAGGAGCTGGTCGCGCGCCTGAAGGCGCTCGGCGCGGCGAGCGTGCAGCAGCTCGACGGCATCACCGAGGGTGTGGTGTTCACCCTGCCGCGCGAGCTCGCGCGGCGCCGCTAGGCGGCCGCGCTAGCAGGCCTTGCTGGTTCTTTCCCAGCGACCGCTGCGGTTGCATACGGTCACGTAACCCTCGCGGCACATTCTCGTGCCCTGCGGCACCTTGCGGCCGTCCAGGTCGCAGGTCGCCAACCCGTCGGACTGCGCAAGCACGAGCCAGCCCCGTTGTTCCGGCGCGCGTGCCTGCGAGGGCAGCGCGAACGCGGCGGCGAGCAGCGCCGCGAGCAGTGCGATCTTCGATGTCATGGTTTCTCCTGCGTTTGAGTACTGCGTTGCCTGCGCGCCCGGCGCGGCGGCTGCCAGTCCGGAACGTTCTGCGCGTGCGTCTGGGCGCGGACAGACGGGCCGGCGCCGAAGTTGAGCTCGATCTTCAGCGCACTCTTGACGGCAAGGCCATCCTTGCGGCCTGGCGTGAAGCGGGCGGCGGCGAACGCGTCCATGGCTGCCTGTTCGAAAACCCCGGGAGGATCGGCCTGCACTGCGACCGCCCTGTCCACTGCGCCCGCTTCGTTGATCAGCAGCTGCAACACCACACGGCCGCTGGCGACCGCCGCATAGGGAGGGAACACCGGATGAACCGGAGTGCGAATTAGGGGGCGTTCATCCAATTCCTCCGCCGGGAGATACCTGGCCGGGGCGGCGATACCTGAAGACGCCGCCGACGTGTGGCGCAACGTCGGGTCCGCGCTTGCCGCGCTGCGGGCGACGGGGGCGCGCGGCGCTGGCGCGATCGCATCGTCGCCATCGGGTGCGCGCAGCCTGGCATGCAAGGCACCCGCGCTCCACTGGCCCCAGTCGGGCGAAGCAGTCTGCCACCCCCGCGGCATCCGGTCGACGAGCGCCAGGGCAGCGCCGTGCAGGACCAGCGACGCCCCCAGGGCCGCGGGGATGCGCGCGTCGATCATTACTCGACCACCAGCTCCCGCCACGACACGCGGCGCCCGGCGAATTCGGTCGGCGCAATCGGCGCGTCCTGCGTCAGCTGCTGGTTGGAGGCCGTGGTCACGATCGCCACCACCTTGCCGCCGGGCAGCATGATCACGTTGATGCCCACCGCCAGCGAACTGCCGATCTTGATGCTCGCCACGCCGCCCGGGGCGCCCTCGACATACGAGCCCGTCAGGTAGTCGAGGTAAGTTGATGTTCGCCTCGCCGCCCGCCGTGCAGGTATCCAGGGACGGCGTGTTCGAGGCGACCGTCAGCGTGCCCAGCTGCAGCTGCGGGTCGATGTTCACCCGCTCGCCCGAATCCGGCAGGTCGATGTACCAGCCGAAATCGGTCGACCAGCTCGGCGCAGTGCCCGCCGCAACCGTGCGCTCGCCGGGGTTGACGCCGGGCTGGAACACGCGCTGCTTGATGGACGGGCCGCGCACGTCGGCGATCACCGGACCGGCGGTAACGGTGGGCTCGTCGCGCAGCGCGTAGATCGTCTGCGTGCCGGACGAGCTCTTGTCGCTGGCCTCGAGGAACTTGCCCGTGCCGAACATGACGAGCGGCTTTTTCGGCACGGTCGGCGCATCCGTCACTTCCGGCTTCACGGTGATCGGCTGCGTGTTGCCGAGCGCATCCTTCGCTACCGCAAGCAGCGTGACCGACAGGTAATTGGCGTTCGCGCCGCTGTCGTAGTTGAGGTCGAAGCGCCACATGTTGCCCTGCATGTCGCCGCCATAGACGTACAGGGCGGTGTTGTCGACCGCGGAGTTGATCGCATAGGCGACGACCTTGGCGAACCCGCTGGGCACAGCCGCCGTGCCCACGCCGGTCGTGAGGCGATGCAGGATGTGGCCGTCCACGGCGTCGAGGATGTAAAGGTATCCGCCGCCGTCGCCGTTGCCGTCCACCGAGCCGTTGTTGTACCCGGAGGTCACGAGCGCCACCCACTTGCCTTGCAGCTTGGTGATGATCGGCACGCCATAGGACAGGCCGACATGGCAGTCGCCAAAGTACGGCCCGCCGACCGGCACGCCCTGGGCGCCGGTGGCCACGCAGGTGCTGGTGTAGCCGAACTCCCACAGCACCTTCACGCCCGTGGCCGAGGGGTTGCTGATGTCGAGCGCGTAGTAGCCACGGCCGCCCGCGTTCAGGCCCGCCACCAGGATGGTGCGCCAGTCGTCGATGCCGCCGCACGGCGTGGTCACGCAGATGTCGGCGATCGTCGGCGAGCCGTCCGCGAAGTAGCGGTGGTTGTAGGGCTCGTTCGCGAGCAGGTGGACGTAGGGCAGCAGCAGGCCCGGCACGTAGGCCCAGCGCTCCACGCCGTTGCCGGTGTTGTTGCCCGGGAACGTGTCGTCGAGCGTCGCAGCGGTCGTGATGCCCCGTTTTCTGGAAGTACGGGTTGTTGTTCACGTCCGTCTCGAACGCGTGCAGCATGCCGTCGTTCGACGCCGCATACACCGTGCCGCGCCGCGGCTTGGTCGGATCCGGGAAGCGTCCCGTGGGGCAGCCCGTCCCGGTGCCCTCCGTGCAGGCCTTGAAGGCAAAGTAGCCCGTGTCGCCGTAGGAGAACGGCGACTTGCGCACGTACGCGGGCTGCGCGTTGACGATGTCCCCCAGGATGCTGGTGCGCGCGCGGTACAGGTCCGTCGCCCCGCGCGGGATGGCGCCCGAGTTGTAATTGGAGATGTCGCCGCGCAGGTAATTGACGAGCGATTGCGCGGTGCCGGCGACAGTCCAGTCGCCTTCCTGCGAGAGCGCGATGATGCTGGGGTCGAAGTAGTTCAACTCGGCCGCCGTGAGGCCCGTGCCGTCGTTGCACCAGGCCGCGCCCACATCGGCGGCCACGCAGAAATGCTTCATGCGATTGCCGGTCGTGTCGCCGCTGTCGAAGGTGAAGAGCTGCCGGTCGGTGTGCAGGCGCGTGTCGAGCAGTTCGGACGCCGACCACAGTTGCACGGAAGACACGGTGCCCGTCCCGAGGTCGATGGTGCGTGCCTTCAGGTCGCCGATCCAGTCCACCGTCTGGTACTGCGCGGTGAAGGCGAAGTTGTCGCCCGCCACCGGTTGCAGGTTCGAGGTCGCCGCCGCCGCGCCCGCGCCGACGCGGGCCTGCAGCTGCTCCAGCGTGTCCGCGAGGCCCTGAGCCACCTGGTCGGGATTCTTGGCGCTGAAGAACACGCCCCGCCCATTGACCGCCGCGTGCCACAGGTCGTCCAGGGCGGTGGGCGAGTCCGCTACCGGCACCGGCCACTTCTTGGTGCCCTGCTTGATGTCCACGAAGTCGCCGGTGGCCGCCGTCTCGTAGTCCGGCCGGAAGGTCAGCGCGCCGTCCAGGCCCAGGCCGATGGTGAAGGTGACCATGTGCTGGTGGGCGGCCAGGTCCTTGTCGGTCGTCGGCACGGTATCGTTCATCGCCGGCCGCAAGTCCGTCTTGTAGTAGTACAGCGCCACGTCCGCCAGGGTATTCGACGCGACCGGCGTGCCGCCGTCGAACACGCCGTCCGCCTGCCGCGAGTAGGGCGCGGTATCCGTGTTGTCCTGGTTGCCGATCGGAGGTCGAATTGTCCATCAGCCGGCCCGACGTTGCCGTTCCAGTATCCGTCCGTGGACAGGATCGCGAAATTGGGCTGGCAGGACGCGGTGACCGGGTCGTCCGCCGCCGCGCTCAGACCGCCTGTCAAACCGCTGCCGAACTTGCCGGCATAGATCAGGCCGACGCGCGACAGCGCCTCGCGCAGCGGCGTGTAGTTGGACGGGGTCTGCGAGTACAGCTTCGCGTACCAGTTGACGCGGTGCGCGGTGTCGTAATCCGCGATCTTCAGGTACTTGGACGCCACCACGTTGGCGCCCATGGCGCTCGTCTGGCAGTCGTTGCCGCTCACCGGGCAGATGGTGATGAAGCCGACGCGGAAACCCTCGTTCAGGTTGGCGAATGCGCGTCCCGCCGCCGCTTTCATCATGTGCATGCGCGTGCGGTGGTAGGCGTACCAGTTGGCGAAGTTCGTCATTTCCTCCTCGTAGGTGCAGGTCACGCCGGCGCAGTCGGTGCGCCCGATGCCCTTCGCATACGAGTTGACCGCCGGCACGATGTCCGTGCGCGTGAACTGGCCTACGCCGATGCGCACGCGGCCGGTGAAGGCAACGGCGCCGCCGGACATCGGCGCGGTCGCGGTGGTGACCATCGTTGGTCGATACGCCCGCCACGCTGCCACAGCTGGTGGTTGCCCATGTTGCAGATGGTGAGGGTGATGGCACCCCCCTTGGTCACCGCGACCACCCAGCTGTTCGGGATGCTGCCGAGATTGACCGGCGCGACGATGTTGATCCCGTAGGTGCCGTTGTTGGTCGCGGTCCATGGACCGGTGCCGCCCGGCGGCGTCTGCGCGCACGTGTTGATGGCCGTGCGCAACGCATCGCGCGTGGCCTGCCGGCGGTTGTTGCTGGACGATCCGCTCGGCGCAATGATCCGGCTGAGCGCCCCGCTCGTGCCGCCGCCCGCCGCCCACGACGCGGTGGCCGCCGGTCACAGTGAAGTTCTGCGTCGAGCCAGGCGAGCAGGACAGGAGTTGCTGTCCGTTGATCGTGACCGACGTGATGGTGTTCGCGCTTCCCGCAGTGCCGATCTGGATGGTGCCGGTCGCACTGGTGGTGCCGACGGTGGTGGCGTTGACCGTGATGGCCTTGCCGTTCTCCGTGGTGCCCGTCGCGATCGAGGTGACGATGACGTTCGCGCCGCTTTGCGTTGCGACGTAGGTGCCGCTCGCCGGCCCGGCATTGATCGCGGTCACGATCTGGCCGGCCAGCGTGGTCACGGGCGTGCCGCCCGGCACCGCGATCGGGCCGCTGAGCACCTGGGTGGCGCCGATCGTGATCCCGGTGACGTTGCCGCCCGCGGCGTTGATCGACTGGACCTGGATGTTGCCTTCGGACTGCCGCGCCGGCACCGTGCCGTTGACCGTGAGGCCGATGTGCTTGGCGTGGATGAAGGCGCCGATCTTCTTGCGCTGGCAGTAGTTGACCCGCGGCACCGTGAGGATCGAGTCCTCCTGGTGATTGGCGTTGTTGCACCAGCGCACGCCGGAGAACGTATACGCCGCGGTGACGGCCGCGCCAGCCACGCAGTCGGTGAGCTCCGCGTCCTTGCAGAACTCGGGCGCCGGATAGACGTGCACCGCGGGATTGATCGCGGAACCGCTCACGCAGATGGTGCGCGCCGCGTCGCTGCAGAACTGCCGCGTCTGCATGCGGTAGGAGTAAGGCGATACCGCGATGTACTTGGTGCTGCCGCCGCTATCCTCGCCGTAGGGGAAGGCGGCGTTCGGGAAGTTGTAGCCCGAGTTCTGCCGGCAGGTGCCGCTGGTCGCGGCGTCCGCCTGGTTCGCGCACCAGACGCGGTCCTGGTAGCCGGTGACGATGTTGGTGGTGGTCGTGTTCTGGTACGGGTTGGTGCGCACCGCAGTCCAGTTGGACGTGGTGGCCGAGTCCTGCAGCGGCATCTCCGTGCCGTCGTCGTTCAGCGCCGGGCGATAGCGCAGGTCCGGGTTGTAGTAAATGGAGTTGAAATCCGAGCTGTTGAAGGGTGGGTCGCCGAAGATGCACGCGTTGGGATTGCCGCCGATGTTGCTGCCGCCGCCGGAATCGCCGTCGTCGCCGTGGTCGAAGCAGCCCGCCGTGGTATTCGGCGGGTTGTGGCTGTCGTTGACGTAGTCGGGCATGTAGTCCGAATTCATGCTGCCCGAGTCGTCGAGGATGAACATCACGTTCGGCTTGATCGAGCTCACCCCCGTGCCGAGCGGGTCGGTCGAGATGTTGAGCTGCTGCGCTGCCGCCGGCAGCGCAGCGGCGCCGGCCAGTGCGAGGGCGCAGGCGAGGATCAGTCTGGACTTGCGCGTTTTCATGGTGTTCTCCAGCAACATGGCAGCCATCATCACTTCAGCATGGCCTGCACGAAGCTCAGGGTGTTGCGCGGCCCGAGTACGCGGACCGTGACGCGGTAATAAACAACCGTGGAGGCCGGCAGCGCGAGCGTGCTGTAGCTGACCGTGCCCTTGGTGCTGCCTTCGGTGCCCGTGGCGCCGCCGGCGCCGGACGCCTTGACGCAGTTGGAGCCTGCCGCGGTGGCGGCGCCCGACGCTTCGCACATGCGGTGCAGCACGTAGCGCACTTCGTTGCCGGCGCTGTCGGTGCCCACCAGTTGCGAGGCGCCGCTCCAGTTGAAGGGCGTTGTGGTTTTGCCCACCAGATCCAGTCCCGACTGCCAGGTGGCGAAGTAGGCGGCAGCCGGATTGTCGTTGTCCAGCGCGGCCTTGTTCGCGTTGATCGTCGTCTTCAGGTACGTGCGCGCCGATTCAATGCCCCAGTCGGCCGCGGCCGTGGCGCCCTGGCGGAACGCCAGGTTGCCCGCGACGAGGACGTTGGTGTCCACCGAGCGGATAAGTGCGATGCCGGTGAGCGACATGGCGACCAGCACGATCAGCGCGACGAACAGGATCACGCCCCGCTGCGCCTTGCGGGGCACGCGCGCAATGCGGTTCATTCTGCCCTCCAGAGCATGTTGCGCAGCGGGACCACGGTCTCGAAGACGCGGTACTTGTAGCAGCTCGGCAGTGCGCCGGGCGCGTCGAAAGTCGGGAACGGCAGATTAGCCGTCCCGCCCCAGGTCGGGCGGTTGGCGGCCGTGGTGGCCTCGCAGGACCCTCCCGCCGTGCTCGGCTTCTCGTAGTACTCGCTGCGCGCGAGCACGGCGAGGCGCACGGCCTTGATCTGCGCGATGTCGGTGGCGCTGAAGTTGGTGCCTGCCACCGCGGGCAGCTGCTTGGTCCACACGTCGATCACGTTGTCGTCGTTGGTGTCCTTGCCGTACTGCGCCTGCAGGTCGACGATGCCGTCCATCAGGTCCTGGCTGACCGCGCCGGCGGTGAGCACGGCGAGCTGGTCGGTCACCTGCAGCTTGCCGTTGGCGATGCCATAGGTCTTCCACACCGGGTTCGAGCCTAGATTGAAGATGCGCGTCGAATCCTTGGCCCAGGTGGGCAGCGTGCCGCCGGCGCTCGGGTTCCAGATGTTGTCCGCGTGCAGCAGGGTCTGCGCCACCACGCCGGTGACCTGGTACATCGCGCAGGTCGTGCCGTTCTGCAGGACGACGAAATTGTTGGCTTCGAAGCCCGCGGTACCGTCGGGCTTGATGTCGGTGCCGGGCGTGACCATGTTTTCGACCAGGATGGTGGACAGCGAGCGCTCGTTGTCGGAACCGTAGAACACGCTCAGCACGTCCGGGGCATTCGGCGCGTCCGTGATGATGAAGGGGTAAAGCGACAGCGCATTGCGCGAGTTCAGTCATCGACGCGTTTGGCGGGAACGAGTACTTGAGGTCGTAGTAGTACTGGATGGCGCTGCAGCCGGCGTTGGCGGTCGAATCGCAGTTGCACTGGAACGCATAGCTGCTATTCAGGCCGAAGCCTGCCTGCCGGATCTCGTGCTCCAGCGCGTACAGCGCGATGGCGCCGTTGGTCTGCGCGCCGCCGGCCGCGGTAGTGGCGCGCTTGTGCTGCTCGTTGGTCAGGTACACGTGAGTGATGATCACGATGCCGATCAGGCCGATCGCGGCGCCGACCATCAATTCGATCAGGCTCATGCCGGCGGCAAGCCGGAGGGTGGATTGGGTTTTCATTGGCGCGACACCATGCTGACGAGCTCGAACCGGCGTTCCTGCGTTTCGCCCGGCTGCAGCCAGAGCACGATGACCGTGATCTGGCTGGGCGGGTCCGTGTCGCCCGCGTACGTGGGGCCGGGCGTGATGGTGATGGAGGGCACGCGCTGCGGGGCGGCGATCTTGATACCGGGCAGCGTAGCCTCGACCTGGTTGCGCCAGGTGGTGCGTGGCGCGTAGTTGCCGGTGTTGCTGTCGGCGTAGCTGTCCTTGTTGCCGTAGTCCAGCCGGATCTGGCTTGTCATCTGGGTGGCGAGATAGGCGGCCTCGGTGCGGTAGCGCGCGTCGACGGTGTTCTTCACCGCCACCGACTGCATGCCGATCAGGGCGAGAATGCCGATCGAAAAGATCAGGATGCCGAGGAGGGCCTCGATCAGCACCACGCCGCCTTGATTTCCGTAGTCGATGCGGTTCATGTGCGTCTTTCCTAGCACTTGCGCGGATCGGTCGCGTCAGTGACGACTGGGTCGCACATGCGCACCGAGCCGCTGGCGCTCACGTTGATCTGCAGGCAGCGCATCGTGCCGCCGGCGCCCTGGCAGGTGCCGCCCTGCGGGTTGGTCACGGTGAACTGGATCGGCGCGCTGGCGCTGCCCAGCCCATTGAAGAACACGCTGGAGGCCGATGCGCTGATCGCGATGTTCTGCGTGCCTTCCTGGCCGCTGCGCTTTTGCAGGATGAAGGGGTCGGCGGTGTCCGTGGGGTCCGCGTCGCACTTGCCGGTGGGGTCGGCCATGCTGATCACCCAGCTGCCCCCGGTGGCGATCAGGTTGCAGGTGGCGTCGAGCGTGTCCACGACGTTGAAGCGCACCTGCCGGTTGCGCCGCAGGGCCTCCGTGCGCGCGAACTGCAGGCCCGACACCGTCGCCTCGGCGCTGTTGCGGATCTGCGTGTTCTGCAGCCAGGCGGAGAGGTTGGGCAGGCCGAGCATGAGCACGAGGCCGAGCACAGTGACGGTGATCAGCAGCTCGATGATCGAGAAGCCGCGCTCGCGGGGATGGCGACGCATCAGCATTGCGAAGGCTTCTTTCTTATCCAGCAACCCGCGTTGCTGGCGTAACCCTTGTCCGACATCGGGGTGGCTGCGGTGACGGTCGTCGCCTTGGTGTTGCTGTGGTTGATGGTGAAGGCGATGCCGCTCAGGCTCTCCTCGGGCCTGCCGGTTGCGGTGAGCACATATTCCTGGTCGCCCGCGGCAGTGGCGTTCGAGGAAAGGCAAGCGTAGTCGAAGTATTTCGCGCCCTGCACGGTGGGCGTATTGCCGCCCGGGATGCCGCAGGTGCCGCCGCCGACGTTGCTGCTGTAGCGCCGGTTGTCGAGGTAAGCCTGCTCCATCTTGACGCGCAGGTCCGCCAGGTGCGCGTAGGCTTCCGCCAGCTTGCTGCGCGTCACGTAGTCCGTGTAGGAGGGCAAGGCGATGGCGCTGAGAACGGCGATGACCACGATCGTGATCATCAGTTCGATGAGGGTGAAGCCACGTCCGTAACGCATGCTGCCTCCTTTGCTTGGATTGGATGCTATGGGAGCGCCATGCGCACCGCAAAGGCCGGCGACCAACGGGCGAATGCGCGGCACGAACGGCGCGCTGCCGGGCAGTATAATGGCAATAAATCACACCGCTGGTGTAGCTCAGTTGGTAGAGCAACTGATTCGTAATCAGTAGGTCGCCCGTTCGAGTCGGGCCACCAGCACCGTAAAAATCTGCAAGAGGACGATGAGCGCGCGCATCCTGGTGGTGGACGACGACGACAGCATCCGCGAGCTGCTGCGGCTGCACCTGTCGGCGGCCGGCTACGAAGTGGAGGTGGCCGAGGACGCGATCGCCGCCGGCTACCTCGTGCTCAAGGGGCCGCCCGACCTGATCATCACCGACGTGAACATGCCGCACATGGACGGATTCGAGTTCGTGGCGGCGCTGCGCGCCGACAGCGCGCTGCCGAGGATCCCCGTGATCTTCCTCACCTCGATGGAAGACGGCGACGCGCGCGGCCGGGAACTGGGTGCGGTGGGCTACGTCACCAAGCCCGTGCGCTCGGACCGGCTGCTGGCGCTGGTCGCGCAGCACGTGCCCGGCGGCGCGATCCCGATCGGCTAGGTTGCTTACTGCCGCTGGGCGCAGTCGTGCAATGTCGCGCCCTCGAACTCCTTCGCGATCTCCTGCAGCCGCGTGTGCAGCGCCGGTTCCACGGTGCGCACCTGGAACCAGAGCTTGGGCACGCGCGTCTCGCGCTGTCCGACTGCCGCGCTCTTCACGCCGCGCGCGCGCAGGGCCTCCAGGCGCGCCTTGGCCGCATCCTCGGTGCGGAACACGCCGAGCGACAGGGCCCAGCGCTGGCGACCCTCCTCCTGCACGACGAAGTACTCCTCCACGCCGAGCTTCTTCAGCTCCGCTGCCTTCTTCTGCGCCGCTGCGCGGTTGGCCTGGGGCGGGATGTACACCCACCAGCCTGCGGTCTCCTCGCCGCGGTACTGGGCGAGTCGCGCGCCGAGCGCCAGCGGCTCGAGCCGCTGCGCCGCGCGTTCAGCGTCCGCCGGGCTGAAGCTGCCCCACTCGAGGCATGCCAGGGGCGTGGGTTCCGGCGGCGGGGGCGGTGGGGCGCGGTTTGGGCTTGGCCGCCGCGGGCGGCGGCACCTTGGCCAGCTCGCTTTCCTGGACGATGCGCAGCTTCTCGGGCCGCACCTGCTGAGCGAGCGGCAGCGCATCGAGCGCGGGGTCGGGGGCCGCGAAGAAACGCGTCCAAGCGAAGAAACCCAGGCCGGCGGCGAGCAGCAGCAGGAACAGTGTTCTCACGACAAGGCGATCCTGGCGAGGCCTTCCAGCACCAGGTTCTCCACGTAGCGGCAGGGGATGCCGAGCTGCTCGATGAGCGCCTTGCCCGCGCCGCCCGACACCAGGCATTGCGCGCCCGCTCCGGCGATCCCGAACATGCGCTCGACGGCGCCCGCCTGCGCATGGCGGCAACCTGATCTCGATGGCGTCGATGGTGTTGCGCGGGGCGCGCACGAAGCGCCCCTCCTGCAGCGGCAGCCGGCCCGTGTGCTCGTGCAGCACGAACCGCATCAGGTCGACGCCCGGCAGGATCAGCCCGCCGAGGAACTCGCCCTCCGCCGACAGCACGTCGGCGGTGGTCGCTGTGCCTGCGTTGACCACCAGGCACGCGCCCGACGTGCAACGCGCGCGCCGCGACCAGCGCCGCCCAGCGGTCGGGCCCGAGCTGCTCGGGCCTGTCGTAACGGCTCGTCACGCCGCAGCGCTCGGCCTCGCCTTTCAGCCACAGCGGCTCGGCGTCGAAGATGCGCGTCCAGTTGATCAGCAGCTGGTGCGCGCCTTCGCCGGCCACGTTCGAGATCACGATGCGCTGGGGGTTCTCGTGCGTCGCGGCGAACGGATTGATGTCGTGGTTCGCCGCGGCGAACTCGATCAGCGAGACGGTGGACAGGCTCGACCAGCCGCGGCCGTCGTGCCAGCCCCACTTGACGCGCGAATTGCCCGCGTCGATGGCGAGGATCATGCGGCCGACACCACGCGGCCGTTGCGCACCGTGCGCAGCGCCACGGCGCGTGCGCAGCTGCAGCGCGCCGTCCGCCGCCAGTCCATCGGCGCGGCCGGCGACCACGCGCCCGTCGGCCAGCCGCACGCGCAGGCGCTGCCCGGCGTAGGCGTCCAGCGCGGCCCAGTCGCCGCGGAAGGGCTCGAAGCCGCCGGCCTCGAAGGCGCGCAGCGCCTCCAGCAGCTCGCGCCCGAGCGCGGCGATGACCGCATTGCGCGCGGGCAGCGGGTGCAGCAGCCCGTCGAGCGCGGCGACGCGGCGCCGCAGGCGCGCGCCCAGTCCCGCCACCGAGCGGTGGTTCACGCCGACGCCGACCACCGCGACGCTGCCGGCGCCCTGCGTGCGCGTCTCGACCAGGATGCCGCCGAGCTTGGCGCCGCGCACCAGCAGGTCGTTGGGCCACTTGAGCGCCGCCTCCGCGGCGCCGAGCGCGCGCAGCGCGCGCACCACGGCCAGGCCGGCGACGACCGACAGTCCGCCCAGTTCGCGCACCGGGCGGCGCAGCGGCAGCGCCAGCGAGAACAGCACCCCGGTGCCGGCCGGGCTGTGCCAGCGGCGCCCGCGCCGGCCGCGGCCGGCGCGCTGCTCGTCCGCGGCGAGCAGCACCGGATGCGCCTGACATCCTGCGCGAGGAGCAGCGTATTGGTCGACGTGCAGCGCCCGAGCACGCGCACCTCGGCGCCGGGAACGCGAATCGCGCCTGCCTCAAGCTGGTCCATGCCGCTAGTTTACGGTTTGGCCGGGCTCACGCCGCGCCGAAGGCGAAATCGCGGCCCGGCGCCGCCTCGAACAGCGCCCGGGTGTACTCGTGGCGCGGCGCGCCGAAGACCTGCGCCGCGGGCCCGTACTCGACCACGCGCCCCTGCGACATCACCGCCACGTGGTCGCAGACCTGCGCCGCGACGCGCAGGTCGTGCGTGATGAAGAGCATCGCGAGGTGCAGGCGCTCGCGGATCTCCTCGAGCAGCGCCAGCACCTGCGCCTGCACCGAGACGTCGAGCGCCGACACCGCCTCGTCCGCCACCAGCAGCTCGGGCTCCATGGCGAGCGCGCGCGCGATGCAGATGCGCTGGCGCTGGCCGCCGGAGAACTGGTGCGGGTAGCGGCCGAGCGACTCCGGGTCCATGCGCACCAGCTCCATGAGCTTCCGCGCGCGCTCCACCGCAGCGGCGCGCGCGACGCCGTAGTTGAGCGGTCCCTCGATGATCGCCTCCAGCACGGTGCGGCGCGGATTGAGCGAGCGGTAGGGATCCTGGAACACGATCTGCACGCGCCGGCGCAGCGGCCGCAGCCGCCCGGCCGGCATGGTGGCGATGTCCTCGCCGCCGAGCAGCACCTCGCCGCCGCTCGGGTCGATCAGGCGCACGATGCAGCGCGCGACCGTCGACTTGCCCGAACCGGATTCGCCGACGATGCCCAGCGTCTGGCCCTTGCGCACTTCGAGCGTCACGTCGACCGCGGCGGGAACCTCGCGGCGCTTCGCGAACCAGCTGCGGTCGCGGTAGGTCTTGGACAGGCCGCGCGTGGCGAGCACCACCGGCGCGCCGGCCTCGGCGGGCCGCGCATGCGGCTTGAGCGTGGGCACCGAGCCGATCAGCATCTTCGTGTAGTCGTGCCGCGGCTGCTTCAGCACCTTGTCCTTGGCGCCGAATTCGACCAGTTCGCCCAGGCGCAGCACCGCCACGCGGTGCGCGACCTCGGCCACCACGCCGAAGTCGTGGGTGATGAACAGCACGCCGGTGCCATGGCGCGCCTGCAGGTCCTGGATCAGCTTCAGGATCTGCGCCTGCGTGGTGACGTCCAGCGCGGTGGTCGGCTCGTCCGCGATCAGCAGCGCCGGCTCGAGCACCAGCGCCATGGCGATCATGATGCGCTGGCGCTGGCCGCCGGAGAGCTGGTGCGGGTAGGACTCGACCATGCGTTCCGGGTCGGGCAGGCGCACCTCGCGCACGATGTCGAGGATCTTGCGCCGCCGCTCGGCCGGCGCGAGCCGGGTATGCTCGCGCAGCACTTCGTCGAGCTGGTCGCCGCAGCTCATCACCGGGTTGAGCGCGGTCATCGGCTCCTGGAACACCATCGACATGCGCGTGCAGCGCAGTTCGCGCAGGCGGCGTTGCGATGCATGCGTGATGTCCTCGCCCTCGAGCAGGATCGTTCCGCCGGTGACCGGCAGGCCCTTCGGCAGCAGTCCCATCACGCCCTGCGCGATCACCGACTTGCCGGAGCCCGACTCGCCCACCAGGCACACGATCTCGCCGCGCTCCACGCTGAAGGAAACGCGCGCGGCGGCCTCGGTGCGGTCGCTGCCGCGCGGCAGCGCGATCGTCAGGTCACGGACCTCGAGGACGCTCATGGCGCTCAGACCTTCTTCGCCATCTTCGGGTCGAGCGTGTCGCGCAGGCCGTCGCCGAGGATGTTGACCGCCAGCACCGTCACGGCGAGGAACACCCCGGGGAAGAACAGGTTGTGCGGGTAGGCCATGAACTGCACGCGGCCCTCGGCCATGATGTTGCCCCAGGTCGGGATGTCGGGCGGCAGGCCCACGCCGAGGAAGGAGAGGATCGCCTCCACCAGGATCGCCGAGGCGCAGATGTAGGTGCCCTGCACCAGCAGCGGCGCGACGCAGTTCGGCAGGATGTGCCCGAACATGATCTTCCAGGTCGGCGTGCCGAGCGAGATCGCCGCCTCGACGTAGGGCTCCTCGCGGATCGACAGCACCAGCGACCTGACCAGGCGCGTTACGCGCGGGATCTCGGTGATGGCGATGGCGAGGACCACCGTGAGGACGCTCGCGCGCCACAGCGCCACGAGCGCAATGGCGAGCAGGATGGCGGGAATCGCCATCAGGCCGTCCATCACGCGCATCAGCGGGCCGTCCAGCCAGCGCAGGTAGCCCGCGCAAAGGCCGAACACGATGCCGAAGGCGAGCGCCAGCAGCGCCGTGGCGATGCCCACCAGCAGCGACACGCGCGTGCCGTAGATCACGCGGCTGTAGATGTCGCGCCCGAAGGAGTCCGAGCCCATGACGAACTTGTGCTTCAGCAACTCGCCGTCGAGCGTCATGATCTCGCCGGCCTGCCCGGGGCGCAGGTCGCGGCTGGCGGCGTCGAACAGCGACGGATCCACCGTGCCGAGCAGCGGCGCCGCGCCCGCCACCACGATCATCAGCAGCAGCGCGCAGCCGCCCACGCGCACCGACCAGTTGCGGTGCAGCCGCTGCCAGGTGCTTTCGCGGCGCGCGATGTTGGCGGACTCGACCGAAAGTGTCTGCAGGTCCATCAGTAGCGGATGCGCGGATCGAAGAACACGTAGGACAGGTCCACCAGCAGGTTGACCAGCACGTAGGCGAAGGAGAACAGCAGGATCACCGCCTGGATGGTCGGGAAGTCGCGCGCCAGCACCGCGTCCACGGTGAGCCGTCCCAGCCCCGGGATCGCGTACACCGACTCGGTGACCACCACGCCGCCGATCAGCAGTGCGACGCCGATGCCGATCACGGTGGCGATCGGCACCGCGGCGTTGGCGAGCGCGTGGCGCACCAGCACGCGCGACTCCGGCAGCCCCTTGGCGCGCGCGGTGCGGATGTAGTCCTCGCCCAGCGCCTCCAGCACGGATGCGCGCGTGACGCGCGCGATGAGCGCGATGTAGATCACCGACAGCGTGATCGCCGGCAGGACGAGGTGGTACAGGAACGGCCAGAAGCCGTCCGCGAGGCGCCGATAGCCCTGCACCGGGAACCAGCCCAGCTTGAGCGACAGGATCCAGATCAGGATGTAGGCGAGCACGAACACCGGGATGGAGAATCCCATCACCGAGAAGCCCATCAGCGCGCGGTCGAACCAGCCGCCGAAGCGCCAGGCGGCGATCACGCCGAGGGGCACGGAGACCACCACCGCGATGAGGATGGTGAGCGTGGCGAGCGCGAGCGTCGGCTCGATCCTCTGGCCGATGAGCTGCGTCACCTGCATCTTGTAGAAGTACGAACTGCCGAAATCGCCCTGCAGGAGATTCGACGCCCAGATGCCGAACTGCACCAGGATCGAGCGATCCAGGCCCAGGCTGGCGCGGATCGCGGCGATCTGCTCGGAGCTCGCCGCGTCGCCGGCGAGGATCGCCGCCGGGTCGCCGGGGGTGAGCCGCAGCATGAGGAATACCAGCACCGCCACGATCAGCAGCACCGGGATAGTGGAGAGCAGTCTGCGCGCGATGAAGGTGTACATAACAGAAAGGGGGCCTGCGACGGAACGTCTCCGCCCCCCTTCAGTTCCCCCCGGAGGTAATTGCCGGGGTCATGCTCAGTTCTTCTTCACGTTCCAATAGATGTCGCCCGGCCCGATCACCCAGCCGCTGATGTTCTTGCGCGTGGCGAGCGGGTTGACGTACTCGCCGAGCGGCGCGTGCGTGCCGATCTCGAAGGCGCGCACCTGGATCGCCTCGGCCAGCGCCTTCTTCTTCGCGTCGTCGGTGGCGCGCGCGAACTGGTCGCGCAGCTTCTCGATCGGCTTCGTCCGTCGGCCAGCCGAACCAGGACTTCTCGCCCTGCGCGCCGACCGCGGCGTTGGTGAGCGGATTCCAGATGTCCGGCGCGACCCACGCGGTGAGGAAGATGTTCCAGCCGCCCTGCGCCGGCGGCTCCTTCTTCGCGCGGCGCGACACCACCGTGTTCCAGTCCATCGCCTGCAGGTCCACCTTGAAGCCGGCCTGGCGCAGCAGCTGCGCCGCCACGTCCGGCAGCTTCTGGATCGCGGCGAGGTCGGTGGGCTTGAGGATCACCACCGGGGTGCCGTCGTAGCCGGAGGCCTTGAGCAGCTCCTGCGCCTTCTTCATGCTGGACTTCGACTGCACTGTCGCTGCCCTTGGCGCTGCCGTAGGGCGTGCCGCAGGTGAACATCGACGCGCAGGGCTTGTAGAACTCCTTGATGCCGACCTGCGCCCGCAGGAACGGCTCCTGCTGCATCGCCGCCAGCGCCGCCTGCCGGATCTTCGGGTTGTTGAACGGCGGGTGCAGGTGGTTGAAGCGGCCCATGTACTGGAAGCCGAGCGGGTCCTTGGTCACCAGCACCACGCCGTCGGCCTTGCGCAGCTGCTCGTAGCTCTCGAACGCGGGGCGCTCGAGCACGTCGATCTCGCCCTTGGCGAGCGCGTTGACCTGCGCCTGGCCGTCGCGCAGCGCGAGGTTCCATTCCACGCGGTCGACATAGACGAACTTGCCGCCCGCCGTGCCGGAGGGCTTGTCCTTGCGCGGCTTGTACTTGGTGTTCTTGACGTACACCGCCTTGTCGCCGGGCTTGAACTCGTCGCGCTTGAAGACGTAGGGCCCGGAGCCGATGTGCTCCTCGATCTGCTTGAAGGCGTCGGTGTCGGCGACGCGCTTGGGCATGATGAAGGGCACGTTCGACGAGGGCTTGCCGAGCGCCTCCAGCACGAAGCCGCAGGCCTCGCGCAGGAAGATGCGGAAGGTATTCGGCGCGGGCGAGTCCATGCGGTCGACGAAGGTCATCAGCTTCTGGCCCATGGCGTCGCGCTTGCCCCAGCGCGCGATCGAGGCGACCACGTCCTCGCCGGTCACCGGCTTGCCGTCGTGGAATTCCAGTCCGTCGCGCAAGCGTGAAGGTCCACAGACGGTTGTCCGGGCTCACCGTCCACTTGTCCACCATCTGCGGCTGCACGCGGCTCTTCTCGTCGGTGCCGAACAGGGTGTCGTAGATCATGTACCCGTGGTTGCGCGCCATGTACTGCGTGGTCCAGATGGGATCGAGGATGGAGAGGTTCGAGTGCGGCACCACGCGCAGCACCTTGTCCTGGGCCAGCGCGCTGCCAGCGGCGGCGGCGAGCAAAACAGCGGCGACGATCTTGCGGTTCATGCGGGTATCCTTTGGGGTCGGACTGGCGAAAAGAGGGTAGCAGGCCATGGCACGCATCGCAATCGGCGGTTTCCAGCACGAGACCAATACCTTTGCGCCTTCGCCCGCGGATTACGCGGCGTTCGAGGCGGGCGGCGGCTGGCCCGGGGTCAAATACGGCGAGCCCATCTTCGGTGCGCTGGAGGGCGCGAACATTCCGGCGCAGGGCGCAGTGCAGGCGTTGCGCGCCGCCGGCCATATGCTGGTCGGCACCGCTTGGGGCGCGGCCAGTCCATCCGCGCAAGTCACGCGCGATGCCTTCGAGCGCATCCTGGGCGAACTGGTTTCGCGCCTGAAGGCCGCGCTCCCGGTGGATGGGGTATACCTGGACTTGCACGGGGCGATGGTGTCTGAAGCCTACGACGACGGCGAGGGCGAGATCCTGCGCCGCGTGCGCGAGGCCATCGGCCCTCGCGTGCCGCTGGTGGCGAGCCTGGACCTGCATGGCAACGTCACGCGCGCCATGGTCGCGCACGCGGACGCGCTGGTCGGCTACCGCACCTACCCGCACGTGGACATGGCCGACACCGGCGCGCGGGCCGCGCACCTACTGGACACCATGCTCAGGACCGGCGAGCGGCCGGCAAAGGCCTGCGCCACGCTCGATTTCCTCACCGGGACTCCCCTCGCAATGCTCCTTCATGGAGCCCTGCAAGGGGATCTACGCGCTGACTGGAGGGCCTGGAGCGCACAAGCGGTGCAGTGCTCACCTTCATGCCCGGCTTTCCGATGGCTGATTTCGACGAGTGCGGCATGACGGTCTTCGGCTATGGTGCCGACAAGGCCGCCACGGAGTCGGCAGTCGCGAAGCTGCGCGGCGCGGTTACCGATGCGGAGAAGGATTTCGCCATGGAGCTGTTCACGCCGGACGAGGCGGTTTCGCGCGCGCGCGCGCGCGGAGAGCCCGGCAAGCCGGTGATCATCGCGGATACCCAAGACAATCCCGGCGCCGGCGGCAACGGCGATACGACCGGCATGCTCGCGGCACTGGTGCGGCAGCGGGCCGCTGATGCGACGCTGGGATTGTTGATCGATTCGAGCGCGGCCAAGAGGGCGCACGAGGCGGGGCAGGGCGCGACGCTGGGATTCTCGCTGGGAGGCAGGTCGCGGATTCCCGGCGATGCGCCGTTCGAGGGCCAGTTCACCGTGGAGCGGTTGGGCGACGGCAAGTTCACCTGCACCGGGCCGATGTTCAAAGGATTCCGGATGACCCTGGGCGAGATGGCGCTCCTGCGGAGCAAGGCGGCGCCGGGGGTGCGAGTGGTGCTGGCTTCGCGCAAGTGCCAGGCGGCGGACAAGGAGATGTTCCGCCATGTCGGCGTGGAGCCGGTGCGTGAGCGCATGATGGTGCTGAAGAGTTCGGTGCACTTCCGCGCGGACTTCGAGCCCATTGCGAAGGAAGTGCTGGTGGCGAAATCGCCGGGGCCGGCGCTGGCGGATCCTGCGGAGTTTCCCTGGAAGAAGCTGAGGAAGGGCCTGCGGCTGCGGCCGCTGGGGCCGGCGTTCGGCGGGTAAGAAATAGGGACAGACCCTATTTTCTTGCCATCTCCGGCCAGGGCTTCTGCGCCGGCCTGAGCCGCTCGATCGCGCGCGCCAGCTTGAGCACGCCGGCATCGTCGAAGCGCGGGCCGACGAGCTGCACGCCGATCGGCAGGCCGTCTGCGCTGAAAGTCCAGTTGACCGACGCCGCCGGCTGCTCCGACATGTTGAACGGCACCGTGAAGGCGATGTGCGGCAGCGCGTCGTGCGGATCGTTGCCCGGGCAGGGCAGTTCGGCCTCGTAGGGCAGGATCGGCGAAGTCGGCGTGAGGACGTAGTCGTAGGGCTGGCAGGCAGCGACCGCCGCTTCGCGCATCGCCATCACCTGGCCGTAGGCCTGCATCACGTCGCGTCCGGTGAAGGATTTCGCCCGCCAGGTGCACCACTCCGCAATGAACGGCAGCACCTTGGCCTGCCGCTCGGGCGGCAGCTGCACGAAATCGTTGTACGAGCGCGCTTCGAAGAAACGCGCCATGCCGTCGAGCATTTCCGGCGCGAGAAAGCTCCCCATCTCCTCGATCACCGCGCCCGCGCCCTGCAGCGCTTTCGCCGCAGCCTGCACCGCGGCGCGGACCTCGGCATGCACCGGCAGGCCCGCGCGCATGTCCAGCAGCAGGCCGATTCTGAGTTTTTTCAGATCGAGATCGTCCAGCCCCGCCGTGAAGTCGACCGCCCGGTAAGGCAGGCTCATGAAATCGCGCGCATCCGGCAGCGACAGCCAGTTCATCATCTGCGCGGCGGCTTCCACGTCGCGCGTCATCGGCCCGGTGACGCGGCCCAGGTACGGCGGATACACCGGCACGCGCCCGAGGCTGGGCTTCAGCGCGAAGATCCCGCAATGCGTCGCGGGCAGGCGCACCGAGCCGCCGATGTCGGTGCCCAGGTGCAGCGGCGCGTAGCCAGCGGCCGCCGCGGCCCCGGCGCCCGAGCTCGAGCCCGAAGTGTTCTTCGCCGTGTTCCACGGATTGCGCGTCACGCCGTGCGCGCTCGACACGCCCGCGGACAACATGCCGTAGTCGGGCATGGTGGTCTTGCCGAGGAACACGCAGCCCGCCTCGCGCAGCCGCGCGGCGGGCGGCGCATCGGCCGGCTGCGGCGCGGCCGGCAGGTTGGCCGCCGTACCGATCGGCGCCGGATCGCCCTTGGTGGCGATGTTCTCCTTGATCGTGACCGGCACGCCGTCCAGCGGCGAGAGCGGCGCCTGCACGCGCCAGCGCGCTTCCGCGTCGCGCGCCTGCTTCAGCGCGCCGTCGCGGTCGACGCGGTACATCGCGTTGAGCCTCGGCTCCCAGGTGTCGATGCGCGCGAGCAGCGCCCGCGTCACTTCGACCGGGGAGAGTTCCGCGCTCGCATACGCAGCCGAGATCTCGGCCGCGCTCAGTTCGTGGATCGAGGACATGCTGCGGCGACTATATACTGCGTGCCGCATGTTGCGGAACCTCCTGTTCGCTCTGGGCGTCGGGCTCGCCGGCACGGCGGGCGCGGCGACGGAAATCGAGCTGTGGCACGCCATGCCCGGCGCGCTGGGCGAGGAACTCGGGGCGCTGGTGCAGCGCTTCAACGCCTCGCAGACCGCCGTGCGCGTGAAGCCGGTGTACCAGGGCGGCTACGACCAGACCTACAGCCGGGCGCTGGCGGCGCATTTCGAGCGCAAGGGACCGCATCTCGTGCAGGTGGTCGAGGCCGGCAACGCGAGCCTCATGGCCTGGCGCGGCGCCGTGAAGCCCGCCTGGGAGGTGCTCGCCGAGGCCGGCGTCAGCGCGTAGACGGCGCAGACCTCGTGCCGGCGGTCGCGAGCTACTTCTCCGACGCCTCGGGCCGACTGCTGGCGCTGCCCTTCAACGCCGCGACGCCGATCCTGTACTACAACAAGGACGCGTTCACGCGCGCGGGCCTCGATGCGGAGCGGCCACCACGCACCTGGTACGAGATGGCAGCGCACGCTGGGTGCGCTGATCGATTCGGGCATGGGCTGCGGCTACGCCACGGCGTGGCCCTCCTGGGTGCTGCTGGAGAACATGAGCCTGTGGCACAACCAGGAGTTCGCCACGCACGGCAACGGGCGTCGGCGGCGCGGATGCCCGGTTTGCATTCAATACGCACGTGATGATGCGCTTCATCGCCATGCTTTCGTCCTGGTCGAAGGCCGGCTATTTCACCTACACGGGTCGGGGCGACGAGGCCGAGGCGCGCTTTGCCGCCGGGCGAGTGCGCCGTGCTGACCACGTCCTCGGCTGCGCAGGACGCGCATCGCGCGCGACGCGAAGTTCGCGATCGGCGCTAGCCATCTGCCCTACTACGACGACGTGCCCGGCGCGCCGCAGAACACGGTGCCCGGCGGCGCGGGCCTGTGGGTGTTCGGCGGCAAGAAGCCTGCGGAGTACCGCGCGGTGGCGAAATTCTTCTCGTTCCTGTTGCAGCCGGACGAGCAGGCGCGCTGGCACCAGCGGACCGGCTACCTGCCGGTCACCCGGCAGGCGTACGAGCTCTCGCCGCAAGGCGGGCTTCTACCGGAGCGCCCCGGCCAGGAGATCGCCCTGCGCCAGCTGGCGGCGGCCCCGACGCCGGACTCGCGCGGCATCCGCTTGGGCGATTACCGCTGGATCCGGGCCATCTTCGACGAGGAACTGGAGGCGGTATGGTTCGCAGGCTCGCACCCCCAAGGACGCGCTCGACCGGGCGGTCGAGCGCGGCAACGAGATGCTGCAGCGCTTCGAATCGTCCAACCGCGCGGCGAGATAATTCGGTAGTATTTCCGTCATGTGGCGCCGCGAGAATCGCCACTCCAGACAACGAGAGGAGATCCCATGCGTATCAAGATCCTAGCGACAGCGGCCGCAGTTGCGGCAGCGTTCGCCGCGCCGGCTCAGGCGCAGGTCGAGATCCAGTGGTGGCATTCGATGGGCGGCGCGCTGGGCGAGGCGCTCAACGGCGCTCGCGCGACAAGTTCAACGCCAGCCAGAAGGAATACAAGGTCAACGCCATCTACAAGGGCAGCTACCCCGAGTCGATGACCGCTGCGATCGCCGCCTTACCGCGCCAAGAGCCCGCCGCACATCGTGCAGGTGTTCGAGGTCGGCACCGCGACCATGATGGCGGCCAAGGGCGCGATCGTTCCGGTGGCGACGGTGATGCGCAACGCGAAGGAGCCCTTCGATCCCGAAGGCCTACCTGCCGACGGTGACGGGCTACTACTCCGACACTGAAGGGCAACATGCTGTCCTTCCCGTTCAACAGCTCGACGGTGATGTTCTATATCAACAAGGACGCCTTCAAGAAGGCGGGCCTGGACCCGGTGGCGCCGAAGACCTGGAAGGAAGTGCGTCGCCGCGGCCGAGAAGCTGAAGGCGGCGGGGCAGCAATGCGTGTACACCACCAGCTGGCCGTCCTGGATGCACATCGAGAACTTCAGCGCCTGGCACAACGTGCCGATCGGCACCAAGCAGAACGGCATGGGCGGCTTCGACGCGGTGTTCACCATCAACTCGCCGCTGCACGTGCGCCACATCGGCGATGCTGGGCGACATGGCGAAGAAGGGCCTGTTCACCTACGCCGGCCGCACCAACCAGGGCGACGCCAAGTTCTCCAGCGGCGAGTGCGCCATGTTCAGCGGCAGCGCCGGCGCGCAGGCGGGCATCAAGCAGGCGGCCAAGTTCGAGTGGTCGATCAACTTCATTCCCTACCACGACGACGTGAAGGGCGCGCCGCAGAACTCGATCATCGGCGGCGCCTCGCTGTGGGTGATGGGGGCGCAAGAAGCCCGCAGGAGTACAAGGGCGTGGCCAAGTTCTTCGCCTTCCTGTCGCAGCCCGGAGATCCAGATGGAGTGGCACACCAAGACCGGCTACGTGCCGATCACCAGGCGGCCTACGAGCTGACGACGCAAGTCCGGCTTCTACGACAAGAACCCGGGCGCGGACCTGGCGGTGAAGCAGCTGACCTACAAGCCGCCCACGGCCAACTCCAAGGGCCTGCGCTTCGGCAATTTCGTGCAGGGCCGCGAAGTGATCGAGGAGGAGATGGAGTCGGTGTTCGCGGGCAAGAAGGACGCCAAGACCGCGCTGAACGACGCGGTGAAGCGCGGCAACGAGATCCTGCGCAAGTTCCAGGCGGCCAACAAGTAAGCTAGCGCGCCGCACAGGCAGCGCCCGGCGGAATGGAAAAACGCGTCACCTTCCGCTCGGCGTGGCTGCCCTACGTCCTGGTGGCGCCGCAGCTCGCCATCACGGTGGTGTTCTTCTTCTGGCCCGCCGGGCAGGCGGTGTGGTACTCGTTCCAGCTGCAGGACGCCTTCGGCATCTCGCACCCAGTTCGTCTGGTTCGACAATTTCACCGCGCTGTTCCGCGATCCGCACTACCTGCACCTCCTTCAAGACCACGGCGATCTTCAGCGTCGTCGGTGGCCGTCACCGGCATCGTGCATCTCGCTGCTGCTCGCCGTCATGGCCGACCGCGTGGTGCGCGGCGCGCTCGCCTACAAGACGGTCCTGATCTGGCCCTACGCGGTGGCGGCCGCGGTCGCCGGCGTGCTGTGGTCGTTCATGTTCGCGCCCTCCATCGGCATCGTCACCTACGTGCTCAAGGGCTTCGGCGTCGACTGGAACTGGATCATCAAGGGCGACCAGGCGATGCTGCTGATCGTCATCGCCTCGGTGTGGAAGCAGATCAGCTACAACTTCCTCTTCTTCCTCGCCGGGCTGCAGTCGATCCCCAAGTCGCTGATCGAGGCGGCGGCGATCGACGGCGCCGGGCCGGCGCGGCGCTTCTGGACCATCGTGCTGCCGCTGCTGTCGCCCACCACCTTCTTCCTGCTGGTGGTGAACATCGTCTACGCCTTCTTCGAGACCTTCGGCGTGATCGACGCCACCACCCAGGGCGGGCCGGCGCAGGCCACGCAGATCCTCGTCTACAAGGTGTACCACGACGGCGTGAAGTCGGCCGACATCGGCGGCTCCTCCGCGCAGTCGGTGATCCTGATGATCATCGTCATCGCGCTCACGGCGATCCAGTTCCGCTACATCGAGCGCAAGGTGCAGTACTGATGGTCGAGAAGCGTCCGATCCTCGATCTCCTGTCGCACGCCGTGCTGATCGTCGGCGCGATCCTGATCGCCTTCCCGATCTACGTCTGCCTTCGTCGCCTCGACGCTGACCTTCGAGCAGATCATGCAGGTGCCGATGCCGCTGCTGCCCGGCGAGCCATTTCCTCGAGAACTACAGCCAGGTGCTGTTCGCCGGGACCACCACGGGTTCGCAGGGCGGCGGTGCTGGACATGCTGATCAACAGCATGGTGATGGCGCTGGTGGTGCCGATGGGCAAGATCACGATCTCGATCCTGTCGTCGTTCGCCATCGTCTACTTCCGCTTTCCGCTGCGCAATTTCTTCTTCTGGATGATCTTCGTCACCCTGATGCTGCCGGTCGAGGTGCGCATCATCCCGACCTTCAAGGTGATGGCCGACCTGCGGCCTGCTCAATACCTACGCCGGGCTGACGCTGCCGCTGATCGCCTCGGCCACCGCGACGTTCCTGTTCCGCCAGTTCTTCATGACCATCCCGGACGAGCTCGCCGAGGCCGCGCGCATGGACGGCGCCGGGCCGATGCGCTTCTTCTGGGACGTGGTGCTGCCGCTGTCGAAGACCACCATGGCGGCGCTGTTCGTCATCCAGTTCATCTACGGCTGGAACCAGTACCTGTGGCCGCTGCTCATCACCAGCGACGAATCGATGTACACGGTGGTGATCGGCATCAAGCGCATGATCGTCGGCGGCGACGCCGCCAACGAGTGGAACCTGGTCATGGCGACCGCCATGCTCGCCATGCTGCCGCCGGCGCTGGTGGTGCTGCTGATGCAGAAGTGGTTCGTCAAGGGCCTGGTGGAGACCGAGAAATAATGGCTGCCGTATCGATCCGCAACGTGTTCAAGTCCTTCGGCGCCGTCAAGGTGATCCAGGGCATCTCGATGGACATCAAGGACGGCGAGTTCGTCGTGATGGTCGGGCCCTCGGGCTGCGGCAAGTCGACGCTGCTGCGCATGGTGGCGGGGCTGGAGAGCATCACCTGCGGGCGAGATCGCCATCGGCGAGCGCGTGGTGAACGACCTGGAGCCGAAGGACCGCGACATCGCCATGGTGTTCCAGAACTACGCGCTCTACCCGCACATGAGCGTGTACGACAACATGGCCTACGGCCTGAAGATCCAGGGCCGGCCGAAGGCGGAGATCGACGCAGCGCGTGCAGCGCGCGGCGGAGATCCTCGAGCTCGCGCAAGCTGCTCAAGCGCCGGCCGCGCGAGCTCTCCGGCGGCCAGCGCCAGCGCGTGGCGATGGGGCGCGCCATCGTGCGCGAGCCCAAGGTGTTCCTGTTCGACGAGCCGCTGTCCAACCTCGACGCCAAGCTGCGCGTGCAGATGCGCAGCGAGCTGCAGGCGCTGCACCAGCGCCTGGGCACCACCACCCTGTACGTGACGCACGACCAGGTCGAGGCGATGACGCTCGCGCACCGCATGATGGTGATGAACGCCGGGCACGCCGAGCAGATCGGCGCGCCGCTCGAGGTCTACAGCAAGCCCGCCACCACCTTCGTCGCCGCCTTCATCGGCTCGCCGCCGATGAACCTGATTCCCGGGCGCATCGCCGACGGCGGCAAGGCGCTCGCCGTCGGACGGCGACGTCCACGTGCGCCTGCCGCAGGCGCGCCGGCCGCTCGACGGGCCGCGAACGTGCTGCTCGGCGTGCGCCCGGAGCACTTCGAGACCTGCGAGCCGGCGACGCGCTGCTCAGCCCCGACATCGACTTCATCGAGCTGCTCGGCTCCGATTCGCTGGTCTACGGCCACCTCGGCGCCGACAAGTCGGGCGCGCGCATGGCGGCGCGCCTGCACACCTCGGTGGTGGCGAAGGAAGGGCGCCTGCCGCTGCGCTTCGCGGCGCAGCACATGCACCTGTTCGACCCGGAAAGCGGCAAGCGCATCGAGGCGTGATGCGCTGGCCCTACCCGAGGATCCTCGCGCACCGCGGCGGCGGCACGCTCGCGCCGGAGAACACGCTCGGCGCGATCCGCCTCGGCGCGCAGATGGGTTTCCAGGGCGTCGAGTTCGACGTCATGCTGGCCGGCGACGGCACGCCGGTGCTGATGCACGACGAGACGCTGGAGCGCACCACCAACGGCCGCGGCCGCGTGGCGCAGCTGAGCCACGCGCAGATCGCCAGAGCTTCGACGCGGGCAAGGGCGAGCGCATCCCGCGCTTCGAGGAGGCCGCGCGCCTGTGCCGCGAGCTCGGCCTGTGGGCCAACGTCGAGATCAAGCCCGCGCGCGGGCTACGAGCGGCGCACCGGCGACGCGGTCGCGCGCATGGCGGCGGAGCACTGGCGCGGCGCGCCGCTGCAGCCGGTGCTGTCCTCCTTCTCCCCGGTTGCGCTATTGGCCGCGCGGCAGGCCGAGCCGCAGCTGCCGCGCGGACTGCTGGTCGGGCGCACTGCCGCCGCGCTGGCGCGAGATGCTGCGCGACCTGGAGTGCGTCGCGCTGCACGCGAACTACCGCGCGCTCAACGCGCGCATCATGGACGAGGCGCACCGCGCGGGGGTCGCGCGTGCTCGCGTGGACGGTGAACGACCGGCGCGCCGCGAGGAAGCTCCTCGGCTGGGGCGTGGACTGCCTGGTGACCGACCGGCTGGACCGGATCGCGCCGGGCTTCGCCTAGCGCGCGCTCGAGCAGTTGCTCGATGGCGGCGACGAGCTTCGGGTCGCCGGGGGCGACTTTCGTGTCGAAGCTCATGCACCTTGCTGCCGCTGCGGTCCACCAGGTACTTGTGGAAGTTCCAGCGCGGCGCGGCGCCGCCGGCGCGCGCGAGCTCGGCGTACAGCGGGATTGGCCTGCGCACCGCGCACGCTCGATCTTGCCGAACATCGGGAACTCGATCGGCGTACTGGTTGACGCAGAACGCGGCGATCTCCTTGTTGCTGCCGGGCTCCTGCCCGCCGAAATCGTTGGACGGAAAGCCGAGCACCACCAGGCCGCGCGCCGCGGTACTTGCGGTACAGCGCCTCCAGCCCCTCGTACTGCGGCGTATAGCCGCACTGGCTGGCGGTGTTCACCACCAGCACCACCTTGCCGGCGAACTCGCACAGCGAGCGCGGCTTCTCGTGGATGTCGGGCATGCTGCGGTCGAGCAGGGCGGGGCAGGCGGCGGCAGCGGGCATGGCGCAGGTCGCGAGGAGGATACGAGAGCTAAAAAGGCAGCGGCGCATCGGGTTTCAGCGGCTGCAGCGCGGCGCGGAACTCCTGCTGGATGCGCGCGAGCGCCGCCTGCGTGTCGCCTTCGAAGCGTAGCACGACCACCGGCGTGGTGTTCGAGGCGCGCGCCAGGCCGAAGCCGTCGGCGTACTCGACGCGCACGCCGTCGATGGTGAGGATGCTGCGCGCGCCGGGAAAGGGCTGCGCGGCCTGCAGCTTCGCCACCAGCGCGTGCGGCTCGCCTTCGGCGAGCTTCCAGTTGAGCTCCGGCGTCGAGGGCGCGTTGGGCAGCGCCTTGAGCACCGCGTTGCGCGTCGGCGGCGCGCGACAGGATCTCCAGCAGGCGCGCCCCCGCGTACAGCGCGTCGTCGAAGCCGTACCAGCGCTCCTTGAAGAAGGTGTGCCCGGACATCTCGCCGGCGAGCGGCGCGCCGGTCTCGTGCAGCTTCGCCTTGATGAGCGAATGCCCGGTCTTCCAGATCAGCGGCCGGCCGCCGTGGCGCTCGATCCAGGGCGCGAGCAGGCGCGTGCACTTCACGTCGTAGATGATCTGCGCGCCGGGATTGCGCGACAGCACGTCCGCGGCGAACAGCATCAGCTGCCGGTCGGGGAAGATGATCTCGCCGTCCCTGGTGACCACGCCGAGCCGGTCGCCGTCGCCGTCGAAGGCGAGGCCCGAGCTCGGCCTGCCGCCCGCCTTGCACCGCGCGCGATCAGGTCCGCGAGGTTCTCCGGGTGCGACGGGTCGGGGTGATGGTTGGGGAAATCGCCGTCGACGTCGCAATAGAGCTCCTCGACCTCGCAGCCCAGCGCGCGGAACAGGCGCGGCGCGACCATGCCGGCGACGCCGTTGCCGCAGTCCACCGCGATGCGCATCGGGCGCGCGAGCTTCACGTCGCCGACGATGCGCGCCACGTAGGCGTCGAGGACGTCCGCGCTGGCTGCGCTTGCCCGGCGCCGGCGCGGAGCGTGCCTGCCTCGATGCGCCGGCGCAGGTCCTGGATCTCCTCGCCCGAGAGCGTGTGCCCGTCGACCACCATCTTCAGGCCGTTGTAGTCGGGCGGATTGTGGCTGCCGGTGACGGACACGCAGCTGCCGCAGCCGAGGTGGTGCGCGGCGAAGTAGGTGACCGGCGTCGGCGCCATGCCGATGTCGATCACGTCGGCGCCGGCCTCGTTCATGCCCTGGGCGAGCGCTGCCGCCAGCGCGGGCCCGAATGCCGGCCGTCGCGGCCGATGGCGAAGCGCGGCGCCATCGAGCCCGAGCGCGCGGCCGATGGCGCGCACGATCTCGGGCGTCAGCGTGCGCCCGGCGATGCCGCGGATGTCGTAGGCGCGGAAGATTTCGGCGGGAAGGTTCATGGCGAGGACAGGAACTCGAGGACGCGGCGCGCGAGCCAGCCGCGCCGGCCCGGGAAGCCGACATGGCCTCCGCTCGCGCGGAAATTCTAGCAGCACGGTCGCGCGACGCCTTGCGCGTCGGCGCGCTCCAGCGCCGCTTCGGGCAGGAACGGGTCGTTGCGCGCGTTCAGCACCAGCGTCGGCACGCGGATGTGCTCGAGCCACGGCGCGCTGGAGGCGCGCGCCCAGTAGTCGTCGGCATCGCGAAAGCCGTGCAGCGGCGCGGTGACGGCGTCGTCGAACTCGTAGCAGCGTGCGCGGCGCGGCGCACGCGCAGCGCGTCGAACAGGCCCGGAAAGCGCTCGAGCTTGGCGAACGCATTGCGCTTCATCGTCGGCGAGGAACGACTGCGCGTGTAGACGCGCCGGTTGAAGCCGCGGTCGAGCGCGCGGCCGGCGGCGGTGAGGTCGAGCGGCGCGGAGACCGCGGCGGCGCGCCGCAGCCGCGCGCGCCGGCGCCGCGCTCGCCGAGCCACTTGAGCAGCACGTTGCCGCCGAGCGAGACGCCGACCGCGAAGTCCGGCGTCGCAGCCGCCGCAGGATCCAGTCGAGCTCCTCGCTGTCGCCGGAGTGGTAGGCGCGCGGCAGGCGGTTCGGCTCGCCCGGAGCAGCCGCGGAAATGCGGCACCACGCAGCGCCAGCCGCGCTGCGAGCGCGCTGCGCGGCGATGCGCGCGCGCGTAGTGGCTGGAGGAGCTGCCCTCCAGTCCGTGGAACAGCGCGAGCAGCGGCCCGCTGCGTGCCCGCCCAGTCGAGGTCGATGAAGTCGCCGTCCGGCGTGTCCCAGCGCTCGCGCCGCCAGGCGACGCGCGGCGCCGGCGCGAGCGCCGGCGAGGAGGGTCTGCAGGTGGCCGCCGGGCAGCCACCAGGGAGCGCGGTAGGCGCTCAATGCAGGATCTTCGGCGCTTCGCGCGGCGGCTCCGCCTGGCCCGGCGCGGGCGAGCCGTGGTGCACGATCATGCGCCAGCCCGCGGCGGTGCGCAGGTAGACGTTGGTCGCGACCACCGCCTGCAGCGGGCGCTGTCTCGCCCGGCACGGAGAAATTCTCGTGCACGCTGTGCACCGCGACCATCGGCCCCGAGATCGCCACCTGCTGGGTGAGGTGCACCCGCGCGCGCGCGCCGCCGGCGAAGATCTGGCGCCAGCTCGTCGCGCACCTGGTCCTGCCCGGTGAGGCGCGCGCCGCCGGGATGCACGCAGAGGATCTCCTCGTCCTCGGCCCACACCGCCATCATCAGCTCGAGGTCGGCGCGCTCCAGCGCCTCGTAGAACGCGGCTTCGGCATCCTGCGGCGTCGGGAATATGCGCATGGGGTCAGACCCTATTTTCCCGTTTCTCGGAAAACAGGGTCTGACCCCAGTTTCTCCAGCACCATGCTCCACGCTCAGCTCCTTCATGCAGCGGAAATGGCCGAGCGGGCACTCGCGCGCGTAGCAGGGGCTGCATTCGATGCCGAGCCAGAGCACGCGCGCCTTGTCCGAGAGCGGCGGCGTGTGCTGCGGGCTGGAGGAGCCGAAGAGCGCCACCTGCGGCCGGCCGAGCGCCGCCGCGACGTGCATCAGGCCCGAGTCGTTCGCCACCACCAGCTGCGCGCCGGCGATCAGCTCGATGGCCTCGTCGAGCGTGGTCTCGCCGGCGAGGTTGCGCCCCTTGATCGCGGCGCACTGCGCGCGCTCCTTGGCCGAGCCGATCAGCACCACCGGCAGCGCGACGCGCTCGGCCAGCTCGCCGAAGTAGGGCCAGCGCTTCGCCGGGCCGTACTCGGCGCCGGGGCAGAACACGGCGTAGCGGCTGCGCGAGGCCGAAGCGCTCGCGCGTGCGCTGCGCCGCCTGCGCGTCGACCACGAGTTTCGGCTCCGGCAGCGGCAGCCCGACCTCGGCCCCCGGCTTCTCGGCGAGGCGCGCGTAGTGCGTCGCCATCGGCTCGCGCGCGCCCTGCTTGCGGTACAGGAGATTGAGCAGGCCGTAGCGCGACTCGCCGACGTAGCCGCTGCGCATCGGGATGTCGGCGAAGAACGGCACCAGCGCCGACTTCCAGGTGTTGGGCAGCACGATCGCCTGGTCGTAGCCCAGCGCCTTCAGCGTGCGGCCGAGCTTCCAGCGCTCGCGCAAGGCGAGCGTGCCGTGCTCGAACGCGGTCTCGATCACCCCGGAGACTTCCGGCATGCGGCGCACCACCGGCGCCACCCAGGCGGGCGCGAGCACGTCGATGCGCGCCTGCGGCAGCTTCTCGCGCAGCCGCGCGAGCAGCGGCTGCGCCATCAGCGCGTCGCCGATCCAGTTCGGGGCGACGACGAGAAAGCGCGCCAAGCGTCAGTGCCCTCTCGGCGCCGCGCCCTTGTAGACGAACTTCGTGCCGCAGTAGGGGCACAGCGCCTCGCCGTGCTTCACCACGTCGAGGAACACGCGCGGATGGCGCGCCCACAGCGGCGCGCCGGGCACCGGGCAGTGCAGCGGCAGATCCTTCTCCGTCACGTCCACCTGCCGCGCGGTATCCGTGCTCATGCCTTGCCTTTCTTCATCGGCACGGGCGTCAGCCAGTGCTTGTGCTTGCGGTCCTTGCCGGTGACGACGTCGAAGAACGCCTTCTGCAGCTTCTTGGTCACCGGGCCCGGCCTTGCCCGCGCCGATGACGCGGCCGTCGAGCTCGCGGATCGGCGTCACCTCGGCCGCGGTGCCGGTGAAGAAGCATTCGTCGGCGATGTAGATGTCGTCGCGCGTCAGGCGCCGCGACTCGACCTTGTAGCCCAGGCCCGCCGCCAGCTCGATGCACCGAGGCGCGCGTGATGCCGGTGAGCGCGGAGGTGAGCTCGGGCTCGTAGATCACGCCGTCCTTGACGATGAAGATGTTCTCGCCCGCGCCCTCGGCGACGAAGCCGTCCACGTCGAGCAGCAGCCCCTCGTCGTAGCCGTGCATGGTCGCCTCCAGCGTCGCCAGCACCGAATTGGGATAGGTGCCCGACATCTTGGAGCGCGCCATGGTCACGTTGACGTGGTGGCGCGCGTAGGACGAGGTCTTCACGCGGATGCCCTTCTCGAGCGCGTCCGGCCCGAGGTAGGCGCCCCAGGGCCAGGCCGCGATCGCCACGTGCACCTTGGCGCCGACCGGCGATACGCCCATCTTCTCCGAGCCGTAGAACGCGATCGGCCGCACGTAGCAGGCCTCGTGGCCGTTGGCGCGCACCACCTCGATCTGCGCCTGCATCAGCTGCGCGCGCGTGTACGGGATCTTCATCAGGTAGATGTGCGCGGAATTGATCAGCCGCTGCGTGTGCTCCTGCAGGCGGTAGATCGCGGTGCCGTGGATCGTCTTGTACGCGCGCACGCCTTCGAACACCGCCAGGCCGTAGTGCAGCGAATGGGTGAGGACGTGGGTGGTGGCGGTCGCGCCAGGGCACGAGCTTGCCGTCGTGCCAGATCCAGCCGTCGCGGTCGGCCATCGAGAGCGGCGTCTTGGGCGCCGGCTTTGCTTTCGCCATGGAACGGGTTCTCCTTGCGTGAGGCGCAATTCTAACCACAGGCGGGAAAAATCCGCCATACTATTAACATGGCTGTTAATCCTCAGGAGCGGGTGTTCGCCGCGCTCGCCTCGATGCCGCGGCGCCAGGTGCTCGCCTTCCTCGCGCAGACGGCGCTGTCCACCACCGACCTCGCGGTGCGATTCGGCATGAGCGCGCCGGCGGTGTCGCGCCACCTGGCGGTGCTGCAGCGCGCCGGCCTGGTGTCGGCCGAGCGCCAGGGCCAGCGCGTGCTGTACCGGCTGAAGCGCGACGCGCTGCTCGATGCGCTGGCCGGCTTCGCCTCGGTGGTCGACGGGCCGCTGCGGCGCGGGACGCAGATGCCGCGCGCGCCGCGCGAAGCCATCTAGTGCTAGTCTTCTTGGTGGAGGAGACATGCCGTTGAGGCAAGCGCGGTCCGTTCTGATGCTCGCGGGGCTGCTCGCGCTCGCCGGTTGCGCCAGCACGCCGGACGATGGTCTGCTCGCCTCGACGCCGATCGTGCGCGAGCTGTGGCGCGAGTGGGGCGACGTCGTCGAGGTGGCGCGCTTCTCGCAGATGAAGGCAGGGCGAGGCGCTGCCCGGCGGGCTGGCGAGCCGTGGGGAGCGCAATCGGGCAAGCGTCTCGACCGAGTACCGCCTGGTCGCCTCCACGCGCGGCACGGTGCTGGAGGCGTTTGCCGACCGCGCGGGTACCGGCCTGTACCGCAAGATCCGCATCAATCCGTACCGGCAGCCCTATGTCGAATGGGATTGGCGCGTCGACCGGCTGATCCCGGGCGCGGACAGGCGCTCAGCCGCGCGCGAAGACGCGCCGGCGCGGCTGGTGCTGTCATTCCACGGCGACCCCGCGAAGCTGGATTTCGAGCAGCGCACCAAGCTGCGCCTCGCCAAGGCGGTGGCCGGCGAGGCGCTGCCCTATGCCATGCTGATCTACGTCTGGTCGAACGACGTGGCGGCGGAGACCATCGTGCCCAATCCGCACATCGACCGCATCCGCCTGATCGTCGTGGAGCGCGGCGAGGCGCAACTCGGGCAGTGGCTGCAGTACCGCAGGAACATCCTCGAGGACTACCGCCGCGCCTTCGGCGAGGAGCCCGACGACATCGTGGCGGTCGGCGTGCTGACCAACGCGAACAACACGCAGCAGACCGCGCGCGCGCTGTACGGCGACATCACCTTCCGGTCGGACTAGCCGGAAACACGGTCGACCACAGCTCGCGCGCAGCGGCGGCATGCGCTGCCGCCTGCGTCGAGCGGCACGCGCGCGTACTGCGCGCCGCCCAGGCGCAGCGCGTGCTGGATGCGGCGGAACTCGCGGTAGGCCTCGCGGCAGCGCTCGGCGAGGTCCGCCGGGATGAGCCCGAGCCCCGCCGCCATGCCGAGCAACGCGATGTTGCCCAGGTTCCCCGTGAGCTCGGCGTGGCGCGCCGCATGCGCGAGCACCAGGTACTGCACGATGAACTCCAGGTCGATCATGCCGCCGCGGTCGTGCTTGACGTCGAACAGGCCCGAGGGGTTCGGGTGCGCGGCGTGCATGCGCTCGCGCATCGCCAGCACCTCCTGCGCCAGTGCGGCGGCGTCGCGCGGCCGCACCAGGATGCGCCGCCGGATCTCCTCGAAGGCGGCGCCGACCTGCGCGTCGCCGGCGCAGGCAGCGCGCGCGCGTGAGCGCCTGGTGCTCCCACACCCAGGCCGAGCTTCTCCTGGTACTGGGCGAAGGCCTCGACCGAGGACACCAGCAGGCCGGCTTCGCCCGAGGGCCGCAGGCGCAGGTCGGTCTCGAACAGCGCGCCGCTCGAGGTGCGCGTGGTGAGCCAGTGGTTCAGGCGCTGCGCGAGCCGCGCGTAGTTCTCGGGCGCGCGCTCGTCGGCGTCGTCGTACAGGAAGATCAGGTCGAGGTCGGAGGCGTAGCCCAGCTCCTTGCCGCCGAGCTTGCCGTAGGCGACCACCGCGAAGCGCGGCGCGTCGCGGTGCCTGGTGCGCAGCTGCGCCCAGCACAGCTCCAGGGTCACGCCGAGCACGCGGTCGGCGAGCTCGGAGAGGTGGTCGGCCAGCTTCTCCACCGTCAGCAGCCCGGCGAGGTCCTGCGCCAGCAGCCGGAACACCTGCGCCTGGTGCTGCTCGCGCAGCACGTTCATCTGCCGCTCGGCGTCGCCCTGCGCGGCGGCGAGCGCGCGCGCGCAGCGCCGGCTCGAACGCGCGCCAGTCGGGCGCCGCGTAGAGCACGCGGTCATCGAGCAGCTCGTCGAGCAGCAGCGGATGGCGCGTCACGAACTCGCGCCGCCCAGCTGGAGGCGGCGACGATCTTGCGTCACGCGCTCGAGCGCCTCCGGGTGCTCCGCGAGCAGCGCGAGGTAGGCGGCGCGCCGCGCGATCGCCTCGATCAGGTCGAGCCCGCGCGCCAGCGTGGCATCGGGATCCGCGCATTGCGCCGCCGCGGCCGCCAGCGCCGGCACCAGCGCGTCCACGCGGCGCCGCGAATCCGCCGGCAGCATGCGACGTAGCGCTGGCTGCGGCGCACGGCGGCGAGCCGGTCGGCGCTCGCCTCGGCGTCGCGGAAGCCGACCGCCGCGAGCGCGCGCGCCACGGCGTCGCGGTCCTCCTGCCAGACGTCCGGGCCCTGCGCCGCCTGCGCCTCGGCGAACACCGACTGGAAATGCCGCTGCACGGCGTCGCGGTGCGCCTGCAGCCGCGCGGCGAACTCGCTCCAGGAGGCGCAGCCGCACATCTGCGCGATGCGCGCGCGGTCCTCCGGGTCGGCCGGGCAGCGTGTGTGTCTGCAGGTCGTCCAGGTACTGCAGGCGATGCTCGGTATTGCGCAGGAATGCGTAGGCGGCGGAGAGCTCGCGCACTGCCTCGACGGGCAGCAGGCCGCGCTCGCCCAGCCGCGCGAGCGCCTGCAGCGTGGGGCGCACGGCGAGCGCCGGGTCGCGGCCGGCCCGCACCAGCTGCAGGGCCTGCGCGACGAACTCGATCTCGCGGATGCCGCCGGGCCCGAGCTTGACGTGCTCGGCGAGGTCGCGGCGCGCCACTTCGCGCCGCACTTCGGCGTGCAGGCTGCGCATCGCCGCCAGGGTGGCGTAGTCGAGGTACTTGCGGTACACGAAGGGGCGCACGATGCCGGCGAGCTCGTCGTGCCCGCCGCCGGTGAGGGGCCGGGCCTTGATCCAGGCGTAGCGCTCCCACTCGCGCCCCTGCGTCACGAAGTAGGTCTCCAGGGCGTCGAAGCCGGTCACCAGCGGCCCGGAATCGCCGTACGGGCTGCAGCCGCATGTCGACGCGGAACGCGAAGCCGTCCTCGTTGATTTCCGAGAGCAGCGCGATCAGCTTCCTTCCCGCGCGCTCCAGCGCCGGCGCGTCCGCGCCCTCGGGGTGCAGGAAGATCAGATCGACGTCGGAGGAAACGTTCAGCTCGCGGCCGCCGAGCTTGCCCATCGCCACCACCACCAGATCGCGCGCACCGGTCCACTCCTGCGCCGCGGCGATCTGCAGCTCGGCGAGGTCGCTCATCGTGCCGCACACTTCGCCGAGGTCCGCGCTGCCCCGCTAGGTCGCGCGCCATGACGCGCAGCAGGACGCGCATGCGCAACCGCCGCAGCCGCCGCTTGAGCGCTGCCTCGTCGTCGCGCGCCGCGCCATCGAGCGCGGCGGCGATCTGTGCGCGCGCGAACGGTGCCGGCGACGCGAGTTCGTCCGCCAACTCGGGATGCGCCCGCAGCGCTCGCTGCGCGGCGCGCGAAAGGGCGATTTTGCCAATCGGATCGGGCATTTACGGTTAGAATGGGACGCCAGCGGGTCGCGCCGCAAGAACTTTCCGCGCCGCCGTGCCCCAAACCTGCTGGGTCGAGCGTTAAATCCACCTGGACCCGAAGCGAATATAGGGGCAACGCAAAGGGCAATGCAAACCTTGCAGCGATCCTCCGTCGGCGGCGCGCTGCTGCGCGCGCTGGAAGTGCTGGCGCTGGATCGCGTTCTTCGCGTTCGCCGCCGTCTTCCTCGCGCTTCGCTTCTGGCTGCTGCCGCAGGTGGGCAACTACCGCGCGGAGGTCGGAGGCGGCGCTCACGCGCGCGATCGGACTGCAGGTCACGATCGGCGCGCTGCAGGCCGACTGGGACGGGCTGCGCCCGCGCCTGGTGGTCTCCGACCTGCGCATCTACGATCGCGAAGGGCGCGAGGCGCTGCGCGCTGCCTTCCGTCGAGCCGGTGCTGGCCTGGAGCACGCTGCTCGCGCGCGAGCTGCGCCTGTACAGCCTGGCGATCGAGGGGCCGCGGCTCACGGTGCGCCGCGACGCGGCGGGCGTGATCCACGTCGCCGGCCTGAGGCTCGGCGCGGCGCAGATGACGGAGGCGGGCGAGGCCGGGCTCGCCGGGCTGATCCTCGGGCAGCGCGAGATCGTGATCCGCAATGCCGAGATCGAATGGGTGGACGAGCTGCGCGAGGCGCCGCCTTTGCCCCTGCGCGCGCTGCAGTTCCGCCTGCGCAATCGCGGCGACGTGCACCAGATCGGCTTGTCGGCGCGCCCGCCGCGCGAGCTCGGGGCGAGCGTGGAGCTGCGCGCATCGGTCACCGGCGACGTCACGCATGCGTCCCGAGACGTGGACCGGGCGCGTCTACGCCGAGCTGGGCTACACGGACCTCGCCGGCTGGAGAGCCTGGTTCGACTACCCGGTGGATGTGCAGCGCCGGCCAGGGTGCGCTGCGCTTGTGGGCGAGCTTCGGCGCGGGCAAGCTGGTGGACGCGGCGGCGGACCTGGCGCTGACCGGCGTGGTGGCGCGCCTGGGCCGCGACTTGCCGGTGCTGCAGATCACCAGCGTGAGCGGGCGCGTGGAAGGCCGCCAGACCGAGCACGGCTACGACTTCGGCGCGCGGCGCCTCGCGCTCGTGCCGGCGCAGGGCGCGCCGCTCTCCGGCACGACCTTCCGCGCGAGCTGGGAGGCCGCGCACGGCGCAGAGCCGGCGCGCGGCGCGGTGAGCGCGGACCTGATCGAGCTCGGTCCGCTGGCGCGGCTGGCCGAATACCTGCCGTTCCCGCGCGACCTGCGCGCCCTGCTGGGGGAACTCGCGCCGCAGGGCCGGCTGCACGAGGTGGACTTCCGCTGGAGCGGCGAGCTGCCCGACCAGGCGCGCTTCGAGGCCCGTGCGCGCTTCGACACCCTCACCATGACGCCTTGGCGGGCGATTCCCGGCTTCGCCAACCTGTCGGGCCGCGTTCAGGCCAACGAGACGCGCGGCGAATGTGCACCTCGCCGCGCGCAATGCCGAGATCGACCTGCCGAAGATCTTCCCCGAGCCGCGCATCCGCCTGCAGTGCGCTGGAGGGAGAGGTGCGCTGGGAGCGCACGCCGGCCGCGGGCGTCGCCGTGCGCCTGACCCGCCTGAGCTACGCCAACGAGGACCTGGCCGGCACCGCGTCCGGCAGCTACCTCTATAGCGGCGAAGGGCCCGGCGTAATCGACCTCAACGCGCAGCTCTCGACGCGTCAACGGCCGCAACCTGCACCGCTACCTGCCGCTCAGCTCGATCATGGGCGAGAAGAAGCCGCGCCTGGCTGGTCAGCGCGATCCACGGCGGGCAGTCCAGCGACACGCAGGCTGCGCCTGCTCGGCGACCTGCGCGACTTCCCGTTCGTCGACCCGCTGAAGGGCCAGTTCCAGATCGTCGCGCAGGTGCGCGAAGCGAGCCTGGAGTACGCGCAGGGCTGGCCGCGCGCCGAGGGTATCGAAGGCGAGCTGCTGTTCGAGCGCAACCGCATGGAGATCACCGCGCGCCGGGGCCGCATCCTCGGCGCGAGCCTGTCCAACGTGCGCGCCGGCATCGCGCAGCTCGGCGCGCCCGGCGCCGAGCTGCTGATCCAGGGCAACGCCGAGGGTCGCACCGCGGAGTTCCTCGACTACATCCGCAAGAGCCCGCTGCAGGCCACGCTCGGCAGCCACATCGATGGCATGAGCGCGACTGGCAGCGGCCGCTTGAATCTCAAGCTCGCGATTCCCCTGCAGAAGCCCGCGGACACCCGGATCGCAGGGCGACTACCGCTTCGCGGGAAACACCGTGCGCTTCGACGAGCGCCTGCCGCCACTGGAACGGGCGAGCGGCAACCTCGCCTTCACCGAGAAGTCCTTCACGCTCGGCGAGGCGAGCGGCCGGATGTTCGGCGGGCCGATCGCGCTGAACGGCGGCACGGGACGCGCCGGCGAGCTGACCGTGATCGCGCGCGGCTCGTTCACCGTCGCCGGCCTCGAACCGTTCCTCGGCCAGGCGTGGCAAGGCATCCTGAAAGGCTCGGCGCCTTATACGGCGACGCTGATCACGCGCACCGCGCGCGCACCCCGCCTGGTGTTCGAGTCGAGCCTGGTCGGCGTCGCGAGCGAGTTGCCGCCGCCCCTGGCCAAGGCCGCGAACCAGGCGCTGCCGCTGCGCGTTTCGACCATCGCCGGCGACGCGGGGCCGCGCATCTTCGTCACGCTGGGCCGCCTGCTGCGCGCGGAGCTCGAGCAGCGGGAGGCGAAGCCGCAATGGCGCGCGGCGCTCGCCCTGTCGCCGCCTTCGGGCGGGCGGCTGCGCATGCCGCAGGAGTTCGGCAGCGTGCTGGTGTATGGAACGCTGGAGAGTCTCGAGCTCGAGCGCTGGCTGGCGCTCGCGCCCGCCGATGGCGCCGGCAACGGCCTGCAGCTGCGCACGGACCTGCGCATCGGCACGCTCGATGCGTTCGGCAAGCGCCTGGATGACATCCAGGTCAGGGTCAGCACGCAGCCGCAGGGCTGGTCGGCGGACCTGGAGTCTGTCCACATCCTGGGAAACCTTGTCTACCAGGCGGCGGACCGCGGCAAGCTCGTCGCGCGGCTGTCGCGCTTCGCCACGCCGCCGGACATCCCGGGCGCGAAGGCCACCCGCGCCCTCGACGAGCTGCCGGCGCTCGACCTGATCGCCGACAGCTTCAGCCTGGGCGGCAAGGATTTCGGCAGCATGCAGATCCTCGCGCACCGCGAAGGCGCCGACTGGGTGCTGGAGCGCGTGGCGATGCGCAATCTCGACAGCTCGCTCATCGCCAAGGGTGTCTGGCGCACCGGGACGGGCGCCACCACCTCGATCAACCTGGACGTCGAGGCGAGCGACGTCGGCCGCATGCTCGAGCGTTTCGGACAGCCCGGGCTGGTGCGCGGCGGCAACGCCAAGGCGCAGGCGGCGGTGAACTGGAACGGCGATCCCATGACGATCGACTACGCCAGCCTCACGGGGCAGATGGAGGTGCACGCCGCCGACGGCCAGTTCCTCGAGATCGAGCCCGGCATCGGCAAGCTGGTGTCGCTGATGAGCCTGCAGATGCTGCCGCGGCGCATCACGCTGGATTTCCGTGACGTGTTCTCCAAGGGTTTCAAGTGGGATCGCATCGACGCCACGGCGCGGATCGCGCGCGGCGTGCTGGAGACGCGCGACCTCAGGATGAGCGGCTCGGCGGCGGACGTGACCATGCAGGGCAGCGCCGACCTGGCGCGCGAAACGCAGGACCTGCGCGTGCGCGTGACGCCGAAGCTGGGCGACTCCGCCGCCACGGTGGTCGGTGTGATCAATCCGGTCGCCGGCGTCGTGACCTTCCTCGGCCAGCGCGTGCTGAAGGACCCGCTCGGGCAGATCTTCGCGTTCGAGTACGGCATCACCGGCACCTGGCATGATCCGAAGGTGCAGAAGATCAAGCCACCCGTTGTCACCGAGTTACCCTCGGGAACGTCCGGCAACTGAAGGAAACTTTGGGCCAACCGAGAGAACGAAGCGAAGGAACGAAGGACATGGACACCGATACGCTGCTTGCCACCGCCGACTCCTGCCTGCTCGCGCCCTACGACCTCGAGGCGCGCCGGCTGGACGGCGTGTTCGCCGCGCTCGCGCAGCGGCGCGTGCAGCATGCCGACCTGTATTTCCAGTACACGCGCGCCGAGGGCTGGAGCCTGGAAGAGGGCATCGTCAAGTCGGGCAGCTTCTCGATCGACCAGGGCGTGGGCGTGCGCGCGATTTCCGGCGACAAGACGGCGTTCGCCTACTCCGACGAGATCAGCCTGCGCGCGCTGGAGGATGCGGCGCGCGCGACGCGCGCCATCGCTGCCGCGGGCGGCGGCAGGAAGACGCGGGTCGCGCGCCGACCCGGCGCGCCGCAGCGCTACCAGCCGCTCGACCCGCTCGCCTCGCTCGGCTCCGCAGCGAAGGTCGCCATGCTGGAGAAGCTCGAGCGCCTGTGCCGGGAGCAGGACGCGCGCGTGTCGCAGGTGATGGCGCATCTTGGCGGCGAATACGAGGTGGTGCTGATCGCACGCTCCGACGGGCTGCTGGCGGCGGACGTGCGACCGCTCGTGCGCCTGTCGGTGCAGGTCATCGCCGAGCAGGACGGGCGACGCGAGAGCGGCAGCGCGGGCGGCGGCGGGCGCACCGACTACTCGCACTTCACCGACGCGGTGCTCGAGGAGTACGCGCGCCAGGCGGTGCACCAGGCGCTCGTCAACCTTGCAGCGGGGCCTGCGCCGGCGGGCACCATGACCGTGGTCCTCGGGCCCGGCTGGCCCGGCATCCTGCTGCACGAGGCGATAGGCCACGGGCTGGAAGGCGACTTCAACCGCAAGGGCAGCTCGGCCTTCGCCGGGCGCCTGGGCGAGCGCGTCGCGGCGCCCGGGGTTACCGTCATCGACGACGGCACGCTGCCGCACCGGCGCGGCTCGCTCACCGTGGATGACGAGGGCAATCCGACGCAGCGCACCGTGCTGATCGAGGACGGCGTGCTGCGCGGCTACATGCAGGACAGCCTGAACGCGCGCCTGATGCACATGCCGGTCACCGGCAACGGCCGGCGCGAGTCCTTCGCGCACCTGACGCTGCCGCGCATGACCAACACCATCATGCTGGGCGGCGCGCACGACCCGCAGGAGATCCTGCGCAGCGTGAAGAAGGGCCTGTACGCCGTGAATTTCGGCGGCGGGCAGGTGGACATCACCAACGGCAAGTTCGTTTTCTCGGCGTCCGAGTCGTACCTGATCGAGGACGGCCGCGTGACGCGGCCGGTGAAGGGCGCCACGCTGATCGGCAACGGCCCGGATGCATTGACCCGGGTGAGCATGATCGGCAACGACCTGAAGCTCGATTCGGGCGTGGGCACCTGCGGCAAGGAGGGCCAGTCGGTGCCGGTGGGCGTCGGCCAGCCGACGCTGCGCATCGACGGCTTGACCGTGGGGGGGACGGCGTAGCATAAAGCAGCAGGGAGGAAAGCTATGACTGCCAAGGTGAAGGCCTGCGCCAGGTGCAGCGGCGCGATGAATCCCGCGACCCTCGACAAGGTTTCCGCCGACGAAGGTACGTTGCGGCTCACCATGACTGGCTTGCCGGTGTTCGCCTGCCTCAAGGGGCATCGTGCGCCGGTGCACCGGGATTTCATGGTCTGGCTGATGCGCGAGCTGCGCGGCACGCACGTGCCCTCGATCCCCGGCGGCGAGGCGAAGGGCATGCTGTTCAAGAAGTACCACTGTGGTTGCGGCGCCGAACTGCCCGCGCAGCCTGCGCGCAGGGCGAGCTTCGGCTTCGACATGACCTACCCTGAGTCGCCCGCGTTCAGGGCCGAAATCGAAGTCGCGGCCTACAAGTGTCCAGGCTGCGGCAAGGAGCAGGCACGCTCGGCGAAGGACCTGGCGGGCGCCACGCCCGCCGCGGTTGCCGCGCTGAACGACGCCGCGGGCTTCCCCCACAGCGGATGAATCTTTCCTCCCAGCAGACGCGCCACCTCGCCGGGCCAGAAGCGCTCGCGCGCGAGATCCCCGACGGCGCCTCGATCGGCCTGCCGCCCGATTACTCGCCGGTGGCGATGGCGGTGGTGCGCGCGCTCGTGCGCCGCGGCGCGAGGGATCTCAAGCTGATCGGCGTGCCGGTGCTGGGCCTTTGCGCCGACATCCTCATCGGCGCAGGCTGCGTACGGGAAGTCGAGACGAGCGCGGTGACGCTTGGCGAAGCGGGCCTCGCGCCTCGCTTCACCGAGGCGGCGGAGAAGAAGAGGATCAAGGTCATCGACGCCACCTGCCCGATGATCCACACCGGGCTGCAGGCGACCGAGAAGGGCGTACCCTTCATGCCGCTGCGCGGCGTGATCGGTTCGGACCTGGTGAAACACCATCCCGACTGGAAGACGATCGAGAATCCCTACGCGAAGGGCGATCCCATCCTGCTCGCCAAGGCGATCGTGCCCGACGTCGCCCTGTTCCACGCGCGCTGGGCGGACGCGGCGGGCAACGTGTGGGTGGGTCGGCGTGGCGAGCTCGCGACCATCGCGCACGCTTCGAAGGCCTGCTACGTGAGCTACGAGGAACTCAAGCCCGGCGACATGCTGGAAGACGAGTTGCTGGCGCCGGGCTGCATCGGCTCGGTCTACGTGACCGCGGTTGCGCCCGCGCCGCGCGGCGCCTGGCCGCTCGGTGTGCCGGGCGCCTACGGCATCGACGACGCGCACCTGATGCACTACGCGCGCCTGGCGAAGACGGCGGACGGGTTCCGGCAGTACCTCGACGAGTTCGTTCTCAAGACCGTCGCTGCGTGAGTTACGCGAAGGAAGAGTTGCTCGCGGTGAGCATCGCGCGGCTGATCGGCGACGCTCGCCACGTCGCTGTCGGCGCGGCCTCGCCGATTCCGGCGACTGGCGTCTTCTTGCTCAGGGAGATGAAACCTTCGCTGCGGATCTCGCTGCTGCAGAAGCGTTCTGGAAATCCTTTCACCGAGGGTTCACGCGAGTTGTTCGATCTGGCAGGGCAGGGACGGATCGACGTGTTTTTCCTGGGCGGGGCCCAGATCGACGGCGAGGCGAACATCAACCTGGTCGAGGCCGAGGGCAAGCGCTTTCCCGGGTCATTCGGTTCGGCATACATGTATTTCACTGCGGGGAAGACGATTCTTTTCCGCGAAGAGCATTCGCCCCGCGTGCTGGTGAAGAAGGTGGACTTCATTTCCGCGCCGGGCTGGAGTCCGCCCGAGGTGCAAAGGCGAGGGGGACCGGCGGCGCTGCTCACCGGCAAAGCGCTGTTCCGCTGGCAGAAGGACAAGCGCCGCTTCCTGCTGCAGAGCGTGCATCCCGGCTCGAGCGCCGACGACGTGCGCGCCAACACCGGCTTCGACTACGACGCGCCGGCATCGGTGCCAATGACTGCGGCGCCTGACAGCGAAGAACTTGCCCTGATGCGCGGGCCGGTGGCCCGCGTCATCGCGGAGAACTACCCGGAGTTCGCGCGCCGCGTCTGGGGAGCTGCGCTAGCGGCTCTCCGCCCAGCGTAGCGAGCGCTTGACCGCCTCGCGCCACTGTCCGAGCAGGTCGGCGGCATGGGCGGGATTCATCTGCGGCTCGAAGCGGCGGTCCTCCTGCCAGCGTGCGGCGAGCGCTTCGCGCGAGGGCCACAGCCCGACGGCCAGGCCCGCGAGGTAGGCTGCGCCGAGCGCGGTGGTCTCCAGCACCTTGGGCCGCACCACCGGCACGCCGAGGATGTCGGCCTGGAACTGCATGAGCAGGTCGTTGGCGGTGGCGCCGCCGTCCACGCGCAGTTCCTGCAGCTTCTCGCCGGAGTCCTTCTGCATCGCCTCGAGCACGTCGGCGCTCTGGTAGGCGATTGCTTCGAGCGCGGCGCGCGCGATGTGCGCGCGGCCGGTGCCGCGCGTCAGGCCGACGAGCGCGCCGCGCGCCTGCGGATCCCAGTGCGGCGCGCCCAGGCCGGTGAAGGCGGGCACCAGGAACACGCCGCCGGTGTCCGGCACGCCCGCCGCGAGCGCCTCGATCTCCGCGCTCGACTTGAAGAAGCGCATCTCGTCGCGCAGCCACTGCACCACCGCGCCGGCGATGAACACGCTGCCCTCCAGCGCATATTCCTTGTCGGCGCCGCGCGCGTCGCGCGCGCGGCCGAGCTGCGCGGTGGTGGTGGTAAGCAGGCCGTTGGCCGAGGCCACGGCGCGCGAGCCGGTATTGAGCAGCATGAAGCAGCCGGTGCCGTAGGTGTTCTTCGCCATGCCGGGCTTGTGGCAGCCCTGGCCGAAGAGCGCCGCCTGCTGGTCGCCCGCGATGCCCGCGATCGGCACGGCGGCGCCCAGCACGGAAGGCGCGATCATGCCGAACACGTGTGCCGACGGGTACACCTCGGGCAGGATGGCGCGCGGCACGCGCAGCAGCTCGAGCAGCTCCTGGTCCCAGTCGCCCTTGTGGATGTCGAACAGCATGGTGCGAGCCGCGTTCGAGGGGTCGGTGACGTGGGTGCGGCTCTGCGACAGCTGCCAGGTGAGCCAGGTATCGACGGTGCCGAAGGCGAGCTCGCCGCGCTCGGCGCGCGCGCGTGCGCCGGGAATGTTGTCGAGCAGCCAGGCGATCTTGGTGCCGGAGAAGTACGGATCGAGCACCAGGCCGGTCTTCGCTCCTGACCAGTTTCCTCCGCGCCGGCAGCGCGCAGCTCGGCGCACATGCCGGCGGTGCGCCGGTCCTGCCAGACGATGGCGTTGGCGAGCGGCGTGCCGGTCTGCCGGTCCCACAGCAGCGTGGTCTCGCGCTGGTTGGCGATGCCGGCGGCGACGATCTCGGTCGGGTGCACGCCCGCCTTCTCCACCGCCTCGCGCGCCACTTCGCACTGGGTGGCGAAGATCTCGTTCGGGTCGTGCTCCACCCAGCCCGGCTGCGGGTAGACCTGGCGGAATTCCTGCTGCGCGCTCTCGACCGGCACGCCTTCCTCGTCGAACAGGATGGCGCGCGAGCTGGTGGTGCCCTGGTCGAGCGCGAGGATGTAGCGCATCGGGCTATTCTACTGACTGGACTGCGGCGGCAGCCGGGAGTAGCGATCGGCGAGGTCCGTGAAGTCCCGCAGCGACTTGCCGGCGTCGAATTGCGCGCCGAGTTCTTCGGCGAGGATCGCGGCGGTGCGCTGCGCAATCGACGACGGCAAGCCGCGCGTCGAGGAACAGCAGGCGCGAGCGGCGCGCCAGCACGTCTTCCACCGTGCGCGCGTACTCGTGGCGCGCGGCGAAGCGCACCATCGCCTCGGTCAGTCCGGGCGCCAGCTCGCGGTCCGCGCCGGCCAGCGACTGCACGATCGGCGCCTCCGTGCCGTAGAGATGCAATCCCGGCGCGTCGCTCAGCGCGCGCCCGCCGGCGGCGGGCGCGCCGACCAGCGGCAGGGCGGCGGTCGCGCCGGCCGGGCGCTGCGGCAGGAGACCGTTGGCGATGCAGTGCGCGAGCACGTCTTCGGCCATGGCGCGGTAGGTGGTCCACTTGCCGCCGGTGACGGTAACCAGTCCGGAGCGTTCCACCAGTACTGCGTGCTCGCGCGACAGCGCCTTGGTATCGCCGGGATCCTCGTTGGGCGGCTTGACCAGCGGCCGCAACCCGACCCACACCGAGCGGACGTCCGCGCGCGTCGGTGCTTTCGCCAGATAGCGCGAAGCTTCTCCCAGGATGAAGTCGATCTCTTCGCGGAACGGCTCGGGCTCGATCGCCAGGTCTCCGCGCGGGGTGTCGGTGGTGCCCAGGATGGTCTTGCCGAGCCAGGGTACGGCGAACAGCACGCGGCCATCTTCGGTTTTCGGCACCAGGATCGCGTGGCCGCCGGGAAGAAAGTCGCGGTCCACCACCACGTGCACGCCCTGGCTCGGCGCCACCAGATTGCCGCGTGGCGCCCGGTCCATGCGCCGGACGGCGTCCACCCAGACGCCAGTGGCGTTGACCACGCAGCGCGTACGCAGGCGCAGGTGCTGCCCGCTCTCGCGGTCCTCGACTTCCACGCCGGCGATGCGGCCGCCCTCATGGGCGAGGCCCACCGCGGCACAGTGATTGAGCACGCTCGCGCCGCGAGCGATCGCACTGCGCGCGAGCGCCACGCCAGGCGCGCATCGTCGAATTGGCCGTCCCAGTAGCGTATTGCGCCCGCCAGTGCGCGCGTTTGCAGGCCCGGCGCGAGATGCGCCGCGGCCTCCGCGCCGAGGAACTCCGTGCGCCCCTGGCGTTGGCGGCCGGCAAGCAGGTCGTAAAGCATCAGGCCGCTGCCGTAGAACCACTGGTCGAACCACCGGCCCCGCGCGCCGTAGACGGGCAACAGGAAGGGCAGCGGCTGGGCGAGGTGCGGCGCATTGCGCAGGAGAATGGCGCGCTCGCGCAGCGCCTCGCGCACCAGTTTGAGGTTCCCCTGCGCCAGATAGCGCACGCCGCCATGCACCAGCTTGGTGGCGCGCGACGACGTGCCCTTGGCGAAGTCTTCGGCCTCGACCAGCGCGACCGACAGGCCGCGCGCGGCTGCGTCCAGCGCGACGCCTAGCCCGGTGGCGCCGCCACCGATCACCACCAGGTCCCAGGCGGCGGGCTGAGCGAGCGTGCGCGCGAGGTCCTGGCGTGCCGGCTGATGCGCGGCACTCATCGGCCGCTGGCGTCCGCCGGGGCGGCGTTCTCGATGGCGATGTCGACCGCCACCTCGTGCTCCGCGCAGATGCGCAGCAGCCGTTCGGGCGGCGCGGCATCGGTGACGAAATGATCGATGTCCGAAAGGTGGCCGATGCGCACCGGCGCCGAGCGCCCGTACTTCAGGCTGTCGGCGACCAGGATGGCGCGGCGGCTGCTCTCCACGATCTTGCGCGATACCTCCACCTCGCGGTAGTCGTAATCGAGCAGGCTGCCGTCATCGTCGATCGCGGAAGCGCCGATGATGGCGTAGTCCACCTTGAACTGGCGCAGGAATTCCACTGCCGGCTCGCCGACGATGCCCCCATCCGAATGACGCAGCACGCCGCCCGCCACGATCACCTCGATCTCGGTGTAGCCCTGCAGGATGTTGACCACATTCATGTTGTTGGTGATCACCATCAGGCCCTTGTGCGAGCGCAGGGCCGTGGCCACCTGCTCGGTGGTGGTGCCGATGTTGATCAGCAGCGAGCAGTTGTTCGGAATCAGTTCGGCCGCCTTGACGCCGATGCGCCGCTTGGCGTCGGTCGCCAGTTGCCGGCGTGATTCGTAGGCGAGGTTGGCGACGCCAGAGGGCAGCATTGCGCCGCCGTGATAGCGCTGCAACACGCCCTGGTCGCAAAGCTCGTTGAGGTCTTTGCGGATCGTCTGCGGTGTGACGCCGAAGCGGTTTGCGAGGCCATCGACGTCCAGCCGGCGGTTGTCGCGGGCGAGCGCCACGATGTCCGCTTGCCGTGGGGTAAGGGGCGCCATGCTGTCGGTCTCAGGCGGCTATATTAGCAACGTGACTTTCATTTTGTTTCGTTTTGCCGCACTGCAGCAAGCGTTTCCTGTATATTGACATTCGTTTACCTTCGCTAATAGCATGGATTCGCTGTCCGACAATGGGAGGGAACATGACGAGGTTCAACAAGGTGGGGGCGACGCTCGCCCTCGCGGTCGCCGCCGCCTTTGCCCCGATCGGCATCGCGGGCACGAACGAGGCGAAGCAGTGGGTCGACAAGGAATTCCAGCCTTCGACGCTGAGCAAGGCTCAGCAGATGAAGGAGATGGAATGGTTCATCAACGCCGCCAAGCCCTTCAAGGGCCTGGAGATAAACGTCCTGTCGGAAACCATCCCGACGCACGAGTACGAATCCAAGGTCCTCACCAAGGCATTCTTCGAGATCACCGGCATCAAGGTCAATCACCAGCTGCTCGGCGAGGGCGAGGTGGTGCAGGCGGTGCAGACGCAGATGCAGACCAACCGCAACCTGTACGACGCCTACATCAACGACTCGGACCTGATCGGCACGCACTCGCGGCTGCAGTCGGCGGTGAATCTGACCGACTGGATGGCCGGGGAAGGCAAGGACGTGACGCTGCCGACGCTCGACGTCAACGACTTCATCGGCAAGTCCTTCACCACCGGCCCGGACGGCAAGCTCTGGCAGCTGCCCGACCAGCAGTTCGCCAATCTTTACTGGTTCCGCTACGACTGGTTCAAGCGTCCTGAGCTGAAGGCGCAGTTCAAGAAGATCTACGGCTACGAGCTCGGCGTGCCGGTCAACTGGTCGGCCTACGAGGACATCGCCGAATTCTTCTCGGTGCACGTGAAGCAGATCGACGGCAAGCGCATCTACGGGCACATGGACTACGGCAAGCGCGCGCCCGACCTGGGCTGGCGCATGACTGACGCGTGGCTGTCGATGGCGGGCGCCAGCTCCAAGGGCCTGCCGAACGGCCGGCCGATCGACGAGTGGGGCATCCGCATGGAGGCGGGTTCCTGCAACCCTGCCGGCGCTTCGGTGACACGCGGCGGCGAGACCAACGGCCCGGCCTCGGTGTACGCGGTGGCCAAGTGGGACGAATGGTTGCGCAAGTACGCGCCGCCCGGGGCCGCCGACTACGACTTCTACCAGTCGCTGCCGGCGCTGTCGCAGGGCAACGTGGCCCAGCAGATCTTCTGGTACACGGCGTTCACCGCTTCGATGGTCGCCTCCAAGAAAGAGGGCAACAACACCGTCGATGACAAGGGCAACCCGCTCTGGCGCATGGCGCCTTCGCCGAAGGGACCGTACTGGGAAGAGGGCATGAAGCTCGGCTACCAGGACGCGGGCTCGTGGACGCTGTTCAAGTCGACGCCGCTGAATCGCCGCAAGGCCGCCTGGCTGTACGGGCAGTTCGTGGTATCGAAGACGGTCTCGCTGAAGAAGAGCCACGTCGGCCTGACGATCATTCGCGACTCGGACATCAACCACAAGTCGTTCACCGAGCGCGCGCCCAAGCTCGGCGGGCTGGTCGAGTTCTACCGTTCGCCCGACCGGGTGATGTGGACGCCGACGGGCATCAACGTGCCGGACTATCCGAAGCTGGCGCAGCTCTGGTGGCAGAACATCGGCGACGTGAACTCCGGGACTTTCACCCCGCAGCAGGCCATGGATCGCCTGGCCAAGGAAATGGACCAGGTGATGGCGCGCATGGAGGAAGCCGACAAGAAGGACAAGACCTACAGCGGCTGCGGCCCGCGCCTCAATGCCGAGAAGCCTGCGAGCGAGTGGCTCGGCAAGCCGAACGGCCCGAAGGCGAAGCTCGCGAACGAAAAGCCCAAAGGCATCACGGTCGACTACGAGGAACTGGTGAAGCGCTGGGCGAAGCGCTGAATCGGCTGGCCGATCGACTCGCAAACGCACGGACGGGAGGCCTGCGGCCTCCCGTCCGTGTTAGTTTTCGACCACGGAAATGCTTGAACTGAAGAACGTCGTGCGCCGCGTCGGCGCGCAGACGCACATCCATGAAACCAGCCTGGCGCTGCGCGCAGGCGGCTTCAATATCCTGCTCGGCACCACCCTGGCGGGCAAGACCACACTGATGCAGCTGATGGCCGGCCTGCTCGCGCCGAGTTCCGGCCAGGTCTGGTTCGGCGGCCGCGACGTGACCGGCGTCCCGGTGCAGAAGCGCAACGTGTCGATGGTGTTCCAGCAGTTCATCAATTACCCGAATCTCTCGGTGTACGAGAACATCGCCTCGCCGCTGCGCGTCGCGCGCACGCAGGAATCGGCGGTGCATAGCCGGGTCGGCCGCATTGCCGAACTGCTGCAGCTCTCGCCTTTCCTGCAGCGCAGGCCGGCCGAGCTCTCCGGCGGCCAGCAACAGCGCACCGCCCTTGCTCGCGCGCTGGTCAAGGACGCCGACCTTGTGCTGCTCGACGAGCCGCTCGCCAACCTCGACTACAAATTGCGCGAAGGCTTGCGGGAGGAGTTGCCCCGCCTGTTCGCGGACCGTTCCTGCACGGTGGTGTACGCGACCAGCGAGCCGGGGGAGGCGCTCCTGCTGGGCGGGTACACGGCGACCGTGCACCAGGGGCGCGTGACCCAATACGGGCCGAACAGTTCGGTCTACCGGGAGCCGGTCGACCTGACCACTGCGCGGGTGTTTTCCGATCCGCCGATCAACACGGCGCAGGTGGTGAAGAGCGGGCAGCGCATCCGGCTGTCGGAGCAGGTGAGTTGGGCCGCCGACGGCAAACTGCGCGACCTGCCCGACGGCTCCTACAGCATCGGACTGCGTCCCCACTACGTGCGGCCGGCACCTGGGAAAGGCGGCGGGGTGCAGGTCGATTGCAAGGTCCTGATCGCCGAAATCAGCGGTTCGGAAAGCGTCGTGCACTTCGATCTCGGCGGCATGACCTGGGTGTCGCAGTCGCACGGCGTACACGTGTTCAAGGTGGGTGAGGCGGCGCGCTTCGATCTGGACGTGTCGCGCTGCCTCTATTTTGCGCCGGATGGCGCCCGCGTTGCCGGCTGAAGATCATGGCGCGCATCCGTCTGGAGAAGTTGCGGCACAGCTACCTCGCCACGCCGGCGCACGACGCCGACTGGGCGCTGAAGAAAGTGGATCTGCAGTGGAACGACGGGGGCGCCTATGCGCTGCTCGGTCCGTCCGGCTGCGGCAAGACGACCTTGCTCAACATCGTCTCCGGCCTGCTGCGGCCCACCGCGGGGCGCATCCGCTTCGGCGACGAGGACGTGACCGACAGCCCGCCGGACCTGCGCAACATCGCCCAGGTGTTCCAGTTCCCCGTGGTCTACGACACCATGAGCGTGTACGACAACCTCGCATTCCCGCTGCGCAACCGCGGCACGCCCGAGGCACAGGTGGATGCCCGCGTGCGCGAGATCGCGGCGCTGCTCGACCTGGAGGCCATGCTGCCGCAGCGCGCGGCGGGTCTGACGGCCGACGGCAAGCAGAAGATCTCCCTCGGCCGCGGCCTGGTGCGCTCGGACGTGAACGTGATCATGTTCGACGAGCCGCTGACGGTGATCGACCCGCACCTGAAATGGCGCCTGCGCTCGAAGCTGAAGGAACTGCACCAGCGCATCGGCATGACCATGATCTACGTGACCCATGACCAGACCGAGGCCATGACGTTCGCGGAGCGGGTTGTCGTCATGCACGAGGGCACCGTGGTGCAGGTGGGCACCCCGGTGGAGCTGTTCGAGCGGCCGCGGCACACGTTCGTCGGCCATTTCATTGGTTCGCCGGGAATGAACATCCTGCCCTGCGAAATGGACCACGGCATCGCGCGCTTTGCCGGCCTGCCTGTACCCACTGCCAACCCGGCCGGCGGCGCCGCGGGCGGCAGCCGCACCGAGATCGGCGTGCGGCCGGAGTTCGTGCGCTTCGCCGAGCGCGGCATCCCCGTGCGCGTGGTGCGCGTGAGCGACGCCGGGCGCCACCAGGTGGTCGAGACGCGCCACGCCGATACGGTGATCCGCGTGTTGCTCGACGAGCATGACGCGGTGCCGTCGGAGCATGCGCACCTCAGCTTCGACCCGGCCTTCACGCGGCTGTACGTGGACGGCTGGCTCGCCGGGGAGGTGGCATGAGCGCGAAGACCGTCAACCACCGGGCCTGGTGGCTGGTGCTGCCGGTGGTGCTGCTGGTCGGCTTCAACGCCGTGGTGCCGCTGATGACGGTGGTGAACTACTCGGTGCAGGAGACCTTCGGCAACAACCGCTTCTTCTTCGAAGGCGTGAAGTGGTTCGACCAGGTGGTGCATGCGGCGCGCTTTCACGACGCGCTCAAGCGCCAGATGCTGTTCACCGCGATCATCCTCGCCATCGAGGTGCCGCTCGGCGTGGCGGTGGCGCTCGCCATGCCGCGCAAGGGCGTGTGGGCGTCGGTGTGCCTGGTGCTGATGTCGATGCCCCTGCTGATTCCCTGGAACGTGGTCGGCGCGATGTGGAACATCTTCGCGCTGCCCGACATCGGCCTCTTGGGCTGGACGCTGAACAAGCTCGGCTTCGACTACAACTACACCCGCCAGCCGTTCGCCGCCTGGGCCACGCTGATCGCGATGGACGTGTGGCACTGGACCTCGCTGGTGGCGTTGCTCGCCTACGCAGGCCTCTCCGCGATCCCCGACGCCTATTACCAGGCGGCGAAGATCGACGGCGCCTCGGCTTGGGCGGTGTTCCGCCACGTGCAGCTGCCCAAGATGAAGCATGTGCTGACGATCGCGGTGCTGCTGCGCTTCATGGACAGCTTCATGATCTACACGGAGCCTGTCGTGCTGACCGGCGGCGGGCCGGGCAATTCGACCACGCTGCTGTCGATCGACCTGGTGAAGATCGCGCTGGGGCAGTTCGACCTGGGCCCGGCGGCGGCGATGTCGCTGATCTACTTCCTCATCATCCTGCTGCTGTCCTGGATGTTCTACCGCGTGATGACGCTCGACGAGGAGTGAGTGATGAAACGCTTCAAGTGGCTGGCGCCGGCCATGTACATAGTGTTCCTGATGCTGCCGATCTACTGGCTGCTCAGCATGTCGTTCAAGCACACCAACGAGATCCTCGGCGGTTTCACGCTGTGGCCGCGCAATTTCACGCTCGAGAACTACCACAAGATACTCACCGAGCCTACCTGGTACATGGGTTACGTCAATTCGCTGACCTACGTGACGATCAATACCGTGCTGTCCATCGCAGTGGCGCTGCCTGCGGCCTACGCCTTCTCGCGCTATCGCTTCCTTGGCGACAAGCACCTGTTCTTCTGGCTGCTCAGCAACCGCATGGCGCCGGCCGCGGTGTTCGCGCTGCCGTTCTTCCAGCTGTACTCGGCGATCGGCCTTTTCGACACGCACATCGCGGTGGCCTTGGCGCACTGCCTGTTCAACGTGCCGCTCGCCGTCTGGATCCTGGAGGGCTTCATGTCCGGCGTGCCGAAGGAGCTGGATGAGCTGGCCTTCATCGACGGCTACCCGTTCTGGAAGTTCTTCCTCAAGATCTTCGTGCCCGCCATCGCCGCCGGCATCGGCGTGGCGGCGTTCTTCTGCTTCATGTTCTCCTGGGTCGAGCTGCTGCTCGCCAAGACGCTGACCTCGGTGGAGGCGAAGCCGATCGCCGCGATCATGACCCGCACCGCGAGCAGCTCGGGCTACGAGCTCGGCCTGCTGGCGGCGGCCGGCGCGCTGACCATCGTGCCGGGAGCGTTCGTCATCTACTTCGTGCGCAACTACATCGCGAAAGGATTCTCGCTCGGCCGGGTCTGACCCCGGCGGCGCGAAGGCGGACTATGGATCTGAGCTGGATGGCCTGGACCTGGCAGACCGCGGTGTTCTTCGCGTTCATCGCGCTGGCGCTTGCCGGCATGAGCGTGTGGGAATGGCGGTCGCCCGGCGGCGCGCCGCGGCGGGGCATCCTTGCGATCAATACGACGCGCGGCGACCGGTTGTTCATTTCCCTGCTGCTCGCCGCGTACATCCACCTGATCTGGCTTGCCGCCACCAGCGCGCCGCTTTGGGGCGCGACAGTCACCGCGCTGATCGTCGCCGTGATCGTATTTCGCAAGGTCTAGATCATCAGGTACTTCGCCTTGACTTCCTCGTTCGCCACCAGTTCGCCCATCGTGCCCTGGTAGCGGATGTGGCCCTTCTCGATCACGTAGGCGCGGTCCGAGATCTGGGTGGCGAAGTGCATGTTCTGCTCGGCGAACAGGATCGTCAGCCCCATCGTCTTGAGCCGCTTGATCTGGCGGGTCAGTTCCTGCACCACCACCGGCGCGACGCCCTCGACCGGCTCGTCGAGCAGCAGCAGCGACGGGTTGCCCATCAGCGTGCGGCCGATGGTCAGCATCTGCTGCTCGCCGCCGGAAAGATAGCCGCCGAGGCGCGCGTCGAGCGGCGCGAGCACGGGAAACAGCTCGTAGATCCGCTCCACCGTCCAGTCCGCCGGCGCGCCGGCGGCGCCTTGCTTGATCGCGATCTCGAGGTTCTCGCGCACCGTCAGGTCGGGAAAGATCAGGCGCTCGTCGGGCACGTAGCCGACGCCGAGGCGCGCGATCTCGTACGGCGCCCGTCCCACCAGGTCGGACGCCGTTGAAGCGGATGCTGCCCGCGCTCGCCTGGGCGAGCGACATGATGCTCTTCAGCGTCGTGGTCTTGCCCGCGCCGTTGCGCCCGAGCAGGCACACCGATTCGCCCTGCTTCACCTCGAGCGACACATCGAACAGGATGTGGCTCGTCGCGTAGTGCGTGTGCACGCCGCTCAGCTCGAGGCGGGTCGTCATACCTGGTGCTCGCCCAGGTAGACCTTCTGCGCGGTTTCGTTCGCGCGCACCTCCTCGGGGGTGCCCTGCACGACGATCTCGCCGCGGTGCATCAGCGTGAGCTTGCGCGCGTGGTTGAACACGATCCCCATGTCGTGCTCGGTGAACAGCACGGTCAGGCCGAGCTCGCGGTTGAGCCGGTCGACCAGCTCCATCGTGCTGCGCGCTTCCTCGATCGACATGCCCGCGGTCGGCTCGTCGAGGAACAGCAGGCGCGGCTTGCCCGGCCAGCGCGATCGCGAGCTCGAGGCGTTTCTTGTCGCCCTGCGCGAGCTCGCCGGCGACCAGGTCGCGTTTGCCCTCGAGCCCGCACAGCGCAAGCACGCGGCCGGTTTCCTCGATGCCGATGCGGCTGGCGGCGCCGAAGATGCTGAACGAACGCCGCATCTGCGCGTGCACCGCCGAGCGCACGTTCTCCGCGACGCTCATCCTGGCGAAGATGCTGCTCACCTGGAAGGCGCGCGAAATGCCGAGGCGCGCGATCCGGTGCGGCGCCCGGTTGGTGATGTCCCGCCCCTCGAATACCACCTTGCCGGCATCGCAGCGGTGATAGCCGGTGAGCAGGTTCATGAAGGTGCTCTTGCCGGCGCCGTTCGGCCCGATGATCGCCGACTGCTCGCCTTCCTGCATGGAGAAATTCACGTGCCGCGTGACGTGAATGCCGCCGAAATGCTTGTGCAGGTTGGTGACTTCGAGGATCGCGGCCATGATCAGGCGTCCCGGCTGCCGGCGTCGCCGTCGCGCCGCGCCTTGAGGCGCTTCTCGATCAGGCCCAGCACGCCCCCGGGCAGGAACAGCACGATCAGCAGGATGATGGTGCCGATGGTGAGCGGCCAGTAGCACGGTGTACATCTTCACCACGGCCTGCAGCAACGTGTAGATCACGGAGCCGAGCAGCGGCCCGACGAACGACCCCGCGCCGCCGATCAGCGTCATGAACACCGCGATGCCCGACTCCTGCCAGCCGAGCAGCCCGGGGTTGACGCTGCGCGAGAACGGCCCCCACAGCGCGCCGGCGAGCCCGGCGAAGCTGCCCGCGATCACGAAGTTGATGAGCATGTGCAGGCGCACGTTGATGCCGAGGAACGCCGCGCGACGCTGGTTGTCGCGCAGCGTGCGCATGATGTAGCCGAACGGCGACTCGGTGATGCGCCACATCGCGAGCAGCGCCAGCGTCACGATCGCGAGCGTCAGGTAGTAGAAGTTGACCGCGTCCTGGAAAAACGACGGCGGCAGCAGGCCCTGGATGCCGTCGTCGCCCTTGGTGAAGCTGTACCAGGAGAACACGATGTAGAACAGCAGCTCGCCGAACGCGAGCGACAGCATGGCGAAGTAGATGCCGGTCAGCCGCACGCAGAAGAAACCGACGATCAGCGCCGCGAATGCGGCCACCGGCGGCCCGGCCAGCGAGCGACAGGAAGAAGTCGAGCATGCCGATCTCGCCGCCGGCGGTCTTCAGCCGCGTGAACAGCATCGCGCTCGCATAGGCGCCGACGCCGAAGAACGCGGCGTGCCCGAACGAGATCTGCCCCATGTACCCGTAGAGCAGGTTGAAGCTCATCGCGAACAGGCCGAGGATCAGGATCTCGGTCGCAACGTGGGTCCAGAACTCGCCCGGCAGCAGCGGCACCAGCAGGAACAGCGACGAACATCAGGATCGCGACCGGCACCGCCAGGCCGTGCCGCGCCAGCCAGCCGCGTCGAACGTCAGGTGCGCTCATGGCGGAGCATCAATAGCGCAGCTCGGTGCCGAACAGGCCCCACGGCCGCCAGATCAGCACCACGATCACGATCAGGAAGATCATCGCCAGCGCGCCGTCGGGCCAGAACAGGATCGAAAACGAGTACACCACGCCGACGATGATCGACGCGACGAAGGTGCCGAGCATGCTGCCGAAGCCGCCGATCACCACCACCGCGAAGCACTGCACGATGACGTCGTGGTCGACGCCGAGCGCCATCGGCAGCAGCGGCAGGAACACGCCGCCGGCGAAGCCGGCGAGCCCGACGCCGGCGGCGAACACCAGCCCGTAGATCATCGGGATGGGGATGCCGAGCGCGCTCACCATGTTGCGGTTGTAGACCGCCGCGCGCACGATCTTGCCCAGGCGCGTGCGATGCAGGAAGAACCACAGTCCCGCCGCCACCGCGACGCCGCTGCCGACGATCACGAAGTGGTAGGGATTGATCAGCGTGTCGAACATTTCCACCGGCTCGCACGCCCAGGTTGATGCGCCGGTTCTCGACGCCCCAGACGAGCTTGATCAGATCGCCGACGATCAGCACCAGCGCGAAGGTCAGCAGCAGCTGCTCGGGCAGCTCGCGCTCATAGGTGCGCCGGATCAGGAAGCGCTCGAGCGCGAAGCCGATCAGCGCCATCAGCGCGGTCGCGCCCAGGATCGCCGGCAGCAGCAGCCACGGGCTCGCGCCGAACTGCTCGCTCAGGAAGGTGAAGATCGAGAACGTGATGTAGCCGCTCAGCAGCCACAGCGTCGCGTGCGCGAAATTGAGGATGTTCATCACGCCGAAGATCAGCGACAGCCCGGCCGACAGCAGGAACAGCACCATCGCGCGCGACAGGCCGCTGAACAGCTGCAGGACGTAGGGGCCGATATCCATGCGTCAACGCCGGCTTGGCAAAAAGCAGCCGGAGCGCCTCAGGCGCCCCGGCCGGCTCGCGCGGCGCGGGTCAGGCGCGCTTCTTCTTCAGTTTCTCGACCTCCTCGCAGGTCGGCGTCCAGACCTCGTTGCCCTCCACCTGGATCATGGTCTCGGGCTTGTAGATCGGGAACGGATAGTCCGGCGAATCCCAGACTTCGCCCACGTAGGACGGCACGTTGAGCTGGTTGCTGCAGTCGCGGAACGTGCGCTTGCCGCGGCAGGTGTCGATGGTCGCCCCCTTGAGCGCCTTGACGATCGCCTCGGTGCTGGTCGAGCCGGCCTTCTTCGCGCCCTGCTCGAGCCCGCCGAGCGCGTCGTAGTACATGCAGGCCCAGTCGTCCGGATAGCCGTCCGCGCCGAACGCCGCGCGGTCGCGCTTGATGTACGCCTGCATGATCGGCTCCTTCAGGTGCGCGAAGAACGGGCAGCGCGCGAGGCCGATGATGCCGCGCGGCAGCGTCTTCCTCTGCGCCTTGAGGTCGTTGACCGCGATCAGGCCGCCGGGGAACGGCACGCGCTTGAACAGGCCCATCTGGCCGGCCTGCTGCATGAAGGTCTCGGCGTCCTTGCCGGCGATCGCGCCGAACATGAAGTCGGGCTTCGCCGCCATGATCGCGGTGATGTAGGAATTGAAGTCGGTCTCGCCGAGCTTGAACCACATCTGCCGCGTTTCCTTCACCTCCGGGTTGATCTTCGCCAGTCCGGTGGTGAAGCCCTTGTGCGTATCGCGGCCCCACTCGTAGTCCTGGCCGAGCGACACGTAGCTCTTCCAGTTGTTCTTCTTCGCCATGCGCGACACCGCCACCACCACCGCGCCCGACTGCATGTTGCTGTCGGGGCAGAACTGGTAGGTGTAGGGCGTGTAGTTGTCCTGCGTGATCTTCGAGCTGTTCGAGGTCGCCGCGAAATGCAGCACCTTGTGCTCGTGGATGATCTCCTGCATCGCGAGCGCCACCGCGCTCGAATAGGTGCCGAAGATCGCGTCGACCTTGTCGTTCAGGATCAGCGACTTCGCCTCGCGCGCGCCGACGTCGGGCTTGGTCTCGGTCGTCGCGGTACACCATCTGCGACCTGATGCTTGCCGAGCAACCCGCCGCGCTTGTTGAGCTCCGCGATCGCGACCGGCAGGCCCTTGATGCAATGCGCCATGTAATTGGCGCCGGTGCCGGTCGAGGGCAGCAGCACGCCGATCTTGTAGGGCTTGCCGCCTGCGCGCCGGCGAGGCGCGGCGTCAGCGTCAGCGCCCCCGCGGCGAGCGAGGAGAAAACGAAATCGCGCCGGCTCAGCTTGAGGTTGCTCGATAAGAGCTTCCCACTTCCTGTCGCTCGTGCTCATCTTCTCGGCTCCTTGGATTGGCTGGTAATGGCGGAGCCGCCTGTGCTGGCGGTCTCCGAAAACTTGGCTGATGCTTTGCGCCCCTGGGTCCTGCTGGTCGGCATGATGTTACGCCTTCGGCACGGGAATCGGAAAGTGCGCGCCGCCGCGTCGCGCGGCATGACTTAGGTCAATGTTTCCGCCAAGCGGCGCCGATGCTAAACTTGCGCGCTCCATGCCGCTCCCCATATCCGAAATCGAACGCGAACTGGTGCACACCCGCCGCGTGCGCTACGAGGGCTACAAGCGCGCCGACGGCCTGTGGGACATCGAGGCGCACATCACCGACGTGAAGAGCCACGACTGCACAGCTGAGGACCGGCGTGCGCCGCGCCGGGCTGCCGATCCACGACATGGTCGTGCGCGTCACCATCGACCGGAAGTTCAACGTGGTGGACGTGCTCGCGGTGTCCGACGCCGTGCCTTATCCCGGCGGCTGCGAGACCATCGGCCCGGCCTACCGCAAGCTCATCGGCCTGAACCTCGTGAAGAAGTTCCGCGACGCGGTGAAGGAGCGCCTGGGCGGCGTGCAGGGCTGCACCCACATCACCGAGATGCTCGCCGGGCTGCCGACCGCGGCGATCCAGAGCTTCGCCGGCGAGATGCGCGAGGAGCGCGCGCCGGGCAGGAAGCCGTTCCAGCTCGATCGTTGCCACGCCATGGACACCAGCGGCGAGACGGTGATGAAGTGGTACCCGGAGTGGTACGTAGCGAAGGAGAAGGCGGGCGCATGAAGATCCACGAGTACCAGGGCAAGGAAATCTTCCGCCAGTACGGCGTCGCCACGCCGCGCGGCTTCCCCTGCTTCGGCGTCGACGAAGCGGTCGCGCGGCGCAAGAAGCTCGGCGGCAAGGTCTGGGTGGTGAAGGCGCAGATCCACGCCGGCGGCCGCGGCAAGGGCGGCGGCGTCAAGGTGGCCAGGTCGCTGGATGAAGTGCGCGCGCACGCCAGGCGCATCCTCGGCATGCAGCTGGTCACGCACCAGACCGGCCCCGGCGGCCAGAAGGTGCGGCGCCTGCTGGTCGAGGAAGGCGCCGACATCGCGAAGGAGCTCTACGTCGGCATGGTGGTGGACCGCGGCACGCAGCGCGTGGTGCTGATGGCCTCCTCCGAGGGCGGCATGGACATCGAGGAAGTGGCGGCGAAGACGCCGGAGAAGATCCACAAGGTGTTCGTCGACCCGGCGGTGGGCCTCACGCGACGGGGAAGCGCGCGGCGTGGCGCGCAAGATCGGCATACCGGACGCCGCGCTCGCGCCGGCCGGCGCGCTGCTGCAGGGCCTGTACAAGTGCTTCTGGGAGACCGACGCCTCGCTGCTCGAGGTGAATCCGCTGATCGTCTCGCGCGAGGGCCGCGTGGTGGCGCTCGACTCGAAGATCAACTTCGACGACAACGCGCTGTTCCGCCACCCCGAGATCGTGGCGCTGCGCGACCTCGACGAGGAGGACCCGCTCGAGATCGAAGCCTCGAAGCACGAGCTGTCCTACATCTCGCTCGACGGCAACATCGGCTGCATGGTGAACGGCGCGGGCCTCGCCATGGCCACCATGGACACGATCAAGCTGTTCGGCGGCTCGCCCGCCAACTTCCTCGACGTGGGCGGCGGCGCCACCGCGGAGAAGGTGACCGCGGCGTTCAAGATCATGCTGTCCAACCCGAAGGTGAAGGCGATCCTGGTCAACATCTTCGGCGGCATCATGAAATGCGACACCATCGCCACCGGCGTGGTGGCGGCGGCGCGCGAAGTGAAGCTGTCGGTGCCGCTGGTGGTGCGCATGAAGGGCACCAACGAGGACCTCGGCAAGAAGATCCTGCAGGACTCCGGGCTGCCGATCATCTCCGCCGACAACATGGCGCAGGCGGGGCAGAAGAGTCGTGGCGGCGATCAAGCAGAAGAAGAAGCCGAAGCCGAAACCGAAACCCAAGGTGAAGGCGAAACGAAGAAGAAGGCCGCGAAGAGGAAGAAGAAATGAGCATCCTCATCAACAAGAACACGCGGGTCATGACCCAGGGCATCACCGGCAAGACCGGCATGTTCCACACGCAGACCAGCCGCGCCTACGCCAACGGCAAGGCCTGCTATGTGGCGGGCGTCAATCCGAAGAAGGCGGGAGAAGATTTCGAGGGCATCCCGATCTTCGGCTCGGTGCGCGACGCGAAGCAGAAGTCCGGCGCGACCGTGTCGGTGATCTACGTGCCGCCGCCCTTCGCCGCGGCGGCGATCTGGGAGGCGGTGGAAGCCGACCTCGATCTGGCCATCTGCATCACCGAGGGCATCCCGGTGCGCGACATGGTCGAAGTGCGCGACCGCATGCGCAAGCAGAACCGCAGGACGCTGCTGCTCGGGCCCAACTGCCCGGGCGTGATCACGCCGGAGGAGCTCAAGATCGGCATCATGCCGGGCCACATCCACAAGAAGGGGCGCGTCGGCGTGGTGTCGCGCTCCGGCACGCTCACCTACGAGGCGGTGGCGCAGCTCACCGAGACTGGGCATCGGCCAGTCGAGCGCGGTCGGCATCGGCGGCGACCCGGTGAACGGCCTGAAGCACGTCGACGTGCTCAAGCTGTTCAACGACGACCCGGACACCGACGCCGTGATCATGATCGGCGAGATCGGCGGCTCGGACGAAGAGACCGCGGCGCTAGTGGGTGAAGCAGAACATGAAGCAAGCCGGTGGTCGGATTCATCGCCGGCGTCACCGCGCCGCCGGGCAAGCGCATGGGTCACGCCGGCGCCATCATCTCCGGCGGCAAGGGCACGGCGCAGGAGAAGCTCGCGGTGATGGAATCCTGTGGCATCAAGATCACGCGCAACCCGGCCGAGATGGGCCGGCTGCTCAAGTCGGTCCTCAGGTAGGTGCTGCGCAGGCTGCTCGCGGACGCGCTGATCGCGAGCGGCGGTCGCGCCGAGCGCGGCGGCCGCCTCGCCGCCGCCTGCGGGCGCTACCGTGCGGCGGCAGCGGTCGCGCCGGGCTACGCGCCGGCGCTCCTCAACCTCGGCGCCGCGCTCGAGGCGGCGGGCGACAAGGCAGCCGCGGAGCGCGCCTACCGTACCCTGCTGGCGGCGCAGCCCGCCAATGCCTTTGCCAGCTACAACCTCGGCCGCCTGCACCACGTGCGCGGCGATCACGGCGAGGCCGAGCGGCTGCTGCAGCAGGCACTGCGGGGCAAGCCGGACCTGGCGGACGCGCTGGTGACATTGGCGCACGTGCAGGAGGCGCGCGGCGAGCCGGCCGCGGCGGCGGCGAGCCTCGAGCGGGCGCTCGCGCTGCGCGCCGACTTCGCCGGCACTTGGTACAACTACGGCGTGCTGCTGTGGCAGCTCGGGCGCTACGACGAGGCGGAGGTCGCCCTGCGTCGCGCGCTCGAGCTGGAGCCGCGCTTCGTCCCGGCGTGGCACCTGCTCGGCAACATGCTGCGCGGCGTCTCGCGCATCGCCGATGCGCTCGAGGCTTTCGCCGCGGCACGCCGGCTCGAGCCGGAGCGCTTCGACCTGGAGTCGATGGAGTTGCAGGCGCTCACGCTGTCGGACGCCATTTCGGCGGAGGAACTGTTCGCCCGGCACCGGGCGTTCGGCGCGAGGCTGGAAGCGGCGATTGCGCCGCGCTTCGGGCAACGGCGCGACCTGCGGGATGCGGAACGGCGCATTCGCATCGGCTACCTTTCCTGCGATTTCAACCGCCACCCCGTCGCCTGGTTCTGCCTGCCGCTGTTCGAGCGGCTGGATCGCGCCCGCTGCGAAGTATTCTGCTACTCGGTAGGCGAGAAGACCGACGAAGTTACCGCGCAGGTGCGTGCCGCAGCCGACAAGTGGCGCGACGCCAGCGCCATGAGCGACGCACAACTCGCAGATGCCATCCACGACGACGCAATCGACGTGCTGGTGGACCTCATCGGGCACGCCGGCGTCTGCCGGCTGGGCGTCTTCGCGCAGCAGCCCGCGCCGGTGCAGCTGTCCTGGCTCGGCTACCTGAACACCACCGGGCTTACGCGCATCCAGTACCGCCTCACGGACGTGCGCGCCGATCCGCCCGAAACCGGACAGCGCCAGCATACCGAGGCCCTGGCTTACCTGCCGAACAGCCTCTGGTGCTATCGCCCGTGGCACCGGGCGGAGCACGCGTCCGAGGCGCCATGCACGCGCAACGGGTTCGTCACCTTCGGTTCGTTCAACCACGCACCCAAGCTGTCGGCCACGATGCGCCGCTTGTGGGCCGGCATCCTGCAAAGCATGCCGCAATCGCAATTGCTCCTGGTCGGTGTGCCGGATGGGCGGGCGCGAGGCGACCTGCTGCGCGACTTCACTGCCGCCGGGGTCGCGGCCTCGCGGCTGAAGATCCTGCCGCGCGTTTCGCCCGATGTGTACCTGCAGCAGTTCGACGAGGTGGACATCGCGCTGGACACGACGCCCTATGGTGGCGGCACCACGACGTTCGATGCCTTGTGGATGGGGGTGCCGGTGCTCACCCTCGCCGGCGACCGGCCGGCATCGCGCAGCGCCGCGAGCATCCTCGGTGCGCTCGGCATGCGGGACTGGATCGCGGCGTCGGCCGACGACTATGTGCGCCTGGCGATGGCGCGCGCCGCAGATACCGCGGGCCTCGGCGCGCTGCGCACCACGCTGCGGCGGCGCTTGCGCGAATCGCCGCTGATGGACGAAGCGCGCTTCGCGCGCGACATGGAATCCGCGTTTCGCGACATGTGGCGCGCCTGGTGCGCACGGCCCGTGTCGTAGAATGGCGCCTGCTTACCCTCGCGAGACATTCATGCTCGGCAACTGGTTCAGCACCAAGGAAGTCGACGAGGTGGCCGATGCCATCGTCGCGGACCTCGTCAAGCGTCTGCCGCCCACGCCGGGCGCGCATACGCGCAAGACCGCCGATCGCCTGCGCAAGACGCACGACGTGATCTTCGCGCGGCTCGAGCAGTTCGCGCTCTCGAGGAAGCTCAACATCTACCAGAAGGCGCGCCTCGGCAACCGCGTGCGCTGGGCCCTGCGCGAGGCGGGGTACGCGCCGGAGTTCACCGACGCGCTCAGCTACGAGCTGGTGACGGTTGCGACCCTGGCCTCGCGCCAGGCGGGCAAGGCCGGCGGCTGACGCCGCCCATGCTGGGCCGCCTCTTCGGCGGGAAGCCGCAGCCCGCTCCGGCATCCGCGGCGGCCGAGGCGCTGGCGCAGGCCTACGCGCACCACCAAGCCGGGCGCCTGGCGGAGGCGCAAGCCGGCTACGAAGCCCTGCTCGCACGCGAGCCGCGCAACTTCAACGCGCTGCACCTGCTCGGCGTGCTCGCGCTGCAGACCGGTCGTCCCGCGGAGGCAGCCGCGCACATCGAGCGCGCGCTGGAGATCGATCCCGCCAGTGCCGCCGCGCACAACAACCTCGGCGAGACGTGGCGGCGCATGGGACGGCTGGAGGAGGCCGTCGCGTGCTTTCGTGCGGCAGTCGCACGGGCGCCGGACTATGCCGACGCCCATTTCAACCTGGGCGCCGTGCTGCGGCGGCTGGGGCGCGGTGAGGAAGCCGTTCTTTCCTATCGCAACGCGCTCGTCCGCCAACCCGGCGTTCGCCGAGGCGCACCTGCGCCTGGGCGAAACGCTCAACGCCCTTGGCCGGCCGGCGCAGGCGATCGAGGAGCTGCAGGCGGTGATCGCGCTGGATGCGAGCATTGCGGAAGCGCACAGCAGTCTCGGCGTCGCGCTGGCGGACGCCGGCAGGCTCGACGAAGCCCTCGCTGCGTGCCAGCGCGCCATCGCGCTCAAGCCGGAACTCGCCGTCGCGCATCTGAACGCCGGCAACGTGCTGCGCGAGAAGGGCTTCCTCGAGGAGGCGATCGCCGCCTACCGCGCCGCCCTCGAGCGCGATCCGCAGTTCGCCGAGGCCTACAACAACCTCGGCAATGCCCTCAAGCAGCGGGGCGAGAGCGCCGAAGCGCTGCGCTGCTACGAACAGGCAGTCGCGCTGTCGCCCATCTTCGCGGAGGCCCGCCTCAATGCGGCGAAGCTGCTGCGCGAGGAGGGGCGTCTCAAGGATGCGGTGGCCGCGTACCGCGCGCTCCTCGAGGGACGTCCGGACATGGCGGAGGCGCATTTCGACCTCGGCAACGCGCTGAAGGGCATGGGCGATACGGCCGGCGCGCTTGACTGCTACCGCACGGCGATCGAGCTCGATGCGGGATTCGCCGAGGCGCGCTGGTGCTTCACCATGTCCCAGCTGCCCATGGTGGCCGGGGATGACGCGGCGCTGCACGCCAGCCGCCAGGCGTTTGCGGCGGAACTCGCGGCCCTCGAGCGCTGGTGCGAGGCCACCGGACCGGAGAAGGCGGCGCGCGCGGTGGGCATCCAGCAGCCTTTCTACCTCGCGTACCAGGATGGGAATCACCGCGACCTGCTCGCGCCCTACGGGCGGCTGTGCACGAAGCTGATGGGCGCCTGGCAGTAAGCCGCCGGCATCGGCGTGCCCGCGCCGGTGACGCGTGCGGACATGCGCATCGGCATCGCCTCCGCGCACATCCGCGACCATTCCGTGTGGAACGCCATCGTCAAGGGCTGGCTGCAGAACCTCGACCGCAACCGTTTCGACGTGCGCCTGTTCCACCTTGGCAAGGCGAACGACGTGGAGACCGCGCTGGCCAAGACCCTCTCGACGCACTACACCTACGGCAAGACAGACCCGGTGGAATGGGCGCAGATCATCCTCGGTCACCAGCTCGACGTGCTCATCTACCCCGAGATCGGCATGGACCCGGTCACGGCGAAGCTCGCCAGCCTGCGCCTGGCGCCAGTGCAGGCGGCGTCGTGGGGCCATCCGATCACCACCGGGCTGCCGACCATCGACTACTTCCTTTCGGCGGACGCGCTCGAGCCGCCGCAGGCGGACGACCACTACACCGAGCGGCTGGTGCGGCTGCCGGGCCTTGGTTGCTTCTACGACCCGCCCAAGGGCGAGGTGCCGGAGATCGATCCCGCCGCGCTCGGCATCCGCGAGGGCGTGCCGCTGCTGGTGTGCGCCGGCACGCCGTTCAAGTACACGCCGCGGCACGACGCGGTGCTGGTCGAGATCGCGCGCAGGCTGGGGGAATGCCAACTGGTGTTCTTCACGCCGCCTGCGGCGGAGGTGATGGAACGTCTGCGGTTCCGCCTGGAGGGGGCCTTCGCGCGCGCCGGCCTCGACCTCGCCCGGTTCGCGGTTTTCGTGCCCTGGCAGAACCGGCAGGCGTTCCGGGGACTGCTGCAGCAGGCGGACGTCTACCTCGACACGCTCGGCTTCTCCGGCTTCAACACCGTGCTGCAGGCGATCGAGTGCGGTCTGCCGGTAGCCGCGTGGGAGGGTCGCTTCCTGCGGGGGCGGCTGGCGAGCGGCGTGCTGCGGCGGATGGGCATGGACGAGCTCGTGGCGGGCGACGAGGCGGCCTATGTCGAGACCATCGTGCGCCTCGCGCAGGACGCCGCGTACTGGGGGGGCGTGCGCGAGCGCATGAACGCGGCGCGCGGCGCGCCTGCATCGCGATCCGGCGCCCGTGCGCGCGCTGGAGAAATTCTTCGAGGCAGCGGTCAGGAAGTAGCTTCGTCGCCCTTGCCGGCGGGGGCGAGGTCCGGCTCGCCGCAGTACTGCAGGATCTCGGCGCGCACCCGGTCGCGCAGGCGCACGGCCGCCGCCCAGTCGGTGCCCTCCGGCGCGATGGGTGCGCACACCGTCACCGCCACCGGCGCGCGGCGCGCGTACCAGGTGCCGTCGCGCAGCACCGAGCGCACGCCGCGCAGCGCCACCGGCACCACCGGCACGCCCGCCTGGCCCGCGACCTGGAACGCGCCCGCGCGAAACGCCATCAGTCCGGTGTTGCGCGTCAGAGTGCCCTCGGGAAACACCACGAGCGAAGCCCCGCCGCGCACCGCCTCGACCAGCACGTCGGCATGCTCGGCGCTCTTTTGCACGTCGAAGCGCTCGACGAAAATCGTGGCGAAGCCCTTGAGCAGCAGGCGCATCAGCGGGTTTTCCTCGAACTCGCGCTTGGCGACGAACGAGTACACCCGCGGTCCGAGCAGCGCCACCAGCACCACCGCGTCGAGATAGCTGGTGTGGTTCACGGCCAGCACCACCGGTCGTGGCCGGAATCCGCTCCGCCCCGCGCAGCACCAGCGGGATTCCCGACGCGCGCAGGAACGCGCGGCAGACCGCGCTGCCGACGCGCCAGGTGGTCGCCGGCCTGCCGAAGGCCGCGGCGAGGAGCGCGAACGGGAACAACAGGCCGAAAGCCAGGTAGACGCGCAGGGCGTAGAGCGCGCCCAGCGCGGCGCGCCGGCCGCGGCGCAATTGCGGCGCGGCAGCGGCCAGCACCAGGCGCAGGAACTGCAGCCACACCGCCTGCGGCTTCACCGACTTCGGCCCGCGCTCGTAGAACTCGCGCGCCGCCGTGCGGCGGATCTTGCCGCTCGAGGTCTTGGGCACGGTCGCCGGCGGCGCGAGCACGATATCGTCGGCCGGCGCGCCGGTCAGGCTGACCGCCAGCTCGTTGATCATGCGCTTGAGATCGGGGTGGCGCGAGGCGTCGGCGTCGCGCATCTCGGCGAGCACCACCATGCGCTCGGTGCCGGTGGCGGCGTCGCGGCTGCCGAACACCGCGACGCAGCCGCGGCGCACGCCGGCGAGGTCGCCGACCGCCTGCTCCAGCTCGTAGGGGCTGATGTTGCGGCCGCCGCGGATGATGATGTCCTTCTCGCGGCCGGTGATGTAGACCATCCCTTCCTTGAGGTAGGCGCGGTCGCCCGTGTTCAGCCATTCGCCGTCGAACAGCTTCTTCGTCGCCTCAGGACTGCGGTAATAGCCGGAGGTGGACGAGGGGCCGCGGAACTGCAGCAGTCCCTCCTGGCGGTCGGGCAGCTCGAGGCCCGCCGCGTCCACCACGCGCAGGTCATGGCCCTCGACCACATGGCCGCAGCCGACCACCTTGAGCGGCGCCGGGTCGTCCGGCTTCGCCAGCACCGCTTCGCCGGTCTTGCGTAAAGTTCTCGCGGTCGAGCGCGTCCATGCGCCAGGGTTCGCCTGGCGTGGTGAAGGCCACGCCCACCGTGCATTCCGCGAGGCCGTAGCAGGGGGAGAAGGAGTTTTTCGCGCAATCCGTATTTCGCGAAGCGCTGCTCGGTAAAGTGCTGACGCGTTTCCGGGCTCACCGGCTCGGCGCCGTTGAAGGCAAAGCGCCAGGAGGAAAGGTCGATGCCCTCCATCTCCGCGTCGGGGATGCGGCGCAGGCAAAGCTCGTAGCAGAAGTTCGGGCCGCCCGAGATGGTGCCGCGGTGGCGGTGGATGGCGCGCATCCAGCTCCCGGGCGCGACGAGGAACGCCAGCGGCGACATCAGCACCACCGGGAAGCCGAGGAACATGGTGGCAAAGCACCCGCCGATCAGTCCCATGTCGTGGTACAGCGGCAGCCAGCTCACGAACACGTCGCTCGGGCCCGCGCTCACCGCCTTGCCCATCGCCTGCACGTTGACCAGCAGGTTCGCGTGCGACAGGACCACGCCCTTGGGATTGCCGGTGCTGCCCGAGGTGTACTGCAGGAAGCCGATGTCGCCAGACTTGCCGCGCACCGGCGCGTAGCCGGCGCCGCTGCCCTGGAGGTCGGAGGGCATCAGCACGGCGCGCAGGCTCTCGACCTGCGCGCGCAGCAGGTAGGCCAGCGCTTTCGCCTCGGGGATCGTGATCATGAGCGTCGCGCCGGCGCTCTTCAGGATGCCGACGTGGCGCGTCATGTGGTCTTCGATGGTGGTCAGGCGCGCCGGCGGATACAGCGGCACCGGCACGCCACCCGCGAGCAGGACGCCGTAGAACGAAAACAAGTACTCCTTGCAGGTGGGCAGCATGATCGCCACCATCTGCCCGGGCTGCAGGCCGGCCTGCGAGAGGCGCGCCGCGTAGCCGAGCGCGCCGTCGTAGAGTTGGCGGTAGGTGATCGGGGTTTCCTGGCCTTCCTCGTACAGGTGCACCGTCAGACGGTCGGGCTGGCGCTCGACGTGGTACTCGAGCGCCTCGGTGAGCGTCTGCGCCTGCAGCGGCGGGCGCACGTCGGTGGAGTGCGAGAGGCTGGCGACGCTGGTGTCCGCGGCGCGCGGCGCGTGGCCGGCGCTGGAGAGGAGGAACCGCAGCAGGTCGCGCGGGGTTTCGCTGGTGGCGAGCGCCTGCTCGGGGAGGCTCGCGCCGAACTCGCGCTCCAGGCGCAGCACCAGCTCGACGCGCGCCAGGCTGTCCAGGCCGAGCTCTTTCTCGAGCGAGCTGTCGAGCGAGACGTCGGGCTCGACGCTCGGGCGCGCCTCGCGCGCCACGGCCTGCACCACGCTGAGCACTTTCTTCGCGTCGATCGCGCCGGCGGCCTGATTCATGGCGAGGCGAGTGTACACTCGTGCGCAGCATGTCCGCCGACGCGCTGCAGCAATCCGCGTTCGCACCGCTGCTCGCGGTCGCGCGTGCAGTATCGTTCAGCAAGGGCGCGCGGCTGGTGCGGCAGGGAGAGGCCGCGCGCGGCGCATTCCTCATCCGCGGGGGCGAAGCCGAAGCGCAGGTGAGCCTGCCGGGTGGCGGCATGCTGGGCGTCGCGTCGTTCGCCGCCGGCGCGATGTTCGGCGAGATGGCCTTGATCGAGCGCGGCGTGTGCTCCGCGACGGTGGTGGCGAAGACGGACGTGGACGGATGGTTCGTCGGGCGGGACGATTTCCGCGCGCTGGTAGCGAGCCGCGATGCACGCGCGCTCGAGGTGCAGCGCGCGATCACCCGCACCCTCGCCGAGCGGCTGCGCGCGCTGAACGCGAAGGTGCGCGAGCATCCGGCGCAGGAGGATCGCCCGGTGCGGGAGCAGCCGCCCGCCGGCGATCCGCTGGCGAAAGTGAAACGCTTGGACGGTGCTGCGTTCGACTGGAAAGCCTTCCTGCCGATCCTGCCGTTCTTCGAAGGCTTCGACGGCGAGGAAGTCGATGAGCTGATTGCCGCCGCGAAGGTGCTGGAACTGCCGCGCGGCGCGTGGCTGTTCGCGCAGGGCCAGCCCGCGCCCGCCTGTTTCCTGGTGCTGCGCGGCGCGGCGGAAGTGTTCACGCAGGCGAAGGGCAAGGAGCGGCGCGTCGCGATCGCCGGGCCCGGGCGAGCTGGTGGGCTTCATGGCGACGCTCGACGGTGCGCCGCACGGCGGCAACGCTCGCGTGCGCGAATCGGCGACGCTGCTCGAGCTGCCGCGCGAGGCGCTGCTGGCGACCTACAACGGCAGCTCAGCCGCGTCGGTGAGCCTGCAGCACGCCATCCAGCGCAGCCTCCTGAAGGCCATGGCGCGCACCAATACCCTGCTCACGCGGCTCATCAGCCACGATCGGCTCGCCAGGGCGGAGGACAAGGCGCAGGAACTGGAAACGGCACTGCACGCCCAGATCTGGCGCGCGCAGGAAAGCTAGTCCAGCAATCGCAGCGCGACCCGCGGCCGGCCGCCGCGGATCTCGGCAAACAGCGCTCCGTACTCGGGCAGCTCGACCCACGATGAGGTGTCCCGGGTCAGCGGCTCCGAGGCGACGAGGATCGAATCCGCGTTCTCCGCGCCGCCCGTCATCTTCCACTCCTCCTCGTGCAGCGCATAGTCGCGCCCGAGGGTATACCAGAGCGACAGGAAAGTGAGGTTCGCTTCGTGCAGCTTGGACGGATCCTCGGTGCGGTAGCGCCCGAAATCGAAGCAGTAGCGCACAGCGGCGAGCTGGCTGCCGTTGGCGATGAACAGGTTCACCGACGAGGACACGTCGATGCCGAGCTCGGCGCGCGTCCGGCGGATGATATCGAGCGTGCGCTCGATGGCATCGAACACTGACTTCTCGGTGCCGGGCTTGCGAGGATCGGCCAGCTGCGACACGAACAGAGCGTAGATCCACTCGCTGTCGGTGGAGCCGCGGATCAGCGGCAGGTATTCCCGCTTCACATGCTGCGCGAAGAGGCGCTTCATCTCCGCGATCCCCGCCAGGTCGCCGTTGTGCGCCAGGCACCAGGGCAGGCCCTCGAACTGGAACGGGTGCACGTTCTGCAGGGAAATGTCCACCGCGGTCGAATAGGCGACGCCGCGCACGTGGCCGAGCACGCAGGCGGCGCGCACCTTCTCGGCCAGATTCTTCAGGTTGCGGTCGAACACCGGCAGCGACGACGAGCCGTAGGCGAACGGCTTGTCCGGCGCGTGAGAAACGGGGTCCCAGGCGCGCAGGCCGAAGCCCGCGAGGTTGAGCATGTGCAACATGCGTGGGCATGGTGCTCTGCCGGATGAGCGCGGAATCGGGCTGGAACAGCAAGGTATCCAGCAGCACGGGCTGTCCGAGGTAGAGCAGGGCGCGGCACATGGCGAACATCCTCCCCAAGCGCTTGACCGCAGTCAAGAAAGCCGACTGCCGGCTGCCGGATAATGCTCCGCATCATGAGGCTGCGATGAAGGCACGCGGAACGCCCAAGGGACGCGGCGTCGATCCGCAGGCGCTGGAAGAGGTCAGGGCGCTGCTCGGAGACGAGCCGCGGCGCCGCGACCTGCTGATCGAGCACCTGCACAAGCTGCAGGACCGCTACGGGCACCTTTCGGCGGCGCGCCTTGCGGCGCTCGCGCAGGAGATGCGCCTTTCCATGGCCGAGGTGTACGAAGTGGCGACGTTCTACCACCACTTCGACGTGGTGAAAGAGGGCGAGCAAGCCCCGCCCGCGCTCACGGTGCGCGTGTGCGATTCCATCGCCTGCGAGATGGCGGGCGCGCAGGGCTTGCTGAAGAAGCTGCCGGCGATCCTCGGCAAGGACGTGCGCGTCGTTCCCGCGCCCTGCGTGGGGCGCTGCGAGGCCGCGCCCTGCGTGGTGGTGGGCCAGAACCCGCTTGGCCGCGCTGACGCCGCAGCCGTGCGCGCGGCGGTGGAAGAGAAGGCCGTCAAGTGCCCGGAGCCGGCGCACATCGACTTCAGCACTTACCGCAGGGGCGGCGGCTACGGACTGCTCGCCGAGTGCCTTGCCGGCAAGCGCAAGCGCGAGGACCTCACCAAGATGATGGAGGACTCGGGACTGCGCGGCCTGGGCGGCGCCGGTTTTCCCGCGGGGCGCAAGTGGCGCCTGGTGGCCGCCGAGCCCGCGCCGCGCCTGATGGCGGTGAACATCGACGAGGGCGAGCCGGGCACGTTCAAGGATCGCTGGTACCTGGAGCGCGATCCGCATCGCTTCCTCGAAGGCATGCTCATCGCCGCCTGGTGCGCGGGGGCGGGCGAGGTCTACATCTACCTGCGCGACGAGTACGCCGGGTGCCGCGCGGTGCTGGAGCTGGAACTCGCCAGGCTGAAGAAGAACCCGCCCTGCGCGCTGCCGCCCATGCATCTGCGCCGCGGCGCGGGGGCCTACATCTGCGGTGAAGAGTCCGCGATGATCGAATCCATCGAAGGCAAGCGTGGCATGCCGCGCCTGCGCCCGCCATACGTGGCGCAGGTGGGCCTGTTCGGCTATCCGACGCTCGAGCACAACATGGAAACCGTGTACTGGGTGCGCGAGATCGCGGAGAAGGGCGCGCCGTGGTTCGCCGCGCAAGGCCGGCACGGCAGGAAGGGCCTGCGTTCCTTTTCGGTGTCGGGCCGCGTGCAAAAGCCCGGCGTGCACCTCGCGCCCGCCGGCATCACGGTGAAGGAGCTGATCGACGAATACTGCGGCGGCATGGCGGACGGCCACCAGTTCTACGCGTACCTGCCGGGCGGCGCCTCGGGCGGCATCCTCCCCGCCTCGAAAGGCGACATCCCGCTCGATTTCGATACCCTGCAGCCGCATGGCTGCTTCATCGGCTCGGCGGCGATCGTGATCCTGTCGCAGCACGACAAGGCGGCCGCCGCGGCGCGGAACCTGATGAGGTTCTTCAAGGAAGAGTCCTGCGGCCAGTGCACGCCCTGCCGGGTCGGCACCGCCAAGGCGCTGCTCCTCATGGACGAAAAGAGGTGGAACCAACCGCTGCTGGCCGAACTCTCACAGGCGATGATGGACGCTTCCATCTGCGGCCTCGGCCAGGCGGCGCCGAACCCGGTACAGTGCGTGATCAAGTATTTCCCGCACGAGGTGGCGTGATGGACCGCGCAAGCACCAAGCAGCTCGCGACGCTGCCGATCGAGTTCAAGCTGAACGGCCAGACGGTGGTCGGGCGCCCCGACGAGACCATCATCGAGACCGCGAAGCGCCACGGCGTGGAGATTCCGCACCTTTGCTATGCGCCGGGCCTGCGGCCCGACGGCAACTGCCGAGCCTGCGTGGTGGAGATCAAGGGCGAACGCACGCTCGCGCCTTCCTGCTGCCGCACCCCGAGCGAGGGCATGGAGGTCACCAGCGACTCGCCGCGGGCGCAGCTCTCGCAGAAGATGGTGCTGGAGCTCCTGCTCTCGGACATGCCCGAGAAGGCCTATCGCAAGGACTCCGAACTCGACCAGTGGGCAAGGAAACTGGACGTCGGGCTGCCGCGCTTCAAGGCGCGCCACCAGCCCCGGGCCGACGTTTCGCACCCGGCGATCGCGGTGAACCTCGACGCCTGCATCCAGTGCACGCGCTGCCTGCGCGCCTGCCGCGAGGAGCAGGTGAACGACGTCATCGGCTACGCCTCGCGCGGCGAGCACGCCAGGATCGTGTTCGACTTCGACGACCCGCTGGGCGCCTCCACCTGCGTGGCCTGCGGCGAGTGCGTGCAGGCCTGCCCGACCGGGGCGCTGATGCCGGCGCGCGAGGCCGGCGTGCAGGACATCGACAAGACCGTGGATTCGGTGTGCCCGTTCTGCGGCGTGGGGTGCCTGCTCACCTACCACGTCAAAGAGAACGTCATCCAGTTCGTCACCGGCAAGGATGGCCCGTCAAACCACGGGCGCCTCTGCGTGAAGGGGCGCTACGGCTTCGACTACGCGCACCACCCCCACCGGTTGACCAGGCCCTTGATCCGCCGGCCGGGCGTGAAGAAGTCGGCCGACTTCAAGGTGGATCCGGGCAACTGGGGCGAGGTGTTCCGCGAGGCGACCTGGGACGAGGCGCTCGGCCTTGCCGCAGCCGGCCTGCGGCGCATCCGCGGCGAGGATCGCGGCGCGCTGGCCGGCTTCGGCTCCGCAAAAGGCTCGAACGAGGAGGCCTACCTGTTCCAGAAGCTGGTGCGGACGGGCTTTGGCACCAACAACGTGGACCACTGCACGCGCCTGTGCCATGCCTCGTCGGTCGCGGCACTGCTCGAGGGCATCGGCTCGGGCGCAGTATCGAACCAGGTGAACGACGTGGCGAACGCCGAGGTGATCTTCCTCATCGGCGCCAACCCGACGTCCAACCACCCGGTGGCGGCCACCTGGCTGAAGAACGCCGCCAAGCGCGGCGCGAAGCTGATCGTCGCCGACCCGCGGCGCACCGACCTCTCGCGCCATGCCTCGCATTTCCTGCAGTTCAACGCGGACACCGACGTGGCGCTGCTGAACGCCATGATCCACACGATCATCGACGAGGGCCTGGCGAACGCGAAGTTCATCAAGGACCGCACCAGCGGCTACGACGCGCTGAAGGAGAACGCGCGCGACTACGCGCCGGAGAAAATGGCGCCGATCTGCGGCATCCCGGCGGCCACGATCCGCGAAGTGGCCAGGCTCTACGCCACCTCCAAGGCGTCGATCATCCTGTGGGGCATGGGCATCAGCCAGCATGTGCATGGCACCGACAACGCGAGGTGCCTCATCGCGCTCACGCTCATGACCGGCCAGGTGGGGCGGCCCGGCACCGGGCTGCATCCGCTGCGCGGCCAGAACAACGTGCAGGGGGCGTCGGACTCGGGCCTCATCCCGATGATGTATCCGGACTACCAGCGCGTGGCGGCGCCGGAGGCGCAGCAGCGCTTCGAGAAGTTCTGGGGTGCCGAGCTCGACGCGAAGCCCGGCCTGACAGTGGTCGAGATCATGAACGCGGCCTACGACGGCAAGATCCGCGGCATGTACATCATGGGCGAGAACCCCGCGATGTCGGATCCGGACCTCGCGCATGCGCGCGCCGCGATGGCGAAGCTCGAGCACCTCGTCGTGCAGGACATCTTCCTCACCGAGACCGCGTACCTTGCCGATGTGGTGCTGCCGGCGACGGCCTGGCCGGAGAAGGATGGCACCGTCACCAATACCGACCGCATGGTGCAACTGGGCCGCAAGGCGCTGGCGGCGCCGGGCGAGGCGCGTGCCGACCTGTGGATCATCCAGCAGCTGGCGCGGCGCCTCGACCTGCCGTGGAACTACGCGGGCCCGCAAGAGGTGTGGAACGAGATGCGCGGCTGCATGGACTCGATCCGCGGCATCACCTGGGAGCGCCTGGAGCGCGATTCATCGGTGACCTATCCGTGCGAGAACGAAGGCGACCCCGGCCAGCCGGTGGTGTTCCAGACGCATTTCCCGACCGCCACGGGGCGCGGCAAATTCGTGCCCGCGGACCTGATCCGCGCGGCCGAGCGCCCGGACCGCGACTACCCGATGGTGCTGATCACGGGGCGGCAGCTCGAGCACTGGCATACCGGCGCGATGACGCGGCGTGCGGGTGTGCTCGACGCGATCGAGCCCGAGCCGGTGATGTCGCTGCACCCGCTCGACCTGGAGGCGCTCAAGGCGAAGCCGGGCGAGCTGCTGACCGTGCAGTCGCGCCGCGGCAAGATCGCCCTCTACGCGCGTGCCGACGCCGGCACGCCGCGCGGCGCGGTGTTCATCCCCTTCGCGTTCCAGGAAGCCGCGGCGAACCTGCTCACCAACCCGGTGCTCGATCCCGTTCGGCAAGATCCCGGAGTTCAAGTATTGCGCGGTCAAGGTGAGCAGGGGCGGGACCCGCCCCGCCGACCCCGGCTACGGCAAGGGCAGGACGCTCGGCCTGCTCAGTAGCTGAATTTCAGGCCGCGACCGATCACGGTCAGCTCGACGAACGAGCTGCCGTTGTGGTTGGCGGGCGAGAAGCTCACCACGTAGCCGCCCATATCGAAGTTGCTGATGCCGTCGAGCGCGCGCATGAACGCCTCGCGGGTGGGTTTCGGCCCGGCGCGGCGCAGCGCCTCTACCGTCACCTTGGCGCCGATGTAGGCTTCCAGCGAGCTGAAGGAGTATTCCTTCTTGCCGAGCTGCTTTTCGATCGCCGCCTGGTATTCCTGCACGATCAGCAGCGAGCGCTTGGTGGGCGGCGGCACGACGGTTGCGACGATAACGCCGGCGCCGTCCTTGCCGAGCTCCTTGGCGAGCGGGCTGGCTCCCGGGAACGAGTTGCTCGCCATCTGCGCCATCAGGCCGGACTTGCGCGCGAGCTTGATGAAGTCCGAGCTCGCCTTGTACAGCGTCGTGAGGATCACGACGTCGGGATTGCCCGCGGCGACCTGCTTCACGCCGGCCTCGATGTCCGGCTTGGCGCGGTCCTTGAACGAGGCCACCGAGACGGCTTCCAGATTGCGCTGCTTGAGAGCGCGCGCGACCGCCGTATGGTTCTCGCGCCCGATCACGTCGTCGTAGTACACGATCGAGAAGCGCTTCACCCCGAGGGGCACGAAATGGTCGACGACCTTCTCCAGCTCCTCGGCGTAGCTGCCGCGCATGTTGTACACGTGCTTGTTGAATACCCGCATCGGGTCGGCGCCGGTGAACGGCGCGAGAAACGGCACGCCGTGCTTGGCCACGGTGGGCAGCGCGGGGCGCGACAGGGTGGCGCTGGCGTAGCCGAACAGCGCGAATACGCCGGTCTCCTCCACCAGCTTCCTGGTGTTCGCGTCGGCGCGCGGCACCTGGTTGGCGTCGTCCAGCGTGACGAGCTCGATCTTGCGGCCGTGCACGCCGCCGGCGGCGTTCACCCTGGCGAAATAGGCGAGCGCGCCGTTGCGGATGTCGTTGCCCAGTTCGGCGTTGGCCCCGCTGAGCGGTGCCGATTGCCCGATCACCAGCGTCGTGCCGGTCAGTCCCAGCGATTGCTGCGCCTGGGCCTGCGCGCACGCGAGCAGCGTCGCAGCGAGCAGTGCCGACCGGATTGCCGTCGCTGGCATCGAAGTTTCCCCCGGGCGGATTCTGTTGAGCGGCTTGACTTCAGTCAAGGGCGTTCCGCGGCGCGTGCTGTGAGAATTTGTGCAAATCCAGGGAGAAGCGCAAATGCCGTCGGACATCGAGATAGCCCAGGCTGCGAAGCTGCAGCGCATCAGCAAGGTCGCGGCCGAGCGGCTTGGCATCCCCGAGGAGCACCTCGAGCCCTACGGCCACTACAAGGCCAAGGTCTCGCTCAAGTACCTGGATTCCCTGAAGGGGAAAAAGGACGGCAGGCTGGTCCTGGTGACGGCGATGACGCCCACGCCGGCGGGCGAAGGCAAGACCACCACCACGGTGGGCCTCGGCGACGCGCTCAACCACATCGGCAAGAAGGCCGTCATCTGCCTGCGCGAACCCTCGCTCGGCCCGGTGTTCGGCATGAAGGGCGGCGCGGCCGGCGGCGGCTACGCGCAGGTGGTGCCGATGGAGGACATCAACCTGCATTTCACCGGCGACTTCAGCGCGATCCAGCTCGCCAACAACCTGCTGGCGGCGCTGCTCGACAACCACATCCACCACGGCAACGAACTCGGCATCGACGTGCGGCGCATCGCCTGGAAGCGGGTGCTCGACATGAACGACCGCGCGCTGCGCAACATCGTGGTCTCGCTCGGTGGACCGGGGAACGGCTACCCGCGGGAGGACGGCTTCGACATCGTGGTGGCCTCCGAAGTAATGGCGATCTTCTGCCTTGCGACCTCGCTCGAAGACCTGAAGAAGCGCCTGGGCAACATCGTCGTCGCCTACACGCGCGAGCAAAAGCCGGTCACGGCCCGGGATCTCAATGCGCATGGCGCGATGACGGTGCTGCTGAAGGACGCGCTGGCGCCCAACCTGGTGCAGACGCTGGAGAACAACCCGGCCTTCATCCACGGCGGGCCCTTCGCCAACATCGCGCATGGCTGCAACTCGGTCATCGCCACGCAGAGCGCTCTCAAGCTCGCCGACTACGTGGTGACCGAGGCCGGCTTCGGCGCCGACCTCGGCGCCGAGAAATTCCTCGACATCAAGTGCCGCAAGTCCGGCCTGCGGCCGAACGCGGCGGTGATCGTGGCGACCATCCGCGCGCTCAAGTACCACGGCGGCGTCGACGTCAAGGAAGTGAACAAGGAAAACCTCGCCGCGCTGGAAAAGGGGCTGGTGAACCTCGAGCGCCATGTCGAGAACGTGCAGAAGGTCTACGGCATTCCCTGCGTGGTGTCGATCAACCGCTTCAATTTCGACACGCCGGCCGAGCTCGAGCTGCTGAACGCGAAAATGAAGAAGCTCGGGGTTGCGGTGGTGCTCGCCACCCATTGGGGCGACGGCGGCAAGGGCGCGGCCGAGTTGGCGAGGATCGTCGTCGGGCTGTGCGAGCAGCCCTCCAAGCCGACCTTCGTCTACGAGGACGCCGATCCCCTGTGGGACAAGATCTCGAAGATCGCGAAGAAGGTCTACCGGGCGTCGGAGGTGACTGCGGACTCCAAGGTGCGCAACCAGATCAAGCAGCTGCAGGATTCCGGCTACGGGCACTACCCGGTGTGCGTCGCCAAGACCCAGTACTCCTTCGCCACCGACGCGCAGCTGCGCGCCGCGCCGAGCGGGCACGTGGTGAACGTGCGCGAGGTGCGCCTCGCCGCCGGCGCCGAATTCGTGGTGATGATCTGCGGCGACATCATGACCATGCCGGGCCTGCCGAAGGTGCCCTCCGCCAGCAAGATCGACCTGGTGGACGGGAAGGTCGTCGGGCTGTTCTAGCGGGTTAGAATTCCGTCCATGAAGATTCTCGTCGCGGTGGATGGCTCGAAGGGCTCGCTCGACGCGGTGCAATGCCTGGTCGATCACGCCGACTGGTACCGGGGCAAGCCCGAAGTGCACCTGGTGACCGTGCACCTGCCGGTGCCCAAGCTGCCGGGCATGGGCGCCGCAGTCGGCAAGAGCCAGATCCAGAAGTACTATGAGGAGGAGGGCCAGGCCCGGCTCGCAGCGGCAAGGCGCAAGCTCGACGCGGCCGCGATCCCCTACGAGGCGCACGTACTCGTCGGCCCGGTGGCCGAGAGCATCGTGCAGCACGCGAAAGACAAGCGCTGCGACCTCATCTACGTCGGCACGCGCGGCATGACCGAGATCGGCAAGGCGCTGGTCGGTTCCGTCGCGACCAAGGTCCTGCACATCTCCGACATCCCGGTATTGCTGGTGAAGTAACCGACCATCGCCGCCCCATGCTCGAGCAATTCGCCACGCAGGTTTTCTGGATCGGGCTGCTGAAGATCATCGGCGTGAACATCATCCTGTCGGGCGACAACGCCGTGGTCATCGCGCTGGCGGCGCGCTCGCTGCCGGCGAAACAGCAGACGCAGGCCGTGTTCTGGGGTGCCGGCGCTGCCATCGTGATGCGGGTGGTGCTCACGCTGTTCGCCGTCGCGTTGCTCGCCCTGCCCTGGCTCAAGCTGATCGGCAGCCTGCTGCTGTTCTGGATCGGCATCAAACTCCTGATCCCCGAGGAGGACGACAAGGAGGTCGAGGCGAGCGACAAGCTGCTCACGGCGATCAAGACCATCCTGATCGCCGATCTGGTCATGAGCCTGGACAACGTGATCGCCGTTGCCGCAGCCGCAGGCGGCAGCGTCGTGCTTCTGGTGCTCGGCCTGGCGATCTCGATACCTCTCGTGATTTTCGGGGCGACGCTGCTGATCAAGCTGATGGAGCGCTTTCCGGTCATCATCACTATCGGCGCCGGCCTGATCGGATGGGTGGCGGGCGAGATGCTGGTCACCGATGGTGCGCTCGAAGGCTGGCTGACCGGGCTGGGCGTCGCCTTCGTCAACGGCAAGCCGCTGGTCGTCGGCTTGAGCCTCGAGCTCATCGCCGGCGCGATCGGCGTGGTCATCGTCGTCGCGACGGGTACACTACTCGCAAGGGGAAAGCAGGGTGGCGAACAGGTTCAGGTGGAGACGGAACAGCCCAAGTCTTGATCGCGATCAAGGCCGCAACGCGACAGGGAGCACGACAATTTCCTGGCAATGCCACGCAGAATGGCGAGCCCGGACGACAAATCACCACAAGGAGGAATCATGAAACGCACATTCCGCAAGATCGCGCTGGCCGTGGCGCTCGCGCTGCCGTTAGCTGCCCAGGCCTGGGAGCCGACCAAGAACGTGGAGTTCATCATCCCGGCCGGCACGGGAGGCGGCGCTGACCAGATGGCGCGCGCCATCCAGGGCATCGTGGCCAAGCACGGCCTGATGAAGCAGTCGATCCTGCCGATCAACAAGGCGGGCGGCGCCGGGGCCGAGGGCTTCCTCGACGTGAAGAACGCCGCCGGCGACCCGCACAAGATCATCATCACGCTGTCCAACCTGTTCACCACGCCGCTTGCCACGGGCGTGCCGTTCAACTGGCGCGACCTGACGCCGGTGCAGATGCTGGCGCTGGACAATTTCGTGCTGTGGGTGAACGCCAAGACGGCCTACAAGACCCCCAAGGAATACATCGACGCGGCGAAGGCCGCGGGTCCCGGCAAGATGAAGATGGGCGGCACGGGGGCGAAGCAGGAAGACCAGATCATCACTGCCGCCATCGAGCAGAAGACGGGCGTCAAGTTCACCTATATCCCGTTCAAGGGCGGCGGCGCGGTGGCCACGCAGCTCGTCGGCGGCCACATCGACTCCTCGGTGAACAACCCGATCGAGGCAGTGGCGCAGTGGCGTGCCGGCAACCTGCGGCCGCTGTGCGTGTTCGAGCTGAAGCGCCTGCCGTACAAGGAGAAGGTGACCGCGACCATGTCCTGGGGCGACATCCCGGTGTGCAAGGACTCCGGGCTGGACGTGGATTACCTGATGCTGCGCGGCGTGTTCATGGCGCCCGGCGTGAAGCCCGAACACGTGCAGTACTACATCGACCTGTTCGCCAAGGTGCGGGCCACGCCCGAGTGGAAGAAGCTGATGGAAGAGGGCGCCTTCAACACCAGCGCGCTCAAGGGCAAGGAGTACGCCGACTGGGTGGCGCGTGAGGAAGCGCGGCACGTGCAGTTGATGAAAGCCGCCGGCTTCATGGCGGGCAAGTAGCGCAGCGGCCCGGGCCCGGGGGGGGAATGAGCGAGACCCATGCGGTCCGGGCTGCGTTTCGCCGGAAGAGCGCCGAACTGGCTGTAGCGGCGCTCTTTTTGTTGCTCGGCGCCATCGTCATCCTCGACAGCGTGCGCCTGGGCACCGGCTGGCGGGAGGTAGACGGCCCGCAGCCCGGCTATTTCCCCTTCTACATCGGCCTGATCATGTGCGTGGCCTCGCTGGTCAACGCGGCGCGTGCATTGCTGGTGCGCAGCGCGGACGACCGGACTTTCGTCGAGGTCGGCCAACTGAAGATGGTGCTGGCGGTGCTGCTGCCGACGGCGGCGTACGTGGTGCTGGTGACCTGGTTCGGCATCTACGCGCCCTCTGCCCTGTTCATCGCCTTTTTCATGCGCTGGCTGGGCAAGTACGCCTGGTGGAAGGTGGTGCTGGTGAGCGTGGCCACGCCGGTGACGCTGTACCTGGTGTTCGAGCTGTGGTTCCAGGTGCCGCTGCCGAAAGGGCCGCTGGAAAACCTGCTGGGCCTGGGCTGAGATGGAAGAGATCCAGTCGCTGATGCACGGCTTCAGCGTCGCGCTGTCGCTGACCAACGTGGCGCTGATGTTCGTCGGCGTGGTCCTCGGCGTGATCATCGGGGTGCTGCCGGGGCTGGGCGGAGCCAACGGCGTCGCCATCCTGCTGCCGCTCACCTTCAGCATGGCGCAAACCCCGGGCGGCGCCACCTCGGCAATCATCCTGCTCTCCTGCATCTACTGGGGGGCGCTGTTCGGCGGCGCGATCACCTCGATCCTGTTCAATATCCCGGGCGAGCCCTGGTCGGTGGCCACCACGTTCGATGGCTACCCGATGGCGCAGCAGGGCAAGGCCGGTCAGGCGCTCACCGGCGCGTTCACCTCCTCGTTCGTCGGCGCGTTCTTCGCCGTGGTGATGATCACGTTCCTGTCGCCGCTGGTGGCGAAGTTCGCCCTCGCCTTCGGGCCGCCGGAGTTCTTCGCGGTGTACCTGCTCACCTTCTGTGCCTTCGTCGGCACCAGCAAGGAGCCGCCGTTCAAGACGCTCGCCTCAATGATGCTGGGCTTCGCCCTTGCCACGGTAGGTACCGACACGGTGACCGGGACCCTGCGGCTCACCTTCGGCTCGACGCACCTGCTGACCGGGTTCGACTTCCTGGTGGCGGTGATCGGCCTGTTCGGCATCGGTGAGATATTGCTGACGCTGGAAGAGGGCTTGGCATTCCGCGGCGCCAGGGCGAAGATCAACATGCGCGTGGTGCTGGACACCTGGCGCGAGCTGCCGCGCTATTGGCTGACCTCGGTCCGCTCGACGCTGGTGGGCTGCTTCATGGGCATCGTGCCGGGGGGGGCAACACCGGCCTCGTTCATGAGTTACGGCGTGGCGCGGCGTTTCTCGCCCGACGGCGAAAAGTTTGGCACCGGCAAGCTCGAGGGCGTGGTGGCGCCGGAGACGGCGGCGCACGCTGCCGGCACTTCCGCGCTGCTGCCGATGCTCACGCTCGGCGTGCCGGGCTCCCCGACCGCTGCAGTGCTGCTGGGCGGGCTGATGATCTGGGGCCTGCAGCCCGGGCCGCTGCTGTTCGTCGAGCAGAAGGACTTCGTCTGGGGCCTGATCGCCTCGATGTACCTGGGCAACATCGCCGGCCTGATCGTGGTGCTGACCTGCGTTCCCCTCTTCGCCGCCATCCTGCGCGTGCCGTTCTCCGTGATCGCGCCGATCATCATCGTGATCTGCGCCATCGGCTCGTTCACGGTAAAGAACGCGATCTTCGACGTGTGGATGATGGTGGTGTTCGGGATCCTCGGCTACCTGTTCAAGAAGCTGCAATACCCGCTCGCGCCGCTGGTGCTGGCGATCGTGCTGGGCGACAACGCGGAGTCCGCGTTCCGCCAGTCGATGCTCATGTCGCAGGGCCAGGTGGGCATCTTCTTCGCCAATCCGCTGGTCGGCACGATGACCACGCTGGCGCTGGTCCTGCTCTTCTGGCCGCTGATTTCCTGGTTGCTTTCTAGGGCTCGCCGATCTTCTGCTTGAGGCGCGAGAGCGTCTCGGGCGTCAGGTTGAGGTAGGCGGCCAGTTCCTTCTTCGGGATGCGGCCGGCGAGTTCGGGGTGCTTGCGCTGGAAGCGCAACAGGCGCCCGGGCGCATCCAGCAGGTGCAGGGTGATGGTGTGCGCCATCACCTCGCTCATCAGCTTCATCACCTCGTGCTCGAAGCGCAGCTTGACATCCGGGTGCCGCTCGATGAAATCCACCCACTGCGGCATCGGCAGCTCGGCGGTGCGCACCTTGGTCACGGCGACGATGGAGTAAGGCACCGGCGTGCGCATGCGCCACGCGGCGTAGGAGGTGTCCATCTCGGTCTCCGCGGCGAAGCGCAGGATCATCTCGCGGCCCTCGGGATTGGACACCACGCGCTTGAGCATCCCGTCGAGGATGAAGAACTGCTCCATCTCCTCGTCGCCCTGGCGCACCAGCGGCTCGCCCTTGCGGTAGTCGGCCACGGCGAGCAGGGGCTCGAGCTCGGCCCACTGCGCGGGCGTCATGCCCTGCAGCAGCTGGTTCTGGCGCAGCTGCAGGCGGATGCTGTTGCGCTGCGGGTGGCTGGGAAGCGTGGTCATCGGCACGGGATTTTAGACCCTTGACCTGAGTCAAGGCCCGCCGGGCGGGGGCGATTCTTACCATAGCGTTCCCCTCGTGGAGGCCATCATGGGCACCGTCGAACCCCAAGTCGCTACTGCCACACAATCACCAGTGACCGACGGCTTTCAGCTGGTCATCGATGCCCTCAAGCTGAACGGCATCGACACGATCTACGGCCTGCCCGGTATTCCCGATCACCGACCTCACCCGGCGGGCGCAGGCAGATGGCCTGCGCGTGCTTTCGTTCCGCCACGAGCAGAACGCCGGCTACGCCGCCTCCATCGCCGGCTTCCTGACGCAGAAGCCGGGCATCTGCCTCACGGTGTCCGCGCCGGGTTTCCTGAACGGCCTCAATGCGCTCGCGCATGCCACCACCAACTGCTTCCCGATGATCCTCATCAGCGGCTCGAGCGAGCGCGAGATCGTCGACCTGCAGCAGGGCGACTACGAGGAGATGGACCAGCTGGCGATCGCCAAGCCCCTCGCCAAGGCCGCCTACCGCGTGCTGCACGCCGAGGACATTGGCGTGGGCATCGCGCGCGCCATCCGCGCCGCCGTCTCCGGCCGCCCGGGCGGCGTCTACCTCGACCTGCCGGCGAAGCTGTTCGCCCAGAGCATCGACGCCGAAGCCGGCCGCAAGTCGCTGATCAAGGTGGTGGACCCGGCGCCGCGCCAGATCCCGGCCCCGGACGCCGTCAAGCGCGCACTGGACCTGCTGAGGAACGCAAAGAAGCCGCTCATCATCCTCGGCAAGGGCGCGGCCTACGCGCAGGCCGACGCCGACATTCGCGCGCTCGTCGAGCGCAGCGGCATTCCATACCTGCCGATGTCCATGGCGAAAGGCCTGCTGCCCGACACGCACCCGCAGTGCGCTTCCGCGGCGCGCTCGTTCGCGCTGCCCGAGGCGGACGTGGTGATGCTCATCGGCGCGCGCCTCAACTGGCTGCTCTCGCATGGCAAGGGCAAGACCTGGGGCGGCAAGGGCCACAAGGACTGGGGCGGACAGAGGTTCGTGCAGGTGGACATCTCGCCGCAGGAAGCCGACAGCAACGTGGGCATCGACGCGCCGGTGGTCGGCGACATCGGCTCCTGCGTCTCGGCGCTGCTTGCGGGCGTCGGCGCTGGCTGGGCAAAGCCCCCGGCGGAGTGGCTCGGCGCGATCGAGGAGCGCAAGAGCAAGAACGTCGCCAAGATGGCCGAGACGCTGGCGCAGAATCCCTCGCCGATGAACTTCCACAGCGCGCTCAACGTAGTGCGCGACATCGTGAAGGCGAACCCGGACGCCATGTTCGTCAACGAGGGCGCGAACGCGCTCGACTTCACGCGCAGCATCGTGGACATGTACAAGCCCCGCAAGCGCATCGACGTGGGCACCTGGGGCATCATGGGCGTGGGCATGGGCTACTGCGTCGCCGCCGCCGTGGTCGCCAAGCAGCCGGTGATCGCGATCGAGGGCGACAGCGCGTTCGGTTTCTCGGGCATGGAAGTCGAGACCATCTGCCGCTACAACCTGCCGGTCTGCGTCGTCGTTCTCAATAACAATGGCGTGTACAAGGGCACCGACGTCAACCCGAGGGGCGGCGACGTGGCGCCCACAGTGTTCGTCAAGGACGCGCGCTACGAAAAGCTGATGGAGGCCTTCGGCGGCGTGGGCGTGTACGCGAGGACCCCGGCCGAGCTGAAGAAGGCCATGGAAGAGGCCCTGCGCTCGCGCAGGCCCACGCTCATCAACGCCGTCATCGACGAGACCGCGGGCACCGAGAGCGGCCGCATCACGAGCCTCAACCCGACGGCGAAGAAGAAATAGGCATCCGGAGATCAGCATGGAAGCACTCAAGGGAGTCCGCATCCTCGACATGTCACACGTGCAGGCGGGGCCGACCTGCTCGCAGCTCCTCGCCTGGATGGGCGCCGACGTCATCAAGTTCGAGAATCCGGCCGGCGACGCGACGCGCGGCCAGTTGCGCGACGTGCCGAACGCCGACAGCCTGTACTTCACGATGCTCAACTGCAACAAGCGCTCGATCACCGTGAACATGAAGAGCGCCGAGGGCAAGCAGGTGTTCGTCGACCTGCTGAAGAAGTGCGACATCATCATGGAGAACTTCGGTCCCGGCGTGCTCGACCGCTTCGGCTTCACCTGGGAGAAGATCCACGAGCTCAACCCGAAGATCGTCATGGGCTCGATCAAGGGCTTCGGCTCCACCGGCCCCTACGCCGACTTCAAGGCCTACGAGAACGTGGCGCAGGCGATGGGCGGCGCGATGAGCACCACGGGCGTGCCCGACGGCCCGCCGTTCGTCACCGGCGCGCAGATCGGCGACACGGGCACCGGGCTGCACCTCGCCATCGGGCTGCTCGCGGCGCTCAGGCAGGCCGAGCGCACGGGACAGGGCCAGTACGTCGAGGTGGCGATGATGGACGGCGTGATGAACCTGTGCCGCGTGAAATTCCGCGACCACCAGCGCCTGACGCGCGGCGACCTGCCCGAGTACTCCGTGCCCACGTACAAGGACATGGGCGACGTGCCGCGCGCGGGCAACGATTCCGGCGGCGGCCAGCTCGGCAACGCCATCCACTGCAAGCCGCACGGCGCCAACGACTGGCTCTACATCGTGGTGCAGGAGGCGGTGTGGGACGCGCTCGCCAAGCGCATCGGCCCGGACATCCACATCCCCGAGCTCGCGACCGATCCGCGCTTCGCGACCATCGGCGAGCGGCGCAAGAACCAGCAGCTCATGTGGACCCTCATCAACAAGTTCGCCGAGAAGTACACCAAGCGCGAGCTGATGGCGATCCTCAACCCGCTCGACGTGCCTTGCGGCCCGATCATGAGCACCGAGGACCTCGCCACCGACGAGCACGTCAGGGGCCGCGAGATGTGGGTCGAGCTCGACCACCCGCAGCGCGGCAAGTGGTGGAACGTCGGCATGCCGATCAAGCTCTCGGCCTCGCCGGCCGTCATCAGGCGTTCCCCCACGTTGGGGGAACACACCGGCGAGATCCTGAAAGAAGTCCTGAAGTACGACGATGGCAAGATCAGCTCGCTGAAGACCGCGGGAGCGTTCTCCCTGCCGCCGAAGAAGGCCGCCTAGATGAAGATCGCGATCGTCGGGCAGCAGGACTTCGGCAAGGCGGTGCTCGAGGCGTTCCTCGCGCGCGGCGACCAGGTCGGCGCGGTGTTCTGCGCGCCGGAAAAGGAAGGCGCGCGCCCCGATGCGCTGCGCGCCGCGGCGCAGGAAAAGGGCCTCAAGGTGCACCAGTTCAAATCGCTGCGCGCGCCCGAGGCGGTGCAGGCGATGCAGGCTGCCGCAGCCGACATCGGCATCATGGCATTCGTGCTGCAGTTCGCGCCGCAGGAGTTCGTGCGCGTGCCCAAGCACGGCACGATCCAGTACCACCCGTCGCTGCTGCCGAAGTACCGCGGGCCGTCCTCGATCAACTGGCCGATCGCGCGCGGCGAGAAGGAGACCGGTCTCACCATCTTCCGGCCGACCGACGGCCTGGACGAGGGCGCCGTGATCCTGCAGAAGCGCACGCCGATCGCGGACAACGACACGCTCGGCAGCGTCTACTTCGACCGCCTGTTCCCGATGGGCGTGCAGGCGATGCTGGAAGCCGCCGACCTGGTGGTCGCGGGCAGGCACAAGGAAGTCGTGCAGGACGAGTCGCTCGCATCCTACGAGGGCTGGTTCCGCGAGGCCGAGGCGCGCATCCACTGGGCGAACCACGCCGACACGGTCCACGACCTGATCCGGGGCTGCGATCCCGCGCCCGGCGCGTGGACCACGCTGAACGGCGTGAAGCTGCAGCTGTTCGACAGCCGCAAGGAACTGGTGCGCACCTTCGGCGCGGTGAAGGGCAAGATCGGCGAGGTGGTCGAGCTCGCCGAGGGCCGCCTGGTGATCAGCGCGCAGGGCGGCCGCATCCATGCCGGCAAGGCGAAACTCGGCGACGGCAAGAAACTGGCCGCCGCGGACCTCGTCGCTTCCGGCGCGCTCAAGCCCGGGCTGCTCCTCGGCAACTGATTACCCCGATGTCCTGAGGCAGTGACGCGCCCGCCGGCGTCGCTCGTCCGTAAACATTTGACGCAGCTTAGTTTTGACTGCAAGAATGCGGTCCAGACTGCTGTTTCATGGGGGGTTGTCGGAGGCTGGGCCGCCTCGATTCGACAACGGAGACTCGGGGAGAGCCCAAGCATGCATGCCGGTTTTTGGAAGTCCGACTGGTTCCTCGGCCTCGCGGTCGTGCTGCTGATGGCCTTCGCGGGCGGCAGCGACCTGCTGCAGAGCCTGGAGCGCAAGGCCTATGACATGGGCGTGCAGGCGTCCTCGCGCTCGCCGTCGGACAAGATCGCGGTGATCGCGATCGACGACACCTCGATCGCCAACATCGGGCGCTGGCCTTGGTCGCGCGAAGTGCATGCCGCGATGACCGACAAGCTGGCGGCGGCGAAGGCGAAAGTCGTCGCCAACACCGTGTTCCTGTTCGAGCCGCAGATCGACCCCGGCTACCAGTACATCACCAAGCTGCTCGAGCTGGCCTCGAAGGCGCAGCCTGAAGGCGCGGAGCCCTCGCCGATGCTTGCCTTGCTCAAGGAAGCGGAAGCTGCGCTGAACACCGACCGCCGCCTGGCGGAGAGCTACACCAAGGCAGGCAACGTGCTGCTGCCGATACTGTTCACCATCGACATCCCGCGCGGCAAGCCCGACCGTGCGCTGCCCGACTACGTGGTGAAGAACGCGATTCCCAGCAAGGAACCGGAGCTCGGCGCGCTGCCGGCCTCCGAGGTGCAGGTGCCCCTCGAAAGGCTGGGCCGCGCCGCGGCGGGGCTGGGGCACCTGAACGCGAACCCCGACGTGGACGGCGGCACCCGCACCGAGCCGCTGGTGCTGCGCTACTTCGAGCACCATTTCCCGTCGCTGTCCCTGATGATCGCCGCGAAGAGCCTCAACCTCGGCCCGGCCGACATCCGCATCCGCGCCAATGAGGGCGTCACGCTGGGCAGGCTCAACATCGGCACCGATCCCGCGCTGCAGATGTACACCTACTTCTACAAGGACCGCGACAACCGGCCCGCGTTCCAGGTGGATTCGTTCTACGACGTGATCTCGGGAAAGATTCCTGCCGCCAAGTACACCGACAAGATCGTGCTGATCGGCGCCACCGCGGCAGGCGTGGGCACCGCGTCGGTGACGCCGGTGTCGCCGGCCATGCCGCCGGTGCTGACGCTCGCGCACTCGGTGTCCTCGATCCTGCAGGAGCACTTCTTTGTCGCGCCGGCATGGGCATGGCTGGCGGAGAAGGTCGTGTTCGTGCTGGTCGCCCTGTACCTCATCGTGCTGCTGCCGCGCCTGCGGGCCGCGCCCGCCGCCGCCGTCACCGTCGTCATCCTCGCCGTGCTGATCGCGGTGCATTTCGTGCTGATGACCACGCGGGCGACCTGGATGCAGCTGATGGTGCCCTGCACCCTGCTGCTCGTGGGACATATCGCGCTGATCTCCAAGCGCTTCATCGCCACCGAGCGCGGCAAGCAGAAGTCCGACGAGTCCTCGGCCGAGTCCAATCGCATGCTCGGCATCGCCTACCAGGCGCAGGGGCAGCTCGACCTCGCCTGGGACAAGTTCCGCCAGGTGCCGATGTCCGACGCGGTGATGGAAAACCTGTACAACCTCGCGCTCGATTTCGAGAGGAAGCGCCAGTTCAACAAGGCGGAGTCGGTGTTCCGCCACATGCACGACTACAACCCGAAGTTCAAGGACCTCGCGCAAAAGCTCTCGCGCGCCAAGCAGCTCTCGGAGACGGTGATCCTCGGCGGCGGCTCGAGCCATCCCGGCGGCTCGCTCAACCTCGCCGCCGGCGAGAAGCCGAAATTCGGCAGATTCGAGGTGCAGAAGGAACTGGGCAAGGGCGCCATGGGCGTCGTCTACCTCGGCAAGGACCCCAAGATCGGCCGCGAGGTGGCGATCAAGACGATGGCGCTGTCGCAGGAGTTCGAAGCCGAAGAGCTGGCCGAGGTGAAGGAGCGTTTCTTCCGCGAGGCGGAAACCGCGGGCCGGCTGTCGCATCCGAACATCGTCACCATCTACGACACCGGCGAGGAGCACGACTTCTGCTACATCGCCATGGAGCTGCTCAAGGGCGGCGACCTCGCGCCCTACGTGAAGGCGGCCAACCTCCTGCCCGCGGACAGGGCGGTGTCGATCGTGGCGCGTGCAGCCGACGCACTGGGCTACGCGCACAAGCAGGGCGTCGTGCATCGCGACGTCAAGCCGGCGAACATGATGTACCACGCCGCCACCGACACGCTGAAGCTCACCGACTTCGGCATCGCGCGGCTCACCGACTCCTCGAAGACCAAGACCGGCATGGTGCTCGGCACGCCGTCCTACATGTCGCCCGAGCAGCTCGCCGGCAAGAAGATCGAGGGCCGCTCGGACCTGTTCTCGCTCGCCGTGAGCCTGTACCAGATGCTGTGCGGCAAGCTGCCGTTCGAGGGCGAGTCGATGGCGCAGCTCATGTTCAAGATCGCCAACGAGCCGCCCACCGACATCCTGTCGGTGAACCCGAAGGTGCCGCACGCTCTGGTGGCGTTCCTCGACAAGGCGCTCGCCAAGAATCCCGCAGAGCGCTACCAGAGCGGCGAGGAATTCGCGGCAGCGCTGCGCGCTGCCGCGGGTGGCGCCGCGCCGGCCGCCCCGGCCGGCGGCGGCAAGAGCCTGGACATCGAGCTCTGAGCGGATGGACCTGAGCCAGGCCCTCGAGATCGCGTCCTGCACCGACCCGGGGATGGTGCGCTCGCACAACGAGGATTCCATCGCGGCGGATGGCGCCACCGGCCTGGTGGTGCTGGCCGACGGCATGGGCGGCTACAACGCCGGCGAGGTCGCGAGCGGCATGGCGACCACGGTGATCACCACCGAGATGCAGCAGCTGCTCGCCAAGGTGAAGCCCTACGAGATCGATCCCGAGACCAACAAGGTGATCGCCGCGCGCCTGGTGCGCGAGCAGGTGCTGAAGGCGAACGCCTCGATCTACCACGCGGCGCAGAGCCAGCCGCAGTACGCGGGCATGGGCACCACGCTGGTGGTGTGCCTGTTCTACGACAACAAGGCGCTGGTCGCGCACCTGGGCGACTCGCGCCTGTACCGCATGCGCGACAACTTGCTCAAGCAGGTGACGCGCGATCATTCGCTGCTGCAGGAGCAGATCGACTCGGGCCTGATCACGCCGGAGCAGGCCAAGCACGCGCAGCACAAGAACCTGGTGACCAGGGCGCTCGGCATCGATCCCACCGTGGAGCCGGAGATCCGCGAGTACGAGGTCAGGCCCGGCGACATCTATCTGCTGTGCTCCGACGGCCTGTGCGACATGGTGGAGGACGGCGACATCAGCATGACGCTGGAAGCGCTCGGCGCGAACCTGAAGCTCGCCGCGCAGCAGCTGGTGCAGATGGCCAATGACAACGGGGGCAAGGACAACGTTTCGGTTATACTCGTGCGCGTCCTGCGGGAGTACCCCGCCGCCCGCGGCGTGATGGGCAAGTTTCTTGGATGGTTAAAATAGGCTCCAGGGGCAGGCTATGGCGAAACTGATACTCAGCATGGATGGGCTGGTGCTCAAGGAAATCCCCTTGGCCAAGGAGCGCACCACCATCGGCCGCAAACCCCACAACGACATCCAGATCGACAACCTCGCGGTGAGCGGCGAGCACGCCGTCATCGTCACCATCCTCAACGACTGCTTTCTCGAGGACCTGGGCAGCACCAACGGCACGCTGGTCAACGGCAACCCGGTGAAGAAGCACTTCCTGCAGAACAACGACGTGGTCGAGCTGGGCAAGTACCGCCTCAAGTTCGTCGGCGAGGCGCCGTTGCCGGCCGCTACGGCGGAGAAGGCCGATTTCGAGAAGACCATGGTGCTGCGCCCCTCGGCCATGAAGGCCGCTGCGGACCAGGCGCGCGCCATGGGCGCGGGCGCGGCGGAGGCGGCGCGTGCCTCCGCAGCGCAACAGGTTGCGGCGAGCGCCGCGGCCACGGGCACCGCCGACAAGGAAAGCAAGGCAGCCGCCACCACCGCATCGATGTCCATCCCGTTGTCGACGCCGGCGCCCGTGGCGCCCGCCGCTCCCGCGGCCGCAGCGGCTCCCGCCGCCCCCGTCGCAGCGGCGCCCGCTCCGGCGCCTGCGCCGAAGAGCGCACACCCGCTGGGCGCGATCCAGATCCTGTCCGGCGGCAACGCCGGCAAGGAGCTGGAACTCGCCAAGCCGCTCACCACGCTCGGCAAGCCCGGCGTGCAGGTGGCGGTGCTCACGCGCCGCCCGCAGGGCTACTTCATCACGCACGTCGAAGGCGCCAACCCGCCGGCGGTCAACGGTCAAACGATCGGCACGGCGCCCCACGCCCTCAAGGATCACGATCTGGTCGAGCTGGCGGGCGTCAAGATGGAGTTCTTCATCAAGGCCTGATCCCGCGGACGGCCTGGCAACCCGCCCCGCCCGCCCGACGGAGGTTGCTTGAAACAGCACATCGCACGCATCACCCTCGGGCTGGTCATCACGCTGTTCTTCCTCTTGCACGCGGCGCGCTACCTCGAGGTGCCGTTCATCACCCAGCTCGACAACATCATCTACGACGCGCGGCTGCAGCTCACCATGCCGCGCGGTGTCGATGAGCGCATCGTGATCCTCGACATCGACGAGAAGAGCCTGCAGGAAGTGGCGCGCTGGCCCTGGCCGCGCGACGTGATGGCCGTGCTGATCGACAAGCTTTTCGACAGGTACCAGGTGGAGATCGTGGCCTTCGACGTGGTGTTCGCCGAGGCCGACTACTCGTCGGGCATCCGTGCGCTGGAGCAGCTGGCGCAGGGTCAGCTGAAGGACGTGCCGGCGTTCCAGCAGGCGTTCCGCGAGATGCGGCCGCGCCTGGACAACGACGGCCTGTTTGCACAGGCGATCAAGGGCAAGCGGGTAGTGCTCGGCTACTACCTGAACAGCGACAAGGACGCCAAGCGCATCGGGGCGATTCCCGATCCGGTCTTGCCCAAGGGCACATTCCAGGGGCGCGGCATCCCGTTCACGACGTGGGTGGGCTATGGCGGGAACCTGGACCAACTGCTCAGGAATGCGGTGAGCGCCGGGCACTTCAATCCGATCACGGATCCCGATGGCGTGGTGCGGCGCGTGCCGATGATCGCCGAGCTGGACGGCGCCTACTACGAGGCCCTGTCGCTCGCCGTGGTGCGCGCCATCCTGGGTTTTCCAAAGGTGGAGCCGGGCTACGCGCCCGACCGGCTCCTGCAACGCGGCTACAGCGGCCTGGAATGGCTCAAGGTGGGACCGCTGATCATCCCGGTGGACGAGACCGCGAGCGCGCTGATCCCGTACCGCGGGCGCCAGAAGAGTTTTGCCTACGTCTCGCTCGCCGACGTGCTCGCCGACCGCGTCCCGCCGGAGCGCCTGAAGGGGAGGATCACGCTGGTCGGCACCACCGCGCCGGGACTGCTCGACCTGCGCTCGACACCCGTGGACAACGTCTATCCGGGCGTGGAAGTGCACGCCAACCTGATCGCCGGCATGCTCGACAGGAACATAAAGCACAAGCCCCCCTACATGCTAGGCGCCGAGGTGGTGCTGCTGCTGATCGGCGGCGTGGCGCTGTCGCTGCTCATCCCGATGCTCGCGCCGCTGTGGGCGACGGTCGTCACGCTGGCGGGCATGCTGCTCATCGGCGGGCTCAACCTGGCGATCTGGACCCAGGCCAACATGGTGCTGCCGCTCGCCACATCCGTGCTGATGACGGTGTCGCTGTACACGGTCAACATGGCCTACGGGTACTTCGTGGAGGCGCGCTCCAAGCGCCAGTTCACCGAGCTGTTCGGCCAGTACGTGCCGCCGGAGCTGGTGGACCAGATGGCGCGCAACCCGGAGAAGTACAACATGGAGCCGCGCGCCGCGGAGCTGACCGTCCTGTTCTCGGACGTGCGCGGCTTCACCAGCATCTCGGAAGCGCTCAGGCCCGAGGAGCTGCGCGAGTACATCAACGAGTACCTCACCGACATGAGCGGCATCATCCGCAGCAAGCACCGCGGCACGCTCGACAAGTACATCGGCGACGCCATCATGGCGTTCTGGGGCGCGCCGGTGGACGACGCGCAGCACGCGAGGAACGGGGTGCTGGCGGCGCTCGACATGCAGAAGGAGTGCAGGGTCCTGAATGAAAAATTCGCGGCGCGCGGCTGGCCGACGATCAAGATCGGCGTCGGCGTCAATTCGGGCAACGTGCGCGTCGGCGACATGGGCTCGCAGGTGAGGCGCGCCTACACCGCGATGGGCGATGCGGTGAACGTCGCCTCGCGGCTGGAGGGGCGCACCAAGTACTACGGCGTCGGCATCCTGGTGGGCGAGCCGGCCAAGAGCGCGGTGAAGGACGTCGTGTTCAAGGAGATCGACCGCATCAAGGTGAAGGGCAAGGACGAGGCGCTCAGCATCTACGAGCCGCTCGGCCTGGAGTCCGAGGTGGACAGGAAGCAGCTGGACGAGGTCAAGCTCTGGCACCAGACGCTGCGCGCCTATCGCGCGCGGCAGTGGGACCAGGTGGAAGTGAACCTGCTCAACCTGCAGCGCATGAACCCCGCGTGCGAGCTGTACGCGCTCTACGCCGACCGCGCCGCGCAGCTGCGGCGCAACCCGCCCGCGGCGGAGTGGGCTGGTGTCACTGCGTTCGATGAAAAGTAGGGAGCGGGGATGAGGCTGCGCGTACTCGGCTGCTCGGGGGGCATCGGCGGCCGCCACCTGCGCACCACGTCCTTCCTGGTGGACGGCGACGTGCTGCTCGACGCCGGTACCGGCGCGGGCGACCTGTCACTCGCCGAGCTGTCGCTGGTCGACCACATATTCGTGACGCATTCGCACCTCGACCACGTCGCCTCCATCGCCTTCATCGCCGACACGGTCGGCGGCATGCGCTCCAAGCCCATCGTGGTGCACGCGACGCGCGAGACCATCGCCATCCTGAAGAACCACATCTTCAACTGGGAGATCTGGCCGGATTTCACGCAGATTCCCACGCCGCAGTCGCCGTTCATGCGCTACGAGGAAATCGAGCTGGGGCGCACGGTGTCGCTCGCCGGGCGCGCGTTCACGCCGCTGCCGGCAATCCACACGGTGCCGGCGGTCGGCTACCTGCTCGACAGCGGGCGGGGGAGCCTGGTGTTCACGGGCGATACCGGCCCGAACGATGCGCTGTGGAAAATCGTCAACCGGCTGGACAACCTCAGGTACGTGATCATCGAGACCGCGTTCGCCAACAAGGAGCGCCATCTCGCCGAGCTTTCCAAGCACCTGTGCCCGTCGATGCTGGCCGAGGAGCTGGTGAAGTTCGAGCGCGAGGCGGAGATCTACGTCACGCATCTCAAGCCGGGCGAGACCGAGCTCACCATGCAGGAGATCGAGGAGTCTTCGGGGCGCATCCAGCCGCGCATGCTGCAGAACAACCAGGTTTTCGAATTTTGACTGCGGCGCCGATGCCGAGGCGTGAAAAACCGCCTAAAAATCAGGGCGGTGGCGGTTGAATGTTTGCAGTCCGGGGGATAGCATAGCCCGCAGGACCGAATCAGGGGGTCAGCAATGAGCGCCGTACTGAGCCATCACGCAGCGCCGCAGGCCGACGTCAACGTCCGCCTCGCGTTCCAGAAGCAGCTGCAGCTGGTCACCAACAAGATCCACGCCACCAGCAACATCGACGAGATCATGCTGGAGGTGAGCGCCGACATCTGCGTGCTGTTCAACGCCGATCGCCTGACCATCTACTCGATCGGCGAGGACAAGCAGTCGATCGTCTCCAAGGTGAAGACCGGCCTGAACTCGTTCAAGGACCTCAAGCTGCCGATTGCCGAGCACTCGATCGCCGGCTACGTCGCGCTCGCCAAGAGGACCGTCAACATCAAGGACGTGTACGACGACGCGGAACTGAAGTCGCTCAACACGAACCTGCGCTTCCTGCAGGAGGTGGACAAGCGCACCGGCTACCGCACCAAGCAGATGCTGGTGGCGCCGATCGTGGACGGCCAGAGCCAGGAGCTGATCGGCGTCATCCAGATCATCAACAACAAGTCCGGCGTCCCCTTCGGCCCGCTCACCGAGGAGGGTGTCGCCGAACTGTCGCAGACCCTCGCCATCGCCTTCCGCCAGCGGCAGAAGCCGCAGATGGTGAAGACGAAGTACGACTACCTGATCTCGGAGGCGGTGCTGTCGGCGGGCGAGTTCGAGCTCGCCTCGCGCCAGGCGCGCAAGAAGGCGGTCGACGTCGAGCAGGTCCTCACCGAGGAATTCCAGGTCAAGATCCCGGCCATCGGCGCAGCGCTGTCGAAGTTCTTCGGCGTGCCCTACGAGCCCTACAAGCAGGACCGCGTCAAGCCGATGGAGCTGCTGAAGAACCTGAAGCGCGAGTACGTCGAGCAGAACCAGTGGCTGCCGATCGACGACACCAAGGAAGGGCTGGTGGTCCTGTGCATGGACCCCGAGCGCATCCGCAGCTCGCGCATCGCCTCCAACGTGTTCCCCAAGGCGAAGATCGTCTACCGCGTCACCACGCAGAAGGAGTTCAAGGAGACGATCAACCTGTTCTACGGCGCGGAAACCCTGGACAGCGGCGACATCGGCGACATGCTCTCCGTGATGGAGGACGAGGGCGAAGGCGCGCTGGAGGGCGCGACCGCGGACGAAGCCTCCGCGGCGGCGGACAACGAGCTGGTCAAGCTGGTCAACAAGGTGATCATCGACGCCTACAACCAGGGCGCGTCCGACATCCACATCGAGCCCTATCCGGGCAAGGTGAAGACCGAGATCCGCTTCCGCAAGGACGGTTCCCTGGGGCCCTACATCGAGGTGCCGGCGAGCTACCGGCAGGCGATCGCGGCGCGCATCAAGATCATGTGCGACCTCGACATCTCGGAGAAGAGGCGGCCGCAGGACGGGAAGATCAAATTCAAGAAGTTCGGCCCGCTCGACATCGAATTGCGCGTGGCCACCATCCCCACGCAGGGCGGGGTCGAGGACATCGTGATGCGGATTCTCGCCGCCGGCGAGCCGATGCCGCTCGACAAGATGGGCTTCACCAGGCAGAACGAGGAAAAACTGAAGGAGGTGGTGAGCAAGCCCTACGGCCTGTTCTTCGTGTGCGGTCCGACGGGCTCGGGCAAGACCACCACCCTGCACTCGGTGCTCAAGTACCTGAACACGCCCGACACCAAGATCTGGACCGCGGAAGACCCGGTCGAGATCACGCAGAAAGGCCTGCGCCAGGTGCAGGTCAACAAGAAGGCGGGACTGGATTTCGCGGCGGTGATGAAATCCTTCCTGCGCGCCGACCCGGACATCATCATGGTCGGCGAGATGCGCGACAAGGAGACCACCGGCACCGGCATCGAGGCGTCGCTCACCGGCCACCTGGTGTTCGCCACGCTGCACACCAACTCGGCGACGGAGTCCATCGTCCGCCTGCTCGACATGGGCATGGACCCGTTCAACTTCTCCGATGCGTTGCTGGGGATCCTCGCGCAGCGCCTGGCCAAGCGCATGTGCTCCTGCAAGCAGGCCTACACCCCCGAGCCGGCGGAGCTGACATCGTTCCTGCGCGAATTCTGCGATGAGCTGATGAACACTCCCCGGTTCAAGGCCGATCCCAAGGGCTCGATGGAAGCGGTGTACAAGGACTGGGTGAGGCACTACGGCAATGACAAGGGCCAGCTCACGTTCTACAAGCCGGTGGGCTGCGACAAGTGCGGCGGTACCGGCATGAAGGGCCGCTGCGGCCTGCACGAGCTGCTGATCGCCACCGACCGCCTGAAGAAGCTGATCCAGGAGCACGCGCGCGTCGCCGAAATGCTGGCCGTGTGCCTGGAAGAGGGCATGCGCACGCTGAAGCAGGACGGGATGGAGAAATGCCTGATGGGCGTGACGCACATCAAGGAAGTGCGTTCGGTCTGCATCAAGTGACGCGGCGCCCAGGGCCGTCCGCATGAACAGCACCCTCGACGGCACGCAGGCGCTGCGCTTCGGCACGGAAGTGCGCACCGCCGCGGACGACCTGGTCCAGCGGCTGGAGCAGCTGAACGCGATCGGCGCCTCGCTCTCGGCCGAGCGCGACATCAACCGGCTGCTGGAGACCATCCTCACTGCCGCCAAGTCGATCACGCGCGCGGACGGCGGCACGCTCTACCGGCTCTCGGAGGACCGCACGCTGCGCTTCGAGATCCTGCGCACCACCAGCCTCAAGTACTACCTCGGCGGCACCACCGGCAATCCCGTGCCGTTCTACCCGATCCACCTCACCGGCAAGGACGGCAAGCCCAACCACAGCATGGTGGCGGCCTACGCCGCTCTCACCGGCAAGACGGTGAACATCGCGGATGCCTACACCGCCGACGGCTTCGACTTCACGGGCACGCGCAACTTCGACAAGAAGACCGGCTACCGCTCGAAGTCCTTCCTCACCGTGCCGATGGCGAACCACGAGAACGAGATCATCGGCGTGCTGCAGCTGATCAACGCGCACGACCCGAAGACCGGCGAGATCGTGCCGTTCTCGGCCTCCGACCAGCGGCTGGCGGAGTCGCTCGCCTCGCAGGCGGCGATCGCGCTCACCAACCGCATGCTGATCAACCAGCTCGAGCAGCTGTTCGAGTCGTTCATCAAGCTGATCAACTCCGCGATCGACGAGAAGTCGCCCTACACCGGCGGCCACTGCCAGCGCGTGCCGGCGCTCACCATGATGCTCGCCGAGGCGGTCAACGAGACCGGCAGCGGCCCGCTCAGCGACTTCCAGATGAGCGACAAGGACCGCTACGAGCTGAAGATCGCCGGCCTGCTGCACGACTGCGGCAAGGTCACCACGCCGGTGCACGTGGTCGACAAGGCCACCAAGCTGGAAACCATCTTCGACCGCATTCACCTCATCGACACGCGCTTCGAGATCCTCAAGCGCGACGCCGAGATCGCCATGCTGAAGGACGGCTCGCCGGAGGCGCGCGCGGCCTGCCGCGAGCGTCTGCGCCAGCTCGAGGAGGACCGCATGTTCCTGCGCGCCGCCAACATCGGCGCCGAGCGCATGCACGACGACGACATCGAGCACGTGAAGCGCATCGCCGAGTACCGCTGGACCGACATCTCGGGGCACGAGGCCAAGTTCCTGAGCGAGGACGAGCTGAAGAACCTGACCATCCGCGCCGGCACGCTCACCGCCGAGGAGCGCCAGGTCATCAACCACCACATCGTGGCGACCATCAAGATGCTGGAGGCGCTGCCCTGGCCGCGGCACCTGAAGAACGTGCCGGAATACGCCGGCGGGCACCACGAGCGCATGGACGGCAAGGGCTACCCGCGGGGCCTCAAGCGCGAGCAGATGTCGGTGCAGGCGCGCGTGATGGGCATCGCCGACATTTTCGAGGCGCTCACCGCCAAGGACCGCCCCTACAAGAAGGGCAAGACGCTGTCCGAGTCGCTCGAGATCCTCGGCAAGTTCAGCCTCAATGGCCACATCGACCCGGACCTGTTCGACGTGTTCGTGCGCAAGCAGGTGTACCGGCGCTACGCGGAGATGTTCCTCGACAAGGAACAGGTCGACGAGGTGGACGAGTCGCGGATTCCCGGCTACCGGCCCTGACGCGCGGTGAGCGTGGCGCGGGAGTCGCGGAGCGTTGCGGGCGCCCGGGCCCTGATGCAGGGGGGGCAGGCCGCACAGGCGGTCCGGCTGCTGCGGGAGCTGGCCGCGGAGCGCGCCGACGATCTCGAGGTCTGGTTTGCCCTGGGGACCGCGCACGGCATGCTGAACCAGGATGCCGAGGCGGAGCTCGCATTCCGCGAGGCCGCGCGCTTGCGACCCGACCTGCGCGATGCCCACCTCAACGTCGCATTCTCCCTCGTCTACCAGGGCAAGTTGCGCGAATCCCTGGCGCCGTTCCTCACCGCCTGGCGCCTGAATCCCGCGGACCGGTCCGCCGACGATGCTCTGCTGTGGGCATTGCTCAGCGTGCTGCAGGAGGAGCCCGCCGGGCCGCAGGTCTACCCGGCGTTTGACGCGCTGGGCCCGCGGCCGCTCGTCAGCGTCATCCTCCCGACCCGGGACCGCCCGCGCATGCTGCGTGACGCGCTCGATTCGGTGGTGCGGCAGACGTACGGCGAATGGCAGGCGATCGTCGTGAACGATGCCGGCGCGGACATCGCCGGGGTCGTCGGGGCGCTGCCGCCGGCGGCAGCTGCCAGGATCACCACGATCGACCTGCAATCGCCGCTCGGCGCGGCCGGGGCGCGCAACCGCGCCATCGCGCAGGCGAAAGGCGAGGTTCTCGCGTTTCTCGACGACGATGACGTCTATCTGCCCGGGCATCTCGAGCACGCTGGTGGATGGTTTGGCGCGCAGCGGGGCGCCCGTGGCCTACACCCAGTCGGTGGCCATCGAGGAAAGGATCGTCGACGGGCAGCGCGTCGAGCTCAGGCGGGGCGAGCCGCGCGACTACCGCTACTCGCGCGCCATTCTGCTGGTGCGCAATGTCATTCCCATCGTCAATTGGGGCATGCGACGCGAGTGCTTCCGGCGCTGGGGCGGCTTCGACGAGACGCTGGCGTGCGCCGAGGACTGGGAGCTGCTGTTGCGCTACTCCGAGCAAACCCCGTTCCTGCGCATCGCGAGGACGACCGCAGAGATCCGTGTCCGCGCCGGCGCGCCGGACAGCGTCACGACGCGGGTTCCGCTCGGCCCGACCTGCGAGCTGCTCTATGGCAAGTATGCGGCTCGCGGCGGCGAGTTGATCGCCATCGGGCGCGAGGTATTTGCGGCCTCCGTGCGCTAGCGCGCTCTGGCGAGCAGCAACTCCTCCAGGGCGCGGATCGGGGCGGCATCCGCGAACAGCAGGCCGCGGCTGGCCTCGATGCGGCGCCGCAAGTGTGCGCGATAGGCGGCATCCCGGCCAAGCCTTGCCGCAAGCGCCACGTACCCGTCTTCGTCCTGCGCCACCAGTTCGTCAAGGCCCATGCGGCGCAGGATTCCCGCTCGCCAGCCTGCCGCGCAGGAAGCGACCCTGCAGTGTGACGACGGGCAGGCCGCACTGGATGGCCTGCAGCGCGGTGTTGAAACCGGAGAAGCCGATCGTGTCGAGGAACACGTCGGCGCGCTGCATCAGCCCGGCGAACCCGGCTCTGGTGAGCCAGGGCAGGAACGTGACGTAGCGGCCGAAATCGAGGCCCTCGTTCCCGAACGCGCGCTCCAGTCGCTGCCGCAGCTTGCCGGACAGCGCCGGCGTCGAGTAGGTGAAGAACACGAACCGGCATTGCCCAAGCTCGCGGGCGATGCGCGGGAACACCTGATCGTGCTCCGGTGCGTATTTGAACGGCGTGCCGGGACACAGCAGAAGCGGCGAGGGCAGGTCGATGCCCAGGTCGTCGAGTGCGGCGGGCATTTTGCTCGGCATCGCGCTGCACGTAGCAGCCAAGGTGCGGCAGGGCGATCAGCTCCTCCGTGTAGTTCGCCCGCGCGCCGTCGGGCTCCATGTCCTGCGCCGAGAGGTAGCAGTCGATGGTGGGCAGCCCCGTCGTTTCCGGATGACCCCACGATGCCGCCTGCAGCGGCGCGAGGCGCAGGCTGGCGAGCTTGACGCTCATCGGGTCCATCCCGATCTCCGGATAGATCAGCACATCTGGCCGCGCGGCGAGGATCGCACTCCGCCCATTGCGCCAGGGGCCGCGCGCCGTGCTCGAAGCGCGCCGCGCGCGACCGCGCATACGCCGTTTCGGCGTCCTGCTCGGCGCTCAGGCAGAACGCCGACAGCTCGAAGCGCTCCGGGTCGAGCTGCTGGAACCAGCCCTTGATGATCGCGTTCCACACCGAGTGGTGCCGGAAGTATTGCGACACGACGCCGAGGCGCACGCGTCCCTTGGTGCGGCGCAGCCGCCGGGGACAGATTGCGCCTGTGCTGCCAGGGCTGCATCAGGCGAGCGCTCAGCTGCCCGTAGCTGCGCAGCAGCCCGGCATTGTTCTCCTCCTGGTACGCGAGCCAGAAGGGCTGCTGCACGCCCACGATGCGGTACCCGCGCTCGGCGCGGCGCGTGTCGAACCAGAGGTCCATCTCCGCGAGTGCCGCCGCGAATGCCGTCCTCGACCGCTGCAGCTCGTCCGGCGACTCGCGCAGGGCCGGGATCATGGACATGGTGCGCGACCAGCGCGCCTCGGCGCACTCCGGGTCGAGGGCCAGCGCGGCATCGAACGCGCGCAAGGCCTCCTCCTGCCGCCCGAGGTCGGTGAGCGCGTTGCCGAGGTTGACGTGGGCCTGCAGCAGGCGGGGATCGAGCTCCAAGGCGCGGCGGTAGCAAAGCACCGCGTCCTCCAGCTGCCTGCCGGCAACCCGTGCATTGCCGAGGCCGACGTGCGCGTCGGCGAGATCCGGCTTGAGCGCGATGGCGCGCGCCAGATGCGCGATGGCCTCGTCACGCCGCCCCTGATCGACGAGGATGCTGCCCAGATAGCAGTGCGGCTCCGCGAAGTCGGGCCGGATGCGCAGGGCTTCGCGAAAGCACGCCGCGGCCTCCTGCGGCCTCTCCAGATGCACCAGCGCATTCCCGCGCCAGTACTGCGCGTCCGCGTCATCCGCCGCGGCATGCCGCAGCGCGTCCTCCGCGTCTGCCCATCGGTCCAGCCTCGCGAGCAGCAATCCCAGATTGCGCAGGGCGCCCCCATACGCCGGGCGCAAGCGAAGGGCAGCCTGCAGCGAGGCGAGGGCCGGCTCGAGATCGCCCACGCGCTTCCTGCACGCTTGACGAGCACGACCAGCGCCTCCGGGAATTCCGGCTTGCGCAGCAGTGCCTTCTCCAGCAGCTCCGCGGCGCGTGGCAGCGCCCCCTGCGCATAGAGCAGCCTGCCAAGGTTGAAATTGGCGTAGGCATCACCGGGATCGATGCCAAGGACGGCCTCGTAGGCCTGGGCGGCGTCGCTTGCCTTCCCCAGCGCCTCCAGCGCGGCCCCGAGGTTCAGGTGGGCTGCCGCGTGATGGGGTGCCGCCTCTATGGCGGAGCGGTAGAGCCTCGCGGCGTCCTCCAACTGGCCATCGCGCTCGAGCTGGTTCCCCTTGGCGATCATACCGCTCGCGGCGCCGATGCCACTTTTTCCACGAAGCCAGCCGAACATGTGTTTGCCCGAGATTTGCTGTCCGGAATCAGATCGCGGGCAGCGAGGTGACGAGAACCGTCACAGACGGACGAAATCTGCTATTGCGGTGCAGCAATTTACTCATATTCGCGTGAAGAAATGCCCCCAAAAGGCCTGGCACGGAGGTTGCTGTATAGTCCCCCGGCAGCTATGCCAAATACCCTGCAAAGGAGAACCAAATGAAACGCCTGCAACAAGGCTTTACGCTGATCGAGCTGATGATCGTGGTTGCGATCATCGGCATCTTGGCGGCGGTCGCGCTGCCCGCCTACCAAGACTATACCGTGCGCGCAAAGATGTCCGAGGTGCTGCTGGCCATGAGCGCCTGCCGGACCTCCATCACCGAGGTCTACCAGTCGGGCGGCACGCCGCCGGGAGCCGGTAACTGGGGCTGCGAGGGCGGTGTGGCGTCGAAGTATGTTGCCGGCATCGCGACCGACGACAACGGCAAGGTGACCGCGACGGTGCAGGGCATCAGCGCCGACGTCAACGGCAGCGTGGTGACGCTGGCTCCGCTGGTGACCAACGCGACGACGCTCGCGACAGTTGCCAACAACATGGGCCAGGGCCTGTTCGGCTGGCGCTGCGGCAACGCCGCCACCGATCGGCACGACCGTGAGCAGCAAGTACCTGCCCGGTTCCTGCCGCGGCCAGTAACGCGAGCATCCTGCAACAGGAAAAGCGCCCTTCGGGGCGCTTTTTTTTTGGCATCATCGGACGGCGATGCTCAACTGGATCCGCTCGAAATTCATTCCTGCGCGCGTGGACGCCGCCCGCCTGCTGCAGCTTGCCGCCAGCGCCGCGGACGCGGGCCGTACCGAGGAAGGACTGGAATTCGCGCGGCGGGCGCATGAAGCGGATCCTGCCGCACCCGGCCCGCACTACGTCACCGGACGGCTCCTGCAGGATGCGGGTCGCCTGGCCGAGGCCGAATCGAGCTATCGGGCAGCCATTGCCATCCAGCCCGCGCACGCGCGCGCGCACAACAACCTGGGCTGCGTGCTGCACATGCAGGGCAAGCTCGAGGAGGCGCTCGCAGCCTACCGCCGGGCGCTCGACCTCGATCCGGACCTGCCGCAGGCGAATCAGAACTTCGCCGCGATCGTGCGCGATGGCGGCGCCCTGGAGCGCGCGGCCCTCGGCTACCTCCGGCGCACGCAGCAGCAGCCTGGCGACGCCATGGCGTTCAACGACCTCGGCAATACCTTGCGCGAGCTGGGGCGCCACCAGGAGGCGCTCGCGGCCTACGAGCGCGCGCTGGCGCTCGAGCCGGGCCTCGCGCAGGCGCATTTCAGCCGCGCGTTCGTGCTGCTCCTGCTCGGTGATTACGAAGCCGGCTGGAAGGAATACGAATGGCGCTGGCGCATTCCCGCATTCAACGCGCCAGCGCGCAGGTTCCCCCAGCCGATCTGGGACGGCAAGCCCGTCCCCGGTGGCGCGGTGCTGCTGCATGCGGAGCAAGGGCTCGGGGACACGCTGCAATTCGTTCGCTACGCGCCGCTGGTGGCCGGGCGCTGCGCGGAGGTGATCCTGGAATGCCAGCCGGAGCTGGGCGCGCTGATGCGCGGCGTCGCCGGGGTGCACCGGGTGGTGACGAGGGGCGAGTCGTTGCCCGCCTTCGCCGCTCACGCGCCCCTGATGAGCCTGCCCGCCGTCTTCGGCACGACGCTGGCGACCATTCCGTGGAGCGGAGCCTACGTGCGCGCGGATCCGCTGCGCGCCGGCGCCTTGGATCTGGCGGCGCACGCTGGCGCGTCGCGGCTCAAGGTCGGGCTGGTGTGGGCGGGCCGGCCGCAGCAGTGGGACGACCGCAAGCGCTCCATTTCGCTCGACATGCTGGCGCCGCTGGCGCGCGCCGCCGGCGTCACGTTCTTCAGCCTGCAGGTGGGCGCGGCGGCGGCCCAGTCCGCCAAGCCGCCCGAAGGCATGCGGCTGGTTGACCTCACCGCCTCCATCGCCGACTTCTCCGATACCGCGGCGCTCGTCTCGCAGCTCGACCTGGTGATCACCATCGACACCTCGGTCGCGCACCTCGCGGGCGCGATGGGCGTTCCAGTGTGGGTGCTCGTCGCGCATGCGCCGGACTGGCGCTACCACCTCGTGCGCGAAGACCAGCCCTGGTATCCGACGATGAGGCTGTTCCGCCAGGAGCGCGACGGCGACTGGTCTGGTGCGATTGCAAGAGCTGCGGAGGAGCTCGCGCGCCGCGCGAGCCGGGCATAGGCGACCGATGAGCGCACCCGGCGCAGGTTCATCGAGCACCGGCGCACGGCTGCTGCTGCTGGGCTGCATCGCGGCCTACCTTTGGATCTTCCTGCCCTTCCTGCCGAGCGCGGGGACTCCCGGCGGCCATGACTATGCCCTGCACCTGCCGAACATGCTGGTGGGCGATTTCTGGTTTCGGCAGAACGGACCCTTCGCCGTTCCCTGGTTCAGCCCGGCGCATTGCGCGGGCGTGCCGTACCTCGCCGACCTGAATACCGCGTATTACGCACTGCCCCAATGGGCAAGCTTCCTGCTCGGCCCCAGCGCCGCCGTGCGCGCGAGCTTCGTGCTGTTCGCAATGCTCGGGGCGAGCGGCTTCTACCTGCTGTTGCGTGGACGCTTCATGGCGTCGCCGTGGGCAGCGGCGGTGGCGGCGCTGCTATTCCTGTTCAGCGGCTTTTTCACTTACCGCATGATCCTGGGTCACCTCACGTTCCATCCCTACGCCCTCGCGCCGTGGCTTGCGTGGGCGGTGCTCGCGCAGGGCGGGCCTGCGCGGAGCCGGCTGGAGCGCGCCTGGCCGGCGCTCGCCGGCGGAGTCCTGTTCGCTTACATGTTCCACGCCGGCATGGTGCATGGGATCGCGCCGCTGGCACTTGCCGTCGCTGTCATCGTGCTACTGCATGGCGAGCGGCATGGCCACCGGCTCGGTCCGTGGCTCGCGCTCGCCGGCGCGGCCGCGCTGGCGCTCGCCTTGGGCGCCCAGCGCCTGTCCGCGGCGTTCGCCTTCCTGCAGAACTTTCCGCGCAACGAGTATCCGTTGCCCGGGTTCGGCAACCCGCTCGATGCGCTGCGCATAGCGCTGCAGGCGCTGTTCTGGCGCCCCCCTGCGGCGGCAGCGCAGCCGCTTCTCGCCAACGTGGACCTGCCGCTTGAGCAGCACGAATGGGAATACGGCCTCGGGCCCGCCGCCGCGCTGCTTCTGGTGGCCGCGCTCGCATCGGTGCGCTGGCGTGCCCTGCGGATGGCTCAGCCTGGTCGCGATTGCGCTGGTGCTCGCGTTGCCGCTGGTCCTCAATTGGTACCAGCCGGCCTGGCATGCATTCCTGAAGGGCCAGCCGCTGCTTGGCTCCAGCAGCAACCTGGTGCGCTGGTTCGCGCTGTACATACCGCTCGTCGCGCTGGGCGCGGGACTGGCAATCGACCGGATGCTGAAAGCCGATGGGCAGCGCGCGTTGGTCGCCGTTGGGCGTAGCGCTCGCGACCATCGCCTGGAACTGGTCGGCGGACCGCGGCTACTACCGCGCCCAGGGCTATGATCCCGCGGCCATCGAGAAGCGCGTGGCGTGCGCTCAGAGCAGGTGCGCCGTACCCGCCATCACGACCCTTTCGGTGCGCGTGGACAAGGCCGGCCAGTTGGCCGTTCCCATCGACCGCAACGACGATCTCGCGCGCGGGTACTCGCAATTGCTCTGCTACCAGCCGATGTTCGGCTACGGCCTGGAGCGGCTGCCTTTCGGCGCGCTGCGCCCGGGACCCGCGCTGGCGGACGTGGGCAACGGCCGCCTGAACGTGAAGAACCCCGCCTGCTATCTCTTCCCCGCCGCCAATGGCTGCGTGCCGGGCGAGCATTTCCGCGTCGCGCAACGCGCCGCGGCGGAGGATTTCCTGCGCTACCGCCCGTTCCCGTTCGAGCGGCCCGCCTGGCAGCGTGCCGCGGACGCCGTGACGATCCTCGCGTTCCTCGCGGTCGTTGCGGTCCTCGCTGCTCGCCGCCGTGCTGCGCTGGCGTCGGCGGGCTAGCGAGCGCGCCACACCAGGCTCGCGCTGATGGCGTAGTTCCAGACCGTGCCGACGAGCGCGCCGGCCAGCGCCGCCACCCACCAGATCGGACTGCTGCAGGAACAGCAGGCTGGCAAGGCCGACGTTGGCGACCACGCCCAGCCCGCACACCAGGTAGAAGTACGCAAGCCCCCGCAGCAGCGCCGCGCCGCTCAGGCGCCGGTCGCGGTGCGTGATCACGTTGTTCGAGGAAGAAGTTGCTGGTCATCGCGGCCACGGTCGCCAGCAGTTGCGCGAGCGCGAATTCCCGACCGAGCTGCAGCGCGCCCCATGCGACGCCCAGGTGCACGACGATGCCGAGCGCGCCGACGAAGCAGAACAGCACGAAGCGCAGGGGCAGCAGTCCGCCGGAGAGCTTGGAGACGAGCAGGGCGGCGAACTCCAGCGCCACCTTCGGGTCGAGCTTGCTCTTGCCGCGCTCGCGCGGGCGGAAGCGGTACGGCAGCTCCACGATCCTGGTCTGCGCCGGCGCGGAGGTGACGAGGTCGAACAGGATCTTGAAGCCGTCCGGGCTGATGCGCGGGGCGACCTGCTCGACCAGGCTGCGGCGCACCATGAAATAGCCGCTCAGCGGGTCGCTCAGGCGCACGCCGAACAGGCGCTGCGCCAGCCGCACGCCGAGCGACGACAGCGCGCGGCGCGAGCCGGGGAGCGCGTCGCCGCTGCCCCCGGCGGCGTAGCGCGTGGCGACCGCCAGATCGGCTTGTCCGGCATCGAGCGCTTCCTTCATGCGGGGCAGCAAGGGCTCGTCGTGCTGCAGGTCGGCGTCGATCACGGCGACCACCGGCGCGAGCGCCGACAGCATGCCTTCGAGGGCGGCGCCGGACAGCCCGCGCCTGCCCATGCGGCTGATCAGCCGGCAGCGCGGGTCGGCGCGCGCCACGGCGCGCACCGCGTCGCCGGTGCCGTCGGGCGAAGCGTCGTCGACGAACACGATTTCGAACGCCGTGCCGGACAATCGCGGCGGCAAGGCGCGCCACCAGCGGCTCGACATTGCCGCGCTCGTTATACACGGGCACGACGATGCGTGATCTCGGGCGCCGGCGGATTCAGCGGCATGCAGGAGGCTTTCGTCTCGAGGGGGCATCGTGCCCGGCGCCTGCTCCAGGCGCTGCAGCTCGATGTGCGCGCCACCGTAGCCGAGCTCCGCGGCCTTGCGGTAGCTCGCCTTCGCGTCTTCGATGCGATCCAGGCACTCCAGCGCCAGGCCGAGGCGGTGGTGCACGACGCCGCTCGCAGGCTGCAATTCGAGCGTGCGGGCGAGGTAGACGCGGGCGAGCTCGAACTCCTGCAGCTGCAGGTGCACCGCGCCGCGTGCGTAGTAGCACTGCGGCGTCTGCGGATACTGCGCGATGCACCGTTCGGTCACTGTCGAGCGCCTTTTGCGGGTTGGCCGGCGTAGAGGTATTCGCGGCCCAAGGCCGTACAGGGTACGCGAGCCCAGCGGCACTGGCTTGGTCGGGCAGCTTCGCCACTGCGTCCTCCCACAGCAGCAGCGTGCTGGAGAAGGTCCTCAGGCGATCGTGCGCCGCGTACGCGAGCATGAAGCCACGCCGCCAGGCCGGCAGCGATCACGCCGCGACGCGGCAGGAGCGAGAGCCCGGACACGACCACGCAGGCGATGCCGGGCGCCCAGAGGTAGCTGCGATAGAGGACAAACGGTTCCTGGAAGCGCGCGGCGCTGAACTCGACCACGAACATGACCCAGACGTAGAGCAGGCCGCAGCCGGCGAGGCGCGCGGCGCCACCCCGCACCCAAAGCGCCACGCCGAGCGCGGCGCAGCCGAGGAAGGCAAGCACTTTGGTCGCGATCCACGCCGGCGACCACGAAGCGAGAAAATCGACCCGCAGGTCGATCGACATTCCGCCCGGGTGCGGCCACAGCCACAGCGCGAGGTAATTGAAGAACAGTCCCGCCTGCGTCACCGCACTCATCAGCAGCGGCCGGGCCGACACGTCTATGCCGGAAGCGTCTTCAAGCTCCGCGGCAATCGCAGTGAACGCCTCTTCATAGGCCCCGCCGATCAGCCCGAGGCTGCGCAGGACGACGAAGATCGCAGCGGGCGCGCAGGCCGCGAGATAGATCGCCGCGTGGCGCAGCGCGAATCGACCCGCCACCGGCCCCAGCAGGGCGGCCGGCAGCACGGCGGCCGGCAGCAGCACCGCGTGCTCTTTCGACAGCACCGCCAGCGCATAAAGCAAGGCTGCGGAAAGCGCGTCGGCATGGCTGCCGCGCCGCAGTCCGCGCAGGAACAGGATCCAGCGAAAGCAGCGAGAACAGCGTCGCGAGCACGATCGTGCGCTGCACGAGGTAGGCGGCGCCGTAGACGGCCACCGGGTGCAGGGCGAACGCAGCGGCGACCACCGCGGCGCACAGCAGGGCGTCCTCTTCGCGCTGTTGCGGCAGCGCTGCCCTCTGCAGCACGTACAGCAGGCGGTACAGCGCAAGTGCGCAAGCGATGTGCAGCACCAGGCTCACGCGCTCGGTGCGTGGCGATGCCGCCCCAGAGCACCTCGGTGGCGACGATCGAGAAGTAGGCCGGCAGCCGCAGGTCGAAGCCGAGCGGATGGGTCGCGTAGTAGGAGAACAGGCGCCCGGAGAAGAAGATCCGGTCGTCGAATACCAGGGGATTTCCCAGGAAGGGCAGGTACAGCGCCGCCGCGAGCCCCGCGATGGCGCAGGCGGCGATGCCGTGCCTGCGCGGACAGGCCGAACGTCATTCGAAGCGCAGCGCCTCGACCGGATTGAGGCGCGCGGCCTTGCGCGCCGGGTAGAAGCCGAAGAACACGCCGATCACGAACGCGAACGCCACCGCCAGCAGCACCGCCTCGGGCGCGAGCACGATGCGCCAGCCCGCCAGCTGCGCCACGCCGAACGCCGCGGCCATGCCGAGCGCCACGCCCGCCAGGCCGCCGATCAGCGACAGCGTCACCGCCTCCACCAGGAACTGGCCCAGGATGTCCCGCGTGCGCGCGCCGACCGCCATGCGCAGCCCGATCTCGCGCGTGCGCTCGGTGACCGACACCAGCATGATGTTCATGATGCCGATGCCGCCGACCACCAGCGACACCGAGGCCACCGCGGCGAGCAGCAGCGCCAGCACCCGGCTGGAGGCTTCCTGCGTGGCGGCGACCTCCTCGAGGTTGCGCAGGGAGAAATCGTCGTCCTGCCCGGGTTGCAGCCGGTGGCGCTGGCGCAGCAGGCCGCGCACCTGCTCCTCGGCGGCCTTCATGTCGTAGCCCTCGCGCACCTTGACCCAGATGGTGCCGACGCTGCGCTGCTTGGCGAGGCTGGTGGCGCCCAGCACGCGCTTGCGCGCGGTGCTGATCGGCATCAGGACGAGGTCGTCCTGGTCCGCGCCCATCATGCTCTGGCCCTTCGACTTCGAGCACGCCGATCACCGTGAACGGCACGCGGCGGATGCGGATCTGCTGGCCGATCGGGTTGCCGCCGCCGAACAACTGCCGTGCCACGGTCTGGCCGATCAGGCACACCTTGGTCGCGCCCGCGATGTCGGAGGCGTCGAAGGCGCCGCCCTCGGCGAGCGTCCACTGGCGCACCTCGAGGTAGTCGGGCGTGACGCCGAAGATCACCGTCGACCAGTTCTGGTTGCCCCAGACGAGCTGCGCGGTGCCGCGCAGCGCGGGCGCCGCCATGCGCATCCGGGATCTCGCGCGTGATGGCGGCGGCGTCGTCCTCGGAGATCGTCAGGTTGGAGCCGAAGCCCATGCGCACGCCGCCCGACGTGGTGGTGCCGGAAAGGATGAGCAGCAGGTTGGAGCCGAGCGAGCGGATCTGCTCTTCCACGCGCGCCTGCGCACCGCCGCCCACCGCGATCATCACGATCACCGCGGCCACGCCGATGATGATGCCGAGCATGGTGAGCGCGCTGCGCAGCTTGTTCACCGCCAGCGCGCGCATCGCCACGCGCAGCAGGCCGAGCATGCTCATGCGGCCGCCGGCAAGGCGTTGGCCTCGTCGCGCACGACCGCGCCGTCGAGGAAATGCAGCACGCGGCGCGCGTAGCGTGCGATGTCGGGCTCGTGCGTGACCAGCACCACGGTCATGCCCTGGCGGTTGAGCTCCTGCAGCAGGCCCATGATCTCCAGGCTGGTGCGCGAGTCGAGGGCGCCGGTGGGCTCGTCGGCGAGGATCAGCAGCGGGCGCGTGACCAGCGCGCGGGCGATCGCCACGCGCTGCTGCTGCCCGCCGGAGAGCTGCGCCGGCTGGTGCCCGGCGCGCTCGGCGAGCCCGACCTTCGCCAGCATCTCGAGCGCCCGCGCGCGGCGCTCGCGCGCTGCGACGCCCGCATACACCAGCGGCAGCTCGACGTTCTCGAGCGCCGGCGTGCGCGGGAGCAGGTTGAAGGTCTGGAACACGAAGCCGATGCTGCGGTTGCGCACCACGGCGAGCTCGTCGCCGGAGAGATCCGACACGCGCTTTCCGCCCAGCACGTATTCGCCGGCGCTCGGCCGGTCGAGGCAGCCGAGCACGTTCATGAAGGTCGACTTGCCAGAGCCCGAGGGCCCCATCACCGCCACGAACTCGCCCTGCGCGATGTCCACGCTGACGCCGGCGAGCGCACGCACCTCGTTGTCGCCGATGCGGTAGACCTTGGTGAGATCCTGCGTGTGGATCAGCGGTGCAGCCATCAGAACAGGCGCGGGCCGTCGGGTCCCGACTTCTTCGCCGCACGCGGAGGTCTCGCCCGCGCCGAGGATCACCTCGTCGCCTTCCTTCAGCGGGCCCTCGAGAATCTCGGTGCTCGTGCCGTCGGTGAGGCCGGTGCGCACGTCCACCGGGGCAGGCTTGCCGTCCGGGCCGCGCACCCACAGACGGCCTGCGGCGCTCGTGCCGGCGCGCGTGCCGCCCAGCTCCGCCAGCAGCCGCTCGTACACCGGTTTTTGCGTTTCCGTGAGCAGTTCCACGACACGCGCGCGCGACTCGGCGCGCAGCCGCTCGCCCGCCTTGCGGCGGTCGGCCTCCTGCGGCAGTTCGCGCAGCGCGGCCAGCTTCTGGCGCAGGTCGTCGAACACCTGGTCCAGTTTCGCCTTCTGCGCGTCGTCGGGCTTGAGCTCGGCGTAGACGCGCTGGCGGAGCTGCTGGCCCGGCATTGCCGGCCGCGGGCGCTGTGCCGGCGGCCTTCGCCTCCGGCGGCGCCGGCCGGGCGGTAGCGCAGCGCGGCGTTCGCAACCTTGAGCGCGTTGTCGCGCGACTCCACCACGACGCGCACGTTCGCCGTCATGCCCGGCAGCAGGGACAGGTCCGGGTTGGCGGCCGAAATCACCACCGTGTAGCTGATCACGTTCTGCACGTTCACCGGCGATTTGCGGATCTGCCGGATCTCGCCGTTGAAGCTGCGCCGCGGAAAGGCGTCCACCGTGAAGGTGGCGCGCTGGCCGACGCGCAGGCGCCCGACGTCGGCCTCGTCGATCGCCGCCTCGACCTGCATGTCGCGCAGGTCCTGCGCGATGGTGAACAGCACCGGCGCCTGCAGGCTGGCGGCGACCGTCTGCCCGGCGTCGATGTTGCGCAGGATCACCGTGCCGTCCACCGGCGCGCGGATGATGGTGCGCTCCAGGTCCACCTGCGCCTGCTTGAGCAGCGACTCGCGCTGCTTCACGGTGGCGAGCGCGCTGCGCACCTGCGCCTCGTTGACCTGGATCTGGGCCTCGACCGCCTTGAGCTGCTCGCGCGTGCCATCGAGCAGCGTGCGCGCCTTGTCCAGCTCCGCGCCCGAGATGAAGTTCTTCTCCACCAGCGATTTCTTGCGCTCGTAGTCGCGCTGCGCGTCGAAAAGCGTCACCTTCACGCGGCCGACCTCGGCCTGCTGCGCCGCCGAGCCCCGAGCGCGCCACGGCGACCGCGCTGTGCGCCGCGTCGAGATCCGCGCGCGCCTGGTTGACGCGCAGTTCGAAGGTCTGCGGGTCGATGCGCGCGATCACCTGGTCCTTCTTCACCGCGGTGTTGAAGTCGGCGTAGATCTCCTTCACCTGGCCCGAGATCTGCGAGCCCACCTGCACGGTGGTGACCGCATTCAGCGTGCCGCTCGCCGCCACCACCGCCTGCAGCGCGCCGCGCTCGAGCTTCACCGTGCGCAGCGCCTGCTCGCCGTTGCCGTCGCGCGAGCGCAGCCAGGCGTAGCCGCCGGCGGCGAGGAGCAGGATGCCGAGGACCGCGAGCAGCCTGGCGAAATTCAGCTTCATTCAGCCGCGCCCGACCGGCCGGCGCCAGGTCCCCGAGCGGCCGCCGCGCTTCTCCTCCAGGCGCAGGTCGGCGAGCACCATGCCGCGGTCCACGGCCTTGAGCATGTCGTAGACCGTGAGCAGGCCGACCGCCGCGGCGGCCAGCGCCTCCATCTCGACCCCCGTGCGGCCGCGGCATTCCACCGTGCGCGACGATGCGCACCGCGCTGCGCCCGGGCTCGAGCGCGAACTCGACGGCGGCGCGCGTGATGGCGATCGGGTGCGCGAGCGGAATCAGCTCCGGCGTGCGCTTGGCGGCCTGGATCGCCGCGATGCGCGCCACGCCGAGCACGTCGCCCTTCTTCGCGCGTCCGGCGGCGACCGCGCGCAGCGTCGCCGGGCGCATCAGGATGCGCCCGGAAGCGACCGCCACGCGATGCGTCTGCGCCTTGGCGCCGACGTCCACCATGTGCGCGCGCCCGCGGCGGTCGAAATGCGTGAGTCTGCGTGCCAGCCTGCGCGTCGGTTTGCGAGCCATGCCTGCTCCGGAACTTGCAGGGGCCGACGGTATCATATCCCTATGCGCTTCACGCTCGTGCTGCTCGCCGGGCTCGCCGCCGCGATGTTTCCCGCGGCGCGGGCGCCGGCGCAAACGCTGCCGGAACTCGGCGACGCGGCGGGCGCCGTGCTGCCGCCGCAGATCGAGCGTCGCATCGGCGAGAGCATCGTGCGCGACATCCGCGAGCGCGAGCCGGCCTACCTCGACGATGCCGAGGTCGCCCGCTACCTCGACGGGCTGGGCCGGCGCCTGCTCGGCGCGGTTCCGGACGCGCGCCAGGATTTCGAGTTCTTCGCCATGCGCGACCCGGCGATCAACGCGTTCGCGCTGCCCGGGGGCTTCATCGGCGTGCACACCGGCCTGATCAACTCCGCGGAAAGCGAGTCCGAGCTCGCCTCCGTGCTGGCGCACGAGATCGCGCACGTCACGCAGCGCCACGTGGCGCGCATGTTCGGCGCGCAGCAGCAGATGCAGCTGCCGAGCATGATCGCGCTCGCCGCCGCGATCCTGATCGGCCGCTCGCGTCCGGACCTGGCTGCGGGCGCGACGGTCGCGGCGCAGGCCGGTGCGGTGCAGCAGCAGCTCGGCTACACGCGGGAATACGAGCGCGAGGCGGACCGCGTCGGTTTCCAGACCCTGGCCGGGGCCGGTTTCGACGTGCACGCCATGCCCACGTTCTTCGAGAAGCTGCAGCGCCAGATGCGCGCGACCGACGACGGCCTCCTGCCGGCCTACCTGCGCACCCACCCGATGACCGCGGAGCGCATTGCCGACACGAGCAGCCGGGCCGCCGCCGCCCCCTATCGCCAGCACCTCGACAGCCTGGAGTTCCACCTGGTGCGCGCCAAGCTGCGGGCCGAGAGCGGGGAGCCGCTCTCCGCCGTGGCGTACTTCTCGTCGGCGATACGCGACCGGCGCTACGCCAGCGAAGCCGCGGCGCGCTACGGCCTTATCGCGGCCCAGTTGCGCGCGCAGAAGCCGCGCGAGGCGCAAGCGGGGCTCGCCGCGCTGCGCGCCACGGGCGCTGCGAGCCCGATGATCGAGGCCCTCGCAGCGCGCGTGCAACTGGCGACGGGCGACACCGCGGGTGCGCTCGCCACGCTGCGCCAGGGGCTGCAGCGCTTTCCCGACTGGCTGCCACTGACCTACGACCTCGCGCAGGTCCTGCGCCAGTCCGGGCGCGCCGAGGAGGCGCTCGCCGCGATCGCCGAGCCGTTGCGGCTGCACCCGCGCGACCTGCGGCTGCGCACCGAGCAGGCGCAGATCTACGCCGCGCTCGGCAAGCGCCTGCAGCAGCACCAGGCGCAGGCCGAGGTCTACGTGCTGCGCGGCAGCCTGCCGGCGGCGGTCGAGCAGCTGCAGCTGGCGCGGGCCGCCGGCGACGGCAATTTCTACGAGTTGTCGGTGGTCGAGGCGCGGCTCAAGGAGCTGCGCGCGCAGCACGCGCAGGAGATGCGCGACCAGAAGAAGTAGCCGCCTAGCCGCGCGTCGCTTCGCGCTGGTCGGAGTAGGCGTCGTAGAGCAGGTCGAAGGTCTTTTCCGCCTCGCGCAGCAGCTCATCATCGCTCGCGGCGCGACGCGATGCACCCTGCAGCAGCGTCTGCACCCCGGCGGCCTCGGGCACCGGGGTGCCGCGCACCTCGAGAAAGTGCACGATGCCGCCGATGCGCGCAAGCGCGTGGTTGCCGGCGAGCCCGAGGCTGGCGAGCATCTGCTCGAAGGTCACGCGCGCCTCGCTGTTGGTGAAGCGGGCGCCTTCGAAACCGTAGCCGATGGAACCGGGCGGGCACTCGGCGCCCTTGTCCAGCCATTGCAGCTTGGCGTCGGGGTCGACGAAGCGCCGGATCAGCCAGGCGCAGGCGAGGCGGTCGGCCCACAGCGGCCGCCGCGTGGCCCAGCTGCGCCCCGTGCAGCGCGTCGCCGGCCGCCGGCGCGTCCTTCGCCTGCACCGGGAACAGCAGCTCCTTCACCGCCGACTCCGCCTCGGCCAGCGCCTGCGCCGCGCGCTCGCGCGCGGACGTGGGAAAGAAATCGAGCGCGGCGATGGCCTCGAACTCGCGGCGCTGCTTGTGCAGCACGCGCGCGAGCGCGCTGGCGTCCGACACGCCGAAACCGACGCGCAGGCTCTCGATGGTCTTGGTGAGCGCGTCGTAGCGCGCGGAGCGGTCGAACAGGCGCTTCAACTGCTCCTGCTGCGCGTCGTCCGAGGCTTCCACGTGCAGCACGCTGGCGACGCCCGCGTTCTGCGCCACGTAGCGCGCGAGCCGCTCCAGCGCGCGGCGGTTGTCGGCGGTGTCGGGCAGCACGTACACGCCTTCGCGCAGCACCGCGGTGCCGAGCGATTCCAGCGTGCGCAGCATGCGCATGCGCGCCGCGGGATCCTCGGTGGGAAGACGGGTGACGGTGACCAGCCAGCGGCTGCCGGCGGGCGCATCCTGCGGCGCCGTTGCGCTGTGTTCCGTGTCCATGGTGCGCGGCGATTATTGCACAGCGCCGCCGCTCTGATATATAAGCCAAGGTCAAGGTGTGCACCTTGTTAACGCGGATCAACTAGGCATGGCGCAGACGGCGCGCTGGATGCGCATCGCGAAAGGCGGCGCGCAGCCAAGCGCGCTGGCCGCCGCCCAGCCGGCGGCGGCCGATCCGATCCTGTTGTGGCTGCGCGAGGCCGGCGAGTGCGCTTTCGCGCTGATCGCGCCGCTGCGTCTTGCGCCGGGGCGCACCTGGCGCTGGCTCGCCTGGGGATCGATGCCGGCGATCGCCACCTGCCGGCGCTTCGGCCTGCCGGCCTACCTGGAGGGCGAAGCCATCTGGCTGCACGGGCGCGCGCGCCGCGCGCCTGAGCGCGGCGCGCGTCGGCGAGTGCGCGCTGATCGAGGGCGCTTTCCCCGCGCCGCTCGCCGTGGAGCCCGGCCTGGAAACGGCGTTCCGCGAGCGCATCGAGGCGCAGCACGGCTGGCAGTTCGACACCGCGTGGCCCACCGGGTCGGAGGCGCGCCCATGGTGAGCCGGCGGCGCTGGCTGCAGGGCGCCGCGGCGCTGCTCATCGTGCGCGACGCGCTCGCCGCCGGAAAGATCGAGAAGGGCGTGTACCGCGTGCGCGGCGACGCGCGCGTCAACGGCGTGCCCGCGCGGGAAGGCATGGACGTCAAGCCCGGCGATGCCGTGACCACGGCCGCGGGCGCCGAGATCGTGTTCGTGATCAATCGCGATGCGTTCCTGCTGCGCGCGAACTCCCGCGTCGAGGTGGGCAGCGGCGCGGCGGACGTGTTCCGCATCGTCACCGGGGCGCTGCTCTCGGTGGTATCAGCCGGGGCAGGCGAAGACCCTGCGCGCGCAGACCGCGACCATCGGCATCCGCGGCACGGCGGTCTACGTGGAGAGCAGCGCCGACAAGACCTATGTCTGTACCTGCTACGGCGAAGCGGAGCTGGTGCCGCAGGACGATCCGGGCGCGCGCGAGACGGTGAAGACCACGCCACCACGAGCAGCCGCGCTACATCATGGCGAAGGGCGCGCCGCAGATGATCATGCCCGCGCCGGTGGTGAATCACACGGACGCCGAGCTGGTGCTGCTCGAGTCGCTGGTCGGGCGCAACGTGCCGTTCGAAGCGGGCGCCTACAAGAACTTCTAGCTGGCGCGCGGCGCGATGCCCAGGCGCTCGTAGACCGGTCGCATCTCGCGCCGGATGGCCGGCAGCCTGATGAGGTAGACGCAGGCGGCGCCGAGCGCGAGCATGCCGCCGGCGGCCAGCGCCGCCGGCGGTCCCACGTAGTGCGCCGCCCAGCCCGCGGCCAGCGCGCCGAGCGGGCTCATGCCGAGGAAGGACATGATGTAGATCGCGGCCACGCGCGCGCGCAGCCGGTCCTCGACGATGGTCTGCAGAATGGTATTGATCGAGCCCGCGGTGAGCATGATGCCCATGCCGGTGATGTAGACGAGCGCGAGCGCCGGCCACAGATGCGCGGTGTAGGCAAAGCCGATCAGGGCCACGCCGGCGGCTGCAGCCGCATAGCCGATCACCGTGAGCAGGCCGCGCACGGAAGGCCGCAGGGCGAGGTACAGCATGCCCGAAACCGCGCCCAACCCGCCCGCACCGATCAGATAGCCGAGCGTCTGCGAGTCGCCGCCGAACACGTCGCGCGCGAAGTAGGGCGCCAGCGACTGGTAGGGCTGCGCGCCGATGCTCAACAGCGCGAGCAGCAGCAGCATGCTGCGCGAGGGCAGGAAGCCGTAGGCCCAGCGGAACCCGGCCGTGAACTGCGCGAACCAGCCGGCTTCCGCCGGTTCCGGCCGGAGCGCCTGCACGCGGATCACCGCGAGCGCCGCGAGCACCGCCAGGTAGGAGGCGCTGTTCAGCGCAAAGCCCCACACCTCGCCCGCCAGCGCGATCACCGCGCCGCCGATCATCGGGCCGACGAAGCGCGCGCCGTTCATCAGCACCGACTGGTAGGCGATGGCGTTGGGCAGGTCGTCGCGTCCTTGCACGAGCTCGATGAGGAAGGACTGGCGCGCCGGGCTGTCGAAGGCATTCACCAGGCCGAGCACCGCGTTGCCCGCGATCAGGTGCCAGGGCTCGATGTGCCCGCTGGCGACCAGCGTCAGCATGGCCAGCGATTGCGCGAAGGCGACGATGTTGGTCGTCACGAGCACCTTGCGCTTGTTGAGGCGGTCCACCAGCACGCCGGCGAACGGCGCGAGCAGGAGGAACGGCAACTGCAGCGCGAAAGTGGCGAGGCCGAGCCAGAACGCCGAGCCGGTGAGCCGGTAGATCAGCCAGCTGGTGGCGATGAGCTGCAGCCAGGTGCCGAACTGGGAGACGCCCTGGCCGAGGAAGAAGATGCGGAAGCTGCGGTGCCGGAACGCGCGCAGCCCGCGCGGGAGGTTCACGTCTTGCCGGAGAGCTTCGCGAGCGTCGCCTCGAACGCGGCGAGGCGCTCGCGCTCCTGCGCCACCACGCTGGCAGGCGCGCGCTCGACGAAGGAGGCGTTGCCGAGCTTGGCGCGCGCCTTGGCGATCTCGCCCTGCAGGCGCGCGATCTCCTTGGCCACGCGCTCGCGTTCGGCGACCGGATCGACTTCGATGTGGGGCATCAGGCGGTGCGGGCCGGCCACGGCGACCGGCGAATCCGATATCGGAAGCTCGATCGACCACCGCAAATTGGCGATCCGGGCAAGACTCGTCGATGGCGATCACCGTCGCCTGGGTTCGGCTGTCCGACGATGTAGCATGTCATACGTTGCTTGCGGCGGAACCTTTGCTTCGCTGCGCAGATTGCGGCCGGCGTTCACCGTGTCCTTTGCCTCGGCGATCTGCGCTTCGCCTGCATCGTCGATTTTCTCGGGCTGCGCACTTTGGGTAGGGCGCGAGCATGATTGTCTTGCCGGTCTTGCCGGCGAGCGGCGCGACGATCTGCCAGAGCTCCTCGGTGATGAACGGAATGATCGGATGCGCGAGCCGCAGCGAGGCCTCCAGCACGCGCACGAGTGTGCGGCGCGTGCCGCGCTGCTGCTGCCTCGTCTGCCGTCGGCCAGCTGGTCCTTCGCGATCTCCACGTACCAGTCGCAGTACTCGTCCCACACGAAGCGGTAGATGGCTGCGGCGGCATTGTCGAAGCGGTATTCGTCGAATCCCTTCTCCACATCCGCTTCGGTGCGCTGCAGCGTGCTGATGATCCAGCGATCCCAGCTCGACAGCGTCGACCGGCGCCTTCTCGTCCTGCCCGCAGTCCTTGCCCTCCGTGTTCATCAGCACGAAGCGCGTGGCGTTCCACAGCTTGTTGCAGAAGTTGCGGTAGCCCTCGCAGCGCCCCAGGTCGAAATTGAGCGTGCGCGCGAAGGTCGCCTGCGCGGCGAAGGTGAAGCGCAGCGCGTCGGCGCCGAACGCCGGAATGCCGCTCGGGTAGTGCGCGCGCACGTACTTCTCGATCTTCGCCTTGTGGTCGGCCTTGAGCAGGCCCACCGTGGACTTGGCGAGCAGCTCGGGCAGGGTGATGCCGTCGATCAGGTCCAGCGGATCGAGCGTGTTGCCCTTGGACTTGGACATCTTCTCGCCCTCGGCGTCGCGCACGATGGCGTTGATGTAGACGTGGCGGAACGGCACCTTGCCGGTGAAGTGCTTCGTCATCATGATCATCCGGGCGACCCAGAAGAAGATGATGTCGAAGCCGGTCACCAGCACGGAGGAGGGCAGGAAGGTGTCGAGGTCCTTCGTCTTATCCGGCCAGCCGAGCGAGCTGAACGGCACTAGCTGCAGAAGAAAACCACGTATCAAGGACGTCCGGGTCTCTTTGCAACGAGGTCGTCGATCTTGTATTTCTGTCTAACCTCTTCTTCCGACCTGCCGACATAAATATTTCCCGTCTCGTCGTACCAGGCCGGAATCTGGTGACCCCACCACAACTGGCGTGAGATGCACCAGTCCTGGATATTTTCCAGCCAATGGTTGTAAGTTGAAGTCCAGTGATCCGGGAAGAACTTAACTTCACCGGCTGCGACAACGTCTAGGGCTGGCTGGGTAATCGCTACCTTCCCACCTGGACCCGGCTTGCCATCGGTCCGAGTTTCTCGCGTAAGGTCTACGAACCATTGATCTGTAAGCATCGGCTCGACGATTTCGCCAGTCCGGCCAGATCGCGGTACACGCAGCTTGTACGGCTTTTCTGAGACCAAAAGATTTTGAGCGCTCAGGTCGGCAATGATTAGCTTGCGCACTTCAAATCGATCAAGCTTGCGGTAGGCCTCCGGAATGCCGAGGTCCACTGCTGTTGGCTGTGTCCCAACTGGTCCAATCTTTCCGCCGGTCTTAGTTGGTGCAACATAGTTTTGCCACTGAGGTCCGGCTGCCGAAACAAAGTCGATTACTTTCGCATCCAAAGTGAAAATCGAGAACACTGGAAGTAATTTGTCCTTATGACGCTCCCAGACCTTGTAGTCGTTGAAGTCGTGTCCGGGGGTAATTTTTACGCAGCCAGTGCCGAAGTCGGGGTCGACGTAGTCGTCGGCGATCACCGGGATGGCGCGCCCGGTGAGCGGCAGCTGCACGCGCTTGCCCACGTACTGCGCGTAGCGAAAGTCCTTCGGATTCACCGCCACCGCGACGTCGCCCAGCATGGTCTCCGGGCGCGTGGTGGCCACCGTCAGGCTGAAACCCTCGCCCGGATAACGGATCTCCCAGATCTTGCCGTCTTCCTCCTCGCTGTCGACTTCCAGGTCGGACACCGCGGTGCCGAGCACCGGGTCCCAGTTCACCAGCCGCTTGCCGCGGTAGATGAGGCCTTCCTCGTGCAGCCGCACGAACACTTCGACCACGGCGCGCGACATTCTTGCGTCCATCGTGAAGTAGCCGGCAGGAGGGCCTTCGCGCATCTCGTCACTCCGGGCGTAGCTCCAGTTGCCCGAGGCGCCCAGCCGCCGCATCTGGCCCATGATGGAGGCGCCGGACTGCTGCTTCCACTGCCAGACGCGCTCGACGAACTTCTCGCGCCCGAGGTCGTGGCGCGACTGCCCCTGCTCCTGCAGCTGGCGCTCGACCACGATCTGCGTGGCGATGCCGGCGTGGTCGGTGCCCACCACCCAGTTGGTGTTGTCGCCGCGCATGCGGTGGTAGCGCACCAGCGCGTCCATCAGGGTCTGCTGGAAGGCGTGCCCCATGTGCAGCGTGCCGGTGACGTTTGGCGGCGGCAGCTGGATGCAGTAGGCGGGCAGGGCGTCGCCCCTGTGTGCGAACCAGCCCGCCGACTCCCAGCGCTCATACCAGCGGCGCTCGACCGCGCGCGGATCGAAGCTCTTGTCCAGCGACATGGTCAGCCGCCGGTGGAGGCGGGGCGCTTGCCGGCGAGCGAGGCGGCGTCGAGGCTGCGCGCCTCGAGCTCGCGCTTCACCGCGGCGGCGACCGCGGCGCGCAATGCCGCCGCGAGCGCCGGCGCGAGCTCGGCCTCGAGCCGCTGCAGCACTGCGCGCTCAAGCTCGAATGCCAGCGCCTCGGCGGCGCCGGGCTCGACGATCTCCGTGAGCACCGGTACGTCGTCCGTGTCGCCCGGGGCCGCTTCGTGCTGCCGCCTGAGCAGCGCGTCCACGCGCTCGACCAGGGGGTTCGCGTCGCGCTCACTCACGGCGCACCGCCCGCTTCCCCGCCAAGGTCGTGGTCCGCGATGCGGTAGCCGCGCTCGCGATAGAACTTGTAGCGCATGCGCGCGGCGCGGCGATCCTCGTCGTCCCGCGCCACCAGCTCGAGCAGGCGCTCGTAGCGCTCGAAAGCGGGCGGCGTGTCGGGGGCAAGGTTGAGCAGGACCTCGCAGCCGACGCCCGCGTCCGCGTCGGTCGCAATCAGCACCGGCGTTTCCGCGGCGAGCGGGTCGTGCGCGGCGCAATGCGGCACGAAGCCGGTCGCCTGCCACGTCCACAACATGCGGTCGATGCGCTGCGCGGTGTCGCCCTGCGGCGCGTAGATCAGCAGGCGCCTGCCGTGCGCGACCGCCTTGCCGGCGAGGCGGCACGCCACCTGCAGCTTGTCCGCGGCGTTGAAGTAGAAGTCGATGCTCGTCATCGCGCGGCGCGGCGCATCACGAACCTCACCAGCAGCGGCACCGGCCGTCCGGTCGAGCCCTTGTCGCGGCCGCTCTTCCAGGCCGTGCCGGCGACGTCCAGGTGCGCCCAACGCAGCTTGCGTGCGAAGCGCGACAGGTAACAGGCCGCGGTGACGCTGCCGGCGGGCCGGCCGCCGATGTTGGCCATGTCGGCGAAATTGGAGCGCAGCTGTTCCTGGTAGTCCTCCCACAGCGGCATCGGCCAGACGCGGTCCCAGGCGTCGTCGCCCGCCGCGCGCAATTCGGAGGCGAGCTTCTCGTCGTTGGCGAACAGGCCCGTGGCCACGTGCCCGAGCGCGATCACGCAGGCCCCGGTAAGCGTCGCGATGTCCACCACCACGTCGGGCTGGAAGCGTTCCGCGTAGGTGAGGGCATCGCACAGGATGAGGCGGCCTTCGGCGTCGGTGTTGAGGATCTCGACCGACTGGCCCGACAGCGTCTTCACCACGTCGCCGGGCCGCGTAGCGGCGCCGCCCGGCATGTTCTCGCTCGCGGGCACCACGCCGATCACGTTGACCGGCGCTTTCATCCCGGCGAGCGCGCGCAGCGCGCCGAGCACGCTGCCGGCGCCGGACATGTCGAACTTCATCTCGTCCATCTCGCCGGCGGGCTTGAGCGAGATGCCGCCGGTGTCGAAGGTGATGCCCTTGCCGACGAGCACCACGGGCTTGGCATGTTTCGTGCCGCCGGCGTAGCGCAGCACGATCAGCTTGGGCGGCTGGTGCGAGCCGCGTGCCACGGCGAGCAATGCGCCCATGCCGAGCTTCTCCATATCGCGCCGCTCGAGCACCTCGATCCCCAGCTTGAACTGGCGCGCGAGCTTGTGCGCCTCGTCGGCGAGGTATGCCGGCGTGCAGATATTGGGCGGCAAGTTGCCCAGCGTGCGCGCCAGGTCCACGCCGTCCGCGGTGGCCGCAGCCTCGCGCACCGCGGCCTGCGCCTGCAGCGTCACCGGGCCGCTCTGCACGGCCAGCGTGACCTGCGCCAGCGCGGGCGCCGGCGCCTTCTTCTGCGTCTTCAGCTGGTCGAAGCGGTAGAACGCCTCGCGCATGCCGAGCACGGCCTGGCGCAGGTTCCACGCCGCGTTGCGCCGGGCGACCTTGAGCTCCGCCAGGTAGAGCGTCGCGTCCTTCGCGCCGAGCCCCTGCAGCGCGCCGGCCGCCCCGCGCACCGCGTCGCGGAACGCGGTCTCGCCGAATTCCTTCTGCTCGCCCAGTCCGACGAGCAGCACGCGCTCGGCCGCGAGCCCCGGCACCTTGTGCAGCAGCAGCGTGGCGCCCGCCTTGGCGCTGAGGTCGCCGTGCGCCAGGATCGCGCGCAGCCGGCCGCGCGCGGCGCGGTCGGCGGCCTGCGCGGCGCGCGAGAGCTGCTCGGCGCCCGCGCCGCCGGCCTTGTAGATCCCGAGCACCAGGCAGCCCGTCTTGGCCCTCTCGGGCGCTGCCGCGCGTATGCTAAATTCCACTGCATTCTCCTCTGATGACTACTTTTTTTAGTATCGCATGATCTTCCGCCGGGCGCTGCTGCGTGAGTTCGCGCAACTGGCGGCGGCGGTGTTTCTGACGCTGTTCCTCATCGCGCTCACCACGCGCCTGGTGCGCCTGCTCGGGCAGGCGGCCGGCGGCAAGATTCCCTCCGACGCAGTGCTCGCGTTTCTCGGCTTCTTCGCGCTCAACGTGCTGCCCGTGCTGCTGTCGCTGACCCTGTTCATCACGGTGCTGCTGTCGGTGACGCGCAGCTACCGCGATTCGGAAATGGTGATCTGGTTCAGTTCCGGCCTGTCGCTCGCCGCGTGGGTGCGGCCGGTGCTGGTGTTCGCGGCGCCGCTGGTGCTGCTGATCGCCGCGCTGTCGTTCTTCATCGCGCCGTGGTCGGTGCAGGTGGCCGAGCAGTACCGCAGCCGCATCGACGCGCGCGACGACGTGTCGCGCGTGAGCCCGGGGGTGTTCGGCGAGACGGGCGGGCGCGACCGCGTGTTCTTCGTCGAGTCGCTGTCCGGCGATCGCAAGATGGTGCTCAACGTCTTCGTCAGCACGGTGCAGCATGGCCGCACCGGCGTGATGTTCAGCCAGAAGGGGCTGGTGGAAGTGGCGCCCAACGGCGACCGCTTCATCGTGCTGCTGCAGGGGACGGCGCTACGAAGGCGTGCCCGGCGAGGCCGACTATCGCGTGATGGAGTTCGAGCGCTATGCGGCGCGCGTGGAGCCGCCGCCGGGCGAGGAACCCGTGCCGACCGAGAAGAGCCTGTCGACCCCCGCGCTGCTGCAGAACCCGACCAGCGCCAACCACGGCGAGCTGCTGTGGCGCATCGGCGTGCCGCTCTCGGCGCTGATCCTCGCGCTGCTCGCCATCCCGCTCGCCTTCGTCAACCCGCGCGCCGGCCGTTCGGTCAACCTGATCTTCGCGATTCTCACCTACATGGTGTACCTGAACCTGCTCACCGTGTCGCAGGCGCGTGTGACGCAAGGCAAGCTCGACTTCCTGGTCGGCTGGTGGCCGGTGCACGCCGTGATGGTGCTGGTCCTGCTGGTCCTGTTCGCGCAGCGCATGACGCTGGGCGGCTCGCGACTGCGGCTGTGGCGGCGGGCCTGAGGCGGTCGCCGTGACCAGCCGCACGCTCGACCGCTACCTCGCGCGCGAGATTTTCGCCGCCGTGGGCCTGGTGCTGCTCGGCTTCCTCGGCCTGTTCCTGTTCTTCGACCTGATCGCGGAGCTGCGCGACCTGGGCAAGGGCGAATACCACCTGCGCCAGGTGTTCGCCTTCGTGCTGCTGTCGGCGCCGACGCGCGCCTACGAGCTGATGCCGGTGGCGGTGCTGATCGGCACGCTCTACGTGCTGTCGCACCTCGCCAGCAATTCCGAGTTCACCGTGATGCGCGGCTCCGGCCTGTCGCCGGGGCAGGCAAGCTGGATGCTGTTCAAGACCGGCGCCGCTCTCGCTGTCGCCACCTTCGTCATCGGCGAATGGATCGCGCCGGCGGCGGAGGCCATGGCGCAGCAGGTGCGCCTGCGCGCGATGAACGCGGTGATCGGCCAGGACCTGCGCTCGGGCCTGTGGTTCAAGGATGAGCGCTCGTTCATCAACGTGCGCGAGGCGCGCGATGCGCAGCACCTGGTCGGCGTGCGCATCTACGAGTTCGACGAGGCCTACCGGCTGGCAAGCATCATTTCGGCGGCGCGCGGCGACTACCTCGCCGGTGGCGTCTGGCGGCTCAGCGACGTGGTGCAGACGCACTTCGCGCCGGAGGGTCCGCGCACCACGCGCCAGGCGGCCTGGGACTGGCGCTCGGCGGTGAACCCGGACCTGCTCAACGTGCTGATCGTGGTGCCCGAGCGCATGTCGGCCCTGAAACTGTACCGCTACGTGCAGCACCTGGGCGCCAACCGCCAGAAGACCCAGCGCTACGAGATCGCGCTGTGGAAGAAGCTGTTCTACCCGATCGCGACGCTGGTGATGATGGCGCTCGCCCTGCCTTTCGCCTACATGCACGCGCGCTCGGGCATGGTCGGCCTCAAGGTGTTCCTCGGCATCCTGCTCGGCATCTTCTTCTACATGCTGAACAGCCTGTTCGCGCACATCGGCCTGCTGCAGGACTGGCCGCCGTTCGCCGCCGCGGCCGTGCCGAGCGCGGCGTTCCTGCTGTCGGCGGTGATGATGATGTGGCTGGTCGAGAGGCGCTAGCCGGCGAGCACGAGGCGCGTGCCGGCGAGGCGATCGTGCAGGAACTGGCGCTCCCGGTCGAGCAGCGCCCAGAGCAGGGAAATCCCGGTCGGCACCAGCACCAGCGCGAGAAGGAAGCGCAGCAGCGCCTTACCCGGCGTGACCCCGACCAGCCGGATGCGCCAGGCCTTCATGGCGAGCGTCTGTCCGCCGCGCAGCCAGCACCACAGGAAGTACGCGGCGAACACCGCGAGCAGCAGCATCTGGTGCGCAAAGCGCAGCCAGCCCTCGAGCGGCGCGCCGCGCGACGCGAAATGGAAGGCGAAGCCGGCGAAGAATGCCACCGCGAACAGCAGGAGCGCCTCGTACAGCAGGCTTGCCAGGCGGCGCGCGATGCCCGGGGTCACCTCGCCGGCGCCGGCTTCTTCTTCGGCGGCGCGGCCTGCCGCTCCTGCGGCGGCAGCGACTGGTATTCGGACCATTGCTGCTTGAGGTCGCCGCGCTTCTCGGGCGGCACCTTGCTGATGCGGCGGTAGTTCTCGCGCGCCTGCTTGCGCTGTTCCGGCGTGAGCTTGGCCCAGCTCTGCATGCGGCGCTGCACGCGCTGCTGCTCCTCGGGATTCATCTTCGGATAGCGCTTGGCGAGGCCGATCCAGTTGCGCCGGCGCTCCGGCGTGATCTGCTCCCAGTCGTTCTTGAGCGGAGCGAGGATCTGCTGCTGCTCGGTGTTGAGCTCGGCCCAGGCCGGGCCTTTCTTGGGCGCCTGCGCGAGCGCGCGTCCCTGCCAGTGCGAGCAGCGCGCAGGCCGCTGCGGCTAGAACGAGGCGCGCTTTTTCAGCCACGCCTCGAATCCGCGGTCCAGGTAGGCGTCGATCGGCAGCTCGCCCGTAAGCACCAGCGCGTCCAGCTCCTCGACCTCCGCCGCACGCTGCTGCTGGTGCCAGGAGTAGACCGCGGCAAGGCCGATCGCCAGCGCGAACAAGGGCACGATGAGGCGCAGCGACAGCCCGCTGAGGCCGCCCAGGCGGCCAAGGATGCCGCCCACCCAGACCACGCCCCGCGCACTTTCGGGGTTCTGGCGCGACAAGGCCAGCTCGCGCGCGGCGCGCAGCCTGGCGGACACGGACGGCGGCAGCGGTTCGGCCTGATTGAGCAGGTGCCGGATGCGGTTGCCGAATTGCGGTTCGTTATGTTCGTCGTTCATGTTCGGTTCGTGGACGATTGCCGGACCCTGATCCTAGAGGCTCAAGCCGCGCGCCCTAAGCGCGGCAGCCAGCGCATGCGCAGCCCTAGAGCAATGCGTCTTCACGCTGCCCTCGGAGCAGCCCATGGCGCGGGCGGTCTCGGCGACGTCCAATTCCTCCCAGTAACGCATCAGGAAAGCTTCGCGTTGACGGGCCGGCAGCTTTGCAAGTTCTTGTTCAATGATTTCAACCAGTTGCAATCGCTCAAGCCGGGCCGGCGGCGATTCCACTGGGTTCGACTCGCCCGCCTCGGCCAAAGTTTCGAGCGGATCGCGATCATCGTCCTCACCGTGGCCCGGCAGCAGGGAGGAGAACAGCGTCACCCACGTGGTGCGCACCTTCTGGCGCCGGAACCAGTCCCGGATCGCATTCTGCAGGATGCGCTGGAACAGCATCGGCAGCTCGGCGCCCGGGCGGTCGCCGTAGCTCTCGGCCAGGCGGAGCATCGCATCCTGCACGACGTCGAGTGCCGCCTGCTCGTCGCGCACGGCATAGACGGCCTGCTTGAAGGCGCGCCGCTCGGCGCCTTCGAGAAACGCCGAAAGCTCGCTGCGCGAAGCCAGTGGTTCTCCCTTCCTCCGACGGCGCGGTTTACTGCGCCGGGGATGTTACCAAAACGCGTCCGCTCCGCCTCCGCCGCTTGCTTGACCGCATTGCAACAAGTCTTTAATGTTCAACGTTTTCCCCAGCCTTCGCGGTCATGGATCGAATCAAGGGTTTGGAACTCACCGGCGCCGAGATCGTGGTGCGCTGCCTGCAGGAAGAGGGCGTCGACACCCTCTTCGGCTACCCGGGCGGTGCGGTGCTGCACATCTATGACGCGCTGTTCAAGCAGGACAAGGTGCGCCACGTCCTGGTGCGGCACGAGCAGGGCGCGGTGCACGCGGCCGACGGCTACTCGCGCTCCTCGCACAAGGTCGGCGTGTGCCTGGTGACCTCCGGTCCGGGCGTCACCAACGCGGTCACCGGCATTGCCACGGCGTACATGGATTCGATCCCGATGGTGATCATCTCCGGACAGGTGCCGACGCACGCCATCGGCCAGGACGCGTTCCAGGAGTGCGACACGGTCGGCATCACGCGGCCCTGCGTGAAGCACAACTTCCTGGTGAAGGACGTGAAGGACCTCGCCATCACCATCAAGAAGGCGTTCTACCTCGCCTCCACCGGGCGCCCCGGGCCGGTGCTGGTGGACATTCCCAAGGACATCACCGCGCAGGCCTGCGAGTTCGTCTATCCGGAAACGGTGTCGATGCGCTCCTACAATCCGGTGCGCAAGGGCCACGCCGGGCAGATCAAGAAGGCGGTGCAGCTGCTCCTCGAGGCGAAGCGCCCGATGGTGTACACCGGCGGCGGCGTGATCCTGTCGAACGCGGCGCCGCAGCTCACCGAGCTGGTGCGGCGCACCGGCTTCCCCTGCACCAACACGCTGATGGGCCTGGGCGGCTATCCGGCCACCGACAAGCAGTTCCTCGGCATGCTGGGCATGCACGGCACCTACGAGGCCAACATGGCGATGCAGCACTGCGACGTGCTGCTCGCGATCGGCGCGCGCTTCGACGACCGCGTGATCGGCAACCCGGCGCACTTTGCGCAGAACCCGCGCAAGATCATCCACGTCGACATCGACCCGTCGTCCATCTCCAAGCGCGTCAAGGTCGACGTGCCGATCGTCGGCAACGTGGCGGACGTGCTCGAGGAGATGCTGCGGCTGCTCAAGGCGGAAGCGCAGCACCCAGGACATCAAGGCCTGGTGGCGGCAGATCGACGAGTGGCGCGGCAAGGACTGCCTGAGGTACGACCGCAATTCCAAGATCATCAAGCCGCAGTTCGTGATCGAGAAGCTCTACGAAGTCACCGGCGGCGACGCCTTCATCACCTCGGACGTCGGCCAGCACCAGATGTGGGCCGCGCAGTTCTACAAGTTCGACCAGCCGCGCCGCTGGATCAATTCCGGCGGCCTTGGCACCATGGGTTTCGGCCTGCCGGCGGCGATGGGCGTGCGCATGGCCAATCCCGGCGCCACCGTGGCCTGCGTCACCGGCGAGTCCTCGATCCAGATGTGCCTGCAGGAACTCTCGACCTGCAAGCAGTACCGCCTGCCGATCAAGATCGTCAACCTGAACAACCGCTACATGGGCATGGTGCGCCAGTGGCAGCAGTTCTTCCACGGCAACCGCTACTCCGAGTCCTACATGGACGCGTTGCCCGACTTCGTCAAGCTGGCCGAGGGCTACGGCCACCGCGGCGTGCTGATCGACAAGCCCGCCGACGTCGAGCCGGCGCTGCGCGAGGCGTTCAAGCGCAAGGACGAGCTGGTGTTCATGGACTTCCTCACCGATCAGACGGAGAACGTGTATCCGATGATTCCCGGCGGCAAGGGAATCACGGAGATGATCCTCTCCGAAGAGTTGTAATGCGCCACATCATCTCGATCCTGGTCGAGAACGAGGCCGGCGCGCTGTCGCGCATCTCCAACATGTTCTCGGCGCGCGGCTACAACATCGAGTCGCTCACCGTGGCGCCGACCGAGGACGCCTCGATGTCGCGCATGACGGTGGTGACCGTCGGCTCGGAGGACGTGATCGAGCAGATCACCAAGCAGCTGAACAAGCTGGTCGAAGTGGTCAAGGTGGTGGACCTGTCGGAAGCCGAGCACATCGAGCGCGAGCTGATGCTGATCAAGGTGCGCGCCGGCGCCAAGGAGCGCGAGGACATGAAGCGCATGGCGGACATCTTCCGCGGCCGCATCATCGATGTGTCCGACAATACCTACACCATCGAGCTGACCGGCGACGGCAAGAAGCTCGACGCTTTCATCCAGGCGCTCGACCAGGGCGCCATCGTCGAAACCGTGCGCACCGGCGCGAGCGGCATCGGCCGCGGCAACCGCGTACTGCGCGTCTAGCAGCAAGAAAAAGAAATGGGGTCTGTCCCCGTTTCTCACTTTTCCAGGGGAGCATCATGAAGGTCTACTACGACAAGGACGCCGACCTCTCGCTCATCAAGGGCAAGAAGGTCACCATCATCGGCTACGGCTCGCAGGGCCATGCGCACGCGCTGAACCTGCAAGGAATCCGGCGTGAAGGTCACCGTCGGCCTGCGCAAGGGCGGCGCCTCGTGGGACAAGGCGAAGAAGGGCGGCATCAAGGTGGCCGAGCTCGACGAGGCCATCAAGGGCGCCGACATCGTCATGATCCTGCATGCCCGACGAGCACCATGCGCAGGTCTACAAGGACTTCATGTCGAGCCGAACATCAAGAAGGGCGCGTCGCTCGCCTTCGCGCACGGCTTCAACATCCACTACGGCCTGATCCAGCCGCGCGCGGACCTCGACGTGTGGATGGTCGCGCCCAAGGCCCCGGGCCACACCGTGCGCTCGACCTACGCCGGCGGCGGCGGCGTGCCGATGCTGATCGCGGTGCACCGCAACCCGTCGAAGAAGGCGCGCGAGCTGGCGCTTTCCTACGCGGCGGCGATCGGCGGCGGCAAGGCCGGCGTCATCGAGACCGATTTCAAGGAAGAGACCGAGACCGACCTGTTCGGCGAGCAGACCGTGCTGTGCGGCGGCTGCGTCGAGCTGGTGAAGGCGGGCTTCGACACGCTGGTCGAGGCGGGCTACGCGCCGGAGATGGCCTACTTCGAGTGCCTGCACGAGCTGAAGCTGATCGTCGACCTGATGTACGAGGGCGGCATCGGCACCATGAACTACTCGATCTCCAACAATGCCGAGTACGGCGAGTACGTGAGCGGGCCGAAGATCATCGACGCAGGGCACGCGCCAGCGCATGAAGGAAGTGCTGGCGCGCATCCAGTCCGGCGAGTACGCCAAGGAGTTCGTGCTGGAGAACCGCGCCGGCGCGCCGGTGCTGCTGTCGCCGCCGCCGCATGACCGCGGAGCTGCCGATCGAGAAGGTCGGCGCGCGGCTGCGCGAGATGATGCCCTGGATCCGGAAGAACCGCCTTGTCGACACTTCGAAGAACTAGCCTCGCGCTCGCGGTCGCGCTCGCGCTGGCTGCCTGCACCGAGGAGCAGTCGAAAAGCGTCGGCCAGATCCCGAAGAAGACGATCGACAAGGCAGCTGCCGACGTCAACAAGGCAATGCAGCAGGGCCAGGGCTCGGAGCGTCTGAAGGAAGACGACAAGTAGTGCGGCCGGCCTATCCGCACCCGGTCATCGCGCGCGAGGGCTGGCCGTTCCTCGGCATCGCCGTGGCGGCCGCGGTCCTGGCGGGCGTGTTCGCCGGCTGGTGGTGGTCGCTGCCGCTGTGGCTCGCGGCGCTCTTCGTCCTGCAGTTCTTCCGCGATCCGCCGCGCGAGGTGCCCGACGAACCGCGCGCGGTGGTGTCGCCGGCCGACGGCCGCATCGTCGCCGTGGAAAAGGCGCGCGATCCGTGGCTCGAGCGCGACGCGCTCAAGATCAGCGTGTTCATGAACGTGTTCAACGTGCACTCCAACCGCGCGCCGGTGGACGGCGACAGTGAAGCAGGTCTGGTACCACGCCGGGCGCTTCTTCAACGCCGCGCTGGACAAGGCCTCGGTCGAAAACGAGCGCAACGCGCTGTGGTTGCGCACCCGCTCCGGCGCCGACGTGACCTGCGTGCAGGTGGCCGGGCTGATTGCGCGCCGCATCCTGTGCTACGTTAGCGACCGGCGCCGAGCTGCACGGGGGGAGCGCTTCGGCTTCATCCGCTTCGGCTCGCGCGTGGACGTATACCTGCCGCTCGGCGCGCAGCCGGTGGCCGCCATCGGCGACAAGGTGTACGCGGCCGAAAGCGTGCTGGCGAGGCTGCCCGACCATGCCTGAGCAACGGGATCAGCAGCAGGAATACCTGCCCGGGATGGTGCCCCCGCGCGGCGGCACGCTGCGCCGGCGCGGCATCTACCTGCTGCCCAACCTGTTCACCACCGCGGCGCTGTTCGCCGGCTTCTACGCCATCGTGCAGGCGATGAACGGGCGCTTCGGCGAGTCGGCGATCGCCATCTTCGTCGCCGGGCTGCTCGACGGCCTGGACGGGCGCGTGGCGCGCCTGACGCGCACGCAGAGCGAGTTCGGCGCCGAGTACGACAGCCTGTCCGACATGGTCTCGTTCGGCGCGGCGCCCGCGCTGGTGCTGTACGAGTGGGCGCTGAAGGACCTCGGCCGCTTCGGCTGGATCGCCGCGTTCGTCTACTGCGCGGGCGCCGCGCTGCGCCTCGCGCGCTTCAACGTGATGATCGACGTGGTGGACAAGCGTTACTTCCAGGGGCTGCCGAGCCCTGCGGCGGCCGCGCTGGTGGCGGGCTTCGTCTGGCTGGCGCACGACAACAAGATCCCGCTCGACGACTGGGGCCTGCAGTGGGTCGCCGCGTTCCTCGCGCTGTACGGCGGCCTCACCATGGTGTCGAACGTGCCGTTCTACAGCTTCAAGGACATCAACTTCAGGAGGAGCGTGCCGTTCTGGGCGCTGCTGCTGATCGTGCTCGCCTTCGTGCTGGTGTCCTTCGACCCGCCGATCGTGCTGTTCCTGCTGTTCTGCGCCTACGGCCTGTCGGGCTACGTGCTGTGGGCCCTGGGCAAGCGCGCCAAGCCGCGTCCTTGACGGCCTTGCGCGAGCCGCGGGCTATAGTGCCCGCATGCATCAGGTCATTCTTGCCGCTCTCCTCTCCCTGGCGCTCCTCGCGCTGGGCGGCCTGCTGCTGCGCCCCGCGCGCACAAACTAAACCCCACAATTCGGTAGTGCCCGTGCCGCCCACCAGGCGGACAGGGATCAGTCCATCCATATCCACGAGGACCGGACCATGAGCAAAGGCAAATTGATCATTTTCGACACCACCATGCGCGACGGCGAGCAGAGCCCGGGTGCGTCCATGACCAGGGACGAGAAGCTGCGCATCGCCCGCGCGCTGGAGCGCATGCGCGTCGACGTGATCGAAGCCGGCTTCCCGGCGTCCTCCAACGGCGACTTCGAGGCGGTGCGCGCGATCGCCAACGTGGTGAAGGACTCCACGGTGGCGGGCCTGTGCCGCGCCAACGACCGCGACATCCAGCGCGGCATCGATGCGCTGAAGGGCGCGAAGAGCTGGCGCATCCACACCTTCATCGCCACCAGCGCGCTGCACATGGAGAAGAAGCTGCGCATGACGCCCGAGCAGGTGTTCGAGCAGGCGAAGCTCTCGGTGCGCTACGCGAAGAACGCCTGTCCCGACGTCGAGTTCTCGCCCGAGGACGGCAGCCGCTCCGATCCGGATTTCCTCTGCCGCGTGCTGGAGGCGGTGATCAAGGAGGGCGCCACCACCATCAACATCCCGGACACCGTCGGCTACGCGGTGCCGGAGCAGTTCGGCGAGATGATCCGCTCCCTGCGCGAGCGCGTGCCCAACTCCGACAAGGCGGTGTGGAGCGTGCACTGCCACAACGACCTCGGCATGGCGGTGGCCAATTCGCTCGCCGCGGTGATGATCGGCGGCGCGCGGCAGATCGAGTGCACCATCAACGGCCTGGGCGAGCGCGCGGGCAACACCTCGCTCGAGGAAGTGGTGATGGCGCTGCGCACGCGCAAGGACTTCTTCGACCTGGAGACGCGCATCGACACGACGCAGATCGTGCCCACCTCGCGCCTGGTGTCGCAGATCACCGGTTTCGTGGTGCAGCCGAACAAGGCGGTGGTCGGCGCGAACGCCTTCGCGCACGCCTCCGGCATCCACCAGGACGGCGTGCTCAAGGCGCGCGAGACCTACGAGATCATGACCGCGGAGGACGTGGGCTGGACCACCAACAAGATCGTGCTCGGCAAGCTCTCGGGGCGCACGGCGTTCAGCCAGCGGCTGAAGGAACTCGGCATCGAGCTGGACAACGAGGACGCCTACAACAAGGCCTTCCAGCGCTTCAAGGACCTGGCGGACAAGAAGGCGGAGATCTTCGACGAGGACCTGCAGGCGCTGGTGTCGCAGGAGGCGGGCATCGCCTCGGACGAGCACTGGAAGCTGGTGACCATGAGCCAGGCGAGCGGCATGGGCGAGAAGCCGCACGCGAAGATCGTGATGGCCGAGGCGGGCAAGGAGACGAAGGCCGAAGCGCAGGGCGACGGGCCGGTGGACGCGACGTTCAAGGCGATCGAGTCGGTGGCGAAGAGCGGCGCGGAGTTGCTGCTGTATTCGGTCAACGCGGTGACCCAGGGCACGGAATCGCAGGGCGAGGTGACGGTGCGGCTGTCCAAGGGCGGGCGCATCGTGAATGGCGTCGGCGCGGACACCGACATCATCGTCGCCTCGGCCAAGGCCTACATCAGCGCGCTGAACAAGCTGGCGAGCAAGGTGGAGCGGGTCAACCCGCAGCACCAGCTCTAGTCAGCCGCGCGTACGCCACCGCGGCAGCAAAGAAGACGAGGCTGAGCGCGATTTCAGCGGCGGCGAGCCACTGCGCGGCGCCGCGCTCGCTCCAGGCGCGCACCACGCCTTCCGCGAAGTACGCGAGGACCAGCATCGAGGACCACTGGTAGGTATAGCGCCGCCCGTTGAGGATGCCCGGGATCGCAAAGCGAAAGCGGCAGCGCCTTCAGCGCCACGAGGGAACCGCCCGGTCGCAGCGGCGCGAGCCACATCTCCCAGGCGAGGCAGAGCACCAGCAGCCCGATCAGGCTGCCCGACAGCGGCTAGCCGAAGCGCACGCAATGGATCGGCGGCAACTGCGTGGACAGGCAGCGCCAGGAGTCGCCCTGGTTCGCCGACATCCACAGGTTTCCGGTGGTGGAGCCGAAGGCGAGGCGCTTGCCGGTTCGATCCACGTCCAGGCAGTGGCGGTAGACGAGGTCGTAGGCGTGCTTTTGCGGCAGGCCCTTGCGCAGCACCTGGAAGCTCCTGCCGCCGTCGCGCGTGCGCGCGACCACCAGTTTCGCGTCCACCGGCACGCGGCATTCGTCCTTCACCGCCGGCACGAACCACGCGAGGTCCGGATCCTTCGGGTGCACCGCCACCGCGAAGCCGAACTTGGACGGCCGGATCGCGGCGACTTCCTGCCAGGTCCGCGCGCCGTCGGTGGAGCGGAACACGCCGTTGTGGTGCTGCGCCCACATCACGTCGGGCTGCGCCGGGCACAGCACCAGCCGATGCACGTCCTGGGCGTTCTGTTCGAACTTCTTGTCCGGCGGCATGTACTCCGCATACATGCCTTGCGCACAGATCGTCCAGCTCCGGCCGCCGTCCCGCGTCTGCCATGCGCCGCCGGTCGACACGGCAACAGTGACGCGCCGCGGGTCCTTCGGGTCGATCGCGATCGAATCGATGCCGGCGTAGTCGTAGCCGCCGCCCCCCCAATCGAGGCGCTCGGACCGGTTCCACAGGCTGTCCACCAGGTTCCAGCTCCTGCCGCGATCCTCGGAGGTGAACAGGCCGCCGGGAATCGTGCCGGCCCAGAGCCGCTTGCCGTCGGATTCGAGCGACCAGATCTGCACCAGCTTCCACGGCGTCTTGTCCGGCGAATCCTTCGGCTGCGGCGGGTATTCCGGCGCCGCGACCTCCTGCCAGGACTTGCCGCCGTCCTCCGAGCGGTGCAGCTTCACGCCGAAGTGCCCGAGGTTGAGCGCCGCGTACAGCATGCCGTCGCGGCCGGGAAGCACCATGCTCACCGGGTCGCCGAGGAAATGCGTCTTGCCGATCCCGCGCTCGGTGACGACGAACAGTCCTTTGCGTGTGCCGACGTAGAGCTTCATCTTCAGCCTCCGGTCAGAGCCTGCATCACGTAGACCTCGCTCGAGTCGCGCACCGGGTCGCTCAGCAGCTCGCGGTCACGCACGCGCTGGCCGTCCACGAACACGACCACGTGCTTGCGCAGGTGGCCCTGCTCGTCGAGCACGTAGCCGCGCGCCTGCGGCTGCGCGGCGAACACCTGCGCGAGCACCGCTGCGCACCGTGCCCGCCGCGACCTGCGTTTCCGGGCAGTTCACGTGGCGCTGCAGGTTGGAGGTGAAGACGACGCGCGGCATGGCGATGGCTATCCCCCGAGCTTCAGCGCAATCTCCGCCAGGCGCCTGCCCTGCGCAATGCACAGTGCGCGCTCGGCATCCGCCACCGGCTGATCGTCCGCCACCCCCGCGAAGTGGCTCGGCCCGTAGGGCGTGCCGCCGGTGCGCGTCGCATTCAGTTCCGCCTGCGTATAGGGCAGGCCGACGATCAGCATGCCGTGGTGCAGCAGCGGCAGCATCATGGACAGCAGCGTCGTCTCCTGCCCGCCGTGCAGGCTGGCGGTGGAGGTGAACACGCAGGCGGGCTTGCCGGCGAGCGTGCCCTTCAGCCAGAAGGTGGACGTGCCGTCCAGGAAATGCTTGAGCGGCGCCGCCATGTTGCCGAAGCGCGTCGGGCTGCCGAGCGCGAATCCGGCGCAGGCCTCGAGATCCTTCAGCTCCGCGTAGGGCGCGCCCTCGGGCGGGATCGCGGGCGCGGCGGTCTGCGTGACCGGTGCGACCTTCGGCACGGTGCGCAGCCGCGCCATCGCGCCGGGGACGCGCTCCACGCCTTCGGCGATGAGCTCCGCCATGCGCCGCACGGAGCCGCCTACGCTGTAGTAGAGGACCAGGATCTCCGCCATGGGCCTGTATCATACGGCCCGCATGCGCCGGACCGCACACCGCCTGCTCGAGTTCTTCCTCGCGCTGGCGCAGCGTTTGCGGGAGGACCGCGGCTTCGAGACCGCCGGTTCCCTCACCTTCACCTCGCTGCTTGCCCTGGTGCCTCTGATCGCGGTGGCGCTCGCGCTGTCCACGACCTTCCCGGGGTTCGAGCACGCCATGGAGGCGCTCGGGCGCTATGTGTCGGGGCAACTGCTGCCCGAGGGCAGCGCCCGCGTCACCCGGCAGTTGGCTGCCTTCGTCGAGACGGCCGGCCGCATGACCACGGTGGGACTGGCATTTCTCGCCGTGACGGCGCTGATGCTGATGCTCACGGTGGACGAAGCGCTGAACCGGATCTTCCGCGTGCAGCGGCGCCGGCGGCTGTTGCCGCGCCTGATCGTCTACTGGGCGGTGCTGTCGCTCGGCCCGGTGCTGATCGGCGCCAGCCTGTCGATGACCTCGTTCCTCGTGGGTGGCTCGCTCGGCCTGCTCGACCTCGGCGGTCTGGGCGCGACCATGCTCGCGCTGCTGCCGTTCGTCTTCACCTGCGCGGCGCTGACCATGCTGTACCTGGTGGTGCCCAACCGGCATATCGAGCTGCGCCATGCGGTGCTGGGCGGCGTCATTGCCGGTGCGCTTTTCGAAGTCGCGAAGCGCGGCTTCGCACTGTATATCGCCAAGATTCCGACCTACGCGCTGATCTACGGCGCGTTCGCCGCCATTCCGCTCTTTCTGCTGTGGCTGTACCTGTCCTGGGTGGTGGTGCTGTTCGGCGCGACGCTCACCGCCATGCTGCCCGCCTGGCGCGCTGCGCACGCGCTGCGCGCGGATGCCCCTGGTCGCGAGCTGCTCGATGCGCTCGCGGTACTGCGCGCGCTCGCGCGTGCGGGCGGACGCGCTTCGTGTCCGCCACATCGCGGGGCATACAGGCCTGACGCCCGAGCGCTGCGAGCGCGTGCTTGAGCGCTGCGCGGCACTCGACTGGGTCACGCACACCGACAGGGAGTCCTGGCGGCTCGCGCGCGACGCCAGCGCCATCCGCATCGCCGACGTGGTGCGGGCATTCGCCATCGACGCCGATGCGCTGCGCGCGCAGGCAACGCCCGCGCTCGCCGAGCATTTCGAGCGCGCCGGCGAGGCCCTCACCATGACCCTGCAGGACCTTGCCGCCGAGGAGCAGCCCGCATGACGCACATCCCCCGCCGCGAACGCCTGATCGCCGCGCTCGACGTGCCCGATGCCGCGCAGGCGCGCGCCTACGCCGAGCGCCTGGGCGATGCCGTGAAGTTCTACAAGATCGGCCTGGAACTGTTCACCGCCGGCGGCTATTTCGAGCTGCTGGCATGGCTGCGGGGGCGCGGCGGCAAGGTGTTCGCCGATCTGAAGCTCTACGACATCCCGGAGACCGTGCGGCGCGCGGTCGCCAACCTGCGCGCGAGCGGGGCGGAGTTCCTCACCGTGCACGCGGAGCGCTCGATCATGGAGGCGGCGGCGAAGGAGAAGGGCGCGCTCAAGCTCCTTGCCGTGACGGTGCTCACGAGCTTCGACCAGAAGAACCTCGCGGAGATGGGCTATGCGGGCAGCGTCGAGGACCTGGTGCTGCAGCGCGCGCGCGCCGCGCTCGAAGCCGGCTGCGACGGGGTCATCGCCTCGGGGCTGGAAGCGCCGAAGATCAAGGCGACGTTCGGCGGGAAGCTCCTCGTCGTGACGCCGGGCGTGCGCCCCGCGGGAGCCGCGGCAGGTGACCAGAAGCGCACCGTGGACGTGGCGCAGGCCTTCGCCAATGGCGCCGACTACATCGTGGTCGGGCGCCCGATCCGCGACGCGGCCGACCCGCGCGCCGCCGCCGAGGCGATCCAGGCCACCATCGCCTCGGTGTTCAAGGGCTAGCCGGTGCAGGCTGCGATCGGCATTTCCGGCCTGCTCGCCATCGCCTGGCTGCTTTCGGAGCGCCGGCGCGAGGTCCCGTGGCGCGCGGTGGCGGCGGGGCTGGCGCTGCTGCTTGCGCTGGCAGTGCTGTTCCTCAAGCTGCCCTACGCGAAGGACGCGTTCCTCAGGCTGAACGACCTGCTGCTCCTGCTGGAGAAGGCGACGCAGGCGGGCACCGGCTTCGTGTTCGGCTACCTCGGCGGGGGCACGCCGCCGTTCGCCGAGACCGACCCGGGCTCGAGCTTCATCCTCGCGTTCCGCGCGCTGCCGCTGGTGCTGGTGATCAGCGCACTCAGCGCGCTGCTGTTTCACTGGCGCGTGCTGCCCCTGGTGGTGCGCGCGATCTCCTGGCTGCTGGAGAAGTCGATGCGCGTGGGCGGCGTGCTCGGCCTCGCCACCGCCGCCAACGTGTTCGTCGGCATGGTGGAGGCGCCGCTGTTCATCCGGCCCTACCTCGCGCGCGTCTCGCGCGGCGAGCTGTTCGCCATCATGACCGGCGGCATGGCCTCGATCGCCGGCACGGTGCTGTTCCTCTACGCCAGCATCCTCGGCAAGACCATGCCCGACGCGGTGGCGCACCTTCTCATCGCCTCGATCCTCTCGGCGCCGGCGGCGCTGGCGGTGGCCTTCGTCATGGTGCCGCCCGCAGGCGCTCCTGCGGGCGGGCGCCTCGACGTCGCGGGTGGAGTACTCGAGCAGCATGGACGCGCTCACCCGCGGCACGCTGGAGGGCACGCAGCTGCTGCTCAATATCGTCGCCATGCTGGTGGTGTTCGTGGCGCTCGTGGCGCTCGTCAACCTGGTCTTCGCGCCTTACACACTGCAGGGGATGCTCGGCTGGCTGCTCGCGCCGCTCGCCTGGCTCGCGGGCGTTCCGTGGTCCGAGGCGCAGGCCGCAGGAAGCCTGCTCGGCACCAAGACCGTGGTGAACGAGCTCGTCGCCTACGTCGAGATGTCCAAGATGGCCGAGCTGTCGGAGCGCTCGCGCCTGCTGATGACCTACGCGCTGTGCGGCTTCGCCAACTTCGGCAGCCTCGGCATCATGATCGGCGGCCTCGGCACCATGTGCCCGGAAAGGCGCACCGAGGTTGTCCAGCTCGGCCTGAAGTCCATCGTTTCCGGCACGCTCGCCACCTGCCTGACTGCCGCGTGCGTGGGATTAGTCGTCTAGAGCGCGCATATAGCGTACAATGCGCGGCTTTTTGCCTTCCGGATCAAAGTTATGCCGCGCGCACTGCGCAACCTAGCGATCATCGCCCACGTCGACCACGGCAAGACCACGCTGGTCGACAAGCTGCTGCGCGCCACCGGCACCTTCGCCGCGCACGAGGAGCTGCAGGAGCGGGTGATGGACTCCAACGACCTGGAGCGCGAGCGCGGCATCACCATCCTCGCCAAGAACTGCGCGGTGCGCTACGAGGGCACGCACATCAACATCGTCGACACCCCGGGCCACGCCGACTTCGGCGGCGAAGTCGAGCGCGTGCTCTCCATGGTGGACGGCGTGCTGCTGCTGGTGGACGCGGTCGAAGGGCCGATGCCGCAGACGCGCTTCGTCACGCGCAAGGCGCTGGCGCTGGGCCTGAAGCCCATCGTGGTGGTCAACAAGGTGGACCGTCCCAGCGCGCGCGCGCAGTGGGTGGTGAACCAGACCTTCGAGCTGTTCGACAAGCTCGGCGCCACCGAGGAGCAGCTCGACTTCCCCGTGGTCTACGCCTCGGCGCTGGAAGGCTGGGCGAGCCTGGACCCGAACCAGCGCGGCGGCGACATGAAGCCCCTGTTCGAGGCGATCCTCAAGTACGTGCCGATGCGCGACGAAGACCCCGACGCGCCCCTGCAGCTGCAGATCTGCTCGCTCGACTATTCGAGCTACGTCGGCAAGATCGGCATCGGGCGCATCCGCCGCGGCCGCCTCAAGGCGGCGCAGGAAGTCCTGGTGCTGAACGGCCCGGATGCGCAGCCGATCAAGGCCAAGGTCAACCAGGTGCTGATGTTCGAGGGCCTGGCGCGAGTGCAGGTCGAGGAGGCCGAGGCGGGCGACATCGTGCTGATCAACGGCATCGAGGAAGTGGGCATCGGCACCACGCTGTGCCACCCCGAGCATCCCGATGCGCTGCCGCTGCTCAAGGTGGACGAGCCCACGCTGACCATGAATTTCCTGGTCAACGCCTCGCCGCTGGCCGGCCGCGAGGGCAAGTTCGTCACCAGCCGGCAGATCCGCGAGCGCCTGGAGCGCGAAACCAAGAGCAACGTCGCGATGCGCGTGGAGTATCCCGAGGACACCGACACCTTCATCGTCCACGGCCGCGGCGAGCTGCACCTGACGATCCTGCTGGAGAACATGCGCCGCGAAGGCTACGAGATCGCCGTGTCGCGCCCGCGCGTGGTCTACAAGGATATCGGTGGCGTGCGCTGCGAGCCTTTCGAGGTGCTGACGGTGGACGTGGAGGAAGCCAACCAGGGCGGCGTGATGGAGGAACTCGGCCGGCGCCGCGGCGAGCTGCTCGAGATGCAGCCCGACGGCAAAGGCAGGGTGCGCCTGGACTACCGCATTCCGGCGCGCGGCCTGATCGGCTTCCAGGGCGAGTTCATGACGCTGACGCGCGGCACCGGCATCATGAGCCACGTGTTCGACGAATACGCGCCGGCGAAGGCCGAGGAAATGGCCGAGCGCCGCAACGGCGTGCTGGTGTCGCAGGACGACGGCGTCGCGGTGGCCTACGCGATCTGGAAGCTGCAGGAGCGCGGGCGCATGTTCGTGAGCCCGGGCGAGCCGGTGTACGAGGGCATGATCGTCGGCATCCACAGCCGCGACAACGACCTGGTGGTGAACCCGATCCGCACCAAGCAGCTCACCAACATCCGCGCTTCGGGCAAGGACGAGGCGATCGACCTGGTGCCGCCGATCGGCCTGACGCTCGAATACGCGGTGGAATTCATCGCCGACGACGAGCTCGTGGAGATCACGCCGAAGTCGATCCGGCTGCGCAAGCGCTTCCTGCAGGAAAACGAGCGCCGGCGCGCAGAGCGCGCCGCCGCCTAGGCCGGCTGCGCCGGCGGCGCTTTCGCCCACCAGTCCGCGGCCTCGCGCTGCGTCCAGCGCAACTCCGAGGAAAGCGCTGCGAAAGCCTCAACCAGGTCGGTAATCCGCTGCGGCCGGTACTCGCGCTTCTTTTCCAGGCAGGCGGCGACCAGGATATCAAGCTCGGCCGGAATCGGCTGCGGCGCGATCGCGGCGACGCGCCGCGGCTCTTCGTTGAGGATCCGCGTCGTCAGCGCGAGGTCATCGCCCGCCTCGAACAGCTTCTTGCCCGTCAGCAGGAAGTACGCCACCGCGCCCACCGCGTAGATGTCGGTGCGCGCATCCACGTCGGCGGGGTTGCTCAGGCGCTCGGGCGCCATGTACAGCGGCGTGCCGAGGATGCGCAGGCCGCGCGTCAGGTCGCGGCTGTGCGGACTGGTGAGGCTCTTCACCATGCCGAAGTCGAGGATCTTGACCACGTCGTATTCGCCGCCGCGCCGGCACACCATCAGGTTCTCGGGCTTGACGTCGCGATGCACCAGGCCCTTGGCGTGCGCCTCGGCGAGCCCGGCGCAGGCCTGGCGCAGGAGGTACACCGCGCGCGCCACCGGCACGTAGCCGTCGCGCGCCACGAGGTCCGCCGCGGTGACGCCGTCGAGGTATTCCATCGCGAAGTAGAACAGGCCGTCGCGCGTGCGGCCGTAGTCGAAGATTTCCACCGTGTTGGGATGGGAGAGGCTGCTTGCAAGCTGCGCCTCGCGCTCGAAGCGCGCGATCATCTCGTCGGTGGCGCGGGCGGGCTTGAGCAGCTTTACCGCGGTGGGGCGCCTGAGCAGGTCGTGGCGCGCGAGGTAAATGTTGGCCATTCCGCCTTCGCCGATGCGCCGGCCCAGCACGTAGGCGCCGAGGCGCCGGCCGTCGCCCAGTTCGCTCTTGAGTTGCAGCATTTTCAGCGCGGAGGCCAGCGCCGCGGCGGCGGCGATCACCAGCGCCCCGAACACCACCCCGAACGCGATGCGCAGGAAGCGCAGCGGGGCATAGGCCTCGGCGGCCGACAGCTTGATCGCCAGGCCGACGCCGTATTCGGGCAGCGAGCGCCACACCGCGATGACTTCCTCGCCGCGCACGTTGACGAAGGGGTCGAGCGCCATGCCCTCGCCGCCGGGGGCTGCCTGGCGCAGCAGGCTGGAGGTGGTATCGCCGGCGCGGCTCGGGTTGAGGATCGCGCCGCTCGCATCGAACGCGAACACCCGCCCGCTTTCTCCGAGCCTGCCGGCGGCCTCGGCATAGCGCGCGGCAGTCTCGCGGACCCGCGCGGCCCGCTGCGCCGGCGGCACGCCCTCCAGCCGGTCCTCGAGCGTGGCGCGCAACGCGGCCGAGTGCGTGGCGAGCAGCGCATGCATCGAGCTGGCGCGCATTTCGCGCAGCGAACCCTCCACCGCGCGATAGGTCCAGTACCCGAGCGACACCAGGGTCACGCAAGACAGGGCGACGGCGGCGATGCGCCCGGGCGTGGCCAGCAGCCCGCCGCTGCGCGCGCGCGCGCCGGCGGGTTCGACGTGGGTGTCGCCGGTGGCGTCCGTGGCTGGCAGGCTCAGGGAATAGGCACGGCGGCGAGCAGCTGTGCGCCGACGTCCACGCGGCGCGCGGTGTCGTGCGCCGGGCGCAGCCGGTGCGCCGCGACGCCGGCCAGCACCGCCTGCACGTCCTCGGGGATCACCTTGTCGCGGCCCTCGAGCAGCGCCCAGGCGCGCGCCGAGTGCACCAGCGCGAGCGCGGCGCGCGGGGAAAGTCCCGCCACGTAGTCGGGCGAGCGCCTCGTGTGCTCGACGATCGCCTGCACGTAATCGAGCAGCGCCGGCGCGACGTGCACGCGCTGCGCGTTCGATTGCTGCTCCACCAGCTCGGCCGGGCTCATGCACGGATCGAGGCTGGCGAGCAGGTCGCGCCGGTCGGCACCCGAGAGCAGCGCGCGCTCGGCGTCGCGGTCGGGGTAGCCGAGCTCGATGCGCATCATGAAGCGGTCGAGCTGCGACTCCGGCAGCGGGAACGTGCCGACCTGCTCCGACGGGTTCTGCGTGGCGATGACGAAGAAGGGCTCGGGCAGCTTGCGCGTCTCGCCCTCCACCGTCACCTGGTGCTCCTCCATCGCCTCGAGCAGCGCGCTCTGCGTCTTGGGCGTGGCGCGGTTCACCTCGTCGGCGAGAATCACCTGCGCGAAGATCGGTCCCGGGTGGAACTTGAACGCGCCGCTGTCGCGCTCGTACACCGAGACGCCGATGATGTCCGCGGGCAGCATGTCGCTGGTGAACTGGATGCGCTGGAAATGCATGCCCAGCGTGCGCGCCATGACGTGCGCCAGCGTGGTCTTGCCCACGCCGGGCAGGTCCTCGATCAGCAGGTGGCCGCGCGCGACCAGGCAAGCCAGCGCCAGGCGCACCTGCGTTTCCTTGCCCAGGATCACCTCGCCGGCGGCGTCGATCAGGCGCTCGAGCGGAGAAGGCGCGGACGCGGCTTTGATGTGTGTTTTCAGGAGCATGGGCTGATTGTACAGGGTATGATTTGGCGCACCATGTCGACCGCGTTCATCACCCACGCCGATTGCCTGAAGCACGAGATGGGGGCGTGGCATCCGGAGCGCCCGGAACGCCTGACCGCCATCGAGGACCAGCTGATCGCCTCCGGCGTGGGACAGCATCTCGCGCGCTACGACGCGCCGCTGGCCTCCGACGAAGAGCTCGCGCGCGTGCATCCCATCGACTACGTACGCGCGATCCGCGATGCCGCGCCGGAGGAAGGCACGGTGCACCTCGACCCGGACACCGCGATGAACCCGCACAGCCTGCGCGCCGCGCTGCGCGCCGCGGGCGCGGCGGTGCTCGCCACCGACCTGGTGATGCGCGGCGAGGCCGAAACGGCCTTCTGCAGCGTGCGCCCGCCGGGGCACCACGCCTGCCGCGCGCGGCCGATGGGCTTCTGCATCTTCAACAACGTGGCGATCGCCGCGCGCCACGCGCGCTTCGCGCACGGCGCCGAGCGCGTGGCGATCATCGACTTCGACGTGCACCACGGCAACGGCACCGAGGACATCTTCCAGAACGATTCGCACGTGCTGATGGCCTCCACGTTCCAGCACCCGTTCTATCCCTACAGCGGCACCGATGACCCCGCCCCGAACATGTTCAACGTGCCGCTCGCCGCGGGCGCGGGATCGCGCGAGTTCCGCGAGGCCGTGCTGCAGAGCTGGATCCCGGCGCTCGAGCGGCTTCAAGCCGCAGTTGGTATTGTTCTCCGCCGGATTCGATGCGCATGCAGAGGACGATATGGCGATGCTGCGCTTTTCCGACGCCGACTATGCATGGGTGACGCAGCAGGTGAAGGGCGTGGCCGACCGCCACGCCCAGGGCCGCATCGTGTCGCTGCTGGAAGGCGGCTATGCGCTCTCGGCGCTGGGCAGGAGCGTGGTGCAGCACGTGCGCGTGCTGGCCGGGCTCGCCGCATGAACGATCACACGGGAGGCACCATGAATCGCAGGCTGTTCCTGAAGGGTTCCGCCGCCGCTGCGGCGGCCGCGGCGCTTGCCTGGCGCGAGGCGCTCGCCGAGGAAGGCTGGCGCAGCTACGAGATCGCGACCCGGGTGGAGGTGCTGCAACCGCGCGGCGCATCTCGCGCCTGGGTGCCGTTGCCGCTGATCGACGACACGACCTGGCACAGGACCATCGGCAACGCCTGGAGCGGCAACGCTGCGCAGGCCCGCATCGCCGCCGACGGCAAGTACGGCGTGGGCATGCTGGTTGCCGAGTGGGGCGCCGGTCAGGGCGTGCCGGTGATCGAGGTCACGAGCCGCTTCATGACGCGCGAGCGCACTGCCGACCTGTCGCGCGCGGATGCCTCCATCGGGCGGCTTGCCGCGGATGACCACGCGTTCTACACATCGGCGACCGACCTCATCCCGACCGACGGCATCGTGCGCCAGACCGCGCGCGACATCACCAAGGGCGAGCGCAGCGACATCGGCAAGGCGCGCGCGATCTACGAATGGGTGGTGGACAACACTTTCCGCGATCCCAAGACGCGCGGCTGCGGGTGGGGCGACATCAAGTCGATGCTCGAGAGCGGCAACCTCGGCGGCAAGTGCGGCGACCTGAATGCCATGTTCGTCGGGCTGGCGCGTTCGGTCGGCGTGCCGGCGCGCGACGTCTACGGCCTGCGCGTGGCGCCCTCGAAATACGGCTACAAGAGCCTGGGCACGGGCTCGCCGAACGTCTCGCGCGCGCAGCACTGCCGGGCGGAGTTCTACGCGGCGGGCTACGGCTGGGTGCCGGTGGACCCCGCCGACGTACGCAAGGTCGTGCTCGAAGAGCCGCCCGGCAACCTGCCGGTGGGGGACGCCAGGGTGGCGGCAGCGCGCAAGCGCCTGTTCGGCAACTGGGAGATGAACTGGCTCGCCTACAACATGGGGCACGACGTGAAGCTGCCCGGCTCGAGCGGCCCGAAGATTCCCTACCTGATGTACGTCAATGCCGAGTCCGGCGCCCAGGTGCGCGACCAGCTGGACCCGGACGGGCTGAAGTACTCGATCCTCGCGCGCGAGGTCTGAGAAGCGGGCCGAGCGCACGCAGCAGCGCCGAGCGCTCCGCAGCGGGGGCGAACAGCGTGCGTCGCGCCTGCAGCGCGCTGCGCAAGCGGCGATAGAAGGCGGATTCGCTGCGGGCGCGCAACATGCGGCGCGCAAGCGCCCGTGCGTCGCCCAACGGAAAGAAGCCGGGATAGTCCCGTCCCAGCATGCCTACATTGCCGGGTACGCGCGAGGCGAGCACCGGAGTGCCGATGCGCGCGGCTTCGGCGATCACGTTCGCGCCTCCCTCCATCCGCGAGCTCACCACCAGCAGGTGGCTGCGCGCGAGCCAGTCGAGCGCGCGGGAATGCGGCACGCTGCCAATCCAGCGGTAGCGGCTCTCGTGCGCCATCCAGCGCTTCGCCTCGCCGACCATGCCCGGCCCGAGCGCGGCGCCGAGCTGCACCACTTCCACGTCGGCATCCGCGGAAAGGTGCGCGAGGGCGGCGGCAGCGCGAAACGGGTCCTTCTCCTCGCGCAGGTGGCCGATCACCGCGACGCGAAAGCCGCGCGCGGGCGGCGCATGTCTCACCAGGGGATCGGCCGACTGGTAGACCACGGCCGCCTTGCGGCGCAACCGCGGCGCGAGGCGGCGCGGCGCCTCGTCCTGCAGCACGACGATGCGGTCCGCGAATCGCAGCGAGCGCTGCGCCTCGGTGCAGGCCGGCAGGTCGCGATACAGGTCCGTGCCGGTGAGCACGACGGCGAGCGGCGCGGCGGGACACGCCGCGCGGTAACGCTCGACAGAGGCAAAGCTGCGCCTCGCGTGCAGCGCGACGAGCAGGTCGCAGCGCTCGCCGCGCCACTGGGTGAGCACGATCACGCGGTGGCCGGCCGCGCGCAGCATCCCCGCCCAGCGCGCCGCCGTGTGGCGGTTTCCCGTGCGCGCGCCGGCGCGCGCCGGCGTCACGATTGCAATCTTCGCCATGCCGCTCCGCTATAGTTCGGCGGCATGGTAGCCGACCCGGCCGGCTTGCAGAGCCACCTGCGTGCAGCGCGCGCGCAGACGCTGCGCGTGACACAGGACCTCGATGGCGAGCGCCTGCTCGGCCCGCGCCTCGCGATCGTCAACCCCCCGCTCTGGGAACTGGGACACGTCGCGTGGTTCCAGGAGCGCTGGTGCCTGCGCCGCCGGCCCGCGGGCGGCCTGCATGCGTCGATTCTTCCCGGCGCCGACGCGCTTTACGATTCCTCCGCCGTGGCGCACGCGACGCGCTGGGACCTGCAGCTGCCGGCGCTCTCGGCCACGCGCGGCTACCTGGCCGAAGTGCTGGAGCAGGTTTGCGCGCGCATTGCGCGCGAACCGGAGAACGCCGCGCTCGCCTACTACGCGCGGCTTGCCGCGTTCCACGAAGACATGCACGCCGAGGCATTTCACTACACACGCCAGACGCTCGGCTACCCGGATCCTTGCCCGGGCCACGCAATGCGGGCGGCGGGACCGCGCGGCGACGCGGAGCATGGGGGCGGGCGCTTCACGATGGGCTCGCGGCCGGACGCGGAGTTCATCTTCGACAACGAAAAGTGGGCGCACGAGGTCGACGTGGCGCCGTTTCGCATGGCGCGCGCCGTGGTGAGCAATGCCGAATACCTCGCCTATGTCGAAGCGGGCGGGACGCCGCCGCGTTACTGGAAGCGGCAGGACGGCGCGTGGCTGCAACGGCGTTTCGACCGCTGGCTGCCGCTCGCGGCCGCCGAGCCGGTGCTGCACTTGAGCGCGCTGGAGGCGGAAGCCTATTCCCGCTGGGCGGGGCGACGGCTGCCGACCGAGGCGGAATGGGAGTTCGCCGCCTCGCGCGGGCAGCTGCAGGGGGGCGGGGTGTGGGAGTGGACGTCGAGTGCGTTCCTGCCGTATCCAGGGTTCACCCCCGACCCTTACGAGGATTACTCGCAGCCCTGGTTCGGCACGCACCGCGTGCTGCGCGGGGGCAGCTTCGCGACGCCGGCGCGCCTGCTACGCGCAACCTTCCGCAACTTCTACACGCCGGAGCGGGCCGACGTGTTCTGCGGCTTGCGCACCTGCGCGCGCGTTTGAGCGCGCCGGCGCGCTAAGCCGCTTCCTTGCCGGTCACCGCGGTGGGCGTTTCCTCGAGCAGCGCGATGACGCGCTTGGCGTGGCGGTAGAGCTTTTCGCCCTTCTCGGTCGCCTGCACGCCGCGGCGATGGCGTTCGAACAACTGCACGCCGAGCGCGACTTCCAGCCGCCGGATGCGCGCGGAGACGTTGGATTGCACGGTTTCGAGCAGGACCCCGGCACGCGCAAAGCCGCCTTCCTCGTACACGGCCACGAAATAGCGCAGGTCCTTGATGTCCATGCTGCGGACCACTATAGCAAAGGGTCCCTGCCATCTGCACAACAGCTATCAAAAGAGGACGCGCAGGCTGGAAGAAACTGTCAGTCCTCCAGCCGCGGCCCTCACGGGGCAAGCTCCTGCGCCAGGCGCGCGAAGGATTGCTCTCCGGGGTCGGGAACGCGAAGCACCGCCGCCTGCGGCAGGCGCGCGAAATTGCGCTGCGCCGAGCGCCGGTACGCCGGGTCGTAGTGCTCCTCCAGCAGGCGGGCGACCAGCTCCTGCCATGCGCCGCGCGCGGCCAGCGCCTTCCAGCCCTCCACGCGCTCGCGCCCGTGCAGCCCGACGAGGCAGTCGAGCTGGGCATCGAGCGTCTTGCGGTCGGCGAAGAAATGCCGGTACTCCTCCGAGAGCAGGGCAACGCGCGTCGGCACGTCCGCCTCCAGCAGCACGCATTCGGAGGCGCGCATGGCCTGGATCAGCGCCTCGGGCACCTGCAGCTGGCCGATCTTCTTCGACTCGCCCTCGACGTAGACGGCGCGCGCGGGGTCGAGCGCCGCGAGCACCTGGAGCAAGCGGCTCTCGAACATCTTCTGCGCGGGCTGCGGCCGGTCCGGGAGATTGCCCAGTACCGACCCGCGGTGGGCGGCGAGGTCCTCCAGGTCGAGCACCTGCGCTCCGGCGTGCGCGAGCGCCTTCAGCAGGCGGCTCTTGCCGCTGCCGGTCACGCCGTGCACCACGCGAAAGCGCAGCGTGCCGGGAACTTCGGCGAGGCGCGCGACGACCCATTGCCGGTACGCCTTGTAGCCGCCTTCCAGCGTGCGCGCGTCCCAGCCGATCTCGCGCAGCACGTGCGCGAAGGCCCCGCTTCTCTTGCCGCCGCGCCAGCAGTAGAGGAGCGGGCGCCAGCCCCTGGGCCGGTCGGCCAGCACGGTCTCGAGATGGCGGCCGATGTTCTTCGCCACCAGCGCCGCGCCGAGCTTCTTTGCCGCGAACGTCGAGACCTGCTTGTACAGCGTGCCCACCCGGGCGCGTTCCTCGTCGTCGAGCACCGGCAGCGAGATCGCGCCCGGCAGGTGGTCTTCGGCGAATTCCGCGGGCGTGCGCGCGTCGATGACCGCGTCGAACGCCGTAAGGGCCGACGCCTGCATCGCGACCGAGTTCAATGCCGCCTTCATCGACTAAAATTCTACGCTCATGAACGCCCCCGAAAGAATCCGCCTCACCGAGTTCAGCCACGGCGGCGGCTGCGGCTGCAAGATCGCGCCCGCGCTGCTGTCCGAGATCCTCGCGTCGACGCCGATCCGCGGCCTGCCGAAGGAGCTGCTCGTCGGCACCGAGACCTCGGACGACGCCGCGGTGTATCGGCTGAACGACACGCAGGCGCTGGTCGCCACCACCGATTTCTTCACGCCGATCGTGGACGACCCCTACGATTTCGGCCGCATCGCCGCGACCAACGCGCTCTCCGACATCTACGCCATGGGCGGCAGGCCGATCCTGGCGCTCGCCATCGTCGGCATGCCGCTGGAGAAGCTGCCGGTGTCGGTGATCCAGAAGATCCTCGAAGGCGGCGAAGTCGGTGTGCGCGCAGGCCGGCATCCCGATCGCGGGCGGCCACTCGATCGACACGCTGGAGCCGATCTACGGCCTGGTGGGCCTCGGCCTCGTGCATCCGGACAAGGTGAAGAGGAACAGCACTGCGCTGGCGGGCGACGTGCTGGTGCTCGGCAAGCCGCTCGGCGTCGGCATCCTGTCGGCGGCGCTGAAGAAGGGCAGGCTGTCGGAGGCGGGCTACCGCGCGATGCTCGCCTCGACCACCCAGCTCAACACGCCGGGCGAGGCCCTCGCCGAGATGCCCGAGGTGCACGCGGTGACGGACATCACCGGTTTCGGCCTCGCCGGCCACCTGCTCGAGATGCTGCGCGGCTCGAAACTCGCCGGCGAGGTGCGGTTCGCTGCGCTGCCGGTGATTGCCGAGGCGCTCGAGTGGGTGAAGCAGGGCGTCGCCACCGGCGCCTCCGACCGCAACTGGAAGGGCTACGGCGCCGAGGTGGAACTCCCTGCCGGCGCGCCGGAATGGATGCGAAAGCTTATTTCCGACCCGCAGACCAGTGGCGGGCTGCTGGTGGCTTGCGCGCCGCAGGCGGAGAAGGCGGTGCTCGCCGAGTTCTCGAAGCGCGGCTTCGCCGAGGCGCGCACCATCGGCCGTCTGCGAGCGGGCGCGGCGCGGCTTACGGTGCTTTGAGCAGCGGCCGCAGCGACTTCCAGACGTTCTCGAGCAGGATCGGCTGCGCCGCCTCGGTCGGGTGGATGCGGTCGGGCTGGAACTTGGCGAAGTCCTCGCCCATGCCCTCGAAGAGGAACGGCACCAGCGCCGTGCGGTGCCGCTTCGCCACTTCCGCAAACGCGGATTCGAATTCGCGCGTGTAGTCCGGCCCGTAATTGGGCGGCATGCGTATGCCCACGAGCAGCACGCGAGCGCCGGACTTCTGCGCCTGCTGGATCATCGCCGAGAGGTTCTGCTTCATCTGCGCCACCGGCAGGCCGCGCAGGCCGTCGTTGGCGCCCAGCTCCAGGATCACCACCGCCGGCTTGTGCTGCGCGAGGACTTTCGCCATGCGGTTCAGCCCGCCGCTCGAGGTTTCGCCCGAGATGCTCGCGTTGACGACGCTATAATCGAGGCGCTCGCGCTTGAGGCGTTCGGCGAGCAGCGCCACCCAGCCGCGCTTCTCGGCGATGCCGTAGGCCGCCGACAGGCTGTCCCCGTAGACGACGATTGTCTTTCCCCACGCCCCGAACGAAAGGCAGATGAGCAAGCAGGCAAGAAGCGTTCTGGCGGCGCGCGGCATCGGCAAGACGGTGAAGAGCGGCGATAGCGACCTCGTCATTCTGCGCGATATCGAGCTCGCGGTCATGCCCGGGGAGGCGGTGGCCATCGTCGGCGCCTCCGGCTCGGGCAAGTCCACGCTGCTCGCTTTGCTTGCCGGCCTTGACACGCCCACCTCCGGCACGGTCGAGCTGGACGGCGCCAACCTGTTCGGGCTCGACGAGGACGCGCGCGCCGAGCTGCGCGGGCGCGCGGTCGGCTTCGTGTTCCAGTCCTTCCAGCTGCTGCCCTCGCTCACCGCGCTGGAGAACGTCATGCTGCCGCTGGAACTCGCCGGCCGCGACGACGCCGAGAGCGCCGCGCGGGAGATCCTGGCGCGTGTGGGGCTGGCCGAGCGGCTGCAGCACTACCCCAAGCACCTCTCGGGCGGCGAGCAGCAGCGCGTGGCGCTGGCGCGGGCCTTCGTCGTGCAGCCCAAGCTCCTGCTGGCGGATGAGCCTACGGGCAGCCTGGACGCCGAATCGGGCGAGGCGGTGATCGCGTTGCTGTTCCAGCTGAACCGCGAGTCCGGCACCACGCTGGTACTGGTGACGCACGACGAGCAGCTGGCGCAGCGCTGCACGCGCACGGTGCGCCTGACCGCCGGGAGGATCGTCGCTTGATCCGGCAGGCGCTGCGCATGCTGGCGCGGGATTGGCGGGGCGGAGAATTGCGCGTGCTGGCAGCAGCGCTGGTGGTCGCGGTGGCGAGCATCACCAGCGTGTCCTTCTTCGCCGACCGCGTGAGCCGCGCCCTGGTGCGCGACGCGCACCAGCTGCTCGGCGCGGACCTGGTGCTGGTCTCCGACCACCCGTGGAAGCGCGACGTCGCCGACGAGATCGCGCGCCGCGGGCTGCAGCGCGCCGAAGCGGCGAACTTCATCAGCATGGCGCGCCTGGGCGACGCGAGCGTGCTCGCCGGGGTCAAGGCGGTGACGGAGAACTACCCGCTGCGCGGCAGGCTGCGCACTGCGCCCGCGCCGAACACGCCCGATGCGCCGGCCGAGCGGGGTCCGGAGCGAGGCACAGTGTGGCTGGAGGAGCGCCTGGTGAGCGCGCTCGGCGCGCCGGTGGGCGCGAGCCTCACGCTCGGCTCGGCGGAATTCAAGGTTGCTGCGGTGCTGACGCTCGAGCCCGAGCGTGGCGCCAACTTCTTCAACATCGCGCCGCGCCTGATGATGAATGAAGCGGACGTGCCCGCCACCGCGCTGGTGCAGACCGGCAGCCGCGTGTGGTTCTACCTGTACGCCGCGGGCGAGCCGGCGGCCGTCGCCGCGTTCGAGGCATGGGCGCGCGAGCACCTGGTGCGCGGCCAGCGCGTGGACAACCTGGAAAGCGGCCGCCCCGAGGTGCGCGCCTCGATCGAGCGCGCGCAACGCTTTCTCGGCCTCACCGCGCTGCTCGCGGCGATCCTCGCGGGCGTCGCCATCGCGCTCGGCACGCGCCGTTTCGTCGAGCGCCACCTGGACGGTTGCGCGGTGATGCGCTGCTTCGGCGCCACCCAGGGACGGCTGCTCTCGCTCTACGCCACGGAGTTCCTGCTGCTCGGGGCGGGCGCCTGCGCGCTGGGGTGCGCGCTGGGCTACGTCGCGCAGGGAGCGATCGCCGCGGCGCTGGGCGAACTGCTGCAGGCGTCGCTGCCCGCGCCGGCCCTGCTGCCCGCGCTGCAGGGCTTCCTCGTCGGGTTGGTGTTGTTGCTCGGCTTCGCGCTGCCGCCGCTGGTGCAACTGAAGAACGTTCCCGCGGTGCGCGTGATCCGCCGGGAGGCGGGCGCGCCGAACACGAGCACGCTCGCCGTGTATGCGGCGGGCATCGCCGCCTTGAGTGGCCTTCTCATCTGGCAGGCGGGCGACGCGAAGCTGGGCCTCACGGTGATCGGCGGCTTCGGCACTGCGGTGCTGGTGTTCGCCGCGGTGGCGTGGGCGGCGCTGCGCCTGGTGTCGGCCGCGCCGGTGGCGCGGCGGCTCGGTGCGCGCAGCTTGGCGCTGCGCTACGGGCTCGCCAACCTCCGGCGCCATGCGCGCAGCAACGCCGTGCAGGTGGCGAGCCTGGCGCTTGGCCTCACGGCGGTCCTGCTGCTCACCTTCACGCGCAACGACCTGGTGGATGCGTGGCGGCGCAGCGCGCCGCCCGATGCCCCGAACCGCTTCCTGCTCGGCGTGCAGCCCGACCAGGTCGCGGCGCTGAACCGCTTCTTCACCGAGCGCGGCATCGCCGCGCCCGAACTCAACCCCATGGTGCGGGGGCGCCTGGTGGAGGTGAACGGCAAGCCGGTGGCGGAAGCGGATTTCAGCGAGGAGCGCGCCAAGCGCCTGGTGGAGCGCGAGTTCAACCTTTCCTATGCCGAGCGTGCGCCGGCTCACAATCAGATCGTTGCCGGAAGTTGGTTCAAGCCCGGAGCGCGGGAGCTCTCGGTGGAAGAGGGCATCGCCAAGACCCTGGGCTGGAAACTTGGGGACGAACTCACCTTCACGGTGGGGGCAGAGCGCTTCAGCGCGCCAATCACCTCGCTGCGCAAGCTGCGCTGGGACTCGATGAAGATCAATTTCTTCGTCATTGCGCCGCCCGTGCTGCTGGCGGATTTTCCGGCCAGCTTTGTCTCGGCGTTCCGCGCGGAGGCGCAGCAAGAGGCGGCGCTGAACGAGCTGATCAAGCGCTTTCCCAATCTCACGCTGGTGGACGTCGGCGCGGCGGTGAAGCAGGCGCAGGGCATCGTCGACCACGTGATCAACGCCGTGCAGTTCGTGTTCCTGTTTGCGTTGGGCGCGGGGCTGCTGGTGCTGTACTCGGCGCTGGTGGCGACCGAGGACGAGCGCCGGCGCGAGGCGGCGGTGATGCGCGTGTACGGCGCTTCGCGCAAGCAGGTCACCGGCAGCCAGCGCGCGGAGTTCCTCGCCATGGGCCTGGTGGCGGGGATCCTCGCCACGCTGGGCGCGGCGGCGATCGGCCAGCTGCTGGCACGGCGGGTGTTCGAGCTCGACCTGCCGCCCAGCCCAGAGTTGTGGATTGCCGGGCCGCTCGCCGGGGTGGTGCTGCTGTCGCTCAACGCCTGGCTGTCGGCGCGCAAGGTGCTCTCGGCGTCGCCGGCGCTGACGCTGAGGGACTCGGTGTAGGCTCGCGGCGATGTCCGAAGCGCTTCTCATCGTTACGCTGGCGGTCGCGGCGGGTTCGCTGGCGCTGCTCCTGGTGCTGGTGGCGCGCGAACGCGCGTCCGCGCGCGAGGCGCGCGAGGAGCTGCGCGGCAGCCTGTCTGTGTTTGCGCAGAACGTCATCACCCAGCTCGCCTCCGGAACCGGCGTGCAGAACGCGCAGTTCGAGGCATTGCGGGGCGCCGTGGAGCAGCGACTGGACAGGATCCAGAAGGACAGCGCAGAGAAGCTCGAGCAGATGCGCAAGACCGTGGACGAGAAGCTGCATGAAACGCTCGACAAGCGCCTGTCGGACTCCTTCAAGACGGTGTCCGATCGCCTCGAGCAGGTGCACAAGGGGCTAGGCGAGATGCAGGTGCTCGCCGCCGGCGTCGGCGACCTGAAGAAGGTGCTGTCCAACGTCAAGAACCGCGGCGTGCTCGGCGAAGTGCAGCTCGCCGCGCTGCTCGAGCAGGTGCTGGCGCGGGAGCAATACGAGACCAATGTCGCCACGCGTCCCGGGTCGCGCGAGCGCGTGGAGTTCGCCATCAAGCTGCCGGGCGCGGGCGGCGAGGGCAGCGTGGTATGGCTGCCGATCGACGCCAAGTTCCCGCTCGAGGATTACGAGAGGCTGCAGCAGGCGCAGGATGCGGCCGACCCTCTGGCGGTCGAGGGTGCGGCGAAGGCGCTCGAGGCGCGCATCAAGCTCGAGGCGAAGTCCATTGTCGAGAAATACGTCGAGCCGCCGGCGACCACCGATTTCGCGTTGCTCTACCTGCCGCTCGAGGGCCTGTTCGCCGAAGTGCTCAGGCGGCCGGGGCTGCTCGATACACTGCAACGCGAGTTTCGCGTGACGATATGCGGCCCAACCACGCTGACCGCGTTGCTGAACAGCCTGCAGATGGGATTCCGCACGCTGGCCATCGAGAAGCGCTCGAGCGAAGTCTGGATGGTGCTCAGCTCCGTGAAGACCGAGTTCGGCAAGTTCGCGGAAGTGCTGGCGAACACCAAGCGCCAACTGCAGTCGGCGGCAAACTCGATCGACCAGGCCGAGGTACGCACGCGCCAGATCGAGCGCAAGCTGCGCGACGTCGAAATTCTGCCCGGGCAGGAACCCGAGCGATTGCCCGAGTGAAGCGCCTCGCGGTCCTCACCAGCGGCGGCGACGCCCCCGGCATGAACGCAGCGGTGCGCGCAGTGACACGCGCCGCGCTGGCGCGCGGCTGGGAAGTGTGCGGCGTGCGCAACGGCTTCGCCGGGCTGCTCGCCGACGCGATCGTGCCGCTCGCTGCGCGTGATGTCGGCGGCATCGTACAGCGCGGCGGCACCTTCCTTGGCAGTGCGCGCTGCCCGGAGTTCGCGCAAGCCGCGGGGCGCACCCAGGCGCTGCGCAATCTCGCCGCGCGCGGCATCGAGGCGTTAGTGGTGATCGGTGGCAATGGCTCGCAGACCGGCGCCGCCTCGCTCGCGCGCGAGGGTTTCGCGGCGGTCGGCGTGCCCTCGACCATCGACAACGACCTCTACGGCACCGACGTCAGCATCGGCGCGGACACCGCGATCAACGTCACGCTGGAGGCGATCGATCGCCTGCGCACCACCGCGTCCTCGCACCAGCGCGCCTTCGTCGTCGAGACCATGGGGCGCGATTGCGGCTACATCGCCCTCATGGCGGGCATCGCCGGCGGCGCCGAGGTGATCGCGATCCCCGAGCGCGAAGTCGAAGCCGCGGAGGTCGCGGAGCGGCTGCGCGCCGCCTACCGCCGCGGCAAGACCCACGCGATGGTGGTGGTGGCCGAGGGCGCGAAGCACGGCGTGCAGGCGCTGCTCAAGCACTACGGCGAGCAGAGCGACACCATCGGCTTCGAACTGCGCCTGACGCGCCTCGGCCACGTGGTGCGCGGCGGCGTGCCGAGCGCCGCCGACCGCGTGCTCGCCACGCGCCTGGGCGCGGCCGCGGTCGACAGCCTCGCGGCGGGTCGGCACGGCGTGCTCGCTCGGGATGCTGCGACGGCGAGATCGCCGCTCACGTCACTTTCCGAGATCGCTGGTCGCACGCGGCCGCCGACGCCGCGCTTGTCGAGTTGGCGCGGATGCTTGCGATGTGATATCCGCGCGTCCTGCGGCCACGGTAAAAGCGCAGCATGCATCCTGCTTCGATTCAAACAAAGACAAGAATAACTTCAAGCAGAGTCTGAAGAATCACGAGCAGTACAAACGTCATGCCACGTTGCAGTGCGATCACCGCCGCATTGTCTTGACGAAACGTAATGGCGCCGCTCGCCACGCTTACATTTTCCATCGATCTGCGCTAGCCTCCGCGTGTGCGATTTCTCACAGGCGGAAGGCGCACGCTGCATCGCTGAAGAAAAGCAAGACAAAGAACGTGGGTCGGGATCGGGAAGCCTGGTCCATGGGGCGGTTGCAATGTAGGGGGGAACGGATGCCCGCAATGGGTTTCGTCATCGGTATTGCGAAGCGCGGCAATCGTCGCATTACGGCAGACCCCGGCACGGCGCACTAGCAGGCCCGATGAACGCCCCGTTCGAAAAACCATTCATGCGCCGGGGCAAGTCACGGGCGCGCCAGCGCGAAACACCGCCGTATCGCCGCAAGATCCTCTTCGAAGCGCTCGAGCCGCGGCTGCTGCTGTCGGCCGACGGTGCGTCGCCCGCCGTAGCGGACCTGCTGGCGGCGGCGTTGGTCCAGGCAGATCAGCCGCAATCGTCAACGCAACTCGTCGCACCGGAGGCCTCGCCCGCTCCGGTGCTGATCACGATTTCGCCTGATACCTCCGTCGACACGGATGTCACCGCGAGTACCTGGATCATCGAGACCGAGTCCGGCGAGCGTGCCCTCCAAGCGGGCGATTCGGACAACGTCTGGCGCATCACCGGGAACGACGAAGGCACGCTCAACGGCGTGCCGTTCACCGACGTCGGCATCCTGCTGGGCGGCGCGGACAACCAGGACACCTTCTATGTGGAGCCGGGCGGCAGCCTGAGCGGCTACCTGGATGGCGGGCGGGGTGGCTTCGACACGCTGGTCGTGAACGGCAGCTTCAACAGCCTGGTGTTCACGCCTACCGGCCCCGACTCCGGCACCGTCGACAGTGATGGCGACCTGATTACGTATGCCGGGCTCGAGCCGGTAAGTGCGGGCACGGCGTCGAACGTGACCTTCAACGGAACGGTCGGGGCGGACGATTGGGTGATCGAGGATTCGCCGACGCCGGGCCACATCCAGGTGCGCAGCACGAGCGGCGCGATCGAGACGACCTCGTTCGCCAACCCCGCCGCGCTGACCCTGAACCTCGGCGCCGGGATCGACTCGCTGACGCTCGACTCGCTCGGCGATTCGGGATTCAGCGGCCGCATCCTGGTCAACGGCCAGGGCGACAACGACACGCTGAACCTCGTCGCCGACCTCACGCTGGTGCGCTTCACCGACGGCTCGGCGCTCGCCACCGACGGGCAGCTCGCGGCGCGCTTCGTCGACTTCCAGGCCTTCAACGGCGGCAACGGCACGATCACCGAGCACGGCCTGCCGCAGTGGCTCTCCGAGGGGCCGAGCCGCATCACCGGCGGCCAGGTGCAGCTGCCGGCGCAGAACAACCCGGTGATCGGCGCGGTGAACCAGGTCGCGACGAACCCCTTCGATCCGAACGTGCTGTTCGCCGCGACCGTCGGCGGCGGCGTCTGGCGCAACAGCGACCGCACGGTGTTCTTCGACACCGGCGCATCGGCCGTCAACGCCGATTCGATGCTGGTGCTGAACGGCTACGCGAACTTCCTCAAGGCGAATCCGACCCTCGTCGTCCACGTCAACGGCTACACCGACAACACGCCCAACCTCAACCCGGGCGGCAATCCGCAGCTCTCGCTGGATCGCGCCAATGCGGTGCGCGATTACCTGGTCAACAACCAGCATGTCGATGCCGGGCAGCTCGTCGTCGCCGGCCTGGGCGAAGCGAATCCGCTCGCGCCGAACGATACGCCCGCGCACCTTGCGCTGAATCGCCGCGTCGAGCTGATCGCCAACCACTGGACGCCGCTCACCGACGCCTTCGCGTCGCTCGCCATCGGCAGCCTCGCGCTCAGCTCGCGCGACTCGATCGGCAACCCGCTCACCGCCACGACGCCGAGCGACAACCTCGTCCTCTACGCGGGAACCGGCCAGTTCAGCAGCAACCGCGAGGGCGGCGCCGCGATCGGCCTGTTGAAGTCGACCGACGGCGGAACCACCTGGTCGCTCCTCGCGGCCGACCCGTTTGCGGGCCTGAGGATCACCTCGGTGGTCGCGACCGGACTGGACTCGGGGGGCGACGAGATCGTCCTCGTGAGCGCGCTGTCGAGCGCCACCAACACGGGCGGCATCTTCCGTAGCACCGACGGCGGCCAGATTTTCACGCGGCTGGTTGCCGGCGACGCGACCGACCTGGTCGCCGACCCGGGCGACCCGGACCGCTTCTATGCCGCGCTGCTCGGCACCGGCGTGATGGTCAGCGACGGGACGGACGGGGCGACATGGACCGCGACCGCGACGCAGCCCAGTAATGGCGGCGGCAACGGCGCGAACGCGGATCGCATCAGGCTTTCGGTCCAGGCGGACGCGGGCAACGCCAACAACGCTGTGTTCGCAGAGCTGGAGCTTGGCAGCAACGTCACGGGCGTCTTCCGCTCGACCAACCAGGGCGGGGTCTGGGCGCAGTTCGGTCCGGTACCGGTCACGGGCGGCGCGGCCGATCTGTTCATGTCGCTCCAGGCGAGCGCCGACGGGACGCACGCCTTCATCGGCGGCGCCTCGAGCGGCGCCGGGATGGGCAACCTCTTCCTCAGCGACGGCGGCGCATGGAACGCGGTCGTCGGGGCGAGCGCGGGCAATACCGCGCCGCACGCCGACTCGCATCGCCTTGCGCTCGACATGGCCGGGCGGCTGATCGACACCGACGACGGCGGCATCTACCGGCTGTCGCTGCCGCTCACGGGCGCTCGGGCGTGGTCGAGCGTCAACGACGACCTGACGAACAGCGAAGTGCTGTCGCTCGCGTACGACCCGCTGAACAACGTGCTGCTCGTGGGCAACCAGGACACCGGCTCGTCGCAGCAGCTCAACCAGCCGCCCGATCCGGTGGACCTCGACGGCGACGGCCTCGCGGACGATTTCGCAACGCGCGGCGTGTGGAGCCAGATCCTGCAGGCCGACGGGCAGGGACAGCTCGCCGTTCCGATCGACGCGACGCACATGCTGCGTTTCAGCATGAGCAACAACTTCAGGTTCTTCGTCGCCAACCAGTTCGACAACACCGGCGCTTTCGTGAGCGGCGGCACCGTCGGGCTGCGCAACGCCCCGGCGGCGGCGGACCGCTCTGGCCTCGAGGCCGCCGACCGGGTGATCGCCAACTCGGGCGCCTTCCAGACCATCCCGTACGTCGTCAATGCCGTCGCTTCCGCTTCCAACAGGATGCTGATCGGCTTCTTCAGCCTCTATGAAAGCACCGACCGGCTGACCACCATCACGCCCCGCTTCTCCAGCGCGGTCACCGCGGCCGTCAACCCGAACTTCCTCCCGGCCGATGGCACTGCCTATACCGCGCTCGCCTACGGCGGCAGGAAAGACGGCAACGACAAGCCGGACATCATCTACGCCGCGCGCGGCAGCAGCCTCTTCGTGCGCGTCGACGGGGCGGCCGCCAACGCCTTCACCGATGTCTCCATCGCCGGCTCGGGCCAGATCATCTCGATCGCGATGGACCCGGAGGACTGGGAGACGGTCTACGCGACCGACGGCACGACCGTGTGGAAGTCCACGACCCACGGCGACGGACACCATTGGGACGTGGTGTCGCAGAATCTCCACCCGCCGGGAGGCGCGATCAAGACCCTGGAGGTCCTGAACACCGGCATCGACACGGTTCTTCTGGCCGGCACCAGCGCCAACGTCTATCGCGCGATCGATCCCGCACCGAACGTCGCCTGGACGCAGGCCGGCCTGGGACTCCCGAACTCGCCGGTGCGCGCAGTGCACTTCTTCGACCGCGGGGCGTCCCCCGATGCGTTGTTCGCCGGCACCCAGGGTCGCGGCGCGTGGGCCATCTACGGCGACGTGGCCAGCCAGCTCGACACGCCGAGCACGCTGCACCTCGACGGCACCTCGGCCGCCGACACCTTCACGATCGCGCGCGATGCCGACAACCCGGCGCTGGTCGACATCTCGCTCAACAGTGTCTCGCCGGTGCTCCAGGTGCCGCTTGCGGCGATCCAGGGCCTGATGATCCACACCGGCGGCGGCGCCGACCACCTCGTCATCGACAGCTCGCACGGAGCCCTGTCGTTCGCGGACGGCATCAGCTTCGACGGCGATGCGGGCACCACGGTCGAGCTCGACGGCGGCAGCATGCTCGAGCACTCGAGCACGACCTCCGCCGGCACCACCACCTTTACCGCGCGGCTGGCGCCGGACGGCGACACGGAGCGCGTCTCGTTCGGCGAGAACGCGGCCTTCACCAACAACCTGACTTCGGCCGGCGACGACGTGGTCAACGGCGCCGGTCTCGGCGACTTCATCGAATGGCTCGACCAGGTCGCGCAGCTGCCGACCTCCGGCGGCGGCGCCACCCAGCCCGACCTGGCGCTGCTGGGAACCTCGCTGTTCAGCGCGATCATGGGAATGCAGCGCACGGGGCAAGCGGCGGAGGCCGATGCCCCGGTGGCATCCCCGGACGACGCCGACGCGGAGATCACGGGCCTGCGGCGCCTGTTCGAGACCGGCACCGGCGCCTTCGACATCGGCAGCATCGGCACCGGGATCACGACTTTCGCTCAGCTGAAGACCGCGCTGGAGGGTCTGGGCGGCACCGTCACCGGCAGCGACCTGAGCGACGTGCAGTTCCATCTCGTCAAGGATCTCGACGGCGAAGCGGCGCTCGACGGCGATTTCAGCTTCGGCGGCGGGCAGGTCACGCTGAGCGGCGAGTTCGACCTCGAGGCCGAGGTCGAGCTGAACCTCCGTTTCGGCGTCGACGGGTCGGGCTTCTTCATCGACACCGCGACGAGCAACCTCTCGGTCGACCACATCACGCTAAACGGCGCAGGCCACGCCGACGGCCGCTTCGGCTTCCTCGACGTCGCCGCCGACATCGACACGCTGACCGTCGACCCGGCGGTCGGCGTCTCGGTCAGCCTGTCCGCGGCCGGCGACAAGCTGCGGCTCTCGGACCTGGACGGCGGGCTCGGCTCGCACGTCGCCGTCTCCGCCAACGGCGCGCATACCAGCGACGTCTCGCCCTGAAGCTCGACGTCGAGGCCTCGGCGCTCATCCCGGGCGTCGATTCGATCGACCTCGGCGGCGCCCAGCTCACCATCGACTGGGCGAATGTCACCAATCCGGCGAGCGCGAGCATCACCGCCAACGCGGGCTTTGCCAGCAGGGTGGTCGACTTCCTGCGCGTCGACGCGCAGCAGGTGCTCTCGCAGATCGACCAGATCCACGAGTTCGCCCAGACGCTCAACGTCGACATTCCGTTCCTCTCCGACGCGTTCGACGAGATCGTCGGCTTCCTCGACACCTTCAACCAACAGGTGATCCTGCCGCTGACAGGTCCGGTGGATGGCACGACGTCCTTCCCGTCGGCGCAGACCCTGGCCATGCGGCTCGCGCAGAGCCTCGGCCTCGATCCTTCGGCGCTCGGCTTCGACTTCGACGCGGCCACCGGCGAGCTGACCTATCACCTGCACCTCGCCAAGGACTTCTCGGTCAGCACGCCGCTCGGCGCGGCGGTGGACTTCGGCAACGGCCTGGGCGGGCTCGACTTCAGCAGCCAGGCGAGCGTCGACGGCAGCTTCGCGCTCGACCTCGACTTCGGCGTCGACCTCGACGCGATCGCCGACGGCGACGACCCGCTCGACTGGTTCTTCATCCGCGACCCGCACGCCACCGCCGAGCTCGATGTCTCGGCAAGCGACGTCGACGCGAGCGCGCACATCGGTTTCCTCAGCGTGTCGGTGGTGGATGGCAGCCTGTCGGCCAGCCCGACGCTCGACGTCACGCTGAACGATCCGAACAGCGATGGCCGCATCGACCTGCGCGAGCTTCTCGACGGCCTCTCCGACCTCGACTCGCTGGTGAACGCGGACCTCGGCGGCGGCGCGAACGCGAGCCTGCCGATCGTGGTCGACGTCGGGCTGGGCGGCTTCGTCGACCCGAACGTCGGCACGGTGCAGTTCAGCGCCACCGACCTGTTCGATTCCGGCACGTACTCGATCGATTTCGACGGCGACTTCAGCAACGTCTTCCAGTTCAACGACCTGTCGGCCGCGCAGCTGCTGAGCCTCATCGGCCAGCTCACCGGCCAGCTCGACGCACTGCGCAACACGGAGGCAGTGCAGGCCGCCCTCGGCCTGCCGGTGGTCGGCCCGGCCATCGATTCGATCCTGGACTTCGGCACCTTCGTGCATGACCGGTTGCTCTACGACGACGTCAACGACGTTCCCAAGCTGCTCGACGCCGATGGCCAGCCGACCTTCACTACGGTGCAGGAATTCGCCGAGAAGCTCGCGGAGATTCTCGGCCTCGATCCGTCCGTCATCGGCGCGAACTACGATCCGGTCAGCAAGCTGCTGACGTTCAATCTCAGCGTCTCCGAGGTACTGGTCGGAGTGTCGGCGCCGCTGTCGCTCGACTTCGATCTGGCCGAAGGCCTGGCGGACTTCAACGCCAGCACCAACGCGAGCGTCGACGCCACCGTTGCGTTCGACTTCGGGTTCGGCGTCGACCTGAACTACGATCCGGCGACCGACGACCTTACGAATTTCGTCTTCATCGACGACGCGTCGATCAGCGGCTCGCTCGACCTTACGGCGACGGACGTCGACGCCTCGGCGCGCTTCGGCTTCCTGGCGATCGAGATCGTCGACGGGTCGGCCGACGCGCATGTCGACTTCTCGCTCGCGTTGAACGACCCGGGGAGCAATGCCAACCCGGCGAGCGCCGGCCGCATCGACATCTCCGAGCTCATCGCCGGCGTCTCCGATCTCGGCACGCTGGTAACGCCGACGTTCAACGCCTCGGCGAACATCAGCCTGCCGATCGCCGCGCCCTTCCTCGGCATCACCACGCCGACCGCGGGCACCACGATGACGCTGGCGTGGTCGGACCTCACCAACTTCGACACCCTGCAGGTGGACTTGCCTACGGGTTTCGGCGACCTGTTCAATTTCACGCACATGGACGCCGGCACGCTGGTCGGCATGCTCGGCCAGATCACCAACTGGCTGGACGACTTCCGGCGCAGCTTCAACGCGGAGGACGTGCCGATCATCGGCTCGGCGCTCGACGAGGTTTTGAAGTTCGCCGACCTGTTCCAGAACACGCTGCTGTTCGATGACGGCGGCGACGGCACCGACGGCGCCGACAAGCTGGCCAACGACATCAACGCCGCGCTGACGGATGCCGAACTCGGCGACAAGATTTTCGCCGAGGTGCAGGAGGGCAAGATCAGCCTGTTCGCCATCGGCCCCGGCATCGATTCGTTCACGGTGTCGGGCAATGGTCTCGGATTCACCGGATTGCGCTCGGCCGCGCTGAACAGCGGCCGGCTCGAGTTGCTGGGCACGGTAAATGCCCCGTCGACCGGCATCCTCGCGAGCGACGTCTTGCTGACCATCGCCATCAACGGCGCCCTGGGGATAGCGGTGAACGTCGGCGCCTCCGCTACCACGGCGAACACCGGCCTGGGCAATGACAAGAGAAAGCTGCTCGACGCGAACAACCGGCCGACCTTCGTCACGGTGCAGGACCTCGCGCAGCAGCTGGTGCACATCATCGGGCTGGACATCGTCAATTACGACCCGGCGACCGACGAGCTGACCCTCGACCTGGCCCTCGGCGATCCGGACAGCACCGACAACCTCGGCTCGCTCGACGTGCCGCTCGACTTCAACCTGCTCGACCTGGCGCCGATCGCCGAGCTGACGAGCGACAGCGCGATTCGCCTGTCCGCGGGGGGCGGGCTGACGCTGACGCTCGGCGTGTACCTGGGCGACGTGGGCGCGGTGCAGCTCAGCGACGCGACCGAGCTCTCCTCGCTGCACGACGGCATCACGTTCAGCGACTTGCAGACGGTGGCGGCGGCCGGGTCCGTCGACACGCGCTACGGCCAATTGTCGAGCGATGCCAGCTTCACGCTCAGCATCGACGGCGGCGCGCCCGTGACGGTGACGGTGCCGAGGCTGTCCGGGGCGCCCGGAACCGACATCAACCTCACCCACCATCTCGACGACCAGTCCGAAACGTCGATCGCGGTCAACCCGACGAATCCCGACAACATCATCGTCGGCGTCAATGACGACGACGGCACCGACGGCATCTTCGGCTCGGCCACCAGCCGCGATCACGTCTACGTCACGTTCGACGGCGGGCAGCACTGGACGCGCAAGACGATTGCGCTGCCCGCGAGCACGCCCGCGCCCGGTGCCTCGCACGGCGATCCGACCATCATCTTCAGCCGCGACGGCAGCATCGCGCTGTACGCGCACCTGGTGGACAAGAATCCGGCGACGCATGGCACCCCAGCGCAGACCCATGTCGCGGTCACGGCGGTGTCCTACGATGGCGGCGCGACCTGGAACGCGGCCGACACCGCGGTCGTCGGCGCTTTCGCCGCGGACGAGGACGGTGGTCTCAACCCCTCCGACACCTTCCCCGACGACAACGACAAGGAGTACCTCGCCGTAGGTCCGGATCCAGGCGATCCGACCCAGGACCTGTTCGTGCTCGCCTGGCATCGAGGTGGGGTCATCTATGCGGCGACGTCTTCCGACGGGCTGAGCTGGAGCACGCCGACCAAGGTCGGCGGCATGGATGCCGGTTCCTCGGCCGCCGCGCCGAGCGGGCACTCGATCGACTCCATGCCGTTCTTCGGGCCGGACGGCCAGATCTACGTTGCGTGGGAGGAGTACGGCACCGCGGGCGTCTCGAACCTGATGTTCGACTCCTCGCTCGACGGCGGGGTGACCTGGGGCGGCGGCCTGGACAAGACGATCTACTTCGACACCGCGGTGTTCGCGCTGTCGGACGCGGACAAGCTCGCGCTCGACCCGATCGCGGACGCGTTGAACGGCGACGCCCAGCTGCGCGCCACCATCGCCGGCTACACCGATACGGCCGGCAGCGGGGCCGACAACCAGACGCTGTCGGACAACCGCGCGCAGTCGGTGTTCACCTACCTCACCGTCGACAAGGGCGTGTCGGCATCGCAGCTCAGGCAGCTCGGTTTCGGCGAAACGCAGCTCGCCGTCTCCACCGCGAACGACGTCGCCAATGCACTGAACCGGCGCGTGGAAGTGACGCTCGACCGCGTCGCCTACACCGGCAGCGTCAACGTCTTCAACGACCCCACCTCCGGGGGCGCCTACACGGTGCCGGCGCAACCCACGCGCGGCATCTGGATGGGCCTGTCCGCCGACGCGGATCGCTCCGGCGGGTCGCACGACGGGCGCCTCTACGTGTCCTTCGCCGACCAGGGCGACCTGGACGGCGTTTCGACCACCAACCACGACGACCTCGACATCTTCGTCATCACGTCCGACGACGGCGGCCAGACCTGGAGCAATCGCGTCCTGGTCAACAACGACGCCGGCAACGCTACGCAGTTCTTCTCGTGGCTCGACGTCGACCAGTCGAGCGGCAACGTCGCAATTTCCTGGTACGACGCGCGCAATGACGATGGAGCATTGGGCGCGGGCGACATCGACAGTGTCGTCAACACTGATGTCGAGTACTTCGCCGCAGTCAGCTTCGATGCCGGGCAGACCTGGTCGAGCCTGCAGCAGCAGGTAAGCGACGCGCCCTCCAGCCCCTCGGGCACCGGCGGCGGCGACTACGGCGACTACACCAACATGCAGTTCGCCGACGGCACGCTGCACATGGCCTGGGCCGACACCTCCGACAGCACGGTGATCGAAGCGGTCAATCCCGATGGCGCGCTGAGCTTCCCGGACACCTACTACGACAGCATCCACCTCGTAGGCAACTCGACGCTCCAGGACCTGCTCGACAGCGTGAACAGAGCGCTTGCCAGCGTCGGGCTGGACGACCAGGTGCACGCGGTGCTCGACGGCGACCGCGTCGCGCTCGAAGCCCTCGGCAGCGTGACCTCGATATCCTTCAATGCGGCGAATGGCAGTCCCGCCATCTCGCAGATCGGATTCCGCGCCGGCCAGGCCGCGGAGATGGCGTTCGGCCAGCTGTCGGGCGACGCGACCTTCAACCTGATGGTCAACGGCGCCGGGCCCGTGGCCGTGACGGTGCCGAGGTCGAGCACCGACGGCAGCGCGGCCGGCTCGCGCAGCAACGCCTCGGTCGACGATCTCGCCGACGACATCAACGACGCGCTCGCGATCGCGGGGCTGGGCGCGCAGATCCACGCCATCACTGCCGACACGAAGATCGCCCTGGTCGGGCTCGAGGGCGTCACCTCGTTCTCGCTCACGGCCTCCGGCGGCAACCCGGCGGTCACGCAGATCGGCTTTGGCACGAGCCAGAGCGCGGCCAGCTCCGGCGGCGTGCTGAAGATCACCGCCACCGACCCGGTCGACGGCAAGCTCAGGCTGAAGGCGGCCGCGCCGGTGTCCGGGTTCGTAGGCCGCCTCTCGGGCGACGCCCATTTCGACGTAAGCCTGTCCACGGTGAACAGCGGCAATCCGGTCAGCGTGACGGTGACGCAGGAATCCACGGCGTCGAACCGCAACATCCTCGACGTGGTGGCGGACGTGCAGCGTGCGCTCGATGCCGCCGGCTTCGCCGACAAGGTCGAGGTCAGCTCGCTGGGCAAGCAGCTCGTCTTCTCGACGCGCGAGCCGGGCGCGAGCGGCCTCGCGATCACCGCCGAGGCGGGCAGCGTCGCCGTGGAAGAGCTCGGCCTGGCGCCCTCGCGCACCGGCTCCTCGGCCGACCTGACCATCACCACGCGCGACGGCTCGGTGTACGCCGTTGCGCTCGACGGCCTCACGACGCTCGGCGAGGTCGGCAGCGCGATCCAGACGCAGACCGGCGGCCACGTCCACTTCGGCTACAGCGACGACGGCACGCGCATCAAGCTCACCGACGATACGACCGGCACGTCGACCTTCCGGGTGTCGAACGCGCCCGGATCGAAGGCCAAGGTCGACACCACCGACCTCGACTTGGACGGCAATACCACCGAGGTGTTCTACGGCCCGAACACGGCCGCCTCCGATCTGGGCATCCTCGGCGCGGACACCACGGACCCGCAGAACGATCCGGCCGACGGCGAGTTCGAGGGCGGCCAGCTCGGCGGCATCGATCCGCTCGATCGCCTGTTCATCCGCAACGCGCACGCTGCGGCCAGCCTGGCCATCGCCGACGTGGGGGGGCTGGACGTCGCCGCCAAGTTCGGCTTCGTCGGCATCTCGGCGCACGGCACCGGCAACCTGACCGGCACCGTCAGCGTCGGCCTGAAGCCGGTGGACGCGACCGGGTTCGACCCCGACGCCAAGATCACGTTGAAGGATCTGATCGATAACGTCTCGCACCTCGGCGATTTCATCGTCGGCCCTACGATCGACGGCAGCGGCGCCTTCGACCTCTCGGTCAGCATCACGCCGAACATCGGCATCATCGGCACGAGCGACCCGCAGCTGCACATCGGCATCGGCAGCCTGGCGGAGATGCTGGACGGCGCCGGCGACGGCAACGCGGGCTACACCATCACCACGCAGGGCTTCGACGACCTCCTGAATTTCCAGAACATCGGCTTCGCGCAGATCATCGCCGCGTTGCGCGCGCTGTCCGACTTCCTGGGCGGCTTCGAGGAGTTCGGCTTCCTCAACGACGACATTCCGTTGATCAACGTCAGCATCAACGACATGCTGTCGTTCGCCGACCAGTTCGCCACCGCTGTGGACGAGGCGAGCCGCATGCCCAGCCGTGCGGAACTGAGCGGCAACCCGAATCTGACCTTCACCAGCGTCGCAAGCGGCCCGGACACGATCACCCGCGCCTCCGGCAGCTGGCGCAGCGACCGCTTCGCCGCCGGCCAACAGATCCGCGTGTCCGACAGCACCGGGAACGACGGCCTGTACACGATCGGCTCGGTCACCGACACGGTGCTGACGCTCGTGCCGGGCGATGCGCTCGACACGGAAGGGCCGGCCGGCAACATCCATGTACGGGCCACGCACTCGGATAGCAGCGACAGCCTGCAATTCCTGGAAGACAAGCTCAAGGAGGCGTTCGGCATTCCGGCCACGAGCGACCTGCTGGACATCGAACTGGTCGACTCGACCATCCTGCGCATCGACCTGAATTTCGAGCCCAGTTTTTCGGAATCCCTGCCGATCGACCTCGGGCTGGAGCTGGCCGGTGGCGCATTCGAGCTCTCGGGCAACGCCGACCTGCGCGCGGAGGGCGAGCTCGGCCTCAACCTCGGCTTCGGCATCGATCTGACCAATCCGCTCGATGTGTGGATATTCGGATACGACCAAGCGAGCGACAAGGGCACGCGCATCGCCGGCTCGCTGACCGCGGGCGCGGACGATATCTCCTTCACGGCTGCGCTCGGGCCGATCGGGGCACGCATCATCGGCGGCAGCGCCGAGATCTCCGGCGACTTCGAGCTGGGGCTCCAGGACTCGGTGTTCACCGAGGGCTCGGGAGCCGACCGACGCGTCTTGCTGGGTACTCTGGTCGATGAACTGCTCAATGCCCCGGACGAGGTCGTCATTGCGAGCCTGACGGGAACGATCGACGCCGCCCTGCCGGTCTACTTCCCGACCGCCTCGGTGTACCGCGGGGATATCAAGGTTGGCGGGGCGCTAGAGCTGAGCATCGAAAACGGCCTCGATTTCGGCGGCACGCTCGGGCCGAACGGCGAGGCGGGCGGCGGCGACCAGTTCATCTTCGTCCCCGATCAGCTGTTCAACCTCGACTTCAGCCAGTTCAGCGCGCTGGACAACCTGCTGCTGATCATCGACGGCGTCGACGGCTTCCTCGGCCTGCTGCAGGACACCTTCGACGGCGAGGTCGGCGGGCTGACGCTGCCGCTGATCGGCGACCAGCTCGCCGACGCGGCCGACGTGATCGGCGACTTCCGCAAGGACTTCATCGACGGCCTGCGCGACGCGGTCGAGACCGCCGCCACCCCGGACCAGAACTACATCTCGCAGAAGCTGTTCGAGCTGCTGGCACGACCAGCTGCACGTGCTCGGCGACCGCAACGACGACGGCGTGGTCACGATCGCCGACATCGTCCTGGACACCAACGTCGATGTCGAAGGGCCGGACGTCGCCGACCGCAACGACATCTTCATGCAGTGGAACCTGCAGCTCGGCGGCACGCTGGTCGACGCCGGCGCGGGCATCGACTTCGACATCGGCATTCCGGGCCTGGGACTGGAGACGCGCGGCGCGGTCGACGCCGAAATCGACTGGCAGCTCGATTTCGGCTTCGGCGTCGACATGCACCGGGGCTTCTACCTCGACGTGTCGGACGAGAACGAGCTGGAGCTCAACGTCGACGTCACGCTGCCCGGCGCGGGGCTGACCGGGCGCCTCGCGTTCCTGCAGCTCGATGCCAACAACAAGCGACGACGACGGCAACGGCCTGACGCATCTGGGCGCCACCTTCGGCGTCGACATCAAGAACAGGACCTCGCGCCGGGCCAGACACCGCCCGCGGACGATCCCACGAACTCGAAGGTGGGCATCGGCGACCTGGGCGACATCGAGCATCGACGTCGGCGTCGCCGCCGAAGCGATCGTCGACCTGGACCTCGCGCTCAAGCTGAACAGCGACCTGGTCGGCGAAGCGGCGTCCAAGGTCTTCCCGAAGATCGTCGGCGAGTTCTACCTCGACTGGCACATCGGCGATCGCGCCGCGGGCGATCTCGTCGATCTGTCGGAAATCGGCAACGCCATCGCAGGACGGCCTGCAAGGTCGTCGAGTTCCGCGACATCGGCCTCGACCTGGGCACCTTCATCTCCGACTTCCTCAGCCCGATCGTCAAGGAGGTGCAGAAGGTCACCGAGCCGCTGCAGCCGCTGATCGACGTGCTCACCGCGCCGATCCCGGTGATCTCCGACCTCGCCGGCTCGCCGATCACGCTGATCGACATCGCCGGCATGACCGGCTACGTCAAGGCCGACCTGATCTACGCGATCGCCGACGTCATCACGCTTCGTCAACAGCATCCCGGACCCGTCCGAAATCGGCATCGCTGATCCTGCCGTTCGGCGATTTCGTCATCTTCGACGCGAGCGCCGGCGCATACGCCGGTCGCTGTGGGACGCCGGACTTCGACCGCAACAGCGTCGCGCTGCCCGACACATCGGGCTTCAATTTCGACGCGGCGCTCGCGAGTGCCCCGAGCACCGGCGCGCCGATGTCTCGAGACCACGGCTCGTTCAGCAACGGCTTCGCCGGCCAGAACTTCGGGCGACTTCATCCAGTTCCCGGTGTTCCAGAACCCGAGCCAGATCTTCGGGCTGCTGATGGGCAACGACGTGACGCTGATCGCGATCGACCTGCCGCCGCTCGACTTCAAGTTCAGCTACTCGCAGTTCTTCCCGATCTTCGGCCCGCTGGGCGTCTCGATCACCGGCTCGCTGGGCGCGCTCATCGATTTCGGGCCGATCGGCTACGACACGCTGGGCCTGAAGGAATTCTTCGACAGCGGCTTCCGCAACCCGGAGCTGCTGTTCGACGGCCTGTTCATCAGCGATACCGCGGCCGCGGACGGCAGCGGGCCGGACGTGCCCGAGGTCGTCCTGACCGGCGGCATCTCGGCGGCGGCCGAGCTCAACCTGGGCGTCGCCAAGGCGGGTGTCGCCGGCGGCATCTTCGCCGAGATCGACTTCGACCTGCACGACCCGAACGAGGACGGCAAGATTCGCCTCGCACGAGCTGGCGAAGAACTTCCTCAACCAGGCGGTGTACGCCGACGGCGCGGCCAAGCTGCTCGCGCCGCTCGCCATGTTCGACGTGCACGGCGAGATCTTCGCCAAGCTGTTCGCGTTCCTCAAGATCGACCTGTTCTTCTTCTCGATCGACAAGGAATTCGACATCACGCCGCCGATCACCCTGGTCGACTTCGACATCCCGTTCACGCGCGTGCCGACGCTCGCCAACGAGCTGTCGGGCGGCGTGCTGCAGCTCAACATGGGGCAGAACGCGGGCCTGCGGCTCGAGGGCAACGACACCGACATCGCCGAGAACTTCGTCGTCACGCAGCACGCCGGCGACTCCGGCAAGGTCGACGTCACCGCCTTCGGCTACACGCAGGACCTACGCGGCGACGAGCCGGATCATCGCGCTCGGGCGGCGACGGCGACGACGTCATCGACCTGTCGGGCATCACCAATTCGGCGCTGACCTACGAGATCGAGGGCGGCGCGGGCAACGACACGATCAAGCTGGCCGCGAACGCCGGGGCCGCGGTCATCAAGGGCGGCGCGGGCGACGACAAGATCACCGCCGGCGCCGGCGCCGACATCATCTACGGCGAGGGCGGCAACGACACCATCGACGCCGGCGCGCGGCAACGACCTGGTGTTCGCCGACGACGGCAAGATCGGCGAGGACGGCCTCACGCTGAAGGCCTCGAACTTCGGCGGCGGCGCCGACACGGTGAACGGCGGCGCCGGCAACGACGTGATCTTCGGCGGCGGCGGCGCCGACAAGCTCGGCGGCGACCTGGCGCCCGCAGGCGACGGCGACGGCGGCGCGGGCAACGACGTCATCATCGGCGACGGCGGCCTAATAACCCTTGGCGCGCCAAACGCATTCCTTAACATAGCCGTAGACGCCGATGGCGTCCTGCAGATCGCGGACACCAGCAGCGCGACCGGCGGTGACGACATCATCTTCGGCCACGGCGGCAACGACCTGATCTACGCCGGCGGCGGCAACGACACAGTCGACGGCGGCGCCGGCAACGACGATATCCGCGGCGAGAAGGGCTTCGACACCGTCGACGGGCGGCGCCGGCAACGACACGATCCGCGCGCGGCGAGAACGACGACACGATCGACGGCGGCGACGGGCGACGACACGATCTGGGGCGACGAGGGCAAGGACCTGATCCACGGCGATGACGGGCGGCGACACCATCTGCGGCGGCGCCGGCGTGGACGAGATCTACGGCGACGCGGACGACGACACCATCTTCGGCGAAAGCGACGCCGACAAGATCTACGGCGGCGGCGGCGCGACACCATCGACGGCGGCGCCGGCAACAACCTGATCTACGGCGACGACAAGCCGGGCGGGGCGAGCACCGGGACCGAGGGCAACGACCACATCGTCGCGCTGCACGACAACGACGAGATCCACGGCCAGGGCGGCGACGACTTCATCGACGCCGGCAACGGCAACAACGTCATCTTCGGGGACTACGGCTCGGTGACGCCCGACTCCACCGGCCGGGTGCTCTCCAGCGCGCCGGGGGCCGCGGACGGCAACGACACGGTTACTGCCGGCAGCGGCAACCAGCTCGTGTTCCTGGGCGGCGGCGACGACCACCTGACGCTCGGCGACGGCAACAGCACGGTGTTCGCCGACACCAGCAGCGCCACGCTGAACAGCGGCGGGCAAGTGCTCGCGGCCTCCAGCACGGCGGACGCCGGCGACGGCGACGACGTGCTTACGATGGGCGACGGCAAGAAGATCGTCTTCCTGGGCGGCGGCGATGACCAGCTGACGATTGGCAACGGCAACTCGGTTCTCTTCGGCGACAGCGGCAGCGTCACGCTGAGCGCCGCCGGCGCCGTGCTCACCGCCGGCAGCACGCCGGGAGCCGAAGACGGCAACGACACCATCGTCGGGGGATCCGGCGACAGCCACGTCTATCTCAGCGGCGGCAACGACACGCTCACGCTCGGCGACGGCAACAAGTACATCGAGGGCAACGCCGGGAACGACCACATCCTCACCGGCGGCGGCAGCGACGAGATCCACGCGGACGACGGCAACGATATCGTCAATTCAGGTGCCGGCGACGACACGATCTACGGAGGCGACGGCGACGATACGATCACCGCCGGCCTGGGCAGCGACACGATCCACGGCGAGGCGGGCGCGGACACCATCTACGGCGGCGTCGGGCCCGCGGGCACGGCGAGCGAGACTGGCTCGCACGACACCCTGGACGGCGGCGGCGCGGTCGACCACCTGTGGGGCGACTACGGCGCCGACACGATCCTCGGCGGCGAGGACGACGACGTCATCCACGGCCTGGCGGGCGACGACTACATCCAGGGCAACTCCGGCGACGACGTCATCTGGGGTGAGGCGGGCGACGACGTCATCGTCGGCGGCCTGCGGCGACGACAGCATTGCGGGCGGCGAGGGCGACGACCTGATCTGGGGCGGATTCGAGGACATCGCGCCGCCGCCGGCAGATCCGGCCAACCACTGGTTCTACTTCGACGCCTCGAATCCGGCAAACTTCACGAATCCCGAAGGCTGGGACGCCGCGGAGCAGCGAATCCCGACCGGCTTCGTGCGTGCCGCGCATCGCTCCGGCGATCGCGAATGGCCTGTCGATCGGCAGCAACAGCGACGACGACGCCGGGCGTCATCGACGACGGCACCGACCCGCGCGTGCGCGGGGCGCTCTCGGTGTTCGACGAGTTCGCCGACGTCATCGCCAACAACGAGCTGCCCGTCGAGGACTTCAACGACGTCATCTCCGGCGGCGAGGGCGACGACTTCATCTTCGGCGGCGGCGGCCGCGACGTGCTGAAGGGCGGCGGCGGCTCCGACTACCTGGACGGCGGCGTCGAGCGCGACGAGGTCTACGGCGAGGGCGGCGACGACGTGGTGCGCGGCGGCGCCAACGACGACGTGGTGCACGGCGACTACATGTACGAGCTGGGCAGCGCGCGCGCCGACGTCGACAACCCGCTCTTCGGCGACGAGGGCATCGACCAGGTCTACGGCGACGAGGGCTCGGACTTCCTGTTCGGCGACGCGGGCCGCTACAACGCCGGTGGCGGGCGTCTGGGAGCAGCGCGGCCAGCGCCTGTGGGGCGGCGCGGGCATCGACTTCATGTACGCGTTCGCCAACGTGGGCGTCACCGCGGCACCGGACGGCGATGGCCGCCGAAGTGCAGCTCTGGGGCGACGAGATGCACGGCGGCGCGGGCGGCGACTGGCTGTACGGCAACCTGCGCCGCGACGTGCTCTTCGGCGACAGCGGCAACGAGTACATCGCGGGCGACTACCTCGCCGGGCCGCAGCTCGCGCAGAACGACCTTGGCCAACCTGCATCGGCGGCGCCGACATCATGTTCGGCGGCACCGGCGAGGACCAGCTGCTCGGCGGCGGCGGCGACGACGAGCTCTGGGGCGGCGGCGACACCGACTGGCTGGAAGGCCAGGACGGCAACGACACGCTCTACGGCGGCTGCGGCATCGACATGATGGTGCTCGACACGCGGCGCGAGTACTTCGCGCCCGACGGAGTGGGCGAGGCCGACACGCTGCCGCCGATCGACCAGCTGCTCGCCTCGCAGCGACACCTTCGACGGGCATTTCGGCAACGAGGCGAAGGGCGACATCGCCGACGACAACGCCACCGACATCATGCTGATCGAGGGCACCAATCAGCGCGACACGATCCTGATCGGCCAGCTCGCCGACGGCCGCATCCACGTCGACTTCCAGACCACCAACCCGAACACCGGCGCGCACGAGGCCTGGCAGATCCTCGCGCCGTGGCGCGCCAACGTCGATCCGTCGGCCGACGACGACCCGAGCACGGTCGGCGATGCCTATTACGACCCGGCGCTCCCGCTCGATCCGGCGGGCAAGCCGCTGGTCGAGCAGTTCCGCATCTCCGGCCTGATGCGCGACGATGACATCGAGTTCGTCGCCGACCCGTACCTGGCCAATGCCGGCACGCCGGCGCAGGTGACAGTCCTGCCGCTCGATATCGGCGACCTGAACGAGCGCAGCAACGACTTCGTCGGCGTCATCGACGGCGGGCCCGGGCGACGATTTCATGGTGGGCACCGCCGGGCGCGACCGCCTGGACGGCGGCAGCGGCAGCGACACGATCTACGGCCTGGCCGGCGACGACCGCCTGTGGGGCGATTCGACCGCGGGCGAGGAGAGCGCCTCCACCGGCGACTACGACATCCTCTACGGCGGGCGCGGCGACGACGACCTGATCGGCGGTCCCGGCATCAACGACCTGTACGCCTGGACGAAGAACCCGCAGCCGGCTGGCGACACGCCAGTTCGGCGTGTTCGTCGATCCGGCGAATCCCGACGGCCCGGTGTTCGACGACAACGGCGACCTGAACGGCGACGGCTTGCTCGATTCGGATCCGACTGAAGCCGGCGCGGGTCCTGGAGAACACCGGGCTCGACCGCATGCTCGGCAGCCGCAACGCCGACCGCCTGTTCGGCGGCACCGGCCTCGCGTTCATGTTCGGCAACGGCGGCGAGGACCAGATGTACCGCGCCGACGGCAGCCTGTTCGAGTCGCTCGACGGCGGCCTGAACGGCGACGCACTGGAAGCAGTTCGCGCTCGAGTCCGGCCACGTCTGGTACGTCCCCGGCACCGAGGCCGACGACGTGATCACGGTGGACTTCGTCAACGAGCCCGGGCTGCTCGGCGACCACCACCTCGTGACGCGCCTGACCAACAACAACGGCGTGTTCAGCTTCGCCGCCAGCGTCAACCTCGACTTCAACGCCACCGACCAGACCGGCAACCCGCTGTTCGACGGCGCGGACGTCTCGCTGAAGATCGACCAGCTGCAGCAGCGCGGCAGCCAGCAGGACAGCGAGCAACCCCGATGCGAGCATCAAGACCACCGACTTCTCCACGCGTCGCGCAGGGGCTGGCGCAGGGAGCGACGCTGCACGGCCTGCTGCCGCAGGAAGGCGCCTTCGAGGTCATCCTGATCGACGCGCTGGGCGGCAACGACCACATCTCGGTCGGCCCGACGGTGCAAAAGACGGTGTGGATCGACGCCGGCGCCGGCGACGACACCGTCACGATCGCGGGCGGCAACGTGGTGCTCTCGGATCGCGCGGAGTTCTTCAACGAGCGCAACGACACGCTCGACACGGCCTATCCGCTCGACGCCCGACGCCGCTCGGCGAGAGCACGGGCTACGCCGGCCTCACCATCGACAACCCGGACGACGTCGACTGGTACCGCTTCAGCCTGCGGCAGCGATCGGCAACGAGGACGCCAGGCTGGTGCTCGACAGCGCCTCCGATCTCGACGGCCTGGATGATGGCGCTGTTCCAGGCGCTGCACGATCGCGACGCGCCCGCCACGATGGGCGGCGGCGCTCGAGCTCGGCGCCTACGGCGACTACGCCGCTGGTGACCGGGGCCTCGCTCGCTGCCGCGGAGGAAGACTGGTTCGCTTCGATCTCGGGTGCCGCCGGCGTGGCCGGGGACAGCATTTCGCTGAAGCCGGACGCGCAGTGGTACTCGCCCAGCCGCGGCATCACCGCGCCCGTCGCTCGGCCGCGCACCCGAGCAGGGCGATCCGGACGACTGGGCGATGCTCGGGCTGCAGCTCGCCCTGGTGGACGAGCGACGGCACGGTGCTCGCCACACGCGCTCGGCGATGCCGCCAGTCCGGCGCGCCTGTCGCTCGCCGGGCGGAGCGCGGGGCACTATTTCATCAAGATCCTCGGCGCGCAGACCGCCACGCCGTACGAGCTGTTCCTCGATCGCGCGCAATCGGCGTCGACCGCCAGCGGCTCGCTGCAGCTCGGGCGCGACCGCACCGACCTCGACACCCGCACGACACCATCGATACCGCGTATCGTGCTGCCGGCCGTGCAGGGCCTGGGGCGCGTCACCGGCCTGACGATCGACAGCGACGAGCGACGTCGACATGTTCCGCGTTCGACCTCGACCGCAAGGGCGTGGGCGGCGATCGCATCAACCTGCTGAAGACCCTGACAGGCGACCAGCTTGCAGATCACGCTGCTCGACGCCGAAGGCCATGGCGAATCGCGGCGCGCGACGGCCGCGCCGCTGGTCGAGTCCGTCAGCCTCGATGGGCTGCGAGGCCGGCACCTACTACGTGAAGGTGAGCACCAGCCCGGGATCGCTCGCGCGCTACGACCTGGTGTTCCAGGTGCCGCTGCTCAACACCACGGTGAGACGCTCGACGCGACGCGCAAACGGCTCGCAAGACCACGGCGATCGACCTGGGCGCCTACACCATCTTCCCGCACGTGGTCGGCACCACGATCGCGCTCCGGCGCGGAGGAATGGTACGAATTCAACCTGCAGCGTGACGGCATCGCGACCGACGTCATCCGCCTGAGCGCGTCGGGCACCCTGCAGATGCAGCTGACCGACGCCGCCGGCACGCCGATCGGGCTCGTCCGTGCAGCGCGACGGCGGGCGCCCGGCGGACCTGTCGCTGAACGGCAAGGCTGCCGGGCACCTACTTCCTCAAGGTCTTCGGGTCGAGCGCGCCGCTCGACTACGAACTCTCCGCCGGCGACCGCCCGACCGAGCGCAGCATCGTCGAATCGCAGACGGCGGACGGGCTGGTGCGCGCAGGAAATCCGCACCGTGCGGCAGCAGGCCGACTCGCAGATCGACCTTTCGGGCCGGCAGACGAGCTACCTCGACCTCTCCGGGCTCGAGGCGGGCGCCGAGTACCTGCTGCGCGTGACCTCGCCCAACCGGGTGCCGACGCAGTACAACCTGAACTTCGACCTCGCCGACGACCTCGACCCGGCGGACAACGTCGTCAGCCTCGCCGCCAAGGCCGACATCACGCGCCGCGACGTCATCCTCGGCGGCGCCGGCAACGACGTGCTGCAGGGCGGGCCCGGCGAGGACTGGATCTTCGGCGGTACCGGCAACGACGTGCTCACCGGCGGCTACGACCGCATGGCGGAGGACCTGCTCTTCGGCGGCGAGGGCGACGACACGCTTCCAGCTGCTGCCCGACGACCTGCCGTTCATCAAGGGCACCACCCAGACCTACATCCCGACGCTTACCGACCGATTCGACGGCGGGCCGGGCACCGACCAGGTGCTGTTCCTCGGCGGCGACTTCGACCGCCTGAACCAGCCGGTCAACGACGACGTGGCGATCCGCTGGAACCGCTTCCTGCAGCGCTACGAGTTCACCGCGCTGACCTGGGACATGGCGAACCAGACCTTCGCCGTCGAGCAGGAAGTGGTCAATGCCTCGGGCATCGGGCCGCTCGCCGGCTTCATCGGCGACGTCGAGTTCCGCCTGCGCGTGCCCGACCCGGCCACCCCGACCGCGGCTTCGTCACCGTACAGGCGCACATCGATGCCGACTCGCTCACCGGCGTGGCCGAGGACCTGCAGGTCGCGCTGAACGCGGCCTTCGGGCTGGACGCGGACGGCGTCCCGGTGGTCGCCGTCGAGTTCCCGACGGCAATGTGCTGCGGCTGCGCGCCAAGGGCACGGGCCTCGAGCTGCGCACCGACGCGACGGACGACATGCACCTCGTGCTCGGCTTCGACGCGCTGGTCGCCGGCTCGCCGATCTACCACCAGACCTACGCCTTCTACCAGACGATCAGCGTCGAGAAGCACGGTCATCGACACGCGCGCCGGCGACGACGTGGTGCACGGCGACACCGAGTTCATGTACCCGAACGTGCCCAGCGAATGGGGCATCGATCCCGGCGACTACGAACAGCGCGCGCTGATCGGCGCCCTCGACGATCTACGGCGGCGAGGGCAACGACCGGCTGTACGGCGGCGCGCTCGACGACACGATCTACGGCGGCAGCGGCGCCGACGTGATCTTCGGCGGCGGCGGCAACGACACGCATCGACGGCGGACCGGGGCGCGACTTCATCGTCGGCAACACCTCGCTGGTGCCCGACAGCTACGAGTTCAATTCGGTCGGCGGCGTGCTCGACCGCAACGACCTGGTGAGCCTGGCGGCGAACCTGCCCGCGATCCGCGCCGGCTCGGCGATCAAGGACCTCAACCTCGACCTCGACGACAACGGCGACTGGTACATCATTTCGACGCCCGAGGCGACGCTGCGCTTCGGCAACGCCGGCGCGGCGCCGCTCACCGGCGACATGATCGAGGTGCCGCGAGGTGGTGCAGACGGCGGGCGGCGCGGTGCCCACCGGGCATTACCTGCGCGCGTTCCTGTTCGCGGCGCTCAAGACCAACGATCCGGACGAGCCGATCGCGCTGGTGCCGCGCGAGCGCTCCTCCGGCGTGCCCGACTTCTACCTGCTGCACGTCACCGACGAGCTGCAGCCGTCGTCGGACACCGCGGGCCGGGCGGTGCAGCTCGACGGCGTCGACGACCGCCTCACCGTCGCGGCCGACCCGAGCCTCGACATCCGGCGCAAGCTCACCGTCGAGTTCTGGTTCAAGGCCGACACCCTCGACTTCGGCCCCGGCAACGTCTGGATGCCGATCGTCTACAAGGGCGACGAGGATTCGCCCTCGGTCGCCGAGCGAAGCTACTCGGTGTGGCTGAACAGCGCCGGCTACCTGCACTTCACCTCGGCCAACGGCACGAGTCAGGACGGTTTCGTCAACACGGCGGCCGGATCGGTCGCCGCGGACGAATGGCACCACTTCGCCGGCGTGATGGATCGCGACAGCGGCACGATGCGCGCCTACCTGGACGGCGTGCTGGTGAACACCGGCGTGGTCGGCACGCTCGACGCGGCGCTGAACGCCGACGATCCGCTGCTGATCGGCGACACGTTCGAGACCGATTCCTCCTTCACGCCCTTCAAGGGCACGATCGACGAGCTGCGCATCTGGAACGTGGCGCGCTCGGAATCCGACATCCAGCACGCGACGCGAGCGCATCCTGCAGGGCAACGACACCGGCCTGGTCGGCTACTGGCGCTTCGAGGAGCCGGAGGGCGTGGACTTCAAGAACACCGCCGACCGTTCGAACGACGGCATCGACAACCTGAAGGCGGTCCTGAACGTCGATTCCAACGGCGGCCTGCCGGACGGCGCGATCACGACGTCCAACGTTGCGCACGTCGCCGGCCGCGAGTTGATCACGCCGTTCGGCAGCGGGCCGCTACGAGATCCGCTTCAGCCAGCCGCTGGGCGAGAGCGTGCACGTGTCCACCTCCGAGGCGACGCAGACCTTCTCGGCGGTCGACCTGGCGGGACAGCCGGTGCTGATCCCGCTCGGCGACATCAACGGCGACAACTACTCCGACGCCATCGTGTCGGTGCGCGACCTGGTGCCCGACGGCCAGGGCGGCTCGCGCAACTTCGCGCGCATCGCCTTCGGCAGCGCGGACGGCCTGGATGCCGACGGCTCCGACGCTGCCGGTGATGCTGGAACTGCCGGCGCCGCTGCTGCTCGGCTCGGCCACCAGCCACGCGAGCATCGCGGGCATCGGCGACGTCAACAACGACGGCTACGACGACATCGCCGTCTCGGTGACCAAGGCGGACTCGAGCACGGTCTACGTCCTGTTCGGCAAGGCGCAGTGGACCGGCACCGCCGAGCAGGATCCCGGCGTGGTCGCCGAGTACTTCTACCTTGACGGGCTCACCGGCATCGCCGCCTTCCCGGAGGACTTCGACGCGCTGACGCCCGATCTGGTGCGCACCGAATCGCAGATCAACTATCCGGTCACCGGCGGCAGCTTCCCGGGCGTGGCGGACTCCGACGTGTTCGCGGCGCGCTGGACCGGCCAGCTCAAGATCACGACCGGCGGCGCCTACCGCTTCTACCTCGAGAGCGACGACGGCAGCCGCCTGTTCATCGACAACCAGCAGGTGATCAACAACGGCGGGCTGCACGCGATGAGCGAAGTGGCCTCCGAACGCCATCACGCTCGACCCCGGCATGCACGACATCCGCGTCGAGTACTTCGAGAACTATCGGCGGCGCCGGCGCGATCCTGCGCTGGGACCCGCCCGGGCTGACCGGCAAGGAAGTGATCCCGGCGGAGGCGCTGTTCCGCAACGCGCGCGGCGTGATCGACGTGGTGCAGCAGAACGACGTCGTGCTGAGCGGCTTCACCGGCGCGGTGACGGCGGCTGCGGCGGGGGACGTGACGCCGGTGATCGGCGAGGGCCTGCTTGGCCAGTTCTACCAGCTCGGCACCGGTGGCGCGGTGCAGCCCGACGCGTTGTCCTTCGACGGCAACGACCGGGTGGAGATCGCTGACAGCGCGAGCCTGGGCATGACCGGCTCGAACACGGTCGAGGTGCGCTTCAGGACCAATCTCGTCGCGGGCGGCACCTGGATGCCGCTCGTCCAGAAGACGGGCAGCACGCTGACGCAGGCGCCCTATTCGTTGTGGATCAACCAAGGCTCGGGGCAGATAGAACTCGTCACGACGGACGCGAATGGCTACCACGAGTGGAATGTCGGCATCGTCACCGGGGGCGCATGGCACGAACTGGCCACGTCGATAAACCGCTCGACGGGCGCTGTGCGCGTGTACCTGAACGGCGCGCAGACCTTCTCGGTGACGATCGGCGCGGCGGCCGGCACGCCGGCCGCCACGCCGCTGCTCATCGGCACGACGCTGATCCCCGGCTACGGCGGCTTCGTCGGCGAGATCGACGACGTTGCGGTCTGGGGCACAGCCCGCAGCGCCGTGCAGATCGCCAACGACTTCGCCGCCGGCGTGGACGATGTCGAGGCCGGGCTTGCCGGGCACTGGGGCTTCGATGAGGCGAGCGGGGACAGCGCCGTGGACGGCTCGGCAAACCACAACGACGGCGTGCTGGGTGGCGGCAACACCGACCAGGCGCCCGCCCGCGTGCAGGAGCTGCCGGCGTTCCCCGATTTCTCCACGCTGCAGCAGACCGACCCGCGTCCGGAAGTCGTCACGCTCACGGCGATCAATGCCGGTCCCGCGAACGGCCGCATCGCTGCCAACCTCGCGCTGACCCTGGACGTGACGACCGCCGGCGGAACCACGGCGGTGGCATTCACGTTGACGGCCGCGTCCACGTCCACCAACGCCTCGCCGAACGACCTCGCGGCCGACCTCGCGGCCGCGATGAACGCCGCGCTCGCGGGCGCGGGCTTCACCTCCACCGCGGTCAGCGTCGCGGCCAAGGCGGGCAAGCTCGAGATCACGGGCAACGACCAGACCATCACCGAGTTCACGCTGAACAACGCGACCAGCCTGGGCTTCGGCACGGTGCAGGCGTCGATCGCCAAGTCTTCGGTGTTCATCGACTCCCAGGTCGCGCGCTTCTTCGTGGGCGCCGACTTCGCCGGCTTCCCGGCCCTCGACACGAATTTCGCCGCCGCCTGGAGCGGCAAGCTCCTGGTGGACAACGCCGGGCCGGTCACGCTCGCGGTGGTGAGCGACGACCGCAGCCGCCTGTACATCGACGGCGAGCTGAAGATCGACCACGCGGGTCTGCGCGACCGCTTCGCTCGAGCAGTTGACGCTCACCCTCACCAAGGGACTGCACGACATCCGCTTCGAATACGTGCAGGGCACGGGCACTGCCACGGCGGCGCTCGCCTGGGATCCGCTCGGCGGCTCGACGCTGGCGATCATCCCCGCGGATCACCTGCTGCGCACCGACGCGACGCAGGACAACGCCACTGCGCCGGGCACCGACGACCTGATGATCGCGGACGACAACGGCGTGCGCATCGTGCACGGCCGCTCGAGCGACGAATGGGCTGCCGACCTGCTCGCCAACCGGCTTGCTGCGAGCGCGCTTGCAACGCCGTTTGCGACCGGGGGCTCGGTGGCGGCGATCGGCGACGTGGGAGCCATCGGCGACGTCAATCTCGATGGCCGTGACGACGTCGCGGTGCTCTCCGGGACCACGCTGCAGATCTACGCCGGCGGCGGCCTGCCGGCGAGCCTGTCGCTGCTCAGCACGATTACAGGCCTGCCCGCAGGCTCGGTGGTCAAGTCGGCGGGCGACGTCGACGGCGACACGGCCCGCGACCTGCTGATCACCGGGGCGGGCAGCAATTACCTGATCTTCGGCGGCGATCTCCCGGAGAACAGCAGCCTCGACGACATGCTGGATGACCCCGACAGCGTCGGACCGCTTCTGGCCAACGCGCTCGCGCTGCCCGAGGGCGACTTCCGCGCCATCGGCGAGTTCGCCAAGATCGATTCGCCCGACGAGCTGATCACGGACCTCAACGCCGCGCTGAAGAGCGCGGGGCTCGGCAGCAAGATCATCGCCGATGCCGACGGCCATCGCATCAAGCTGACGGCGATCGACGGCAGCATCACGAGCTTCACGCTTTCGGCTTCGGCGGGCAACGCCGCGGTCACCGACCTGCATTTCGCCACCGAGCAGGCCTCCGCCGACGACGGCACCGGGGTTCTGTCGCTCAGCACGACCGAAGACACGGCGGAGAACGGCCAGCTGCTCGACACCAGCACAGGCGACGTGCGCTTCGCCATCAGCATCAACGGCGGCACGGCGGTCAACGTGAACGTGGCGCGTGCCGACATCCAGGGCAACAGGGCGATCGGCAGCAAGAACACGTTCGACGACCTGGGCGCCGCGGCGCTGGTGAGCACCGATCGCCTGAACGAGGGCGGCACCCTCGAGCACCAGGTGGTCAACGTCTACCTCGGCGGCCCGCGCGCGACGCTCGCGGCGGCCTTCGCCGCGCCGGACCTGGTGTTCGAGCCCGGCCGCGCCAGCTTCGCCAGCCCGGGAACCACGCTGCCCGACTCGATCTTCTTCGGCCCGGCGGTGGAACACCGTGGCCAGGACGGCATCACGCGCATGCTGCTCGCGGTGAGCGGACCTGCGGGCGAGGGCTTGCACGTCTACGACGGCCAGAAGCTTGCGCTGCCGCAGGAGACCGACCAGGCGGCGCCCGGCCTGGCGCACGACCCCGAGATGTTCGTCTTCCCCCTCGCGAACCCGACCGCGCCGGGCTTCGTCGCCGCGCCGCCGCCGGGCGTCGATCTCGCCAACGACACGGCGCCGCGGCTGCGCGACGCCTTCGGACTCGAGGGCACCACGGAAAACGAGCACCTGTCGCAGTCGATCAGCCTGGCGGACATGAACGGCGACGGCTACGGCGAGCTGCTGGTGTACGGCGGCACCGCGAGCTACCTGATGCTCGGGCCGGTCGAGCTCGACAATCTGTCCGACGTGGCGGAATTCGCCGACGTCATCATCTCCGCCGATGTCGGCCGTCCGGCGAGCCGCATGGGCGACGTGACCGGGGACGGGCTCGCCGACCTGGTGTTCCTGCGCCCGACCACGCCCAACAACTTCGACCTGGTGATCATCGCCGGCGGCAAGGCCAACGGCGTCGACATGCCGCGCCTGATCGACGACGCCTGGATCGACCGGACGCTGCTGATTCCAGACCAGGAGCGCGTCAAGGTGCTCCATGGAACCAACCAACCCGGGTTCGGCGAGAGCAGCGCCTCGGTCGCGGTGCTCAACTGGAACGACGACGGCAAGGCCGACGTGGTGCTGGTGCGCTCGGACGTGCCGGTGGGAACGCCGATCCAGGGCTACGTATTCTCCGGGCGCTCGCTGTGGAGCGACTCTGGCGACGACCTGCCGTTGAATATCGGCCTCGACAACGCGCTGACGCCCGATGTCGTCGAAGGCGGCGTGCTCGCGTACATCCTGGTCGACGATTCCAATCGCGCGGACGCGGCCGCGGACGCGCTCGCCGGCGGCACGGTAGCCGATACGGCGGTGGCGCTGCGCCAGGTGCGTGCCATCGTCGCAGGCGACGTCACGGGCGACGGTCTGGATGACCTGCTGCTCAGCGATGCCGGCTACGCTGTCTTCCCGGGCACCGATACCGACCCGTCGACCACGCCCAATCTGGGCCGCGCGTACCTGCTGGCGGGCCGCGCCTGGGTGGCCGGACAGCCGCCGATCGATCCGACCATCAGCCTCGGGACCGAGAGCGAACTGATCATCCAGGACTTCTCGCTCGGCGGCAGCCTGTCGGCGCTCGGCGACCTGAACAGCGACGGCTACGACGACTTCGCGGTCGGCAGCACGCGCGAAGGCCTGCGCGCGGGCCAGGCCGACACCATGCGCGAGGGCGGGCTGTTCGTGTTCTACGGCAAGGCCGACTTCGGCGGCGAGCAGGTGGCGCCCGACAGCGCGGACATCATCGTCACGCGCGTGCCGCGCACCGATCTGGCGCTCGACGCGAGCTACAACGGCGTGCTGTACGCGACGGCCGGCGACTTCAACGGCGACAACCTGATGGACCTCGCCGTCGGCGAGCCCTCGCGCGTGCTCACCTCCACGGGCAGCGGCCAGATCCTCGACCTGAACCAGAGCGGCAGCCTCTCGGTGTTCCTCGACGTGAGCCACGGCTCGCGCATCCGCGCGCTGACGCTGGCCGACGCCCATGTGGCGGGGCAGTTCGAGTTCGACGGATTCGGGGTATTGCCCACCACGCCGGGCTTCGACCTCGATGGCGACGGATTGTCGGACCTGGTGGTGGGGTCGGCGGGCGCCGATGTCGTCACCACCGACGTCATCCCCGAGGGCGGCAAGGCTTACGTCATCTACGGCTCGTCGTCGCGCGCGGCGCTGCCGCCCACGGCCACCGAGCTCGGCACGCGCAGCTTCACGGGCAGCGGATTCTTCCTCGTCGACGAAGGCACCGGCCGCCCGACGGTGTTCCAGGATGCCCCGGGCGAGACCGATCCGCTGTTCGATGCTGAACAACGGCGCCGACGCCTGGTACCGCTTCACCACCCTCGGCGACGGCATGCCGGGCAACGCCATTCGCATCGTCCCGGGCGCGCAGGGCGGGTTCGTCGCGCCGATCGGCTCGGATTCCAGCTCGGTCGATGTCCTGCCGACGCAGGCCGCGGGCAACAGCCTGAGCCTGCTGCCTTACGTCGATGGCGCGGTCGGCAGCCTGTTCGTGGGCGACCAGTTCACGACCTCGGGCCGCATGACCGGCTGGACGGTGTTCAGCGGCGCCTTCAGCAGCGCCGCGGACCGCTACGTCACGCCGGTGATCTTCAAGGCGACGGGCGACGGCCGCTACCAGATCACCGGCATCGGCACGGCGCGCGTCATCGAGCCGAGCGACACGCCGCCGATCATGGAGCTTCGGCCTGGTGTCGGGCAGCGATGCCGTGGGGCCGGGCTACTACCTGGGCTGGTACGACGGCTCGGCTGGCGTCGACAACGCCGGCGCGATCTCCTACAACACCACGGGCGACACGGTCCGCTGGTTCGGCGCATCGCAGGGTGCCGCGGGCAACGTGGAGGTCGGGCGCGCGCTCGCCCCGGTCAGCAGCTTCGTGCGCACCTACTCGATCAGCGCGCAGGTGAGCTCCGGCGTGGTGCTCGAGTTCGACCTCGGCCAGTTCCTCGGCTGGGCGGGCGACCCCGATGCGATCGCTTCAGCCACGCTGATGCTGCACGCGCCGTCGGTGGCGGCGCCGATCGCCGCGCCGGGCTCGGTGAAGGCAATCGCCTACTCGGCCGGCAAGGTGTACTTCGCCGCGACCACGCGCGGAGAAGGGCAACGAGCTGTGGGTGACCGACGGCACCGAGGCAGGCACGCGGCTGGTGGCGGATCTCAAGGGCGGTCCGGGCGACTCGCTGCCGACCAACCTGATCGACGTCGGCGGCACTCTGTACTTCACTGCCAACGCGGGCTCGTCGGGCACGCAGCTTTGGAAGACCGACGGCACCGACGCTCGGCACCGTCAAGGTGCAGGAGGCGCCGGTTCCGGGGACGCCGAGCCAGTTCGTGAAGCAGCTCGGCCATGCGGAACTGCTAGCGTCGGCGACAGGCCCGAGCGACGGCGTCGCCGACGTCAACTACAGCTTCAGCATCGAGATCCTGCGCGAGAGCGGCCTCGCGCAAAACGTGTCGGTCACCCTGCTGCGCGACGACACCCTCGGCAACGCCGCGCTCGGCGATCCGATCGGCGGCGTCGGCGGCCTGCGCGACGACTTCAGCGCCGCGCTCAATGGCGCGCTGACCGATGCCGGCTTCGCCGGCCAGGTCAGCGTGCAGCTGGATGGCGGCAAGTTCAAGCTGGTGGGCAACCAGCCGGACATCGTCAGGCTGACCGTGCACGACGGCGCGGCGCTCGGCTTCGGCGCTAGCCAGCTCTCGCCGCAGTCGGTGACGCTGGCGGCGACCTCGGACGCCACCTTGGTGCTCAGCGCCGATCAGACCTTCTCGCTCGACATCGAGTCCGTCGGCGGCGCGGTGACGACGGTGCAGTTCTCGCTCAATGCGGCGGCGACCACCGGCAACGCGGATGGCGCGGCGCTCGCCGCCGAGCTGCAGGCGCTGTTCGCATCGCTGTCCTCGGCAGGATTCGCCGACGGCGCCGTCGGCGTGAGCGCCGCCGGCGACCGCCTCACGCTGCACGTGTCCGATCCGAACATCGTCAAGATCACGCTGCACGACGAGGGCGACATCTTTGGCTTCGGCGCCGTCAGGAATCGACGCGCGTGCGTCGCGATGAGCGCGATGCGGCGGCGCCGACCAACGGCCTGCTGCCCGCGGACCTGGTCTTCACGCTGCACGTGCAGACCGGCGACGGCACCGTCCACGACTACGCGGTGACGCTGAGCGGCGCGTCCAACGCGGGCAATGGCGCCTCGGCGACCCGCTCGGCGCGCTGGCCGGCCAGCTGCAGACCGCGATCAACGCCGCGCTGGCGATGGACTTCTCGGGCGACGCAGTGAGCGCGAGCGTCACGGGCGGCAAGCTGGTGATCAAGTCCCTGGACGCCTCGATCCTGAAGCTGTCGGCGGACGGCGCCGCCGCGCTCAACTTTGCCAACGGCGCAAGTTCCACGCGCGTGGGCGACCGGCTCTTCTTCACCACCACCTCCGGCGCGGGCAACGAGCTGTGGATGGTGCAGAACGGTACGCTGGTCACGCGGGACATCTACGCTGGCGCCCTGAGCAGCAGCCCGAACAATCTCACGGTGATCGGCGATACGCTGTATTTCGTCGCCACCGACGCCACCGGACGCTGGCTCTGGCAGGTGAAGGACGGGGCCGCGCCGGCCAAGCTCGCCGCGCAGACCTTCACGGGCGTCGACCAGCTCATCAATGCGGGCGGCCAGCTCGCCTTCGTCGCGCTGCCCAACGGCGGCGGCAACGACAAGCAGGTGTACAGCTACGACCCGTCGGGCGGCATGTTCACCCAGCTCTCCAGCATCGCGCCGTCGGATTCCGTGGGCATTCCGACCGGCCTCACCTACGCCAACGGCAAAGTGTTCTTCGCGGCCCAGGATCACCTGTCCGGCAACTACGCGTACGGCACCGGATCGGGATTCGCCGGGCGCGAGCTGTGGGCCGCGACCCCGGGCACGGCGGCCAGCGCGGCGCGCATCGCCAATATCGGCCAGCCGGACAACGACCCGTTCCTCTTCTTCGGCTTCTTCCCGATCGACGGAACTGTGACGAGCTCCAACCCGCAGGCGCTGGCCGCGGCGGGCGGGTCGGTCTTCTTCACGGCTAACGACGGTTCCTCCGGGAACGAGTTGTGGACCAGCAGTGGCAGCGGCGCGACGCGCGTCGCGGACCTCGTACCCGGGAGCGGGAGCTCGGCGATCAGCCAGCTCACAGCGGTGCAGACGGCGAGCGGTCCGCGCATGTTCTTCATCGCCAACGGCAGTCTGTGGATGCGGGATGTGACCTCCGGCACCACCGACCAGGTCGACTCGGACGGCGCCGTCCTCGGCGACGGCACGGCCAACAACCAGCTGCTGACTGCCGCGGGCGGCAAGCTCTACTTCCAGGCGGGCGGCAAGCTCTGGAGCACCGACGGCGACACCACGCTGCAGTTCGCGGAAATCATCCCGCCGAAAGCGAAGCTCGAAGTGCACGTCCTGCCGGGCGAAGGCGACGATCAACCGAGCGCCGAGGACCTGAGCGCGCAATCCCTGCTCACCAAGGAGGTGGACATCGGCTCCGAGCCGGTGCCGGTGGACATCACGGCGGCGGTGCGCGCGGCCCTCGCGCGCGGCGACACGCGCCTCACGCTGCGCGTGGAGAACGCGCGCGGCGAGGTGCCGGTGACCCTCGAGCTCGCCGGGCCGGCGAGCAGCGGCAAGACCGGACTGGAAGTGAAGTCGGCGACGGCGGGACTGGTGGCCGACCTCTATGCGGCCGACGGCACGGTCGTGAAGACAGGATCGCCGACGCTCGATATCCGCGCCATCGAGGCGGGCACCTACTACCTGCGCGTCTACGACCCGACGGGCGCATCGACGCAGGACGTGCCGTTCGTGATCGAGGTCGACGCGCCGATCCAGGGCTATACGCACCCGGAAACCGACCGCGACCGCATCCATGGCGGCGACGGCGACGACCTGATCACCGGCAACCAGGGCCTCGACCGCCTGTGGGGCGACAGCGGGCGCGACGACTTCATCGGCGAGAGCCTGGAGATCCGCGACTACGATGCGCCCGCGGGCGAGACGCTGACCCTCGCGCTGTCCAGCGAGCGCAGCACCATCCCCCCCGAGGGCCCGCCGGTCGACTCCCCGATTGCAATCGTGGACGCGGGCCTGCGCGTGGCGATCGCGCAGTCGCTCGGCATCCCGGTGACGCAGTCCTACATCCCGGGCCAGTACCTGATCCACGTGCCCGACGGCAGCCTGCGCACCGACCTCGCGATCAGCGACGGCCTGAACTTCCGCGAGCGCATCCTGGCGAGCGACCTCGCCGAGCTCACGGTGCTGGACGCGTCGGGCCGCGGTATCACCACGCTCGCCGGCCTGAAGTACGCGATCAACCTGACCACGCTCAATCTCGCCGGCAACCTCATCGGCAACGGCGAGCTCGACCAGCTGGTGCCGTCGACCGCCTCGAGCGGCGACACGCGCGGTTTCCCCACCGGCATGCGCGAGCTGGAGAACCTGCTGCTCGACTTCAACCCGCTGACCGAGCTTGCGCCGCTCACCTTCCTCGACCATCTGAAGCGGCTGTCGTTCGACGGCGCGAGCACCGCGGCGATCCTCGCGGAAGTCCCCACGCTGCATTGGCTGGAAGTCGGGGGCGTGACGCGGCGCCTCGAGTTCCTGAGCCTGGACTACGTCGCGCCGCACGGCCTGTCCGATCTCTACAACTACTACAAGATCGGCAAGATCTTCATCGACCAGGACGGGCCGGTCGACTTCTCCACCCTGACCAGTTACTACAGCGACGTGTACCTCGATGGCAACTGGGTATACAGCACCAACGGCAGCGGCGTCGCGAACCACGCGGTGCCGATCCCGCTGACGCACGGCTGGCACAACATCGAGCTCTACTACTACGGCACCGCGGCCAACCTGGTCTATGACACGCAGTACGGGCCGAAGGAAGTGGTGCCCGAGAGCGCGTTGCTGCCCTTTGGCGCGCAGGAGCCGATCGAGGACCTCAGCCTGCTCCTCGGCCAGGACGACCTGAAGTTCCTGTCCCTCAAGGGCAACAACATCGCCGACATCCGGCCGCTCACGCATCTCGACGGGCTGGAGGTGGTGCGGCTCGAGAACAACCGCATCAGCGACGTGAGCGACCTCCTTGGCGAGCACATCGTCGACAACGGCGACGCGGGCTTCCAGGTGTTCGGCAACTGGCAGAGCAACCTCGCGCCGGTGGCCGCGGCGTTCGAGAAGGACTACGTATTCCGCTCGGGCCTGTCGAGCAGCAACTCGGCGCGCTGGACCTTCGAGGACCTCGAGGAAGGCGACTACGAGATCCTGGTCACCTGGCCCGAAGGATCGTCGCGCAGCGACAGCGTGACCTACGAGGTGCGCAGCAAGGACACCACCGCGATCGTCGGCGGCCTGACGCTGTTCAACAGCGGCCTGACGCTGGGCGCCGCCACCTTCGGGGTCGGCGGCCACACGGTGACCATCAACACCGACACCGGCGAGATCCTGGGCGACGGCGACGGCGACGCCCACAAGTTCTACGGAACGTCCTACTTCGCGGTCGGCGGGGACGGCCTGACGACGATCTTCGTCGAGGGCGACCTCAACATCCCGGCCGACACCATCAACGTCGTTGGCCACAACGTGCTGTCGATCGTGGTCGGCAACGACGTCAACATGGCGCCGAACGCGGAGTTCAACCTCAGTGCGGTCGGCGCGACTGCTGGGGCCGGCGGCGGCACGCCGGGCGCGGGCGGGGCCGCGGGCGCGGGCGGCAGCGGCGGCACGTACTTCTTCTTCGGCTTCCCGATCGGCGCGTTCCCCGGCTTCGGCGGCGGCGGTGGCGGGGGTGGCTCGCAAGGTCTGTTCTCCTCCAACCCGGGGTCGGCGGGCGGGCAGGGCGGCGCGGGTAACTCAGGCGCGGCGGGTTCGACCGGCGCGGTGGGCGCGGCCGGGCAGGCGGGCGGCGGCGGCTATGGCAACGCACTGGGCGGCGGTGCCGGCGGGGCAGGCGGCGAGAACTTCCTCTATGCCTACTTCCTTGGGCAGCATTACGGCGGCTTTGGCGGCGCGGGCGGCCTCGGACAGCCGGGCGGCGCGGGCGGTGGCGGCGGCGGCAGCAGCGGCGGCAATGGAGGCTGGGGCTGGTGGGGCAGCAGCCGTCCCGGCGACGCGGGTGCGGCTGGATTCAACGGTCTGGCGGGGATCGGCGGCCACAACGACGTCACCGGCGAGCAGATCTCCGGCGGAGGTGCCGGCGGCTCGGGCGGCGGCGGCTCCGGCGCAGGCGGTGGCGGAGGCGGCAGCAGCGGTTCGGGCGGTGGCGGCGCCGGCGGCGGCGGTGGATATCCGCTCTACCTCGGCAACGGCGGCAACGGCGGCAGCGGCGGAGCGGGCGGTTTCGGCGGCCTTGGCGGCGCGGGCGGCTCCGGCGGCGTAGGCGGCATCGGGGGCGCCGGCGGCGGCGCGATGCAGCTCTACGCGTATGGCCGCGTGACGCTGACCAACGCGGAATTCAATGCGCAGGGCGGCGCGGGAGCCGCCGGCACGGCAGGATCCGCGGGACAGGGCGGCACGGCGGGCTCTGCCGGCAGCAGCGGACAAGCGGGTTCCGGCGGCAGCGGTTTTGGCGGAACTGGCGGCACGGGTGGCAGTGGCGCGGCCGGCGGCACTGGCGGCAGCGGCGGCGTGGGTGGCGCGGGCGGCACGGGCGGCGGCGGCGCGGGCGGCACCATCAAGGTGGTCGGCTCGGTGGTCAATGCATTCGGCACCGAAATCCACGCCGAGGGCGGCACCGGCGGCAACACGGGAGCGCTCGGCCGTTTCGTGCTCGGTCAGAACGCGGGCTCGTTCGCCACGCAGAAGCTGGTCGGCTTCTCCTTCAACCCGTTCACCGGGACGTTCCAGCTCAACTACGAGCCCACGATCAACGCGCGCGGCGGCGCGGCGGAGCTGGTCGACGGGCCGACCGGCGAAAACCTGATGATCAAGCCGGGCATCGAAGCTGTCCGGACGCCCTACATCCCGGGTCTGGACGGCGGCGCGGCGCCCTTCGGCCTGCTGCAGCTCGACAGCCAGGTGCTCCTCAACCAGGCGGTGTTCGACGCCGCGGCCCTCAAGGGCGCGCCGCTGGCCGTGGTGCGCGTGGACGGCGGCATCAGCGGCCTGGTGGACGACTTCGCGGGCTACGACCTGCTGCTGTTCGCCAACCTTACCGATTCGCAGACCTTCGACGATCCGATGCTGGGGGTGGGCGCGCAGGGCTTCCAGCATGAGCTGATGCTCGGCGGCTGGACGCGCGACGGCCAGTTTGTGATGGGTACCGCGCCCGAGATCCTCGATCACCTGAATCCGGGCGACGTGTACGCCATGCTGATCCCGGAGGACACGTCCGACTTCACGGTGTCGGCGTCGCTGGGCAGCGGGCTGGAAAAGGTCAGCTTCCTCGCCTCGACCGAGACGCTGAACGATGGCCAGGTCCTGTTCGTGCGGCCCCCGGGCGGCACCGCGACGGTCAACCAGCAGCTCGCTCCCGCACGCGCGGAGATCGGCGGCACGACCTGGCAGCAGCTGCAACTGCACCAGGGCTCGGGGCAGACCAGCCTCACCGTGCACGTGGGCGCATCCAGCCCCGAGCTGGTGATCCAGCTGAGCGATGCCTCGGGCGGGCTGGTGGCGGCCGATGCGGTGATGCTGCGCAAGGTCGGCGACATACTGCCGCACCTGCGCACCCTGACGCTCGAGGGCAATCCGCTCGACAACCGCGCGCACGACATCTTCCTGCCGGCGGTGCAATCGAACGATGTGGACGTGAGCTTCGATGCCGACCTCGCGCCGGAAATCACGCCGGTCGCGAACCAGCCCTCGACGACGGCGGCGGCCTACGACGGCAACGACATGACCGTGATCAACGCCAGCCCGAGCCTGGCGATGACCGGGTCGTCGACGGTCGAGATCCGGTTCCAGATCGCGAGCGGCGACCGCAGCTGGACGAACCTCTTCCACAAGTCGAGCGGAGACGGCTACAGCTCGCGCGCGTACTCGGTCTGGGTCAACCAGTCGAACGGCCAGATGTTCCTGTCCACCGCCGATGGCTCGGGCGAGCAGTACTGGTACCTGCCGGCCGGCACGGTGAAGCCGGGCGAGTGGTACGAATTCGCCAGCGTGATCGACCGCGGCACAGGCACCGTCCACGCGTACCTGAACGGCGCCGAGATCCTGAGCGCCACGATCCGCACCAGCCCGCAGGCCTTCACCGGCACGTCGCTGTACCTCGGCAATCGCAGCGGGGGCCAGGGCTTTACTGGGGTCATCGACGACCTCGTGATCTGGAGCGGGGTGCGCAGCTTCGCCGAGGTGAACGAGGACTTTGCCGCGGGCGTGGACGATGCGCTGGTCGCCGGCCACTGGCGCTTCGACGGCGGCGCGCTGGCCGACGATTCGAGCGCGAACCACAACACGGCCTATGCCGGCGGCGCGTCCCCGGTACTCGGCCCGATCCGCGTGAAGGTGACCGACGCGGCGGGCGATCTGATCGACCTGGTGCCGGTGTTCGACGACACCCAGGTGAACGTGAGTTTCGACGGCGTCTACCTGCTGGTGGCGCCGGTCGGGGACTTCACCGGCACCGCGCACGTTTCTCTGGTGGCGCGCGACGGTACCGGTGCGCCGCACGACTTCCGCGGGCGCGAGAGCGAGACGGGTTTCGACATCACGTTTGGCGCCGATGCCATCTACGGCAACAAGTTCAACGACATCGACGCCGACGGTGTGCGCGATGCCGGCGAGCGGGGCCTCGAGGGCATCCAGCTGTTCCTCGACGACAACGGCAACGGTGCGCTGGATACGGGCGAGGCGGTCACCTGGACCGACCTCAACGGCGATTACGCCTTCCGCAGCCTGCCGTACATCGCTCCGCAGGCCTTCGGGCCCGCGGTCCTCGTGGGCTCGCAGGACGTGCTGCCCAATGGCGGCGCGGGCGTGACCCCCACGTCGCAGACGACTGCCACCAACATCGTCACGCGCAGCGAGGCGACCTTCACATTCGCAGCGGAGCAGTCCAATGGAGCGCTGTCCTTCGACGGCGACGACCACGTCAAGGTCGCCAACAGCGCGAGCCTGGCGCTCACCGGCTCCTCCACGGTCGAGGTGCGCTTCAAGCTCGACGCCGCGGCCCGCGATTGGACGCCGATCGTGCTCAAGTCCGCCAACGGCACGACCGGTACGCCGCGCACCTACTCCATGTGGGTGAACCGGAACTCCGGCCAGCTATTCTTCTCGACGCAGGACGTCCAGGGTGCCGACCACTTCTGGTACTCGGCTTCGACCGGCATGGTGCAGCCGGAGCAGTGGTACGAGTTCGCCACCGTCATCGACCGCCAGACCGGCAAGGTGGCTGCGTACCTGAACGGCGCTGCGGTCGCCTTGGACGCTCCTGCAACCATCAGCTCGGCGCCGGCAGTCGCCACCAACACGCTTTACATCGGCAACGGCGGTCTCGACGCCGGGCTCGGGCTGATCGGGGTGATCGACGACGTCGCCATCTGGAGCACCGCGCGCACGGGAACACAGATCGCCCTCGACTTCGCCAACGGAATAGCGGGCGCCCAGGCCGGCCTGGCGGCGCACTGGTCGTTCAATGAGCCGAGCGGCGGAACGGCAAACGATTCCTCGGGCAACAACAACGTGGGGATCCTGGGCAGCGGCATCGCGAGCGCGACGCCGACCCACGTGCTCGGCGACAGCGGCGCCACGGGTACGCTCACCGCGTCGATCACGCTCGCGCCCGAAGCGACGGCAGGCAACCGCACGCTCGAGGACCTGCGCCAGGACCTGAACAACGCGCTGGCGCAGGCCAAGCTCGGCGTCATCTCTGCCCAGATCGTCGACGGCAAGATCGCCTTCATGCTGTCGCCGCAATCGGGCTACGGCACGCTTGAGGTGAAAGCCTCGACGCACACGACGGTCGTGGAAACCACGGTGGTCGATGACGTGCTGCTCACCAATCCGCGCGGCGACGCAACGACCGACGGCGCGCTTGAGTTCGCTGCTGTCACCCAGGGCGTGCAGGACGCGAGCGGAAACCTGGTCGCGGCCGCCTTGAAGCCGACGACGCCGGACGGCGGTGTCGTCGAGACGATGGTCGCTGGGAACGCCCAGACCGAGACGATGTCGACCACGGTCGTCGCGCTCGACCTGTATAGCGGCAACCTGCACGCGACGCTCACGCTGACGCCGGAGGCAGTCGCGGACAACGGCAGCCTCGCGGCGCTGCTCGACGAACTGAATACGCAGATCGGCGGCTCCGCGCTCGCCGGCAAGGTATTCGCGTCGCTCGCCGGCGACCGGATTCGGTTCTCCACGGTGGCTACCGGGTCTTCGGTCTTCCTCACGGTGCTCGGCTCCACGCAGACCAGCGCCGTGGCGACCACCACGTTCGGCAACGGCGCGCAGCAGGTTCGGCAGCTGCCGCCCACCTTCCAGTCGCAGGCCCTAGGCTTCGACGAGGACGGCGCGACCGGGACCGACCGCACCTACTTGGTCGCCGAGGTGCCGGAGATGGGCTGGCACCCGACCACCGGCACGGTGATCGGGACGGAGCTGGTGCTGGGCGTGCTGCCGGTGCTGTTCGGCGGCGCGGGCCAGATAGCCCAGGACGTGGACTTCGGCAACCTGATCGTCGTCGACCTTGACATGGGGCCGGACCTGACCGTGGATGAGGGCGACTTGGTCACGCTCACGCCGCAGATCAGCGACCCGCTGGAGCGCGATGATCCGTTCACCTACCTGTGGCTGGTCGAGTCCGACAACGGCCAGGTCGTCGGCAGCGGCACCGAGGCGAGCTTCAGCTTCACGCCCTACGACAACGGCAACTACACGCTGCGGCTGTTCGTTACCGACGCCGAGCGCGGCTTCACCGCGCAGCCGGGCGTGGTGCACGTCGCGGCGCTGAACGTGGTGCCGGCGTTCGAGGCGGGAGAGGACCGCGCTCTCGATGAAGGCGGGCTGCTGGCGCTCAATCTGCCGTTCACCGATCCGGGCACGAACGACACGCACTCCGCGCTGGTCGCTTGGGGCGATGGCACCTCGAACCTCTTCGAATCGCTGGAGGAGGTGATGGGCGCGGGCAGCATCACGACCGGCCATGCCTACGCCGACGAGGGCGAGTACACGGTCACCGTGACCCTCACCGACGACGACGAAGCGTCGACGGTGGACTCGTTCACGGCGACCGTGGCCAACGTCGCGCCGCTGGTGAACGCCGGGCCCGACCGGACGGTCACCGAGGGCCAGGCAGTCGACCTGTTCCACACCGAGATATTGCATATCTTCGACATCGATTTCCCGATTCAAGTGAACGACGTGACGTTCAGGGATGGCGGCACGGCCGATACGCACACCGGCACGGTGGATTGGGGCGACGGAACGGGCGCGCAAACAATCACCGTGAACGAATCGCCGTTCGGCCCGCCGGGCTCGACCAGCGGCTTGGGCGGCTCGCTGACGGGAAGCCACGTCTATGCCGACAACGGAACCTACACGGTCACGTTCACCGTACTCGACGACGACGGTGCGGTCGGCGCGGATGCTTTCGACATCACGGTGCTCAACGCCGCGCCGGTGGTCACGCCGCGTGGCGGCCAGACCGGCCTCGAAGGCCAGCTGATCGAACTCGGCAACGTGCTGTTCAGCGACGCCGGGACGCTCGACACGCATAGCGGCACGGTCGATTGGGGCGACGGCACCGGCCCCGTGGCGCTGGTCATCGACGAGGTGCCCTCCGGACCGCCCGGATCGACGGCCGGATTGACCGGACAGCTGCACGGCAGCCACGTGTATGCCGACAACGGCAACTACACCGTCACGTTCACGCTGGTTGACGACGACGGTGGGGTCGCCACCGAGACGCTGGCGATGCAGATCCTGGTCGACAACGTCGCGCCGGTGGTGACCGCGGGCACGGGCGACACGATCAACGAGGGCGACACCTTCAGCCTGTCGGGCGCCGGATTCTCCGACGCCGGCACTGCCGACACGCATACCGCGGTCGTGGACTGGGACGACGGTTCCTCCAGCGCCGGCGCGGTCACCGAGTCGCCCTTCGGCCCGCCGGGATCGACCGGTGGCACCACGGGCACCGTCGACGCGAGCCATGTCTTCGGCGACGACGGCGACTACAAGGTCCTGGTGACGGTCGCGGACGACGATGGTGGTGTGTCGAGCGACAGCCTGATCGTGACCGTGCTGAACGTCGCGCCCACGGTAGACGCCGGCGAAGGCCAGAGCGTGCTCGAAGGCGACAGCGTGTTGGTCGCAGCGGCCTTCACGGACCCGGGACTGCTGGATTCGCACTCGGCGCTGATCGATTGGGGCGACGGCACGGTTACCGAAGGCTTCGTGAACGCCGAGGCACGCACCGTGACCGGCAGGCACGCCTACGCCGACAACGGTGCGTACCAGGTCGCGGTGACGGTCAACGACGGTGATGGCGGCGTCGGCAGCGACACCCTCACGGTCGAGGTGGGCAACGCGGCACCCGTGGTTGCCGCCGGCGGCGAGGCGAGCACGGACGAAGGCACGCTGTTCGTGCTGCCGCCCACGTTCTTCACCGACGCCGGCAGCGCCGACACGCATACCGCCACGGTCGATTTCGGCGAAGGCGGCGCCGTGGCGGCGGAGATCGACCCCTCGACCGGCAGTATCAGCGCCTCGCACTTCTACGCCGACAACGGCGCGTTCACAGTGTTGGTCACGGTCACCGACGACGATGGCGACTCGGGGACGGGTTCCTGGGTGGTCACCGTCAAGAACGTCGCGCCAGTTGCCGGCGATGACCGCTACGGCACGACGGAAGACGCGCCGCTCACCATCGGCGCCGACCTCGGCGTGCTGGCCAATGACACCGATGTCCCCGGCGACACGCTCCAGGCGGTGCTCGAAGCGGACGTCCTGCACGGCACGCTCACGCTGCACCCGGACGGCTCCTTCAGCTATGTGCCGGTCGCGGACTTCAACGGGGCGGATACTTTCAGCTACCGTGCGCTCGACGACGATGGCGGTCTGTCCGAGGTCGCCTCGGTGAGCATCGAAGTGCTGGCGGTCAATGACGCGCCGACCTTCGCCAGGGGCGCGGACCAGACCGTCTTCGAAGACTCGGGCATGCAGACGGTTGCGGGCTGGGCGAGTGCGACCTCCGCCGGACCCACCGATGAGGCAGGCCAGTTCCTCAACTTCCTGGTGGAGACCGAAAACGCGGCGCTGTTCTCCGCGGCACCAACGATCTCCGCCGACGGCACGCTGACCTACACGCCGGCGCTGAACGCCTTCGGCAGCGCCACCGTGACAGTCCGCCTGATGGACAACGGCGGCACGGCGAACGGCGGCGACGACACGTCCGACGCGCAGACCTTCACGATCACGGTCACCGGGGTGAACGACGCGCCGGTGCCGCAGGACTTCAGCGGGGCGACGCTGGAGGACCACGCGTTGCAAGGCCAGCTGGTGGCGACCGACGTGGATAGCGACACCCTCACCTTCACGCGCATCGGCACCGGGCCGACCAAGGGCACGCTGGCGCTGAATGCGGACGGCTCGTTCACCTACACGCCGAACGCCGACTTCTTCGGCACCGATGCCTTCATTTTCCGGGTGAGCGACGGTACCGTGACAAGCGGCCCGTTCGTGGCAAGGATCACCGTCATCGGGGTGAACGATGCGCCGGTCGCCGTCGACGACGTTTATCAGATCTTCGAGGACGAGCCGATCGACCTGCGCTTCCTCCCCGAGGTCGGCATCCTGGCGAACGACATCGACGTGGATGGCGACGCAATCTTCGTCGCGGAACTGCTTGGCGGGCCGGAGCACGGCACCCTGCAGCTCCTGGGCGACGGCTCCTTCTCTTACGCGCCGAACGCCGACTTCGCCGGCTCGGACAGCTTCACCTACCGCGCGAGAGACCCGTTCGGCGTGCTGTCCAACGCAGCCACCGTGACGTTCACGGTGGAGGACGTCAACGACGCGCCGGTCGCCGGCAACACCGGGTACTCCACCGACGAGGACCAGCCGCTTACGCAGTTCCTCCCGGTGACCGACGCCGACGCGGGCGACACCTTCACGATCACCGTCCTGGGCGGCCCGCAGCACGGCTCGCTCGGGATCAATGCGGACGGAAGCTTCACCTACACTCCTGACGCGGACTTCTTCGGCGCCGATGCATTCACCTACAAGGCGAACGACGGCGAGCTCGACTCGCACGCGGCCACCATATCGATCACGGTGAACGCGGTGAACGACGCGCCGGTGGCGCAGGACGCGGCGCTGTCGACCGACGAGGACTCGCCGCTCGCGATCACCCTGGCGGCAACGGACGTCGACAGCGCGGCGCTCACGCTCAGTATCGTCGGCGGACCGCAGCACGGCTCGCTCGCGTTCGTGGGCGGCGCGTACGTCTACACGCCGCATGCGAACTTCAACGGCGCGGACAGCTTCACGTTCCGTGCGAACGACGGGGCGCTCGATTCGAACGCGGCGACGGTGTCGATCACGGTGAACCCGGTCAATGACGCGCCAGCCGCGAGCAACGCCTCCGCCTCGACCGACGAGGACACGCTGCTCGCAGGCGCGCTGCTGGCGAGCGACCTCGAGGGCGATACGCTGACCTTCAGCCTGGTGGGCGATGCGACCCACGGCACGGTGGCGGTGCAGGCCGACGGCAGCTACAGCTACACGCCGGACCTGAACTTCAACGGCACCGACAGCTTCACGTTCCGTGCGAACGACGGGGCGCTGGATTCGAACGCGGCGACAGTGTCGATCACTGTGAACGCAGTTAACGACGCGCCAGTGGCGAGCAACGCCTCGGCCTCGACCGACGAGGACACGGCGCTCGGGGGCACGCTGGACGCGGACGACGTCGAAGGCGACGCGCTCACCTACAGCCTGGTCGATGCCACGACCCACGGCCTGGTGGAGGTGCTCCCGGGCGGCAGCTACAGCTATACGCCGGCGGCGGACTTCTTCGGCACCGACAGCTTCAGCTTCCGTGCGAACGACGGGACGCTGGATTCGAACGTGGCGACGGTGTCGATCACGGTGAACCCAGTGAACGACGCGCCGGTGGCGCAGGACGACGAGGCGAGCACCGACGAGGACACGGTGGTCGTCATCGCAGTCCTGCCCAACGACAGCGACGTCGACGGCGACAGCCTGGCCGTGGCGTCGGTCAGCGCGCCGAGCCACGGCTTCGTCGTGCTCAACGAGGACGGCACCCTGACCTACACGCCCGCCGCGAACTTCTTCGGCAGCGACAGCTTCCGCTACCGCGCCGGCGATGGCGAGGTGCAGTCGGATGAGGCGATCGTCACGATCACGGTGAACCCGGTGAACGACGCGCCGGTGGCGAGCGCCGCCTCGGTTTCGACCAACGAAGACACGCTGCTCGCAGGAGTGCTCTCGGCGAGCGACGTGGAGAGCGACGCAGTTTCGTTCAGCCTGGTGGGCGGGGCGATCCACGGCACGGCGGCAGTGCAGGCCGACGGCAGCTTCACCTACACGCCGCAGGCGGACTACTACGGCGCGGACAGCTTCAGCTTCCGTGTGAATGACGGCAGCGCCGACTCGAACGTGGCGACGGTGTCGATCGACGTGCTGCCGACCCCGGATGCGCCGGTCCTCGCCGACATCGGCGCGAAGTCCGTCAGCGAAGGCGCTACGCTGAGCTTCGCGGTGCTCGCCACCGATGTCGACCTGCCCGGCGACGCGCTCAGCTTCAGCCTCATCGGCGGCCCGGGCAACGCCTCGATCAACACCGCCACCGGCGTCTTCAGCTGGGCGCCGAGCGAGGAGCAGGGGCCGGGCACGCACGAGTTCACCGTGCGCGTGGCCGATGCCTTCGGCCTGGACGACACGGCAAGCTTCAGCGTCACGGTGGACGAGGATTCCAGCATCGACGCCGGCCTCCAGGCGAACGACCACGCGGACGACACCTTCCGGCTGTTCCGCGATGGCGCCAACGTCAAGGTCGCCCTGAACGGCACAGTGGTATTCGTGCGGGCCGCCGCCGATGTCACCGGCATGACGGTGACCGGATCGAGCGACAACGACACGCTGATCGTAGACCTGTCCGGCGGCGATCCGCTTCCGGCCGGCGGACTCGCATACGATGGCCGCGGTCCGGGGGACCACGACACGCTGACGCTCACCGGCGGCACGGTCGGGTCGCTCGTGTACACGCCGGCCGACGCGCACTCGGGCACCGTGAGCGTGGACGGCAAGCTGATCACCTACGCCGGCCTCGAGCCGATCGTGGACAACCTCGTCGTGGCGAACCGCGAGTTCGTGTTCGGCAGCGGCAACGATACGATCAATGTCGGGGTCGGCGGATCGCGCACGACGGTCGTCAGCCCGTCGAGCGAATCGGTCGATTTCGTGAATCCGACCGGTACTGTCACGATCCACGGCGGGAACGGCAACGACACCATCGTGGTGACCGGCAATCCGACCTACGACTTGCTGATCGACGCCGGCGGTGGCAACAACACCGTGACCAGCAGCGTCCCGGTGGGCGCCATCGTCACCGGCACGAACGGCGCCGACGACATCGATGTCGGTCAGGCGGCCGGGGTGCTGAGCATCGAGGTCAACGGCGCGGCGAGCACGCTCAGCGGCGCGGACCGCCTGATCGTGAGCGCGCTCGGCGGACCCGATACGGTCACGCTGCACGACCTCACGATTCCCGCAACGGTGGATGCCGGCTCGGGCGACGACTTCGTTGATGCCTCGGGCGTGAGCGCGGTCGGCGTCGTGCTCCACGGTGGCGCTGGCGACGACACGCTGATCGGCGGTGCGGGCGACGACATGCTGTTCGGCGGCGCCAACGACGATGTGCTGACCGGCAACGCGGGCGTCGACCTGCTGGACGGCGGCGAGGGCAACGACACTGCCGTGCTGCAGGGCATCGCGCCGATCGCCTACTGGAGCCTGAACGAGACTTCGGGTTCGACGGTCGCCGACTCCGCGGGGGCGCCGCAGAACGGCGTGTTCTACGGCCCGGATCCTGACCTCGACGACCAGGGCCCGCCGGCGTCCGCGGCGCCCTTCGGCGCGGCCACCGGCGCCGACTTCCACGATTCGAATCGCGACTACATCGCGGTCCGGCACGACGCGGCCTTCGAGGTCGCGCAGGGCACGATCCAGCTCTGGTTCAAGACGCGCGACGCGAACGACAACCAGACGCTGTTCGCCAAGGACCGCGACGGCAGGAACAACGGCCTGAGGATCAGCCTCGACGACCGCGACCTGCGCGTCGAGCTCGAGGACGGCGCCACGGTCCGCGCTATCGACACGAAGGGCACGAGCTTCAACAACCTGGTGAGCTCCAACACCTGGTACCAGCTCACGTTCACCTTCGGCAACGGCGGCATGAAGCTGTACCTGGACGGCGTCCTGGTGGGCTCCAACGCCTACAACGGCGGCCTGACCGGCAATCGCGAGGCCATCGTGATCGGCGGCAGCAACGAGACGAACCGCGACACCTCGGGCAACCTGTCGAGGCTCAAGATCACCGAGCCGTTCGACGGCGTCATCGACGAGGTCGCGTTCTACGGCCAGGCCCTGAGCGCGCAGCAGATCGCGCAGACCAGGCAGCGCGGCGCGCTGGGCGTGATCGCGCCGCAGGACCAGAGCCGACGCGCTGATCGGTATCGAGCAGATCAGCGTTGCGCAGGGCGCCCAGGTCTTCACCGCCGCCGCCACGCGCGTCCGCGACCGACAACGTCGAGCGTCGGCTCGGCCTGGAGCGAGCCCTGGCCAGATCTGGCGCAGCTCATCGCCGGCCTGACGCATCACGGCCTGCGCGAACTGCTCGGCGATCTCAGGGAGCACGGGCTCAAGCTGTTCGCGCACACGAGCGGCGCGCAGGCGCTGTTCTCGGTGGACGGCGTCACGCTGGGCGAGGACGGCAACGTGCGCCATGCCGGCCGCCACGATGCGTCGCACGAGCACGGATTCGCGGACTGGACGCGCGATGGTGGCAAGCGCACGGGCGACGCGCCGCATGCCAAGGACAAGTCCGAGGCTCACCGTCAGGCCGAAGCGAAGAACGCAGACGCGAAGTTGATCGACTGGAACGGCTCGTTCCACGGGCTCGGCGCGGGCATGGCCTTGACGCAGCCGGGCAGCAAACGCGGCGCCCAGCAGCCGAACCTGACAGATTTTGACCACCGGCAGAAGTCCGACAAGAATCCCCGCCGCTGAGCGGGTAGGGGACGCTCCGGCCGACGCGACGGACTTCATGTCCGGCGAACGCGGGTAGTAGAATCAATCGAGTAGTGAGAGCCTTGGCGGCGCCGGAGGGCGCGGCGGGCCGGCAATGATTTTCCCAACGCAATTAGAGGAGATGGGCAACACCATGGCAACCAAAAGTCCTGAAACCCCGGAAATCCGCGGCGACACTGCCGGCACGAAGATCAAGTGGGACGACTCGAACATGAAGAGCTCCTACGCCAACGTCTGCAACGTCACCAGCACCCGGGAAGAGGTCGTGATCCTGTTCGGCATGAACCAGGCGTGGAACCGCGGGCAGAAGGAAGTCACGATCCAGCTCACCGACCGGATCGTCATCAGCCCCTACGCCGCCAAGCGCATGAGCATGCTGCTCAACAGCGTCGTCAAGGAATACGAGAACCGCTTCGGCGCTCTCAACATCGACGCGACGATGGGCGGCGGCGAGGCGAAGAAATAGCGCCGCACCGCTGCGCCAGGGCCGCGCCTGAGGCCCGACGACCATGAGCTCGGTAGAGCCGGAAGTACACGAGCAGGTAAGCCATGCGCAGGTGGCGGACCTGGCAGGGCGGCGGGCGTACGAGCAGGCGTGGCGCCAGTTCGCGCAAGGCGCAGACGCCGAGGAGTTCTGCAGCAGCTGGCTGCTGATCCAGAGCCACATCATCGGCGGCGTCTCCGATGGCGTGGTGGTCCTGCTCAAGCCGGGCACGACGGCGTTCGCCCCGGTCGCGTTCTATCCGGAGAACCCGCGCGACCGCACGCACCTCGCGAAGATCAGCGAGCGCGCGCTGAAGGAGCGGGCGCGGCGTCGTCGAGTCGCTGGAAGCAGCCGAGGGCGCCGCGGAGCGGGAGCCCGCGCTACCAGCTCGCCTATCCGGTGCGCCTCGACGGCAAGGTCCGCGGCGTCGTTGGCGTCGACATCGAGTGGCGGCCGGAGACGCAGCTGCAGTCGGCGATGCGCGACCTGCAGTGGGGCTCGGGCTGGCTCGAGGTCCTGCTGCGGCGCCACGCCGACCCGATGGAGGCCGAAAGGGTCGCGCCTCAAGCTGGCGCTCGACGCCGTGGCGACGCTGCTCGAGCAGCCCGGTCTCGGCGACAGCGCGCCGCCTTCACGACCGAGCTGGCGACCCGCCTCGGGTGCGACCGCGTCTCGCTCGGGATCCTGAAGGGCGGGCGCGTCAAGATCCGCGCCGTCTCGCATTCTGCCCAGTTCGAGCAGCGCGCCAACCTCATGCGCGCGATCGAGAGCGCCATGGAAGAGGCGATCGACCAGGGCGAGACCGTGGTCTACCCGCCGGAGCAGGAGAACCGCCCGGTCGTGTCGCGGGCGCACGAGGCGCTGCTGCACGAATCGGAGGCGGGCAGCGCCGCGACCTTTCCGCTGCTGCACGGCGGGCACGTGGTGGGCGCGCTCACGCTGGAGCGCGCCGCGGGCTTCCGCTTCGACGTCCCGACGCTGGAGATCTGCGAGGCGGTCGCGTCGGTTGCCGGGCCGATCGTCGAGCTCAAGCGCGGCAACGAGACCAGCCTGCCGCTGCATGCCGGCAGGTCCGCGAAGAGTCTGTGGGAGATGCTGGTGGGGCCGGGGCATGCGGCGCTCAAGCTGGGGACCGCTGGCGTGATCGCGGTGGCCGCTGTTCCTCGCGTTCGCCAGCGGTGCGTATCGCATCTCCGCGAACTCGAAGGTGGAGGGCGCGGTGCAGCGCGCGATCACCGCGCCGATCAACGGCTACGTGAAGGAAGCGTCGCTGCGCGCGGGCGACACCGTGACCAAGGGGCAGCTCATCGGGCGCTTCGACGACCGCGATCTCAGGCTCGAGCGGGTGAAGCTCTTGAGCCAGCGCGACCAGTTCGTGCGCGCAGTACCGCGAAGCCATGGCGAAGCGCGACCGCGCACAGGCCGAGATCGTCACCTCGCAGATCGCGCAGAGCGAGGCGCAGCTCGCGCTCGTCGAGGAGCAGCTCGCGCGCACCGAGATGGTGGCGCCGTTCGACGGCGCTGATCGTGAGCGGCGACCTGTCGCAGAGCCTGGGCGCGCCGGTGGAGCGCGGCCAGGTGCTGTTCGAGATCGCGCCGCTCGACGACTACCGCGTCGCGCTGCAGGTCGACGAGCGCGACATTTCGCACGTCGTGGTCGGGCCAGCAGGCGAGCTCGCGGTCTCCTCGATGCCCGGCGAGCGCTTCGGCTTCGCGGTGACCAAGGTCACGCCGGTCAACAGCGCGAAGGAAGGGCGCAACTTCTTCCGCGTCGAGGCCGCGCTCGAAGCCAAGCCTGGACCGCGCCTGCGGCCCGGGCATGGAGGGCGTCGGCAAGATCGACGTCGAGGAGCGCAAGCTGGTCTGGATCTGGACGCACGCCTTCACCGACTGGGTGCGGCTGTGGCTCTGGTCGTGGCTGCCGTGAGCCGGCGGCGCCGGGCGTAGCGGGCGCATGTCCTCCGACCTGCTCAGCCCCTCCTGGTACCGCGTCGCCGAGCTGAGGCCGCGGCTGCGCAGCCACGTGCGCATCCACCGCCACCACTACCGCGGCGAGCTCTGGTACGTGCTGGAGGACCGCGTCTCGCGCCGCATGCACCGCTTCAACCCGGTGGCGCACTACGTGATCGGCCTGATGGACGGGCGCCGCACCGTGCAGGAGATCTGGGACAGCGCGACCACCCGGTTCGGCGACGACGCGCCGACGCAGGACGAGATGATCCGGCTGCTCGGGCAGCTGCATTCCGCGGAGGTGCTGCAATCGGAGGTCACGCCGGACGTGGCCGAGCTGCTGCGGCGCGCGCAAGAAGGGCAAGCGCAAGACCTGGAAGCAGAACCTGCTCTCGCCGCTCGCGATGCGCATCCCGCTGTTCGATCCCGACCGCTTTCTCGAGCGCTGGCTCGCCTGGTACCGGCCGCTGTTCGGCTGGGGTGGCGCCATCGCTCTGGCTGGTGGTGGTCGGCGCCGCGGCGCTGGTCTGCGCGGCGCACTGGACGGAGCTCAGCGAGGACTTCTCCGACCGCGTGCTCGCGCCGCAGAACCTGCTGCTGCTGTGGCTGATGTTCCCGGTGCTGAAGCTGCTGCACGAGTTCGGCCACGCCTGCGCCACCAAGGCCTGGGGCGGCGAGGTCCACGAGATGGGGATCATGCTCCTCGTGCTCATGCCGATTCCCTACGTCGACGCCACCGCGGCCACCGCGTTCCGGGAGACGCGGCGGCGCGTGGTGGTCGGCGCGGCGGGAATGATCGTCGAGCTGTTCATCGCCTCGATCGCGCTGTTCCTGTGGCTGGAGGTCCGAGCCCGGCGTGTTCACGCGCCGATGCTCTACAACGTGATGCTGATCGCGGGCATCTCGACGGTGCTGTTCAACGCCAACCCGCTGCTGCGCTACGACGGCTACTACATCCTGTGCGGACCTGATCGCAGATTCCCAACCTGCGCAACCGCGCGAACCAGTACCTCGGCCACCTGGTCGAGACCCGGCTCTTCGGCGTGCAGCTGCCGCCGAGTTCGAGGCGAGCCGCGGGGAGCGCGCGCTGGTTCGTGTTCTTCGCCATCGCGTCGTTCGTCTACCGCATCTTCATCATGCTGGCGATCGCGCTGTTCATCGCCAGCGAGTACTTGATCGTCGGGGTGGTGCTGGCGCTCTGGGCGCTGGTCACCTCGTTCGTCGTTCCGGTCGCGCGCGGGCATCGGCTATCTGCTCACGCATCCCGCGCCTGCGCCGCAACCGCCGCGGGCGATCGCGACCGCCGGCGCCATCGTCGGCGCCGCTGGCGCTGCTGCTGCTCGCGCTGCCGCTGCCGCTACTGGATCCGCGCCGAAGGCGTGATCTGGGTGCCCGAACGGCGCGCAGGTGCGCGCCGGCGCCGACGGCTTCGTCAGGACGATCGCCGTCGCGCCGGGCGCGGACGTGAGCCGCGGCCGCGCCGCTGCTGGTCACCGAGAACTTCGCAGCTCGCGTGCGAGACTCCGGGTGCTGGAGGCGCAGCTGCGGCTGCTCGAGACGCGCGCCCACGCCGAGCTGCAGAATGACCGCGTGCGCTGGGAGATGACCCGCGAGGAGATCAAGGCGACGCGCGAGGAGCTCGAGCACACGCGCAGGCTGCACCGGGAGCTGACGATCCTCAGCCCGACCAGCGGCATGTTCGTGCTGAGCGTCGCGGCGCAGGACCTGCCCGACCGCTACCTGCGCAAGGGCCAGGAGATCGGCTACGTCGTGCCCGCGGCCGCCGTGACCGCGCGGGTGCTGGTCTCGCAGGACGACGTCGACCTGGTGAGGACGCGCACCAGGGAGGTGAGGGTGAAGCTCGCCGGCAGCGATGTACGAGACCTTCTCCGCCGGCGTGCGCCGGGAGACCCCGGCGGCGAGCAACAGCGTCCCCAACCTCGCGATGTCCTCCGTCGGCGGCGGATCGGCGCCGCTCGATCCGCGGACACGAAGAACCCGAAGACGCTCAGCAGCTGGTTCGAGTTCGAGCTCGAGCTGCCGGCGACGCACGCCTTCGTGCTCGGCGAGCACGTGTACGTGCGCTTCGAGCACGGCTGCGGAGCCGCTCGCCTGGCGCATCTACCGGTCGCGTGCGGCAGCTGTTCCTGCAGCGGTTCACGATCTGATGGCATCGTCCTCGGTCCTCGTCGGCGCCGCCTATCCCGAGCGCGACGAGCCGCGCGAAGGCAAGCTCGATCGGCTGCTGACCGCGGCCGCGCTACTTCACCGGCCGCGTCAGCCTGGGCGCGAAGCGGCTCGGAGCTGATCGTGGCGGCGACGAACCAGCGCCGCGAGCGGGCCTCGAGGCGCTGACGGCCCAGGAGCTGCTCGCGCAGGCGGCGCAACTGCGCCCGCGCCTGCGGCGCGAGGGCTTCGGCAGCATCGATCTGGCGGCGCAGTCCTTCGCGCTGGTGCGCGAGGCGGCCGCGCGCACGATCGGCCAGCGCCATTTCGACGTGCAGCTCATCGGCGGCTGGGCGATGCTCAACGGCATGCTGGCGGAGATGGAGACCGGCGAGGGCAAGACGCTCACCGCGACCCTCGCCGCCGCCACCGCGGCGCTCGCCGGGCGCGCGGTGCACGTCATCACGGTGAACGACTACCTCGCGGAGCGCGACGCGCGAGAGCATGGCGCCCGTCTACGAGGCGCTCGGCCTCACCGTGGGCTGCGTCAAGCAGGGCATGGACCCGGAGGCGCGCCGCGCGGCCTACCGCTGCGACGTCGCCTACTGCAGCAACAAGGAGATCGCCTTCGACTACCTGCGCGATCGCATGGTGCTCGGCGGCAAGCCGCGGCGCGATCGCGATGAAGATGGAGGCCCTGTCCGGCGCCGGGGCGAGCCGGCGGCTGCTGCTGCGCGGGCTGCAGTTCGCGATCGTCGACGAGGCCGACAGCGTGCTGATCGACGAGGCGCGCACGCCGCTGATCCTGTCGGCGGAGGCGAGGCAGACCCAGGAGGAAGTGCTGTACCGGCAGGCGCTCGCGCTGGCGCGCCAGCTGCGAGGACGCCGATTTCGCGATCGCGCGACGACAGCATCGAGATCACGGAGCAGGGGCTGGAGCAGGCTCGAAGAGCTCTGCGCGGCCACTGAAGGGCATCTGGCGCGGGCCGCGCCGGCGCGAGCAGCTGGTGCGCCAGGCGCTGAGCGCGCTGCACCTGTTCCAGCGCGACAAGCACTACCTGGTGCGCGACGGCAAGGTGCAGATCATCGACGAGAACACCGGCCGCCTGATGCCCGACCGCTCCTGGGAGCAGGGCCTGCACCAGCTGATCGAGATCAAGGAGGAGTGCGAGGTCACCGGCCGGCGCGAGACGCTGGCGCGCATCAGCTACCAGCGCTTCTTCCGGCGCTACGTGCACCTCGTCCGGCATGACCGGCACGGCGAGCGAGGTCGCCGCCGAGCTCTGGGCGGTGTACCGGCTGCGCGTGGCGACGATCCCCACCAACAAGCCGGTGCGCCGCGCGCGCCATGCCCGACAGCGTCTACGGCGGCTCGGAGCGCAAATGGCGCGCGGTCGTCGAGCGCATCAGCGCAGCTGCGCGAGGCCGGCCGCCCGGTGCTGGTCGGCACGCGCTCGGTCGCGGCCTCGGAGCAGCTGGCGCGGCTGCTGGAGCAGGCGCAGGTGCCGTTTCGCCTCCTCAATGCGCGCCAGGACCGCGACGAGGCGGAGATCGTGGCGCGCGCCGGCGAGCCCGGCTGCGTCACCGTCGCCACCAACATGGCGGGACGCGGCACCGACATCAAGCTCGCGCCGGGCGTCGCGGAACGCGGCGGCCTGCACGTCATCGCCACCGAGCTGCAACGACTCGGGCGCGCATCGACCGGCAGCTGTTCGGCCGCTGCGGCCGCCAGGGCGATCCCGGCAGCTGCGAGGCGATCCTCGCGATCGAGGACGATCTCGTCGCCTCGTTCCTGCCCGCCGCGGCGCGCCTGCGCCACATCGACCGCCTGCCGCCTGCGCTCGGGAAATCGGTGTTCGCGGCAGCGCAGTGGCGCGCCGAGCGCACGCACTCCAAGGCGCGGCGCGACCTGCTCGACCTGGACGACTACCTCGGCGACGTGCTGGCCTTTGCCGGCCGCGGCGAGTAGGGGCTCAGGCCTGCGGCGGCACGCCGCCGGCGCGCGCCTCGTTCAGCTTGCCGCCCTTCTTCGGCGGCGGCTGGGAGGGTTTCGCCGCGCCTGTCTCGGCAAGGATGGTCGCCGTTGCCTTGACCGGCTCGGTGCCGCGCCGGTTGTCGAGCACCAGGTAGTAGTCGCCGGCCTCCGGTATCACCACCTTGAAGGACATTTTGCTGTCGACCGCGCCGCGGAACAGGGCCTCAGGTTTGGGCGACTTGAGCTGCGCAGCGCTCACCAGCGCGATCGACAGCTTGCCCGAGACGCTGATTGCCACGCCGACCACAGCGCCGCGCGGCAGTTGGCGCAGGCGCACCGTCCTGGTCTTGCCTTGCGGTACCTCGATCGACACCTGCGCACCGGCAGCAACGCAGGGCTGCGCAGTGCAGGCGAGCAACGCCGCGCAGCCCAGCGCGAGCACTCGTCGCGCGGGGCGCTGCGCCCGGCTCAGAAACGCGCCTTGCACTTGACGCCCGCCGGGATCCTGTAGCCGGGATTGGCAAGCCGCAGGCGCACGCCGAACGTGCCGCTCGCCGCGTCCACCATCTGGTCGACGACCTCCACCCGCGCGCGATGCCTGCCGCCCACCGGCTCCTCGGGGAGCACGTCGGCAAGCTGCCCGACCTTCACCTTGCCGAACTGGCTCACCGGCAGCACCAGTTCGACGTTCAGCGGATCGATCTCGACGATCTTCATGATCGGATCCTTCTGGTTCGAGCTCATCAGCTCGCCCGGCCTGAGCATCACCTCCACCACCACGCCGCTCACCGGGCTCTTGAGCGAGCGCTGCGCGAGCACTTCCCTGGCGCGATTGACGTCGAGCTCCGCCAGCCGCCGGTTCTCGCGGGCGGCGCGCAGCTGCTCGGTCGCCAGGCGGTACTCGGCCTCCGCCTCGTCGCGCGCGTTGGCGGAGACGAAGTTCTTCTTCTGCAGCTCGTCGGCGCGCTCCCACTTCTTGCGCGTGAGCTCGACGCGCGCCTCGGCCGACTTGATCTCGCCCTCCATGCCGGCGCGCGAGCGCGCCAGATCGAGCGCCGCGCGCTCGGGGCCGGAGGACAGCGTCGCGACGAGAGTCCCTTTCTTCACCACCTCGCCGCGCTGCACCAGGATCGATTCGATGACCCCCTCCACGGGCGAGCGCACGGCGATGCTTTGCCGGGCCTCGATCATGCAGTCGTATTCGGCCCGCGGGGCCGATGCGTCATCGGCCCCGCGGGCGGATGCCGCGCGCAGCAATGCGGCGCAGGAAAGTAACACGATCCGGAGGGTGCGCAAGGCGGGACCAGGCTCGAGGACAGGCGTCGAGTTTATCGGATTGGCGCGCGGCGTGCGCGGCGCAGCGATGCTGTGGAATCAGCCGTAGATGCGGTTGATCCCGGTGGTCAGCCGCTCGGCGCTCACGCCGTAGAGGTGCAGCGACACCAGCGGCGCGCGCGAACGATTGGAGACCCGATGGATGGCCGATTGTTCGGACACGTCGCCGGCGCCGTAGCGCATGGTCTTGCGCGGCGACAGGTCTGCGCTGAACTGTTCCTCGGTGAGTTCGCCTTCGGCGACGCCGAAGGCGCACCACACATGGTGACCGTGCAGCGGGCTCACCTGCTCGGGCAGCCAGGTGATCGCGGTGATGACGAAATCCCCGTCGGGATCCACGTAGAGCACGTGGCGCATGTAGCCGTTTGGATCGCCCACGCGGTGCTCGGGGCGCAGCCAGGCGGGCTGCGCCAGCGCCTTGCGCAATTCCTCGTCCAGGCCCCTGCGCGCCTTCGCCGCGCGCGCCAGCGGCGCGAGCGCCGGGTGGATCGGGTTCACGCCAGGCCCTCGAACAGCTGCACCTGCACCGGCTCGCCGGCTTCGATCCTGCCGCGCTCGTGCTCGAGCACGATGAAGCAGTTGGCCTCCGACATCGAGCGCAGCACGCCCGAGCCTTGCTGGCCGGTGGTCTTCACCTTCCAGTCGCTGCCGTCGCGGTACAGGATGCCGCGCTGGTACTCGGTGCGGCCGGCGACTTTCCGCAGCGGCACGGCGGCAGGCACTTTCAGCAAGGGCACGGAGAGATCGCCGGTGCGCCCGGACATGTGCAGCAGCGCCTCGCGCACGAACTGGGTGAAGGTCACCATCACAGCCACGGGATTGCCCGGCAGGCCGAACAGGAATGCATTGCCGATCCTGCCGAACGCCATCGGCCGCCCTGGCCGCATGGCGATGCGCCAGAAGAGGGCCTCGCCCAGCTTCGCCATCATCGGCTTGACGAAATCGGCTTCGCCGACGGAGACGCCGCCGGTGGTGATGATCGCATCGGCGTTTGCCGCCGCTTTCTTGAACGCGGCTTCGAGCCGGGCGGGATCGTCGCGCACCACGCCGAGGTCGTGGATCTCCACGCCCAGGCGCCTCAACATGCCGTGCAGCGTGTAGCGGTTGGAGTCGTAGACCTCGCCCTCCTTCAGCGCGGTGCCGATGGAGGCGAGCTCGTCGCCCGTGGAGAAGAACGCGACGCGCAGCTTGCGCCGGACCGCCACCGTGCCGATGCCGAGCGAGGCGATGAGGCCGAGCTCCGCCGGATGCAGCGCCTGGCCGACCTTGAGCACCGGCACGCCTTTCTTCAGGTCCTCGCCCGCATAGCGCACGTGCTGCTTCGCCTTCTGCCCGGGGGGAATCGTCACGTTGCCGCCGTGGACCTGCACCATTTCCTGGACCACCACCGTGTCCGCGCCCGCCGGCATCACCGCGCCGGTGGTCACGCGCACGCACTGGCCTCGGCCCAGTGCTCCGGCAAAGGCCTTGCCCGCGAGCGCGGCGCCGATTTCCTCGAGGACGGTTGCATCCGTCTTGAGGTCGGCAAAGCGCACCGCGTAGCCGTCCATGGCGGTGTTGTCGTGGCCCGGCACGTCGATAGTGGGGACGATGTCCTCGGCGAGCACGCGGCCGAGCGCCTCGCGCACCGGCAGGCGCTCCGTCTCCGTCACCGGCGCGAGGCAGGCGCGGATGGCCGCGCGCGCCTTCTCCACGTGCAGCGCGTCGGGGTCGTAGCCCTCGATGGCGCTGACGATCTGGATGATGCGGCTCATGCGTCCTTCAGCTCCTCGCGCGTGTTGATGTTGCGGAACGCGTCCGCCTCGTCGTCGAAGCTCACCTCGACCACTTTCAGCGTCGCGTACCAGGCGTCGATCTTGCGCCCGCCCGAGGAGAGGTACTGCCCGAGGTGATCAAGCACCGTGCGGCGCACGAGCGAGAACACCGGGTGCGGCTGCGCGCCCGTCTTCGCCACCGCGAGGTCGTGCTCGCCGAGCGCCTTGCGCAGCCGCGCCACCAGGTCGAGCGGCAGGAACGGGGAATCGCAGGGCACGGTGACGGCAAGCGGGTGGCTCGCCGCGGTCAAGCCGGCGTGCAGCCCGGCCAGCGGCCCGGCGAAGCCCCCGATCGCATCGGGCACCACGCGATGGCCGAATTTCGCGTACGCCTCCAGGTTCTGGTTGGCGTTGACGAGGATCTCGTTCACCTGCGGCGCGAGGCGCTCGAGCGCCCAAGCCACCATGGGCTTGCCGCGCAGCGGCTGCAGGCCCTTGTCCACCCCGCCCATGCGCCGGCCCTGGCCGCCCGCGAGCACGATGCCTGAAACACGATCCATGCCGCAGATTTTACGAGGTAAGCTATCCGTATGACCCGGAACCGCTGGCTTGTCCCGTTCCTCAACCTCGGGCACCTGCTCGACCACCTGGTGATGCTGGTGTTCCCCACTGCGGTGGTGGCCCTCGGGCGTGAATGGGGCGCGGCCCTATTCGGAGCTGCTGCCCCTCGCCCTGGGCGGCTTCATCGCCTTCGGCGCCTTCGCCATTCCCGCCGGCTGGCTCGCCGACCACTGGAGCCGCTACCGCACGATGGTGATCTTCTATTTCGGCATCGGCGCCTCGCTGTTCCTTACCGGCTTCGCGCAATCGCCCTGGCACATCGCCGCGGGACTGATGCTCACCGGCGCCTTCGCCGCGATCTACCACCCGGTGGGCATCGCCATGCTGGTGGCCAGATCGGAAAACATGGGCCGTACGCTGGGCTGGAACGGCCTGTGGGGCAACCTGGGGCTGGCAGCGGCGGCGCTGTTCACCGGGGCTCTGGTGGATGTCGCCGGCTGGCGCGCCGCCTTCTTCGTGCCAGGGATCCTCTGCATCGCCGCGGGCGTGGGCTTCCTGCTGCTGGTGGACGACCCGGGCAAGGTGAAGAAGACTTCCAAGACCATCGGCCTGCACATCGAGGGCCGCACCATGGCGCGCATCTTCGCGGTGCTGCTCATCGCCACCGCCTGCGGCGGCGTCATCTTCAATTCCACCACGGTCTCCATGCCAAAGGTGTTCGACGAGCGGCTGCAGGCGCTGACGCAGACCAATTTCGGCATCGGCGTGCTGGTGGCCGTGGTGTACACGGTGGCGGCCTTCGCGCAGGTGGCGATGGGCGCGCTGATCGACCGGTTCGAATTGAGGCGCCTGCTGGTGGGCGTGGCGGTGGCGCAGATCCCGCTGCTGGCGCTCGCCGCGAACACCCAGGGCTGGGCCATGCTCGGCGCCGCGGTGCTGATGATGCTGGCGGTGTTCGGGCAGATCCCGCTGAACGACGCCATCGTAGGCAGGTACTGCGCCGACGAATACCGGGCGCGCGTGCTGTCGGTGCGCTACGTCGTGTCGCTGGGCGTGGCCTCGGTGGCGGTGCCGATGATCGCGGTCCTGCACCGCACCGCGGGCGGCTTCGCCAACGTGTTCCTGGTGCTTGCCTTCCTCGCCTCGGCAATGCTGCTGGCGAGCCTGTTCTTTCCCTCGCGCGACGCGCTCGCGGCGAGCAGGCTGCGCGCCGCGCAGCCTGCGGCGGCGGCCTAGGCCGCTTTCTTGTAGGTGTCCAGCTTGATGCGCTCGCGCTCGAGCGCGGCCGCCACAGGCGGCGCCTGCATCACCCGCTCGATGTACGCCTTGTAGCCGGGGAGCGAATCCGGGTCGATGCCGGCGTAGCCGCCCCAGCGCAGCAGCGTGAGCGCGTAGGCGTCGTGAAAGCCCACGCGAGCGCCGAACCAATAGGGCGCCGCGGACTTGCTCCAGTCCTGGATGCGCGCGAGATGGCGACCGAGTTCCGCGGCCGCAAGCTGCTTGACCTCGGCCTGCGCGCCTTCGCCCTCGGCGAAGTACCCGGTACGGAACCAGCGCGTGAAGCTCGTGTGCACGGTGTTGTTGAACCAGGCGAGCTGCGACAGCGCCTGCGCGCGCGCCCAGGATTCGGTGGGCAGCAGGCCCGCCTGCGGAAAGCGCCGGTCGAGGTAATCGCAGATGGCGACGATCTGGCTGAGCGGCTTGCCCTCCGCGACCAGCACCGGCACCTGGCCGTTGGGGTTCATCGCCAGGTATTCGGGCGTCTTGTGCTCGCCCTTGTGCAGCTTGACGAGGTTCGGCTTGAAGTCTTCCCCGGTGGCGGCCTTGATCGCCTCGAGGCCGACGTGCGGCACGAACGAGCAGGCACCGGGGGCGAAATACAGTTCGATCACTTGCGTTCTCCTATGCGATGGCGGTGGGCTGCGGAGCGGTCCTCACCAGGCGCTGCCGGCCGGTGAAGGCGAGGTAGTGCCGGCCGCTGGCGCGGCCGAGCATGGTGATGCCGGTCTTTTGCGCAATCTGGTGGCCCATCTGCGTCAGGCCCGAGCGCGACACGAGGAACGGGATGCGCATCTGCGCGCACTTGATCACCATCTCGGAAGTGAGGCGGCCCGTGGTGTAGAACACCTTGTCCGAGCCGTCGATGGCCTCCAGCCACATGAAGCCGGCGATCGCGTCCACCGCGTTGTGGCGGCCGACGTCCTCTACGAACATCAGGATCTCGCCTTCGCGCGAGGCGAGCGCGCAGCCGTGCACCGCGCCCGCCTGCTTGTAGATGGTCTCGTACTTGCGCACCTTCTCGATGAGGGCGAAGAGCTGCTCGTCGCTCAGCGTGACGTCCTTGCGCAGCTTCACCAGGTCGATCTCGTCCATCAGGCTGCCGAACATCGTGCCCTGGCCGCACCCGCTGGTGACGGTGCGCCTGCCGGTCTTCTGCTTCAAGTTCTTCACGCCCTTGCGCGTGGTGACGGCACAGGAATCGGTCTCCCAGTCCACCTGCACCGCGGTGATGTCCTTCAGAGCGCCGACCAGGCGCTGGTTGCGCAGGTAGCCGATGGCGAGCGCCTCGGGCGCGTGGCCGAGCGTCATCAGCGTCACCAGTTCCTTCTTGTCGAGGTAGAGCGTGAGCGGATGCTCGCCGGCGACCGCCGTCGGCACCATCTCGCCGCGCTCGTTCACCGCCTCGACCTCGAAGGTGGACGGCTTGGCGGCGTCGGTCAGCTGCGGGCGGTAAGACTTAGCCACCGATGTAGGACATCTCGATCTTGCTCTGCTTCGCGGTCTCTGCAGTGCGGATCTCGGAGTAGCGGTCGCCGCGCGCGCGCCACACGGCCGCGATCTCGTTGCGAACCGCGTCGTCCGAGGCGCCCCGGCGCAGCAGGTGCTTGAGCGGATGGCCCTGCTGCGCGAAGAGGCAGGTATACAGCGAGCCTTCAGCCGACAGCCGCAGCCGGTTGCAGGTGCTGCAGAAAGCCTGCGTCACCGACGAAATGGCGCCGATCTCGCCCGCGCCGTCCCGGTAGAGCCAGCGCTCGGCGACCTCGCCGCGGTAATTGGGGTCGGCGGATTCGAGCGGGTAGCGTGCGCCGATCTGTTTCACGATCTCGGCGGAGGGCACCACCTCGTCCATGCGCCAGCCATTCGTGCTGCCGACGTCCATGTACTCGATGAAGCGCACGATGTGGCCGGTGCCGCGCCAGCGCTCGGCCATGGCCAGCACGTCGCCGTCGTTCACGCCTCGCTTCACCACCATGTTGATCTTGATCGGCGCCATGCCCGCGGCCGCGGCGGCCTCGATGCCCTCGATGACGCGGGCCACCGGGAAATCGGCGTCGTTGAGGGCGCGGAATGTTGCGTCGTCGAGCGAGTCGAGGCTCACGGTGACTCGCTTCAGGCCTGCTTTGGCCAGGGCAACCGCCTGCTTTGGGAGGAGCGACCCGTTGGTGGTGAGCGTCAGGTCGAGGTCCGGAATCTGCGCGAGCATCGCCACGAGGCGGTGCAAGTCGCGCCGCACCAGCGGCTCGCCGCCGGTCAGGCGCACTTTCTTCACGCCCAGGCCGGCGAAGATGCGCGCCACGCGCGCCATCTCCTCGAAGGAGAGCACCTCGTCGTGCGCGACGAACTTGAAGTCGTGGTCGAACACCTCGCGCGGCATGCAGTACACGCAGCGGAAGTTGCAGCGGTCGGTCACCGAGATGCGCAGGTCGCGCAGGCCGCGGCCGAGCGTGTCCGCGAGCGGCGTTCCGTCATGTGCCGGAGCGGGCGCCTTCGCGGAATGGATGGGAAAAACCTTTTGCATCATGGTGTTTCTCGGACTGCAGATCATAGCAGGCGGAGGATATGAGCTATAGTTCCTAGGATGGAAAAACCCAGGTTTCCGGTGGCCGTGGTGATGCAACGCCGGCAGCTCGACAACCGCTGGCAAAGCGAGGCCTGGGAGCCACGCAGCGTCATTCCGAGCGTGGAGCCCAAGGGCGCGCCGCGGCTGCTGGTGGACGAAGGCGGCGTGCAGCAGTGGTTGCACCCGGGATTCGAGCTGGTGCTGCATCGCGACGAGGCCGAGGGCTATTACCTGAACGTCTCGGTGCCCGGCTCGCGGGTGTTCGTGCTCTGGCGCATGGACGAGGACCGCGGCGTGCCGCTGGAGGTGACCGTCAGCTACAACGAGGGCGGGCGCTGGCTGGACGCCGGCCACACCGTGGACGGCGTCGCCATGCCGGTCGAGATCTTCGCCTGGGTCGGGGAGTACGTCGAGCGGAATTACCGGCCGGAGCCGAGAAAGCGCATCAAGCCGCGCTCCTTCGTGCACCCGAAGGACCGCGTCGGCTGATGGCGGCGCAAGACAAGGAAGCATTCCTTTCCCGCTGGTCGCGGCTCAAGCAGGAGCGGGAGCAGTCGCGCGCGCAGCCGCTGGCCGAGGAAAGCAAAGAGGAGGCTGCCGCGCCGGCGCTGCCACCGGTGGATAAGCTCACGCCGGAGTCCGACTTCGCGCCGTTCATGCATCCGAAGGTGGCGGACGCGCTGCGCCGCGTCGCGCTGAAGAAGCTGTTCCTGGATCCGCACTTCAACGTGCCCGACGCTTTCGAGCCCTATTCGGGCGACTGGACGGGCGGCGACCCGATCTCGGAGGAGCTGCTCAAGACGCTCAACCAGGCGCGCACGGTGCTGTTCCGCGAGGAAGAAGAACAAAGGCAGAAGGACGCCGAGGCGCAGGCGGCCGCGGTGGAAAAGCCAAAGGATGAGGATGGGCCTGGAAGGCAAGACGCTTAAGGTCTGCAGCTGCAACAAGACGGTAGCCATCGACGGCGCGGCGCTCGCCGCGGCGCTGAAGGCGGGCGCGCCGATCCAGGTGCACAGCGAACTGTGCCGCAAGGACGCGGCGGCGTTCCAGGCGGCGCTCGGCGATCCCGAGGTCATCGTCGCCTGCACGCAGGAGGCACCCCTGTTCGGCGAGCTCGCGGAGTCCGCCGGCGCGCGCCCGCTGCTGCGCTTCGTCAACCTGCGCGAGCAGGCCGGTTGGTCGGGCGAGGGACGCCAGGCGCTGCCCAAGATCGCGGCGCTGGTGGCCGCCGCCGCGCTGCCCGAGCCCGAAGCGGTGCCCGCGGTGAACTTCAAGTCCGGCGGGCAGCTCCTCATCGTCGGGCCGGCGGCCAGCGCGCTCGACTGGGCCGAGCGGCTGCACGGCACGCTGGAAGTGAACGTGCTCGTCACCGAGGCGCGCGGCGCCGAACTGCCGCTCGAGCGCAGATACCCGGTCTGGTCGGGCAAGGTCAGCCGGCTCGCCGGGTGGCTTGGCGCTTTCGAGGTCGAGTGGACCCAGGAAAACCCCATCGACCTGGAGACCTGCACGCGCTGCAACGCGTGCATCCGCGCGTGCCCGGAGCAGGCGATCGACTACAGCTACCAGATTGACATGGACAAGTGCAAGGCGCACCGCGAGTGCGTCAAGGCCTGTGGCGCGATTGGCGCCATCGACTTCGCGCGCGCGCGCGCGCCGCGCAAGGAGACTTTCGACCTGGTGATGGATCTTTCGCGCGAGGCGCTGCTGCGCACGCCCGAACTGCCGCAGGGCTACGCCGCTCCCGGCGGTGATGCCCTGGCGCAGGCGCTCGCCGCGCAGGCCCTGACGGCGCTGGTCGGCGAATTCGAGAAGCCGCGCTTTTTCAACTACGAGGCGCGCCTGTGCGCGCATAGCCGCTCGGGGCGCAAGGGCTGCGACCTTTGCCTTGAGGTCTGCTCGAGCGGTGCGATCAGCGCGGATGGCGACAAGGTCCGCGTGGAGTCCCACCTGTGCGCCGGTTGCGGCGGCTGCGCCACGGTGTGCCCCTCGGGCGCCATGACTTACGCCACCCCGCGCGTGCCGGAGATGGGCGCGCGCCTGAAGGCAATGCTCTCAACCTACCGCGAGGCGGGCGGCAAGGATGCATGCCTCCTGTTTCACGACGCGGGCGAGGGCCGCACGGCGGTGATGGAACTCGGCCGCCGCGGCAAGGGGCTGCCGGCTCGCGTGATCCCGGTAGAGTGCTTCCACGTCGCCTCGGTAGGCATCGACCTGATGCTCGGCGCAATCGCCTATGGCGCCAGCCAGGTCTGCGTGCTGACCACGGAGAAGACTGCGGACACGTACGCGGCAGCGCTGGCCAAGCAGATGGGTATCGGCCAGGCCATCCTGAGCGGGCTCGGCTACGCGGGCGAGCATTTTTCCGTGATCGGCGCGGATTCGCTCGAGGCAAAGGTCTGGGCATTGACGGTGGCGCGCGCACCCGCGCAGGCGGCGGGCTACAACCTCGCTATGGAAAAGCGCACTTCGCTCGATTTCGCCATCGACCACCTGGCCAAGCAGGCGCCGCAGGCGCTGGAGGAGATCGCGCTGCCCGCCGGGGCGCCCTTCGGCGCACTCGTGGTCGACAAGGCGACTTGCACCCTGTGCAAGGCCTGCATCGGCGCCTGCCCGGAGGCGGCGCTGCTCGACTCGCCGGATTACCCGAGGCTGCGCTTCATCGAGCGCAACTGCGTGCAATGCGGCCTTTGCGCCGACACCTGCCCGGAGGACGCGATCCGCCTGGTGCCGCGGCTGCTCCTCGGCGCGCAAGCGAAGAACCCGGTGACGCTGAATGAAGCAGAGCCATTCAAGTGCGTGCGTTGCGGCACGCCCTTCAGCACCAAGGCGATGATCGACTCCGTGCTGGGCAAGGTCGGCGGCCACCCGATGTTCGCCGGCGGCGGCGCGCTCAAGCGCCTGCAGATGTGCGCCGACTGCCGCGTGGTGGACATGATGGACTCGAGGGACGAGCCCAGCATCCACGACTACCGCAAATGAGCGACGCGGTCGCCATGCAGTTCGTGCCGCCGGTGTCGCCCGAGGACCAGGCGCGCGCCGACCTCTACGGCCTTCTCGCGCGCCTGTTCTATGCGCCGCCCGACGCCAACCTGCTCACCGAGCTGCGTCTCGCGGCGCCACCTGCGGAAGACGGCGAGCCGCTGACCGCCGAGGGCGAAGCGCTAAAGGCGGCGTGGGCGCATCTCGTAGACGCATGCGCCAGCGCGTTCCCGGCGCGCCTGGAGGAAGAGCACCTGCAGCTCTTTGTGGGCGTGGGCAAGGCAGAGGTGACGCCGTACATGGCCGCTTACCTGGAGCGCGCGGAGGGAGACAACCCGCTCGCCCGCCTGCGCGGCCAGCTGGCGGAATGGGGGCTTGCGCGGCGCGAGGAGGCCGTCGAGCCCGAGGACCACATCTCGGCGCTGTGCGAGACGATGCGCTGGCTGATTGTCGGACGAAAAGCGGCGCTCGACGTGCAGCGGCAATTCTTCGAGCAGTATCTGCATACCGGCGGATTGCGTTTTTGCAGTGCGGTAACTGCTTGCGACAGTGCGAAGTTTTATCTGCATGTGGCGCGGCTGCTGCGGGCCTTTCTGGACGTCGAGGAAAAGGCGTTCGGCATCGAGTAAATCGTTTAGCTAGTAGGCATTCTCATTAACGGCTTTTTGCGCGCCCCCTGGTTGGGAGGCGTTCCCGCTTTTCTTCGCCATGCACGTTGATTCATAGGGGGTTTAGGGGTAACTTCGCACAGGTTTTGTGCAGGTGAATGCAATTAAGAATTCCTACGCCCGACGGCCAAGGATAAGGAGGCAGGTATGTCCGAAGCAGTGTCCAGAAAATCCCGCAGGAATTTCCTCTTGGCAGTGACGGCAGGCGGCGCGGCCACTGCGGCCGCGGTCGTGGCGCAGAAGGCGCCAACCGCAGCGACGCCCGACAAGTCGAAGCGTACAGGCGCCGGCTACGCCGAGTCCGCGCACATCCGCAATTACTACCGCACCACCAAGGTCTGAGGAGGCCGCCATGCTGCTCACCAGAAAAGCCGCGTCCTCCGCCGTGCCCCAGTCGCGCCTCGCGCGCGGATTGCAGGGTGCGCTCGCGAAGACCATGGACCGCCGCGCCTTCCTGCGCCGCTCGGGCGTCACGCTCGGCACCGGCGCCGTGGCCTCGCAGCTGCCGTTCAGCATGATCGGCGAGGCACGCGCGGACGCGGCCCCGGCAGGCAAGGTCGAGGTGAAGCGCACCGTCTGCACGCACTGCTCGGTCGGCTGCGCCGTCGACGCGGTCGTCGAGAACGGCGTCTGGGTGCGCCAGGAGCCGGTGTTCGACTCGCCGCTCAACCTGGGCGCGCACTGCGCCAAGGGCGCCTCGATCCGCGAGCACGGCATCACGCACGATTCGCACCGTCTCAAGTCCCCCATGAAGCTCGAGGGCGGCAAGTGGAAGAAGGTCTCCTGGGACCAGGCCTACACCGAGATCACGGACAAGCTGACAGCGATCCGCAAGGAAAGCGGGCCCGACGCGCTGTTCGTGGTGGGCTCCTCCAAGCACAACAACGAGCAGTCTTTCCTGCTGCGCAAATGGGTGTCGCTGTGGGGCAGCAACAACTGCGACCACCAGGCACGCATCTGCCATTCGACCACCGTCGCCGGCGTGGCCCAGACCTGGGGCTACGGCGCGATGACCAACTCGTATAACGACGAGCAGAATTCCAAGTGCCTGTTCTTCCTCGGTTCGAACGCCGCCGAGGCGCACCCGGTGTCGATGCTGCACACGCTGCATGCCAAGGAGAACGGCTGCAAGGTGATCGTCGCCGACCCGCGCTACACGCGCACCGCGGCGAAGGCCGACATCTACGTGCGCTTCCGCTCCGGCAGCGACATCCCGCTGATTTTCGGCGTCCTGCACCACATCTTCAAGAACGGCTGGGAGGACAAGAAGTACATCCACGACCGCGTTCATGGCATGGACGAGGTGAAAAAGGAAGTGCTGGCCAAGTGGACGCCGGACAAGGTGACGGAAGCTACCGGCTGCAGCGAGGCCGAGGTTTTCAACGTCGCCAAGACGCTGGCCGAAAACCGGCCGGGATTCATCATCTGGGCGATGGGCCAGACGCAGCACACGAACGGCAACGCGATCGTGCGCGCGAGCAATATCCTGATGCTCTCGCTCGGCAACGTCGGCCGTTCCGGCGGCGGCTGCAACATCTACCGCGGCCACGACAACGTGCAAGGCGCGACCGATGTCGGCCCCAACCCCGACGCGCTGCCCGGCTATTACCCGGTGTTCATCCCCGGGTCGTGGGCACACTGGGCGCGCGTGTGGAACGTGGATCCGAAGTGGCTCTCCGAGCGCTTTGCGCCCGGCATGCAGGGCAAGCCCGGCATGACCGTGTCGCGCTGGATCGACGGCGTGACCGAGAAGAACGACGCCATCGACCAGGGACCGAACCTGCGCGCCATTTTCTACTGGGGCCATGCGCCCAACAGCCAGTCGCGCGGCCTCGAGATGCTCGAGGCGATGAAGAAGCTCGACCTGATGGTGGTGCTTGACCCGTACCCCTCCGCCAGCGCGGCGATGTTCGCCAAGGTGCGCAAGGACGGCGCCTACCTGCTGCCGATCGCCACGCAACTGGAGACCGAAGGCTCGGTCACCGCGTCGAACCGCTCGATCCAGTGGCGCGAGAAGGTGATCGACCCGGTGTTCGAGTCGCGCACCGACCACATGGTCATGTACCAGCTGGCTGAGAAGCTGGGCTTCGCCAAGGAGTTCATCGGCCAGAAGGGAGACGGCAAACCCAACATCGCCCTGGTCAAGGGCAAGGGCGGCATGGAACCCTCGATGGAAGACACGCTGCGCGAGATCAACCGCGGCGCGTGGACCATCGGCTATACGGGCCAGTCGCCCGAGCGCATCCAGGCGCACATGCGCAATATGCACGTCTTCGACGTGAAGACGCTGCGCGCCAAGGGTGGCAAGGACGCGAAAACCGGCTACGACCTGACGGGCGACTATTTCGGCCTGCCGTGGCCCTGCTACGGCACCGCCGCGATCAAGCATCCCGGCACGCCGAACCTGTACGACACCTCCAAGCACTCGATGGACGGCGGCCATACCTTCCGCGCGTTGTTCGGCGTGGAGAAGGACGGCGTCAACCTGCTCGCCGAGGATGGCGTGTGCTCCAAGGGCAGCGACATCACCACCGGCTATCCGCAGTTCGACCATGTGCTGCTGAAAAAGCTCGGCTGGTGGGACGAGCTCACCGAGGAGGAAAAGAAGGAGGCCGAGGGCAAGCTCTGGACCAACGATCTCTCGGGCGGCATCCAGCGCGTGGCGATGAAGCACGGCTGCAGCGCGTTCGGCAACGCCAAGGCGCGTGCCATCGTGTGGAACTTCCCGGACGGCATCCCGCAGCACCGCGAGCCGCTGTACAGCCCGCGCCCCGACCTGGTCGAGAAGTACCCGACGCACGACGACGTGAAGGTGAACTGGCGCCTGCCGACGCTGTTCAAGTCGGTGCAGCAGAAGGCGGTGGCCGACAAGATCCACGAGAAATTCCCGCTTGATCCTCACCAGCGGGCGCCTGGTCGAGTACGAGGGCGGGGGCGAGGAGACGCGCTCCAACCCCTGGCTCGCCGAGCTGATGCAGGACAACTTCGTGGAGATCAACCCGAAGGCGGCCGCCGACCGCAATGTCCGCAACGGCGAGTACGTCTGGGTGAGCTCGCCCTCGGGCGCGAAGCTCAAGGTGAAGGCTCTGGTCACCGAGCGCGTGGGCCCCGACACCTGCTTCATCCCGTTCCACTTCTCGGGCTGGTGGCAGGGCGAGGACATGCTGCCCTACTACCCCGAGGGGGCGGCGCCGATCGTGCGCGGCGAAGCGGTCAACACCGCCACCACCTACGGCTACGACCGCGTGACCATGATGCAGGAAACCAAGACGACGCTGTGCAACGTCGCGAAGGCATAAGGAGAACGCCATGGCCAGAATGAAGTTCCTGTGCGACGCCGAGCGCTGCATCGAGTGCAACGGCTGCGTCACTGCCTGCAAGAACGAAAACGAGGTGCCCTGGGGCGTGAACCGACGCCGCGTGGTCACCATCAACGACGGCGTGATCGGCGCGGAGAAGTCCATTTCGGTGGCCTGCATGCACTGCTCGGATGCACCGTGCATGGCGGTATGCCCGGTGGACTGCTTCTACCGGACCGATGACGGCGTGGTGCTGCACGACAAGGACCTGTGCATCGGCTGCGGCTACTGCTTCTACGCCTGCCCGTTTGGCGCGCCGCAGTTCCCGCAGGCGGGCGCCTTCGGCCTGCGCGGCAAGATGGACAAGTGCACGTTCTGCGCCGGCGGTCCCGAGGCCGACCGCAGCGAGGCCGAGTTCAAGAAGTACGGCCGCAACCGCCTGGCCGAGGGCAAGCTCCCGGCCTGCGCCGAGATGTGCTCGACCAAGGCGCTGCTGGGCGGCGACGGCGACGTGATCGCCGACATCTACCGCGAGCGGGTGCTGCGCCGCGGCAAGGGCTCCGAGGTGTGGGGCTGGGGCACCGCCTACGGCCCGGGCAAGCCGGGCGCGCAACCGCCGGCCGGAGCGAAGTCATGAGCCGCGCGCTGATTGGAGCTGCCATCGTGGCGGCCCTTCTTGTCGCCGGCTGCGGCGAGTCCGAGCAGGTGGTGGTCTATAAGCAGGGCAAGTATCAGGGCAAGAAGGACGGCCTGCCCTGGGACAACTCCCCGCTCGCCGCGGAGCAGCGCGGCGGCAACTGGACCAAGGGAGACCGCGGAAGCTGGGAGACGCAGATCAAGAATCGCCAGCTCGCGCAGCACGAGCACAAGCGCATCTACCAGTAGCAGGGTAGGCGCGGACAACCGGGAGAAGAGCATGTCCAGGCCGTGGAAGCTTTGCTTGGCATTGGCGATGGTCGCCGTGGCCGGGTTTGCCCAGGCGCAGAGCGAGGCGCAGCAGCAGCAGCAGCAGCGCCGGCTGGATCAGCCGGGCAACAACGCCCCGGTCTGGCGCGAGGTGCGCAAGGAAGGCAGCCAGGAGAATTACACCAGCATCAAGGGCCGGGAAACCAACGTGCTGGTGCAGTCCGCGGGCAACACCTGGCGCCAGATCCGCAATGGCCCGATCACCTTCTATGGCGGATGGCTGGTGGTGATCGTCGCCCTGGCGCTGGCGGCGTTCTATTTCATCAAGGGGCCGCTCAAGCTGCACGAGAAGCCGACCGGGCGCATGGTCGAGCGCTTCAGCCTGGCGGAGCGCTGGGCGCACTGGGTGACGGGCATCAGCTTCGTGGTGCTGGGCGTCACGGGCCTCGTCACGCTGTTCGGCAAGCACGTGCTGCTGCCGGTCATCGGCTACACGCTGTTCGCGTGGCTCTCGGCGCTGGCGAAAAACCTGCACAACTTCATCGCCCCGCTGTTCATCGCGAGCCTGCTCGTGTTCATCGTCATGTTCGTGAAGGACAACGTCTACCAGAAGGGCGACATCGGCTGGCTCATCAAGGCCTGGAGGATGTTCGTCAAGGGCGAGCATATCCCGTCCTGGCGCTTCAACATGGGCGAGAAGGTCTACTTCTGGATCGGGGTGGTGGGACTGTGCCTGACGCTGAGCGTGACGGGCCTGATCCTGCTGTTCCCCAACTTCGACCAGGTACGCTCCACGATGCAGCTCGCGAGCATGGTGCACGCCGTGGCGGCGATGGTGATGATCGTGTTCGCGCTCGGGCACATCTACGTCGGCACGATCGGCGTCGAAGGCGCCTACCGCAACATGGCCGACGGCGTCACGGACGAGGCCTGGGCCAAGGAACACCACGAGCTCTGGTACAACGAGGTCAGGCGCGGCGCGAAGCCGGCGCCCGGCGGCGCGGTTCCGGCCGGCGCACCCCACATGAAGGAGAAGCCATGAAGCGAATCCTGCTCGCCCTCGCCGGGGGCCTGATGATCGGCGCGATCGCGGCCTCGCACGCCAAGCTGCCGCCGCCTCCGGCCAAGAGCGACGCCGAGAAAGCCGCCGAAGCCGACAAGGCCGCTGCCGCGAAGGCGAAGGAGGCCGAGCTGAACGGCAAAGCGCAGGACAAGGCGGTCGCCAACTACAAGAAGAACAAGGGCATCGCGATGGACACGCCCAAGCCGGCGCCCGCGGTCAAGGCAAAGAAGAAGTAGTCGCGATAGGACACTGGTGAACAAGACCCTGATCCTGCTGTCGGCCGCCGGGCTGCTCGCGGGCTGCCAGATGTTCCGCACGGAAGGGCCGCAGGCCACCGCGGAACTGCGTCCCACCAAGGGCAACAGTGCCACGGGGACGGCCACCTTCACGCAGTACGGGGACAAGGTACGCGTGCACGCGGTCGTGACCGGCCTAAAGCCCGGCCAGGAGCACGGCTTCCACGTGCACGAAGTGGGTGACTGCAGCTCGGGGGACGGCATGAGCACCAAGGGGCACTTCAATCCCTACGGCAAGCCGCATGCCCACTACAGCACCGCCGAGCGTCACGCGGGAGACCTGCCCGCGCTGAAGGCCGACGCCAGCGGCCGCGCGGAGGTGTCGATCGAGCTCGACGTGATGACGGTGGCGGCGGGTCCGGCGAGCGTGGTGGGCCGCGGCCTCATCGTGCACGCGCAGCCGGACGACTACCGCACGCAGCCCACCGGCAATGCCGGCGCGCGTCTTGCCTGCGCCGTGATCCGGCGCGTGGCGAACTAGGCCGGCGCCGCTCCCTCCACCAGCAGAACCTTGGAGCGCGCCGCCTTGGCGCGCAGCGCGAGCGCCGGCGCGTACTCCGCAGAGTGGTACCACTTCCTCGCCTGATCCATGGAGGCGAACTCCAGCACCACCAGGCGCTTGGGCTGCCAGCCGCCTTCCTTGGTCTCCACGGCGCCGCCGCGCACCAGGAACTTGCCGCCGTACTTGGCGATGGTGGCGGGCACGAGCTTGCGGTACTGCTCGTAGACGGCGGGATCGGTGACTTCGACTTCGGCGACGACGTAGGCGGACACGGGTTCTCCCTCAGGAAAGGCCCATTGTAAGTGCGACCGCGACCCCGAGCGCGGCCATCACCAGCACCAGCTCGACCAGGCCGCGATGCAGCCGGAACGCGAGGAAAGCCGCCACCAGCGCGAGTGCGGCGGCCTTGAGATCCAGATGCAAGGGATCGAAGGCGTACCAGCGCAGCCAACCGGCACGCATCTCGTGCACGTCGCCGAACAACACGTGCAGCGCGAACCACAGCGTGAGGTTGAGGATCACGCCCACCACGGCGGCGGTGATGGCGGCGAGCGCGCCGGAGAGCCGCCGGTTGCTGCGCAGCTGCTCGATGAACGGGGCGCCCGCGAAGATGAGCAGCATCGGCGGCACGAAGGTCACCCAGGTGGTGAGCGCCGAGCCGAGAATTCCGGCGGTGAGCGCAGAGAAAGGCGCGGCATCGCGATACGCCGCAAGAAAGCCCACGAACTGCGTGACCTTGATGAGCGGCCCCGGCGTGGTCTCCGCCAGGCCCAGGCCGTCCACCATCTCGTGCGCGCTCATCCAGCCGTAGGTCGCCACCGCCTCCTGCGCCATGTAGGAGAGCAGGGCGTAGGCGCCGCCGAAACTCACTACCGCGAGCTTGGAAAAGAAGTAGCCGATGTCCGCGAGCACGTGCTGCGGACCGAGGAGCGCCACGACCAGGGCCACCGGCGCCCACCACAGCACGAGGCCGATTGCGCCAGCCGCCGCGGCCTGGCGCCAGCGTCCTGGGATCGGCGCTGCGGCGTAGTGCGCGCCCGGCTTGAGCCCCAGGCGTTCCGCCGGAAGGTAGTAGCCGGCAAGCGCGGCGGCCACGACGATCAGGGGAAACGAAAGATCGAAGAAGTGGATGCCGACGAACGCGAGCCCCGCGAGCGCGACGAGCAGCCGCGTCTTGAGCGAGCGGCGCCCGATGCGGATGAGCGCCTCGACGACGATCACCAGCACCGCGGCCTTGATGCCGAAGAGCGCGCCGTCCACCAGCGCAATCCCGCTGCCGAGCGCGTACAGCAGGCTCAAGGCCAGCATCACCAGCGCTCCGGGCAGAACGAACAGGATGCCGGCGGCAAGCCCGCCGCGCACCCCGTGCAGCAGCCAACCGACGTAGGTGGCGAGCTTCTGCGCTTCCGGGCCGGGCAGCAGCATGCAGAAGTTGAGCGCGTGGAGGTACCTCTCCTCGTCCACCCACTTCTTCTCGTCGACGAGGATGCGGTGCATCAGCGCAATCTGCCCGGCCGGCCCGCCAAAGCCGATGCAGCCGATCTTCAGCCAGACGCGCAGCGCCTCGGCAAAGCCTACTTGTACGCCGCGGGATTCCACGTGTGCACCTCTGCCTTGCCCTCCTTGCACCAGGCGTAGAGCGCGTCGTACATCACCATGCCGTGCTCGAGCATCTCGTGGTCGTCGCGAAAGCATCGCGACAGGCCGAGCGAAAGAGCGGCCAAGCCAGCGCACTGCGGCGCGAGCTCCAGGCGGCCGGTATCCGCGCCGCGCACGATGACCGCCAGCTCCTGCAGCGCCGGGTCGGACAGGCGGTAGACCTTTAGGAAGGCGTCGAAGCTGCAGCGTTCCCCCTCGTGTGAAAACCTCACATCCGGGATGTCATAGGGTTCCGCTTCGCGCTCGGCGCCGATGCGGCGCACGTCCGCCGCGGGCACGTACAGGAACTCCGCCTCCGGGTCCACGAAGCGCTTCACCACCCAGGGGCAGGCGATGCGGTCGATCTTCGGCCGCTCGCGCGTGACCCAGCGCGTGGAGGCGCCTGCGGGCTTGTTCTCGCGTTCGCCGTCCCAGTGCTCGATCCCGCCTTCGAGGAAGCGCGCGCGGATGCCAGCGCCGGCCAGAACCTTTGCCGCCCCCTGCGAGACTTCGTGGCCGTGCACGCAATAGACGACGACGCTGGCAGCCGATGGCAGGGTGCCGCCCCAGTCAGCGACGCGCAGGGGATCGCGCCGCAGGGCGCCGCGGATCATGTCGGGGGCGCCGAGAAAAGCGGGTTTCTTCCGCACGTCGATGACGAGCGGCGGCTGCTCGGAGCGAAGGGCTTGCAGCAATGCGGCGGGGGTGATGCTCGCGTCCATGGCTTTCTCCTAGAGAGAAGGCAGAACTTGGACGCGAGGGCGTCTTCGGAGGGGAGTCTGCGATTCCCCGCGGCGCGAACTATGCACGCGCGCCACGGGGCCTGTCAAGATCGCCCCACCCAGGTGAGGGCGGCGTCGAGCGCTTCGCGACGCCCGGTCTGCGACGCATCGTAGCCCGGAAGGCGCGCCACGCGGGCCGCGAAGGCGGGGCTCTTGAGCACGTCGAGCAGCGCCTTCACCGCCGCACCGCGCAGCGCAGGCTTCGTGCAGGCGAAGAAGTAGCGCTCGATCGCCAGCGGCGTGAACGCGAGCTTGTGGCGCGTGGCATCGGCGCGCAGTCCGAAGCCGGCATCGGCGCGGCCCGCGGCGACCGCCTCGGCGACCGACGGCTCCTCGCCTTCCGCCGATCGCGACTGGCGATGGATGAAACGCACGCCGGGGCGCGCCAAGTCATGCACGCCACGGATGCGGGAGCCGGGCCTTGCGATGAGGCCTTGTTCGCGTGTGACGAAATGGATCAACGTGTGCTTGCGCGGATCGAGCCAGCGGCCCAGCGCCGCGGCGGCCGCCGCGGCGCGTGGCAGCGCATCGGCGACATGGAAGCCCGCCAGGTCGCACTCGCCGCGCGCGAGGCCAGCTAGCCCGTCGTCGGCGCCACGAATCACCACGTCGAGATCCAGCACGCGCTTGCACAGCGCGCCCAATTCGGCCAGCGCCAGGTCGTGGCTCGCGTGCAGCGTCAGGTGCGGCCGCGTGCCGGGGATGGCATCGGCGAGCATGGCGGGGATTTCCGCGCGCAGACGCTCGAAATGCTCCTCCAGCCCCTTGCGCACGCGCTCGTCGGCGGCGAGCACCCTGAGGCCGAGCGGGCTCAGGCGCGCGCGGCGCCCGCGCTGCATGTCCACCAGCGGCGCGCCGAACAGGCGCGCGCCGTCCCCGAGCGCGCCCCAGGCGGAGCGGTAGGACACGCCCGCCCGGCGCGCAGCCTCGAGCAAGGACCCGGACTGCGCCAGTTCCGCGAGCAGGCGCAGCAGCGCGCGGCCGCGCTCGCGCGGCAGGCCCTTGCCCGCCAGCCAGGCGTGGTCGAACTCGACCGTGAATGCGGTATGCATGCGAATGCCTATTTAAGATCAGAGTCTCCGCCATGTAAAGTCCGCTGGGGGACTTCTGTATGCAAACGAATGCATAATCGACATGATTGAAGCGATTCTCTCCGGCCTGCGGCTGGTGGCGACGCTCGACCTGCGGCTGTGGGAGATCGTCGGCCTGAGTCTCGCGGTAAGCCTGTCGGCGGTCGCGCTGGCCACGCTGCTGGGGTTGCCGCTCGGCGCTGCCATCGCGGTCGGGCGTTTCGCCGGGCGACAGGCGGTGATCGTGGTGCTCAATGCGCTGATGGGCCTGCCGCCGGTCGTGGTCGGCCTGTTCATCTACCTGGTGCTGTCGCGCGCCGGGCCGCTCGGGCAGCTGGGCCTGTTGTTCACCCCGCCCGCGATGGTCATCGCGCAGACGGTGCTGGTGCTGCCCATCATCGCCGCGCTCGCCCGACAGTCGGTCGAGGACGCGTGGCGCGAGTACGAGGAGCAGCTGCGCTCGCTCGGCGTGGACGGCCTGCGCGGCGCGCTCACCGTGCTATGGGACAGCCGCTTTTCGCTCCTCACGGCGGTGCTGGCCGGCCTCGGGCGCGCGAGCGCCGAGGTCGGCGCGGTGATGATCGTCGGCGGAAACATCGACGGCGTCACGCGCGTGATGACCACCACCATCGCGCTCGAGACATCCAAGGGCGACCTGCCGCTCGCGCTCGGCCTCGGCATCGTGCTGATCGCCATCGTGCTCGCGCTGAACGCTGCGGCGCACCTCGTCAAGGATGCGGCGCAGCGGAGGTACGGATGAGCGCGATCCTGCCGCTGCGGCTGGAGGATGTGTCGTACGCGGCGGGCGGGCGCGCGATCATCGAGCGCGTGAGCCTGGTGCTGGAGGCGGGGCCGAGCACCGTCATCCTCGGCGCCAACGGCGCGGGAAAAAGCGTGCTGATGCGCCTGATGCACGGGTTGCTCGCGCCGAGTTCGGGACGCGTCGCATGGAGTGGGGAGGGCGCGCGGCACCGCCAGGCGATGGTGTTCCAACGGCCGGTGATGCTGCGCCGGAGCGCGCTTGCCAACGTGACCTACGCACTCCATGTCGCGGGCGTGCCGGCGGTCGAGCGCGATCGGCTGGCGATGGAGGCGATCGAGGAGGTCGGATTGCACCGGGTCGCGCAGCGCCCGGCGCGCGTTCTCTCAGGCGGCGAGCAGCAGCGCCTAGCGCTGGCGCGCGCCTGGGCGCTGCACCCAGAGGTGCTGTTTCTGGACGAGCCCACTGCCAACCTCGACCCGGGCGCCACGCGCGAGATCGAGACCATCATCAAGGCGTTCGATGCAGCCGGCACCAAGATCGTCATGTGTACGCACAGCCTTGGCCAGGCGCGACGCCTGGGCGACGAGGTGATTTTCCTGCACCAGGGGCGCGTCGCCGAGCGCGCGCCGATCGACCGCTTCTTTCCGCAGCCGGCCTCGCCCGAGGCGGCTACTTTCATCAAAGGAGAACTGCCATGGGCTTGATCCTCAGAGTGTTGTTTCTGTCCTTCTTCTGCGCAATGGCGCAGGCGCAGACGAATTTCATCACCGTCGCTTCCACTACCTCAACCGAGCAATCGGGGCTGTTCAAGCACCTGTTGCCGATGTTCGAGAAAAAGGCCGGCATCCAGGTGCGCGTGGTCGCGCTCGGCACCGGCCAGGCGCTCGACATGGGCAAGCGCGGCGATGCCGACGTGGTGTTCGTGCATGCAAAGGCGCTGGAAGAGAAGTTCGTCGCCGAGGGCTATGGCGTAAAGCGTTTCGAGGTCATGTACAACGATTTCGTTCTGGTCGGACCGAAGTCCGATCCGGCCAAAGTCGGCGGCACGAGAGACATCGTCGCGGCGCTGCAGAAGATCAAGTCGGCGCAGGCCCCATTCGCCTCGCGCGGCGACAAGAGCGGCACGCACTTCGCCGAGCTTCAGCTCTGGAAGATGGCGGGCATCGACATCGCGAAGGACAAGGGTTCTTGGTACCGCGATACCGGCTCCGGCATGGGTCCCACCCTCAATACGGCCTCCGGCATGAACGCCTATGCGCTCACCGATCGCGGCACCTGGTTGTCGTTCAAGAACCGCGGTGACCTGGTGATTTCGGTGGAAGGCGACCAGCGCCTGTTTAACCAGTACGGCGTGATCCTCGTCAACCCGGCGAAGCACCCTCACGTGAAGAAGGACCTGGGTCAGGCCTTCGTAGATTGGATCGTGTCGCCGGAGGGACAGGCCGCCATCGCCGGCTATAAGATCGGGGGAGAGCAACTGTTCTTCCCCAACGCCAAAGGATGAGATGCCACGCTATCGAGGGCTGACGCTGCGCGTGGTCGGCGCAGGCGCGCCGGCCATGGGCCCGGGCAAGGCGGAACTGATCGAGCGCATCGCGCAGACCGGCTCGATATCGGCCGCCGCGCGCGCCATGGGCATGTCCTACCGGCGCGCCTGGCAGCTGGTGGAGGCGCTCAACGCTGCGTATAAGAAGCCCGTGGTGGTCACGGCGATCGGCGGTCAGCGGGGGGGTGGTGCCCGGGTAACGCCCCACGGCAAGCGCCTGGCGGTGCTGTTCCGCGCCATGGAAGATAAGGCCTCGGCGGCGATCGTGTCCGACCTCCGGCGGTTCAGCCGGCACCTGCGCTAGGGCTGCCCTCGCTATATTCTGTGGTATACAACGAGGGTCGTGGACCAGACGATCCTCCTGCTGCTCGCGTGCGCAATGCTAGTGGCGGCGTTCGTCTATGCCTCGGTCGGCCATGGCGGCGCTTCCGCCTATATCGCGGCCATGGCGCTCGCGGGCATCGCGGCGGCGGAAATGCGGCCGATCGCGCTCACGCTCAACATCCTGGTCTCCGCCCTGGCCACCTACAAGTTCTGGCGCGCGGGGCACTTTCGCTGGCGCCTGTTCTGGCCGTTCGCCGCGATATCGATTCCCTTCGCCTATCTCGGCGGCGCCATCACACTGCCGGGAAATCTCTACAAGATCGTGGTGGGCGTCGTGCTCATCTATGCGGCCTGGCAACTGTGGCGCAGCGGCCGCGCCGGCGAGGAGATGAAGGCAGTGCGCGAGCCCGCCGTGCCACTGGCGATGGCGATCGGAGCTGCCATGGGGTTGCTCTCCGGCCTCACCGGCGTGGGCGGCGGGATCTTCCTCAGCCCGCTGCTGCTGATGCTCGGCTGGGCGGGAACCAAGCAGACCTCCGCCGTGGCCGCGCCTTTCATTCTGGTAAATTCAGTGGCCGGCCTCGCGGCCGGCTTCATCGCCGGGACCGCTGTGTTGCCGGAGTCGATCTGGGCGTTGGCCGCCGCGGTGCTCGTCGGCGGCTGGTTGGGCGCGGAATATGGCAGCCGGCGCTTCGCCAATCCCGTGGTGCGCCGGGTACTCGCGGTGGTGCTCGCCGTGGCAGGAGCCAAGATGGTGTTCGTATGAAGGTGTTCGGCTTCGCCGGCTGGTCGGGCAGCGGCAAGACCACACTCATCGAGAAGCTCATCCCGCGCTTCGTGAAGCGCGGTCTGCGGGTCTCGCTCATCAAGCACGCGCATCACACCTTCGACGTGGACCATCCCGGCAAGGACTCCTACCGCCACCGCCACGCCGGCGCCACCGAGGTGCTGGTCACCTCGTCGCGCCGCTGGGTGCTGATGCACGAGCTGCGCGGCACGCAGGAACCCACGTTCGAGGAGCAGCTGAAGCATCTCTCGCCCTGCGACCTCCTCATCGTCGAGGGCTTCAAGCACGCGCCGATCCCGAAGCTCGAAGTGTGGCGCGCGGTGACGGGCGAGGGCCTGCTGCACCCGCAGGACCCGTACATCGTCGCCGTGGCGAGCGACGCCAGGATCGAGACGAAGTTGCCGCAGCTGGATCTGAACGACGACGCCGGCATCGCCGAATTCATCCTCCGGCACCTGAAGCTCGCATGAACAAGGGCCTGCTCTCGGTCGACGAGGCGCTCGACGTGCTGCTCGCGGGCGCGCGCCCGGTGGCCGAGGTGGAGGAGGTGCCCGCGCTGGAAGCCACCGACCGCGTGCTGGCGCGCTCGCAGGCCTCCACCATGGATGTACCGCCGCTGGACAACAGCGCCATGGACGGCTACGCCGTGCGCACGGCCGACGTGAAGTCACCGGACACGCGCCTGAAAGTCGCGCAGCGCATCATGGCAGGGTCCGTGGGTCGCGCGCTCGAGCCCGGCACCGCCGCGCGCATCTTCACCGGCGCGCCGATCCCGGCGGGGGCGGACGCGATCGTGATGCAGGAGTTCTGCGCCACGGACGGGGACGCCGTGATCGTGAAGAAGGTGCCGGAGAAGGAAGCGTGGATCCGGCGCCGCGCGAGCGACATCGCCAAGGGGGCGCAAATTCTCACCGCCGGCATTCGCCTTCGGCCGCAGGACACCGGTCTCGCCGCCTCGGTCGGCATCAAGGCGCTGCCCGTGCACCGGCGCGTGCGGCTGGGCCTCTTTTTCACCGGCGATGAGCTGGTGATGCCGGGTGATCCGTTGCCGCCGGGGCGCATCTACAACTCCAACCGCTTCACGCTGAATGGTCTGGCGCAGGTCTTCGGCTGCGAGGTTCGCGACTACGGCATCGTGCCGGATTCGCTGGAGGCGACGCGCGCGGTGCTCAAGCGCGCGGCCGCGGAGTGCGACATCATCGTCACCTCCGGCGGCGTGTCGGTGGGCGACGCGGATTTCGTCAAGCCCGCGGTGGAGGCCGAGGGCTCGCTCCTCATGTGGAAGATCGCGATGAAGCCGGGCCGCCCGCTCGCTTTCGGCACGGTCGGCAAGGCGGCGTTCATCGGCCTGCCGGGCAACCCGGTGTCGAGTTTCGTGACCTTCCTCATCTTCGTGCGGCCGTTCCTGCTGAAGACGCAGGGCATCGCCGAGGTCGCCCCACGCGCCATTGCCGCGCGCGCCGACTTCGATTGGGCGGAGCCCGACACGCGGCGCGAATTCCTGCGCGTAAAATGGAACGAGCGGGGCGGGCTGGAGCTGTTTCCAACCCAAGACTCGGCGGTGCTCACCTCGACGGCTTGGGCCGACGGACTGTTGGACAACCCGCCGAACCATGCGATCCGCAAAGGCGACCTGGTGCGCTACCTGCCGTTCTCGGAGCTCTACTGGTGAAGGTGAAGGTCCTTTACTTCGCCGCGCTGCGCGAGCAACTCGGCACCGCGGGTGAGGAGATCGAGCTGCCCTCCGGCGTCGGCACGGTGGCCGCGCTGCGCGCCCATCTGCGCGGCCGCGGCGGCGCCTGGCAGGCGGCACTCGCGGACGGAAGACTGGTGCGCATGGCGGTGAACCAGGACATGGCGCAACCCTCCGCCGCGATCAAGTCGGGCGACGAAGTAGCGTTCTTTCCCCCGGTGACCGGCGGATGAAGGTCTCGGTCCAGGCGCAGGACTTCGACGCGGGCGCCGAGATCCGCGCGCTGTCGCGCGACCCGAAGGTGGGCGCGGTCGCGAGCTTCGTCGGCGTGGTGCGCGAGGTGGGCGATGACGCTCGAGCACTACCCGGGCATGACCGAGCGCGCGCTGCAGAAGATCGTGGAGGAGGCGCGCGGCCGCTGGCAGGTCATGGACTGCACCGTGATTCACCGCCATGGGGCGCTCAAGCCCACCGACCAGATCGTGCTCGTCGTCGTAGCGAGCGCGCACCGGGGGGACGCCTTCGCCGCGTGCGAGTTCATCATGGATTACCTGAAGACGCAGGCGCCGTTCTGGAAGAAGGAGGCCGCGGGCTGGGTCGAGGCGCGCGCCTCGGACGACCAGGCGGCGGAGCGCTGGACCGCGCGCGAGGATGAGCCGATAAAGCGCAGGGAATGACAAGCGTCGGAGGACTCGATGACTGAAACCTGGGCGCTCGCCGCATTGTGGATCGGCCTCGGACTCGCCGCGGCGCTGGTTTCGATCTGGCTGCGGGTCGCGACCGCTCTCTCGGAGATCGTGATCGGCACGCTGGCGCAGTTCGTGATCGGCGGGCTATTCGGCGCCGCGGCGCTCGGCGCAGACGAACCCTGGATCAAGTTTCTCGCCGGTGCTGCCGCCATCGTGCTCACCTTCCTCGCCGGTGCCGAGCTCGATCCCGAAGTGTTCCGGCGCAAGTGGAAGGAAGCGACCGCGGTCGGCCTGATCAGCTTCTTCGCACCGTTTCTCGCTTGCGCCGCGGCGGCGCGCTGGCTGCTGGGCTGGGACCCGATGGCGAGCTGGCTCGCCGGGGTCGCGATGTCCACCACCTCGGTGGCGGTGGTGTACGCCGTGATGATCGAGTTCGGCTTCAACACGACCGATTACGGCAAGACCGTGCTCGCAGCGTGCTTCATCACCGACCTCGGCACCGTGGTCGCCCTTGGGCTCATCTTCGCGCCGTTCACGCTGAAAACGCTGCTTTTCGTTGGCGCGATGACCGTCGTCGCGCTGGCTCTGCCGTGGATCACGCCGCGGTTTTTCCGGCGATTCGGCGGCCGTGCATCCGAAATCGAGGCGAAATACCTTCTGTTGGCGCTTTTCGGCCTGGGCGCGCTCGCCGCCTGGGCCGACAGCGAGGCGGTGCTTCCCGCCTACGTCCTCGGCATGGCGCTCGCCGGAACGGTGGGCCGCGACCATGTGCTGGTGCGCCGGCTGAGGACGCTATGCTTCGGGCTGCTGACGCCGTTCTACTTCATTCGCGCGGGCTCGTTCATTTCGCTGCCGGCGCTCGCAACGGTGCCCGGGGCGTTCCTGCTCATGCTCGTCACCAAGGTCGCGGCGAAGGTCGCGGGCGTGTACCCGGTGACGCAGGCGTTCCGCTCGCCGCGAAAAGAGGGCATGTACACGACCTTGCTCATGTCCACCGGATTGACATTCGGTACCATCTCGTCGCTGTTCGGTCTGTCGCATCAAGTCGTGGACCAGGCGCAATACTCGGCCCTCGTTGCCGCAGTGATCGCGAGCGCGGTCGTGCCGACACTGATCGCCAATGCCTGGTTCATGCCGCGTCATCTGCTTCCATCCGCGCGCGCCGAGGAGGCGCCGGGGGCGGCGGCAGCGAAACGGAGCTGACGATGTACAGGAGAATTCTGGTGGGTTACGACGGCTCGAAGGCCGGCAAGAAAGCGTTTGACAAGGCGCTTGAGCTCGCCGCCAAGGACAAAGCCGAATTGTACGTGCTGACGGTCGTGCGGCCGCCCGAGATCGCAGATGATGTAGAGGGCGAGGCGATGATCGAAAATTCGCGCGACACCCATGCAAGAATGCTCGCTCCGCTCAAGCGCCCGGTGGCGGCGAAGGGCATCAAGGGCCATTTCGAGGTCGCGGTGGGCCACCCGGCGGAGCAGATCATCTATCACGCCGACCGGAAGAACGTGGATCTGATCGTCGTCGGCGACCGCGGCCGCTCGAAGTTCGTGCGCCTGCTGCTCGGTTCAGTCTCGAAGCAGGTGGTGCAATACGCCGACCGGACGGTGCTTGTGGTGCGCTGACCACTTGATTTTCGTCAAGAGGACGCAAGATAAAGCCGGTAGCATGGGCGCCCCTTGAAAAGCTTCCGCTTACCCCACCGGCTTCATCCTGCGCTCTACGCGGGAATCGGTCTCATCCTCATTGCCACGCTGACGCGCATCGGCCTCGCTGTGTATTCCGATGCCTCGCTCTCGCTTGGCGCGCTTCTCCAGGTGTTCCTGCGCGGCCTGTGGTTCGATCTGGCCGCCGCCATATTCGCGGTCGCACCGATGGTGATCTGGCTCGCGGTCGCGCCCACGCGCCTCGCGCGCACCTGGCTCTACCGCGGCGTGACGCTCGTCGCCTTCTTCGGTGCCGCGTTCGGTCTGCTCGTGCTCGCGGTGGCAGAGTGGCTGTTCTGGGAGGAGTTCGGCGCGCGCTTCAATTTCATCGCCGTGGACTACCTGCTCTACACGCAGGAGGTGATCGGCAATATCTGGCAGAGCTACCCGGTCGGCCGCATCTTGATCATGCTGGCGCTCGTGGCGGCGGCAGCCACGGCGCTGCTCGCGCGGCGCCTGTGGCACGCGAGCGGCGCGCCGCTCGGCCTGCGCAAATCGGTGAGCGTGCTTATCGTGCAGACAGTCCTCGTCGGCTGCGCCCTGACCTTCCCCGACAGCGACCAGAAGGTCTTTGGCGCTCAAGACAGCGCCAACGAGCTTGCGGGCAACGGCCTGTTCGATTTCTTCGCCGCCTTGCGGCGCAACGAATTGAGCTATGAGCGCTACTACGCCACGCTACCGCCCGCCGAGGCGCTTGCCACGGTGCGCGCGGCGTTCCCGACCGCCGAGTGGATCGCGCCTCAGGAAGGGGGCGTGGAGCGGCCAGTCGCCGCGCACGGCCCCGAGAAGAAGCTCAACGTGGTGCTGGTGAGCGTGGAGAGCCTCGGCGCGGAATTCCTCGGCGCCTACGGCAATCCGAGCGGCCTCACGCCGAACCTCGACGCGCTGGCCAAGGAGAGCCTGTGGTTCGCCAACGCCTACGCCACCGGCAACCGCACGGTGCGCGGGCTGGAGGCGCTCTCGGTGGCGCTGCCGCCTACGCCGGGGCAGTCGATCGTGCGCCGGCCGAACAACGACCTGCTGTTTTCGCTCGGCAGCGTGATGGAGGACCACGGCTACGGGGTGCTCTTCGCCTACGGCGGCTACGGCTACTTCGACAACATGAACGCGTTCTTCGATGCCAACGACTACCGCTCGATCGACCGGCGCAGCATCCCGTCGGAGAGAATCGAGTTCGAGAACGTGTGGGGCGTCGCCGACGAGCACCTGTTCGAGCACGTGCTGGTCGAGATCGACCGCGAGAAGGCCGCGCAGCCGGAGCGCCCGGTGTTCGTGCACATCATGACGACGAGCAACCACAGGCCTTATACCTATCCTCCCGGGCGCATCGACATTGCGTCCGGCGCCGGGCGCGACGGCGCCGTCAAGTACACCGACTACTCGCTTGGCCGGCTGATCGAGGGTGCGCGCCGGCACGCCTGGTTCAAGGACACCGTGTTCGTGATCACCGCGGACCACGGCGCCAATGCGCGCGGCAGCTCGCAGATACCGGTCGACAAGTACCGCATCCCGGTGTTCTTCTATTCGCCGGCGCACATCGCGCCGCGGCGCGTGGACCGCCTCATGTCGCAGATCGACATCGCGCCGACACTGCTCGGGCTGCTGGACTTCGCCTACTACAGCAAGTTCATCGGCCACGACCTGCTGCACACGCCGCCCTCGGCGGACCGGGCCTACGTCGCGAACTTCCAGACGCTCGGTTATCTCAAGGGCGACCGGCTGCTGGTGCTGCAGCCCAAGCGCAAGGTCAACCAGTTCCGCTTGCAGGACGGGCAGCTGCGCGCCGAGGCAGGCGTCGACCGGGCGCTCGAGCGCGAGGGCATCGCTTTCTACCAGGTGGCCTCGGACCTGTTCCGCCATGGCCTTTACGACGACGAGGAACAAAAGCCGCCCGAGATGCGCGAGGCACCCAGGATTCCGCGCCGGGTAGCCCAGCAGACCTTGAGATGACGCGCGAGGGGAGTAGGGTTGCGGCTTGAATCCGGCCGTCTAGCCCCCAAATCCCGTGCATGCGTGTCGACAAATTCACCACCAAGCTGCAGGAAGCCCTGGCCGAGGCCCAGAGCCGCGCCGTGGGCCAGGACCACCAGTACATCGAGCCGCAACACCTGCTCGCCGCGCTCCTCGACCAGGAGGACGGCGGCACGGCTTCGCTCCTCGCCAAGGCGGGGGGCAATCCCGGCGCCCTGAAGAAGGCCTTGGCCGAGTCCCTCGGCCGGCTGCCGAAGGTGGAGGGCACGCCCGGCGAGGTGCACGTCTCGCGCGAGCTCGCTGCGCTGCTCAACGTCACCGACAAGGAAGCGCAGAAGCGCGGCGACCAGTACATCGCCTCGGAGCTGTTCCTGCTGGCCGCGGCGGCCGACAAGGGCGAGACCGGCCGCATGCTCAAGCAGGCGGGCGTGGACCGCAAGGGGCTGGAGAAAGCCATCGAGCAGATGCGCGGCGGCGCCAACGTCTCCGGCCAGGCAGACGAATCGCAGCGCCAGGCGCTGGAAAAGTACACCCTCGACCTCACCGAGCGTGCGCGCGCGGGCAAGCTCGACCCGGTGATCGGCCGCGACGACGAGATCCGCCGCTGCATCCAGATCCTGCAACGCCGCACCAAGAACAACCCGGTCCTCATCGGCGAGCCGGGCGTGGGCAAGACCGCGATCGTGGAAGGGCTCGCGCAGAGGATCGTCAACGGCGAAGTGCCGGAGACGCTCAAGCACAAGCGCGTGCTGGTGCTCGACATGGCCTCCCTCCTCGCGGGCGCCAAGTACCGCGGCGAGTTCGAGGAACGGCTGAAGTCCGTCCTGAAGGAGCTCGCCCAGGACGAGGGCAACACCATCGTCTTCATCGACGAGCTGCACACCATGGTCGGCGCCGGCAAGGCCGAAGGCGCCATCGACGCCGGCAACATGTTGAAGCCCGCCCTCGCGCGGGGCGAACTGCACTGCATCGGCGCCACCACCCTGAACGAATACCGCAAGTACGTGGAGAAGGACGCCGCGCTGGAGCGCCGCTTCCAGAAGATATTGGTGGGCGAGCCTTCGGTGGAGGCGACAGTCGCCATCCTGCGCGGCCTGCAGGAAAAATACGAGATGCACCACGGCGTGCAGATCACCGACCCGGCCATCGTGGCCGCGGCCGAGCTCTCGCACCGCTACATCACCGACCGGTTCCTCCCGGACAAGGCGATCGACCTGATCGACGAGGCCGCGGCGCGCATCAAGATGGAGATCGACTCCAAGCCCGAATCGATGGACAGGCTCGAGCGCCGCCTGATCCAGCTGCGCATCGAGCGCGAGGCGGTGAAGAAGGAGAAGGACGAAGCCTCGAAGAAGCGCTTCGCGCTGATCGAGGACGAAATAAAGCGCTTGGAGAAGGAGTATTCGGACCTGGAAGAGATCTGGAAAGCCGAGAAGGCCCAGGTCGCGGGCAGCCAGCACATCAAGGAAGAGATCGAGAAGCTGCGGCTGCAGATGGCCGACCTGCAGAGGAAGGGCCAGTACGACAAGCTCGCCGAGCTGCAGTACGGCAAGCTCCCGCAGCTCGAGGCGCAGATGAAGAAAGCGGAGAAGGGCGACGCCCATTCCGCGAAGGCGAGGCTCGTGCGCACCCAGGTCGGTGCGGAGGAAATCGCCGAGGTGGTGTCGCGCGCCACCGGCATCCCGGTGGCGAAGATGATGCAGGGCGAGCGCGAGAAACTCATCAGGATGGAGGACCGGCTGCACGAGCGCGTGGTCGGCCAGAACGAGGCGGTGCGCCTGGTCGCGGACGCCATCCGGCGCTCGCGCTCGGGGCTCTCGGATCCCAACCGGCCCTACGGCTCGTTCCTGTTCCTCGGCCCCACGGGCGTGGGCAAGACGGAACTGTGCAAGGCGCTCGCCGCGTTCCTGTTCGATTCGGAAGAGCACCTGATCCGCATCGACATGTCGGAGTACATGGAGAAGCACTCGGTGTCTCGCCTCATCGGCGCGCCGCCCGGATATGTTGGCTACGACGAAGGCGGCCAGCTCACCGAGCAGGTGCGCCGCAAGCCCTACTCGGTGATCCTGTTCGACGAGGTGGAGAAGGCCCACCCCGACGTGTTCAACGCGCTACTGCAGGTGCTGGACGAGGGGCGGCTCACCGACGGCCAGGGCCGCACGGTGGACTTCAAGAACACGGTGCTGGTCATGACCTCCAACCTCGGCTCGCACATGATCCAGCAGATGGCCGGCAGCGACTACGGCGTGGTGAAGCTCGCGGTGATGGGCGAGGTGAAGACGCATTTCCGGCCGGAGTTCATCAACCGCATCGACGAGGTGGTGGTGTTCCACGCCCTCGCCGAGGAGCAGATCAAGTCCATCGCCGGCATCCAGCTCGGCGTGCTCAAGGCGCGCCTGGCGAAGATGGATTACGGCTTCGACATCTCGGATGCGGCCATCGGCGAGCTCGCCAAGGTGGGCTTCGACCCGGTGTACGGCGCGCGGCCGCTGAAGCGAGCGATCCAGTCCGAGGTGGAGAACCCGCTCGCCAAGGCGATCCTGGAGGGGCGCTTCGCGCCCAAGGACACGATCCGCGCGGATTACCGTGGCGGCAGGATGGTGTTCGAGAAATCCAAGGCCAGAGCGGCCGCCTGAGGCTGGCCGGCCCCGCTGTCGGCCCTTATTCGCCGGGTCTGCTGCAGCATTTCTTCCCACAGGCCCTCGGTGTCCTTGCGGAACACCACCTCCAGCTCGGCGCCGATCACCGACCACAGGCCCTTGTCGATCTCGCTTCTCAGCTCGCCCGGCCGCCAACCCACATAGCCGACGTAGTAGCGCGCGTCGTTCGGCTGGCTCTCGATCACGTGGTCGATGGTGTTGGCGCGGAACGCGAGGTAGAGGTTCTTCATCACCTGCACCGAGCCCGCGCCCGGCGCGGCGTCGGCTTTCACCAGCGCCACCAGCGCGCCGCGTGAGAACGGGCCGCCGTAGTACACCGGGTCTATCACCTTCTTGGAGGGCTCGTGCTCGGGGAACAGGCTGCCCAGGGAGCGCCGCGTGGGGCGGTTGAGAATCACTCCAACGTGCCCGCCGTTGGGCGCGGGCGCGGCGAGCAGCACCGTCTGCCGGTAGTCGAGGTCGCGGAACATCGGGTGCGCGACCAGGAAAATCGCTTCGTCTTCCTGCGCTTGCGCGGCCCACGGGAGAACCAGCAGCAGGAATGCGCCAGCCAGGATGCGAAACGCTTTCACCAAATAATTGTAGCGCGATTGCCCGCTGGAGTAGACTGGCCACGGAGCCTGCAACCACGGCCGGAACAATGGCCGCGCCGAGACGCAAGTCCGGGCCAGACGTCCGGGCAAGCGATCGAGCCGTGGCACTGTGAAAAAGGACACGGTGCCGAGCGGGTTCCAACACCTAGTGCCGTTCATGCGGCACCGCCCGGCGTCCCCGGGCACCCAGCCCCGCCTCGCGCGGGGCTTTTCGTTTCAGGTGCGCGGTTTCGCCGCGCGCGCCACCAGCTCCTCCCACAGCCCGCGCGTGTCCTCGCGGAACACCGTCGCCTCGTCCGCCGGCAGCACGTACCAGCCGTCGAGGCCGAATTCGCTTTCCAGCTGCCGCGGCGCCCAGCCGGAGAATCCCGAGTACAGGCGGTAGCGCGCCTTGTCGTCCGCGACTAGCGCGTCGACGATCCGCGGGTGCATGCTGAGGTAGACGTTCTTCAGCACGTGGAACGCGGCATCCTTCGGCGTCTGCACCGAGCGGAACACCGCCACCACCACCTGGCGCATTACCGGGCCGCCGGCCCAGATTGGCTGGCCCTGGTAGCGCACGCTCGTCGGGCGGTTGAGGATCACGCCTACGGTGCTGTAGTCGGTTGCTTGCGTCACCAGCACCACGCTGCGGCCGAAGTTGGGATCCTCCAGGCCGGGCTTGGCGATGAGCAGCACGCCGTTGGGCGGAAGGTCCTGCTGCGCGGCGGCGCCGAGCGCCACGAGCAAGCTGGCGAGAAGGGCAAGGACGCGCGCCGCCGGGTTCATCGCTCTAGCTCATTCGCGGATCCGTCGGTCGGCAACCGGGCGGTGAGCGCGCGGACCGGGTCGGCGTCCTTCGCCAGGCTATCGATGGCGCTTGCGAGCGGCGCGCTTGCCACCGGTGCGCTTGCGAGCGACCCGCTTGGCGGGGCGCCGCTTGCCCGAGGGCCGCGCCTTCTTCGCCGTCTTGGGCGGCCAGAGCCTGACGGCCACTTCGCCCGACACCGGGTCCGTGACACCCAGCCCGCCGCCGAGGTCTTCGAGCAGGTGGCGCATCTGATCCAGGAACGAAATCATCAGCGGGCGCGCGTCCACGATGCTCTGGAAATCGCGCCACTCGCCGATCATGCAGAAGGTCCGGTCTCCCGTACTGACCAGGCTGCCCCCGAGGAAGCCCTCGAACTCAGGCTGCAGCCGCCGATGCTCTTCGATGAACTGCTGCTCGCTTCCGGGCCTCACCCGGAAGCGCACCACGTTGACTGCCGCCATGCCGTCCTCCCAGTGGTTCGACGCAGAAAACCGGCCCGATGATACGCCGACCTGCGCGGGAGAAGGGAGGGGCCCGGGGCCTACTTCTTCGCCTTGTAGCTGAACTTCTGGCCGCCGATGCTTGCCTCGTACATCAGTCCGCCCTTGGCGACCGTGAATACCGCCATGCCCTTGTGGTACCCGCCGGCCGTCGTGGCGCTGCTCTGCGTGCCGCTCGCGCCCGCGCCCGTCCCGCCGGTGGACGCCTGCGCAGACGCGCCCGCGGTGATTGCCACGGCGGTGGCCTGCGCGCCGAACTCGAAGTTGCCGCCGGTGAATTCGTCGAAGGCAGCCTTGTTCTGGAAGAAGATGATCTGGCTGTAGGCCTGGCCGCCGAACTGCAGGCCCACGGTGAGCTGGGTCATCGACGTGTCGCCGACGTGCGCGCCCTTGGCGTACACGCGGCCCGAGCCGTGCGCGCCGCCTATTCCCACGCCGCCCTTGCCGATGGTGGGGAAGACGGCATAGCCATAGCTGTTGCCGAAGAACTTCGTGCTCTGTCCCGCGCCGCGGAACACCTTGATGGTGTCGGCATAGTCGTCCGCCAGTGCGGCAGTAAACGGGAAAACGAGCAGGGAGAGAAGCAGCAGCGTGCGCAGTCGGGTGAGCATGGTCATTGCCTCCATTGATATGCAATGGGCAGCCTACCGGGCGAGGCTGCCGACACGTTGATCTAGATCAAGTCACCGATCGGCATAGCCAGGTGCTACGGCGCAGGCGGCTTCTTCCCTTTCTGCTTGCCTTGCTGCCGCAGCTTCTTCTTGATCTGCTGCTTGCGCCTGCGATTGCGAAGATTGCGACCGGTCGATCTGCCCATTGTTCGAACCTCTCTTGGGAAATTGCTGCAATTGACCCAGTAGCTTACTGCCTTGTGTCGATGTCCGCACGCGCGTTCCTCAATGGCAACTGACGTTTGACATGAGTGTCCCGCGCCAGCGGATGCGCACGATGGAAGGAACAGGGCTCATTGCTGAATTCTTCGCCGCCGCCAGCGGCTTGGTGAGCCCTAGCGTTCTTGCCTGCCATCCTTCTTAGCGCCGAAGGCGGCAGCCAACAGCCAATAGCCGGCTGTCACGTGCCAGTGCGTAAGATCGCAGCGATAGCCGGCTTACCGGTTTCTTCGGCGTATTGCAGCGGCGTGCGCTCGAAGTGTCCCATGCTGCCTTTGATCTCCCTGTCGGCTCCGGCATCCACCAGAGCCTGGACCACCTCGGCGTGATTGTTAATGACCGCGAGCATCAGCGCCGTGAGTCGGTATTTCGCCGTATGGTTGAGGTTCGCACCGCGCTCGATGAGTACTTGAGCCAATTCCGCGTCCCCACGGTATGCGGCGTTCATCAGTGCGGATTGTCCATGTTCGTCCAGGGCGTCAACATCGGCGCCTGCGTCCAGGAGTGTGCACACCCGATTCAAGTCTCCAGCATCCGTCGCTTCGCGCCAGTCCTTGTGCATGCGGCCTGCCAGGTGGCGCCTAGCGCTTGATCGAAAGGTTAGACCACATACGACGCGACTGGTGTTTCATAGCCGGTGGAGGGCTGGCATTCAAGCCTTAGGGGCACCACTGTTGGCATTCCAGAATTTTTCCATGGCAATGTAGGCGTAAGACGCCGACCATCCGATCAGCAGGAGGCCGTTCAGGGCTTCGACACCTGCAAGCATCCGGATCGGGCCAACCGGTGTCAGGTCGCCAAAGCCTAGCGACGTATAAGTCTCCGCGGAGAAGTATAGACAGTTGATCAAAGTGAACTCGGACGCGCCAGCAAGACGACCTGCCCCTGCGTACGTGACCAACAGGAAGAGCGCTATGCCATACACGCCTATTTCCAGGGCATGAGCGACAAAGGTCGTAAAGATTACTACCAGGACCTTGCTGCGGCTCGGAATGGCGAGTGAGGGAAGCCAATTGTTCAGAACACGGAGTACTTCATAGTGGATCACTGTCGTCACCGCGATGAGCGAGAGGCAGGACAGGATGACGACAAGCATGCTCAGACCCTGAATGACCGCCCGTGCGGCCTAACTGTGATCGCGGCTATAGGCCTTGAAGGTCATGATCAGCCCACTTACCAACCAGGCCCGCGATTCGCTTCGAGGTCGGCACGCAACTCTCCAGCGTATTCGGGGCAGCTTAACGTCAAAGCCGTGCCACTAGAGCGGCGAGTTGGTCGGCGCACTTTCCCCAACCCTCATGAAAGCCCATCTTTTCATGCGCCTCGCGATCCGCCACCGTCCAGTGTCGTGCGCGGGCGGTGTACCTCGTTTTTCCACCCGCATCCTCGAAAGTCACGGTGAGCGTCATGAATGGCTTCTCGGAAGGCTCCCATGCCCTCGTGTAGGCGTCGGTGACTACGATCCGTTCGTTCGGCACTACCTCCAGATAGACGCCTGCATTCGGGAACTCCTCGCCGTCGGGACTGCGCATGACGATCAGGCTGGCGCCTCCTGGACGCACATCAGTCTCGGCCTTGGTTATGGTCCAAGGGGCTGGCACGAACCACTGCTTCAATAATTCAGGTTCGGTCCATGCGCGGAATAGCTTTTCGCGAGGCGCATCGATAATGCGGGTCAAGACAAGTTCCTTATCCGATGCGGCTTCCGTCCAGAAAGGCTGCTACTGCCGGAGGAATGTTGTTCATGCGGTCGACCTTGGGGTCAGGGAGCCTTCTTCGGAAGCTCCGGGAATTGAGGCAGCTCATCGGCAATGTCGAACCACGGCGCTTTGTACGCGACGAATACATGAATCTTCGGTTTCACGCCCGGATCATCATCGAGCGCGCCAAGGGGAAGGCCGTAAGAAGTCGGATAAGCGTCAAAACGGCTAAGTAGAGGTGATCCGCAGACGCGGCAGAAGCCTCGGTGGTTACCTGAGGAGGACTCGTAGTACGTGACGAGTTCTTCGCCTTGAGCCCAGCGGAAATCTGCGGCCCTGATGCTCGCGCGACTGCGAAAGGCCGCGCCATGCGCCTTTCGACACATTGAGCAGTGGCAGTTGAGTGCGCCCGACAGGGGACCGGTGATCTCGTACCGGACGCCACCGCAAAGGCAACTACCGCGCAGCATTAGAGCTCCCTGAAGCGATGCTGTGCGGCGGGCCCGCACGATGGTTGAAAATGGTACGCCGCTTGCGATCCATCCGCACCAGCACATGCTGCTCCGAGCACGCCATACAACGCCGTGTTAGCCGGGCCGCCGGAGTACTCAGTTCGGGGACTTGTTGATCGGTGTCACCGTCACGATCTTTCCGCTCTCGTCGGTCGAAAAGTTGTAACTGTCACAAACGCCGCCGATTTTCAATGGCGGCTACTCGACTCTGAAACGTTCGCGGCCACCGGCGCGTCGACGAGCGCATGCATGGCACGGCGCTCATACGCACGTCCGGGTGGGGCGTGCGGTCAGGTGCGCCTTCTCAGCCACGCCCTTGAAGAACGTGTAGCAGAAGACGCCGCCCGGCTCGGCCGTTGTGTAGAGAGCCCGGATGCCTGCATCGAAGCGCTCGGGCTCCACGATTCCGGCCTTGATCGCGGAGTCGCGAACGCCCTCCACCATCGCGGTGAACGTCTTCTTGGTGAAGCCCTCAACCAGATGGGGCCTGCTTGCATCGACGTACACCATCCGGGGGGACACATGGACCGCGTGGAAACCCGCGTCGACCAGTAGTGGATAGATCTGCCGACCGATCATTGCATCGCCGCCGGCCCTCCGCTGCAGTTCGACTTGGCAACGGATTGCCTCTCGGGCAGCGGCGCTGTCGGGGTGGAAGTACGCCGAACCGTGGTCACCTTCGATGACCGTGATAGAGCCGCCTGGCCTGAGCAACGACTTCAGCGCAATAAGCGCCTCGAGCGGCCGCGAGAGGTGCTCCAGGACGAAGCACACGAAGACATGATCGAAGGACTCCGGCCCGAAGGGCAAAGTGAAGATATCCGCTTGCCGGAACTGCACATTGGAAAGGCCTGCTGCGTCCACCTTGGCCTTGGCTTCTTTGAGCGAACCAGCGGATATGTCGACCGACGTGATCCGTGCACCGGGGCTGTTGCGGGCCAGGGTAACTGTCTGCGCGCCAACTCCACACCCGGCCTCAAGAACCATGCTACCCACCGGATATGAAGTGTCCGAGTGGAGCAGATCCACCAATGTCCCGGCTTGGTCCTGCAGGCGCTCGCTCTCCTGCGGGTGGTACCCATGCACGTAGGCGCCGCTCATGGCTCTCGCATTCTGCGCCTACAGTCCGCGTCTTGCCGCGCCGGATGGAGCGCGCCGCGCGAACCGATAGGCGTCGGTCAACAACGCGCTGTTGGGCGCCAACTCAGGCACGTTGAGTCTCCAGCCTGACCGCGTTCAGGAACGCATCCATCTCGGCCGCAGACCTCAGGTGATGAACGCGCTTGTCCTGGTGGGCCGCAGACACAAGCTCTCTGTACTTGGGCGTCAAATGCCGGTGACATAGCCAGAGCACACGATAGCTGCTGATCGTGCTACTGAGCATCGGACTGCGCTCGGGCCACCCTTCCGGGGTTGCATAGAGGCCCTTCAACAGTCGCTTCGTCACCCGGAGAAAGTGCGTGAACAACGGCAGATCGACGTAGATGAGCGTGTCCGCATAGGCGAATCGCTCCCAGCTGGACTTGCGGCAACCGTAGCCATCGATGATCCACGCGTCACGCTGCAACAACTCCGCGTGCGCCTTCAGATATTCATCGTGCGGAACTTTGCCGCCACCGGCTCGATACTGGATCATGTCCAAGGGGTAGAGGGGAATGTGCGTCAACTCCGCCAGCTTCTTCGCTAGCGTCGACTTGCCCCCACCAGCGTTCCCGAAGACGGCGACCTTCTTCACGTTACGCTTCCCAGGGCGTCCATCGTGGAAGTGTGCGGCGCGTCCGCCACCACTGCGATGTTAGAGCGTTGCCTCATTCGGGCCTGTCAACGATCTTCCAGTACGAGTCTTTCCTAATTACCTTCCCGTCCCGGAACTCCCAGTGTTTGCCCCAGGGATCCGGTCCTCGAGGCATGTCCAACGAGCAATTGTCAGCGAAGAACTCCATGATGGCGTCCAGGTCGTGGGCGTTGAACGCGTTGGCGATTGCCTTCAGTGTTGCGACGGAAACCGATTGCCGTCTAGGCATGCCCGTTCATCCCTGGAGCGCTCTAGCGTTCCGGTCTGCGGCGGGCCCGCGCAGACGTCGGCACCCGCGCCGTGCTGGCCGCCCGTCTGCAGCAGCGAGAGTCAGACGCCACCGTACCGCCGTTCCCATGACTCGATCCCCCACGCTTGATGCTGTCTTCGCCCGAACTGGTCCAAGCTTTCGGGCGTTGAAGGAGTAACCACGTGACTCTGCCTCTACATACACGGAATTGAGGTAGGCGTTGATCGCAGATCTCGGAGCAGCATGTGACTGGAACCGAAGAAGTTGCGGGTGATTGCGATAGCCCGCGGTCTGTCCTCGAAGAACTGCACGAGCCAGGAGCGCTTCACGCCACAAAGCGACCAGGCCCTGCGGATCCAAATACTTGGGGTGGAGCGTCCAGATCCGCATGTGCGCCAGTGGCCTCAAATGTTTGAGCTCAGGTCGCGGCCCGTCAGGGCCGCCGCGCCTGCAGCGAATTGTCAGCCGCGATCACGCCAGCGCTTCAGCCTATCAAGGCCGATGGTAAAGAACCCGGCGATGAACCGCGGGTATCCTTTCTCGCCGAGTTTCTCGATGATGAGTGCGCGCATCTCATCAATGGTCATCTCTGGGTTGATGAGCTTGCCATTTTGATAGCAAAAGCTGCAGTACTCGTTACTGAGGCTTCCGTCTGCGTTTGTTCCGCCGCGCTTTGGATCTGCTTTCAGCGGCATTCCGCAACTTTGGCACCGTGCGCTTGAAGTCATCTCGCAATCTCCTAAGCGGCTAACGTTTGAGCTCAGCCGCAGGCGCCGGCTTGCCGGTGCCCGTTGGCTGGAGCGAAGGGTAATGCGTCCGGTTGAAGAGCACCTCGGCCACGACGAGATTGGGCAGCCAGCAAAGCCAGGCAATGACAGGATAAGCAAGTTCGAATGCGACGCCGGTGGCCATGCACGCCGGTAGGTAGAGCCGCAGCATGACGGCCGCAAAGGTGAGCGCGAAATTGCGCACCATCCAGCGACGATGGGACGCTACGTCACGCCTGCGGATTGCGAAGAATGCGCGAAGGCCAGTGAACAGCCAGGCAAGCGCCAGGCAACCAAAGCCGAGGCGGGAGGCGACGCCCCCGAAGGCATGGGGCGCCATGTACAGACCCGACAGACCACCGAGCAAGACACCGACACCGAGATATGCGCGACCGGACCACCGGTGGAGTTGGATTCGCGAGGCGCGCAACCGGGCAGAAAACTGGAACGGGCCCAGCGCGAGCGCGACGACCGAGGCAAAGACGTGTGCGTAGATGCCGACTGGATGTGCTTGGAACGTTGCGCGCATGTCAGGGTGGACGAGCGCGCCCAGCGGCATGAGCCCATAAACACCGACTGCATACGCGACGACGCCAAGCGACAGCAAGACCAGTGCGACGAAGCTAGCGAGACGCATAACGTCCTGCTGTGCGGCGGGCCAGCACGGTGGTTGGACTTGGCGAGGCGCTGGCGGCCCGTCCGCACCAGCTAATGTTAGAACTCACCCTACCGGGTTGCTCACGCTTTCGATCTGTCGTTTCACAGACATGGGATCGTTGATTCCCTTGAACACAAAATCGCTGATGCCTCGCCCCGTGATCTTCACCGTCCCGAACCCGAATATGCGGCCGAATATTCCTTGGTCAATCTCTACAGTCTCGATTGACGTGAGCTTCATCTCTTCGGTCTTGCGACTGATGATGCCTCGCTTGAGGATCACTCGCTTGTTTGTGACGCCTTGCTCCAAGAACTTCAGCCTCAAAAACTCGTATAGGGCGATAAGCCACGTCAGTCCCAGCGTGGGGATCCCAAGGATGATCCACATCACCATTGGGACCCAAGCGAACCAATGAAGCTTGAAGAGCCCCTCGACCCTCTCGCCAGCGGACAGCGACTGCTCGATGTAGGACATGGGTTCTCCCTGTGCTGTGGCTGGAGCTCTGAGTTCTAACGTCCGGCTTCAGGCGCGCGCCGCTCGCGGCGCGTCGCTCTGCAAGCCGCGGTTCGGTGGCACACGAGCTTGTACCGCACTGCGCAGAGACGCCGCAAACAGGCATGCGCGCCGACTCGACGAGTCGGGCCGAGGGCCGGATCGTGATGATGAGCAACCGTGCCGCGGGACACGCTACTCGACATCTACACGCGCGCTCGGCGCGTCAGGCGAACGATCCCATGGGCCCCGGATAGCTCACTTCCTCGAGCTTGCCGGTGTCCACGTCGTAGATGAATCCGCGCACAGTCATCGCGTCCGGCCCGCTGGTCGGAATCCAGGGGTGGTTCAGGATTGACGACATGCCGCGGCGCACGTCCCACTCGAGCCGTTCCGTTTGCTTCGCGCTGCGCGGCGCGTCGAGCGGCTCGATCGGGCCGCGGAAGGCGTGAAACTGGGTCGGGGTCGACGCGCACTTCTTGCAGCTCATGAATGGACGCGACGTCGCCTGTCCCAGCAACTTCTCGGCCGCCGGGTCGCCTTCCAGACCGGCCTTGAGCAAGTCGTCGGTGAAGGCGAGCATGCCGCAGCGCGTGTGATGGATCAGGATGATCTCGTTGGTGTTGAGCAGGTGATGCGAGATGATGAGGCAGCGGATCGCATCGTCGGTCACCACCCCCCCGGCATTGCGGATGATGTGCGCATCGCCGGTCTGCAAGCCGAGCAGGTCCTCGACGTCGATCCGCGCGTCCATGCAGGCGACGACCGCCACGTGCTTGGCCGGGTTGATCGGCTGCTTTCCGGGGTGGTTGGGCTTGTGCACCGCCTGGCCGCTCGCGTACTGCTTGTTGTTGTCCAGATACCGATCAGTCATCTTGTTTGCCATGGTCCCTCCTCGTTGGGGTTGTGCGTCCTACTGAAATAGCCTTGGCGCCGATCGAGCCGCGGTCCGGAGCGAGACGGGAATGCTACGCCTTCGGGCACTTGCAGAGCATCCATCGCTGAATCGTATGCTGGGTTCCGATGTGCCCCTTGGGCGGTCACGGCGAACTCGCCATCGGTGGGGTACCTGCAGCATATGCTGTCAAGCCGTCAGGGCTGGCGATGCTGCAAACATGCCACTAACGTTTAAGGTCATCGGCCGCCGAAGGCGGTCCGGTGGAACGAAGGGTTAGGCGTCGCCTTGGCGGGCTGCAACGTTACCTCCACCGAGCCCTGAGGTCTCGCCTCAATCCGCGCCAAGATGTGTCTTGAAAAACGTTACTGCAAACTCTCGAGATCGGTTCGCGATATCCGGATCCGCTATGACATGGGCAATCCCACCCTGGCCCTTGTTCACGCCAAAATCGCGATACGACCTGCTAAACCGACTATCCCACGCGAACGTGGCGCCAGGATAGATCGTGACAGAGAAATGGGGGCGAACCTCGGCGGGCAGTTCCGCCAAGAACCGCTCGCAGCTGTCGGGATCATCGAAGTCGTCCTTGTCGCCGTCGAGGATATGGACCGGTCTGCCGGTCACCTGTTGGTAGACGGTGGGCTTAAAGTTCTTGGACGTTCCGGCGAGCACGGTGCGGTGGACCCAACAGAGCGGGTAGAGTCCAAGGTGAGCGGCGAAGCGAGGCGTGCCGCCGGTGTATTGCCGGGTCAACTCGTCGGAACTTGTCAGCACTGAAATGATCCCTCCCCAGGAGAATCCCAGGATTCCGATCCGCATTGGGTCGATGCGGGGATGACCCGCCAGATACTGCAGGGTTTGATACGCATGCGGCAAGTTATGGCGTGCCGTTACTGGCATACCCCTGCCTCGCAAATAGTCGATCTCCACGGTCGCAATTCCGGCGTGATTGAGCGCTTCGGCATAAAACGCTCCGCGGCCATCGAACTCGGGGGAACTGTGGAGGATCAATACTGCGGGCAGGCGATCACGCGTCGAATGCGGAATTCGTAGCTCGCCAGATACTGCTGCGCCCGGCTCAAACGCATCAACAACTTTGAAGGACAGTTTCTCGATCGACACCGTGCCCTGTGCGCTGGCGGTTCCGAGGAACGTCGCAAATGTAAAAGCGCCGACAACCAAGGTGCAACGGATGATTATGAGCGCGCTGATAGAGATCTTCATGGTGACGCCTAACGTTCGAGTTAACCGGCCCGCGGAGGCAAGCGCCGTAAGCCCGGGCTGAGATGATGCACCATGTGCCTCAGCCTGGGCTTACGGCGCTTGCCGTAGCGGGTCCGGTTGAACGAGGGGTTAGGCCTCACTCGGGTCCCGCACGGGATAAACGTCTAGGCAGGAACGTAGGTCAACCTGATCACATCCTCGCCAATCCGATCACTTGTCATAAGGCGGAGCGGCGGCCGCGGTCCGGCGAAATATGGCTTGCCGTGACCAAGCACGACGGGGTGCAGGTAGATTCGATACTCATCAATCAGGCCAAGTTCGGTGAGGCTTTTCGCCAAGTCCGGACCCGCTACTTCGATCTCCCCGTCGCGCTCGGCCTTCAGTTCGCGAATCGCGCCCTCAAGATCACCCTCAACGAGCCTGGCGTTGGGGCCGACCGACTTCAAAGTGCGCGAGACGACCCATTTCGGCTGGTTCCGCCACGCCGTCGCGAAGGCTTGTTCCTCTGCATCCCATTCAGGATGATCGTCGTCCCAGTAACGCATGACCTCATACATTTGGCGACCGTACACACTGCCCGCCTGCCCTTGAGCCTCCTCGATGAAGTGGCGGAAGAGCGTGGCGCTTGGCGCAAACGCCATATGGTCGACGTAGCCGTCCAGGGACTGGTTCATTCCGAACACGAGCTTAGCCATACCACTTCCTTTCCTCACGCGGCACAGTCGCGCGGTTCTGTGAGGCCTAACGTTCCGGTTCAGCGGCGGCGCGCCAACCTACGTGCCTTCGCGCTTTATCCATCACCGTCCGCTGCAACCGGTTGTTAGCCGGCACCGTGATGCCAGTGATCATGGCGTTCTCTCCGCTCCTGCCGGTAGTTGGTAACCTCTAGACGAATACCATCCGGGCCTTCGAAGAAGGTTGCCGCGTAGTCGCTTGCGTACTCTGGGTACAGCCTTGGTTCTGTGGCGTTAACTCCGAGCGCGCGAAGTTGATTCGCTACCGCATGAACGTCAGCCGCGGAATCGACGCGCAGGCAGAAGTGATGCAAACCTGGGGAGTAAGGGTCGTGCTTCGCCGACGCGCGGGACGGCCTCAACACAAAGCCGAAGTGTCGATTGAAGTACTGAATGTGCGGGTCGCCCGCGATTCTGAACGTGTTCTTGCGGAAAGCGAGAACCTCGATCATCACGCGGTCATAGAACTGCTCTGACGCCTCAAGATCAGAGACGGTTACGTAGATGTGATCGATTCCGATGACCTCAGCCACGAGCGAGCTCCATTGGATGTCGGCTAACGTCTGCCGTGAACCGCGCGCCGCTTCTGGCGCGTCGGTTTCGACGGCACGGTTGGGTGGCAAAATTCCGTGATCACAAGTCCTCCGGCTCTAGACCAGTGCGCTTGGAGATTCGGGCGAGCATCCGTGGCCCGATCTCTTCGCGATCGTGAAACGCGAAGACGACGTCGGGCCAACCGGGCCGGGAAAGCGTTTTGTGTGAACCGGACTGGCGCTTGAGCGTCCAGCCGATCCGGTAAAGAGCCGCAAGTACACGATTGGCCTTCGACGAAGGCCAAGAAGTCATGCCACGGCGATAGAGATGGACTGAGGTCCGGTCTCGTTGTGTTCGAGGCGTTCCGCGAGCACGCGAAAAGCCAGGGCCTGAGCCTTCGCCATTGCCTCCTGGGCGGTGGCGCCGTACGCCAAAACGCCCGGCAGTTCAGGGACTTCCGCCAGCCAGCGCCCGTCCTCTTCTCGCTCGTGCTCGATCGTGAAATGCATAGGGGCCTCGACAGTTGTCGCGATTCTACGCTCGTCGCTGATTTGCCACCCAACGTTCCCAGTAATCGGCGCTCGCTCGCCAGCCCTGGCAGAGCACGACGGTCGCGCGCGCGCCCGAGTTAACTGGGGGGTTAGGCGTCAGGCTACGCACTAGTGCTGTCTTTGGGCTTGTCACTAGCGTTGCCCTCCTTAGGGCCGTCTTCATCAAAGAACGTAGAGATTCCGACTGCCACCCACGCGAACATGATGATGCCCCACGCGACCCAATAGCTGAATGCGAAAAGCCAACTGACAACCCACGCCAATAGGAAGGACGCAGCCGTGCATCCGAAGAACATGCGCCAGTTCACCAGGGCTCGAAGTCTCATGACGCCTAACGTGCCCGGTAACCGGCGCGCGCCGGACAGCCTACGCGCGTGGCGGCATGTCCGCGCGCGTCCGCGTACACCGGGGGGTTAGAAGGCGAGTTCACGTCTCTCGGCTCTTCGCGTTGGCACGCGCCCGTGCTGCCTGCATTTCGGCAATGACGCCTTCTAGGGTGAAGACGTCCGTACTTAGCTGTCGTGCCGTAAGCGAGTGGATAGATGCACCCTCGTCCGCGAGGTTTGCTGGGCCCTTGTACTGCGTGGCATCGCCGAAGCGACTGAAAGAAACGGTGTCTTGGAAACAGTAGTGCGCTTCGGCCTCGGCTTTCTGGCTGTCGAGAACGTTGACGCCGACATAGATCATGGGCTCGACCCCAGGAATCGTCCAGTCACGGTCGGCGAAGGTGAGCATGTAATAGGCGCTGCCCTTTTTGAGATCGGTCGGGGAAACCATCTCGCCTTCTAACGTTCGCGTTTTGCCGCGCCGCGCGCAGCGCATAGCGCGGAGTGGAAGGCGGAATCTTCCCCCGGTTTTGTTGACACCCGGTTCATTGAGCCTGCCGTTCAAACGTCGCAGGCGATACGTAATCGAGTGACGAATGAAGTCTAGCGCGGTTGTAAAAGGGCAAGTAGTCCTTCAGCACAGTCCGGATCTCCTCGTCGTCATCGAAGCTACGGCCATGAAAGACGTCGGTCTTCATGGAATGGAAGAACGACTCGATGAAGGCGTTGTCAGTCACTTTACCGGGGCGGTTCATGCTCTGCGTGATGCCGAGTTCCGCGATTCGTTCCTTGAACCCGCCGGCCGCGTACTCAATGCCTCGGTCGGTGTGGAACACCAGATCACGCCCGGGCCTGCGGCTTCGCACGGCATTGTTGAGCGCCCTTAGCGTGAGCTTCACGTCTTTCCTCGGCCCGTAGCTCCAGCCCACCACCCGGCGGCTGTACTTGTCCATCACAACAGCCAAGTAGCGGTAGATGCCGCCCACCTTCAGATACGTGATGTCCCCGACCCAGACCTGGTCGGGCGCCTTCAACTCCAACTCCAGCTGCCGGTTCGGGATCCCGCTGTAGTAGCGCTGCAGGCTCGGGCTCGTGTACCGGATCGTGGCTACTCGGGCCTTGATGCCATGGGCGCGCATCAGTCGCGCCACGCGGTGCTTTCCCACACTGCAACCGCGCTGACGCAGCGCCTGATGCACCCGAGGGCTGCCGTAGGTCCCGCGGCTCTCGGCGTGCACAGCCCTGATCCGCTCGGCCAGCGCCTCGTTCTGGCGCTCACGCTCGCTCCGCTCGCGCGAGCGCCAGGCGTAGTACCCGGCTCTGGTCACTCCGTAGACGCGGCACATGAGCGTCAGATCGTGCTTGTCCCGGTTTACTTCGATGAACTCGAAGACTTCCGCTTTCGACCCGAAGCAAACCGGATGGCTTTTTTTAGGAGCTCGTGCTCCTCCTTGAGCACCTTGTAGCGACGCTCCAGCTCCTTTAGCCGTCTCAGCTCCGCCGTGGTCTCCACATCGAGCTTGGACGCTCTGGCCACGATGACTCCCTCCCGGACCTGCCTTCTCCACAGCGACAGCATGAACGGGTGAATGTCCAACGCCGAGGCCACATCCTGAATCAGAACGCCCGGCAGGCTGCTCAGTTTCACCGCCGTCGCCTTAAATTTCTCTCCGTACCTTGCAATCTTGCGTGCTCCAGCCTTTGCCACAACACACCTCCGAGCTGTTAGCCCGAGGTGTCAACTAAAACGGGGGAAGCTTGGCGTCGGACAACAACGCGCTGTTAGGCCTCAACGTCATAGGCAAACATCCTTTCCTAGCATCGCGGTGACAGCTGCGACCCGTTGCTCTGCTTTGCGATAGTGGAGATAAAGGTGTTGCGGCTGAACACACACAAGCCCCGAACTCCGCCTACCGCACGCCACATCGTCAAACGGTGGACGCATTGACCCCTTGGTTTCCATAGAGCACGAGAACCCCAAAGCTTGGAGCTGAGCGTTCGCTTCTGTGACTGACATGCCCACCAGAGCGAGTTTGTCTATGGCCGTCTGATACTGCATCGGGTCGTCATACCGTTCAACCCCGGTACAGGCAGACAGGAGTGTCACGGCTAGATACGCAACTATGCGCATTGAGGCCTAACGTTCCCGGTAACCGGCGCGCGCAGGCCAACCCACGCACATGGCGGCACGTCCGCGCGCGTCCGCGTTGACCGGGGGGTTAGGTGTTGCCTCTGCTACCACCGTACTTCCTTTCCAGACTTCGCCATTGCCACCACTCGTGCAGCCACAGAGCGCCGCCGACTAGGAGGGCGGCGACCACCGCGCCAAAGAGCACCAGAACGCCAATGTAGTTGAACTCGACGAACCAGACGGTGCGATAGGTCTCGAGCCCGCGGCCAGACATGACCTTCTCGATCGCGACCAAGAGGATCCTGGCGGTTCCGGCAACACCGGCTAGCCCCAATAGCAAGATGCCCGCGCACATCCAGGCGCATCTCGGTCGTTCGGCCTTGGGCGTCATGGCAACACCTTACGTGTATTGGTTGACAAATTAGTTGACAGATAGCGGTTTGCAAACCGCCAAAATGTAACGGCCAATGTCATCCTCCCACTGACTCAATACGTTACGCCCTCTGCGAACTGCCATCAAATCTGACAGGGGGCTCAGTGATCTCGAAAAGTGATGTGTCAGCGGCCGAAGGCAAGCCGCCGCGCCTGCTCGATCAGGTGCGCCTGGCGATTGCGCGCCGGCACTACAGCCCGCGCACCGAGGAGACCTACATCCATTGGATCAAGAGGCTCATTTACTTCCACGGAAAGAAGCACCCCAGGGACATGGGGGCGGGGGAGGTCACCGCATTCTTGAATCACCTTGCTCGGGAGCTCGATGTCGCTGCGGCGACACAGAACCAGGCGCTCGCTGCCATCCTGTTTCTGTACAAGGAGGTACTGAACCTGCCGCTTCCTTGGCTGGAGGGCCTCGAGCGGGCGAGCCGCCCGGTTCGTGTGCCTACCGTGCTAAGCGTCCCCGAAGTCCAGCGGCTTCTGGCGAGCATGCAGGGCGTCAAATGGCTGATGGCGAGTCTGCTATACGGCGCAGGCTTGCGCCTGCGCGAATGCCTGAAGCTACGCGTGAAGGACATGGACTTCGATTACCGGCAGATCCTGGTGCGCGATGGCAAGGGCGCGAAGGATCGCGTGACGGTGCTGCCCGAATCGGTGATCGAGCCGCTGCGGGAGCACCTCAAGCGCGTGCGGGCGCTGCACGACGCCGACTTGGCGTATGGCTATGGCGATGTCGAGCTTCCCGATGCGCTGGCGCGCAAGTACCCCAGGGCGCCGTACGAGTGGGGTTGGAAGTTCGTTTTTCCCTCGCACAAGCTGTCGACCGATCCGAAGACTGGGGTCGTGCGGCGGCACCACGTCTATGAGAATTACCTCATTCGGGGCGTGAAGGAGGCGGCGCGGGCCGCGCGAATCGCCAAGCACGTGAGCTGCCATACGCTGAGGCATTCATTCGCCACGCACTTGCTGCAGTCGGGGCAGGACATCCGGACAGTGCAGGAGCTGCTGGGCCATTCCGACGTGTCCACGACGATGATCTACACGCACGTGCTGAACCGGGGTGGCCGCGGAGTGATGAGTCCGCTGGACAAGCTCGAGCAGACGAGTGCGGAATATTCGGTTTGATGTCGCAATTTGCAACGTCAAACCGCCGTTTGCCAAGGATGCGGCGAAGAGGTGGTCACAATTTGTGACCACCTCAGTCTTTTCTAGCTGAACGCCTGTATTCCCGTGATTGCGCGCCCGAGGATCAGCGCGTGGATGTCGTGCGTGCCTTCGTAGGTGTTCACCACCTCCAGGTTCACCAAGTGGCGGATGACGCCGAACTCGTCCGAAATCCCGTTGCCGCCGAGCATGTCGCGCGCGGCGCGCGCGATGTCCAGGGCCTTGCCGCAGGAGTTGCGCTTCAGGATCGAGGTGATTTCGGGCGAGGCCGTGCCTTCGTCCTTCATGCGCCCGAGGCGCAGGCAGGCCTGCAGGCCGAGCGCGATCTCGGTCTGCATGTCGGCGAGCTTTTTCTGGATGAGCTGGTTGGCGGCGAGCGGGCGGCCGAACTGCTTGCGGTCGAGCACGTACTGGCGCGCGCGATGAAAGCAGTCTTCCGCCGCGCCGAGCGCGCCCCAGGCGATGCCGTAGCGCGCAGAGTTGAGGCAGGTGAAGGGGCCCTTCAGGCCTCTTACGTCGGGGAAGGCGTTCTCTTCGGGGCAGAAGACGTTGTCCATCACGATCTCGCCGGTGATGGAGGTCCTGAGGCCCACCTTGCCGTGGATCTTCGGCGCGGAGAGGCCCTGCATGCCCTTCTCCAGGACGAAGCCGCGGATCTCGCCGACGCTGCCTTTCTCGTCCACTTCCTTCGCCCACACCACGAACACGTCGGCCACCGGCGAATTGGAAATCCACATCTTCGAGCCGGTGAGGCTGTAGCCGCCTTTCACCTTCTTCGCGCGCGTCGCCATCGAGCCGGGATCCGAGCCGTGGTTGGGCTCGGTCAGGCCGAAGCAGCCGATCCACTCGCCTTTCGCCAGCCTGGGCAGGTATTTCTTCCTCTGCGCCTCGGTGCCGAACTCGAAGATCGGCACCATGACGAGCGAGCTCTGCACGCTCATCGTCGAGCGGTAGCCAGAGTCGATGCGCTCGACCTCGCGCGCGATGAGGCCGTAGGCGACGTAGGAGAGCCCCGGGCCGCCGTACTCGGCGGGGATCGTGGGGCCCAGGAGGCCCAGTGCGCCCATCTCGCGGAACACCTCGAGGTCGACCTTCTCGTGGCGAAAGGCTTCCAGCACGCGCGGTGCGAGCTTGTCCTTGCAATAGGCGGCGGCGGCCTCGCGCACCATGCGCTCGTCTTCGGTGAGCTGCGCGTCGAGGAGCAGCGGGTCGTCCCAGGCGAATTGCGCCTTGGGCTTCTTCTTCAGCGGGGCGTTCATCATTGCACCCGTTCCAGAATGACGGCGAGGCCCTGGCCTACGCCGATGCACAGCGACACCGCGGCATACTTGCCGCCGGATTGCTGCAGTTCCCTTGCCACCGTGAGCGCAAGGCGCGCGCCCGAGCAGCCTAGCGGGTGGCCGATGGCGATGGCCCCGCCGTTGGGGTTCACGCGCGGGTCCTTGAAGTCCACGTTCATCAGCCTGAGGCACGCGAGCACCTGGCTCGCGAAGGCCTCGTTGATCTCGATGACGTCCAGGTCCCCCAACGTCAAACCCCCGGCGCGCTCGAGCGCTTTCGGGATGGCGTAGGCGGGTCCCACGCCCATGATGCGCGGCTCCACCGCCGCGGAGGCCGCGGAGAGGATCCTGGCGATGGGCTTCCTGCCGTTCTTCTCGCCCCACTTGCGGCTCGCCACCACCAGCGCCGCGGCGCCGTCGTTCACGCCCGAGGCGTTGCCCGCGGTCACCACGCCGCCCTCGTAGAGGGGCTTCAGCTTCGTGAGCGACTCCATGGTGCTGTCGCGCCGCGGGTGCTCGTCGGCGTCCACCATCGCGGGTGGCGCGTCCTTCTTCCTGGAAGGCAGCGCGATCGCCATGATCTCGCCCTTGTAGAAGCCCTCGGCCTCCGCCTTGGCGTACTTCTTCTGCGAGGCGAGCGCGAACTCGTCGGCCTGCTCGCGCGTGACGTTGAAATCCTTCGCCACGTTGTCGCCCGTCTCCGGCATCGCCTGGTCGCCGTAGAGCTTCTTGAAGCGCGGGTTGGTAAAGCGGGATCCGATGGTGGTGTCGTACATCTTCACGTCGCGCGACCAGGGCGAGTCGGACTTGCCGATGACGAAGGGCGCGCGCGACATGCTCTCCACGCCGCCGGCGATGTAGAGCTCGCCTTCGCCCGCGGTGATGGCGCGCGCGGCGTCGGTCACTGCCTGCAGGCCGCTGGCGCACAGGCGGTTCACCGTCACCGCTGGCGTGGTCGGCGGCAGGCCGGCCATCAGCGCGGCGAAGCGCGCCACGTTGCGGCAGTCCTCGCCGGCCTGCGTCACGCAGCCGAGGATGACGTCCGAGATGTCCTCCGGCTTCACGCCGTTGCGCTTGACCACCTCGGCGATCACCTCGCCGGCGAGGTCGTCGGGGCGCAGCGGCGCGAGCTTGCCCGCGTGGCGGCCGATGGGGGAGCGGATTCCGTCGTAGATATAGGCGTCGAGCATGGGGTTACTCCGGGGTAAGGAGGGATAGTCCGAGCTTCGCGCGGCGGGTGAGCCAGGGGCTCGGCCGGTAGCGCGGCTCCTTGTAGAAATCGCACATCGCTTCGAGCACGGCGAGGATGTTCGCGCTGCCTGCGGCATCTCCCATGCCCAGGGGCCCCTTCGGGTAGCCGAGGCCCAGCATCACGGCGCGGTCGAGGTCCTCCGGACTGGCGATGCCCTGCTGCGCAATGTCGCAGCCGACGTTGACGATGTGCGCGACCACGCGCTGGGCGACGAAGCCCGCGGAATCGCGGATCACGGAGACGGGCACGCCGTCGGAGGCGAGCAGGCCGTGCGCGGCGTCGCGCACTTCTTTTTTCGTCGCGGGCGTCGCCATGAGCGTCCTGCGCTTGGAAAAGCCGAACAGCGGGTCTACGGCTACGGTGCGCGCGGGATCAAGGCCCAGCTCGAGCGCGGTGGTGGTGGCGTCCTTGCCCAGCGGGGCCACGAAGCACACCGTCCCGGGGCCGGGCTTGGCTTCGACTTTCGCGCCGAGCTTCGCCACCAGGTCCTTCAGTTCGGGCACGGCCCAGACCGATGCGGCCTTTGCGGACGGCACCGGCTGCTCGGGAATCTTCTCCGGGTTGTTGTCCTTGTCGTAGCGATACCAGCCGCGGCCGGTCTTGCGCCCGAGCAATCCCGCCGCGACGCGCGGCTCGGCGATGTAGGCGGGCTGGTACTTCGGCTCGCCGTAGTACTGCGCGTGCATGGACTTCATCACCGCGTGCGCCACGTCCAGCCCGACGAGGTCCAGCAGGCTGAACGGCCCCATCCTGAAGCCCGCCGCATCCACGAGGATGCGATCGATGGTGGCGAAATCGGCGACGCCCTCCTGCAGCACGCGCAGCGACTCGGGCACGAAGCCGCGCCCGGCGTGGTTGACGACGAAGCCGGGCGTGTCCTTGCAGCGCACCGGCATGTGGCCGTAGCGCCTGGCGAGCGCCACGAGCGCATCGCCCACCCAGGGCTCGGTCAGTCACCCCGTCCACCACTTCCACGATCTTCATCAGCGGCACGGGATTGAAGAAATGGTAGCCCGCGACGCGCCCCGGGCGCTTGCACGCCGCGGCCATCGCGGTCACCGAGAGCGAAGAGGTGTTGGAGGCGAGGATGCAGTCCTCGCCCACGATGTCCTCCAGCGCGCGGAACAGGGCCTGCTTGGGCTCCAGCTGCTCGACGATGGCCTCGACCACCAGGTGGCAGCCCTTGAGCGCGCCGAGCGCGTCCACGATCTCGATGCGCCCGAGCGCGGCGTCGGCCTCGGCCTTGCGCCATGCGGCCCTTCTGCACCTGGCCGGCGAGGGCCTTGCCGATCGTATCCTTCGCCTTTGCCGCGGCGCCCGCCTGGGCGTCGTAGACGCGCACGCGCGCGCCGCACTGGGCGAGCACCTGGACGATGCCGCGGCCCATGGTGCCGCTGCCGGCGACACCGGCGGTGAGGTCGCTGCGGGAGACGTCGAGCATGAGGGGACAGTAATATAATCGCCGCGAGGAGGGGGAACAACAAATGAAAGGATTGATTCGCATTGCGGCGCTGCTCGCGCTGTGCGCGGCAGCGCAGGCGCACGCGCAGGCCTTCCCGGCCAAGCCGATCTCGTTGGTCTGCCCGTGGCCGCCGGGCGGTTCCACCGACACGCACCTGCGCCAGTTCGCGCAGATTGCCGCGAAGCACCTCGGCCAGAACGTGATCATCGAAAACAAGCCCGGCGCCGGCGGCATGCTCGGCCCGGTGGCGGTGTCGCGCATGGCGCCGGACGGCTACAACCTGTCGCAGCTTCCGGTGGGCGCGTTCCGCATTCCGCATATTCAGAAGGTGGAGTGGGACCCGCTGCGCGACTTCACCTACATCATCGGCATCACCGGCTACACCTTCGGCGTGGTGGTGAAGTCCGATTCGCCGTTCAAGACCTTCAAGGACCTGATCGACTACGCGCGCGCCAACCCGGGCAAGATGTCCTTCGGCTCCACAGGCACCGGCACCTCGCCGCACCTGCTGATGGAGGAGGTGGGGGCGAAGACGGGCGTGAGCTTCCTACATGTGCCGTTCAAGGGCAACGCCGACTCCACGCAGGCGCTGATGGGCGGGCACGTGATGGCGCAGTCGGACGCCACCGGCTGGGGCCGGCACGTGGATGCGGGCGCGTTCCGGCTGCTGGTCACTTTCGGCGAGAAGCGCACCAAGTGGAACGCGCCCACCGCGAAGGAGCTCGGCATCGACATCGTGTCCTATTCGCCCTACGGCATCGTCGGTCCGAAGGGCATGGATCCCAAGGTGGTGAAGGTGCTGCACGACGCCTTCAGGAAGACACTCGACGATCCCGAGCACTTGAAGGTGCTGGCGCTGCTCGACCAGGTGTACTGGTACAAGTCGAGCGACGAATACCGCCAGTGGGCGGCCGACACGCTGAAGTCCGAGCGCGCGACGATCGAGAGAGTGGGACTGCTCGCCAAGTAGCCAATCGCCAAGGAGGCGGCCATGAAATACCGCAAGATCCTTTTGGCTTACAACGGTTCCGCGGACGGCAAGCGCGCGCTGGTGGAATGCGCTGAGCTCGCCAACTTCCTGCACGCGGATACGCACCTCCTGGCGGTGGCGAGCATGCCGCCGAGCCTGTTCCTCACCGAGGGCTTCGTGCCCGAGGAGCTGCTGGAGGAAGAGAAGAAGCGCACGCAGACGGTGCTCGACGAAGGCATCGCGAGCCTGAAGCAGCAGGGCTTCAACGCCACCGGGCATCTCGCGGTGGGCGAACCGGTGGAGGAGATCTGCCGGCTGGCGAAGGAGCTGTCCGTGGACCTGATCGTGGTGGGCCACAACCAGAACACTTCCTTCGCGGCGCGATGGTGGAAGGGGTCGGTGGGCGCTTCGCTGCTCGACTATGCGCCTTGCAGCCTGCTGATCGCGCTGTCGCGAACCTGACACGGGACTGAACATGGAGAGTTTCGGACACCAGGGGCGCCTGGAGGATGAGCGCATGCTCAAGGGCGCGGGGCGCTATGTCTCGGACTGGAACCTTCCCGCGCAGGCTTACGGCCACTTCCTGCGCTCCGACCGTGCGCACGCCGAAATCGTCTCCCTCGATGCGAGCGCGGCGCTCGCCATGCCGGGGGTGATCGCGGTGCTCACGGGCGAGGACGTCGCTGCGGCGAGCCACAAGCCGATGCCCGCCGCCGCGCCGATGAAAGGCCGCGGCGGTGCCGAGCAAAAGCCTACGCCGCGCTATTCGCTTGCGCGCACCAGGGTGCGGTACGTGGGCGAGCCCGTCGCGCTGGTGGTCGCGCAGAGCGCGGCGCTGGCGCAGGATGCGGCCGAAGCGATCACGGTGAACTACCACGAGCTGCCGGCGGCGGTGACCGCCCAGGAAGCGCTCGCCGCGGGCGCACCGCAGTTGCACGCCGAAGTGCCGGGAAATCTCGTGCTCGACTACACGGGCGGCGACGAGGCGGCCACCAACGCCGCCTTCGCGAAGGCGGCGCGCGTGGTGAAGCTCTCCGCGTATCACTCGCGCGTGGTCGGCAACCCGATGGAGCCGCGCGCTGCGATGGGCTCCTTCGACCCCGCGAGCGGCATCTACTACCTGTACGCGACCACGCAGGGCGTGGGACCGATGCGCGCGCAGTGCGCGGCGATGCTCGGCGTGGGGCCGGAGAAGATCCGCGTGGTGGCCGAAGAGGTGGGCGGCGGGTTTGGCGTGCGCTTCAACGCCTACCCGGAGTACGGCGCGCTGCTGCTCGCGGCGCAGAAGCTCGGCCGCCCGGTGAAATGGGTGGGCAGCCGCTCGGAAGTGTTCCTCGGCGACGAGCAGGCGCGCGACATCTTCCACACGGGCGAAATTGCGCTCGATGGCGCGGGCCGCATCCTTGGCATGCGCTTCACCTATCTTGCCAACCTCGGCGCCTATGTCGCCTTTACCGGCTCCTTCGTCAACACCATGAACATGGTGAACGTGATCAGCGGCGTCTACGACGTGCAGGCGGTGCACGTGCAGGGCAAACTCGTGCTCACCAACACCGTGCCCACGGCGGCGTATCGCGGCGCGGGACGTCCGGTGGCCTCCTATGCGCTCGAGCGCCTGATCGACGAGGCGGCGCACGCGATCGGCATGGACACGGCGGAGTTCCGCCGCAAGAACCTCGTGCCGAGCAGCAAGTTCCCCTACAAGATCGTCTCCGGCTTCGAGTACGACTGCGGCGACTTCGAGGGCCTGCTCGCGCAGGCAAGGAAGGAAGCCGACTGGGACGGGTTTCCCGCGCGACGCGCGGCGAGCGCCAAGCTGGGCAGGTTGCGCGGCCGCGGCATCTCCACCTATATCGAGGCCACCGCCGCCGGGGGATTCGCGCCTTACGACCAGGTGGTGATCAACTGGGAAAAGGATGGCACGGTCACGCTGCACACGGCCTCGCACAACCACGGCCAGGGGCACGAGACCACCTTTGCGCAGATCGTCGCCGGCGTGCTCGGCGTCCCGATCACCAAGTTCCGCCTGCGCACCTCCGAAGCCGACACGAACCTGGTGGCCAACCCCACGGGCGGGTCGCGCACGCTGCACGGCCTCGGGAGCGCGATGCTGCTCGCTGCGCGCGAGATCGTGCAGAACGGGCTCGACCTCGCGGCGGAGGAGCTGGAGACGGCGAAGACCGACCTCGAGTTCCGCGAGGGCGAGTACCGCATCAAGGGCACCGACCGCAAGATCGCCATCGCGGCGCTCGCGCTGAAGCACCCGGGCAAGCTCGACCTGGATTTCAAGGAGCGGCCCAAGGTGCCCTCAACCTTCCCGAACGGCTGCCACATCGCCGAAGTGGAGATCGAGCCCGAGACGGGCGAGGTCGAGATCGTGTCCTACCTCGCCTGCGACGACGCGGGCAACCTGGTCAACCAGCAGATCGTGCACGGCCAGATGCACGGCGGCATCACGCAGGGCGCCGGCCACATCTTCCACGAGCAGGCGGTGTATGACGCAGGCGGCCAGCTCCTCACTGGCAGCTTCATGGACTACGCCATGCCGCGCCCCGGCCTGGTGGGCGGCCTGCGCCTCACCGAGCACCCCGTGCCGACCGCGACGAATCCGCTCGGCGCGAAGGGCGTGGGCGAAGCGGGCGTCACGGGCTCGATGCCCTGCCTGATGAACGCGGTGGTCGATGCGCTACGCCAGGCGGGCGTCACGCACTTCGACATGCCCGCGACGCCGCAGCGCGTGTGGCAGGCGATCCGCGAGGCGAAGGCCGGCAGGCCCTCTGCGCTCGCGGTGCCCCAGGAAAAATAGGGACAGACCCCATTTTTTGTCGAAAATGGGGTCTGTCCCTGTTTTTCTACTCGAACGGCCGCTCCTTCCACCACGGATAGAACGCCGGCATGTCGGTGCTCGCGCGCATCGAAAAGCGCGGTGCGCGCTTTTCCTTGAACGCGGCGATGCCCTCGGCGACGTCGGTCGAGGCGCCCAGCGTGAAGATGCCGCGCGAGTCCACCTTGTGCGCTTCCATCGGGTGGTCCGCGCCGAGCATGCGCCACATCATCTGCCGCGCGAGCGCCACCGCCACGGGTGCGGTGTTGTCTGCGATCTCGCGCGCGAGCGCGCGTGCCGCGGGCAGCAGCTCCTCGGGTGCAACGACCTTCGACACGAGCCCGCCGGCCTTCGCCTCTTCGGCGCCAAATACGCGCCCCGAGAGCGTCCACTCGAGTGCCTGCCCGATGCCCACCACGCGCGGCAGGAACCAGCTCGAGCACGCCTCCGGCACGATGCCGCGGCGCGCGAAGACGAAGCCGAAGCGCGCATCGGTGGAGGCGAGGCGCACGTCCATCGGCAGGAGCATGGTTGCGCCGATGCCGACGGCGGGGCCGTTCACCGCGGCGATCACGGGTTTCTTCATCTCGAAGAGGCGCAAGCTGACCATGCCGCCGCCGTCGCGGTGCGTCTGCGGCGGTGAGGCCCTCGCGCTTCGCGTAGTCGAAGGTCGAAGTGCCGGCCGATAGATCGGCGCCCGCGCAGTAGGCGCGGCCCGCGCCGGTGACGATCACCGCACGCACCTCATCGTCGGCGTCCGCCTTGCCGAAAGCGTCGATCAGCTCGTCGCGCATCACGTGCGTGAAGGCGTTCAACTTCTCGGGGCGGTTGAGCGTCACGGTGGCGATGCGCTCGGCGACTTCGTAGCGGATTTCGGCGTAGGCCATGCGGGCTTCCTTCAGTGGATGCGGCGCTCCTGCCCGCGCCAGTAGGGCTCGCGCAGCACGCGCTTCAAGATCTTGCCGGTGGGATTGCGCGGGATCGCCTCGAGGAAGTCGATCGATCTTCGGGCACTTGTAGTGCGCGATGCGCGTGCGCATGAACTCGATGATCTCCGCGGCGCTCGCCTTGGCCCCGGGCTTGAGCACCACGCAGGCCTTGACCGCCTCGCCCCAGGTGTCGTCGGGCACGCCGATCACCGCGCCGTCGGCGAGCGCCGGGTGCTGCATCAGCACGTTCTCCACTTCCGCCGGGTAGATGTTCTCGCCGCCCGAGATGATCATGTCCTTGATGCGGTCGTGCAGGAAGAGGTACCCGTCCTTCAGGTACCCCGCGTCGCCCGAGCGGAACCAGCCGTCGCCCATGAAGGCGTTGGCGGTCGCCTTGGGGTTGCCCCAGTAGCCCTTCATGTTCTGCGGGCTGCGGATCCACACTTCGCCCACCGCGCCCTCGGCGCAGTCCTTGTCGCCGCCGGGCTCGACCACGCGCAGCTCCACGTTCGTCGATCGGCTTGCCCGCCGAGCGCAGCAGGTGCTTCTTCGGGCCGTCGGGATCGTGGTCTTCGGGCGGCAGCATGGTGATCGCGCCGGTGGTCTCGGTGAGGCCGTAGACCTGCATGAAGTCGCACTTGAAGGTGCGCAGGGCGTCGACGAGCACCTTCTCGGAAATCGGCGAAGCGCCGTAGGAAATCCCCTTGAGCGAGGAGTAGTCGGCTTTGTCCGCGCCTGCCGCCTGCAGCATGAACTGGATCATCGCCGGCACGAGGAATGCGTGCGTGATGCGATGCTCGCCGATCGCCGCCACCGCCAGCGCCGGGTCGAAGTCGGGGTAGAGCACGCTCGCGCCGCCGCGCGTCGCAGTGAGCAGGCCCACGCCCACGCCGGCGATATGGTAGGTGGGCAGCACGTTCAGCATCACGTCGGGCGCGCCGCGATAGCCGATGGCATCGGGCACCGCGCTCATCATCCCCGCCGCGAGGTTGCCATGCGTGAGCTCCACGCCTTTCGGCAGTCCCGTGGTGCCGGAGGAATAGAGCTGCAGCGCCGTGTCGTCCGGCGACGGCGCGCTCTCTTTAGCAATGGGTTGCAAAGCCACGCGCCCAGGCACCGAACTCCTCGGTGACGAGCGAGACCGGCACGCCCGGCGAGAAGGCCTTGTCCGCCATCATGAAGCGCGCGCGGCCGTCATGCACGATGTATTCGATTTCGGGCGGCGCGAGGCGCCAGTTGACAGGCATGCACACGGCGCCGAGGCGGCAGGCGGCAAGCACGAGCGCCACGCATTCGGCGGTGTGTTTGGTGAGGCAGGCGACTCGGTCGCCGCGGCCGATGCCCTGGCGCGCCAGCCCGGCCGCGGCGCGGCTTGCGGCGTCCCACAGCTCGGCGAAAGTCCATGTGCGGCGGGGCGTCCAGTAGGCCCGCTTGCCGCCCCGTTCGGTGGCATGGCGGGCGATCGCGTCCAGGATCGTCTGCACCGTACCGGGAGTGCCAGGACTAGGCGCCGGGGATCAGCTTCTTGAAATCGTCATCGACGCCGAGCACGTAGCGCGCCAGGTCGTCGATCGCGGCCTTGAACGTTTCCGTGTCGAGGCGCACCGTGAAGCGGCCGAAGCGCCGCACGTTGATCAGCTCGACAGTGGCTGTCGCCGCTTCGAAATCGGCCCGGATGTTGACCTCGCACGGCAGGGGTCCGGTGACGACGAACTGCACCGGCCGTTCCCTGTCGTTGTTGCGCGCCCGCAGCTCGAACTCTACGCCCATCGACTTGAGGTACTTCTCGCAGCGGCCGACGTCTTCGCCCAGGAGCATGAACTTCGGCGGCTCGGCCGGGCGCACGCGGAAACGCAGCTGGATCTGCGCGCAGAGCTCGTTGCCCGCGGGCAGCTTGAGGGTGCGATTGCCGACCGATGCCTGGGAGAGCGTCACCGAGGGAACCTTGCCGACATAAACGAATTCGTAGGGCGCGCCCGCATGCGGCTCGTGCTCGTTCATTTCCTTGCTGAACTCGGTCAGGTACTGCAATGCCGCGCGCATCGCGGCGTCGAGCGCCTCCATCGCCCTCGGTTTCGCGTCAGCCTGCGCCTTTTTCAAGGCGGCCTGCTGCCGCATGATCTCGACAGCCGCCATGCGGCGCGTGGTGGTCATCCAGTTCGGGTCGCTCTCGCGTGCGGCGCGCTCGCCGCGCTCGAACGCCGTGCGCTTCTGCTCCTCGGTCGCGCCCCATTCGAGCAACGCCTGTTCCTTCTTGAGGCGCGCTTCCTGCTCCGCGCGCAGGCGCTGCGTCTCCTGCGCCTCGAAGTTCTTCGCGAACTGGTCGAGATCGTCGATCAGCTGGTTGCGCATCTTCTGCTCTTCGGCCGCCGCCGCTGGGGCCTGCAGGGTCGCCTGCGGCACGGTCCTGGCGAACTCGGTGCCGCCGCCCAGGCTGTGGTAATTGCGCAGGTCGCTCGCAAACTCGCTCGCGCTCTGGTAGCGGTCCTGCGGCCGCTTGGCCAGCGCGCGGTCCATGATGCGGTCGAATCCGGCCGGGATCTCGGCGTCGATCTGCCGCAGCGGCGGATGCGGCTCGCCGGCGATGCGCTGCATGAGCGCGAACACCGTCGTGTCGCCCGGCCATTCGAATGGCGTGCGCCGGGTGAGCAGCTCGTAGAGCACCACGCCGAGCGAGAAGATGTCGGCGCGGGCATCGATCGGCTGGCCGAGCACCTGCTCGGGGGCCATGTAGCGCGGCGAGCCGAGCGCCGAGCCGGTCTGGGTCACGTCCGAGGCAGGAACATAGGCGACCCCGAAATCGGTGAGCTTGGCGCGCCCCGAAGGCGCCACCACCACGTTGGCCGGCTTGACGTCGCGATGCACGATCGAGAATCCGTGCGCGTGGTGCAGCGCGTCGGCCACCTGGGCGATGATGTCGGCGGCGGTATGGAAGGGGATGCGCTGGCGTTCCTTCAGCATCTGGTGCAGCGAGGGCCCTTCGAGCAGCTCCATCGCGATGTAGGCGGCGCCGCCTTCCTGGCCGACGTCGAAAATCGTCACGATGTTGGGATGGCTCAGCCGGCCCGCGGAACGCGCTTCGCGCAGGAAGCGCACGCGCACCTCGTCGATCACGTCCGCCGGCAGTTCGGCGTGCAGGGTCTTGAGGGCCACCTCGCGCTCGATGAGCGGATCGACGGCGCGATAGACGACCCCCATGGCGCCGCGGCCCAGCTCTCCCAGGATGCGGTACCGCCCGAGCATTTTTGGTCCCACTGTCCGGCCTTCCCTCTAGGCCAAAGGATACCTGTTCAGGGATTTCCTGCCGCGCGGGCGGCAGGACGGGCCCCCGTTGCAGGGGGATGCGGGCTGCCTGCCCTGTCCCCCCTCGCACCCGGAATGCCGGAAAGCCGTGACAGGCTGCGCGCGGCTGACAGTCCTTTGCACCCGCTTCGGACGCCGGGATACCTGCGCATGCCCTGGTAGGACTACCTTGTACGCGTACCCATGCAAACGAGATAGAGAAGGCAACGGCCATGTCCCCTCTCCAAGGCGAAGCGATCGTGTCCCACCTGAAGAAGCTGGTGTCCGCGCTCGCCAGGAAGGTCGCCTCGGAGCTCGGCACGCCCGACGCCGAGGTCAGGCTGCCCACCTACGCCCAGCTCAATAAGATGGGCCCGCAGAGTCCTTTCACGCGAGGCTCGTCGCAACGCCAGGGCTGGTAAGCCCGGCAAGCGTCAGCGCAGTTCGTGCTGCCGGTGTCGTCCAGCAGCGACGGCGACGTCGTAGTGCTGGGCGCGCCACGAAGTAGAATGCGCGGCGTAGCAGTCACGCCGCATGCAAAACCCGAACAGGAACAAGCTTCTCGTCCTCGGCGCGGTCGCGTTCATCGCGCTCGCCGTGGCGCTCGGCTGGCTGTGGGGCGCGAAGAAGACGCGTGACCTCGAGTCGAGCGCGCGCGGCAGCATCGTGGCGACCACCGCGCTGCTGCGCGAGGCGCTCGCGCTCCCGCCCGACGCGCCCGGCGCACATGCGAAGATCGAGGAGCACGGCAAGACCGTGGCGCAGTACCTTGCGGCGCTGCGCCGCGAGGACAGCAGCCGCAACCGCGCGCTGGCGGAGGCCGCTGAGCTCTACCTCGTGGACGCGCAGGCGATCCTGCGCAACCAGGCGAACGCGGTGCAGGCGCGCAGTGCGTCGCTCGCCAGCCGGCGCGCGCTCACCGCGCACATCAGCCATGCCGGCGGCCGCGGCGCGGGCTGGATCGACCAGGCGCTCGCGCTCAAAGGGCGCGCCGAGCGCTACTACTTCGACTACCGCACCGCGATGGGCGCCTTCGCCGAGCTGTTGAAGGCGCACCGCGACACGCAGGACAAGGTGCGCGCGGCGCTGCCCGCGGCGGCGCTGCTCGAGCCGGCCGTGGTGGACGGCGCCACCCAGCGCGCCAGGCAGGCCGAAGAGCAGGCCGCCGCCGAGCTGGAGCGCATCCGGCAGATGGTGGTCCCGCGCTGATGGCGCTGTGGAAGCGCTTCTGGCTCCTGCTGTCGGCGATCTGGGCGCTGGTGTGCGTGCTGAATGCCTTCACCATCCTCGCCTTCAGCGAAGGCGAGGCCGCGAAGGCGCTGCAACCGGCGCTGCTCGCGGTGGCGGTGCCGGCGGTCGCCTACGCGGCGCTCTGGGCCTACTTCCGCTTGCGCGCCAGGTAGTCGCGCATCAGGCGCTGCGGCTCGCCCGTGGCGTAGGCGCGCTCGAACTCGTCGATGCTGAGCGCCACCGCCTGCGAGAACGGCAGTTCCTCGTAGGCGCGGTTGAGGCGCTTTTGCGCGCGGATCGCCTGCGCGCCGCTTGCCAGGATTCCGTCGAGCGCCTGGTCCACCTCGGCGTCCAGGGCGGCCGCGTCCACCACGCGCTCCACGAATCCCCAGTGCAGCGCTTCCGCGGCGTCGATCAGCTCGCCGGTCAGCAAGAGCCACCTCGCGCGCCCCGCGCCCATCAGGCGCGCGAGGAGCGCCGCTTCGATCACCGACGGGATGCCGAGGCGCACCTCCGGCATGCCGAAGCGCGCATGGTCCGCGGCGATGCGCAGGTCGCAGGCCGCCGCCAGCTCGAGCGCGCCGCCGATGCAGTAGCCGTTCACGCGCGCGATCACCGGCACCGGGCATTCGCGCACCGCGGTGATGCAGCGATGCAGCCGCGTGATGCCTTCGCGCGCCGTGGCGACGGTGGCGGCGCCCAGGTCGTCCACGTTCACGCCGCCGGAGAAGGCCTTGGAGCCTGCGCCGGTGATCACCACCGCGCGCAGGTCGTCGTCGGCCGCGAGGCTGCGCATCGACGCGGTGAGCTGCTCGATCGCGGCGACGGAGAGGGCGTTCAGCTTCGCCGGGTTGGCGATCACGACCAGTGCGACGCGCCCGCCGGCGCGCTCCTGCAGCACGGTCTGGATCAGCGCGCCCACGGATTCAGGCGGCGACCCGGCTGCGCATGAGCGAGGACACGAACTGCTCGAGCTTGCGCGCGTCGGCGTCGAAGCGGCGGATGCCCTCGGCGAGCTTGTCCACCGCCATGGCGTCCTCGTTGTGCTGCCAGTGGAACGCCTTCTCGTCGAGGGAGATCTTCTCGGCGGCGTGTCCGCGGGCGTCGTCCGCGGAGAGGCGGCGCTCGATCTCGCCCGGTGCGCGCGCGAGCTTGTCCATGAGCTCGGGGGCGATGGTGAGCAGGTCGCAGCCGGCGAGCGCCGCGATCTGCTCGGTCTTCCTGAAGCTCGCGCCCATCACCTGCGTGGCGTAGCCGAATTTCTTGTAGTAGCGGTAGATGCGCGTGACCGAGGCGACCCCGGGGTCCTCCGCCACCGGAATGTCGTCCACCTTGCGCGCGGCCTTGTGCCAGTCGTAGATGCGCCCCACGAAGGGCGATATCAGCGTCACGCCTGCTTCGGCGCAGGCCACGGCCTGCGCGAAGGAGAACAGCAAGCGTCATGTTGCAGCGGATGCCCTCGCGCTCGAGTTGCTCGGCGGCGCGGATGCCTTGCCACGTGGTAGAAACCTTGACGAGCACGCGGTCTTTGGGCACGCCCGCCTCGCCGTAGAGCTCGATGAAGCGGCGGGCCTTGGCGATGGTTCCTGCGGTGTCGAAGGACAGGCGCGCGTCCACCTCGGTGGAGACGCGCCCCGCGACGTGCCTGAGGATTTCGCGGCCGAAGAGCACGAAAAGCCACTCCATGGTCGCCTCGGCCTGGCCCCTGCCGCGCTCGAGTGCCGCATCGACCAAGGGGCGGTAACGGGCATCCTGCGCCGCCGTCAGGAGGAGGGACGGGTTGGTGGTGGCGTCCTGCGGCTGCCAGCGGGCGACGGCGTCGATGTCGCCAGTGTCGGCGACCACCACGGAATGGCGCCGGAGGGACTCGAGCTGGTTGGTCATGGATGGCAAGCTTACCCGGTGTAGGGTGGGCCCTTGGCCCACCCTTCGATTTCCCTTGCAGGTTTTTGAAAACAAAGCCTTTCCTGCGGCTTGCTCCGGGAGTAGACTCCACGCCACGCCAGCCGTCACAAGCAGGCAACAGAGCGGCGGCGTCAAGGAGACGAGTCGTTGCAGCCCACCGACATCCGGAACCCCGACTACTTTCACAAAGTCGTTGATTGCCAGTGGGCGTGTCCTGCCCACACCCCGGTTCCCGAATACATCAGGTTGATCGCGGCGGGACGCTACTCCGACGCGTACATGGTCAACTGGCAGTCGAACGTCTTCCCGGGATCCTCGGGAGGACCTGCGACCGTCCCTGCGAACCGGCGTGCCGCCGCGGACGCGTCGAGGAAGAGAACCAGCCCAAGCCCGAGCCCGTCGCGATCTGCCGCCTCAAGCGCGTCGCGGCGGACCACAAGGACGACGACGTGAACGCCTTCCCAAGCCCGCGACGCGCCGGAACGGCAAGCGCGTCGCCTGCGTGGGCGCTGGGCCGGCGTCGCTCACGGTGGCGCGCGACCTCGCGCCGCTCGGCTACTCAGTCACCGTGTTCGACCGGATCCGCTCGCCGGCGGCATGATCCGGTCGCAGATCCCGCGATTTCGTTTGCCGTGAGAGTGATCGACGAGGAAATCGGCTACATCCTCGACCTCGGCGTCGAGTTCAAGGGCGGCGACCGTCGACTCCCTGAAGGCGCTGCTGGCCGAAGGCTACGACGCCATCTTCGTCGGTTCGGGCGCGCCGCGCGGACGCGACCTCGACATCCCGGGGCGCAAGGAAGCGGCGAAGCACATCCACATCGGCATCGACTGGCTCTCGTCCGTCTCCTTCGGCCACACCACCAAGATCGGCAAGCGCGTGATCGTGCTCGGCGGCGGCAACACGGCGATGGACTGCTGCCGCACCTCCAAGCGCCTGGGCGGCGACGACGTGAAGGTGATCGTGCGCTCCGGGTTCGAGGAGATGAAGGCTCGCCCTGGGAGAAGGAAGACGCGCAGCACGAAGGCATTCCGATCCTCAACTACCTGGTGCCCAAGGCGTTCCTGCACGCGAAGGGCAAGCTCACCGGCATGAGCTTCGAGAAGGTGAAGGCGGTGTACGACGACAAGGGCCGGCGCAGCCTGGTGCCGACCGGCGAGCCGGAGCAGGCCTTCGAGTGCGACGACGTGCTGGTCGCCGTGGGGCAGGAAAACGCCTTCCCCTGGATCGAGCGCGATGTCGGCGTCGCGTTCGACAAGTCGGGCCTGCCCGTGGTCGACAAGGTCACCTTCCAGTCCAGCGTGCAGACGTGTTCTTCGGCGGCGATTCCGCCTTCGGCCCGAAGAACATCATCTGGGCCGTGGCGCACGGGCACGACGCGGCGATCTCCATCGACAAGCTGCTGCCACGGCGAGGACGTGCGCTAGCGCCCGGCGCCCACCGTCAACCTGATGTCGCAGAAGATGGGCATCCACGAGTGGAGCTACGACAACGAGATCCACCCGGAGGCGCGGTACAAGGTGCCCTGCGCGACCTCACCATCGCCCTGAAGAACATCCGGCCAGAGGTGGAACTGGGGTTCGACCCCGCGACCGCCTGGAAGGAGGCGCAACGCTGCCTCAACTGCGACGTGCAGACGGTTTTCGCCCCGAAGCTGTGCATCGAGTGCGATGCCTGCGTCGACATCTGCCCGATGGATTGCATCACCTTCACCGCCGACGGCGAGGAGGGTGAGGTGCGGGCGCGGCTGAACGCGCCGCGCAGAACCTCGCGCAGGATCTCTACGTCTCCGGCGCTCAAGACGGGGCGCATCATGGCCAAGGACGAGGACGTCTGCCTGCACTGCGGCCTGTGCGCCGAGCGCTGCCCGACGGGGGCCTGGGACATGCAGAAGTTCCTGCTCAGATCCCGGACGCGGGACCCGGCTGCCGCGACCACCACAAGCGCAAGGCGGCGTGATGAAGCGCATCGAAGCGGTCAACGATTTCGTCGTCAAATTCGCCAACGTCAACGGCTCGGGCTCGGCTTCCGCCAACGAGCTGTTCGCCAAGAGCTTCCTGCGCATGGGCGATCCCGGTGTCCCCGCGCAACATCTTTCCCTCCAACATCCAGGGGCTGCCGACCTGGTACGAGGTGCGCGTCACCGAGAAGGGCTGGCTCGGGCGGCGCGGCGGCGTGGACCTGATGGTGGCGATGAACCCGCAGACCTGGAACCAGGACCTGAAGGAGATCGAGCCGGGCGGGTACCTGTTCTACGACAACACCAAGCCGCTGCCGGCCTCGAAGTTCCGCGACGACGTCAACGTCATCGGCATGCCGCTCACCGAGATCTGCAACCGAGAGCTACACGGATTCGCGCGAGCGGCAGCTGTTCAAGAACATCGTGTATGTCGGCGCCCTCGCGGCGCTGATGGAGATCGATTCCGGCGTCATCGCCGAGCTGATCGGCGAGCAGTACAAGGGCAAGGAGAAGCTCCTCAAGCCCAACCTCAATGCATTCCAGATGGGGCACGCACTACGCGACCGAGAAGTTGAAGGCCTGCTGGGCCTGAAGGCGAAGCGCGCCTACGCGGTGGGCGACACGGATCTTCATGGAAGGCAACGCGGCGGCGGCGCTGGGCTGCGTGTACGGCGGGGCCACGGTGTGCGCCTGGTACCCGATCACCCCGTCGTCTTCGCTCGCGGAAGCGTTCCAGCGCTACTGCTCCAGGCTGCGCGTGGACGCGGCCACCGGCAAGAACAAGTTCGCCATCGTCCAGGCGGAGGACGAGCTCGCCTCCATCGGCATCGTGACCGGGGCGGGGTGGAACGGGGCACGCGCGTTCACCGCGACGTCGGGCCCGGGCATTTCGCTCGATGAGCGAATTCATCGGGCTGCGCCTACTTCGCCGAGATTCCCGCGGTGATCATCGACGTGCAGCGCGGCGGGCCTTCCACCGGCATGCCGACGCGCACCCAGCAGTCGGATGTCATGCGCCTGCGCCTACGCTTCGCACGGCGACACCAAGCACGTGCTGCTCTTCCCCGAGGACCCGCACGAGTGCTTCGAGTTCGCGGCGCAATCGCTCGATCTCGCGGAGCGCCTGCAGACGCCGGTGTTCCTCATGACCGACCTCGACATCGGCATGAACCAGCGCCTGTGCAAGCCGCTCGCGTGGGACGACTCGCGCCAGTACGACCGCGGCAAGGTGACGACCGCCGAGATGCTGGAGGCGGGCAAGGAGTTCGGGCGCTACCTCGACGTGGACGGCGACGGCATTCCGTTCCGCACCTATCCGGGAACGCACGCCACCAAGGGCGCCTACTTCACGCGCGGCACCAGCAAGAACGCCTACGCGGTGTATTCGGAGGCGGGTCCGGACTACATGTACAACATGCAGCGGCTGCTGAAGAAGCACGACTTCGCCAAGACCCTGGTGCCGAAGCCGCTGCTCACGCCGGCGAAGGAGCCGGCGCGGTTCGGCGCCATCTACTACGGCTCGACCAGCCCTCGATGCAGGAGGCGCTGGAGGCGCTCGCGGCGAAGGGCATCTTCGTCAATGCGCTGCGCATCCGCGCGTTCCCGTTCCAGGACGAGATCTTCGATTTCTGCCAGTCGCACACCAAGGTCTTCGTCATCGAGCAGAACCGCGACGCGCAATTGAGGACCCTGCTGGTCAACGAGGCCGGGATCAACCCGGCCTCCTTGATTTCGGTGCTCCACTACGACGGCACGCCGATCACGGCGCGCTTCATCACCAAGGAGATCTCCGAGGTGGTGGCGGCGTTGAACGTGCGTCCGATCAAGAAGGACAAGGCGGCATGACCTACGTTGCGAAACCCAGGCTGCACCATCCGACCCTCGCGAAGAACAAGGTCGGCTACACCAGGCGCGATTACGAAGGCAAGGTTTCCACCCTGTGCGCGGGGTGCGGGCACGATTCCATTTCCGCGGCTTTGATCCAGGCGTTCTTCGACCTCGATGTCCAGCCCCACAAGGTGGCCAAGCTCTCGGGGATCGGGTGCTCTTCCAAGACCCCTGACTACTTCCTCGGCAATTCGCATGGGTTCAACACGGTGCATGGGCGCATGCCCTCAGTGTTGACCGGGGCGAACCTCGCGAACCGCGACCTCATCTACCTGGGCGTGTCGGGGGACGGGGATTCGGCGTCGATCGGCCTCGGGCAGTTCGCGCACGTCATGCGGCGCGGGGTGAACATGACCTACATCCTGGAGAACAACGGGGTGTACGGGCTGACCAAGGGCCAGTTCTCCGCGACCGCGGACATGGGCTCCAAGGCGAAGCGCGGGCAGGTGAACACCGAAGCGCCGGTGGACACCGTGTCCCTGGCCCTGCTGATGGGGGCGACGTTTCGTCGCGCGTTCCTTCTCAGGCGACAAGAAACAGCTCGTTCCCCTGGTCAAGGCCGCGATCGCGCACGAGGGCGCGGCGTTCATCGACGTCGATTTCGCCCTGCGTGGCGTTCAACAACCATCGCGGGCTCGACCAAGAGCTACGACTACGTGCGCGAGCACAACGAAGCGGTCAACCGGCTGGACTTCTGGCCGAGCCGGGACGCGATCACGGTGGATTACTCGGAGGGCGGGGTGATCGACGTGCCGCAGCATGATGGGTCGATCATCAAGCTGAGCAAGATCCACGCGGACTACGATCCCAGCGACAAGATCAATGCGCAGGCGATGA
>CAWALA010000009.1:0-360670 GCA_963782655.1 uncultured beta proteobacterium | reverse complement strand
GGGCTGCATCGTCGAGGAAGCCTGCCCGGATTGAACAGGGGCCACCGAGGCCTTCGAGACCCTGCGCGCGTTTCATCGCGCAGCGCCTCGCGCTCTATTGAAGACGCACCGCGCGCTGCTCAAGGACACCGTGATCTGGAACATCGAGCGGGGCCTCGCGCTCGACGGCGGGAAGATCGGGCGCGCCGAGGGACTGCGCACCGAGCTGTTCCAGCGCATGCGCAGGTTCCTGGAGAAGTACGAGTTCCTGCTCGCGCCGGTGAACCAGCTGCCGCCCTTCCCGGTGGACACCGAGTACCCGACCGAGATCGCGGGCGTGAAGCTCGACAACTACCTCGACTGGATGAAGAGCTGCTACTACGTCACGATCACCAGCCATCCGGCGATCTCGGTGCCGGCGGGCTTCACGCCCGTGGGGCTGCCTGTCGGATTGCAGATCGTCGGCCGCTATCGCGACGACTTCGGCGTGCTGCAGTTCGCCACGCGTTCGAGACGGAGACGCAGGTTTGGCAGCGCCGCCCGCCGGCAGCGGCGTGAAAGCCTACTTCTCCTTCGCCACGCGCCCCATCAGGTAGAACTCGTCGTTGGGCCGCATGCTGGTGACGTTCGCCATGCGGTTGGACAAGGCGAAGAAGGCCGCGATCGCGGCGATGTCCCAGATGTCCTCGTCCGCAAAGCCCTGCTCGCGCAGCGCCGCCAAGTCCGTCTCGCCCACGGTGGCCGACGCGAGCGCCACTTGCATGGCGAAATCGAGCATCGCCTTCTGGCGCGGCGTGATGTCCGCCTTGCGATAGTTGGTCGCGACCTGATCGGCCAGGAGCGGATTCTTGGCGCGCACGCGCAGGATCGCGCCGTGCGCCACCACGCAGTACTGGCAGTTGTTCGCCCCCGAGGTCGCCACCACGATCATCTCGCGCTCGGCCTTGGTGAGGCCGCCCGGCTTGTCCATCAGCGCGTCGTGGTAGGCGAAGAAGGCGCGGAACTCCGCCGGCCGGTGCGCGAGGGCGAGGAACACGTTGGGCACGAAGCCGGATTTCTCCTGCACCGCCAGGATGCGCGCGCGCATGTCCTCCGGCAGCTCTTCGAGCCCGGGGACGGGGAAGCGGCTGATCGGCGCGTCTGTCATGCAGGCCCGGCTCAGTCGGCGTAGACGCCCGCCTTCTTGATCATCGGCCCCCACTTGTCGATCTCCGCCTTCAGGTGCGCGCGCAGCGCCGCCGGCGTCGCCTTGTCGTGCGCGATCGGGTCGGTGCCGAGATCGTTGAAGCGTGTCTTCACCACCGGGTCCTTCAGCGCGGCCTGCAGCGAGGACACCAGCTTGTCGATGACGGGCTTCGGTGTGCCCTTGGGGGCGTAGAGGCCATGCCAGATACCGATCTCGAACCCCTTCAGCCCCTGCTCGTCCAGCGTGGGGACGTCCGGCAGCGAGGCCACGCGCTTCTTCGTCGTCACGCCGAAGACCTTGATCTTGCCGCCTTGAATCTGGCCGGTGGTGTTGGTAGTCTGGTCGCACATGAAATCCACCTGCCCGCCGATCAGGTCGTTCATTGCCGGCGCCGTGCCCTTGTAGGCGACGGTGGTGAAGTCGGTCTGGATCGCGCTCATGAACAGCATGCCGCACAGGTGCGAGGCGGCGCCCAGGCCCGCGTTGGCGTAGTTGATCTTCTCCTTGTTGGCCTTGACGTAGGCAAGGAACTCCTTGAAGTCCTTCGCCGGGAAATTGCCGCGCGCATCAGAGTCATCGGCACGTCGTTGATCAGCCCGATCGGCTCGAAATCCTCCATCGGCTTGAACGGCAGCGTGCGATACAGCGCCGGCGCGGTGGCCATGCCGATGTGGTAGATGAGCGTGGTGTAGCCGTCGGGCGCAGCCTTGGCCACCGAGTCACGCCGATGGTGCCGCCGGCGCCGACCTTGTTCTCCACGATCAGCGTCTGGCCCATGGGCTTGCCCATCGCTTGCGCCATGACGCGGGCCACCGTGTCGGTCGGTCCCGCCGCGGAGAAGGGCACCACGATGGTGACGGGCTTGTTGGGGTACTGGGCGAAGGCGGCGCTCGCGAATGCGAACAAGCCGGCAGCGAAGAGGGCTCTGGCTGACATTGCGTTTCCTTGGTGCGTGGTGATCTGGCGCGCCCGGCGGGATTCGAACCCACGACCCTTGGCTTCGGAGGCCAATACTCTGATCCGCTGAGCTACGGGCGCTTTCAAGCTAAAATCATACCTTTATCCACAGCCCCCGGCCACGCGCATGAGCGAGCACGAAGAGCATTCCTCCTTCATCAAGACGCCGCAACAGCTGATCGTGGTGGTACTCCTTTCCTTCCTCGTGCCGATCATCGGCATCGTCCTGCTGGTCAACCTGGTGCTCAACCGGCCCAGCGCGGATCCCGCGGCGCTCGCCCCCGAAGCGGTCGCCAAGCGCCTGCAGCCGGTCGGCCGGGTGGAGTTCGGCGCCGCCGGCGCCGCCGCCTCGGGGCCGCGCAGCGGCGAAGACATCGTCAAGTCGGCCTGCCTCGCCTGCCACCAGACGGGCGTGGCGAACGCGCCGAAGATCGGCGACAAGGCCGCGTGGGCGCCGCGCCTCAAGACCGGCCTGAACGGCATGCTCGCCGTGGCGCTCAAGGGCAAGGGTGCGATGCCGCCGCGCGGCGGCGTGGCCGACCTCTCCGATTTCGAGCTCTCGCGCGCCATCGTGCACATGGCGAACCAGTCCGGCGGCAGCCTGAAGGAGCCGGCAGCGCCCAAGGCGCCGGCGGCCAAGGGCAAGTAGCCCCACCCGGCGCCGCACGGCGCCACCCCACGGCGTGAACCTGCTCTTCATCATCGATCCGCCGGATTCGCTCAAGGCGTACAAGGACACCACCGTCACCATGATGCGCGCGGCCGAGGCGCGCGGCCATGCGGTGCACGTGTGCGAGCAGCCCGCCCTCGCCTGGCACGCCGGCAGCGTAGGCGCCGAGGCGATGCACATCCGGCTCACCGACAACGACGAGGACTGGTACCGCCGCGACGGCCACGCGCGGCGCAGCCTCGCCTGGTTCGACGCGGTGCTGATGCGCAAGGACCCGCCGTTCGACCTCGAGTACATCACCAGCACCTGGCTGCTGTCGGCCGCCGTGCGCGAGGGGGCGCGCGTGTTCAACGCGCCCGACGCGATCCGCGACCACAACGAGAAGCTGGCGATCGCCGAGTTCCCCGCCTTCGTCGCCCCGACGCTGGTGACGCGCGAGCCGCAGCGGCTGCAGGCGTTCATCGAAGCCGAGCGCGACGTCGTGCTCAAGCGCCTCGACGTGATGGGAGGCGAGAACATCTTCCGCGTGCGCGCCGACGATCCAAACCGCAACGTGATCGTGGAGCTGATGGCGCAGGGCGGCGCGCGCAGCGCGATGGCGCAGCGCTACCTCCCCGAGATCCGCGACGGCGACAAGCGCATCCTGCTGATCGACGGCAAGCCCGTGCCGCATTGCCTGGCGCGCATCCCGAAAGCCGGCGAGTCGCGTGGCAACCTCGCCGCCGGAGGCACCGGCGTGGCGCAGCCGCTGTCCAAGCGGGACCTGGCGATCGCGCAGGCGCTGGGGCCGAAGCTGGCCGCGCGAGGCCTGCTGCTGGTGGGGCTGGACGTGATCGGCGACTACCTCACGGAAGTCAACGTCACCAGCCCGACGTGCTTCCGCGAGATCCAGGACCAGACCGGCTTCGACGTGGCCGGCATGTTCATCGCGGCGCTCGAAGCGAAGGTGACGGCGTGATCGGTGTCCTGCTCATCTCGCACGGCGCGATCGGCGAGACGCTGCTCGCCAGCGCCGAAGCGATCCTCGGCGCGAAGCAGGCGCGGGTGGCCACGCTCGGCGTGTCGCGCAGCGACGATCCGGACAAGGTGCTCGCGCGCGCGCGCCAGCTCGCCGCGCAGCTCGACGAGGGCGCGGGGCTGCTCGTACTGACCGACATGTTCGGCGCCACCCCCTGCAACGTGGCGGCGCGCCTGCTCGCCGACGGTCGCGTGGAAGGCGTCTCCGGCGTGTCGCTGCCGATGCTGGTGCGCGTGCTGTCCGCGCGCAACGGCTCGCTGCCCGCCGCGGTGCAGCGCGCGCTTTCCGGCGGCGCCGAGGGCGTGGTGCACATGAACACGGACCGCTGCGGTGGCTAGAGCGGAACTCACCATCGTCAACAAGCTCGGCCTGCACGCACGCGCTTCGGCCAAGCTCACGCAGGTGGCGAACGGCTTCAAGAGCGAAGTCTGGCTCTCGCGCAACGGCCGGCGCGTGAACGCGAAGAGCATCATGGGCGTGATGATGCTCGCCGCCGGCAGGGGCGCCTCGGTCATCGTGGAGGCGGAAGGCGCCGACGCGGACGCGGCGCTGCGCGCGATCCAGCAGCTGATCGCCGGCAGATTCGGCGAAGCCGAGTGAATTTCGTCCTGCACGGCTCGAGCGTCGCCTCGGGCATCACCATCGGCCACGCGCACCTGGTCTCCAGCGCGCGCCTCGACGTGGCGCACTACGAGATTCCCGACTCGGCGGTGCCCGGCGAGATCTTCCGTTTCGACGCCGGCATCTCGCGCGCCAAGCAGGAGCTGGCGCTGCTCGAGAGCCAGATGCCGGCGGACGCGCCCGCGGAGTTCGGCGCCTTCATCAACCTGCACCGCATGATCCTGGAGGACTCGTCGCTGTCGCACGCGCCGCGCGAACTGATCCGCGAACGCAAGTGCAACGCGGAATGGGCTCTGGTGCAGCAGATGGAGACCCTGGTCGAGCAGTTCGAAGCGATGGAGGACCCCTACCTCCGCGAGCGCAAAGCCGACATCCAGCAGGTGGTGGAGCGCGTGCTGAAGGCGCTGATGGGCGACAGGGCGCCGGCCGAGCCGCAGCTGTCCGAGGAGCACAAGCTGATCGTGGTGGCGCACGACCTCTCGCCCGCCGACATGATCCTGTTCAAGCGCCACGAGTTCGGCGGCTTCGTCACCGACGCGGGCGGCGTCACCTCGCATACCGCGATCGTCGCGCGCAGCCTCGACATCCCGGCGCTGGTCGGCCTGCACCACGCGCGCCACATGATCCGCGAGGGCGAGCTGCTCATCGTGGACGGCAGCCAGGGCGTGCTGATCGTCGATCCCGACCCGATCGTGCTCGCCGAGTACCGGCTGCGCCAGTCGCAGCACGAACTCGAGAAGCAGAAGCTGCGGCGCCTGAAGACTACGCCCGCGGCGACGCTCGACGGCGCGGCGGTGGAACTCTACGCCAACATCGAGCTGCCGCAGGACCTGGAAGGGGTGCACGAGGCTGGCGCGCAGGGCGTGGGCCTGTTCCGCACCGAGTTCCTGTTCATGAACCGCAAGGACCTGCCCGGCGAGGACGAGCAGTACGAGGCCTATCGCGAAGTGGCCAAGGCGATGGGTGGCAAGCCGGTCGTGATCCGCACGCTGGACGTCGGCGCAGACAAGGCGCTCTCGGGCAACGCCCAGCTGATGCCCAACCCCGCCCTCGGCCTGCGCGCGATCCGCTTCTGCCTCGCCGAGCCGCAGATGTTCCTCGCACAGCTGCGCGCCATCCTGCGCGCCTCGGCGCAAGGGCGCGTGCGGATCCTCTTGCCCATGGTGGCGCATGTGCACGAGGTGGAACAGGCGCTCGCCTTCATCCGGCAGGCGAAGGAGCAACTCGACGAGAAGGGCATGCCCTACGACAGGGGCATCGAGGTGGGCGGCATGATCGAGATTCCGGCTGCGGCGCTCGCGCTGCCGATGTTCATGAAACGGCTGGATTTCCTGTCCCTGGGCACCAACGACCTGATCCAGTACACGCTCGCCATCGACCGCACCGACGACGCGGTGGCACACCTATACGACCCGTTGCACCCCGCAGTGCTGCACCTGATCGCGCACGTCATCCAGACCGCCGCGCGCGGCGACGTGCCGGTGGCGGTGTGCGGCGAGATGGCGGGCGATCTCGCGCTCACGCGCCTGCTGCTCGGCTTCGGTCTGCGCAATTTCTCCATGCACCCGGCGCAGCTGCCGGCAATCAAGGAGCGCGTGCTGCGCTCGAGCCTCGCCGAGGTGCAGCCGCTCGCGCAGAAGGTGCTGCGCTCGAGCGATCCGTCGAAGACGCGCGAGCTCATCGCCAGGCTCAATTCCTGAGGAGGACTGTGCCAGGCCCCCTCGACGGCGTGCGCGTGCTCGACCTCACCACGGTGGTGATGGGGCCCTACGCCACCCAGCTGCTTGCCGATTTCGGCGCCGACGTGGTGAAGGTCGAGCCGCCCGAGGGCGACATCATGCGCTACGCCTGGCCCTTCCGCTCCAAGGGCATGGGCCACATATTCCTGAATGCCAACCGCAACAAGCGCGGCATCGTGCTCGACCTCAAGCAGCCCGCCGGGCGCGAGGCCTGCCTGGCGCTCGCGAAGCGCGCCGACGTCCTCGTCTACAACATCCGCCCGCAGGCGATGGCGCGACTCAAGCTCGGCTACGAGGAGGTGAGGGCCGTCAACCCGCGCATCCTCTACGTCGGCGCCTTCGGCTACAGCCAGCGCGGGCCGTACGCGGCGAAAGCCGCCTACGACGACCTGATCCAGGGCGCGGCGGGCTTGCCGTGGCTGGCGCGCGAGGCGGGCGCGGAGTCGCCACGCTATACGCCCGTGATCATCGCCGACCGCTCGGTCGGGCTGCACGTGGCGAACGCCGTGAGCGCAGCGCTGTATGCGCGCGAGAAGACCGGCAAGGGCCAGCGCGTGGACGTGCCGATGTTCGAGAGCCTGCTGCAATCGGTGCTCGGCGAGCACCTGGGCGGCTACACCTTCCTGCCGCAGCTCGGCGAAGGCGGCTACCGGCGCATGCTCACCAAGTTCCGCCGTCCCTACGAGACCAGGGACGGCTACGTCTGCGCGCTCATCTACAACGACAAGCACTGGAAGGCCTTCTTCGAGATGGTCGGGCGCGCGGAGCTGGAGGAGGATGCGCGCTTCGCCTCCGCCGAGGGGCGCAGCCAGAACTTCGACGCGGTCTACAGCTTCGTCGCCGACGAGATGCACAAGCGCACTACCGAGGAGTGGCTCGCGGCGCTGGAAGAGGCCGACATCCCGGTGCAGCGCATGAACAGCCTGGAGGACATCCTGCGCGACCCGCACCTCGCCGCAATCGGCTACTTCAGCCCCGTCGAACACCCGAGCGAGGGCCAGTTGCTTTCCATGCAGGTGCCCTCGGAGTGGTCGGAGACCGCGCCCGAGTACCGGCGTCACGCGCCGCGGCTCGGGGAGCACACGCGCGAGGTGCTGCGCGAGGCGAGCTACAGCGACGTGCAGGTCGACGAGCTGCTCAAGAGCGGGGCTGCCCGGGCGGCCTGAAATGCTGCGCGAGATCCGCGGCCTCGAGCAGCGCAGCCTGCGGCGCTTGAAGCGCTGGTTCCAGGATGACTATTTCGATGTGTTCGTCTGGCAGGACCGCCTGGGCGCGGTCCTCGAGTTTCAACTGTGCTACCGGCGCGACACGCGCGACGAGCGCGTGCTCGATTGGCGCCGCGGGCGCGGCTTCCAGCACCTGAAGCCCGAGAGCCCGCACGCCGCGGACTCATTCCTGGAGGACGACACCTGGGCGCTGAGTCCCGACGGCGTCATGCCCTATGTCACATTGCGGAAGCGCTACGACGCGGCCGCCGCGGGCCTGCCGCCAGAGATCGCCCGCTTCCTGGGCGACAAGATCGACGAGTATGCGCGTCCCGCGCGCCGCTTCCGGCCGCTTGCCGCGCGCACGCCGCGCTGGCTTGAGCGCATGCGCGAGCGGCTGCGGCGCGAATCCGCCAGCCGCTTTCTTGACACCGAGGGCGACGGCGGGTAACGTTCGCGCGGCTTCACAGCGCCGATTTGATGTTCAGCTTGCGGGCGCTCTACAAATGCCGCTAAAGAGACCGGACCCCGAAACCCGTTCTCGCGCAAGCTGGACGGGTTTTTTCATTGGAGCGGGGGACGCGTGATCGTGCAAGCGAGGAAGGCCAGGTTCACCGAGCCCCTGCAGCTCAAGGGCGGCGCGGTGCTGCCCGAGTTCGAGATCGCCTACGAGACCTACGGCGAGCTGAACGCGCAGCGCTCGAACGCCGTGCTCGTCTGCCACGCGCTGAACGCCTCGCACCACGTCGCCGGCACCTATGCCGGCGAGCCTGACAACGTCGGCTGGTGGGACAACCTCGTCGGACCGGGCAAGCCGCTGGACACCGACCGCTTCTTCGTCGTCGGCAACAACTACATCGGCTCGTGCTTCGGCTCCACCGGCCCCGCCTCGCCCAACCCGGCCACCGGCAAGCCCTGGGGGGCCGACTTCCCGGTGGTGACGGTGGAGGACTGGGTGGCGGCGCAGGCGCGGCTCGCCGACCGCCTGGGCATCGAGCGCTTCGCCGCGCTGATCGGCGGGTCGCTCGGCGCGATGCAGGCGCTGCAATGGACACTGTCCTTCCCGGAGCGCGTGCGCCACGCGCTGGTGATCGCGGCCACGCCGAGGCTCTCCGCGCAAAACATCGCCTTCAACGAAGTGGCGCGCCAGGCGATCATCACCGACCCGGATTTCCACGGTGGCCACTATTACGAGAAGGGCGTGGTGCCGAAGCGGGGCCTGCGCATCGCGCGCATGATCGGCCACATCACCTACCTGTCCGACGACGCGATGATGGAGAAGTTCGGCCGCGTGCTGCGCGGCAAGAGCACGCCGGGCTTCGATTTCGACGTCGATTTCGAGATCGAGAGCTACCTGCGCTACCAGGGCGACAAGTTCGCGAGCTACTTCGACGCCAACACCTACCTGAGGATCACCAAGGCGCTGGACTACTACGACCCGGCGGCAGCGCACGGCGGCGACCTGTCGGCGGCGCTGGCGCGCGCGCGCGCCAATTTCCTCGTGGTGTCCTTCACCTCCGACTGGCGCTTCACTTCGCAGCGCTCGCGAGAAATCGTGCGCGCGCTCCTCGACAACCAGCGCGTGGTGTCCTATCTCGAGATCGACGCGCCGCAGGGGCACGACGCCTTCCTGCTCGACGACCCGCGCTACCACGGCGCGCTGCGCGCTTACTTCGGCAACATCGCGCTATGACCGAGCTCGACGTCATTGCCGGCTGGATCGCGCAGCGCGCGCGCGTGCTCGACCTGGGCTGCGGCGACGGCAGGCTGCTGCAGCACCTGTGGCAGACCAAGCAGGCGCCCGGCTACGGCGTGGAGATCGCGGACGAGCACGTGCTCGAGTGCATCAGGAACGACGTCAACGTGCTGCAGATGGACCTCGAGGACGGGCTGTCGGCGTTCCGCGACCACTCCTTCGACAGCGTGATCCTCTCCGAGACCCTGCAGGCGATCCACCGCCAGGAGCCGTTGTTGCGGGAGATGCTGCGCGTGGGCCGCGAGGCCATCGTGTCGTTCCCCAACTTCGGCTACTGGAAGGCGCGCATGCAGATCGCGCTTGCCGGCCACATGCCGGTGTCGAAGGAGCTGCCCTACCAGTGGTACGACACGCCCAACGTGCACCACTGCACGTTGGTGGACTTCGAGGCGCTGTGCGCGAAGCTCGGCATCCAAATCCTCGAGCGCAGGGTGCTGCGCGATGGCAATCCGGTCAGCCTGCTGCCGAATCTGCTCGGCAGCCTGGCGATCTACCGTATCAGTGCGTAATACGCCCGGCGAGGGGCTTGACCCGGCGTGCCCGGCCGGAGCAGCATCCGACCTGCTGTCACTCAAAGGAGGAAGAGCCAACATGAAAACAAGCATGGCAGGAGTGCTTGCGGTCGCCGCGGCGATCGCCCTAGCGGGTTGCGCGGACATGCAAAGCAAGATGCCCGACTGGATGCCGGGCAGCGGTGCCATTAGTGTCAAGCTGACCGGCGCCGAGGAAGTGCCGCCGGTCACCACGGCGGGCAGCGGGAGCGGAAGTTTCCGCATCGCCGAGGACGGGGCCATCAGCGGCAACGTGACCACGAAGGACGTGCCGGGAACCATGGCGCACATCCACCAGGGCGCCGCCGGCAAGAACGGCCCGGTGATCGTGCCGCTGACCAAGAACGGCGATACCTATAGCGTGCCGGAAGGCCGCAAACTCACTGCAGCGCAACTGCAGGCGCTCAAGGAGGGCAACCTCTACGTGAACGTGCACAGCAACAAGCACAAGGGCGGAGAGGTGCGGGCGCAGCTCAAGCCCTGAGCCGGGCCGCCGGCCGACGAGCGTCGGCCGGCCGGCGCAGCCTTACTGCGTCGCGCTACTTGCCCTTCGGGGCGGCCTTCGGCGCGGGTTCGACCGAGATGGCAACTGCCTCGGTGTAGACGGCCTCGACCTGATCGCCTTTCTTGACCAGCGCGAGCTGCTTCGGGTCTTCCACGGCCAGGTCCACCTGGTTGCCCTTGGGTCCCTTCAGCGTGATGGTCTTGGCTTTCTTGTTCACCGCAACCACATTGGCGAGCACTGTGACCTGCCGCGCGCCAGCAGCCGCGGGGCGTGCACCAGCAGGGGCGCGCGCCGCGTCGGACTTCTCGGACCGCTCCGTGATCGCCGAGCCGGTCTTCTTCAACTCCAGCGACAGCGCGCGCACGTAGCGCACGACTACCTGGTCGCCGAGCTGAATCTGGTCGAAATTGCGCACTTCGTCGCCTACCGCGAGCGTGACCACGCGACCCTTGGGTCCCTTGAGATCAATCGTGCGAGCGGCCTTGTCGATCCCGACAACTGCGGCGCTGACCCGCACGGCTTCGGTCAGCGAGACCTTGCCCGGTTCGCTGGTCTTGACGACCGCCCCGGCCGGAGGCTGCTGGGCGTGAATGGAAACGGCCGCGCAGGCGGCGAGAAGGGCGAACGACAGTCTAAGCATGGTGGAAATCCTCTGGCGCTGGGAGAAATGGGGGGCGAAGTCTAACGCCTTTCAATGGGTCGCGTCGAGTGCATCGAGGCGCGCGCGCAGCCCGACAAGCAGCGCGATGCCCGGCAGGGCGACGAAGAACGTAAACAGGAAGAACGTCGTCCAGCCGTGGGCGGCGGCGATGCTCACCCGCTGCGGGGCCGACGTAGACGCGCCCGAGCGCGGCGAGCGCCGAGAGCAACGCGTACTGCGTCGCCGAGAAGCGCCGGTCGCACAGCGCCATCAGCAACGCGACGAAGGCCGCCGTGCCCATGCCGCCGCACAGGTTTTCCGCCGCCACCACCGCGATCATCAGCGGATAGCTCTTGCCGGCGAGCGCGAGCGCCATGAAGCCAAGATTGGTCAGCGCCTGCAGTATCCCGAACAGCAACAGCGACTTGTACAGGCGCAGCTTGGCCATCAGCGCGCCTCCCGCCAGCAAACCGAGGATGGTGGCGCCGACGCCCAGCCACTTGTTCGCCCAGCCGACGTCGGTGAGCGAGAAGCCCACGCCGCGCAGCAGGAACGCCGTGGTGAGCACGCCGGCAAAGGCGTCGCCGAGCTTGTAGAGCACGATCAGCACCAGCAGCGCCACCGCACCGCCGCGCGAGAAGAACTCCGTGAGCGGCTCGCGCACTGCCTCGGCCAGCGTGGCCGGCGCTTTCCCCTGCATCTGCGGCTCGAGCGCAGCCCAGGTGGCCGCCACGCCGATCAGCATCAGCACAGCCATCAGCCAGTACGTTTCCTTCCAGCTCAACCAGCCGTCGACCAGGATCAGCGCCAGCCCGCCCGGACACCAGCATCGCGATGCGGTAGCCCAGCACCGAGACCGCCGCGCCGGCGCCGCGCTCCGGCGCCTCCAGCGCGTCGGCGCGAAAGGCGTCGAACACGATGTCCTGCGATGCAGAGAGAAACGCAACCGACAAGGCGAGCGCGGCGAGGAGCCAGGGCGACTCCTTCGGCGACATGCTGCCCATCCAGGCGACGGCGACGAGCAGCGCGAGCTGGGTGGCGAGGAGCCAGCCGCGCCGTCGCCCGAGGAACGGCAAGGGATAGCGGTCCATCAGCGGCGCCCAGAGGAACTTGTAGACGTAGGGCTGGCCGACGAGCGCGAACCAGCCGATGTCCTGCAGACGGACGCCTTCCACGGTCAGCCAGGCCTGCAGCGTGGCGCCGGTCAAGGCGAGCGGCAGCCCGGAGGAAAAGCCCAGCAGCAGCAGCAGGAAGATCTTCCGGCTGCGGAACACGCTCAGCGCCTCAGCGGCCGAGGCTCCACTCATAGTCGATGATGAGCGGCGCGTGGTCGGAGAAACGCTTGCTTCTTGTAGATCGATTCGCGCTTCGCGGTGCGTCGCCACGCCGGGCGTGGCGATCTGGTAGTCGATGCGCCAGCCCACGTTCTTCGCCCAGGCCTGGCCGCGGTTCGACCACCAGGTGTACTGCTCCGGCTTCTGGTTCAGGCGCCGGAACACGTCGACGAACCCGATCTCGTCGAACACGCGCGTGAGCCAGGCCCGCTCCTCCGGCAGGAACCCCGAGTTCTTCTGGTTCGAGCGCCAGTTCTTCAGGTCGATCTGCTGGTGGGCGATGTTCCAGTCGCCGCACAGGATCACTTCGCGGCCGGCGCGCCTCAGTTTGCGCAGGTGCGGCAGGAACGCCGCGAGGAACCGGAACTTGGAAGCCTGGCGGTGCGGCCCGCTCGATCCCGAGGGCAGGTAGAGCGAGATCACCGACAGGCGGCCGAAGCGCGCCTCGAGGTAGCGCCCTTCGGCATCGAATTCGCGCACGCCGAAACCCTCGCGCACCGCGTCGGGCGGCACGCGGCTGTACAACGCCACGCCGGCGTAGCCCTTCTTGTCGCGCGTGCGAGAAGCAGCCCGTGCAGGCCGCGCGGCGCGCGCATGGCCGCGTCGAGGTCGGCCTCCTGCGCCTTGATCTCCTGCAGGCACACCACGTCGGCCTTCTGCGCGGCGAGCCAGCGGTACAGGCCCTTCCTCGCCGCCGAGCGGATGCCGTTGACGTTGAGGGTGATGACCCTCAAGACGAGGGAAAGCTGGAGACGCCGCCGTGCGCCGCGGACCACTCGGCCGGCGCGTTGAGGAATTTCTCCACCTGCGTCGACCTGCGCAGCCGCGAGGTAATTGCCCTGCTTCACCACGCGCAGCACGTCCCACCAGGTGGCGAGGTGGTGCAGGCGCACGCCGAGCTCCTGCATCACCTTCTTCGACTCGGGGAAGATGTCGTAGTAGAAATTCACGAACACGTGCTCGACCACCGCGCCCGCGTCGCGCAGGGCCTTGCAGAAGTTGATCTTCGAGCGCCCGTCGGTGGTGAGGTCCTCCACCAGCAGCGTCCTCGCGCCCTCGCGAATGTCGCCCTCGATCTGCGCATTGCGGCCGAAGCCCTTGGGCTTCTTGCGGATGTACTGCATCGGCAGGCCGAGGCGATCCGCGATCCAGGCGGCGTAGGGAATGCCGGCGGTCTCGCCGCCCGCCACCACGTCGAACTGCTCGAAGCCGGCGTCGCGCGCGAGCGTTGCGATGGCGAAGTCCACCAGCTGCGCGCGGATGCGCGGGTAGAAGATGAGCTTGCGGCAGTCGATGTAGACGGGGCTCGCCCAGCCCGAGGTGAAGATGAACGGCTTGTCCTCGGAGAACAGCACCGCCTTCACCTCGAGGAGCATCTTCGCGGTGGTCTCGGCGATGAAGGCGCGATCCGCGGAATGCATGGCGGGCGGATTCTAGCAGGTCAACGCGCGCCGGGCCGGCGCGTTAAAATGGCTTTGTCGCCCGTAACAAGAGGAACCTGCGATGTCCCGCACCATCTCCGCCGCCGCGCTCCTGCTCGCGTTCGCCGCCCTTTCGCCGATCGCCCTTGCGCAGACCGGGGCCGACAAGGCCGCGGCGGAAAAAGCCAAGGCCGCCAAGGATGCGGCCATCGATGCGCAGATCCGCTCCTACCGCTGCGTGGGCGCCGACGGCAAGAAGTACTACGGCTCGACCCGGCCGGCGCAATGCGCCGGCGTGGCGACCGAAGGCGCTGTCGGCGCAGGGCACGGTGCTGCGCCGCATCGAAGCGCCGCTCACCCCCGAGCAGCGCGCCGCGAAGGAAGCCGAGGCGCAGAAGAACGCGGCGGCGGAGCAGGCAAAGCGCGACGCGGAGGCAGCGGCGCGCGTGCAGGCGCGGCGCGACCAGGCGCTGCTGCAGACCTACGCCAGCGAGACGCGACATCGAGATGGTGCGCCAGCGCGCCCTCGCCGACAACCAGAAGGCGCGGCAGGACGTGGAGCGGCGCATCGGCGCGCTGAAGAAGCGCCAGGACGAACTCGCCAAGCAGGCGGCGAAATACAGCCAAGGAAGGCGCCACGCCTGACAACAAGTTCGAGCAGGACGTGCGCGCGGTGGCCTACGACCTGGACCTGCAGCAGCAACTGCTCAAGTCGCGCGAGCGCGAGGCCGACGCCATCAACGCGCGCTACGACGAGGAAAAGCGCAAGTACGTGGAGCTCACCAGGGGCGCGCGAAGAAGTAGTCAGCGCGCGAGCTTCGCCTTGAGGATCGCGTTCACCTGCGCGGGGTTGGCCTTGCCCTGGGTGGCCTTCATCACCTGGCCGACCAGCGAGTTGAAGGCCTTGTCCTTGCCGGCGCGGTAGTCCTCGACCTGCCTGGCGTTCTTGGCCAGGACTTCGTCGACGATCTTCTCGATGGCGCCGGCGTCGGAGATCTGCCGCAGGCCGCGCCTGGCGATCACCTGATCCACGCCGCCCTCGCCGTCCCAGACAGCGTCGAGCACTTCCTTCACCATCTTCCCGGACAGTGTGCCGTCTTCGACCTTCTCCGCCAGGCGGCGCAGCTGGTCCGGCGAGACGCGGCTCGCCGAAATGTCGAGGTTCGACTCGTTCAGCTTCGCGCTCAGCGGCCCGCTGATCCAGTTCGCGATGTCCGGCCAGCGGCCTTGTGGTGCGCCTTCGAACGCCTCCATCGCAAAGCTCGACGTCTCGATGCTGGAAGTCAGCAGGCTCGCCTGGGCCGGGGTCAGGCTGTAGACCGTGACCAGCGCCTGCCTGCGCGCCTCGGGTAGTTCGGGCAGAGCAGCCTTGGCCCTCGACAGCATCTCTTCGCTCACCACCAGAGGCAGCAGGTCAGGGTCCGGGAAATACCGGTAGTCCTGCGCGTCCTCCTTGGAGCGCATGGAGCGCGTCTCGCCCTTGTCCGGGTCGTAGAGTCGCGTTTCCTGCGCGATGCTGCCGCCGCCTTCGAGGATCTCGATCTGTCGCCGCGCCTCGAACTCGATCGCCTGCTCCATGAACAGGAACGAGTTCAGGTTCTTGATCTCGCAGCGCGTGCCGAGCTTCGCCTCGCCGGCCTTCTTCACCGACACGTTGGCGTCGCAGCGGAACGACCCCTCCTGCATGTTGCCGTCGCAAATGCCGATCCAGCGCACCAGCGTGTGCAGCGCGCGCGCGTACGCCACCGCCTCCTGCGCGCCGCGCAGGTCGGGCTCGGACACGATCTCGAGCAGGGGCGTTCCGGCGCGATTCAGGTCGATCCCGGTCATGCCGCGGAAATCCTCGTGCAGAGACTTGCCTGCGTCTTCCTCGAGGTGCGCGCGCGTGAGCCGCACCATCTTTCTCGCCGATCCGCAGCGACCCGCCCGCCACGATCGGGATCTCGTACTGGCTGATCTGGTAGCCCTTCGGCAGGTCCGGATAGAAGTAGTTCTTGCGCGCGAACACCGAGCGGCGGTTGATCTGCGCCGCCGACGGCAAGCCCGAACCTGACCGCCATCTCCACCGCCGCGGCATTCGCCACCGGCAGCACGCCCGGCAGCGCGATGTCCACCGCCGAGGCCTGCGTGTTGGGCGCCGCGCCGAACGCGGTCGACGCGCCGGAGAACATCTTGCTCTTCGTCAGCGAGCTGCGTGTGGGTCTCGATGCCCACGACGATCTCCCAGGCCATCGCGGCTACCTCGCCTGCGGCCGCAGCAGCTGGCAGGCCCCGCCGCGATCCACCAGCACGGGCTCGAGGTAGGCCTGCGAGCCGCACTGCTCGGTGCAGTCCTCCGCGGCGACGCGCACGTAATCGCCGAGGTCGCGCAACGTCACCTTGCAGCGGCCCGCCGCAAAGCGCAGCCCGCCGCTGTAGGCCTGCTGCGACGAGTTCGCTCACGGCGCAGGTATGGCCCGCGGGTGCCACCTTCGAGCGCCACTCCAGGCTCTTCAGCCTGCCCTGCTCCACCGAGAACTCGAGCGTCGCCGTGTAGCGATCCGCCGCGGTCTCGCAGCGCACCTGCGCGCTGTAGCCGTCCATCGCGGGAAAGGTCTTCGCTGAATTCGAACTTCTCGCGCTGCTGGCCGCCCGGCGCGTAGCGCGCGCCCTTCAGCACGCCGCCGCTCCAAGTGCCCTGCAGCGTCGCGGTGCCGGGACGACCGTAGAGGATTGGCGAGTTGCCTTCCTTGAGGAAAGTGACGCCGAGCTGCTTGCTTCTCTCGCCCTCCAGAAGCGCTGCTGCAGGGTGGGCAGCAGCAGGTACTCGCCGTTCAGCCGCGCCGAGCCGTCGGCGCGCGGCGTGACGTACAGGTTCAGCAGCGCCGTGCGCCCGCCGATCTGCCCGACCAGCTCGCGCGACTCGCCGGCATCCTGCGCGGGCGCGGGCAGCGCGGCGACGAGCAAAGCGGCGGCGAGCAGCCTCACAGCGGCGTCTCCGTCGGCACGCGCCGGTGCCAGTCGGTCGCGCGCTGGTACTGGTGCGCCACGCCGAGCATCTTCGCCTCGGCGAAGTAGTTGCCCATGACTTGCAGGCCCACCGGCAATCCCTTGGCGTCGAAGCCGCAGGGAATCGACAGCCCCGGCAGGCCGGCGAGCGGCGCCGGGATGGTGAAGATGTCGTTCAGGTACATCTGCACAGGGTCCTCGGTCTTCGCCCCGAGCGGGAACGCGGTGGTGGGCGAGGTCGGTCCCATGATCACGTCGCACCGCTGGAACGCCTCGGCAAAGTCTTTCGCGATCAGCCGCCGCACCTTCTGCGCCTTGAGGTAGTAGGCGTCATAGTAGCCGTGCGACAGCACGTAGGTGCCGATGAGAATGCGGCGCTTCACCTCGGCGCCGAAGCCTTCGGCGCGGCTGCGGCAGTACATGTCGGCGAGGTCCGCGTAGTCCTTCGCCCGGTGGCCGTAGCGCACGCCGTCGAAGCGCGACAGATTGGAGGACGCTTCCGCCGGCGCGATCACGTAGTACACGGGCACCGCGAGCGCGGTGTTCGGCAGCTCGACGGGCAGCGTGCGCGCGCCCTGGGACTCGAACCAGGCGATCGCCTCGCGCACGCACTTGAGCACGCCCGGCTCCACGCCTTCGCCGAAATACTCCACCGGCAGGCCGATGCGCAGGCCTTTGAGCGGGGCGGTCAGCTCGCGCGCGTAGTCTTCCTTCGGCCGGTCGATGCTGGTCGAATCGCGCGCGTCGTGCCCCGCCATGACGTTCATCAACAGCGCGAGGTCAGCCGCGCTCCTGGCGAGCGGCCCGCCCTGGTCGAGCGACGAGGCGAACGCGACCATGCCGTAGCGCGACACGAGACCGTAGGTGGGCTTCAGGCCGCAGACCCCGGTCAGGGCCGCCGGCTGGCGGATCGAGCCGCCGGTATCGGTGCCGGTTGCGGCCGGCGCCATGCGCGCCGCGACCGCGGCCGCCGAGCCCCCCGAGGAGCCCCCGGGCACGAGGCGCCGGTCCCAGGGGTTGCGCACCGGGCCGAAATGCGAGGTTTCGTTGGACGACCCCATGGCGAACTCGTCCATGTTGGTCTTGCCGAGCAGCACCGCGCCCGCCCGCCCGAACTGCTCGATGACGTGGGCGTCGTAGGGGCTCTTGTACTGCTCGAGCATCCTGCGAGCCGCATGTGGTGTACAGCGCCTGGGTGCAGAAGATGTCCTTGTGTGCGATAGGGATGCCGGCGAGCGGGCCGCCGGACTCGCCTTGGGCGCGCCGCTTGTCGGCCTTGCGGGCCTCCGCCAGGCTTGTCTCATCGTCCACCGTGAGAAAGGCGTTCAGCGTGCCGTTCAGGCGGCTGGATGCGCTCGAGGTAGAGCCGTGTCAGCTCGACCGAGGAGACCCGCTTCGCGGTGAGCGCCGCCTGCAGCTCGGCGAGGCTGGAATCGATCACTTACTCGATGACCCTGGGGACGAGGTACAGCCCGCCTTCGCACCGCGGGAGCCCCCTTCTGGTTCTCGTCGCGCTGGTCGGCCTCTGTGACTTCGTCCGACGCGCAGGGGCTGGACCACGTCCAGCGCATGGGACATCGGCTCGATGCCGGTGGTATCGACCGCCTGCAGCTGGTCGATCAGCCCGAGCACGCGGTTCAGGCGGTCGCGCACGCCGGTCGATTCCTCGTCGCCGATCGCGATCCGGGCAAGTCGTGCGATGCGGCGGATCTGGTCGTCGGATAGCGACATTGCGCTGCGAAAAAAGGGTTTTGAAACCCGGCCTTACGTTTGCTCGGGGCCTCGTTCGGAGTATTATATGGCCTTTAGCGACACAGCCTTAGCGAACAAAGTTAAGGCGCAACCAAGAAAGCGGCGATAACTACGAACATGTTCGGATTCCTGCGCAGCTATTTCTCCAACGATCTGGCGATCGACCTTGGCACCGCGAACACGCTGATCTACGTGCGCGGCAAAGGCATCGTGCTGAATGAGCCTTCGGTCGTCGCGATCCGCCAGGAAGGCGGGCCGAACGCGAAGAAGACCATCCAGGCGGTGGGCCGCGAAGCGAAGATGATGCTCGGCAAGACGCCCGGCAACATCGTCGCCATCCGCCCGATGAAGGACGGCGTGATCGCCGACTTCACCATCACCGAGCAGATGTTGAAGCAGTTCATCAAGAAAGTGCACGACAACAAATTGTTCTCGCCGAGCCCGCGCATCATCATCTGCGTGCCCTGCGGCTCGACGCAGGTCGAGCGGCGCGCGATCCGCGAGAGCGCGATCGGCGCGGGCGCGGGACAGGTGTTCCTCATCGAGGAACCGATGGCGGCGGCGATCGGCGCCGACATGCCGGTGGCGGACGCCACCGGCTCGATGGTGGTGGACGTCGGCGGCGGCACCACCGAGGTCGGCGTGATCTCCCTCGGCGGCATGGTGTACTCGGGCTCGGTGCGCGTCGGCGGCGACAAGTTCGACGAGGCGATCATCAATTACATCCGCCGCAATTACGGCATGCTGATCGGCGAAACCACCGCCGAGAACATCAAGAAGGAAATCGGCTCCGCCTTCCCCGGCTCCGAGGTGAAGGAGATGGAAGTGAAGGGCCGCAACCTCGCCGAAGGCATCCCGCGCAGCTTCACCATCAGCTCCAACGAAATCCTCGAAGCGCTCACCGAGCCGCTCAACCAGATCGTCGGCGCGGTGAAATCCGCGCTGGAGCAGACCCCGCCCGAACTCGGCGCCGACATCGCCGAGAAGGGCATGGTGCTCACCGGCGGCGGCGCGCTGCTGCGCGACCTGGATCGCCTGTTCATGGAAGAGACCGGACTGCCCGTGATCGTCGCCGAGGACCCGCTCACCTGCGTGGTGCGCGGCTCCGGCAAGGCGCTCGAAAAGATGGAGCATTTCGGGCCGATCTTCACCAACGACTGAGCACGGGGTGAAGGGTCCCTTCACCCTTCCCTGACGTGGAGCACACCCCTCCGCCATTCTTCGTCCGCGGCCCGGCTCCCCTAGTACGGCTCGCGTTTTTCGCCTCGCTGTCGCTGACCCTGCTGGTGCTGGACGCGCGCTTTCGCTACGCCGAGAGCCTGCGCAGCGTGCTCGCGCTCGCGGCCTACCCCTTGCAGCAGGTGGCGCGCCTGCCGGTCGCCGCGGCCGAGGGCATCGCCGGCTACTTCGCCAGCCAGTCGCAGCTGCGCGAGGAGAACGAGGCGCTGCGCGCGCGCCTGCTCGCCGCCGCTCAGGGGGCGCAGCGCTACGAGGCGGCGGCGGCCGAGGCCTCGCACCTGCGGCGCCTGATCGGCGCCGCCGAGCGCATCGAGAGGAAATCGATGCCCGCCGAGATCCTCTACTCCGGCCGCGACCCTTTCTCGCGCAAGGTGATCCTCGACCGTGGCACGCAGCACGGGGTGCGCGCCGGCAGCCCGGTGGTGGACGAGATCGGCGTCATCGGCCAACTCACGCGCGCGCACGCCTTCGTCTCCGAAGTGACGCTGCTCACCGACAAGGACCAGGCGATCCCGGTGCAGGTGGTGCGCAACGGCCTGCGCGCCATCGCGTTCGGCGGCGGCTCCTCCGGGCTGCTCGAGCTGCGCTACATGGCGGCCAACGCGGACATCGAGAACGGCGACCAGCTGGTCACCTCCGGCATCGACGGCACCTACCCGCCGGGCCTGCCGGTGGCGGGCGTGGTGCGCGTCGAGCGCGACGCCTCCTACACCTTCGCGCGCGTGCTCGCCCAGCCGAGCGCCGGCGTGGAGCGCGGACACTACGCGCTCGTGCTTTCCAGCGAAGTGCGCCTGCCGCCCTATCCGGAGGATGCCGCCGGGAGCGAGCGCAAGGGCGCGAAGAAGGCGCGCCCCAAACGCAAGGACGTCGATGGGTCCTGACCGCCCCCAGTACATCCTGCTGCCGGTGCGCGTGGGCACCATCGTCGCCTCCTTCGTCGGCGCGCTGCTGCTCAACTTCCTGCCCTGGCCTGACACTGCGCTGGCGCCGGACTTCGTCGCCCTCACGCTCGCCTTCTGGTGCGTGCGCCAGCCGCGCCTGGTGGGCCTCGCCACCGCCTGGGTGCTCGGCCTGCTGGTGGACGCCGGCAACGGCGTGCTGCTCGGCCAGCACGCGCTCGCCTACTCGGCGCTCGCGTTCTGGCGCCATCGCGCTGTCGCGCCGCATCCTGTGGTTCGAATCCTGGGGCCAGATGCTGCACGTGCTGCTGCTGCTCGAAGGCGCGCAACTGGTGGCGCTCGGCGTGCGCCTCGCGGCGGGCGCCGAGTTTCCCGGTTGGTCGCTGTTCGCCGGGCCGCTCGCCGCCACCGCGCTGTGGCCGGCGCTTACCTGGCTGCTGCTGATCCCGCAGCGCCGGCCCATCGAGATCGACGAGAACAGGCCGATCTGAAGATGGGATTCGCCGAGCTCAGGAACACGCAGGGCGAGCTGCGCGCCTTCCAGTTGCGCGTGGGGGTCGCGGGCGTCATCGTGCTCGCCGCCTTCGGCCTGCTGCTGGCGCGCTTCGTCTGGCTGCAGGTGCTGCAGCACGACGCCTACCGCGCCAAGGCGGAGGAGAACCGCATCTCGGTGGTGCCGCTGTCGCCGGCGCGCGGCTGATCCTCGACCGCAACGGCGAGGTGCTGGCGCGCAACTACCTTGCCTACACGCTGGAGATCTTCCCCGCGCAGGTCGCCAATCTCGAGGCCACCATCGCCGAGCTTGCCGGGCTACGTCGACATCCAGCCGCGCGACCGCGCGCGCTTCAGGAAGCTGCTGCAGGAGACGCGGAACGCGGAAAGCCTGCCGATCCGCACGCGCTTGACCGACGAGGAAGTGGCGCGCATCGCCGCGCAATCGCTGGCGCTTCACCGGCGTGGACATCCGCGCGCGCCTGTTCCGCCAGTACCCGCACGGCGAGGTCGCCTCGCACGTGCTTGGCTACATCGGCCGCGTCACCACGCGCGACCAGGAGCGGCTGGAGGAGCTGGGCGATGCGGCCAACTACCGCGGCACCGACTACATCGGCAAGGCGGGCATCGAGTCGAGCTACCAGCAGGAGCTGCACGGCATCACCGGCTTCGAGCGCGTCGAGATCGACGCCGCGGGTCGCGGCATCCGCACGCTGTCGCGCACCCCGGCGCAGCCGGGCAACAACATCGGCCTGACGCTCGACGTGCGCCTGCAGGAGATCGCCGAGCGCGCCTTCGGCGAGCGGCGCGGCGCGCTGGTGGCGATCGAGCCCGCCACCGGCGGCGTGCTCGCCTTCGTCTCCATGCCGGGCTACGACCCGAACCTGTTCGTCGACGGCATCGACCCCTCGAGCTGGGAGGCGCTGAATGACTCGCCCGACCACCCGCTCAACAACCGCGCCATCGCCGGCGTGTATCCGCCCGGCTCGACCTTCAAGCCGTACATGGCGCTCGCCGCGCTGGAGCTGGGCAAGCGCACGACGCGCAGCACCATCAACGACCCGGGCTACTTCGTGTTCGGCGACCGGCGCTTCCGCGACTCCAAGCCCGGCGGCCACGGCGTGGTGGACATGTACAAGTCGATCGTCATGTCCTCGGACACCTACTACTACATGCTCGCCAACGACATGGGCATCGAGGCGATCGCCGGCTTCATGCAGCGCTTCGGCTTCGGCGCGCGCACCGGCATCGACCTGGAGGGCGAGGCCACCGGCATCCTGCCCTCGCCGGAGTGGAAAATGGCGCGCTTCAAGCGCCCCGAGCAGCAGAAGTGGTATGCGGGCGAAACCATCTCGATCGGCATCGGCCAGGGCTACAACGCCTACACGCCGGCGCAGTTGGCGCAGGCCATGGCCACGCTCGCCAACAACGGCGCCATGTTCAGGCCGCGCCTGGTGTCGCACGTGGACAGCACGCGCACCGGCGAGCGCCGCTACCTCGAGCCGCAGCTGGTGCGCCAGGTGCCGCTCAAGCCCGAGCACGTCGAATTCGTCAAGCGCGCGATGGCCGGGGTCACCAAGGAAGGCACCGGCGCGCGCGCCTTCGCCGGCGCGCAGTACACGAGCGGCGGCAAGACCGGCACCGCGCAGGTGATCGCGATGAAGCAGAACGAGAAGTACGACGAGACGCAAGGTCGCCGAGCGGCTGCGCGACCATTCCCTGTACATCGCCTTCGCGCCGCTGGAGAGCCCGAAGATCGCGCTCGCCGTGCTGGTGGAGAACGGCGGCTTCGGCGCGCGCGCCGCTGCGCCGATCGCGCGCACCGTGCTCGACTACTTCCTGCTCGGCAAGTTGCCGACGGCGGCGCGCAAGCCGGCGCCCGTGGTGGAACTGCAGACCGACGCGGAGAGCGACTAGGCGCCGCCATGGAGATCGCCGGCTACCCGCTGCAGCGCCTGCGAGCGCGCCTCATCGAGGGCATCGACGGGCCGCTGTTCGTCGCTGGCGCTGGCGCTCAGCGCTATCGGCGTGGTCGCCCTGTACTCGGCGAGCTACGGCAATGCCGCGCGCGTCGCCGCGCAGCTCGGCAACCTGGCGGTGGCCCTGGTGGCGATGTGGCTGGTGGCGCAGGTGCCGCCGCAGACGCTGCTGCGCCTCGCCGTGCCGGCGTACGCGCTGGCGCTCGCGCTGCTCCTCGTCGGTGGCGATGTTCGGCGAGGTGGTGAACGGCGCGCGCCGCTGGCTGAACCTCGGCTTCGGCCGCTTCCAGCCTTCGGAGATGATGAAGATCGCCATGCCGCTGATGCTCGCCTGGTACTTCCACCGCCGCGAGGGCTCGATCCGGCTGCGCGATTTCGCGCTCGCCGGCGTGCTGCTCGCGGTGCCGGTGATGCTGGTGGCGCGCCAGCCCGACCTCGGCACCGCGCTGCTCGTCGCCGCGGCGGGCTTCTACGTCATCTTCTTCGCCGGCATCGGCTGGAAAGTGCTCGCCGGCCTCGCCGTGCTCGCGCTCGCCGCGCTGCCGCCGCTGTGGGGCATGCTGCACGACTACCAGCGCCGCCGCATCCTCACGCTGCTCGACCCGACCACCGACCCGCTCGGCTCGGGCTACCACATCATCCAGTCCACCATCGCGGTGGGCTCGGGCGGCATCACCGGCAAGGGCTGGCTTAACGGCTCGCAGACGCACCTCGAATTCATTCCCGAGCGCGCCACCGACTTCATCTTCGCCGTGTATCTCCGAGGAGTTCGGCCTGATCGGCAACATCGTGCTGCTCGCGCTCTACGCGCTGCTCATCGGCCGCGGCCTGTCCATCGCGGCGCAGGCGCCGACAATGTTCACGCGCCTGCTGGCGGGCGCCGTGACGCTGATCTTCTTCACCTACGCCTTCGTCAACATGGGCATGGTGGCGGGCATCCTGCCGGTGGTCGGCGTGCCGCTGCCTTTCATTTCCTATGGCGGCACCGCGCTCGCCACGCTCTACATCGGCATCGGCATCCTGATGAGCATCTACCGGCACCGGAAGCTCGTGCAGACCTAGTTGTTGCTTCGCAGCACGAGCTCTGAAATCGTACTCCGCATCGTGAAACGCAGTGTGCCTAAGTCGTTGTAAATCCTTGTTTAAGTACCATTTCACATCCCGCAATCGCGTTATTGCTGCGCGCCATGCGCTTGGCTATCGTCGACCTCAGTTCCATTCACTCTCACCAACAGGGGCGCCATGCACAAGCGAGACCAGGAAATCGCCGCACTCAACAAGGACTGGGCCGAGAACCCGCGCTGGAAGGGGGTGAAGCGCGGCTACAGCGCCGAAGACGTGGTGCGACTGCGCGGCAGCGTGAAGATCGAGCACACGCTGGCGAAGCTCGGTGCGGAGAAGCTCTGGAAGATGTGCAAGGAGCGCCCGTTCGTGAACTCGCTCGGCGCGCTCACCGGCAACCAGGCCATGCAGCAGGTGAAGGCCGGCGTGCCCGCGATCTATCTCTCGGGCTGGCAGGTGGCGGCCGATGCCAACGATTCGCTCTCCATGTACCCCGACCAGTCGCTGTACGCGACGACCTCGGTGCCCACGGTGGTGAAGCGCATCAACAACGCGCTCGCGCGCCAGGACCAGATCCAGACCATGGAAGGCAAGGGCGACATCGACTGGTTCGCGCCGATCGTGGCGGACGCCGAGTCCGGCTTCGGCGGCGTGCTGAACGCCTTCGAGCTGATGAAGGCGATGATCGATGCCGGCGCCGCCGGCGTGCATTTCGAAGACCAGCTCGCCTCGCGTGAAGAAATGCGGCCACATGGGCGGCAAGGTGCTGGTGCCCACGCAGGAAGCGGTGCAGAAGCTGATCGCCGCGCGCCTCGCCGCCGACGTGATGGGCGTGCCGACCGTGCTGCTGGCGAGGACGGACGCGGAAGCCGCCGACATCGTCACCACCGACGTGGACGACAACGACAAGCCGTTCCTCACCGGCGAGCGCACCTCGGAAGGCTTCTACAAGACGAAGAAGGGCTTCGACCAGGCGCTGTCGCGCGGCCTCGCCTACGCCGAGTACGCCGACATGGTGTGGTGCGAGACCGGCACGCCGGACCTCGCTTTCGCGCGCAAGTTCGCCGAGGGCATCCAGAAGAAGTACCCGGGCAAGATGCTCGCCTACAACTGCTCGCCGTCCTTCAACTGGAAGCGCAACCTCGACGACGCCACCATCGGCAAGTTCCAGCGCGAGCTCGGCGCCATGGGCTACAAGTTCCAGTTCATCACGCTCGCCGGCTTCCACTCGCTCAACTACTCGATGTTCGAGCTGGCCTACGGCTACGCGCGCGACAACATGAGCGCCTTCGTCGAGCTGCAGCAAAAGGAGTTCGCCGCCGCCGAGAAGGGCTTCACCGCGGTCAAGCACCAGCGCGAGGTCGGCACCGGCTACTTCGACCAGGTCACGCAGGTGGTGACCGCCGGCAAGGCCTCCACCACCGCGCTGCACGGCTCCACCGAGGACGAGCAGTTCTTCGGCGAGGACGCGCTCACGCAGTCGAAGCTGGCGGCGAAGAAGGCCGCCTGATGGTGACGGCGCCGGCGAAGGTCGTCGCGATCCACGAGTCGCGCCACGAGCGCGCCGCGGAGGTCGCGCGCGCGATCCTCGCCGGCTTCGACAGGCACTACCGCCTGTTCCGCGAGGCCTCGGCGCGCGCGAAGACGCTCTTCGAGCGCGCCGACTGGGCCGCGCTGCGAGTCCTCGCGCGCGAGCGCATCCAGATGTACGACCAGCGCGTGCTGGAGGCAGTGGACGAGGTGCGGGCGCGCTTTCCCGAGGCCGAGCGCGACGAGTCGCTGTGGCCGGCGATCAAGCTCGCCTACATACCGCTGCTGCACGAGCACCGGCAGCCCGAGTGCGCCGAGACCTTCTACAACTCGGTCGCCTGCGCGGTGCTGCACCGGCGCTACTACCGCAACGAGTTCATCTTCTGGCGCCCGGCGGTGGCCACCGAGCACCTGGAGGGCGACGAGCCGGCGTACCGCAGCTACTACCCGCTGAGAAAGGGCCTGCGCCGGACGCTGCGGCCATCGTGCGCGGCTTCGGCCTCGCCAATCCCTGGGAGGACCTGCACCGCGACCTGCGCAGCGTGCTGCGCGCGCTGCGCGCGCGCTTCCCGCGACCCGCGCGCGCGCGGCCCAGCCTGCAGATCCAGGTGCTGGGGTCGCTCTTTTTCCGCAACAAGGCGCGCCTACGCGGTGGGCAAGATCGTCAACGGCAGCGAAGAGGTGCCGTTCGCGGTGCCGATCCTGCAGAACGAGCGCGGCGAGCTCTACCTCGACGCGCTGCTGCTCGACGCCGACCAGCTGATCGTCCTGTTCTCGTTCGCGCGCGCCTACTTCTTCGTCGACATGGAGGTGCCGGCGGCGTACGTGTCGTTCCTGCGCCAGCTGATGCCGAGGAAGCCGCGCGCCGAGATGTACATGTGCGTGGGGCTCGCCAAGCAGGGCAAGACCATGTTCTACCGCGACCTGTTCTACCACCTGAAGCATTCCTCGGACAATTTCGTCGTCGCGCCCGGGCATCAAGGGCATGGTGATGCTGGTGTTCACGCTGCCGTCCTTCCCCTACGTGTTCAAGGTGATCCGCGACCGCTTCGCGCCGCCCAAGGAGATGGACCGGCAGACGGTGAAGGACAAGTACCAGCTGGTGAAGTACCACGACCGCGTCGGGCGCCTGGCCGACACGCTCGAGTACTCGCTGGTGGCGCTGCCGCTCGAGCGCTTCGACGCGGCGCTGCTCGAGGAGCTGAAGTCCGAGGCCGCCTCGAACATCGAGTTCGAGGGCGACAAGCATCGTCATCAGCCACGTGTACATCGAGCGGCGCATGCAGCCGCTCAACCTGTACCTGGCGGAGGCCGGCGCCGACGGCGACGCGGCGCGCATGCGCCAGGCGCTGCACGAGTACGGCTACGCCATCAAGGAGCTCGCCGGCGCCGGCATCTTCCCCGGCGACATGCTGCTGAAGAACTTCGGCGTCACGCGCCACAACCGCGTCGTGTTCTACGACTACGACGAGATCGCCTACATGATCGACTGCAACTTCCGGCGCATCCCGCCGCCGCGCTCGATCGAGGACGAGATGTCGGCCGAGCCCTACTACTCGGTGGGCCCGCACGACGTGTTTCCCGAGCAGTTCGCCCGTTTCCTGGTGAGCGACCCGCAGGCGCGCGAGATCTTCCTCGAGCGCCACGCCGACCTGATGGACCCGGAGTTCTGGGCCGGCAAGCAGGCGCGCGTGCGCGCCGGCGTGCAGGAAGACGTCTACCCCTACCCCGAGGAAATCCGCTTCGTCAGGGCGCCGCGCCCTCGATAACGACGCGCTTCTGGCGCGACTTCAGTCCCGACTCGATGCGCACGTTGCGCTTCGGCACCCCGTAGTGCTGCGCGAGGAATTCCACCAGGGCCGCGTTGGCCTTGCCGTCCACCGCCCGCGCCGCCAGCCTCACCTTGATGCGCTCGCCGTGCCGCCCGGCGAATTCCGAGCGCGACGCGCCCGGCTGCACGTGCAGCTCGAGGACCAGCCGGCCGCTCAGAACAGCCCCCCGGCCGCGCCGCGCAGGTGCGCGAGCGCGATCAGCGCGATCTGCAGCAGCACGAGCAGCACCAGCGGCGACAGGTCGACCCTGCCCAGCAGCGGGATCACGCGCCGCAGCGGCCGCAGGAACGGGCGCGTCATGGCGTCGAACAGCGGCTGCACCGGCGAATGCGGATTCACCCAGGAGAGCACCGCCTGCACGATGACCGCGAAGATGAGGAGGTAGAGGCTGAAGCGCGCGAGGTCGAACGCCGCGCCGACCGCGAGCACCGCGATCATGCGCCCCGGCTCGGCGCCCAGGCCGCCGCCGGCGAGCGCGCCGAGCAGGTACAGCGCGAGCCCCTGCAGCAGCAGCGCGGCCAGCAGCGTGGCGAGATCGAGGCCGGCGAGCGGCGGGATGAGCTGGCGCGCCGGCCGCACCACCCAGTTGGTCGCCGGCGATGATGAACTCGCCGACCGGATTGCGGAACGGCACGCGCAGCCACTGGAAGTGAAAGCGCGCGAGCAGCAGGAAGACGAAGAAGCTCGCCACCACGTCGACCAGCAGCTGGCCGATCTGGACCAGCATCAGTCCTTGCCCAGCAGCTCGCCCATCTCGGCGCCGCGCCGGCTGGCGGCCTCGATGGCGCGCCTGAAGCGCTCGGCCAGTGCCTCCTCCTCGAACACCTTGAGCGCCGCCGCGGTGGTGCCGCCCCTCGAGGTGACACGCTCGCGCAGGACGGCGGGCGGCTCCTTGGCGGCCGCGGCGAGCTTCGCCGAGCCGAGCACCGTTTCCAGGGCGAGCTGCGCCGCCGCCCCGGGCTCGAGCCCGAGGGCCATGCCCGCGGCGGCCAGCTGCTCGATGAACCAGAACACGTAGGCGGGGCCGCTCGCCGACACCGCCGTCACCGGGTCGAGCAGCGCCTCGTCCTTCACCCAGACGACCTTGCCGACCGCGCCGAGGATGCGCTCGGCGCGGCGTTTCTCCGCGGCGCTCGCTGCCGGGCGGCGCGTACAGCCCGGCGATCCCGGCGCCGATGAGCGCCGGCGTGTTGGGCATGCAGCGGATGAGCTTCGCGTGCCCGCCGAGCCAGCGCGAGAGATCCTTGAGACGGATGCCGGCGGCGACGCTGATGACCAGTTTGCCGCGCAGCTCTGCCGGCCAGCGGCGCGGCGGCGGCGCGCATGTCCTGCGGCTTCACCGCCAGCACCAGCGTGTCCGCGGCGGCGGTGCGCGCGTCCGGCGCGGCGCTCGCGTGCACCCTGTAGCTGCGCGGCGAGCTTGCGCCGCGCGCCGCGGCCACCGGCTCGACCACCGAAAGCGCGCCCGGCTTCGCGCCCTTCGCGATCAGCCCGCCGATGAGCGCGCTCGCCATGTTGCCGCCGCCGATGAACGCGAGCTTCATGCCGCGTCCTTCACCTTCTGGCGCTCCCCGAAAATCGCCGTGCCGATCCTCACCATGGTCGAGCCCTCGGCGATCGCGGCCTCCATGTCGGCGCTCATGCCCATCGACAGGGTGTCGAGCGCCAGGCCCTGCCTGCTGCAGCGATTCGTACAGCTCGCGCACCTCGCGAAAGCGCGCGCGCTGCACGCGCTCGTCCCCGGTGGGCTCGGGCACCGCCATCAAGCCGCGCAGACGCAGGCGCGGCAGCGCCGCCACCGCCTTCGCCAGCGCCGCCGCCTCGCGCGGCGCGACGCCGCTCTTGGACAGCCTCGCCCGAGACGTTCACCTGCAGCAGCACGTCGAGCGGCGGCAGCGCTTCCGGGCGCTGCTCGGACAGCCGCCGCGCGATTCTCTCCCGGTCGACGCTGTGCACCCACTGGAAGCGCTCGGCCACCGCGCGCGTCTTGTTGCTCTGGAGCGGACCGATCAGGTGCCACTCGATCGGCAGGAGCACGAGTGCGGCCATCTTGTCGAGGGCTTCCTGCACGTAGTTCTCGCCGAAAGCGCGCTGCCCGGCGCGGAACGCCTCCTCGATCAGCGCGCTCGCATGAGTCTTGGAGACCGCGAGCAGGGCCACCGCGCCCGGATCGCGCCCGGCGGCGCGCGCCGCCCCGGCAATGCGCGCTTTCACGGCTTGCAAGTTGTCGGCGATTGACCGCATACTTTGCCCACTCGTCACGCGGGGGATTGTAATGGATCTCACTGAATTGCTTGCGTTTGTCGTCAAGAACAAAGCCTCGGACCTGCACCTGTCCTCGGGGCTGCCGCCGATGGTCCGCGTGCATGGCGACGTCAAGCGCATCAACGTGCCGCCCCTGGAGCACAAGGACGTGCACGGGATGATCTACGACATCATGAACGACGGGCAGAGGAAGTTCTACGAGGAAAACCTGGAGTGCGACTTCTCCTTCGCGGTGCCGAACCTCGCGCGCTTCCGCGTCAACGCCTTCGTGCAGCAGCGCGGCGCCGCCGCCGTGATGCGGACCATCCCGACCAAGGTGCTGTCGCTGGAGGATCTCAAGGCGCCGAAGATCTTCACCGAGATTTCCGAGTACCCGCGCGGCATCGTGCTGGTCACCGGCCCGACCGGCTCGGGCAAGTCCACCACGCTCGCGGCGATGGTCAACCACATCAACGAGAACGAGGAAGGCCACATCCTCACCATCGAGGACCCGATCGAGTTCGTGCACGAATCGAAGAAGTGCCTGATCAACCAGCGCGAGGTCGGCCCGCACACGCTGTCGTTCTCCAACGCGCTGCGCAGCGCGCTGCGCGAGGACCCGGACTCGATCCTGGTCGGCGAGATGCGCGACCTGGAAACCATCCGCCTGGCGCTCACCGGCGCGGAGACCGGCCACCTGGTGTTCGGCACGCTGCACACCTCCTCCGCGGCGAAGACCGTGGACCGCATCGTGGACGTGTTCCCGGCGGCGGAGAAGGAGATGGTGCGCGCGATGCTCTCCGAGTCCTTGCGCGCGGTGATCTCGCAGACGCTGCTGAAGACCAAGGACGGCGCGGGGCGCGTCGCTGCGCACGAGATCATGATCGGCACGCCGGCGATCCGCAACCTGATCCGCGAGAACAAGATCGCGCAGATGTACTCCGCCATCCAGACCGGCGCGCAGATCGGCATGCAGACGCTGGACCAGAACCTGCAGGACCTCGTGCGGCGCAACGTGGTGTCGATGGGCGAGGCGCGCGGCAAGGCCACCAACAAGGACAACTTCGCCGGCTGAAAGATCCAGCACCGGCCAGGAGGACAGCATGGAACGCGAACAAGCAACGAAATTCATGTACGACCTGCTGCGCGCCCTGGTCGGCAAGCGCGGCTCGGACCTGTTCATCACCACCGGTTACCCGCCGGCGATGAAGATCGACGGCAAGATGACCGCGGTGTCGCAGCAGCCGCTCTCCCCCCAGCACACCGCGATGCTGACACGCTCGATCATGAACGACAAGCAGGCTGCCGAGTTCGAGGCGAAGAAGGAGTGCAACTTCGCCATCCACCCGGCGGGCATCGGGCGCTTCCGCGTCAACTGCTTCGTACAGCAGGGCTACGTCGGCATGGTGCTGCGCGTGATCACAACCACCATCCCGAACTTCGAGGACCTGAAGCTGCCGCCGGTGCTGAAGGACGTGGCGATGACCAAGCGCGGCCTGGTGCTTTTCGTCGGCGGCACCGGCTCGGGCAAGTCGACCTCCCTCGCGGCGATGATCGGCTACCGCAACGAGAACTCGCACGGCCACATCATCACCATCGAGGACCCGGTCGAGTACGTGCACCCGCACAAGAACTGCATCGTCACCCAGCGCGAAGTGGGGGTGGACACCGACTCCTGGGAAGCGGCGCTGAAGAACACCCTGCGCCAGGCGCCGGACGTGATCCTGATCGGCGAGATCCGCGACCGCGAGGTGATGGAGCACGCCATCGCCTTCTCCGAGACCGGCCACCTGTGCCTGGGCACGCTGCACGCCAACAACTCCAACCAGGCGATGGACCGCATCATCAACTTCTTCCCGGAAGAGCGGCGCCAGCAGCTGCTGATGGACCTGTCGCTCAACCTCAAAGGGGTGATCTCGCAGCGCCTGATCCCGGCGAAGGAAGGGCGCGGGCGCACCGCGGCGGTGGAAGTGCTGCTCAACTCGCCATTGATCAGCGAACTGATCTTCAAGGGCGAGGTGCACGGCATCAAGGAGATCATGAAGAAGTCGCGCGAACTGGGCATGCAGACCTTCGACCAGGCCCTCTTCGACCTGTACGAGCAGGGGCGCATCGGCTACGAGGACGCGTTGCGCTTCGCCGACTCGACCAACGAGGTGCGGCTGCAGATCAAGCTGCACGGCAAGGAAGCCAAGGACCGCGACTTGTCCAAGGGCATCGAGCACCTGGACATCGTCTGATGTGGCAGGATACGCGGCATCCTCCTGTCGCCGGCGCCGGCGCGCCTACGGCGGCTTCACCTACCAAGGCTTCGCACGACGTGAAGCTGGGGCCGATCCAGTTCTCGGTGAAGGAAAAGGATCGGTCACATCCCGGTGGGCGGCGTGCCGATCGCGCGGCGTGCTGCTCCTGCTGCTGGGCGGCCGCAAGAAATAGCGCAGCGGATCGGCTGCTTCGGCTGATGCGCTTCCCCAAGGCCTGGCTGTTCGCCCTCGGCATTGCCGCGGGCCTGGCGCTCGTCGCCGTTGGCGCCGCGCTCTACTTCTACCTCTCCCCCGAGCGTGCGGTGCGCCGCGCGCTCCAGTTCGAGCGCGCGCTCGCCGGCCTCGCGCGCAAGGAGACGGAGCTCCCGGGCGGATTGCGCTACGCCTACCTCGAAGGCGGCAAGGGCGAGCCGCTGATGCTCCTGCACGGCTTCGGCGCGAACAAGGACAACTTCGTGCGCGTCGCCAAGTACCTGACGCCGCACTACCGCGTCATCATTCCGGACCACATCGGCTTCGGCGAGTCCTCCAAGCCGGACAAGGCGGACTACTCGCCGCGCGCGCAGGCCGAGCGGCTGCGCGCGCTGGCAAAGGAGCTCGGCATCCCGAAGGCTGCATCTCGGCGGCAACTCCATGGGCGGCCACATCGCGCTGACCTATGCCGCGCTCTACCCGAAGGAAGTGGCGAGCCTGTGGCTGCTCGCGCCCGCAGGCGTGTGGAGCGCGCCGCCGAGCGAGATGCGCAAGCGCATCGAGACGCACGGGCCGCAACCCGATGATCGTGACGAACGAGGACGAGTTCGCCGAGCTCGTGTCGGGCGTGACCGCCGTGCCGCTGCCCATCCCGCGGCGCTTCCTCGACGTGGTGGCGCAGGAGCGCATCAGGAACCAGGCGCTCGAGCAGCGCATCTTCAAGCAGCTCGCCGCGGACTCCGTCGAGCAGCGCGTGCGCGGCCTCGCCACCCCGGCGCTGATCGTCTGGGGCGCGCAGGACCGCGTGCTCCATCCCGGCAGCGCCGGCATCCTGCAAATGCTGCTGACGCGTTCCGAGGTCGTGCTGATGCAAGGAGTCGGGCACGTGCCCGATGCTGGAGCAGCCCGAGAAGAGCGCGCTGGATTACCTGCAGTTCCGGGCAAGGCTGTAGAGTGGGCGCCTGCATGACCGACGAGAAAATCAAGGTGCGCGTCACCTCCACCGGCCAGACCCTGGAGGTGGTGGTGTTCAGCAAGCGCCCCGAGGTGATCACGGTGGTGCTCGGCGAGGGCGTGCACAGCGTGCGCTGCTCGCTCACCCCGACGCGCAACGGGTTCGCCTATGCCGGCAGCGCGATGGGGCGCGAGATCGTCTATGAGCGCAGCCAGGACCAGGTCAGGGCCGACATCGAGCGGCTGGATCCCAGGCTGAAGGACCCCCGGCGGCGCTAGCCGCGCCATGCCCGTCGTTATCTCGCCGGAACGCCCCGACAGCCCCGACGCCAGGGCGCTGATCGCCGAACTGGAAGCCGAGCTCGTCCCCCGCTACCCGCAGGCGAGCCGGCATGGCTACAGCGTGGACAAGCTGATCGCGCAGGGCGTCGCGTTCATCGTGGTGCGGCATGACGGCGTGGCGGCGGGTTGCGGCGGCATGCAGCTGTATGGGTCGGAATACGGCGAGCTCAAGCGCATGTACGTGCGCCCGGGGTATCGCGGCCTTGGGCTGGCGAAGCAACTAGTCGAGCATCTTGCCGACCATGCGCGCAAGCATGGCGTCATGCTGCTGCGCCTCGAGACCGGCATCCACCAGCACGCCGCCATCGGCTTGTACGAGCGCATGGGCTTCCACCTCGTCCCGCCTTTCGGGGCGTACCGGCGACGACCCCCTCAGCAGGTTCTACGAGAAAGAGTTGGGCAAGGCGTAGGATGGCGGCGCGACAATTCCAAGGAGGAATGTCATGACCCTTTGCCCCATCGCCCTGGTGGCCGGCTGCCAGAAATGCCCGGCCTTCTCCGCGTGCCCGCTGAAAGGCGTGATCGGCGACTACAAGAAACCCGCGGAAACGCAGTCCGGGCAGCAGGCGCAGAAGCCAAAGAGCTGATCCCACCGGCCATTGCGCAGCAGTGAGTGACTCGCTCGAGGCGTTGAAGACCGAGCTCGAGCGCCTTGGCGCGGCCAACGACGGCGCGACTGCGGAGCGCGCGCGCCGGATGTTGAACATCACCCGCGATACCGGCGAGTTCCTGTCTGTCCTCGTACGCGCCACGCTCGCGCGCCGCGTGCTCGAAATCGGGACCTCCAACGGATACTCCACTCTCTGGCTTGCCGAAGCGGCAAGGGCAATCGGCGGCGCAGTCACCACCGTGGAGTACGCCGAGTACAAGGTTGGCCTCGCCGCGGCGAACTTCGCGCGTTCCGGGCTCGCACCGTACATCAAGTTGGTTCACGATGACGCGGGGCGCCTGCTCGAGCGGTCAGAACAGAGCGCCTTCGACCTTGTCTTCCTCGATTCCGAGCGCCCGGCGTACCCGGGTTGGTGGCAGGAGCTGCGCCGCGTTCTTCGCCCTGGAGGCCTGTTGGTCGTCGACAATGCCACTTCTCACGTCGCGCAGCTTGCTCCTTTCGTCGCGCTCGTGAACGCCGATCCCCTGTTTGCGACCAGCCTTGTTCCGGTGGGCAACGGCGAGTTCCTAGCCGTCAAGGCGACTTCGTGAACCAGCTGCGGAGTTAGGCCCTATGGACTATCGCTGCCCGGATTGCGGCGCCAATCTTGGAAAGCGCAAGTTGACCCAGGCCATCGTGGCCCGGATGGAGATCGATTGCTCCAACTGCAAGAGCACCATCCGTCTCAATGTCCACCGCTCAGAGACAATCCTCGTGCGTGCTGAATTTCGGGGCGATCATCGTACTGGGCGCGCTCGCGTACTGGTTCCAGAGTCAGCCCCTCGCGCTTGCTGCGTTTGGCGCTGTGATGCTGGGCGCGCTGGCATTGCCACTGCTCGAGCATACCTACCTTCGAACCTGGCCGCGCTATGTGTCCAGCGTTCAAGGCCCTAAGGCCGGTTACTCCCCGCCACGATCCTGAACTCGTACAGCCGGCACTCGATCGGCCCGTTGAACAGCGGCGTGCGCCGCGACGTCTGCAAGCGGATCAGCTTCTCCATGCGCCGGTCGGCGGTGAAGAAGAAGCAGTTCCACCCGGCGAAGTTCTTCTTCAGCGCATCGCCCAGCTTCGGGTAGAAGCGCGCCAGCTCCTCGCTCTCGCCGATGCGCTCGCCGTAAGGCGGATTGGCGACCATCACGCCCGACTGCCGCCGGCGCCTTGCGCGACAGCACGTCGCTCGCCTCCAGCGTCACCCAGCGCTCCACCCCGGCGGCCGCGAGGTTGCGCCGCGCCACGTTGAGCGCGCGCGCATCCGAATCGCTGCCGAAGAGCTGCAGCTTCGGCGCCTTCAGCGCCGGCTGCGACGCCTCCTCGCGCAGCTCCTTCCACAGCGTCGCGTTGAACGTATCCAGCTTCTCGAAGCCGAACGCCCGCTTCAGCCCCGGCGCGCGTCCGCGCGCCATCGCCGCCGCCTCGGACAGCAGCGTCGCCCCGCCGCACATCGGGTCGAGCAGCGGTTCATCGAACTTCCACCCGCTGAGCATCACGATCCCGGCCGCCAGGTTCTCGCGCAGGGGCGCTTCGACGATGTCCGCGCGCCAGCCGCGCTTGAACAGGGCCTCGCCCGAGGTGTCGAGGTACAGCGCGCCGCGCTTTTCCTCCAGGAACACGTGCACGCGCACGTCCGGGTCGGCGCGCTCCACGTTCGGCCGGCGGCCCACGTCGTCGCGGAAGCGGTCGCAGACCGCGTCCTTCACGCGCAGCGTGACGAACTCGAGGCTCTTCACCGGGCTCTTCTGCGCGGTGACGTAGACGCGCAGCGTGCGATTCACGTCGAAGAGCGAGAACCAGTCCACCGCGCGCGCCGCCGCGTAGATGTCGTCCTCGGACTGGTACTCGAACTCCCCCACGCGCCACAGCACGCGCGAGGCGATCCTCGACCAGAGGTTGGCGCGGTAGCACGTCTCCCAGTCGCCCGAGAATCCCACGCCGCCGGCCGTCGTGGCCGGCGCACCCGCGCCGAGCGACTTCAGCTCGTCGGCGAGCAGCGCTTCCAGCCCCCGCGGGCAGGGGGCGAAGAAGGACTCAGATCGGCTTGACGACGACAAGGAAGACGGCGGCGAACAGCACCACGACCGGGAACTCGTTGAACCAGCGGAACCAGACGTGGGACTTCGCGTGTTCCGGTCGGCGCGGAAGTCGAGCATCAGCTTGCCGCACCAGGCGTGATAGGCGACGAGCACCGCGACCAGCGCGAGCTTGGCGTGCAGCCAGGCGCCGGAGAAGCCGTAGCCGAGCCACAGCCACAGGCCGAAGACGATGGTCAGCACCGCGCCGGGCGTCATGATTCCCCAGAAGAGCTTGCGCTCCATCACCTTGAAGCGCTCCTGCGACACCGCGTCCTCGGCGAGCGCGTGGTAGACGAACAGCCGCGGCAGGTAGAACAGGCCCGCGAACCAGGTCACCATGAACACGATATGCAGCGACTTCACCCAGAGCATGTCAGGTCAGGAGCCTTCTGCGCGTGAGCAGCACGGCGACATAGAAGCCGCCGATAGCATAGGCCAGGAGCACCGCCACGTGCAGCAGGATCGCCTGCGGCACCTCGCCCAGCAGCAGCGGCCGGGCGAGCGCCACGCCGTGGTACAGCGGCAGGGCCTGCGCGACCGCCTGCACCGCCGCGGGCAGCTGCTCCACCGGGAAGAACACCCCCGAGAGCATCATCATCGGCGTGAGCACCAGCGTCATGTAGTAGCTGAAGAAGTCGTAGCCGGTGGCCAGCGCGTTGATCGACAGGCCGATGCCCGCAAAGGCGAGTCCCACCAGCGCCACCACCGGGAGCGCCGCCAGCGCGAGCGGCGAGGCGGCGTAGCCGAACGCCGCGATCACCGCCAGCATGCAGGCGCCGGCGGCGAGCGACTTGGTCGCCGCCCAGGCCCACTCGCCCGCCACGACGTCCTCCAGCGTCATCGGCGCATTCAGGATCGCGTCCCAGGTCTTTTGCACGTGCATGCGCGAGAACGCCGAGAACAGCGACTCGAAGGTCGCCGCGTACATGGTCGAGGACGCGACGAAGCCAGCGGCGAGGAAGGCGAAGTAGCTGGTGCCGCCCATGTCGCCGAGCACCGCGCCCAGGCCGTAGCCCAGGCCGAACAGCATGATCAGCGGGTCGGCGAGGTTGCCGAGGATCGACGGGATGGCGAGCTTCCTCCACACCAGGAAGTTGCGGCGCCAGACGGCGATGAAGCGCAGGTTCATGGCTCTAGTCGCGCAGGTCGCGCCCGGTGAGTTTCAGGAACAGGTCTTCCAGGTTCGCCGGGCGATGCAGGTAGGCGAGTTCGTGCTGGCCGCGCAGCGCGCCGATCACCGGCTCCACGTCCGCGGCGTAGCAGAACACCGTCTCCCCGGCGCGCTCGACGCGCGGCGCGAGGCCTTTCGCGCGCTCCATCCACTGCTCCACGCCGCTGCCGTGCACTTCGACCACCTGCGGCTCGATGTGGTCCGCGATCAGCGCGCGCGGCGTGCCCTGGGCGATGATGCGGCCGCGGTCCATGATGGCGATGCGCGAGCACAGCCGCTCGGCCTCCTCCATGAAATGCGTGGTGAGGATCAGCGTCTTGCCCTCCTGCGTCAGCTGCCGCAGCCGCTCCCAGATCAGGTGGCGCGCCTGCGGATCGAGGCCCGTGGTGGGCTCGTCCATGAACACGAGCTGCGGGTCGTTCACCAGCGCGCGCGCCAGCGTCAGGCGCCGTTTCATGCCGCCCGAGAGCGTCTGGATGCGCGCATCCGCGCGGCCGCCGAGCCCGGCGAACTCCAGCAATCGCGGTATGCGCGCCCGGATGTCGCGGTCCTTCAAGCCGAAGTAGCGCCCGTAGACGACGAGGTTCTCGGCCACGGTGAAGTCCGGGTCGAGGTTGTCGAACTGCGGCACGACGCCGACGCGCTGGCGCGCGACCCGCGCCTCGGCCGGCACCGGATGCCCAAGCAGCTCGATCTCGCCCGCATCGGGCGTGAGCAGTCCGAGGCAAAGCTTCAGCGTGGTGGTCTTGCCGGCGCCGTTCGGTCCGAGCAGGCCGAAGCATTCGCCCGCGGCCACCTCGAGGTCCACGCCGGCGAGCACCTCGGTCGCGCCGTAGGACTTGCGCAGGCCTTTCGCCGCGAGCGTCATTTCCAGTTCGCCGTGACCGCGAGCTTGAGCGCCGGCAGCTTGCGGTGGAAGAAATGGTCCGCGCCGGGCACCACCAGCACCGGCAGCTCCTGCGGCCGCGCCCATTCGAGCACCGCCGCGAGCGGAATCGTCTCGTCCGCCTCGCCATGAATCACCAGCGTTCCGGCCGGAACCGGCGGGACCGTCTGATTCGTCACCGCCACGCCGACCAGCACCATGCGCTCGGCCTGCACCCTGGCGCCGAGCTTCGCCTGCATCGCCGCGCCGAAAGAGAACCCGGCGAGCACCGGCCGTGTGGCCTGCGCATGCTCGAGCACGGCCGCCAGGTCGTCGACCTCGCCCACGCCTTCGTCGTGCCGGCCTTCGCTCGCGCCGACGCCGCGGAAATTCGGCCGCCAGGCGGCGTAGCCGAGCTCCACGAAGGCCCGCGCCAGTGTCTGCACCACCTTGTTGTCCAGCGTGCCGCCGAAGAGCGGGTGCGGGTGCGCGATGAGCGCGATGCCGCGCGGCGCTCCCGCGGGCTCGTCCACCGCGCACTCGATGCGGCCCGCCGGTCCGGCGACCGTCTCGCGCCGGGTGCCGGCGCGCATCAGATCCTCAACCGCTCTACGGTGCGGCCGTGCCGGAGGTGTTCCTCGATGATCTCGTCGATGTCGGCGCGGTCCACGTAGGTGTACCAGACCGCCTCCGGGTACACGACCACGCAGGGGCCTTCCTCGCAGCGATCGAGGCACCCAGCCTGGTTGACGCGCACCTTGCCCGCGCCTGCCATGCCCAGTTCCTTGACGCGCTTCTTGGCGTAATCGCGCATCTCGGACGCGCCCTTGCCGTTGCAGCAGGGCCGGCCTTCGGCTGCGTCGCGCTGGTTGCAGCAGAAGAAAACGTGTCGCTCGTAGTACGGCATGGGGGGCGCATTCTACCCGAGGCCATTGTCCCGCCGCCGGCCCGCCAGGTGGATGAGGAAGCCGGTGGCGGCGAACGGCCACAGCATCGCCACCAGGCGGGTGAGGCCGTTGAAGTTGAGGAAATGCCCCTGCTGCCAGAGCTTCAGCATCGCCGCCATGTAAGGGTTCTGCGGCGCGAGATTGACCAGTACCGCGGCGGCCATCAGCAGCACCGCTGCGAGGGTGAGCCGCGCCATGCGCGGCAGGCCTACCGCGAGCAGGGCCACCGCCAGTCCCGCCAGCAGCCCCTGCAGCGCACCCGGCGTCAGCCAGTCCAAGCCGTCCTGCGCGCGCAGGATGACGGCAAAGGCGAACGACTTGAAGGCGAGCGCGACGAGCACCAACGCCACCACCATCGCGCGCACCGGGGCGCCTGGGGCGGCGATTGCCGACACCAGTAGCGCCACCGCGGCGAGGTTGGCGGCCGCGGTCATCGCCTCGATGGCGACGAACATCTCGGGCGCGCGCGCCGGGCCGGCTGGCCCCTGCAGCAGGTCGCGCAGGTCGCCGACGCCGAACAGCAGCATTGCCGGATTGAGCTGGATGAACAGCCAAAGGCCGAGCAGCGCGAGCCCGAGGTCGGCCTGTGCGCCGGGCAGCAGCACGCGTGTGCGCCACTCGCGCAGGGGTTGTTCCCACGGCCGCGCGTAAAGTCCGGCGAACGCCCCGGCGAGCACGCCGGCGGCATTGCACAACAGGTCGAGGCTGGAGGGAGTGCGCACAGGCAGGTAGCTCTGCGTAGCCTCCATCAGGAGCGAGAGGCCGGCGCCGAGCACGACCGACGCGAGGACCGCGCCCACCCCCCGCAGGCCTGGGCGCAGCGCGAGCACGGCGAGCAGCCCCAACACCGCATAGCTCAGGACGTTGGATATGACGTCGAACCAAAGGGTGTGCCGCGGCCAGGGCGTGGCGAAGAACTCGAAGGGCGACCCGCCGTGCATCGCGCCACCCGGTGAGCGGGTAGAGCGACGCGTAGACGATCAGCAGCAGGTAGACGGCGAGGAGGAGTCGCGCGAGCGGTGAGCCGCGCACCGCGCGCCCTAGGCCGGTTGCGGGTGCGCCCGCTTGGACGCGAGCGACCCGACCACCATGCCGAGAATGGCGAAAGCGAGGCCCACGAACTGCGTCGGCCAGAGCCCGTCGGGCGCGAACGCCTCCGCCAGCAGCCAGCTCGACAGGCCGAGCAGGATCGAGGCCATCGCGCCGGCGGCGGTGGCGCGCTTCCAGAACAGCCCCCCCACCAGCGGCACGAACGCGCCGGCGAGCGTCACTTTGTAGGCATTCTGCACCATCTCGTACATGGTGCTCTTCGAATTCAGGCCGAAGAGCAGCGCGGCGAGCGTGAAGCACACCAGCACCACGCGCAGCGTGAGCAGAAACTGCCGGTCGCCCATGTTGGGGTAGAAGGGTCGCAGCACGTTTTCGGTGAACAGGGCCGTCGGCGCGAGCAGCGCGCCCGAGGCGGTGGACAGGATCGCCGAGAGCAGCGCGCCGAAGAACATCACCTGCGCCCACACCGGCACCCGGTCGCGGATGAAGTTCGGCAGGATGTACTGGATCTCGCGCGCGTCGTCCGACTTGAACAGTTGCGCGAGCTGCGGGTCCACCACCAGCGCAGCGTAGGCGATGAAGATGGGCACGAAAGCGAACAGGAAATAGGCCACGCCGCCGATCAGCGTGCCCTTCACCGCCACCGACTCGTTGCGCGCCGAGGTGACGCGCTGGAACACGTCCTGCTGCGGGATCGAGCCGATGGCGAGCGTCGCCCAGGCGGCGGCGAAGGCCAGCCACTCCTTGCTGCCGCCGGTGGGCCAGAAGCTGAACCGGCCGGCCTCGGCGGCGGCCGTAATCACCTTGCCCGTGCCGCCCGCCATGTCCGACACCAGCAGCGCGACTATCCACAGGCCAACGATGATGATCACGGTCTGGAACAGGTCGGTCCAGGCCACCGACCACATGCCGCCCCAGATGGTGTAGCCAAGCACGATCGCCGCGCCGAGCGCGAGGCCCTCGTTCAGGCTGAGCGCGCCGCCGGAGAGCACGGCGAACACGAGGCCGAGCGCCGTGAGCTGCGCCGAGGTCCAACCAAGGTAGGAGGCAGTGATGGCGAGGCTGGTGACCACCTCGACCGGCTTGTTGTAGCGCTTGCGGTAGAAGTCGCCGATGGTGAGCAAGTCCATGCGGTAGAACGCGCGCGCAAAGAACAGCGCCACGAACACCAGGCAGAAAGAGGAGCCGAAGGGGTCGGCGACGATGCCGCCCAGACCGTCGCGAGCGAAGGTCGCCGACACCGAGAGCACGGTCTCGGCGCCGAACCAGGTGGCGAACACCGTGGTGACGGTCATGTACAGCGGCAGGCGCCGCCCGGCGACCACGAAGTCCTTGGAGTTGGCGACGCGCTTCGCCGCCCACAAGCCGATCGCGATGGTGACCAGCAGGTAGACGACGACCGAAGTAACCAGCATGGCGCGGGATATTAGATCAGAACAGGCTGATCGCCGCGAGAACGGCAAGCGCCGCGAGCACCGCCAGCAGCGCGCCGAGCAGGTCGTTGCGGCGCGCGTTCTCCTCAGCGATGCGCTCCATCGCCCTTTGCAGCGCCGCCGGGCGCTCCTCCGCCAGCAGCCGGTGCACGAGGCGCGGCAGCTGCGGCAACGTCGCCGCCCAGAAGGGCGCCTCCTGCCTGAGCGTGCGCACGAGGCCGCGCCAGCCGACCTGCTCGTCCATCCAGCGCTCGAGGAACGGCTTGGCGGTCTGCCAAAGGTCGAGGTCCGGGTCGAGCTGGCGTCCCAGCCCCTCGATGTTGAGCAGCGTCTTTTGCAGCATCACCAGCTGCGGCTGGATCTCCACGCCGAAGCGGCGCGAGGTCTGGAACAGCCGCAGCAGGAACTTGCCGAATGAGATCTCCTTGAGCGGGCGCGCGAAGACCGGCTCGCACACGGCGCGGATCGCCGCCTCGAACTCCTCCACCCGCGTCGCCGGCGGCACCCACCCTGCGTCGAGGTGCGCCTGCGCCACGCGGCGGTAGTCGCGGTTGAAGAACGCGAGGAAGTTCTGCGCCAGGTAGTTCTTGTCGCCTTCCGTGAGCGTGCCCATGATGCCGAAGTCGAGCGCGATGTACCTGCCGCGCATCTCGCCATCGGTGCCGACGAAGATGTTGCCGGGGTGCATGTCGGCATGGAAAAAGCCGTGACGGAAGACCTGCGTGAAGAAGATCTCCACGCCGGCGCGCGCGAGCTGCGGGATGTCCACGCCCTTTGCGCGCAGCGCGTCCACCTGCGAGACCGGCGTGCCGTGCATGCGCTCCATCACCATCACGCGCTGCGCGCACCAGTCCCAGTACACCTGCGGCACCGCGAGCAGGAGCGAGCCTTCGAAATTGCGGCGCAGCTGGCTCGCATTCGCCGCCTCGCGCATGAGGTCGATCTCGTCCTCCAGGTGGCGCGCGAACTCGGCCACCACTTCGCGCGGCTTGAGGCGCCGCCCGTCGGCCCACAGGCGCTCCATCAGGCCGGCGGCGGTTTCCAGCAGCGCCACGTCATTCGCGATAGCGCGCTCCACACCCGGGCGCAGCACCTTCACCGCCACCTCGCGGCCGTCCTTCAGCCGCGCAAGGTGCACCTGCGCGACGGAGGCGCTCGCCACCGGCTCGGCGCCGAACTCGGCGAATACGTCCTCGATCTTGCGGCCGATGCCCTTCTCGATTTCGGCGGCCGCCTGCTCCGCGGGGAACGGCGGTACCTGGTCCTGCAGCTTCGCCAGCTCATCCGCGATGTCGAGCGGCAGGAGATCCCTGCGCGTGGACAGCACCTGCCCGAACTTGACGAAGATCGGCCCCAGGGCCTCCAGCGCTTCGCGCAGGCGCACCGCCCGCGTCGCGTCCTCGCCGCGCGCAAAACGCGGCAGGAACCGGTACAGCCGGAAGCGCAGTGCGACCGCGAGGATGCGCAGCAGGCGCCTCATGCCAGTCGCTCGAGGCGCTTTTCCAGCCGCTCCAGCGCGTCTCGCAGCCGCGCCACCTCGCCGGCAAAAGCGACGAACTGCGCGCGCGGCGCGAGCAGCCGTCCCTCCTCCACGGCGTACTCCATGAATCCTTCGCCCAGGCGCCGTGCCGCCTCGGCCTGCCAGGCGGCGAAGCCGCGCAGCGCCTGCGCCAGCGTGTGCGCAGCAGCATCGCCGAAGACCCTGGACAGGTCCTCCTCGAAGTCCCAGCGCAGGTGGCGCGCAAGGTGCAGCACTTCCTGCGCGAGGCTCGCGTTGCCCTCGATGTCCACCGTGCGCATGAATGCGTCCTCCCCGCGCACGAGTGCGGCAAGGGACTCGGGCCGCAGCGTGATCGTAAGGCTCGCCTGCGCGCCGGGCGCGAGGCGTCCGCCCTCCAGGATGGCGAAGCGCACCGCAGGCAGCGGCGGCGCGCGCAACTGCACGGTTTCGCCTGCGAAAGGTGCGAGCCGTGCGCGCGCCCAGGGTTCGGACTCGAGCAGGCGGTTCAGCGCGTAAGCGAAAGGGGTCTCGAAGGCGGCCATACAAACAAAAAGGGCCACCCTGTGGTGGCCCTCGGTGAGTATAGACCGGTCAGTGCATCTGCTGGATGCCGGCGAGCTGCCAGCCGGCGGAGCCGTCCACGGGCTTGGACAGGTTCCACACCTCTTCGAAGCCGGCCGGCGCGGCTCCCGGCGCCTCGCTCACCAGGCCGGAGAAGCGCACGCTCGCCCAGTGCCGGTCGCCTTCGGTGGCAACTTCCAGCAGGTCGGCGTTCAGCGTTACGACGTCGGTGTGCTGCGCGCCGCGGCTGCGCAGATCCTCGGCGAGCACGGCATACATGTCAGGCGTGGTGACATCGCGCAGCTCGTCCAGGTTGCCGCGGTCGTTGGCGACCTGCAGCCGGATGAAGTTGGTCTTGGCGGCGCGCAGGAAGCCCGGCACGTCGAAGCCCGCAGGGATGCCTGGGCGCTGCGTCCGGCCACCGAGCTGCGCGTCGAAACCCGCGGCCTGCGAGGGCGGCGGCGCGGCGACCGTCTCGCTGCCCAGGCCTGCGTACTGCAGCGGCAGCGGCTTGTTGCGCGGCGCGCGCAGCATGCGAATCAGCGCCAACGCGGCGAACACGAGCAGCCCGATCAGCATCGCTGAAAGGATCGTGGAGAGAATCGGGCTGCCGGCGAACATCGCGCCGAGCAGTCCGCCGAGCGCAAGGCCGCCGAGGATCGGCATCCACTTGCTGCCCGTGGTGGCGGGCGCCGCGGCGGGTGCAGCCTGCTGCGCCGGTTTCGCAGGCGTGGCTTGCGGCGGAGCGGTGACATTGCGCTGCGCGCCGATGGTGCGGCCGCCGCCCAGGCGCCGCGCTTCAGCGTCCGGCATCGCCATCGCAATTCCCAAGATTACCGCTCCCACTGCCAACCACAGCCTGCCCATGACACTCATCCTCCGTTGTTCAATTTGTCCAATCATCCTACCCCAGTTTTACGCCGCGATGAACAGCCGCAACGCCTGCTCCAAGGTTGAAGAATTGGACCTCGGCGAGTCCCGCGCGTTCCAGCATGTCGGCGAGGGACTGCTGGTCCGGATGCATGCGGATGGATTCAGCGAGGTAACGGTATGCCGCCGCATCACCCGCGATCTTCTCGCCCAGCCACGGCAGCACTTTGAAAGAGTATAGGTCGTAGGGCTTTTCGAGCGGCTTCCACACCTTGGAAAACTCGAGCACCAGGAGGCGTCCGCCTGGCCGCAGTACACGTGTCATGTCTGCGAGCGCTGCCTCCTTGTTCGTCATGTTGCGCAGCCCGAAGCCGACCGCGACGCAGTCGAAGCTCGCCGCCGGGAAGGGCAGCCGCTCCGCGTCGCACTGCACGGCCGGGGCAGAGGCAACCGGCGTCGAGCAGCCGGTCCCGGCCGCGCTCGAGCATGCTGCGGTTGATGTCCGTAGCCCACACTTCGCCCGCCGGTCCGACACGGCGCGCGAATGCCCGGGCGAGATCGCCGCTGCCGGAGGCGACGTCGAGCGCCCGCTCGCCGGGCCGCAGCCGCGCGACGCTGACCGCGAACGCTTTCCATACCCGGTGCAGGCCGAACGACATCAGGTCGTTCATCAGGTCGTAGCGCGGTGCCACGCGGTCGAAAACCTCCCGGACTCGGTCGCCCTTTTCGGCTGCGGGCACACGCTGGAAGCCGAAGTCCGTGTCCTTCATGAGTAAGCGCCGGCTTTCACTAACGGCTAGCTCCAGCAGCATCCATCTGCTTCAGGTAGGCGGCCCAGCGGCTGTCCTGCTCGATGCCGAGCTGGTACAGGTAGTCCCAGGAATAGATCCCGGTGGCGTGGCCGTCCGAGAAGGTCGGCTGGATGGCATACGAGCCCACCGGCTCGACCTGGCGGATCTCGATGTCCTTCTTGCCGACCTGCAGCACTTCCTGCCCGGGGCCGTGCCCGCGCACCTCCGCCGAGGGGGAGAATACCCGCAGGTATTCGTAGGGCAGCCGGAAGGTACGGCCGTCATCGAAGGCGACTTCCATCACCCGCGACTGCTGGTGCAGCTTGATCTCGGTGGGCGTGGGCACGGGAGGGCGATCATACCCCGCTCGATTGCAACAATTCCGTCATGGAAGCTTCTTAAAATCGTCACCATGCCCGCCAACATCCTCGTGGTCGAGGACGAGCCGGCGATCCAGGAGCTGATCGCGGTCAACCTCGAGCACGCCGGCCACCACGTCATCCGCAGCAAGGACGCCGAAGGCGCGCTCAGCATCGTGAGGAACGCCCTCCCCGACCTCCTGCTCATCGACTGGATGCTGCCCGGCATGTCGGGCGTGGCGCTCGCGCGCCAGTTGCGCCAGGAGGAGCGCACCAAGCAGATCCCGATCATCCTGCTCACCGCGCGCGGCGCCGAGACGGACAAGATCGCGGGCTGGAAGCCGGGGCGGACGACTACGTCACCAAGCCGTTCTCGCCGCGCGAGCTGCTCGCGCGCATCAAGGCGGTGCTGCGCCGGCGCGCGCCGCAGATGACCGACGACCCGGTGGACATCGGCGGGTTGCGCCTGGAGCCTGGCACGCACCGCGTGTTCGGCGCGAAGAAGCCGCTCGACCTCGGCCCCACCGAGTTCCGCCTGCTGCACTTCCTCATGACCCACGCCGAGCGCGTGCACTCGCGCGCCCAGCTCCTCGACCACGTGTGGGGCGACCACGTGTTCGTCGAGGAGCGCACGGTGGACGTGCACATCCGGCGCCTGCGCAAGGCGCTGGAGCCCTCCGGCCACGACCGCCTGGTCGAGACGGTGCGCGGCTCCGGTTACCGCTTCACCGCCAGCCCCGCTTGAACCCCGCCTGGGCGAGCACGCTGGCGCTGGCGCTGGCCGCCGCAGCCGCAGGTCTCCTCGCGTGGCGCCTCGCCGGCTCGGCCTGGGCATGGGCAGTGGTCGCCCTGATACTCGCGCTGCGCCTCATCTACCATGCCGCGCACCTCGACGCGCTGTTCCGCTGGCTGCGGCGCCCGTCGCTGGAGACCCTGCCTGCCGGCCGTGGCGTCTGGGAAGAGGTGCTCGCCGCGCTGCACCGCCACCTCAAAGGCCGCAGCGAGGACCAGGTGCGCCTCGCCGAAGCGCTGGAGCGGTTCCGCGCCGCGGGCCGCGCGCTGCCCGACGGCGTGGTGATCCTCGACAGGGAATTCCGCATCGAATGGGCGAATCCCACCGCAGAGCGCCATTTCGGCATCGACGCGCGGCGCGATCTCGGCCAGCCGGTGACCAATCTCGTGCGCCACCCGGACTTCGTCGCCTACCTGGAGCGCGCCGACTTCCGCGAGCCGGTGACGCTGCACTCCCCGCGCGGCGACGCCGTCCTGCAGCTGCGACTGATCGAGTTCGGCGAGGACCGGAAGCTCCTCAGCTCGCGCGACATCACCGCGCAGGAGCGGCTGGAGACCATGCGGCGCGATTTCGTCGCCAACGTGTCGCACGAGCTGAAGACCCCGGTCACCGTGCTCTCCGGCTTCGTCGAGACGCTCGGCGACCCCGCCATCGAGGTCAGTGCGCCGCAGCGCAAGCGCTACCTCGGCCTGATGGCGGAGCAGGCGCGGCGCATGCAGCGGCTGATCGAAGACCTGCTCACGCTCTCGGCCCTTGAATCGAGCACGGTACCCGAGGACGAGCAGGCGATCGAGATGCAGCCCTTCGTCGAGAAGCTCGCCGAGGAGGCGCGTGCGCTATCGGGCAAGCGCCACCACGTGGTGGTGCGCGTCGCAGCCAACTGCCGCCTCACCGGCAGCGCCAAGGAGCTGCACAGCGCCTTTTCCAACCTGGTGTCCAACGCGGTGCGCTACACGCCAGAGGGCGGCACGGTGACGCTGTTCTGGACGTTGGAAGGCGCGCGCGGCGTGTTCGGCGTGGAGGACACCGGCATCGGCGTGGAGCCGCGCCACATCCCGCGGCTCACCGAGCGCTTCTACCGGGTGGACCAGGGGCGCTCGCGCGACACCGGCGGCACCGGCCTGGGACTGGCCATCGTCAAGCACGTGCTCACGCGCCACCAGGCGAGCCTGGAGGTGGAGAGCGAGCCGGGCAAGGGATCCGTGTTCCGCGCGGTGTTTCCCGCGCAGCGCATCACGCCGCTCGATCCCGCGCAAGCTGCTGCATAGACCAGTACAGGGGAGCGAAGCTCCCCGTACCCTCTAATCGGGTAGAACCTCGTAGGACAGCCGCTCGAAGTCGGTGCCGCGCTCGACCACCTCGAGCAGACGCACCCTGAGCGGCTTGCCGATCGCCACTTCGATCACGCGCTTGGGCTTGAACCAGCCCGCCGCCGTAACCAGGGTGGGCGGGGCTTCCAGCGCCGGGACGGCGGCCAGCGCGAATGCCTGCACGTATTTCTCCTCGGCGACGTTCACCCCGATCGCGCGCACCGCCGCGGGCACCGGCACGCCGGGCAGCAGCTTCACGCCGCAATGCAGGTCGCCCGCGTTGGTCGACATCAGCCAGCGAACCTGGCCGAGCTGAAAGTTCTTGCCGTCCGCCGGACGCACGCCGACCAGCTGCCCGTGCGCCATGCGCTTGCCCGGGTTGCCGGCGCGGCGCACCATGTGCAACCCTTGCGCGCTCTCGTCCTCGAGATGCCAATGCTCGAGGAGGAACCCCTGCGCCAGGCTGAAATCCTCCTCGTCGTGCGCGATGAGGCGGCCGAAGGTGGCGATCTCGTCGTGCTGCCGCGCCGAGAGCTCCTTGAAGTTGCTCCCGCCGCGGAACACGCGTCCCGAAATGTAGTAGTGGATCGCCGCCATGTCGGTGCAAGCCTGCGCCACGTCCATGGCGCGTGCGCGCTCGATGGTGCGCGGCGGGCGCACCTGGCACCACTGCCGGTAGAGGAACACCAGCAGCTGCTCGCAGGAGGGCTGCACGCAGTCCTCGCCCAGCGCGAGCCGGGCCGGCGATTCGCCCTTGCGCAGCAGCGCGACGCGGTTGCGCAGGCTCTTGGCGAGGCGCCGCTCGTCGAGATGGCGGATGTCCTCGCCCGCAGGCGCGCCGCGCTCTGCGCCGCGCTCGCCCGCGAGGTCCACTGTGAGCGGCGGCGCATCGCCTTCCCGCTTGGGCGGCTTCTTCGAGATCGCCAGCTTGTCGGCCCACCGCTCGAGCAGGTAACCCACGAAGGTCAGTTGCCGCGGGCCCAGCTCGTTCGCATTGCACATGCCCAAGAGCAGGGCGCGCAGGTAGGCGATGCGCGGCGAGGTGCTGTGCACGTCGCGGTTCAGGTAATCCTTCACCGGCTCCTCGGCGATGCCGAACCTCTCCGCGCGCGCGTAGACCTGGTGCAGGGCCCGCCAGTCGAGCCCCGGCACCTGGCGGTAGGCGCGGTAGTGGTGGAACATGCGCAGCCCCGAGTAGGCGAGCGCGCGCTGGCAGAGGAGCGCGCGCTGCGAGCGCAGGGAGAATTCGTCCGCCTGCAGGCAGCGCAGGTAGCCCAGGCGCATCTGCTCCCACAGCTCGATCGTGTCCTCGAACACCGCGGCTTCCGCGTCGAGCATCGGCAGCGCGCGGTGCGTGAACCGCTTCGCCTGCTCGATCTGCACGAAACTCACTGCCTCGCGCACCGCTTCCAGCGCCTCGAAGCGGTGCTTCGACGCGAGGGCGGTGCGGTTGAACTCCTCGACCTGCATGAGCAGCTGGTGCTGCGCAGCGGAGACGTTGGCGAGGGGGACGTTCTCCAGCCAGGCCCTGCAGCTCGCCCCGTCGGTGAACTCGGGCCGCGCCGCCGGGTCGATCTCGGGCAGCTTGAACGCGGACAAATCGCTCATCGCCGCAGACTCTACAGCAACACGCGCTCGATTCCGCCCGCGTTGGCCCTGGCGACGAACTCCGGCATCCAGCTCTCCCCGAGCAGGCGCCGCGCCAGCTCCACCACCACGTAGTCGGCCTGCGCGCCGCTGTCGGGTTCGAACCGCGCCAGCCCCTGCAGGCAGGACGGGCACGAGGTAAGGACCTTCACCGGCGTGTCGTCGGCGAGCGACGCGACGCCTTTGCGCAGCTCCTCTTCCTTGCGCAAGCGTACCTGCGTCGAGATATCCGGGCGCGTCATGGCGAGCGTGCCCGACTCGCCGCAGCAGCGCTCCGACAGCGTCACATGCGCTGCCGGTCAGCTGCCTGACGACTTCGAGCGGCTGGTGCTGCTTGATCGGCGTGTGGCAAGGGTCGTGATACAGGTAGCGGACCCCCTGCGCGCCGTCGAGCTTCACCCCCTTCTCCAGCAGGTACTCGTGGATATCGAGCAGGCGCGAGCCGGGGAAGATCTTGTCGAATTCGTACTTCTCCAGCTGGTCGAGGCAGGTGCCGCAGGACACGATCACCGTCCTGATATCGAGGTAGTTGAGCGTGGTGGCGAGGCGATGGAACAGCACACGGTTCGAAGTGATGATGCGCTCGCCCTGTTCCTCCTCGCCCGCGGCGGTCTGCGGATAGCCGCAGCACAGGTACCCCGGCGGCAGCACGCACTGCGCGCCCACCGCGTAGAGCATGGCCTGCGTGGCGAGGCCCACCTGCGAAAACAGACGCTCGGAGCCGCAGCCGGGGAAATAGAACACCGCGTCGGAATCCTCGGTCACCTTGGCCGGGTCGCGCACGATGGGCACGATCTTCGCGTCCTCGATGTCGAGCAGCGCGCGCGCCGTCTTCTTCGGCAGCCTGCCGGGCATCGGCTTGTTGACGAAGTGCACCACCTGCGCGGCGAGCGCCGGCCGCCCGCCGGTGGTGGGCGGCGGCTTGGCGGTCTGCCGGCGGCCGAGGAAGCGCAGCATGCGGTGCGCGAAGCGCTGCGCGGCGTAGCCCCAGTCGATCATCAGCTTCCTCGCCACCTTGATGGCGCGCGGGTCGGTGATGCCGAGGAACAGCATCGAGAGCCGCGTGCCGGCGTTGAAGCGGCGCTTGCCCGCGCGGCGCAGGAGGTTGCGCATGGCGATGGACACGTCGCCGAAGTCGATGTCCACCGGGCAGGGGCTCGCGCACTTGTGGCACACCGTGCAGTGGTCGGCGACGTCGGCGAACTCGTCGTAGTGCACGCGCGCCACGCCGCGGCGCGTCTGCTCCTCGTACAGGATGGCCTCGATGAGCAGCGACGTGGCGAGGATCTTGTCGCGCGGCGAGTACTGCAGGTTGGCGCGCGGCGCGTGCGTGGCGCACACCGGCTTGCACTTGCCGCAGCGCAGGCAATCCTTGATCGCGGTGGCCACGCCGCCGAGATCGGTCTCCTCCAGGATCAGCGACTCGGCGCCGATGAGCGAGAAGCTCGGCGTGTAGGCATTCTCCAGGCCGCCGCCGGCCAGGAGCTTGCCGGCGTTGAAGCGCCCCTCCGGGTCCACGCTCTCCTTGTAGGCGCGGAACGCCTCGATCTCGGCGGGCTCCAGGTATTCGAGCTTGGTGATGCCGATGCCGTGCTCGCCGGAGATCACGCCGCCGAGCGACTTGGCGAGCCGCATGATGCGCCCCACCGCCTGCGTCGCGCGCTGCAGCATGGCGTAGTCGTCGGAGTTCACCGGGATGTTGGTGTGCACGTTGCCGTCGCCGGCGTGCATGTGCAGCGCCACGAACACCCTGCCGCGCAGCACGCGCCGGTGCACGGCCTCCGCGCCCTCCAGCACGCGCGCGTAGGTGCCGCCGGAGAAGATGCGCCGCAGCTCGTCGCGCACCTCGGTCTTCCACGACAGGCGCTCCTTGCGCGACTGCAGCGACTCGAAATCCACGTCCAGGCTGTTGCGCAGGCGCTGCCAGCGCGCGCGCACCGCGGCGATGAGCTCGAGGGCCTGCTGCGGGCGCTCGCCGAGGAGCTCCGGCCGCGGCAGCCGCTCGTCGTGCTGCACCAGCGGCAACTCGCCCTGGAAGTACTCCTCCAGCGCATCGAGCAGCGCGAGCTTGTTGTCGATCGAGAACTCGATGTTGATGCGCTCGATGCCGTCGGAGTACGCGGCGAGCTGCTCGAGCGGGATCACCACGTCCTCGTTGATCTTGAAGGCGTTGGTGTGGCGCGCGATGGCCGCGGTGCGCGCGCGGTCGAGCCAGAAGCGCTTGCGCGCCTCGGGCGACACCGCGACGAAGCCCTCGCCGCCGCGCGCGTTGGCCAGGCGCACCACCGCCGAGGCCGCGCTCGCCACCTCGTCCACCTGGTCGCCCACCAGGTCGCCGATCAGCACCATGCGCGGGCGCTCGCCGCGGCGCGCCTTGGTGGCGTAGCCCACCGCCTTGACGTAGCGCTCGTCCAGGTGCTCGAGGCCGGCCAGGCGCACGCGCGGCAGCGCGTCCACGTAGGCCTTCACGTCGACGATGGCGGGCACCGAGTCCGCTCGCCGGCCCGAAGAACTCCAGGCACACGGTGCGCGTGTGCGCGGGCATCCTGTGCAGGATGAAGCGCGCCGCGACGATGATGCCGTCGCAGCCTTCCTTCTGCACCCCGGGCAGGCCGGCGAGGAACTTGTCGGTGACGTCCTTGCCCAGGCCCGTCTTCCTGAACGCCGAGCCCGGGATCTCGATGGCGCGCTCCTCCAGCAGCTTCTTGCCGTCGCGCGCGAAGCGGCGCACGTGGAACACCGCCTTGTCCGCGTCGTGCAGGCGGCCCAGGTTGTGGTTGTAGCGCTCCACCTCGATCCACTCGGCCTGCGGCGTGACCATCTTCCACCAGGCGAGGTTGTCGATCGCCGTGCCCCACAGCACCGCCTTCTTGCCGCCGGCGTTCATCGCCACGTTGCCGCCGATGCACGAGGCGTCCGCCGAGGTGGGATCCACCGCGAACACCAGGCCCGCGCCCTCCGCCGCTTCCATCACGCGCCGGGTGACCACGCCGGCGCCGGCGCGGATGGTCGGCACGCGCTGCGACACGCCGATCAGCTCGCGGCTCTCCACCTCGCCCAGGGCATCGAGCTTCTCGGTGTTGATCACCGCCGAGCGGCGCGTGAGCGGCACCGCGCCGCCCGTGTAGCCGGTGCCGCCGCCGCGCGGGATGATGGTGAGCCCCAGGCCGATCAGCTCGCGCACCAGCGGCAGCACCTCGTCCTCGCTGTCGGGCGTGACGACGACGAAGGGAATCTCGACGCGCCAGTCGGTGGCGTCGGTGACGTGCGAGACGCGCGCGTAGCCGTCGAAGGCGATGTTGTCGCGGCGCGTGGCGCGCTTCAGGCGCTTGAGCGCCTTCCTGCGCAGCGCCTGCGTCTCGGCGAACGAAGCGTCGAACTTCTCCACCGCGAAGCGCGCCACCTCGAGCAGTTGCGCCACCTTGCCGCTCTCGCCGCGCCGCGCCTCGATCTCGGCGAGGCGCCGGCGCATGCCCTCGCAGCACCAGCTTGCGGGCCTTGCGATCCTCGATCAGGCCGTCCTCGAGGTAGGGATTGCGCTGGATCGCCCACATCTCGCCCAGCATTTCGTAGAGCATGCGCGCCGAGCGGCCGGTGACGCGCTCCGCGCGCAGCTCCGCGAGCAGGTGCCAGGCCGGCTCGCCCAGCAGGCGCAGCACGATCTCGCGGTCGGAGAACGAGGTGTAGTTGTAGGGGATCTCGCGCAGGCGGGCGCTCATGCCGGCGGCGCCTCGCCTTCCTGCGCGCCGAACACGTCGCGGTAGCTGGCGTAGAAGCTCGCGAACAGCGTCGGCAGCAGGATGAGCAGCAACGGAAACAGCAGCGCGCGGGGCTGCACCCGCATCGCGCCGCCGGTGGCCAGCGCGAGCAGCAGGAGCACCAGCGACGGCAGCACCACGGCGATGAACGCCACGGCGAGGCCGTAGGCGATGAATGCGCGCCAGTTCAGCCAGGCAGGCCACGAAGCTGAAGAACAGCGCCTTGGGCGCGCTCATCGAGTGCCACGCCACGAGCGGCGGCGCGAACCACAGCGCCATCATGGTCGGCACGTAGAACGCCATCGTGGCCGCGACCCCGTGCCAGGATCTCGTCGTCCAGCTCGGACTTGGCCTCCGGGCGCTCGCCGTGAGCGAGCGCAGCAATTCGCCTCCGTCCACCAGCGCGGAGGCGGCGATCGCCACCGCCAGGCCCAGCGTGATAGGCCACGCCGAGCGCCAGCTGCGCCGGCAGGCGCTCGCGAAACCCGGCGAACAGCATCGGCAGCTCGACCGGCCGCGCGTGCTGCGGCCGCGCGGCTCGCGGTCATGAATCCCACCGTGAACACCGGCACCAGCACGGACGCCGCCAGGGCGCCCGACGACCGGCACCAGGCTGAGCATGATGGTCACCATGACGTAGCCGAACACCAGTGCCAGCCAGCCGAGCGGCGCCGCGCGGAACATGCGCCAGCCCTCGGCGAGCCAGCGCACGCCGCGCGTCGTGGCGACGACGCGCGCGTTCAGGCGGCCTCCAGCCAGGGCGGAGCGGCGCGCACGCGCAGCTCCAGGACCTTGCGGAAATGCTCCGGATCGTGCGCGTGCACCAGCTCCCCCGGGCGCGGCAGGTGCAGGTCGTGCAGGCGCGAGAGCCAGAAGCGCAGCGCCGCGGCGCGCAGCAGCACCGGCCAGGCGTCGCGCTCGAGCGCGCTGAAGGGCCGCAGCGCGTGATAGGCGGCAAGGAACGCGCGGGTGAGCGCGGGATCCAGCGCGCGGTCCTGCGCCGGGTCCGCGAGGCACCAGTCGTTGGCGCACACCGCCACGTCGAACAGCCAGCAGTCCACGCCGGCGAAGTAGAAATCGATCACGCCCGAGAGCCGGCTGCCGTCGAACAGCGCGTTGTCGCGGAACAGGTCCGCGTGCACCGGGCCGCGCGGCAGGTCGGGAAAGCGGTGCCGCGCCTGGAAGTCGAGTTCCGCCTCGAGGAGCTTGCGCTGCGCGGCATCGAGGAACGGGCGCACGTCCTGCGCCGCGGCGCGCCACCATTTCGGCCCGCGCGGGTTCTCCTGGTAGGCCGCATAGGACCTGCCCGCGAGGTGCATGCGCGCAAGCAGCATCGCCGAGCTCGCGGCATTCGCCGGCGCCCGGGCGCTCGATCGACTTCCCCGGCAGGCGCGTCACCAGCGCCGCGGGCTTGCCGTTCAGGGTGCCGAGGTAGGCATCGGCCAGGTCGGCGATCGGCGCCGGGCAGGGAATGCCGTGGCGCGCCAGGTGCGCCATCAGGTTGAGGTAGAACGGCAGCTCCGCCGCCGGCAGGCGCTCGAACAGGGTCAGCACGTAGCGTCCCTGCGCGGTGGTGACGAAGTAATTGGTGTTCTCGATGCCGGACTTGATCGGCTCCAGCCGCTCCAGCGCGCCGACCGAGTAGTTCTGCAGCCAGGCCGCGAGCTGCGCCTTCGAGACGGGGGTGTAGACCGACAAGCCAGCCGCACCCGTTCAGTCGAAGGTATGCAGCGGCCACATCGGCACGCGCGTGCCGTCGTCGAGCGAATCGCGCCGCAGCCAGCCGCCGGGACCCTCGATGAGGTAGTAGGGCCTGCCGCCGGGCGGCGTCACCTTGAGCATCATGCGCCCGCCGTAGTTGATCTGCTCCACCGTGTCGTCCTTGCCGGCCGGGATGCGCACGGCGGGCTCTTCGGCGCGGCCTTCGGCCGCGGCCGGGCGCTGCGGGCTCCTCGGGCAGCGGCTCGAGCCTGGGCGGCGGCGGCACCTGCGCTTGCGCAGCCAGCCGCCATCGGCAACAGCGCAGTCGCGATCAGCCAGCGCATGCGCCGCAGTTTACTAGAGGTTGAGGAGAATCTCCCTCTCGGCGGGCGACGGCTCGAAGCCGCGCTTCTCGTAGTAGGCGAAGATGGCGTCCACCACGCCCTGCGGCTCGTCGATCACCTGCAGCAGGTCGACGTCGTGCGGCGTCGATCATGCCCTCGGCCACCAGGCGCTCGCGGAACCAGGCGATCAGGCCGCGCCAGAACGGCGCGTGCATCAGGATGATCGGCATCCTGCGCGTCTTGCCGGTCTGCACCAGCGTGAGCGCCTCGAACAGCTCGTCCAGCGTGCCGAAGCCGCCGGGCAGGACGACGAAGGCGGTGGCGAACTTGGCGAACATCACCTTGCGCGTGAAGAAGTGCTTGAACGTGCAGGCTGATGTTCTGGTACCGGTTGGCCTGCTGCTCGTTCGGCAATTCGATGTTGAGGCCGATCGCGTCCGAGCGGCCGGCGAACGCGCCCTTGTTCGCCGCCTCCATCACGCCCGGGCCGCCGCCCGAGATCACCGCGAAGCCGGCGTCCGAGAGCAGGCGCGATACCTGCTCGGCCAGCTCGTAGTAGTGCGTGCCGGGCGCGACGCGCGCGCTGCCGAACACCGACACCGCGGGGCGGATGTTGGCGAGGCGCTCGGTGGCGTCGACGAACTCTGACATAATGCCGAACACCCGCCACGCCTCGCGCGCGTTGAAGCTGCGGTCGGGGCGTCGACGGTTTCGGCAGCTTGTCGTCAGTCATCGTGTCGGCGAACGATCCGCAAAAAACGCTCCTGCTGGTGGACGGCTCGTCGTACCTGTACCGCGCGTTCCACGCGCTGCCGGAACTGAAGAGCCCGCGCGGCGAACCCACCGGCGCGATCCGGGGCGTCCTCAGCATGCTAAGGCGGCTCGCCGCCGACCACAAGGCGCAGGCGCGCGCCTGCGTGTTCGACGCGAAAGGGCCGACCTTCCGCGACGCCGAGTATCCGCGGCTACAAGGCGAACCGCCCGTCCATGCCCGAGCCGCTCGCCGCGCAGATCGAGCCGCTGAAGGAGGCCGTCGCCGCGCTCGGCTGGCCGGTGCTGGCGATCGAAGGCGTGGAGGCCGACGACGTGATCGCCACGCTCGCGGACCAGGCGCGCGGGAGCGGCTGGCGCACGGTGATCTCCACCGGCGACAAGGACCTCGCGCAGCTGGTGGACGAGCAGGTGACGCTGGTCAACACCATGTCGAACGAGACGCTCGACCCCGCGGGCGTGCGGCAGAAGTTCGGCGTCGCGCCGGAGCAGAATCGTCGACTACCTCGCGCTGACGGGCGACGCGGTGGACAACGTGCCCGGCGTGGACAAGGTCGGCCCGAAGACCGCGGCGAAATGGATCCAGCAGTACGGCTCGCTCGACGCGGTGATCGCGCACGCCGCCGAGATCGACGGCGCGGTGGGCGAGAACCTGCGCCGGGCGCTCGACTGGCTGCCCAAGGGCCGCCGGCTGCTCACCGTGAAGCGCGACGTCCCGCTGCCGGTGCGGTTCGACGAGCTCGCGCGGCAATCCCGACGAGAACGCGCTGCGCGCGCTGTACGAGCGCTTCGGCTTCAGGACCATGCTCGCGGACCTCGGCGGCGCCGGCCGCCGACGCGGCGCCGCCGGCGCGCAGAGCCCGGCGACGCGCCGCGCCAGCCGCGCGCCGCAAGTACGCTGACGCTCGCCGACGAGCAATGCGCTCGTGGCGTGGCTTGCGCGCATGGACAAGGCCGCGCTGGTCGGCTTCGACACCGAGACCACGGGCCTCGAGCCGATGACCGCGCAGCTGGTCGGCATGTCCTTCGCGTTCGGCGACCGACGCCGCCTACCTGCCGCTCGCGCACCAGTACCCGGGCGCGCCGGAGCAGATCGGCGTGGAGCGCGGCGCTCGCGCTGCTCAAGCCCTGGCTGGAGAGCGCGCAGCGCGCGCAAGGTCGGCCAGAACCTCAAGTTCGACGCGCACGTGCTCGCCAACCACGGCGTGCGCGCTCGGCGGCATCGCGCACGACACGCTGCTCGAATCCTACGTCTACGAGGCGCACGAGCGGCACGACCTCGATTCGCTGTCGCAGCGGCACCTGGGCTGGAAGACCATCTCCTACGACGACGTGACCGGCAAGGGCGCGTCGCGCATCTCGTTCGCCGCGGTGGAGATCGGGCGCGCCACCGAGTACGCGGCGGAGGACGCCGACTGCACGTTCGCCGTGCACGAGGTCGCTCTATCCGAAGATCGCCGCCGAGGCGCGGCTGAAGCAGGTCTACGAGGCGATCGAAATGCCGGTGATGCGCGGTGCTGCTGCGCATGGAGCGCAACGGCGTGCTGCTCGACGGCGCGAAGCTCGAGGCGCAGAGCCACGAGCTGGGCAAGGAGATGCTGGAGCTCGAGCAGAAGGCCTACGCGGCGGCCGGGCCAGCCGTTCAACCTCAATTCGCCCAAGCAGATCCAGGAGATCCTGTTCGAGCGGCAGAAGCTCCCGGTGAAGAAGAAGACGCCCACGGGCCAGCCCTCCACCGACGAGGACGTGCTCGAGGAGCTCGCGCTCGACTACCCGCTGCCCAAGCTCCTGCTCGAATACCGCGGCCTCGCCAAGCTCAAGTCCACCTACACCGACAAGCTGCCGCAGGATGGTGAACCCCGGCGACCGGGCGCGTGCACACCACCTACTCGCAGGCGGTGGCGGTCACCGGGCGCCTCGCCTCCAACGATCCCAACCTGCAGAACATCCCGATCCGCACGCCGCAGGGGCGGCGCATCCGCGAGGCCTTCGTCGCGCCCGCGGGCTGCAAGATCGTGAGCGCGGACTACTCGCAGATCGAGCTGCGCATCATGGCGCACCTGTCGGGCGACCCGGGCCTGTGCCAGCGTTCGCGCACGGCGCACGACGTGCACCGCGCCACCGCCGCGGAGGTGTTCGGCCTGCCGCTCGACAAGGTGTCGCCGGACGAGCGGCGCATCGCCAAGGTGATCAACTTCGGCCTGATCTACGGCATGAGCGCCTTCGGCCTGGCGCAGAACCTCGGCATCGAGCGCGCCACCGCGCAGGCCTACATCGACTCCTACTTCTCGCGCTACCAGGGCGTGAAGCGCTACATGGACGAGACGCGCGAGAAGGCGCGCGCCCGGGCTACGTCGAGACCGTGTTCGGGCGCCGGCTGTGGCTGCCGGAAATCAAGTCCGCCAACCCGCAGCGCGCGCCAGGGCGCCGAGCGCGCAGCGATCAACGCGCCGATGCAGGGCACGGCCGCCGACCTCATCAAGCTCGCGATGATCGCGGTGCAGGGCTGGCTGGACCGAGGAGCAGCTCGCCACCAAGCTCATCATGCAGGTGCACGACGAGCTGGTGCTGGAAGTGCCGGAGGACGAGCTCGACGCAGGTGAAGGAGCGGCTGCGCGACCTGATGCAGGGCGTGGCGACGCTCGAAGTGCCCGCTGATCGTCGACGTCGGCGTCGGCGACAACTGGGACCAGGCGCACTAGAGGGACAGCATATCGGGTCTGTCCCTATTTTCAGAGCGCCGAAGACCTTCTTCAGGATGCTGGAGGCGGTGCCCACCGGGTCCTTGCGGATCTTCTTCTCCTCTTCCGCCACCATGAAGTAAAGGCCGTCCAGCGCCTTCTGCGTCACGTAGTCGTCCAGGTTGGCGTGCTCCTGCTTCACCAGGCCGAACGCCGCGCCCTGCTCGCGCGTACTGGTTGTACTTCTGCGCGAGGCCCACCTTCTGCGGTGGACTTCTTCACGATGGGCAGGAAGCGCTTCCTGCAGCTGGTCCGAGGTGGTGCGCTTGAAGTACTCGGTGCCCGCCGTCTCGCCGCCGGTGAGGATGCCCTTCGCGTCCTGCACCGTCATCTTCTTCACCGAATCCACGAACAGCTGCTTCGCTTCCGGCACCGCGGCTTCCGCCGCGCGATTCATGGTCGAGCACCAGCTCATCGGCGTACTTCCCCATGCCGAAGCGCCGCATGGTGCGCTCGGCGCGCTTCAGCGACTCCGGCAAGGGGATCTTCACCCGCGCATCGCCGAAAAACCCGTTCTCCCGCCCCAGCTGGTCCACCGCCGCGCGGGAACCCTTCTCCAGCGCGGTCCTCAAGGCCGATACCGCCTCGCGGTTGGTGATGTTCTCGAGCTGGGCGGCGGCGAGGCCGGCCCAACCCATGACAAGTGCCGCGGTCGCGGCGACAATAGCGCCCCTCATGAGGAAGAAGCTTATCGTTGCCGTCGCCGCGGTGGCAATCGCCGCGGGGGCCGGCGTCGCCCTGCTCACGCGGCAGCCGCCTGCGCCGGAAGTGCGCTTTGTCACGCTCGACGGGCAGAACTTCGCCACCTCGGACCTGCGCGGCAAGGTGGTGCTCGTCAACTTCTGGGCCACCTCCTGCGTCGCCTGCGTCGAGGAAATGCCGAAGATGGTCGAGGCGTGGCGAGAAGTTCTCGCCGCGCGGCTACGAGATGGTCGCCGTGGCGATGAGCTACGACCACCCCAACCTGGTGGCCGACTTCACGCAGAAGCGCGCCCTGCCGTTCAAGGTCGCGCTCGATTCGGATGGCGCGGTGGCGAGAGGGCTTCGGCGACGTGAGCGTCACGCCGACCACTTTTCTTCTCGACAGGCGCGGCCGCATCGTGAAGCAGTACGTCGGCGAGCCCGACTGGAACGAGTTCCACGCGCTCGTCGAGCGCGTCCTGGCCGAACCGGCCTGATTTCCTGAAGTGTCGCCTGCGCGCGCCCGCGGCGCGCGCGAACTGTCGTCACATGGCGACGATATTCTTTCGCTCCGCCATCTCTTGCATCCCTGCAACCCGTTGATTTCGCATGAACATGAAACCTGGCACACGCCATTGCGGGTCTGAGCAATAGCGCGGGCCCTTCGGGGCTCGCGCCGTTTCCGTCACTCGAAGAGGAGTCGCAGATGAAGATTGACCCGCACCGCAAGGACCATCCTCAGCGTCACCGCGCTCGCCTGGGCGATCCCGCTCGCGCAAGCCGACGACAAAGGGGCGCCGCGCGTCGGCAACGCCAAGTTCATCCAGCTCGACGCCAACCGCGACGGCTTCGTGTCGCAGGACGAAGTGCGCAACATCCGCGGCTACGCCGGCCCGTTCAACGAGGCCGACGCCAACCGCGACGGCAAGCTCGACGCCGACGAGTTCCTCAAGGCCGAGTCGCTGCACGACCGCGCCTACGCCGGCCGCGTGGCGAACGACAGCGCCATCACCGCCAAGGTGAAGGCGGCGCTGCTGCGCGAGCCGAGCTGAAGTCGCTCGACGTGTCGGTGGAGACCTTCAAGGGCGAGGTGTTGCTCTCGGGATTCGTGGAGGACGAGGAGCCAGCGCGCGCGGCGGTGAAGGCCGCCTCCACCAGTCGCCGGCGTGGCCGGCGTGAAGGACGGCCTGGTCGTCACGCAACTAGCCCGCTTACTTCTCCTTCACGTAGCTGCAGCTGGATGATGCCGCTTGCGTAGCGCTGCGACTCGACCAGCGTCAGGCCTCTCGTGGGCGCCCTTCTCGCCGAACAGCTGAATCCCCGTTGCCCAACATCACCGGGATCACCGAGATGATGTACTCCCAGATCAGCCCTTCGGCGCGGAACGCGCCCGCGAGTAACTCCCCGCCGCCGACCAGCCACGCGCGGCGCAGCTTCTCGCGACTTCATCTGGCGTCACCACCTCGCGCGGGCTGTCCATGGTCATCGTCACGTCGGGAACGGTGGTCTTGAGCTTCTGGCGCGAGAACACCCAGCAGTGCTTGCCTTCGTAGGGCCATTTGCCGAACGACGAGGCTCTGCTCGTAGGTCCTGCCGGCCAAGCAGCACGGCTGTCCACGGTGGCCGAAGAAACTTGCGCGTAGCCGTAGTCCTCGGCGCCGCCTTCAAACGGCGCGAGCCAGTTCAGGCTGCCGTCCGGAGGGCCGATGAAACCGTCGACGCTGGCAGGCAACGTAGTAGACGATGTGCATGGCGAACCGGAAGGATAACCAGCGCTGGCAGCCCCGCAGTCCCGCGATCAGGGGACCCGCTTACGGCTTGTGCCGTGCTGCCATCAGTGCAGCGCGGCGCTCCAGGCTCTCCTTCGGCCAACGCTCGGAGGCTTTGTAGTATTCCGGGACAGCCGGTGTGCCCTCGGGCAACTACCACCCAGGGTTGCTTCGTGGACGTGAAGATATGGATGTCGGGCGGGAAGCGTCCAGGATCGTCCAGAGTGCCGACGCGCACGAAGCGCACGGCATCCCCGCTCCCGAGTAATTGCTCCAGAGCGCGATGCGGCACTTCGGACAGCGGCGAGATCTTCTGGCCTTTGCCGCTGTTGGACGGCGTGTTGATCACTTCGACTTCGCCCTGGAGCAGCTCGACGCGGTCGGCTTCGATCATGGCGTTGAGCGCGAATGCCGTGCCGGATCTCGCGCTGGCACCAGGTGCAGTGGCAGCAGTGGACGAACAAGGGCTTGCTCGTCATGCGGTAACGCACGGAGCGGCAGGTGCAACCGCCTTCGATCGGAAACTGCGACTTGCGCTCATCCTGCAATCCGATGCGCGGCTGCCCAGCGTCTCAATGGCGCGGAGCCATGCCAAGCTTCCGCGCGATCCACCATGCATTTGACATGCACGCCAGCATTCGTCACGTGGTTTCAAGAAAGCGCGCGTACGCGCCTGATCCTCCGTTTCGAGAATTGCAGTGCTCGATGCCACCGCTCGCGACGTCTTGCAGGTCGCGGATCGAAGATATGTCTCGCCAACGGACAAACGCCTTCAGCTGACGGATTCGCAAGTATGGTCCCGGCCCGATCCAGCGCGATCGTAGCGCGCTGCCATCGCTCCGGACGTTCGCCACCAGGACTAGCGCGTCGATGATGAGTGACCGGCAAGACATCCCGTCCGCGATGCTGCGAGGTCGACCGTCCTGCCGAGTTCGCGCCAAGCTCGCCTCCGTTCGAGCGAGGACGTTCTGCGCCGACTCGAGTGCTAGAGACATCGCACGCGAATGAGCCGCCATGCCGAGGGTGTGTTCGATCATGTGTCGTTCCTTCCGTACTAGTTGCCTTCCTGCGCGCCGCCGGCGGCACTCGAGCATCCACCGTTCTGCGTCCTGCCACGTTGCGGAAAAGCCGGACCCTCACACCGCGGTTGACGGCAACGGTTTCGGCGAATTCCATCTTTCGCAGATCGCGCTCGGGGCTCGCATCGACGTAGGCGATGCGCTTGAACATCATCCCGTCCGCACTTCTTTCCGAGACCACATCAAAGATGCTGCCGGTGTCCAGGCTTGGTCCGGACAGATTCATCTCCAACAGGACGGCCGTGCAATTGCGTCGCGCAGCATTCCTCGTGCACCTCCACGAGGAATCGTGCGGAGGTTCTCCGCATTGTGCGTCCCGGTGACTCTCGCATGCAGGTAGGACGGCTTCTCCTCGATCGTCAGGTGGTAAGTCATCTCGAATTACTCCGATCACCGGCGCGCAAAGCACCTACTCCACGCCCGCCTCATGCGCCTGCCGGTCCGCGTGATACGAACTCCTCACCATCGCACCCACCGCCGCATGGCGAAACCCCATCGCCTGCGCCTCGCGCTCGAACATTGCAAAGATGTCCGGATGCACGTAGCGCTCCACCGCGAGGTGGTGCGGCGAAGGCTGCAGGTACTGCCCGATGGTGAGCATGTCCACGTCGTGCGCGCGCAGGTCGCGCATCACCTGGAGGATTTCCTCGTCCGTCTCCCCCAGCCCCACCATCAATCCTGACTTGGTGGGAACGTCCGGCACCTGCTTCTTGAACTCCTGCAGCAGCTTCAGCGAATGCAGGTAATCCCCGCCCGGCCGCGCCTGCCGATACAGCCGCGGCACGGTTTCGAGGTTGTGGTTCATCACATCGGGCGGCGCACGACAGCAGGACCTCCAGCGCCCGGTCCATCCGCCCGCGGAAATCGGGCACCAGGACTTCGATCGTGGTCTGCGGCGACTTCTCCCGCACCGCGCGGATGCAATCCACGAAATGCTGCGCCCCGCCGTCCTTCAGGTCATCCCGGTCCACGCTGGTGATGACGACGTACTTCAGCTTCAGCCTGGCGATGGTGTCCGCCAGATGCGCGGGCTCATCCTGGTCCGGCGCCAACGGCCTGCCATGCGCCACGTCGCAGAACGGGCAGCGCCGCGTGCAGATGTCGCCCAGGATCATGAAGGTGGCCGTGCCCTTGCCGAAGCACTCGCCGATGTTCGGGCAGGACGCCTCCTCGCACACGGTATGCAGGTTCTGCTCGCGCAGGATCTGCTTGATCTCGGTGAAGCGGGACGAAGGATTGGCCGCCCTGACGCGGATCCACGCCGGCTTCGCCAACGGCGCCTGCGGCACGATCTTGATCGGGAATGCGGGCCGTCTTCGAGCCGGCCCTTTTCCTTCACGCCGGCTTCACGCATCGTCGAGCCTGTGCACCAGAAGCCACGCGAGGCGAATGCCGATCTCCTTCGCCGTGCCCTTGATGCCGAACTGCTTTGCCTGCGCGACGTTCAATCCGGGGTACCCGCAAGGGTCGATCGCGTTGAACGGCGTCAGATCCATGTCCACGTTGAGCGCGAGCCCGTGCCACGCGCGCCCGCGCGTCACGCGGATGCCGAGCGACGCGATCTTCGCGCCGCCGACGTAGACCCCGGGCGCGCCCGGCTTTCTCTCCGCCTGCACCTCGTGCCCGGTAAGAAAATTGATCACGCACTGCTCGAGCAGCGCGACGAACGGCTTCACCTTGATCCCGCGCCGCGAGAGATCCACCAGCGTGTAGACCACCGCCTGTCCCGGCCCGTGATAAGTAATCTCGCCGCCGCGCTCGGCCTGCACCACGGCGATGCCGTTCGCCATCCTGGGGCCGAACTTGGGATCGGCCCCCTGCCCCAGCGTGTACACCGGCGGATGCTCCAGCACCCACAGCTCGTCCGGCGTCTCCGGGCGTCCGGTTCAGCGTGAACTCGCGCATCTTCGCCACCAGCGGCACGTACTCCACCAGCCCGAAGCTGCGCACGCGTGTCGCGAGCGCGGTTTCCATCACAGCACCATCACCACCGACGGATGGTCGCAGAGCTCCTGGTACAGGGCGTCGAGCTGCTCGCGCGAGGTCGCGCGGATGGTGCAGGTGACGCTGAGGTAGTTGCCCTCGCGGCTCGGCCGCAGCTCCATCGTCGCCGCGTCGAAATCCGGCGCGTGCTTGCTGCACGATGACGACCACGTTGTGCGCGAACCTGCGCCTCCTTCCTCCCCATCACCTTGATGGGAAAGTCGGTGGGATACGAGATCAGCGATTCTGCGTTCGCCAGCGGCATCAGGCCGAGACCGCCTCCTTGCGCATGACCTTGGCCTTGAACTCCTGGTACAGCGCGTAGGCGCGCTTGAACAGCGGCCCGGGCTTGCCGTCGCCCACGGGCTTGCCGTCCAGGGTGACGATGGCAAGGATCTCCTTGGAGGACGAGGTCACCCACACCTCGTCCGCGCCGCGCACTTCCGCCTCGGCGATGTCGCGGAACTCGAGCGGGATCTTGCCGGCCTGCGCGATCTCCGTGACCACGTCGTAGGTGATGCCGGGCAGGATCAGGTTCGACTTCGGCGGCGAGAGCAGCACGCCGCGCTTGACGATGAACACGTTGGAGGCGGAAGCCTCGGTGAGCTTGCCGTCGCGGAACAGGATCGTTTCCTGCGCGCCCGCGTCCGCCGACACCTGCCGCAGCAGGCAATTGCCGATCAGCGAGATCGACTTGATGTCGCAGCGCAGCCAGCGGTTGTCCACCGCGCTGACGGCGCTGCCGCCCTTCTCCACCAGTTCCCTGGGCGGGTTCACCAGCGGATTGGCACATCACGAACACCGTCGGCTCGACGCCCGGCCGGAAACGCGTGGTCGCGCTTCGCCACGCCGCGCGTCACCTGGAAATACACCGCCTGGTCCTCCCAGGGCTGCTTGGCGACGAGCTGCAGGATGATCTCGCGCCACTTCTCGCGCGTGTAGGGGTTCTCTGATGCGCACCGCGGCGAGGCTGCGCTCCAGGCGCGCCAGGTGGTCGTCCATGCGGAACGGCGCGCGCGAATACACGGGAATCAGCTCGTAGACGCCGTCGCCGAAGATGAAGCCGCGATCGAGCACCGGCACGCGCGCTTCGTCGATCGGGAGGAATTTGCCGTTCAGGAAAACCATGCGAGGACCCCGCTACTTGAACAACAACCGCAGTGTATCCCAGGCGCGGCCGAAGAAGCCCGCCACGGCGACGTTCTCGAGCGCCACCACGGGGTAGTCGCCGAGCGGCTTGCCGTCCAGCTGCACCCGCAGCACCCCCACGCGCTGCCCCACGGCCACCGGCGCCACCACCGGCGGGTGCGTCACCAGCTCGGCCTTCAGCTTGTCCGCCTGGCCCTTGGGCACCGTCACCACCAGGCCCTCGGCGAAACCCGCCTTCACCTCCGTGGCGGCGCCCTTCCACACCGCCACCGCCTTCACCGCCGCGCCGCGGGGATAGAGGCGCACGCCGTCATAGAACTGGTAGCCCCAGTTGAGCAGCTTCAGCGATTCCTGCGCGCGCGCAGCGTCCGAGGGCGCGCCGAGCAGCACCGACAGCAGCCGGCGCCCGCCGCGCTGCGAGGAGGCGACCAGGCAATAGCCCGCAGCCTCGGTATAGCCGGTCTTCACGCCGTCCACGCTCGGGTCGAGCCACAGGAGGCGGTTGCGGTTGATCTGCGTGATGTTGTTGTAGCGGTACTCCTTGCCCGCGTAGTAGCGCGCGTAGTCGTCCGGAAAATCGCGGATCAGCGCGCCGGCGAGCAGCGACAGGTCGCGCGCCGTGCTGTAGTGCTGCTCCGCCGAGAACCCGGTGGCGTTCGCAAAGCTGCGTGTTCGCGCATGCCCAGCCGCGCGGCTTCGCGGTTCATCAGCGCCGGCGAACTGCTCCTCCGACCCGGCCACCGCCTCGGCGAGCGCGATGGTCGCGTCGTTGCCCGACTGCACCACCATGCCGTGGATCAACTCCTCCACCACGACGGGCGTGCCGGGCTGGACGAACATGCGCGAGCCGCTCGCGCGCCAGGCGCGCTCGGACACCTCGATGCGGTCGGTGAGCGACAGCCGCCGGTCGCGCAGCGCGCCGAACACCACGTAGGCGGTCATCAGCTTGGTGAGCGACGCGGGCGCGAAGCGCTCGTCGGCCTTTTCCTCGGCGAGCACCTGGCCGCTGGTGAGGTCGGCGAGCAGCCAGGACTTGCCGGCGACCTGCGGCGCGGGCTGCGCCTGCGCCGCAATGCTCGCGAAAAGCAGGACCAGCGACCACAGGAAGCCGCGCATGCGAAGGGGCTACCGCCGCGCGAGCGGCGTGCCGCCCGGCACGATCTGCTCGATCTGAACCTCGGCGCTGCCCTGCGCGATGTAGCCGAGCTTGTAGGCCGCGGCGTAGGACAGGTCGATGGCGCGCCCGGCGTGGAACGGGCCGCGGTCGTTGACGCGCACCACCACGCTGCGGCGGTTGGCCACGTTGGTGACGCGCACGTAGCTCGGGATCGGCAGGATCGGGTGCGCCGCGGTCATCTTGTACATGTCGTACTTCTCGCCGCTGGAGGTCGGGTTGCCGTGGAAGCGCTTGCCGTACCAGCTCGCCGTGCCGCGCTGCGTGTAGACGCCGACGCGCGTGAGCGGCACGTATTTCCTGCCCATCGCTTCGTAGGGCCGGTTGGCGTAGCGGTGCAGCGGCTCAGCACGCGGCACCGCGTCAGGTATCGAGGCGAGCTTCGCACTGTCGCCCGGGCCCGTCGTCCTTGTAATAGCCGCCCGGGCGCTTCTCCGGCGTGGAGCTGCACCCGGCGACGAGGATCAGTGCAAGGGCGACCCGCCTCATGCCTCGTGGACGACGTTCCCGGCGACGATGGTGGCGCGCACGCGCCCGGTGAGTTCCATGCCGAGGAAGGGCGAGTTCTTGCCCTGGCTCTTCAGGGCCTGCGGCGTCACGCGCCAGGCTCGCCTGCGGGTCGAAGATCGCCAGGTCGGCGGGCGCACCGGGCTCGATGCGGCCCGAGGCGACGCCCAGGACGCGCGCCGGCTCGCTGGTGATGCGCGCGAGCGTCTGCGCGAGCGTGAGCTTCCTCTCCATGCCCCACTTGAGCGTGAGCGGCAGCAAAAGTTCCAGCCCCGTGGCGCCGGGCTCGGCTTCCGCGAAGGGCAGCAGCTTCTGGTCCTCGTCCACCGGCGTGTGGTCCGACACCGCGCAGTCGATGGTGCCGTCGGCGAGTCCCGCGGCGAGCGCCTCGCGGTCGCGCTGGCTGCGCAGCGGCGGCTCCAGCCGGCAACTCGAGTCGAAGAAGCCCAGATCCATGTCCGACAGATGCAGGTGGTGGATGCCGACATCGCAGGTGAGCGGCAGTCCTTCGTGGCGCGCGCGGCGCAGCATGGCGACGCCGGCGGCGCTCGAAATGCGGCAGACGTGCACGCGCGCGCCCGTGGCGCGCACCAGTTCGAAGAGCTGCGCGAGCGCGATGGTCTCGGCGAACGCCGGGATGCCGGCAAGGCCCAGGCGCGTCGCCACCTCGCCGTCGTGCGCGACGCCGCCCTTCGCGAGCCAGGCGTCCTCGGCGCGCAGCCACACCGGAAAGTCGAAGGTGGCCGCGTACTGCAGCGCGCGCCACAGCACCTGCGTATCGCCCACCGGGACGTTCGCCTGCGAGAAGGCGACGCAGCCGGACTCGGCGAGCTCCGCCATTTCCGTCAGCTGCTTGCCCGCGAGCTTCACCGTGAGCGCGCCCACCGGGTAGACGCGCGCCCGCGACAGGGCTTTGGCACGGCGCCGCAGCATGTCCACGAGGCCCGGCTCATCCAGAGCGGCGGATCGGTGTCCGGCGGGCAGGCGAGGCTCGTCACGCCGCCCGCCACCGCGGCATCCATCTCGGATTCGAGCGTCGCCTTGTATTCGTAGCCCGGCTCGCGCAGGCGCGCGGCGAGGTCGATGAAGCCCGGCGCGACGACCAGGCCCTTGGCGTCGATGGTGCGGTCGGGCGTTCCCGCTGCCCGCCGCGATCCTGCCCGTCGGCGACGAACACGTCGCCCACCGCGTCGCGCCCGCTCTTGGGGTCCACCACCCGGCCGTTCCGGATGAGGAGCTTCATCCGCCGCCCGCGATCATGCTCATCACCGCCATGCGCACGGAGATGCCGAAGGTCACCTGCGGCAGGATCACCGAATGCGGGCCGTCGGCGACCGAGGAGTCGATCTCCACGCCGCGGTTCATCGGCCCGGGGTGCATGACGATGGCGTCGGGCTTCGCCAGCGCGAGCTTGTCCGGCGGTGAGGCCGTAGTGCTTGTTGAACTCCTGCGCGCTCGGCAGCAGCGCCCCGCTCATGCGCTCGTTCTGCAGCCGCAGCATCACCACCACGTCCGCGCCCGCGAGGCCCTCGCGCATCGAGTGGAACACGCGCACGCCGAGCGCGGCGGCGCCCGCCGGGATCAGCGTCTGCGGGCCGATGACGCGCACTTCCGGCGCGCCGAGCGTGGTGAGACCGTGGATCAGCGAACGCGCCACGCGCGAGTGCAGCACGTCGCCCACGATCGCCACCGTGAGTCCGCCGAAGTCCTTCTTGTAGTGGCGGATGGTGTACAGGTCGAGCAGCCCCTGCGTCGGGTGCGCGTGGCGACCGTCGCCCGCGTTGATCACGTGCTCGTGCGGCTTCACGTGGCGCGCGACGAGGTGCGCCGCGCCGGAGGAGCCGTGGCGCACGACGAAGATGTCGGCCTGCATCGCCGAGAGGTTGGCCACCGTGTCGAGCAGCGACTCGCCCTTGGAGGTCGAGCTCACCGCGACGTTGAGGTTGATGACATCCGCCGACAGGCGCTTGGCCGCGATCTCGAAGGTGGTGCGCGTGCGCGTCGAGCCCTCGAAGAACAGGTTGAACACGCTCTTCCCCCGCAGCAGCGGCACCTTCTTGATGTCGCGCTCGGTGACGCCGACGAAGGACTCCGCGGTGTCGAGGATCTTGAGCAGGATCTCGCGCGGCAGCCCTTCGATGGAGAGCAGGTGCTGCAGCTCGCCGTTGCCGTTCAAGCTGGGGGTTACGCGCCACGCTCGAGCTCCAGCGAGAGCCTGCCCTGCGCGTCGCGCTTCAGGCGCAGCCGCATGTCCGGCGGGCACCGTCGACCTTCGCGCCCGCGTGTTGCGCGCACACCGGCAGCTGCCGGCCGTCGCGCTCGGCGAGCACCACCAGCGCGATCGAGGCCGGGCGGCCGTAGTCGAACAGCTCGTTCATCGCCGCGCGCACCGTGCGCCCGGTATGGAGCACGTCGTCCACCAGCAGCAGGTCCTTGCCCTCGACGTCGAACGGGATCTTGGAGCGCTTGGGGTCCTTGGCGAGGCCCTGCTTGGCATAGTCGTCGCGGTAGAACGCGGGATCGAGCAGGCCCAGCGGAATCTTGAGCGCGAGCGCGGCGTGCAGACGCTCGGCCACCCAGGCGCCGCCGGTGTGGATGCCGACCATCGCGGTGGACGGCTTCACGCGCGGCCTTCAGCTCGCGCGCGAGCTGCTCGCAGAGCTTTTCGGCGTCAGGCAGCGCGGCCATGGAAGTACTGTTCGAGGATGAGTTGCGCGGCGACCGAATCCACCGCTTTCTTGCTTCGTGCCGCGCAGCAGGCTCTCGGCTGCCACCGAGGTGTAGCGCTCGTCCACGCGCTCGACCGGCAGGTGAAAGCGCCCTTCGAGCTGGCGGGCGAAGCGCTGCACGCGCTTGGCGAGCGGGTGCTCGCCGCGCTCGGCCACCGGCAGGCCCGACCACCAGCGCATGACGGGCGCCATTCCTTCACCAGCTTCTCGATCGCGGCGAAGCCGGGCGCGGCGATGCCGGGCAGCGGATGCGCGGTGCGCAGCTCCGCCTCCCCTACTGCAACGCCAATGCGCTTGATGCCGAAATCGAAGGCGAGGACGGTGCGCGCCTGCTCAGGCATGTCCCGCCGAATCCGCCAGGCGCGCGTAATCCACGCCGAGCAGCTCCATCGCCGCCGGCAGGCGCTCCTCCGAGGGCAGGTCGAAGATGATGGCGTCCTTCGCCTCGACCGTGAGCCAGGCGTTCTGCTTGAGTTCGTGCTCGAGTTGGCCAGGCGACCAGCCGGCGTAGCCGAGCGTCACCAGGAGCTTCGCCGGGCCTTCGCCGCGCCCGACCGCCTCCAGGATGTCCTTGGACGTGGTGAGGCCGATGGCACCGCGCACGTGCAGCGTGGACTGCCAGTTGCCGGCCGGCTCGTGCAGGACGAAGCCGCGATCGGTCTGCACCGGGCCGCCGAAGTAGATCGGCGAGTCGGACAGGTCCTTTTGCTTCAGGGTGAGCGAGAGGCGCTCGAACAGCGCCTGCAGGGTCATGTCGATCGGGCGATTGACCACCACGCCGAGCGCGCCCTGGTCGTTGTGCTCGCAGACGTAAGTCAGGGTCTTGGCAAAGTACGGATCGGCCATGCTGGGCATGGCGATCAGGAAGTGGTGCGTCAGATTGATCGAGGACACGCTCAGAGGCTATTTTAACCCATGCCCTCGGACTCCGCCGCGCTCGCCGCGCGTCGTCAGTAGCGCAGCTTCTCCAGCGCCTCCTGCAACTCGCGCAGCAGCTCCGCCAGCGACTCGACCGCGCCGGCGGCCCGCGTGGCCGCGTCCGCCGCCTGCTCGGCGCCCGAGAGCACTTCGCGCACGCCGCCGGCCACCGCGCTCGCGGCGCCGGCCTGCGACTGGGTGGTTTTGGACACCTCCTCGATCTTCTCCGCGAGCTTGCGCAGCACCTCGCCCAGCTCGCCGAGCGACTGGCCCGAGGCGCTGCCGGCAAGCGCCTCCGCCTGCGCGGCGACCTGATTGAGCGCGTTCGCGGTGCGTCCCAGCTCGGGAGAGGCGCCGCGCAGGCGGTCGATCTGCGCCGCGCCCACGCGGATGCGCGCGCCGAGGTCGCGCATCACGGAGAGCGCGGCCTGCACCGCCTGGTGCCCCTGGCGCGCCGCGGCGAGCGCGGTGCGCGAGAGCTCGGCGGACTGGTTGGCGCGCGTCGCGAGCTCGTTCACCATGCGCGCCATGCCGAGCGCGCTCGCGCTTGCGCCCTTGATGCGCTGGGACTGCCGCTGCGCGGCGGCGAACAGGACATCGGCCGCCGTCCTGCGCGCCGCCTGCGGCGCCCCTCACGCGCTCGGCCGCCGCCGCGATGCGCGCCACCAGCTGGCGCAGGGCTTCCAGCGCGTCGTTGAGGGTGGCCGCCACCGGGTAGGTGATCTCGCTCGCCACGGTGACGCGCGCCGTGAGATCGCCCCCGGCGAGCGCTTCGAGCTCGCGGCGCAGTTGCTCGACCGCCGCCAGGTCGCGCTCGTGGTAGCGGCGCATCACCGCATGCCGGCGCGCGATGGCCTCGCGCTGGCGCTGCTCGTCGTGCAGGTAGAAGAGCGCCAGCAGGACGAGCGCACCGAACAGCGCGAGCGCCACTGCGGCCAGGCCGTACTCGTAGGCGAGCGAAGCCGGCGCGGCGCGATAGGCCGCCACCACGCGGTCCACCGACTTCCAGCAGCCGCTCGGAGTCGGCGTGGATGGCGAATGCCGCCTCCTTCGCGCCTGCGAGCCGCGCGCGCGTGCCGAGCACGGCGACCACCGAGTCCTGGTACAGGCCAAAGGTCTCGGCGAGCTCGGCCAGCGCCGCGGCGAGGTCGGCTTGCTTGGCGCCTTCGCGCAGCCGTGCGAGCGTGCCGCGGAACTCGTTCACGTCCTTGCCGAGCAGGAACTCCACTTCCGGGTCCACCACGTCGGCGGCCAGCAGCATCTGCGCACCGCGCGCCATGCGCTGCGTGAGCAGCACCAGCCGGCTCGCCGCGGCGCTCTCCGCCGGCGGCGCGCCGCGCGCGAGCTTCAGGTTCTGCACGCGCTCGGCGCGCTCCAGCAGCTGCGGGTTCGCGCGCTCCATGCCCGCCGCCGCGCCCGCGAGCGCGGTGAGCAGCTTCTGGTCGCGCAGCAGCGTCGTCGCGTTGCGCTCGCTGCGCTCCCATTCCGTGGCGAGCGCCTGCACCGCCTTGGGCGCACGGCCGTCCCTGGCGAGGCGCGCGAGCGCGGCGGCGAAGCCGTCGCGGCTCGCCTGCACCAGGGGAAAGGCATCCGGGTCGCCGCGCAGGCTGCGCAAGGCGCTCTTCGCCAGGCGCTGCGACAGCGTGCGCATCTCGCCTGCCGCCGCGAGGTGGTCCTCGCCGAAATGCGCCTCGCGGTACTCGGCCCAGGCAAGCCACAGCGCCGCGACCAGAAGCGCGGCGATCGCGGCGGCGAGCATCGCGAACTGCCGGCGCGGCGGCAGCATCGCCACGCCGCGCCACGCCGCGCTGAGCGACTTCAGGTCCAAGCGCGCCGGTGCGCGCTCAGATCTCGACCATCTCGAAATCTTCCTTGCGCGCGCCGCATTCCGGGCAGGTCCAGTTCATGGGCACGTCTTCCCAGCGCGTGCCCGGCGCGAGCCCCTCGTCGGGCGCCCCCGCGGCCTCGTCGTAAACGTAGCCGCAAATGAGGCACATCCAGGTCCGGTGCTGCACTTGGCTTTCGGTCATCAGTCCTGCGCGAGGGGTAGGTTAAAATCGTGCGGCATCTTAGCTCATTCCGCGGCGCGGCCGCGCCGCGCTCCCATGCCTTCCGCTCCCGTGCTCGTGCTCAGTTTCGCCGCCACCGATCCGACCGGCGGCGCGGGCCTGCAGGCCGACCTGCTCACGCTCGCCGCGCTCGGCTGCCATCCGCTGTCCGTCGTGACCGCGGTGACCGTGCAGGACACCCGTGGGGTGCACCGCATGCAGGTGCTCGACGCGCAACTCGTCGCGGAGCAGGCGCAGCGCCTGCTCGACGAGTTGCCCGTTGCGGCGTTCAAGATCGGCGTCGTCGGCAGCGCAGCGAACGCGCAGGCGATCGCCGCGGTCCTCGCGCGGCACCCGCGCTTGCCCGTGGTGCTCGACCCGGTGCTTGCCTCGGGGCGCGGCGACCCGCTCGCCGATGCAGCGGTGCTGGCGGCCCTGCGCGAGCACCTGCTGCCGCGCACCACCGTGCTGACGCCGAACACGCTGGAAGCGCGCGCGCTCGGCGGGGTCGCCGCTTGCCTCGCGCGCGGCTGCCAGTACGTGCTGCTCACCGGCACGCACGCCGAGACGGCCGAGGTGGTGAACACGCTGCACGGCGCGCGCGGCCTCGTGCGCGAGGACCGCTGGCCGCGCCTGCCGGGCAGCTACCACGGCTCGGGCTGCACCCTCGCCGCCGCGCTCGCCGCGCGCCTCGCGCTCGGCGACGCGGTGCCGCTGGCCGCGCGCGCGGCGCAGGAATTCACCTGGCGCGCGCTCGAGCGCGGCTTCAAGCCCGGCGACGGGCAGCACCTGCCATGGCGATAAGGCTGCGCGGCCTGTACGCCATCACGCCGGAAAACCTCGAACGCGTCGCCGACGCGGTGGGCTCGGGCGCATTGTGCGCGCTGCAGTACCGCAACAAGTCGGCGGATGCCGCGCAGCGATTGCGCGAGGCGCGCACGCTCGCGCAGCTTTGCCGCGTGCACGGCGTGCCGCTCATCGTCAACGACGACATCGAGCTCGCGCTCGCCGTGGAGCGCGGCCGGCGTGCACCTCGGCCGCGCCGACGGGGACCTCGCCGCGGCGCGTGCGCGCCTGCCGGGGCGGCTGCTCGGCGCTTCGTGCTATGACCGGCTGGACCTCGCGCGCCGCGCCGTCGCCGCAGGTGCGGACTACGTCGCCTTCGGCTCGGTGTTCGCCTCGCCCACCAAGCCCGCCGCGGTGCGTGCGCCGCTCGCGCTGTTCGCGCACGACCTGGGCGTGCCGAAGGTGGCGATCGGCGGCATCACGCTCGGAGAACGCGCCCGCAGGTAGTGGCGGCGGGCGCGGATTGCCTGGCGGTGATCACCGATCTGTTCGATGCGCCCGATGTCGCTGCCCGCGCGCGGCAATACGCTAAGCTGTTCGCCCATGAGCACGCGTAACGAGGAACTCTTCCGGCGCGCGCAGGTGCGCATCCCCGCGGGCGTGAATTCGCCGGTGCGCGCGTTCCGCGCCGTGGGCGGCACCCCGCCCTTCCTCGAGCGCGCCGCCGGCCCGCACCTGTGGGACGCGGACGGCAAGCGCTACATCGACTACCTTGGCTCCTGGGGGCCGATGGTCGCGGGGCACACGCATCCCGCGGTCGTCGAAGCGGTGCAGGCGGCGGCCTCGCGCGCGCTTTCCTTCGGTGCCCCGACCGAGGCCGAGGTGGAGATGGCGGAGACGCTGTGCCGGCTGGTGCCATCGCTCGAAATGGTGCGCCTGGTGTCCTCCGGCACCGAGGCGACCATGACGGCGCTGCGCCTCGCGCGCGGCCATACGGGCAGGAACGTCATCGTGAAGTTCGAGGGCTGCTACCACGGCCATGCCGATGCGCTGCTGGTGAAGGCGGGCTCGGGCGCGCTCACCTTCGGCAACCCGAGCTCGGCAGGCGTGCCGGCGGAGACTGCCGCGCACACGCTGGTGCTCGATTACAACGACACGGCTGGCGTGCAGGCGCTGTTCGAGCGCCGCGGCAGGGAGATCGCCGGCGTGATCGTCGAGCCGGTGGCCGGCAACATGAACCTCGTGCTGCCCGCGCCGGGGTTCTCGGAGGCGCTGCGCGAACAGTGCACGCGCCACGGCGCGGTGCTGATCCTGGATGAGGTCATGACGGGATTCCGCGTCGCGCTCGGCGGCGCACAGGCGCGCTTCGGCATCCGGCCTGACCTCACCACGCTCGGCAAGGTGATCGGCGGCGGGCTGCCGGTGGGCGCGGTCGGCGGCCGGCGCGAGATCATGCAGAACATCGCCCCGCTCGGACCCGTTTACCAGGCGGGGACGCTGTCCGGGAACCCCGTGGCGGTCGCCGCCGGCCTGGCGACGCTGAAGCTGGTGGAGACGCCCGGCTTCCAGGAGCGGATCGAGGCGACCACGCGGGCGCTCGTCGAAGGCCTTGCCGCGGAAGGGCGGCGCGCCGGTGTCACGTTCTCGTCGCAATCCATCGGCAGCATGTTCGGCGTGTACTTCCGCGCGGCGCCGCCGAAGTCGTTTGCCGAGGTGATGCAATGCGACCGCGAGCGTTTCAACCGCTTCTTCCATGCCATGCTCGAGCGCGGCGTCTACCTCGCGCCCTCGGCCTACGAGGCGGGTTTCGTCTCCGCCGCGCACGGTGCGCGCGAGATCGAGGAAACGCTCGCTGCGGCGCGCGAGGCCTTTGCTTGCGTTTGACGTACCTGCGGCACGAACCTTGCGGTGAGTGGGGGTGTCCAAGATCATATGCAGATCGTTACCCGTGAACTGACCCGCCTCGAGCGCCCGAAGCTCGCCGCCCACTTGCTTTCCCTGAATGCCGAGGACCGGCGGCTGCGCTTTGGCCTGCCGATCTCGGACGCTTCGGTCGCCGACTACGTCGAGCGCATCGATTTCGCGAGTGATGTGGTGTTCGGCGTGTTCGACGACGAACTCAATCTCGCGGGCGCGGCGCACCTCGCGCGCGCCGAGGATCACGCCGAGCTCGGCGTTTCCGTCCTGCCGGCGCACCGCGGCCGCGGCATCGGCGCGGCGCTGCTCGAGCGCGCGCACACCCATGCCCGCAACTGGGGCATCGGCACCCTCTTCATGCACTGCCTGACGGAGAACGCGGCGATGATGCACCTCGCGCGCAAGCAGGGCATGCAGATTGCCGCGGCGAGCGGCGAGGCAGACGCGCACCTCGAGCTCGCGCCGGCGAGCGCCGCGAGCTTCGCCACGGCTCTGCTTGCCGAGCGCGTCGGGCTGTTCGACTACGCGCTCAAATCCCAGTTCGACGCGACGCGGCGGTTGCTCGCGAGCGCGATGGGCTCAAAATAGCACCGCGAAGTCTTCGCCGCCGTAGCGCGCGATCAGATCGTCGTTGCGCAGCCGCGAGGCGCAGGCCTGCGCGGTGGAGCGCAGCAATCAGGGGACCTGCGCCGACTCCATGCGGCCGCGGATGGTGGCGATGCGGCCCTCCAGGTACGGCGTGCGCCGCCCGCGTTCGTAGCGGCGCGGGCTCGGCAGGATCGCCGCCAGCCAGGCGGCCTGCTCGGCGTCGAGAGCTTGGGCCGGGACGCCGAAGTGGTGCCGCGCGGCGGACTCCGCGCCGAATATCCCCTCGCCCCACTCGGCGAAGTTCAGGTACAGCTCGAGGATGCGGCGCTTTTCCATGGCGTGCTCGAGCATCGCAGTGATCACCGCCTCCTGCACCTTGCGCGGCCAGCTGCGCTCGCCCGACAGGAACAGGTTCTTGGCCAGCTGCTGGCTGATGGTCGAGGCGCCAGACACCACCTTGCCCTTCCTTTCGTTCTTCTCCATCGCCTTCTGGATCGCTTCCCAGTCGAATCCCTCATGCGTCGATGAACTTCGCATCCTCGGCGGCGATCACCGCGCGCTTGAGCTCCGGCGAGATGCGCGCGTAAGGCACCCACTGGTGGCGCAGTGCCGCCTTCGGATTCTTCGCGCGCATCTGCTCGAGGCGCCGCTCCATGAACGCGGTGGCCGCCGGCGCCTCGCGCGCCCACCACAGGATGTGCGAGTAGAACCAGGCCTGCACCAGGAGCACGGCCGCGACGAGCGCGGCGAGCACCCAGCCAAGCGCTCTCAGCGCCTTCACTGCGTGCGCAGCGCGGCCAGCACCGCGCCCGTCTCCGGACGAATGCCGCGCCACACGAGGAACGACTCGGCGGCCTGCTCGACCAGCATGCCCAGCCCGTCGCTGGTGGCGGCGCCGGCGGCGCGCGCCATGGCGAGGAACTCGGTGTCGCGACCGTAGACCATCTCGTAGGCGAAGCGCGCCCGGCGCGGAACATTCCCTTCGGCAATTGCGGCAGTTCGCCGGAGAGTCCTGCGGAGGTGGCGTTGATCACCAGGTCGAAGGATTGCCCGGCGAGCGCGTCGTAGCCGCAGGCGGAAACGCCCGCCACGCGCGCCGCGAGCGCTGCCGCGCGCGGCAGCGTGCGGTTGGCGATGACGATCGACGCCGCGCCCGCCTGCGCCAGCGGTGCGAGCACGCCTTGCGCCGCGCCGCCCGCCCCCATCAGCAGGATGCGCGCGCCGGCAAGCCGGCGGCCGAGATTGACGGTGAGGTCGCGCACCAGGCCGACGCCGTCGGTGTTGTCGCCCCAGGGCCTGCCGCGGTCGAGCACCAGCGTGTTCACGGCCTGCGCGGCGGCGGCGCGCTCGCTCGTGCCGGCGCAGAAGCGGAAGGCCTCGCCCTTGAACGGCAGCGTGACATTGAGCCCCTTGCCGCCCTGCGCGCGGAACGCCTCGACCGCGCGCACGAAGCCGTCGAGCGGCGCCTCGATGCGCCCGTACTCGATGGTCTTCACCCGTGGCGCGCGCGAACTGCGCGTGGATCCAGGGCGACTTGGAGTGGGTAACCGGGTTGCCGATTACCGCGTAGCGGTCCGGCACGGCCTCATTCAGTCCAGAGCTTGTCGCCGCGGCCGAAGAACCAGGTGCGCGTGATCACCAGCAAGTCGGTTTCGCGGCGGATGTCGGGCGGGAACGCCGCGTAGGGCGAGGCCATGCGCACGATCCTGAACGCCGCGTCGTCGAGCACCTTGAGGCCCGAGGAGCGCTCCAGCTCGATCGACTCGACGTTGCCGTCCGGGCGCAGGATCACCGTCATGCGCAGGTTGCCGTAGTACTTGCCGCGCGCCGCCGCCGGGTAATTCACCGTGCCCACGCGCTCCACCTTGTTGCGCCAATCCTCCTCGTACTGCGCATAGCGGTACTCGACTGCCGAGGCGCCGAGGAACTTCTTGCGTGGGCGCTTCTGGTAAGCCTCGACCTGGCGGTCGATCTGCGCCTGCAGCCGCATCGCCGCGAGCGAAAGGTCGGCGAGGTCGCGGCCGGACGCCTGCGGCGTGGGCTGATCCGAGGGCGCGCGGCGCTCGGCCTCCGGCGCCACTTGCGCGCGCGACTGGCGCGTCTGCGCGAGGAGCTTCCTTTGCTGCGCTTCGAGCTCCTGCACGCGGCGCTGCGCCTGCGTGAGGTCGCGGCCAGGATGGCGCGGGTCGATCACCGGCAGCGGCGTCTTCGCGCGGCGGTTCTGGTCGGTTTCGCCGCCGCCTTCGAGATTGTTCTGCGCCAGCGCGTCGGCCTTGCCGGGGCGCTGGCGCGACTTGGCGTTCACCAGGATCACGTCGAGCGGCTGGTTGGCGCTTTTCCAGCGCAACTCGTTGGGAAACCTGAAGTGCACCGAAAGCAGGATGGCGTGCAGCAGGAGCGACGCCCCCACCGCGGCGGTGAGCACGCGGGACTGGCGGTCGAGCCCGGCCCAGTATTCGGCCGCGCCCGGCATGCGTGTCGCGATCGCTCCCTGCAATGGCACCTCGAGGCGATAAAACCCTGCCATTCTAGGACTTTAGCCCTCTGCCTGCTCGACGGCGCCCGCCCCCGGCCCGGTGCCCAGCGTCTCGCGGTAGACGCAGGCCACGGTGCGTTCGATGAGGTCCACCTCGCCGACCGCCAGCCGCACGCGCACCCCCGGGTCGAGCGCGGGCAGCGAAGGCACGCGCGCGGCGAGCGGCAATCCCTCGAAGCGCACCAGGTTCTCGCGCAGCACCACCGCGTCGGCCTCGGCGACGCCTTCCTGCAGCAGCCAGCGCAGGCACCAGTAGTTCTCCATCGCGCGCTGGTGCTCGTCATAGCGCGCGTAGGTGACCTCGAAGGCGCGCAGCGCGCGTGAGCAGCTCTTCGGAAGTGCGCGCGAACGGCGGCTTGCGGCCGGCAGAGCGCCGCGACCAGCTGCCACTGGTTGACGAGGTCCACGTAGCGGCGCAGCGGGGAACTCGCCCAGGCGTAGCAGGCCACGCCCAGGCCCTCGTGGGCTTCCGGGTGCACGCTCATCCTCACCTTGCCCGAGGTCTGCACGCGGTACAGCGCGGCCACGTCGCGCTCGGCGAGCAGTTCGCCCCAGGTGGTGTTGGCGAGGATCATCAGCTCGGCGACCAGCTTGTCGAGCGGCGCGCCGCGCCGGCGCGCTTCGATGCGCACGCGGCCCTGCTCCACGCGGAAGACGTAGTCGGGCACCAGCGGGTTGACGCTCGGCTTGCCGCGGCGGCTCTCGAGCGCCTCGGCCAGGCGCCACAGCGTGCGCAACTCCTCCTCGCGCGGCAGCCCTGCCACGGCGCCCGCTTCGAAGGCCGCGTCCAGCCGCTGCGATGTCGCCGTGGCGCAGATTGGCCGCGACGCGCACCCGCTCGAGCCGCGAGTGCCGCCCGCGCACGGTGAAATCCGTCGGCCGACACGTTCAGGTACAGCGACACGACTGCGCGCTCCGTGCCCGCGTCCAGCGAACAGGCGGCGACCGTGTCCTCGGGCAGCATGGTGAACTTCTGCCCGGGCATGTAGGCCGTCGACAGGCGCTCGCGCGCGATCGCGTCGAGCGCCGAGCCCGGCGCGAAGGCAAGCGCCGGCGCGGCGATGTGGATGCCGACGCGCCACTCCTCGGCGGAGATGCGCTGCAGAGAGAACGCGTCGTCGATCTCGGTGGTGTCGACGTCGTCCAGGCTGAAGGCCTCGGCCTCGGCGAGCGGCAGCTCGCGGGGCGGCGTCGCCGCTTCGTGCGGCGGGAACGCGGTGCCGCGCGGGTAGAACTCGAAGAGGAAGCGGTTCAGGTGGTAGGCGTGCGTGTCCGCGAGCTTGCCGCAGCGCTCGAACAGGCGCGCGCCCGAGAGCCCGGTCTGCGCGCAGGCCTGCTCGAACGCCTTGGTCTCCGGCTTGTTGCGATCAGGCGCGTACAGCAGCTCGTCCTGCAGGCGCTCGATCTCGGGCGGGCACTCGAAGCGCGCGAGCCGCGCCGCCCAGTCGGCGATCTGCGCGAGCGCGCGCTGCTTCTTCTCGGCGGACGCGAGCGCAAGCTTGAGTGTCTCGGCGCGCGCCGCCTGGTAGCGGCCGCGGCCGCGGCGATGGAAGTACATCGGCGCCGAGTGCAGCTTGAGCAGCACGCCGGCAGCCTCGGCCGGCGTCGGCTCGCGGCCGACGTACTCGCGCGCCAGGTCCTGGAAGCCGAACTCGCCGCTGCGGCAGCACTGCCACAGGAAATCGGTGTCGAGCCCGGCAGCGTAGGCCTGCGCGGCCGCCAGCAGCTCCGCCGCGCCCGGGCGCTCGAAATGCAGCAGCACGTTCGCGGCCTTGATCCTGGCGCGCCGGCCGTGCGGCGTCTCCACCTGGAAGGAGGCCGGCGCCTGCGCGAGCACCGTCCCGACCTTGAACTCGCCGTCCTCCTCGTAGAGCAGGTGCATCTCAGGCCCCGCGCGCGGGGCGCAGGCCGGCGAACTCGAGGATGCGCGGCAGGTGCTGCGGGAAGGACTGCAGCGAATGGTCGCCGCCCCGGATCACGATCTGCTCGGCGCCCGCGTAGCGCTCGAGCGCCCTGCGGTAGTCCAGCACCTCGTCGCCGGTCTCCACGAGCAGCAGGTAGCGCGACGGCGTGACATGCGCCACCCACAGCTCCTGCCACTCGTGCAGATGGGACTCGGTCAGCTGGTAGGGCGCGCCGGTGTGCAGGTTCTTCTGCTCGCCGAGGAAGGCGCGCAGGCCGACATGCGGTTCGATCGCCGGATTGATCAGCACGGCATGGCCGCCGTGCTTCTCGACCAGGTAAGTCGCGTAATAGCCGCCGAGCGAGGAACCGACATAGCAGGTATCGGCGGTCCAATCGAAGGCTCTCGATCTCCCTGATCGCTTCCTTCGCGAGCGGCGGCAGGGCCGGGCAGGCGTAGTGCGCGGCAAGGCCGCGCTCCTCCATGTAGCGGGCGAGCACCTGCGCCTTGTGCGACTGCGGCGAGGAATTGAAGCCGTGCAGGTAGACGATCATCGGCCGAGCGCCGCGAGCAATTTCTCGTGGATGCCGCCGAAGGCGCCGTTGGACATCACCAGCACGCGGTCGCCCGCTCGCGCCTCCGCGGCGATGGCCGCGACCAGTGGCTCGAGCTGGTCGAAGCAACGCGCCCGCTCCCCCAGCGGCCGCAGCGCGGCGGCCGCATCCCAGCCCAGGCCGGCACCGTAGACGAAGACGCGGTCGGCGGCAGCAAGGCTCGCCGGCAGCTGGTCCTTCATCACGCCCTGCTTCATCGTATTGGAGCGCGGCTCGAGCACGGCAAGGATGCGCGCTGCGGGCGCCTGGGCGCGAAGCCCTTCCAGCGTGACGCGGATGGCAGTGGGGTGGTGAGCGAAATCGTCGTACACGGTAACCCCGCGCACGATGCCGCGTTGCTCCATCCTGCGGCGCACCCCCTTGAACTGCGCCAGGGCCTCGGCCGCCGCCGCCGGTTCCACGCCGACATGGCGCGCGGCGGCAATTGCTGCCAGGGCGTTCAGCCGGTTGTACTCGCCCGGCTGGGTCCAGCGCACACGGCCTACCGCCCTACCCTCAAGCCGCACCTCGAAGCTGCCGTCCGGTTCGCCCGGCCCGGCTTGCCAACCCTCCTCCACGCCAAACCGCTCGACCGGCGTCCAGGACCCTTTTGTGAGCACTCGCTTCAGCGCCTCGTCGCGACCGTTTACTACGAGCCGCCCTCCACGCAGGCACGATTCTGACGAAATGGTGGAATTGGCGCTCGATGTCGGCAATATCACCGAAGATGTCAGCATGATCGAACTCGAGATTGTTCAGAATCGCGGTCTTGGCGGGGTAATGCACGAATTTGGAGCGCTTGTCGAAGAAGGCAGTGTCGTATTCGTCAGCCTCGATCACGAAGTAGGGTTCCTGCCCCAGCCGCGCCGAGACCCCGAAGTTGGACGGTACCCCGCCAATGAGATACCCAGGCCGGCGGCCGGCGGCTTCGAGGATCCACGCGAGCATCGAAGCCGTGCTGGTCTTGCCGTGTGTACCCGCGACGGCAAGCACGTGGCGCGCGCGCAGCACCTTCTCGGCAAGCCACTGTGGGCCCGAGACATAGGGCGCACCGGCATCGAGGATCGACTCCATCAGCGGATTGCCCCGCGTTACCACGTTGCCGATCACCCAGACATCGGGCGCCAGCGCCATCTGCTCCCTGCCATAACCTTCGATCAGCTCGATGCCGAGCGCCTCGAGCTGCGTCGCTCATCGGCGGATAGACTTTGGCGTCGCAACCGGTCACGCGGAAGCCCGCCTCGCGCGCGATCGCGGCGACGCCGCCCATGAACGTGCCGCAGATGCCGAGGATATGCAGGTGTGCGGCCATAGGCGAAAGGGCGGCGATTTTACGCGATGGCCCCGCGCCCCGGTGCGCTATCATGCGCCCGCTATGAGCCGCCGGAGCACGCGGCATGACGGCATGCGCACGCGGATCGCCGCGGCAGCGGCGCGCCTGATGGCCGAGGACGGCATCGACAACTTCGCCCTCGCCAAGCGCAAGGCGGCGCGCCAGCTGGGCGCCGCCGATACCGAGTCGTTGCCCACCAACGACGAGGTCGAGGCGGCGCTGCACGACTATCGCGCCCTGTACCAGGCCGAGGAGCACCCCGAACGGATCGCCGAGCTGCGCCGCGTGGCGCTCGACGCGATGCGCGCGCTCGAGCGCTTCAGCCCCTACCTCACTGGTCCCGTGCTCAAGGGCATCGCCGGGCCCTACGCCGAGATCGACCTGCAGCTCTACCCGGACAGCGCCAAGGACGTCGAGCTGTTCCTGCTCGAGCGCAACATCGCCTTCGACACCGCGGAAACGCGCCGCTTTTCAGGCGACCGCGCCCACGCGGTGAGCGTATTCAAGCTGGATTGGCTCGGCGCGCCCTTGCGCCTCTCGGTCTTCGATCCCCGCGACGAACGCATCGCGCTCAAAACCTCCCAGGCTGGGCGGGTTATCGACCGGGCCGGGATCGCAGAGGTGGGCCAGATGCTCGCAAAAACTGATTAAATAGCTGTCAAGTTCGTCGAACGCGCTGCGATCTTTCTTAAACGCGTCCAATTCCTCCCTCGGCTGACTTCGGACGGAAGGATTAATTTCCGTCCCTGCTTGCATAGCCTGGAGGTCCCTAACGGTAATTTCGGCTATATTGCCGGCTTCTTCGGGGAAAAATGGCTAAATCCAGAAAACCGGCGAGCCCGTCGATCCTGCTGTTGAACGGGCCGAACCTGAATCTGCTCGGTTCCCGCGAGCCTCATCTGTACGGCAGGGATACGCTGGCGATGATCGAGCGGCGCCTTGCGGCAACGGCCAAGGCAGCGGGCGTTCGGCTCGATTGCCTGCAGACCAACCATGAAGGGGTCGCGGTCGACCGCGTGCAGCAAGCCAAGCGCGACGGCGCCGGGTTCATCATCCTCAATCCGGCCGCCTTCACCTATTCGAGCATCGCCCTGCGCGACGCGCTGGCTGCGGTGCAGATCCCGTTCATCGAGGTGCACCTGTCGAACATCCACGCGCGCGAGCCTTGGCGCGCGCATTCGCATTTCACTGCCGTGGCGGTCGGCTCGATCCTGGGCCTGGGCAGCCGCGGCTACGACCTGGCGCTCGAATTCGCCATCGGCCGCCTGCAATCCAAGGGGGGCGGCGGGGCCTAGCCCCGGCGTCCGCGCGGCGGGCAGCCCTGCCCGCCGGGGAGGAAAAAAGCATGGATCTGCGCAAGCTGAAGAAGCTCATCGACCTCGTGCAGGAGTCCGGCATCGCCGAGCTCGAGATTACCGAGGGCGAGGAGAAGGTGAAGATCGTGAAGGGTGGGGAGGCGACGGTGACGCCGATAGCACCTGCCGCGGCGCCGCCCGCGCCCGCCCCGGCTGCCGCCCCTGCTGTGGCGGCGCCCGCTTCCTCGGGCGCCGCGCCGGCCGAGGAACCCACCCCGTCCGGCCACGTGCTCAAGGCGCCCATGGTGGGGACCTTCTACCGCTCGGCCTCGCCGGAATCCAAGGCCTTCGTCGAAGTCGGCCAGAACATCAAGGCCGGCGAGACGGTGTGCATCATCGAGGCGATGAAGCTGATGAACGAGATCGAGGCCGACGCCACCGGCATGATCAAGGCGATCCTGGTGGAGAACGGCCAGCCGGTGGAGTACGGCCAGCCCCTCTTCATCATCGAGTAACAGCCCCGGTGTTCGAGAAGATCCTCATCGCCAACCGCGGGGAGATCGCGCTGCGCATCCAGCGCGCCTGCCGCGAGCTCGGCATCCGCACGGTGGTCGTGCACTCGACGGTCGACGCCGAGGCGAAGTACGTGAAGCTCGCCGACGAGTCGGTGTGCATCGGCCCGGCGCCGGCGCGCGACAGCTACCTGAACATGGCCGGCAATCATCAGCGCCGCCGAAGTCACCGACGCCGAGGCGATCCACCCGGGCTACGGCTTTCTGTCGGAGAACGCCGACTTCGCCGAGCGCGTCGAGCGCTCCGGCTTCGTGTTCATCGGCCCGCGCCCCGAGAACATCCGCCTGATGGGCGACAAGGTGAGCGCCAAGCAGGCGATGGAGAAGGCGGGCGTGCCCTGCGTGCCGGGCTCGGAGGGCGCGCTGCCCGAGGACGCCAAGGAGATCGTGCGCATCGCGCGCAAAGTCGGCTACCCGGTGATCATCAAGGCCGCCGGCGGCGGCGGCGGGCGCGGCATGCGCGTGGTGCACACCGAGGCAGCGCTGCTCAATGCGGTCAACATGACGCGCGGCGAGGCGCAGGCCGCCTTCGGCAATCCCACGGTGTACATGGAGAAGTACCTGGAGAACCCGCGGCACATCGAGATCCAGGTGCTGGCCGACAGCCACAAGAACGCGATCTACCTCGGCGAGCGCGACTGCTCGATGCAGCGCCGGCACCAGAAGATCATCGAGGAGGCGCCGGCGCCCGAGCTGTCCGAGAAGCAGCGCGAGAAGATCGGCGAGCGCTGCGCCGACGCGTGCCGCAAGATCGGCTACCGCGGCGCGGGCACCTTCGAGTTCCTGTACGAGGACGGCGAGTTCTACTTCATCGAGATGAACACCCGCATCCAGGTCGAGCACCCGGTGACCGAGATGATCACCGGGGTGGACCTGGTGCAGGAGCAGATCCGCATCGCCGCGGGCGAAAAGCTGCGCTACCGCCAGAAGGACATCGTGGTGCGCGGCCATGCCATCGAGTGCCGCATCAATGCCGAGGACCCGTACCGCTTCACGCCGTCGCCCGGCCGCATCACTTCGTACCACCCGCCCGGCGGTCCCGGCATCCGCGTCGACACGCACATCTACGCCGGCTACACCGTGCCGCCCAACTACGATTCGATGGTGGGCAAGCTCATCGCCTACGGCGCGACGCGCGACCAGGCTATCCGGCGCATGCGCATCGCGCTCTCGGAGATGGTGCTGGAGGGCATCACCACCAACATCGCGCTGCACCGCGAGCTGCTGCACGACAGCCGCTTCCTGCGCGGGGGCACCTCGATCCACTATCTCGAGCAGAAGCTGGCGCAGGAGAGCAAGCAGAAGGTGAAGTAGTGCCGTGGCTCGCGCTCACCCTGGAGGTCGAGGCGGCGCAGGCCGAGGCGCTGTCGGACGCGCTGATGGAGGAGGGCGCGCAATCGGTCTGGATCGAGGAGTCCGATCGGCCGCGCAACCGAATGCACGCGCTGCTGGCGCCGGATGCCCACCCGGCCTCGCTGCTCGGCCGCGCCGCTGCGCAGGCGGGGCTCGGGACGCCTGCGTTCGCCATCCAGCCCGTCGCTGACCAGGACTGGGTGCGCCAGTCGCAGGCGCAGTTCGCGCCGCTGTGCGTCGCCGACCGCCTGTGGATCGTGCCGAGCTGGCACCAGCCGCCGGCGCGCGGCGCCGTGGTGCGGCTCGATCCCGGCATGGCCTTCGGCACCGGCAGCCACGCCAGCACGCGGCTGGTGCTGGGCTGGCTCGCGCGCAGTCTGGCGCCCGGCGCCAGCCTGCTCGATTACGGCTGCGGTTCCGGTATATTGGCGATCGCCGCCGCCAAGCTCGGTGCCGTGCGCATCGACGCGGTCGACGTGGATCCGCTGGCGCTGGCGGCGACGGTGGACAATGCGAGGGCCAACGGCGTCGCGTTGCGCGCGCTCCCGCCGGAGAAGCTGCCGCCCGGCGACTATGACGTAGTGGTGGCCAACATCCTGTCCCAGCCCCTGATCGTGCTTGAACCGCTGCTCGCCGCGCGCACAGGCCGCGGCGGCCGCATCGCGCTCGCCGGTATTCTGTCCACCCAGTCGGCGGAGGTGGTGGCGGCCTACGCCGGGGACTTCGACGTGCGCATCGCAGCCTCCGAGGAGGGCTGGGACCTCGTGGAGGGACGACGCCGGTGAGCGTGCTCGTCACCCGTTGTCCGCATTGCGGCACGGCGTTCCGCGCCACGCAGGCGCAACTCATGGCGCGCGGTGGCATGGTCCGCTGCGGCAAGTGCGCCGCCGTGTTCGACGGAGTCGCGCACTTGGTCGAGGAGGGCGCCGGTGCCGGACCGGTGGAGCCTTCGCCGCAACTCGCGTTGTTCGATCCTGGGGCCGCCGCCGCCGCAACGGCTAGAGCCGAGCAGCGCCCGGCGGCGCGCACCGCTGCCGCCGCTGCGCAGGACGACGACCCGCTGCCGGAGTTCCTCGAGGAAGAACAGCCGCGCCCGCGCTACGCGCTCGCCTGGGGATTCGCCGCGCTGCTTGCGCTGGCGGCGCTGCTCGGCCAGCTCGCCCACCACTACCGCACCGAGCTCGCCGTCCTGCTGCCGCAGACGCGGCCCTTCCTCGTTGAAGGCTGCCGCCTGCTCGACTGCGAGCTACGCCTGCCGCGGCGCCCGGACCTGCTCAGCATCGAGTCCTCCGACCTGCAGGCCGACAACCGGCACGAGGGACTGATCGTACTGAACGCTGTGATCCGCAACCGGGCGCCCTTCGCGCAGGAGCACCCGGCGCTCGAGCTCACGCTGACCGACGCCGCCGACAAGGCGCTGGTGCGCCGCGTACTGCGGCCCGCGGACTACCTGGCCGCGGCGGCGCGGGAACAGGTGGCGCAGGGCATCGGCCCGGGCGGCGAGGCCGTGCTGCGCGTACATTTCGATACCGGCGACGTGCGCGCAACTGGTTACCGCCTCTATCTCTTCTATCCTTCCTGAATGAAAACGCTCATTACCGGCTCGATCGCCTACGACACCATCATGGTGTTCCCGGACCGCTTCAAGAATCACCTGCTGCCCGACCAGTTGCACATCCTCAACGTGTGCTTCCTCACGCCGGAGATGCGGCGCGAGTTCGGCGGCACCTCGGGCAACATCGCCTACAACCTGAAGCAGCTCGGCGGCGACCCCCTGGTGATGGCCACCGTCGGCGAGGACATCGAGCCCTACCTCTATCGCCTGCACCGGCTGGGCATCGACAGCGCGGCACCTGAAGAAGATTCCCGGGCAGTTCACCGCGCAGGCCTTCATCACCACCGACCTCGACGACAACCAGATCACCGCGTTCCATCCGGGCGCCATGAACCACTCGCACGAGAACCGCGTCGAGGGTGCGCTGGGCGCGGGCCTGGCGATCATCGCGCCCGACGGCAAGGAAGGCATGCTGCAGCACGCGCGCCAGTGCGCCGCCGCCGGCATTCCTTTCGTGTTCGACCCGGGGCAGGGCCTGCCGATGTTCTCCGCAGAGGAGCTCGCTGAGTTCGTGCGCCTCGCCGACTACGTGGCAGTGAACGACTACGAGGGCAAGCTCCTCGAGGAGAAGACCGGGCGCGGGCTCGCGGACCTGGCGCGGGAGGTGAAGGCGCTTGTCGTGACGAAGGGCGCGCAGGGCTCGCGCATATTTGCCGGAGGCAAGGTGCATGACATCCCGATCGCGGCGCCCGAGCGCGTCATCGACCCCACGGGCTGCGGCGACGCCTATCGCGCCGGGCTGCTCTACGGAATCGCGCAGGGCTGGGACTGGCCGAATACCGGGCGCCTCGGCGCGGTGCTCGGCGCAATCAAGATCGCCAGCCGCGGCGCGCAGAACCACCGCCTCGAGCGCGCCACGGTCGAAGCTTGCTTCAAGCAGGCGTTCGGCTACTCGCCCTGGGGCTAGCCCAGCCGCGCGCGGATCTGCGCGGCGTACTCCTCGAGCTTCTCGCGCGGTGGGTTCTTCACCGGCCAGACGAGCTGCATGCCGTCAGCGTCGTGGCGCGGCAGCACATGCAGGTGAAAGTGGAACACCGTCTGCCCGGCGGGCTTGCCGTTCGCCTGGTAGATGGAAAGTCCGGGTGGATTGAAAGCTGCGCGTACTGCACGCGCCACCCTGGCCGCTGCGCGAAACACGGCGCCGGCCTGCGCGTCCTGCAGCCCGTAGACGTTCTCGACGTGCGCCTTGCAGGCGACGAGCACGTGCCCGGGATTCACCTGCCCGATGTCCATGAATGCGAGGGTGTCCGCGTCCTCGTGCACGACGGTCGCCGGAATCTGCTTCGCCACGATCTTGCAGAACACGCAGTCGCTCATGTCTCGTCTCCCACCGGCTGGTACCCGCGGCAGGGTACCTGATAGAGGGTGCGGTCTTCCAGCCGCAGCGCGGTGAGGCTGCCGCCCCAGACGCAGCCCGAGTCGAGCGCCGCGAGGCGCGGCGTGATCCTCAGGCCGAGCGCCGACCAATGGCCGCAAATGAGCAGCGGCTCCGCGCCGCTGCGCAACTCGAACCAGGGCTGGTAGCCCGCGGGCGCCTCGGCGCCCTTGGCGCGCAACTCCATCTCACCGGACGCATTGCAGAAGCGCAGCCGCGTCATCGCGTTGACGATTACGCGCAGCCGGTCCCAGCCGGCGAGATCGTCGCGCCACGCGGCAGGCGTGCCGCCGTACATGTTGGCCAGGAAATCCCGATAGGTTGGGTCGCGCAAAGCCGCCTCGACCTCGCGCGCGAGCGTCAATGCCTTTGCGACGGACCACTGCGGCAGCAGGCCGGCATGCACCATCGCATGGCCGTTGTCCACGTGCATCATCGAGCGCGTGCGCAGCCAGTCGAGCAGCTGCGGCGCATCCGGCGCCGCCAGCAGTTCGTCGAGCGTATCGTCAGCACGCTTCTTCGCGTAGCCGTGCGCGAGACACAGGAGGTGCAGATCGTGATTTCCGAGCACGACGACAGCCCGCTCACCGAGGCTGCGCACGAAGCGCAGCACTTCCAGCGAAGCGGGGCCGCGGTTGACCAGGTCGCCGACGAACCACAGCCGGTCGCGCTGCGCGTCAAACGCGGCGCGTGCAAGAAGGTCCTGCAGTTCGTCGTGGCAGCCTTGCACGTCGCCGATCGCGTACGTCGCCATCGGCGCCGAGTCTACAGGGCCGCGTCCAGCCTGCGGTACTGGACCGCCTCCGCGACTTGCGCGGCGCCGATGCGCTCCAGCCCGGCCAGGTCGGCGATCGAGCGTGCCACGCGCAGCACGCGGTGGTAGGCGCGCGCCGAGAGCGCGAGGCGCGCCATCGCCTTGCGCACCAGCTCCTCGGCCTGCGCGTCCGTAGTGCAGTGCTCCTCGATCTCCTGCGTCCCGAGGAGCGCGTTGTGCTTGCCCTGGCGCGCCAGTTGCCTGTCGCGCGCGGCGGCCACTCTCGAACGGATCTCGCTGGAGGACTCCCCCTGTGTCGCCGCCAGCAGTTCGGCTTCGCGCGGCACCGGCGCTTCAATCTTGATGTCGATGCGGTCTGCGAGCGGACCGGAGATGCGTGCGCGGTAGCGCGCGATGGCGTCCGGCGTGCAGCGGCACCGGCCCGAGGCGTGGCCGAGGTAGCCGCAGGGGCAGGGATTCATCGCCGCCACCAGCTGAAAGCGTGCCGGAAAGCGCGCCTGGCGCGCGCCGCGCGCGAGCGAAATGACCCCCGACTCGAGCGGCTCGCGCAATGCCTCGAGCGCAGCGCGCCCGAACTCGGGCAGCTCGTCCATGAACAGCACGCCGTGGTGCGCGAGCGAGATCTCCCCCGCGCGCGGCGGGCTGCCGCCGCCCACCAGTGCAATGCGCGATGCGGTGTGATGCGGCGCGCGCAAGGGCCGCTCGCCCCAGCGTGCCGCGTCGAAGCCCGCGCTTGAGGCGGAATGGATGGCGGCGCTCTCGAGCGCCTCCTCTTCGCTCATCGGCGCGAGTATCCCCGGGAAGCGCACCGCGAGCATCGACTTGCCGGTGCCGGGCGGCCCAAGCAGGAGCAGGCTGTGCCCGCCCGCGGCGGCGACCTCCAGCGCTCGCTTGGCCGCGGCCTGGCCTTTCACGTCGCGGAAATCGGCGTAGGCGGGTGCCGCGCGCGTCGTGCCGTTACGGTACGGCGCGAGCGGGGTGCTGCCCGCGAGGTGCGCGCAGACCTCCAGCAGGCTCGCCGCCGGCAGCACGATCGCGCGTTGCGCGAGCGCCGCCTGCGCGGCGCTCGCGGCAGGCAGGATGAATGCGCGTCCCGCGCGGCCCGAGCCGAGCGCCATGGCGAGCGCGCCGCGCACCGGGCGCAACTCGCCGGTAAGGGAAAGCTCGCCCGCGAATTCCAGTCCCGCGAGCGATGCGACTTTCAGCTGGCCGCTCGCGGCAAGGATGCCGAGGGCAATGGGCAGGTCGAAGCGCGCCGAATCCTTGGGCAAGTCGGCAGGCGCGAGGTTGACGGTGATGCGGCGCGAGGGAAACTCGAACTGCGCGTGATGCAGGGCCGCACGCACGCGGTCCTTTGCCTCGCGCACCTCGGCGTCGGGCATGCCGACGATATGGAACGCGGGCAAACCCGGCCCGAGGTGCACTTCCACCGTCACCTCGGGCGCGTCGATTCCCGCGAGCGCGCGGCTCGCCACTGCTGCCAGCGCCATCTGCACCTCCCCTCGGGAGGAGCAACGCGGCGCAGGCGCGAAGGTTTACCGCTTCTCCAGCTCGGCGACGCGCGCCTCCAGCGCGGCGAGCTTCGCCTGCGCGCGCTCGAGGAGTCTTCGCTGCACCTCGAAGTCCTCGCGCAGCACCAAGTCAAAGCGGTCGAAGAACGCGCCGAGCAACGCGCGGAGGTTCTTCTCCAGGTCCTGCGCCGGAGAGGCCTTGGCGGCCTCGCCGAGCCGGGCACCCAGTTCGTCCAGCAGTCGTTTGTCGATCATGCACGCAGCCTATGCGGAGCCTTGCGCTGCGTGAAGTCGAAGGACGCACCAAGAGTGCACAAGCCTGTAATAGATCGCCCTAAATTGGTGCGCTGCGTTGCAGCATTCCATCCAGACTATTTGCAATTCCATGTTTATAAATGGTTTCTTATCTGGCACAGCAGATGCTAAGGCATTGAGGCGTTCCGCCTTTCGACAATTTTTTGGGAGATCACGATGATTCGCAAGACCGTACTTGCAACTGCCCTCGCCGCTGCGGCAGTTGTTCCGAGCCTAGCCAACGCACAAGCCGCTGCTGCTGCGCCGGCGTCGCCACACACGCTGACCGGCAACATGGGCATCGTCAGCGACTACCGGTTCCGCGGCATTTCGCAGACCTACGTCCAGCCTGCCATTCAGGGTGGCATCGACTACTCGCACGCGAGCGGCTTCTACCTCGGCAACTGGAACTCGAGCGTGAGCGGCCTGAGCTATCCGAGCGGCGGTGGCATCGAGATGGATCTCTACGGCGGCTTCAAGAAGTCCTTTGGCGACTTCGCCTTCGACGTTGGCCTGCTGCAGTACTACTACCCGAAGGCCGTCACACCCACCGGCGGAGAGAAGTTCGACACGCTCGAGGCCTACCTCGGCGTGACCTGGAAGTGGCTCAGCGCCAAGTACTCGAGCACGCTGACCGATTACTTCGGCGTGAACTCGATCTCGACCGGCACGGCCAATGGCGACTCCAAAGGCTCGGGCTACCTCGACATCAGCGCGAGCTTCGCGATGTCGCCCAAGCTGACGCTTGCCGCGCACTACGGCATGCAGACGATCAAGAACTACGACGCGCTCGAGTACAACGACTGGAAGCTCGGCGTTACCTATGACCTGAACGGCTGGCTGCTCGGCGCCGCGTACATCGGCACCGACGCCGACGAGACGATCTACGTCCTGAACGGCAAGGAGATCGGCAAGGACACGATCGTGCTTTCCATCGGCAAGTCGTTCTGACAATCGGGAAACCGCGGCGGGCGCGCGAGCGCCCGCCGCTTCCGGGAGAAAAGGGATGAAACTGGTCACAGCCATCATCAAGCCGTTCAAGCTCGACGAGGTCCGTGAGGCCCTCTCGGCGATCGGCGTGCAGGGAATCACCGTCACCGAGGTCAAGGGCTTCGGCCGCCAGAAGGGCCACACCGAGCTCTACCGCGGCGCGGAGTACGTGGTCGACTTCCTGCCCAAAGTGAAGATCGAGGCCGCAGTCAAGTCCGACCTGCTCGAGCGCGTGATCGAGGCGATCGAGAAGGCGGCGAACACCGGCAAGATCGGCGACGGCAAGATCTTCGTGTTCGAGCTCGAGAAAGTCATCCGCATCCGCACCGGCGAGACCGATGCGGACGCGCTATAGGGAGATGCACATGAAGAAGCTGTTCGCACTGATCGCGCTGGTCACCTCGTTCGCTTTCGCGGGCGCGGCGCTCGCGCAAGACAAGCCCGCCGCGGCGCCCGACAAGCCCGCGGCCACTGCGCCCGCGGCGGCGGCACCAGCGGCCACGCCGGCGCCAGTGCCCAACAAGGGCGACGTCGCGTGGATGCTTACCTCCACGGCCCTGGTGTTGATGATGAGCGTCCCGGCCCTGGCGCTGTTTTACGGTGGCATGGTGCGCTCCAAGAACGCCCTGTCGATGCTGATGCAGGTGTTCGTGGTGTTCTCGCTGGTGACGGTGCTGTGGTGCATCTACGGCTACGGCCTCGCCTTCACCGAGGGCAACGCTTACTTCGGCAGCCTTACCGACCGGCTGTTCCTCAAGGGTACCTTCGATTCGACCAAGGGTGAGTTCGCGATGGCCGCCACGTTCTCCAAGGGCGTGGTGATTCCGGAGCTGGTGTTCGTCGCCTTCCAGGCGACCTTCGCCGCCATCACCTGCTGCCTGATCCTGGGCGCCTTTGCCGAGCGCGCCAAGTTCTCGGCAGTGCTGGTGTTCATCGTGCTGTGGTTCACCTTCAGCTATGCACCGATCGCGCACATGGTCTGGTACTGGATGGGGCCGGATGCGTACACCGATCCGAAGCTCGTCGACGCGATGAACGCCAAGGCAGGCCTGCTCTGGCAGTGGGGCGCTCTCGACTTCGCGGGCGGCACGGTGGTGCACATCAACTCCGGGGTCGCTGGATTGGTGGGTGCGTACGTGCTGGGCAAGCGAATCGGCTACGGCAAGGAGGCGATGCCGCCGCACAATCTGACGCTCACCATGATTGGCGCCGCGCTGCTGTGGACCGGCTGGTTCGGTTTCAACGCCGGTTCGGCGCTGGAAGCGAACGGCAGCGCCGCGCTCGCCTTCATCAACACCTACCTGGCGACCGCCTGCGCCGTGCTGACCTGGTGCCTGGGCGAAGCAATGTTCAAGGGCAAGCCGTCGATGCTCGGCGCCGCCTCGGGTGCGGTGGCTGGGCTGGTGGCGATCACGCCGGCTGCAGGCAACGTCGGCATCCCCGGTGCATTCGTCATCGGCCTCGCCGCGGGTTTTGTCTGCCTGTGGGGTGTGAGCGGCCTGAAGAAGCTGCTGCGCGTGGACGATTCGCTCGACGTGTTTGGCGTGCACGCGGTCGGCGGCGCTCTCGGCGCACTGCTCACGGGCGTGTTCAACGACCCCGCGCTCGGCGGGCCCGGACTGGTCGTCGACTGGGTCACGGGCAAGACCGGCTACCCGGGTATCGGCGCCCAGCTCTGGATCCAAGCTCAAGGCGTGATGGTGACCATCGTCTGGTCAGCCGTGGTCGCACTGATCGCCTACAAGCTGGTGGACTGGACCATTGGCATGCGCGTGCCGGAAGAAGAAGAACGCGAAGGCCTCGACACGTCCTCGCACGGCGAGGCGGCGTACCGGATGTAACAGCACCGAAGTCTCCTCCTAGGTCTCTACCTAGTTCACGGGGCGCGCGAGCGCCCCGTTTTTTATGCACTTTCGTGCAGGCCGCGTGCGAGCGCGGCCCAGGCCACTTCCTGCGCCGACAGGGCCTCTATACTGCGTTTCCCGCAATGAACGCAGCCGAGCATCTACTGGGCGAGGATGCACTCGCGCGCCACGGCGCGCGAGTGGCGCTGGTGTGCGGTGACGAGGTCCTCAGCTATCGCGCGCTCGCCGCGGAGGTCGGCCGCGCCGCGAACGCGCTTCGCGCCTTGGGCGTGCGCCCCGGCGAGCGCGTGGTGCTGCTTCTGCGCGACACCCCCGAGTTCGTCGCCGCCTGGCTCGGCGCGGTGCAGGCCGGTGCCGTAGCAATTGGACTCAACACCAAGCTCGGCGAGGAAGACTACCGCCACGTCCTCGCCGACAGCGGTGCGCGCCTGTTGATCGCGGAAGACGCGCTGCTCGGCGCGCTCGGCCCGCTGGCGACACAGCTCGCACAAGAGAATCGGCTCGCCACCAGCGCGCCGTGGCGCGAGGCAGTGCGCCGCGCGACGTCGACGGCGGCATTCCACGACGCCCGTCCGGAGGACGCGGCCTTCTGGCTCTACTCCTCGGGCACCACCGGACGGCCCAAGGGCATCGTGCACGCGCACCGCGACGTGCTGCCGGCGGGGCAGGCGCAGCGCGAAGTGGTGGGACTGGCCGCAGGCGACACGGTGTTCGCCACTTCGAAGCTGTTCTTCGCCTATGCGCTGGAGAACGGCCTCCTTGGCCCGCTCGCGCTCGGTGCCACCGTGATCCTGCATCCCGACTGGGCCGACGTCGAGCAGATTCAGACCATCGTCGCCCGGCACCGGCCGAGCGCGATGTTCAGCGTGCCGACTTTCTATCGCCGGCTGCTGGCACTGCAGCCGGAACGTCTTGCGCCATTCCGCGAGGTGCGCCATTGCGTTTCCGCGGGCGAGCGACTGCCGGAGTCGGTGTTCGAGGCTTGGCGCGCAGCCACCGGGCGGGAGATCCTTTCCGTGTACGGCATGTCGGAGACCTTCTGCGTGATCATGGCCACGCCGCCCGGCGGCACTGGCGCAATGCGAACCGGCAAGCCGCTCGCGGGCGTGGAGGTGCGCCTGCGCGGCGACGACGAGCGCGAGGTTGCGACGGGCGTGCCAGGCGTGCTGTGGGTGCGTCACCCCGCGCTTAGCGCCGGCTACGCCAACCGGCCGGAGGAAACGCGCGAGCAGTTCCGCGACGGCTGGTTCTGCACCAAGGACCTATTCGTGCGCGACGCGCAGGGCTACTACTCGCACCAGGGGCGCAGTGACGAGTTGGTGAAGATCGCGGGTCAGTGGGTGCAGCCCGGTGAGCTGGAGGAAGCGGTGCTCGGTCTGGAGGCGGTTGCCGAGGCAGCCTGCGTCGCGGCCCCGGACCAAGACGGCTTCGAGCGCCTGGCGCTGTTCGTCGCCGCGCGTGGCGCGGACGCGCAAGCCGCGGTCGCCGCCGCGGCAGCCGCCTGCGACCAGAAGCTGCCGCGCCACAAGCGTCCCAAATGGATACTGCCGGTCGCCGAGCTGCCGCGCACCGCCACCGGCAAGGTGCAGCGCTTCAAGCTGCGCGAACTGCTCGAGCGCGAGCGCATCGCCAAGGAATAGAATCCGCGTTTTCCACGAGAGGACCGCATGGCTTACGCAATCCCGCTTTGGACTCCCCCGGCGCTGCCGATCTCCGGCAGCGGCGATGTCTTCCCGGTGCGCCGCATCTTCTGCGTCGGGCGCAATTACGCCGAGCACCAGAAGGAGATGGGCGGCAGCGGCCGGGAGCAGCCGTTCTTCTTCATCAAGAGCGCGCACGCCCTGGTGGCGAACGGCGGCAACGTGCACTACCCGCCGAAAACCGCCAACTACCACTACGAAACCGAGCTGGTCGTCGCTATGCACAAAGGCGGCCGGCGCATCGACGCCAAGCGAGCGAACGAACACGTGTTCGGCTACGCGGTGGGCCTGGACATGACGCGCCGCGACCTGCAGCAGTGGGGCAAGGACCACGGCCGGCCCTGGGACTTCGGCAAGGACTTCGACGAGGCCGCTCCTTGCAGCAGCCTGGCGCTCGCGTCCAAGATCGGCCACCCGTCCAAGGGCGCGATCTGGCTGCAGGTGAACGGCAAGGAGCGCCAGAAGGCGGACCTCGCCGACATGATCTGGTCAGTGCCCGAGCAGATCGCCTACCTCTCGGAGTACTACACGCTCGAGCCGGGAGACCTCATCTACTCCGGCACGCCCGCGGGCGTCGGCCCGGTGAAGCCGGGCGACGAGATGCACGCCGGCATCGACGGCGTGGGCGAGCTCAAGGTGAAGTTGCTGCCGGCGCTGTGAGGCTCTACACCTTCTTCCGCAGCTCGGCGGCATTCCGCGTCCGCATTGCGCTCAACCTCAAAGGGCTCTCCTATGAGCCGGCGTTCGTGCACCTCGCGAAAGGCGAGCACCGCAAGCCCGAGTACGGCGCGCTGAATCCGCAGGCGCTGGTGCCAACCCTGGAGGACGGCGGACGGTTGCTTACGCAGTCGCTCGCCATCGTCGAGTATCTTGAGGAAACGCATCCGGCCCCGCCGCTGCTGCCCAAGGACCCGTTCGCGCGCGCGCGCGCCCGGAGCCTTGCGCTGCTCGTGGCGTGCGAAATCCATCCGCTCAACAACCTGCGCACCCTGACCCACCTGAAGAAGGCGCTGGGCCAGAGCGAAGGCCAGGTGAACGCGTGGTACTGCCACTGGATTGCCGACGGCATGGCAAAGCTCGAGGCCGCGATGGTGAAAACGCCGGGAACCGGCAAGTACAGCCAGGGCGACGCTCCGGGGATCGCCGATTGCTGCCTGGTGCCGCAGGTGTTCAACGCGCAGCGCTACAAGTGCGACCTGGCGCCGTACCCCACGGTGACGCGCGTGTTTCATGCCTGCATGCAGCTCGAGGCGTTCGATCGTGCGCAGCCCGGCAAGCAGCCCGACGCCGAATGAAGGGAGAATGACGCCACCATGAGCAAGCTGTACGGCTACCGCAGGTTCCATCCCGGCACTCAACCCGAATACGACTTTCCTTTCTATGCATCGACGGCCAAGCGCCATCCGACGCAGCCGCTCGTAATCGTGCCGCAGACGCTCTCGGAGATCACCGGACCGGTGTTCGGCACCGGCGACCTCAAGCCCACCGACAACGACCTCACGCGCCAGCACAAGGGCGACCCGATCGGCGAGCGCATCATCGTCAGCGGCCGCGTCCTCGACGAGAACGGCCGGCCGATGCCGCACACGCTGGTCGAGGTCTGGCAGGCGAACGCCGCCGGGCGCTACCCGCACAAGAACGACACGCACAACGCGCCGGTGGACCCGAATTTCTCCGGCGCCGGTCGCACCCTGACCGACGCCGAGGGGCGCTACCGTTTCATCACCATCCGGCCCGGAGAGTATCCCTGGCGCAACCACTACAACGCCTGGCGGCCGGCGCATATCCATTTCTCGCTGTTCGGCCAGGCATTGCTCACCCGGCTGGTGACGCAGATGTACTTCCCGGGAGACCCGCTGCTCGCCTACGACCCGATGTACATGAGCGTCCCGGACGAGAAGGCGCGCGTGCGCCTGATCTCGCAGTTCGACTGGGAGAATACGGTGCCGGAGCACGCGCTCGCCTACCGCTTCGATATCGTGCTGCGCGGCCGCGAGGCGACGCCGATGGACAATTCGCCGGGGGAATGACGTGAGCCTCTATGCAAGCGGTTCGCAGACCGTCGGCCCCTACCTGCACATCGGGCTCGACTGGCTCAACACTTCGAAAATCGCCGGGCCTGGCGTCAAGGGCGAGCGCGTCACCATCCAGGGGCGCCTCGTGGACGGCGACGGCGCCGGCGTGAGCGACGGCCTGATCGAGATCTGGCAGGCGAACGCGGCGGGCAGGTACGCGCACCCGGAAGAACGCCAGAAGGCTTCTCTGGAAAAGGGCTTTCGCGGCTTCGGGCGCATCCCGACCGACGCAAAGGGCGCGTTCAAGTTCACCACCATCAAGCCCGGCCGCGTGCCCGGTCCCGGCAGCAAGCCGCAGGCGCCGCACCTGTCGGTGACGGTGTTCATGCGCGGCCTGCTCAAGCAGCTCTCGACCCGGGTCTACTTCCCCGGCGATCCGGACAACGCGCAGGATCCGGTGCTCAAGCTGGTGCCTGCGGCGCGCCGCGCCACGCTTGTCGCAAAGCGCAAGAGCAGGGGCGTGCTGGAATGGAACATCGTCCTGCAGGGCAAGGACGAAACGGCGTTCTTCGACTTCTGAGTCTCGACCTCGCCTTCGCGGACGAGCGCTGCGCCGAGTTGCTGTCGGACCGGCAGCTGCTCGCCGCGATGGCGCGCTTCGAGGCGGCGCTGGCGCTCGCCGAAGCGCGCGCCGGGCTGGTGCCGGCGGAGCACGCGCAGACGATCGCGCGCGTGTGCGAGCGCGCCGAGTTCGACGCGACAGCGCTCGCGCGCGCCGCGCGCGCAGCAGGCGTTCTCGCCATTCCCTTCGTGCAGCAGCTCACCGCGCAGGTGCTGGCAGTGTCCGCAGAAGCAGCGCGCCACGTTCACTTCGGCGCCACCAGCCAGGACGTCATGGATACGGCGGTCGTGCTTTGCCTGAGAAGCGCCGGCGAGCGCCTGGTCGGGCTCGCCACGCGCGCGGGCGATGCGGCCGCGCAACTTGCAGAGCGCCACGCGCGCACGCCGATTACCGCGCGCACGCTGCTGCAACCCGCGCTGCCGGTGCCCTTCGGCTGGAAGGCGGCGGTGTGGCTGTCCGCGCTCACCCGCGCGCGCAGCCGTCTGCCGGCCGCTCTTGCGCAGGCCTGCACGCTGCAGTTCGGTGGCGCCGGGCGGCACGCTGTCCGCGTTCGGCGCGCAGGGCGACGCGGTGGGAGACGCACTCGCCGCCGAGCTCGATCTGCCGCGGCCCGCGCTGCCGTGGCACAGCGCGCGCGACGCGTTTGCCCGCCTGGGGGCGGAGATCGCGATCGTCGCGGGCACGGCGGGCAAGATCGGGCGCGACGTCTCGCTCATGATGCAGCCCGAAGTCGGCGAGGTCGCCGAGCCGGCGGGCGCAGGCCGCGGCGGCTCCTCGAGCCTGCCGCACAAGCGCAATCCCGCCGGCAGCCTGCTGGCGCTGGAGGCGGCGCTGCGTTCGCCAGGCCTCGCGGCGACGCTGCTCGCGCAGCTTGCGCCCGAGCACGAGCGCGGGCTGGGCCAGTGGCAGAGCCAGTGGTTCACGCTGCGCGAGCTGCTGTGCGCGGCGGCAAGCGGCACCGCGGCGATGGCGGAAGTCCTCGAAGGGCTCGAAGTGGACGCGGTGGCGATGCGCCGCAACCTCGAGCGCACGCGCGGCCTGGTGTTCTCCGAGGCGGTGGCCGTGCGCCTTGCGCGCTCGCTCGGCAAACCGGCCGCGCACCAGCTCACCGAGAAGCTGTGCGCGCAGGTGCAGCGCGAGGGCACGACGCTGCTCGAGGCGCTGCGCGCGGACCCCGACGCCGCGCGGGCGATTCCGGCGCAGGAACTCCCCGGCCTGTTCGACGCCGAGAAAGCGTTTGGCAGCGCGGGCGCGATGATCGTGCGCGCGCTCGCCGAGTGGTGCGCGGTGCGCGCTAGCTAGCGCGGAACAGGGCCTTCAGCTCCTCGGGAATCGTCTGCCCGCGCAGGCGCGAGCCGGGCCCGGCATCGAACCGTCCCCAAACGCGCGTCTCCGAGCCCTTGGCGAGCGGCATGCCGTCCGCGCGCAGCACTTCGTGCGCAAGAACGAAGGACTTGCCGCCGAAGCGCGCGATGCTGGAGCGCACCTCGCAGTGATCGCCCTGCTCCGCGGGATGCAGGAACTGGCAGTCCGCTGAGATGAGCGGCATGGCGAGGTGCTCGGCGCGCATGCGTTTGGCGGAATAGCCGACACCGGCGAAGAACGCCCAGCAGGCCGCGTCCATCCAGCGGAAATACGTGGGATAGAAAATGATGCCGGCCGGGTCGCAGTCGCCCCACTGCACCTGGCAGGGAAGCGTCGCGACGATCGAGCGGAACTCCACGTCGTTCATGGCGTGGAATCTTATCAGCGCATCTGGCGCGCGTACGTCTCGCGCGTGGCGAGCGCACAGGCCAGCGACAGCGCGAGCCAGCCGAGCAGCGGCAGGAACGCGTCGCGATAGGCTTGCGCACCGTAGGCGCGCGCGCCCGCGTAGGTCAGTTCGCCGACCCAGCCCTGATCGAGCACAAGGCCGATCAGCGGCTGCAGCAGCATTGCGCCCGTCATCGAGCCCATGTTGGCGACCCCGGTCGCGGTTCCCGCGAGCTGCGCGGGAACGGACTCCTTGGCGTACGCGAAACCGGTCACCATGCATCCCGAGGCGAAACCGGCGGCAAGCAGCACCGCCAACAGCACGTTTGGCGAAGGCGGCGCCAGCACGATCACGGACCAGAGCACGAGCGCCGAGACGGCGCCGATCACGTAAAGGGGCTTGCGCTCGCGCAGCCGGTCGGAGAATGCGCCGAACGCGGGGCCGCCCAGCGCCCACGCGAGCATCAGCGCGGAACAGTAGAACGCCGCGCGCTCGGAAGAAAAGCCATATACCGAGACCAGATAGGGCACTCCCCACAGCCCGCCGAATGCGATGGTTGCGCCGCTGATGCCCTGCGGCGCGAAGAAGATCAGCCAGGTGTTGCGGTAACGCAGGACTTCGCGCAGGCCCAGCCAAACGGAGGCGCGCGGCATGCCCGGAGTCATAGCAGAGGCATAGCCAAGATAGCCCTTGTCCGCAGGATCGTCGCGCACCACGATCCAGATCGCGGCGCAGATCGCGGCGGTGACGATAGCCACGCCGAGCATCACCGGCCGCCAGCCATATTGCCCCACCGCCGCGACGAGCGGCACGCCGGCGCTCACCGCGCCGCTCATTCCGGCGGCGAGCGCGAGCCCGCTCGCGAGCGCAAAGCGCTGCGCGGGCAACCACTGCGCGGCGAGCTTGAGCGTTCCAACCCAGGCTACGCCCACCGAGCCACCAATAAGCAGCCGGCCGAGATACGCGACGTACAGATTCGGGGCGAGAGCGAACATCAAGCCGCCGATGGCGGCGACCGCCGCGCCGGCTGTCAACACGCGGCGTGCGCCATAGCGGTCCACCATGAGCCCGGTCGGGATCTGCATGGCGACGTAGCCATAGAGGTAGAACGCCGAAAGATTGCCGAGCCCGGCGGCGGCGAGAGAAAACTCCGCCATCAGCTCCTGCGTCATCACCGCAGGCGCAACGCGCTGGAAGAATCCCGCCAGGTAGAGCGAGGCGCCGAGCGCCCACATGCTCCAGGCCAGTCGTGCCGGCGGGTGCACGCCTAGTGGCCTAGCACTGCTCCCAGGGCAGGCCCTCGAAACGCCAGCCGGCGACTGAATTGCGCTGGTGGCTGTCGTTCAGCTCACCTTCGAAGCCGTGCGTCACGTTGTACACCTGCGTGAAGCCCGCGCGCTCCAGCTCCTCGCCCGCCTCACGCGAACGGTTGCCGCTGCGGCAGATGAGAATCACGGGACGGGTGGTGTGGTTGGTGCCGGCGAGCTTCTTCACCTGGCCGACGAAGTGCGGGTTGACCGCCCAGTCCGGCCCGTCGTTCCAGGCCACGTGCAGTGCGCCGACCGGATGGCCGACGAAGAGATACTCCATCTCGCTGCGGCAGTCGACGAACAGCGCATCGGAATGCTGCTTGAGGAACTCCTGCGCGCGCTTGGGTTCGAGATGTTCCATGGACAAGATCATTATACGCGTAAGCGATTGACACAGCAGGCTTAACTAGGCACACTGCGGCCTCGCGCCGATTTGATGTTCAGCTTGCGGGCGCGTTACAAATACTGCTAAAGAGACGTGCCTAAACGCCCGTTTCCGCGCAAGCCGAACGGGCGTTTTGTTTTCCGGGAACCGATGACGCATAGTGATCGAAGCCGCCAGCTCGCCGCCCTGATGGGCGAGAGGATCCTCGTCCTAGACGGCGCCATGGGCACCATGATCCAGCGCGAGCGCCTGGACGAGGCGCAGTTCCGCGGCGAGCGCTTCCGCGACTGGCCGCGTGACCTCAAGGGCAACAACGACCTGCTGGCGCTCACCCAGCCCGGCCTCATCCGGCGCATCCACGAGCAGTATCTCGAGGCGGGCGCCGACATCCTCGAGACCAACACCTTCAACTCGACTGCGGTGTCGATGGCCGACTACGGCATGGAGGCGCAGGTCGCCGAGTTGAACCTCGGTGCGGCGCGCCTCGCCGTGGCGGCGGCGCGCTCGTGGGAAGCCAAGGATCCGTCGCGCCCGCGCTTTGTCGCCGGCGTGCTCGGACCAACCACCAAGACCGCGTCCATTTCGCCCGACGTCAACGACCCGGGATTCCGCGCCATCAGTTTCGACCAGCTGGCGGCGGCCTACTCCGAGGCCGCGCAAGCGCTCGCCGAAGGCGGCGTGGACCTGTTCCTGATCGAGACAGTGTTCGACACCCTGAACGCCAAGGCCGCCCTGTTTGCACTCGAGGAACTCTTCGAGCGGCGCGGCGCGCGGCTCGCCGGTGATCGTCTCCGGCACCATCACCGACGCCTCGGGCCGCACGCTCTCGGGGCAGACCACCGAGGCGTTCTACAACTCCGTGCGCCACATGCGGCCGCTGGCCGTCGGCCTCAATTGCGCGCTCGGCGCGAAGGAACTTCGTCCCCACGTCGAAGAGCTGTCCGCGGTCGCCGAAGCCTTCGTTTCCTGCCACCCGAACGCCGGCCTGCCAAACGCATTCGGCGAGTACGACGACACGCCGGAGAACATGGCGGCGCTGATGGGCGAGTGGGCGCGCAACGGGTGGCTCAACATCATCGGCGGCTGCTGCGGCACCACGGCCGAGCACATCCGCGCGCTGGCACAGGCAGTGAAGGGCGTGGCGCCGCGGCGCGTGCCGCAACTGCCGAAGAAGCTGCGCCTGGCGGGCCTCGAGCCGCTCAACGTCGGCGCTGAGTCGCTGTTCGTCAACGTCGGCGAGCGCACCAACGTCACCGGCTCGAAGGCATTCGCCCGCCTGATCCTCGCCGGCAACTACGCCGAGGCGCTGACCGTGGCGCGCCAGCAGGTGGAGAACGGCGCGCAGGTGATCGACGTCAACATGGACGAGGGGATGCTCGACTCGGAAGCCGCCATGCAGCGCTTCCTCAGCCTGGTCGCCGCCGAGCCCGACATCGCGCGCGTGCCGGTGATGATCGACAGCTCCAAGTGGCGCGTGATCGAGGCAGGCCTGAAGTGCGTGCAAGGCAAGAGCATCGTCAATTCGATCAGCATGAAGGAGGGCGAGGCGGAGTTCCTGCGCCAGGCGCGCCTTGCCCGCCGCTACGGCGCGGCGGTGGTGGTGATGGCTTTCGACGAGCAGGGCCAGGCCGACACGCTCGAGCGGCGCACCGCGATCTGCCGGCGCGCCTACGACCTGCTGATCGCGCAGGCGGGCTTCGCGCCCGAGGACATCATTTTCGACCCGAACATCTTCGCCGTGGCGACCGGACTCGAGGAACACGCGCGCTACGGCCTCGACTACCTCGAGGCGACGCGCTGGATCCGCACGAACCTGCCGCACGCGCAGGTTTCGGGCGGCCTGTCCAACCTGTCGTTCTCGTTCCGCGGCAACGACGCGGTGCGCGAAGCGATGCACACCGCGTTCCTTTACCACGCGGTGCGCGCGGGCATGTCGATGGGCATCGTGAACGCAGGGCAGCTCGGCGTCTACGAGGAGATCGAGCCGCAGTTGCGCGAGCGCGTCGAGGACGTGATCCTCAACCGCCGCGCCGACGCCACCGAACGGCTGGTCGAGTTCGCCGAGCACCGTGAAATCGGGCGGCGGCAAGGCGGCGAAGGAAGACGACGCCTGGCGGCGCGCACCGGTGCGCGAGCGCCTGGTGCACGCGCTGGTGACCGGCACGGCCACCCACGTCGTGGCCGACACCGAGGAGGCGCGGCTCGCTGCGGCGCACCCCATCGAGGTGATCGAGGGGCCGCTGATGGACGGCATGAACGTGGTCGGCGACCTGTTCGGCGCCGGCAAGATGTTCCTGCCGCAGGTGGTGAAGTCGGCCCGCGTCATGAAGCAGGCGGTGGCGCATCTGGTGCCGTACATCGAAGCGGAGAAGGCAAAGACCGGCGAGGCCGGCCGTCCCAAGGGCAAGATCGTGATCGCCACGGTGAAAGGCGACGTGCACGACATCGGCAAGAACATCGTCGCCGTGGTGCTCCAGTGCAACAACTTCGACGTGGTGAACCTGGGCGTGATGGTGCCGGCGCAGAAGATCCTCGACACGGCGCGCGAGGAGAAGGCCGATGCCATCGGCCTGTCCGGCCTGATCACGCCCTCGCTCGAGGAGATGGCGCACGTCGCCAAGGAGATGGAGCGCGCCGGCCTCACGCTGCCGCTGCTGATCGGTGGCGCCACCACGTCGCGGGCGCATACCGCGGTGAAGATCGCGCCCAACTACTCCGGGCCGGTGGTCTACGTCCCGGATGCATCGCGCTCCGTGACCGTGACGCAAAGTCTGCTGTCGCCGGAGCGCGCGACCGGCCTATTTAGCAGAGGTGAGCGCTGACTACGCGCGTATCCGGCAACAGCATGCGGACAAGAAGGGCCCGGGGCCGTTGCTGCCGATCGCGCGGGCGCGCGAGCTCGGCCACGCGACCGACTGGAAGGCCTACGTCGCCGCCGCAGCCCGCCAAGCCCGGACTCACTGTGCTGAAGAACTACCCGCTCGAGAAGCTCGCCGCCCTGCATCGACTGGGGCCCGTTCTTCCAGACCTGGGAACTCTCGGGATCCTATCCCGCGATCCTCGACGACGCGGTGGTCGGCGCGGAAGCGAGGAAGCTTCTTGCCGACGCGCAGGCGTTCCTGAAGAAGATGATCGACGGCCGCTGGGTGCGCGCGAGCGGCGTATTCGGCCTGTTCCCTGCCGCGCGGGTCGGCGACGACATCGAGGTCTATCGCGACGCATCGCGCCGCGAAGCCCTGATCGACCTGGCACAACCTGCGCCAGCAGAACCAGAAGCCCGCGGGCCGCGCCAATCAGTGCCTCGCCGACTATGTTGCGCCGAAGGATTCGGGGGTGCGCGACTGGGTCGGTGCCTTCGCCGTGACCGCAGGCCTCGGCATCGAGAAGAAGCTCGCCGAGTTCGAGCGCGCCCACGACGACTACTCGGCGATCATGCTCAAGGCGCTGGCCGACCGGCTGGCGGAAGCCTTCGCCGAGCACCTGCACCAGCGTGTGCGCCGCGAGTACTGGGGTTACGCGGCAGGCGAAGCGCTGAGCAACGACGACCTCATCGCGGAGAAGTACCGCGGCATCCGCCCCGCGCCCGGCTATCCGGCCTGCCCGGACCACACGGAGAAGGGTGCGCTGTTCGAGCTGCTCGATGCGCCGAAGAACGCCGAGATGACGCTCACCGAGTCCTACGCCATGCTGCCGACGGCCGCCGTATCGGGCTTCTACCTGTCGCATCCCGACGCCAGTTACTTCGCCGTCGGCAAGATCGGACCCGACCAGCTCGAGGACTACGCGCGGCGCAAGGGAATGAGCGTCGCAGAGGCGGAGAAATGGCTCGGGCCCTGGCTCGCCTACGATCCCGACGCGCGCGCCAAGGCGGCGTAGCTATAATCGCCGCTCATTCGGACCAGGAGCGTTCCATGGGCAGAGGCGACAAGCGCACGCGCAAGGGCAAGATCTACAAGGCCAGCTACGGCAAGACGCGGCCGCACCGCGTGAAGAAGAAGACGAAAAAGCGCGGCTAGGCGGGCGGCTCCAGCCGCACGTACTGCGCGAGCGGCCACTCGGCGAGCGCCCTTTGCAGCGCAGGCAGGTGGCTCCGCATCCGCCAGCTCGATCAGCACGCCCTGCGGCCGCTGTTCGCGGATCAGGCGTGCGATTTCAACCTGCAGTTCGACACGTCCCACGCAGCAAGGGCAATGGCGCGGCCTGATCGCGACCCAGCCCGCCGGCACTGCAGGCAGCGGACCGGCCTCCACCCGCACCGGCACGCGGTTCACTTGCGCCAGAACGCCGGCGTCAGCACCACCAGCAGCGTGAACAGCTCCAGGCGCCCGAGCAGCATGGCGAACGAGCAAACCCAGGTCTGGAAGTCGTTCAGCCCCGCGTAGGTGGTCGCCGGCCCCACCTGCGCGCAGTCCCGGCCCGGTGTTGTTGATCGAGGCCACTGCAGCCGAGAACGCCGTCACCACGTCCGCACCGCTCAATGCGAGCAGCAGCGTGCAGATGATGATGCAGGACACGTAGACGAAGACGTAGGCCAGCACCGCGAACACCACGTTGTTCTCGATCGACTGGCCGCCGAGCTTCACCGGCCTGTAGACGCGCGGGTGGATGATGCGCAGCAGCTCGCGGAAGACCTGCTTGAACAGGATCAGCGCGCGGATCATCTTCATGCCGCTGCCGGTGGAGCCCGAGCAGCTGGCAAAGCTGCACAGGAACAGCATCCACAGCGGCGCGAAGATCGGCCACAGGTTGTAATCGGTGTTGGCGTAGCCGGTGGTGGTGGCGATCGACACCACGTTGAATGCCGCGTAGCGCAGCGCCGTCCTGAAGTCCGGGTAGTACGCCCTGCCAAGTCAGAATAGACGGCGATCCCCAAGCACCGACACGACCACTACGCCGAGGAACACCCTGGCTTCCGGATCCACGCGGTACACACGCAGCGAGCGCCGGTGCCACGCCAGGAAATGGGTGGCGAAATTGATCGCCGCGAGCAGCATGAAGACGATGGCCACCGCCTCGACGCGTGGGCGAGTTCCAGTAGCGCGAAGCTCGCGTCGTGCGTGGAGAAGCCGCCCAGGCCCATGCGTGGTGAAGGCGTGCATCACCGCGTCGAGCCAGTTCATGCCCGCCCAGCGGTAGGCAAGCAGGCAGGCAGCGGTCAGCCCGAAGTAGACCAGCCACAGGCCTTTCGCGGTTTCGGCGATGCGCGGCGTCAGCTTGGTGTCCTTCATCGGCGTCGGCGTTTCCGCCTTGAACAGCTGGCGTGCCGCCGACGCCGAGCAGCGGCAGGATCGCGACCGCCAGCACGATCACGCCCATGCCGCCCAGCCAGATCATGAAGCCGCGCCAGATGTTGAGCGAGGGCGGCAGCCGGTCCAGGCCCGAGAGCACCGTGGCCCCGCTCGCGGTGAGCCCGGAGACCGCCTCGAAATAGGCGTCGGTGAAGGACAGCTCCCGAAGCTGCAGCAGCAGGGGCAGGGTGGCGAATGCCGGCAGCACGGTCCACACCAGGGCCACCAGCAGGAAGCCGTCGCGCACCTGCAGCTCGCGCCCGGCGCGCAGCGTCGCCAGCCAGAGCGCGGCCGCCCGCCAGCAGGGTTGCGCCGAGCGCCTTGGCGTAGGCCGCGTGCGCGCCATCGGCGAGCACCAGGGAGAACGCCAGCGGCACCAGCATGCTGGCGGCAAACAGCAGCAGCACCAGCGACAGCACATGCAGGACGGCGGGCAGTCGCACGGTGCGGAAACTACAGGAAGCGCGCGCCGACCTGGAACAGCTTTTCGACCCGCGGCAGCGTCTTCTTGTCGGTGACGAACACGATGACGTGGTCCTCGGCCTCGATACGCGTGTCGTGGTGGGCCATCAGCACCTCGCCCGCGCGCACCACGCGCGCCGATGGTGGTGCCGGCGGGCAGCTCGATCTCGTCGACGCGCCGGCCGGTGAGGCGGCAGGAGTCGCGATCGCCGTGCACCATCGGCTTCGAGCGCCTCGGCCGCGCCGCGCCGCAGGCTGTGCACCGCGACGCACGTCGCCGCGGCGCACGTGCGCGAGCAGCTTGCCGATGGTGGCCTGCGCAGGCGAAATCGCGATGTCGATCTGGCCGCTTTGCAGCAGGTCGACGTAGCTGCGGCGGTTGATCAGCGCCACCACGCGCCGCGCGCCCATCTTCTTCGCCAGCAGCGAGCTCATGATGTTGTTCTCGTCGTCGTTGGTGACCGCGACGAAAAGGTCCATCTCGCGCGATGTTCTCCTGCTCCAGCAGCTCCTCGTCGGTGGCGTCGCCGTTCAGCACCAGCGCGCGGTTCAGCTTGGCCGCCAGCACGTCGCAGCGCCGCTTGTTGTGCTCGATCAGCTCGCACCGAGTAGTCGGCCTCCAGCGCGCGGCGCCAGGCGCAGGCCGATGTTGCCGCCGCCGGCGATCATCACGCGCTTCACCGGCTGGTCCATGCGGCGCAGTTCCTTCATCACCTGGCGGATGTTGTCCGTGGCCGCCAGGCAGAACACCTCGTCGCCGGCCTCGATCACCGTGTCGCCGTCGGGCATGATCGGCGCCGTCGCGACGGAAGATGGCGACGATGCGCGTGTCGATGTTCGGGATGTGGCTCGCGGATCTCCTTCACCGGGTGGCCCACCATCGGCCCGCCCTGATAGGCGCGCACCGCCACCAGGCTCACCTTGCCGCCGGCGAAATCGAGCACCTGCAGCGCCTCCGGGAAACTCGACCAGCTTGACGATGTAGTCGGTCAGCACCTGCTCGGGGCAGATCGACAGGTCGACGTCGAAGCCGTCCGGCCCGAGCACCTTCGGGTCGTCGAGGAAATCGGTGGCGCGGATGCGCGCGATGCGCCGCGGCACGTTGAACATGCGCGCCGCCAGCTTGCAGGCGACCAGATTGGTCTCGTCGCGACTGCGTCACCGCGATCAGCAGGTCGGCGTCGTCGATGCCGGCCTCCATCAGCACCGAAGGGTGCGAGGCGCTGCCGGTCACGGTGCGCAGATCGAGCCGGTCCTGCAGCGCGCGCAGGCGCGTCGGCTCGATGTCCACCACCGTGATGTCGTTCTGCTCGGAAACCAGGCTCTCCGCCACCGAGCCGCCGACCTGGCCGGCGCCGAGAATGATGATCTTCATGCGCTGCTCAGCCTTCCTCGCGCTTGCCGACCGGGAGGCCGAGCGCCTTCAGCTTGCGGTACAGGTGCGTGCGCTCCAGGCCGGACTTCTCCGCGACGCGCGACATGCTGCCGCGCTCCTGCGCCAGCAGGTTCTCGAAATAGACGCGCTCGAAGGCCTCGCGCGCCTCGCGATAGGGCCGGTCGAGGCCGAGCTCCGGCGCGCCGACCTGCGCGCCCTGGGCGGAGAGCACGCGCTCCACGTCCGTCGACGCCCACTTCCTCCTCCAGCGAGGTGATCGCGAGGTTCTTCACGCCATGCTCCAGCTCGGCGAGATTGCCCGGCCAGCGGTGGTGACGCAGCGCGTTCAGCGCCGCGACCGAGAAGCGGCGCGGCGGACAGGCGCGCGCCTCCACCAGCTGCGCCAGCATCTGCGCGGCGAGATCCGGCACGTCCTCGGCGAATTCGCGCAGCGGCGGCAGCCGCAGCGTCAGCTCGCCGAGCCGCGCCGCCAGCGCGGGATCGTAGCCGAGCCGCTCCACCAGCAGGCGCGCGTCGACCGGCGAGAACGACACGATGCGCGCCTTGTGCTTGTCGGCGCGCGCCAGCAGGAACTCCAGATTCTTCTGCTCGCTGCGCGCGAGCCGGGACAGGTCCGGCGATGAACAGGATTCCGCCCGCGGCGCGCGCGAGCAGCTCGGTGGAGGCCTCGACCAGCAGTTCGGCGCCGGAAAGGAACGGCGCTCCCGGCGCTGCGAGCAGCCGCGCGAACATCTCGGGCAGCATGCCGTGCTCGCCGCGCAGCAGCAGCGGGGCGCTGGTCTGCGCGAGCTGCGCCAGGCGCTTCTGCACTGCGGCACAGCGCGGCCGAGCGGCCGAGCGCCGACATCGAGAGCTGCCGCGGCGCGGCGAGTGCCTGGTTGCGCAGCGCGCGCTTGACCGTCGCCAGCAGTCGCTGCAGCGCAATCGGCTTCTCCAGGTAGTCGAGGGCGCCGATGCGCGTCGCCTCGACCGCGGTCTCGATGGTGCCGTGGCCGGACATCATCACCACCGGCATGGTCAGCTGTCCGCTGCCCGCCCATTCCTTGAGCAGCGTGATGCCGTCCGTGTCCGGCATCCAGATGTCGAGCAGCACCAGGTCCGGGCGGTTGGCCTCGCGCTGTGCGCCGCGCCGCGGCCGGCGCTCTCGGCGAGCATCACGCCGTGGCCCTCGTCCGACAGGATCTCCGACAGCAGCTCGCGGATGCCGACTTCGTCGTCCACCACCAGGATCTGCGCCATTGGGTCAGGCCGCTTCCGCCAGCGGCAGCAGCACGCTCACGGAAGCGCCGCGCTCGGGCCGGTTCTCGATCGCGATCGAGCCGTGGTGCTCGTCGACGATCTTCTTCACGATGGCGAGTCCCAGGCCGGTGCCGCGCGGCTTGGTGGTGACGTACGGCTCGAAGATGCGCGCCATCAGCTGCTCGGGAAAGCCGTCGCCATTGTCGGTCACCGACAAGCGCACCTTGTCCCCGGCCAGTTCGGTGCAGACTTCCACCGCCGGCTGCAGGCGCGGCTCCTTGCGGTTCTCCAGCGCGTCCTGCGCGTTCTGCACCAGGTTGTGGATCACCTGCCGGATCTGCGCGGAATCGGCCCATACCGGCGGCAGCGCCGGCGCGAGGCGCTTGGCGATGGGGACGCGCGAGTTCTCGTAGAGCGCGAGCACGTCCGTCACCAGCGCATTCAGGTCGAGGCCCGCCTGCACCGGCGCGGGCAGGCGCGCGTAATCGCCGAAATCGTCCACCATCGACTTGAGCGCGGTCACCTGGTTGACGATGGTCTGGGTGTTGCGGCGCAGGATCTCCGCCTCCTCGGGCGCGAGCTTGCCCTCGAGCTTCATCTCCAGGCGCTCGGCGGAAAGCTGGATCGGCGTGAGGGGATTCTTGATCTCGTGCGCCAGCCGCCGCGCCACTTCGGCCCAGGCGGTGGCGCGCTGCGCCTGGATCAGCTGGGTAATGTCGTCGAACACCAGCACGTAGCCGCCGCCGGTCGCTTCGGGCAGCGCCGCGCCACGCGCGAGCAGCGTCTTGCCGGTGCCCTTCAGCGTGATCTCCAGTTGCCAGGTCTTGGCGCCGTGCGACAGGAACTGCTCGCGCACCGGGACGGCAAACACCTCCAGCGCGCCGGTCAGCTGCGGCGAGCGGCTTGCCCGCGTGCGCGCCAAGCTCGCCGCCCAGGATCTCGGCGGCGCCGCGGTTGGAGATCGTCAGCCGCAGCTCGCGGTCGAATACCAGCACGCCGGCGGACAAGTTGGCCAGGATGTTCTCCAGCGACGCATTCGCGGTTTCCAGCGCGATTCGATTCGACTCGACCACCCGGCGCGCCTCGTCCAGCTGGCGCGTCATGGAGTTGAAGGACTCGGTGAGCACGCCCAACTCGTCGCGGCTGGTGACCGGCGGGCGCTGCGAGAAATCGCCGCGCGCCACGGCCTGGGTGGCCTGCGCGAGATTGGCGAGCGGCGCCGACAGGCGGTTGGACAGGATCACGGCGAGCGACACCGCGACGAACAGCGCCATCAGCAACGCGAGCGTCAGCGTGACGATGTAGATGCGGCGCAGGCCCTGGCGCGACACCGCGAGCTCGCGGTAGTCGCGGTACGCAGCCTCCACAGCCTCGGCGCTTTTCGCCAGGCTGGGCGGCACTGTCTGGCGCAATTGCAGGAAGCGCGCTTCGTCGGCGAGCGCCAAACCTGTCACCGGCAGCACCACGCGCAGCGCGAGCGGCCTGCCCGCCTCGGAATCGATTGCGCTGTAGCCTCGCGCCGAGCGTGCCTGGCGCAGCATCTGCGCGCTCGGCAGTTCGGGCAGGAACTTGGAAACGTCCTCGCTGGCGCTCGCCAGCAGCGTGCCGCTGGCGCTCACCATGACGGCCTCCTGCACACCGGCCTGCTCGCGCAGCCGGTTGAGGAGCACCACCTGCTGCGAGGGCGAGCGGTCGGCGAGTTCGAGCGCCATGGCGCGGCCCTTGACCTGCATTTCACCCAGCATGCGCTCCACCGCCGACTGGCCCAGCGTGATGCCGCCCTCGAGCGCCGCGTCCACCTTGACGTCGAACCAGGATTCGATGCTCTTGGTGAGGAACTGCACCGACACCGTGTAAACCAGGGCTCCCGGCACCACCGCCATCAACGCAAACAGCAGCAGGAAGCGCAGCGAGAGCCGCGAGCCGAACACGCCGCCGCGGTAACGCCGCAGCAGGGCGGAAAGCTGCACGCCGAGCAGCGCGGCGAGTGCCACGGCAAGCGCGGCATTGAGGCCGAGGAGCAGCGGATATTGCCGTGCGAAAAGCGTGCTGTCGGCAGAGCTCGCCGTCGCCAAGAGGAACAGCAGCACCCCGGCGAGCGCGGCGCCGACGATCAGCAGCGCCTTCATTTCGTGCCCCCAGCCTGCTGCGGCTCGGGCGCCGCGGCTGGCGCCCGCGGCGGTGCAGGCGGCGGTGCGGGCGGCGGCACTGCCGCGCGCGGCGGCAGGAAGATGAAGCGCTTCCACGGCGACTCCAGGCGCAGTTCGCGGTCGGTGAGCGCCGAGAGCTGAAGCGGCTTGGGCAGCTGCGCCGGATCCAGGCGCATGCGCACTGCCGCCTCGTAGCTCGAGCCGCCCAGCGTCACCGAGCGCTCCAGCACCTGCCAGTTGCGCAGGCGGCGCATCACGTCGAGCGCGTCGTCGAGGCTGGAGAAGCTCTGATGCAGCGGCCCGGTAGACACCCGGTATTGCCGCGACAGCGCGTGATAGGACAACCGCAGCTGCGTGCGCCGCGAAGCCGCGTTCTCGTCAAACCAGTACCATCGCGGCCGCGTCAGCTCGAACTCGATGACGAAGTACAGCGGCACTCCGTTGGCCACCGCCTCGTTCAGCCGCGGGTTGAATTCGAAGGCGAAGTCGGCGCTCAGCGACAGGCCTTCCTCGGAGGAGGCGAGGCGCGCGTCGACCACTTCGATGTCGTCGGCGCGCGCGTGCAGCGCCGCGGCGCAGGCAAGCGCGACAAGCAACCTGGGCAGGAGGGCGCTGGCTCGCATCGCGCACCGCGTCAGCGGTCCTTTTCTAGCAGTGCGAAGAAGAAACCGTCGTGCTCGGCCCCGGGCAGGAGCTGCGCCGGCGCGCCGCCGGGCAGTTCGCGCCGCAGTGCCTGCGGGGTGCGTGCGCAGAATGCGTCCACCACGGCGCCGTTCTCCTCGGGAAACACCGAGCAGGTGACATACAGCAATTTACCACCCGGGGCGAGGACCCGCCAAAGTGCCTCGAGAATTGCCGCTTGCCGCTGCGCGAAAGCCTGCACGTCGGACACGCGCCGCAGCCACTTGATGTCGGGATGTCGCCGCGCTACGCCGGAACCCGAGCACGGCACGTCGGCGAGCACACGCTCAAATGCGCGGCCGTCCCACCAGGTCTCGGTAGCCGTGCAGTCCGCGGCACGCACCTGCGCGCTAAGCCCGAGACGCGCCAGCGCGGCTTCGATGCGCTGCGCGCGCTCTGCATCCGCATCGAGCGCGGTGAGTTCGACCTCTGCCGTCTCCAGGATGTGCGCGCTCTTGCCGCCGGGCGCGGCACAGGCGTCCAGTACCCGCTGTCCCGGCGCCAGGTCCAGGTACGGGGCCGCGCGCTGGGCGCCGGCGTCCTGCACCGATACTTCGCCCCACGTCGAATCCGGGAACGCCAACCAATGGCATGGGCTTCGCCAGCAGCAGCGCGTTGTCACCCACGCGGCGCGCGGCGATCGCCGCGGCTTCCAGTCGCGCCGCATACTCTTCGATGCCGACACGGCGGCGGTTGACGCGCAGGCACATGGGCGGATGCGTGTTGCCAGCCGCCAGAATCTCGCGCCACAGCGAGGGATAGGCGCGCTGCAGCGACTCGATCCACCAGCGCGGATGCTGGTGCGACGCCTCCGGGTCCGACGCGATGCTCCGCTGCAATGCGTCGCGCTGGCGCAGATAGCTGCGCAGGAGACCGTTCACGTAACCGCGTGCGGGCCACAGTTCAAGAAGTGCGCTCGCGCGCACGGCCTGGTCCACCACCGTGTAATCGTTGTAGCGTGCGCTATCCAGGGCGTAGAGCGCGCACCACAAGAGCGCCTCCAAACGCGGCTGCGCCACGTCCTTGTGCGAAAGGGCGCGGACCAGCGCCTGCACGCGGCCGAAGCGGCGCAGGGTGCCGAAGCAGAGATCCGTCACTGCGCGCCCGCAGATCCGTCTGCGCGACGCTCCAGAGCATCCCCAAGGCTGCGGCCCGCGGCAACGCCGGCGACCGCGCGCGCGGCTTCCGCCAGCGCCGGCGCCAGGTCGGCAGAGCCCTTCACTCCAGCCGCTCGCCAGCAGCGACCGGCAAGCCGCGCAGGAAATCGGCCACCGGCAGGCGCTTGCCGCCGGCGCGCTGCAGCTCGGTAAGCAGCAGTGCGCCATCGCCGCAGGCCACCAGCACACCGTCCGGCCGGACGGCGAGTACCAAGCCGGATGCGCCGCTTCCCGCAGCCAGCTCGGCACGCCATACCTTCACGGCGTCGCCGCGCAGGGTGCAGAGTGCGCCCGGCGAGGGCCGCATTGCGCGCACCTTGCGTTCCAGCACGACGGCGGGCGCCGCCCAATCCAGGCGTGCCTCGCGCTTGTCGATCTTGTGCGCGTAGCTGACGCCCGCCGCCGCCTGGGGAATGGCGCGGCCGCGCCCGGCGTCGGCAAGCGCAGAGACGATCATGTGCGCGCCGAGCGCGGCGAGCTTGTCGTGAAGCGTCTGCGCGTCGTCCTGTTGCGTGATTGGGACGCTCTCCTGGCGCAGCATCGGACCGGTGTCGAGGCCGGCGTCCATCTGCATGATGGTGATGCCGGTCATCGCGTCCCCGGCGAGCAGCGCACGCTGGATCGGTGCGGCGCCGCGCCAGCGTGGCAGAAGCGAAGCGTGGATGTTGAGCGCGCCGCGCGGTGGAATGTCGAGCACTGCCTGCGGGAGGATCAGGCCATAGGCCGCGACGACGAGCACCTCGGGGCGCGAGGCAGCGATGCGCGCGCGCGCCGCATCATCGCGCAACGATTCAGGCTGGAAGACTTCGAGGCCGCGCGCGCGCGCCAACTGCTTTACCGCGCTGGCGGCAGGATGCATGCCGCGCCCGGCGGGACGATCGGGCTGCGTTAGCACCAGCGCAACTTCGTGGCCCGCGTCCAGCAGCGCAACCAGCGCGCGCTCGGCGAACTCCGGGGTGCCCGCGAAGACTAGGCGCAGGAAGGCTTACGCAGACTTGCGCAGCTGCTTAGCGAGCCGCGCGCGCACACGCTGCTGCTTGAGCTGCGACAGGTACTCGACGAAGACCTTGCCCTTGAGGTGATCCATCTCGTGCTGGATGCACACCGCGAGCAGGCCCTGCGCTTCGAGGGTGAACGGATTGCCGTTCTGGTCGTAGGCCCGCACCTTGACCCGCTCCGCGCGCTCGACGACGTCGTACACGCCGGGCACCGAGAGACAGCCTTCTTCGATGTCCGACACGCCGGAGGCTTCGACGATCTCGGGGTTGACCAGCACCACCAGAGAGTCGCGCCGGTCGGAAACATCCACCACGATCACCTGCTTGTGCACGTCCACCTGGGTCGCCGCCAATCCGACACCCGGGTGCGGCGTACATGGTCTCAGCCAGATCGCGCACGAGGCTCTTCAGTGATTCATCGAAGACGGTCACGGGGGACGCCAGCTTGTGCAGCCGCGCGTCAGGGTAGCGGAGGATGTTCAGCAGAGCCATCTAGCAGGAAATAGCGTTGCAAATTGAATTAATTAGATGCACAATCTAAGGCGACAGGTAAGAAATTCGACGTTTATGCTACATTTGGATGGCAAAGGGATTTTCAAGCCAGCCCGGGAACATGGAAAGGTTCGGGGGCCCCATGCACGACCAATTGCGTAAGTCTATCACAACGCTGGCTTTTGTCCTGTTCGGCCTGGCTGCCGGCGGGGTCCAGGCGCAGGTCCCGAGTTCTCCGCTCGCGTTCAAGCAGGACGCACCCGACCGCTATGTCGTGGTGCGTGGCGATACGCTTTGGGGCATCTCCGAACGCTTCACGGATTCGCCCTGGCGCTGGCCCGAGATCTGGCGATTCAACCGCGAGCAGATCCGCAATCCCCACTGGATCTACCCGGGCGATGTGATCGTCCTGGACCGCGCCAGCGGCACGCTTTCGATCGCTGGACGTGACGGCGGTCCCGCGGGCGCGGGGACTGAAGCGGGCGCGGGTGCCGGCGCCGGCGCCGGCGCGGGCACGGGCACGGCGCAGGGGGGCAGACCCGGCCTTGAAGGCGGCGGGGTGGTCGGCACTGTGAAACTCACGCCGCGCGTGCGAGCCGAATCCACCGCCAAGGATGCTATTCCGAGCATCCCGGCCAACATCATCGAGCCCTTCCTGTCGCGTCCGCTGGTCATCGAGCCCGACGGCCTCGACAATGCGCCGACGATCATCGCGACCGAAGAGAACCGCGTCATCATCGAGGCCGGCAACCGCGCGTATGTCCGCGGCATTGGCGCCTCCAAGGAAGAGAACTGGTTCGTGTACCGCCGCGGCGGCGCCCTTGTGGATCCGGACACCAACATTACGCTCGGCTACGAGGCGATCTACCTCGGCACGGCGCGCGTCGTGCGCTCCGGCGATCCCGCTACAGTGCAACTGACTACTGTGACCAAGGAAGTCGGTAAGGGGGACAAGCTGGTACCGGCGGGCGTGCCGGAAGTGCCCAAGTACGCCCCGCACGCCCCTGCGGTGTTCATGCAGGGCCGTGTCATCGGCATCTACGGCGGCCTCGGCAAGGTCGGCGAAGGGGGCCCGCAGTCCATCGTGACGCTGAATCGGGGCAAGGCCGACGGGGTCGAAGTCGGGCACGTCTTCGCGCTCTACCGCCCGGGTCCGGTGATCGCCGACGCATCGCGCGTGACCGGCGGCGCACCTACTACCTTCAAGCTTCCCGACGAGCGCTACGGCCTGGCGTTCGTGTTCAGGATCTTCGATCGCGTATCCTACGCGCTGGTGATGCGCGTCTCGAGGCCCGTCAACGCGCTGGATGTCATCCAGACTCCGTAACCCTTCCAAACGCGGTCGCCGCGCGCTGGCGGCGCCGCGAGGCGGAGGCGCCTTCCTCCGGTTCTGGCCCCCGGAATGACGCAAGACCCCGGGCTGGCGAGCTGGCTGCAACTCACTCTCACCCCCGGGCTCGGTGCCGCCGCAATTCGCGGCCTGCTCAAGCAGTTCGGCCTCCCCGAGATCATCCTGTCGGCGAGCCGCGCGCAACTGGAGCGCGCTGCGGGCCCAGTGGCAGCACAATTGCTGAACCCCTGGCCATCGCTCCTGCGATCGAGCGAGCCCTGCGCTGGTCGGAGGAGCCGGGACATGCGGTCGTCACGTTGGCGGATGCCACGTATCCCAGGCTTCTGCTCGAGATCCCGGATCCGCCGCCGCTGCTCTACGCCACCGGCCGGCTCGAACTGCTCGCCCGGCCGGCGCTAGCGGTGGTCGGCAGCCGCAATGCGACTGCGCAAGGCGTGCGCGACGCAGAGCAGTTCGCCAAGTCGTTCAGCGCGGCCGGCCTGACCATCGTCTCCGGGCTCGCGCTGGGAATCGATGCCGCAGCGCATCGCGGCGGTCTCGCCGCGGAGGGTTCGACCATCGCAGTGCTGGGTACTGGCGTGGACGTGGTCTATCCGCGCCAGAACGCGGAGCTCGCCGGCAGGATCGCGGCAGACGGGGCTGCTGCTGTCCGAGTTCCCGCTCGGCACACACGGCGCGGCGCAGAACTTCCCGCGCCGCAACCGGCTCATCAGCGGCCTTTGCCCAGGGCTGCCTGGTGGTCGAAGCGGCGCTCGCGTCCGGTTCGCTGATCACGGCGCGCGCGGCGGCGGAACAGGGCCGCGAGGTGTTCGCGCTGCCGGGCTCGATCCATTCGCCGCTCTCCAAGGGCAACCACGCGCTGATCAAGCAGGGCGCCAAGCTGGTCGAGTCCGCCGAGGACGTGCTGGCGGAGCTGACCGCATTCCGCCGCACCGGCTTTGCCTCGACGCGCGCGGCGGCGGCAGCGGCCGAGGCGCCCGACGCCCTGCTGCAGCACATGGGATTCGACCCGGTGGACCTGGACTCGCTGTGCGTGCGCGCCGGCCTGCCCGCCGAGCAGGTATCCGCCGAATTGCTGCGTCTCGAACTCGCCGGGCGTGTCGCCACCTTGCCCGGCGGGCTCTACCAACGGCTCAACTGAGGACCAACCGGGAGAATAAAAACATGTTCGACATCCTCGTTTACGTGTTCGAGAACTGCCGGCAGGCCGACCTGTCGCACGACACCGACCGCGTGGCGAAGAAGCTCACTGCGGCCGGCTTCGAGGAGTCCGACATCCACGAGGCGCTGAGCTGGCTGGCTGGCGTGGTGCGCGCGCCGCAGCGCTCCCTGGCGCCGCTGCCCGAGCGCGGCGATGCGTTCCGCGCTTTCGCCCCGAAGGAGCTCGCGAAACTGGATGTCGAATGCCGGGGCTTCCTCATGTATCTCGAGCATTCCGGCATCCTGACGCCGTCCACCCGGGAGCACGTCATCGAGCGGGCGCTCGCAGCGACCGGTGACGCGATTTCACTGGAGCAGCTCAAGCTCATCGTGCTGATGGTGCTGTGGAACCAGCGCACGCCCTCCAGCCAGCTGATCGCCGAGGAGCTGCTGTCGGCGCGCGGCGCGCGCCTGCCGAGCTGAGCCGCACGCGGATCGGCGGCCTGCGGTTGTAACTGCGCGTTCTTTGCGGGTATCCTCTGCGGCCTTTCGCGCCGCATGAGCAAGAAACTGATCATTGCCGAGAAACCCTCCGTCGCCGCGGACATCGCGCGCGCGCTGGGCGGTTTCACGCGCAAGGGCGACTACTTCGAGAGCGACGAGCTACGTGCTCTCGTCCGCGGTCGGCCACCTGCTGCAGCTCACGCTGCCGGAGGAGTTCGACGTGAAGCGCGGCAAATGGTCGTTCGCGCACCTGCCGGTGATCCCGCCGCACTTCGACCTGGCGCCGATCGAGAGGAACGAGAACCGGCTCGGCGTGCTGCTCAAGCTGCTCAAGCGCAAGGACGTGACCGGCATCATCAACGCCTGCGACGCCGGCCGCGAAGGCGAGCTGATTTTCCGCTACATCGTGCAGTACGCGAAGATCAGGAAGCCGATCGAGCGACTGTGGCTGCAATCGATGACGCAGGCGGCGATCCGCGACGGCTTCGATTCCCTGCGCAAGGACCGCGATCTGCTGGCGCTCGCCGACGCGGCGAAGTCCCGCTCCGAGGCGGACTGGCTTGTCGGCATCAACGGCACGCGCGCCATGACCGCGTTCAATTCCAAGGAGGGCGGCTTCTACCTGACCACCGTGGGCCGCGTGCAGACGCCGACCCTCACCATCCTGGTCGAGCGCGAGGAGAAGATCCGCGCCTTCCAGCCGCGGGACTACTGGGAGGTGCACGCCCGCTTCGCCGCCAAGGCCGGCGAGTATGCGGGCCGCTGGTTCGATCCCGAGTTCAGGAAGGACGACGACGCCGAGCACAAGGCCGAGCGCCTGTGGAAGGCCGCGCGCGCGGAGGCCATCGCGGCCGCCTGCGCCGGCAAGCAGGGCACCGCCACCGAGGAGACCAAGCCCTCGACGCAGGCCTCGCCGCTGCTGTACGACCTGACCAGCCTGCAGCGCGAGGCGAACGGGCGCTTCGGCTTCTCGGCCAAGGGAACGCTGTCGCTGGCGCAGGCGCTCTACGAGAAGCACAAGGCGCTGACTTACCCGCGCACCGATTCGCGCGCGCTGCCCGAGGACTATCTCGCGACGGTCAAGAAGACCATGGACGCGCTCGCCGGCGTGCGGGAGTTCGCGCCGTTCGCGAAACAGGTGCTGAAGAGCGGCTGGGTCAAGCCGAACCGCCGCATCTTCGACAACTCGAAGATTTCCGACCACTTCGCGATCATCCCGACCCTGCAGGTCCCCGGCAACCTGAGCGAGCCCGAAGCGCAAGCTCTACGACATGGTGGTGCGCCGCTTCCTCGCGGTGTTCTTCCCTGCCGCCGAGTACCTGCAGACCACGCGCATCACCAAGGTCGGCGAGGAGCACTTCAGGACCGACGGCCGCGTGCTGCAGAGCGCCGGCTGGCTGGCCGTGTACGGCAAGACGCTGCAGGAGGAGACTGAAACCCTGCCCGCGATCGGCCAGGGCGAGAAGGTGCAAGACGCTCGAGGTGAAGCCGGTCGCCAGCCAGACGCGCCCGCCTGCGCGCTACAACGAGGCGACGCTGCTCTCGGCCATGGAGGGCGCCGGCAAGCTGGTGGAGGACGACGAGCTGCGCGCCGCGATGGAGGCCAAGGGATTGGGCACGCCGGCGACGCGCGCGGCAATCATCGAGGGCCTGATCAGCGAGAAATACGTCGAGCGCCTCGGCAGGGAGCTGAAACCCACCTGGAAGGCGTTCTCGCCTGCTGTTCGCGCTGAGGCATTTCGGCGTCGATGAACTCACCTCGCCGGAACTCACCGGCGACTGGGAGTTCAAGCTCAAGCAGATGGAACAGGCCAAGCTGCCGCGCGAGAAGTTCATGGAGCACATCGAGCAGGTGACGCGGGACCTGGTGAAGCGCGTCAAGACCGGCAACATTCCGGAAGAGGCTTTCGCCACCGTCGCCGCCCCCTGCCCCAAGGACGGCGGCGTCATCCAGGAGACCTACCGCAAGTTCCAGTGCCAGACCTGCGATTTCTACATCTGGCCGGTGCTGCTCGGGTCGCGAATGGTCCCCGGAGGAAGTGTCCGAACTGATCACCAAGAAGTTCATCGGCCCGCTTACCGGCTTTCGCAGCAAGCAGGGCCAGCCGTTCTCCGCCGGCATCCGGTTCACCGACGACTTCCGCCTCGAATTCGATTTCGGCCAGGGCACGGGCTCGGACGGCGATGAAGCGCCCGACTTCAGCAAGCAGGAGCGCGCTGGGCGCCTGCCCCAAGTGCGGTGCACGGCGTGTTCGAGCACGGGGTGGCGTATGTGTGCGAGAAGGCGGTCGGCGCCGGAGCGCAGCTGCGACTTCCGCTCCGGCACGCATGATCCTGCAGCAACCGGTCGAGCGCGAGCAGATGCGCAAGCTCCTGGCCACCGGGCGCACCGACCTGCTGCCGCGCTTCATCTCGAAGAAGGGGCAGGCCGTTCAAGGCCTATCTGGTGAAAACGCCGGGCGGCAAGATCGGCTTCGAGTTCCAGGCCCGGGCGCCCAAGCCGGGCGCGGCGCCGAAGCCCGCTGCGCCGGCCGCCGAGGTGAAGCCGATCAAGAAGGAAAAGCCGGCGCGCTGCAAGACGGCGAAACGCCAAGGGCGAAGCCGCCCGCGCGCAAGCGGCGCGCGGCCTAGCTAGACGTCGAGGTTGCGCACGCCGAGCGCGTTCGACTCGATGAACGCGCGGCGCGGTTCCACTTCGTCGCCCATCAGCTTGGTGAAGATCTCGTCCGCCGCGATGCCGTCCTCGATCTGCACCCGCAGCAGGCGGCGCACCGCGGGATCCATGGTGGTCTCCCACAGCTGCGTCGGGTTCATCTCGCCCAGGCCCTTGTAGCGCTGCAGGCTCATGGACTTGCGCACCTCGGCGAGGAGCCATTTCATCGCCTCGGCGAAATCCTTCACCGGCTGCCTGCGCTCGCCGCGCTGGACATAGGCGCCGACGCCGACCAGCCCGCGCAGCATCTCCGCCGTCGAGCGGATCTGCGCGTAGTCGCCGGAATGCACGAACTCCGAGTCGATCGCGGTGACACGCACGTTGCCGTGGCGCGTGCGCTCGATCCTCACCTGATGGCGCTCGGTCTTCGGATCGAAATGCGAGCTGACGTGCACGCCGTTGGCGGGCAGCGCCGCGGCCAGCGACTCCACCGAGGCCTCCGCCAGGTCGCGGCGCGAGAGGTCGACCTGCACGCCGCGCAGCAGCGCCTGCAGCGCGTCGCGGTCGATCCAGCGCGCGACGCGCTCGATCACCGCTTCGGCGAGCAGGTAGGACTTGGCGAGCTCCGCCAGCGCGTCGCCGCGGATCGGCTCGCGTCGCGCCGCCGGCACCAGCGCCGCGTCCACCAGCGCCTGCCGCAGCATGAACTCGTTGAGCTCGTGCTCGTCCTTCAGGTAACGCTCCTCCTTGCCGAGCTTGGACTTGTACAGCGGCGGCTGCGCGATGTAGATGTGGCCGCGCTCGACCAGCTCGGGCATCTGCCGGTAGAAGAACGTGAGCAGCAGCGTGCGGATGTGCGAGCCGTCCACGTCGGCGTCGGTCATGATGATGATGCGGTGGTAGCGCAGCTTCTCGGGGTTGTACTCCTCCTTGCCGATGCCGCAGCCCAGCGCGGTGATCAGAGTGGCGATCTCCGCCGAGGACAGCAGCTTGTCGAAGCGCGCCTTCTCCACGTTGAGGATCTTGCCCTTCAGCGGCAGGATCGCCTGGAACTTGCGGTCGCGCCCCTGCTTGGCCGAACCGCCCGCGGAGTCGCCCTCGACCAGGTACAGCTCGCACTTCGCCGGGTCCTTCTCCTGGCAGTCCGCCAGCTTGCCGGGCAGGCCCATGCCGTCGAGCACGCCCTTGCGGCGCGTCATCTCGCGCGCCTTGCGCGCCGCCTCCCGCGCACGCGCCGCGTCGACGATCTTCGAGGTGATGATGCGCGCGTCGCTGGGCCGCTCGTCGAGGAACTGCGCGCAGCTTCTCGGCGACGATCTCCTCGACCGCCGGGCGCACCTCCGAGGACACCAGCTTCTCCTTGGTCTGCGAGGAGAACTTGGGCTCCGGCACCTTGCAGGAAAGCACGCAGGCGAGCCCCTCGCGCATGTCGTCGCCGGTGGTCTCGACCTTGGACTTCTTCGCCTGCTCGCTTTCCTCGATGTACTTGTTGAGCACCCGCGTCATCGCCGCGCGCAGGCCGGTGAGGTGCGTGCCGCCGTCCTTCTGCGGGATGTTGTTGGTGAAGCAGATGATGTTTTCCTGGTAGGAGTCGTTCCACTGCATCGCCACGTCGATGCTGATGCCGTCCTTCTCGCCCTGCGCGCTGAACACGTTCGGGTGCAGCACGGTCTTGGAGCGGTTCATGTACTCGACGAAGCCCTTGACGCCGCCGGCGAAGGCGAAGTTCTCCTCCTTGCCGGAGCGCTGGTCGACCAGCACGATGCGCACGCCGTTGTTGAGGAAGGACAGCTCCCGCAGGCGGCGCGCCAGGATGTCGTAGTGGTAGTCGACGGTGCCGAAGATCTGGCGCGAGGCGAGGAAGTGCACTTCGGTGCCGCGCTTCTCGCTGATGCCGGTGACGCGCAATGGCGCGGTCGGCGCGCCGTCGGCGAACTCCATCTGATGCACCTTGCCGTCGCGCCAGATGGTCAGCCGCAGCCAGCTGGAGAGCGCGTTCACCACCGAGACGCCGACGCCGTGCAGGCCGCCGGAGACCTTGTAGGTGTTGGAATCGAACTTGCCGCCGGCGTGCAGTTCCGTCATCACGATCTCGGCCGCCGAGCGCTTGTGCTCGTCGTCCTCCTTGATGCCGGTCGGGATGCCGCGGCCGTTGTCCAGCACCGAGATCGAGTTGTCGGTGTGGATGGTGACCAGGATCTCGTCGCAGAATTCCGCGAGCGCCTCGTCCACCGCGTTGTCCACCACCTCGAACACCATGTGGTGCAAGCCGGTGCCGTCGGAGGTGTCGCCGATGTACATGCCCGGGCGCTTGCGCACCGCCTCCAGGCCCTTCAGGACCTTGATGCTGTCGGAGTCGTAGTCGTTGGCGTCTGGCAGTTGCTGCTCTGGTTCTCCCACCGTGCTTCCTTCCTCAGATTCTCATCGGCATGACGACGTACTTGAACTCCGGCTCGGCCGGGAACTGCAGCAGCGCGCTCGACGCCGCATCGCCGAACCGGCATTCCACCTCGGCGGCCGAAACGTTGTTCAGCACATCGAGGAGGTAATTCACGTTGAAGCCGATGTCGAGCGCGTCGCCGGCGTATGCCACCTCGATCTCCTCCTGCGCCTCCTCCTGCTCGGCGTTGGAGGAGACCACCTTCAGGCTGCCGTCGGTGAGCACCCAGCGCACGCCGCGGAACTTCTCGTTCGACAGGATGGCCGCGCGCATGAGCGACTGGCGCAGCAGCTCGCGTCCGATGGTGAGCGTGTTCTTGTGCGTCGTCGGGATCACGCGCGTGTAGTCCGGGAACTTGCCATCGACCAGCTTGGACACCAGTTCCACGCTGCCGAAGGCGAACGACGCCTGGGCAGCCGACAACTCGATCCTCACCTCTTCGTCGCTGTCGGCGAGGAGCTTGGAGAGCTCCAGCACGGTCTTGCGCGGCACGATGACTTCCTGGCGCGGCAGGCTGGCCGGCAGCTCCATCGCGGCGTATGCCAGCCGGTGCCCATCGGTGGCTACCAGGCGCAGCTGCTTGCCCTCCACCAGCACCAGCAGCCCGTTCAGGTAGTAGCGGATGTCCTGCTGCGCCATCGAGTACTGGACCAGCCCGAGCAGCCGGCGCAGCGCCTTCTGCGCCAGAGCAAAGCGCGTCACGTCGCCTGCGGGCTTGGCCAGACGCGGGAAATCCTCAGCCGGCAGCGTCTGCAGCGTGAAGCGGCTCTTGCCGGCTTTCACCTGCAGGCGCTTGTCCTGCTGCTGCAACGTCACCTCCGCGCCCTCGGGCAGGGCGCGCAGGATGTCGACCAGCTTGCGTGCACCGACGGTGAGCGGCTTGCTGTCGGCGCCCGCAGCGAGCGTGGAGCGTGCAGTGATCTGGATCTCGATGTCGGTGGCGAGGAAGGACAGCACCCCGTCGGCCCGGTCGATCAGCACGTTCGAGAGGATCGGCAGCGTGTGACGGCGTTCGATGATGCCGCTCACCGCCGACAAGGGACCGAGCAGCTCGTCGCGTTTTGCTTTGACCAAGGCCATTATTTATCCTTAGTAGTAGTTAATAGAGCAGGCCGAAATCAGGGATAAGTCCAAATCCGCTGTTGCGGCGCGAGCTTGCGGCCCGCGGCCGGCCGGGGAAAGCTGTGGACGGCATGTGCGCGAGTGTGGATGAAACCGGCGCGCGCGCATTCCGGCCGGGTTACCCACAATCCGCGCAGAGGAAACCCACAGGCTTTTCATCCTTTCAGCACCTGCTCGAGCACCAGGTAGTCCCGGTTGAGGCCTGCATCCTTCTTGCGCAGCGTTGAAATGGTGCGGCAGGCATGCAGCACGGTGGTGTGGTCCCGGTTGCCGAACGCCTCGCCGATCTCCGGCAGGCTCATCGGCGTCAGGTCCTTGGCGAGGGACATCGCCACCTGGCGCGGCCGCGCGACGTTGCGGCTGCGCTTCTTCGAGTGCATGTCGGAGATCTTGAGCTTGAAGTACTCCGCGACGGTCTTCTGGATGCCGTCGACGCTGATCTGGCGGCTGGCGACGTTGAGGATGTCGCGCAGCGCCTCCTTGGCGAGCTCCAGCGAAATCTCGCGCCCGGTGAAGCGGGCGAAGGCGAGCACCTTCTTCAGCGCTCCCTCCAGCTCGCGCACGTTGGAGCGGATGTTCTTGGCGATGAAGAACGCGATCTCCTCGGAAATCGTCGCGGCCTCGGCCTCCGCCTTCTTCAGGACGATGGCGACGCGCATCTCGAGCTCGGGCGGCTCGATGGCGACGGTGAGACCCCAGCCGAAGCGCGAAATCAGGCGCTCCTCCATTCCGGCGATCTCCTTGGGGTAGGTGTCGCAGCTGATCACGATCTGCTTGTGCGCCTCGACCAGGGCGTTGAAGGCGTAGAAGAATTCCTCCTGCGTGCGGCCCTTGTTCGAGAAGAACTGGATGTCGTCGATCAGCAAGAGATCGAGCGAATGGTAATAGCGCTTGAACTCGTCGAAGGACTTCTGCTGGTAGGCACGCACCACGTCGGTGACGTACTGTTCGGCGTGGATGTAGCGCAGCCTTGCCTGCGGCCGCTGCTCGGCGAGGTGGTTGCCGATGGCCTGCAGCAGGTGCGTCTTGCCGAGTCCGACGCCGCCGTAGATGAACAGCGGGTTGTAGGAAATGCCGGGATTCTCGGCGACCTGGATGGCGGCGGCGCGCGCCAGCTGGTTCGCCTTGCCGGTGACGAAAGCTGTCGAACGTGAACAGGCGGTTGAGCCGCGCGCGCTCGAGCGCGGGTGGCGCCTCGCCGTTGCTGCGCGTGGCGCCCGGGGCGCGCGGGCGCCTCGTCATTGCGCGCCAGAACCAGGCGCACGCCGAACTCGCGGCCGACCGCCTCGGCGGCCAGCCTCTCGATGCGCGCGGCATAGCGCTCGCGCACCAGCTCCAGCACGAACCGGTTGGGCGCGGCGAGAACCAGGGTGCCGGAGTCCTGCGCGCCGGCCTCGGCGGCCAGCGGCCGGATCCAGGTATTGAACTGTTGCGCGGGAAGTTCCTGCTCCAAGCGGCGCAGGCAGACGTCCCAGAGGCTTTGCATGTTCTTGGCAGTCTCGCGAAACGCGCTGTTCGGGGGCGGCGCCGGCGCCGCAAAGCGGCGCGCCGGCGAGAATGAAATTTTACCCCTTCCACGCTGTGTTATCCACAGACTTCTGGCGCGCGCGGCTGCAAGCCGATTCAAGTTGACAATGCCGAGCGGCGCAGGCTCTAATACCGCCCTTTTTCGCTGCGAGCAGGCCGATGAAACGCACGTATCAACCTTCCAAGACGCGACGCGCGCGGCGTCACGGGTTCCTCGTACGCAGCCGCACGCGCGGCGGCCGTGCGGTGCTGCGCGCACGGCGTGCAAGCGGCCGCAAGCGGCTCGCGGTCTAGTCCCTTCGGGGCGGATCGAAAGCTCGCGGGGCGCTCTGCGTTCGAACCGTTGCTGCGTGCGGGGCAGCGCCGCAGCCTGTCCGGATATACCTTCTACCTTGCCCGCCGGCCCGAAGGTCCGCCGCGGCTCGGGGTCCTGGTGACGCGGCGTCATGCGGCGCTCGCCACCGAGCGCAACCGCATCAAGCGCTGCATCCGCGAGGCATTTCGCCTCGAGCAGGCGCGCCTGGGCCCGATCGACGTGCTGGTGCGGCCGCCCTACGGGGTGCGCGGGTCGGTGGCGATGCTGGCGCAGTTGAGGGAACTGTTCACGAGACTGGACCGATGACCGGATTGTTGCGATTGCTGCTGCGCGGCTACCGCTATTTCGTCAGCCCGATGCTCGGGCCGGTGTGCCGCTTTCATCCCAGTTGCTCGCAGTACGCGGAGGAGGCCCTGGCGCGGCACGGGCTCTTCGGCGGCGGGTGGCTGGCCGCCCGGCGCCTTTGCCGATGCGGTCCATGGCACCGCGGCGGCTACGATCCGGTGCCGGAGATCCGGCGCGACTGAGGCGCACTACGGGACCCAATGGACACCCAACGACTGATCCTGTTCTTCATTTTCAGCTTCTCACTGCTGCTGCTATGGGACGCGTGGGAGAAGCAGGCTCGCCCCAAGCCTGTTCCGGCTCCCGCCGCCCAGGCCGTTCCCGCGGTCCCCACCGTCTCCCCCGTCCCGACGCCGGCCAAGCCGGCAGCCGCGCCCGCGGCAGGCGTCGCGCAGCCCGCTGCCGTGCCCGCTGCGGCCGCCGCGGTGAAAGGGGAGACGCTGCGGGTGCAGACGGACCTGCTGATCGCCGAGATCGACACGCTCGGTGCAACGCTGAGCAAGGTCGAGCTACTCAAGCACAAGCAAGCCGATGACCAGACCAAGAATCTGGTGCTGCTCGGACCCGAGCGCCAGTACTTTGCGCAGAGCGGTCTGGCCGGCGAAGCTGGACCCAATCACCGCACTCTGTGGAAGGCGCAGCCGGGCGCGCGCGAGCTCGCGGCGGGCGCCAGCAGGCTCGAAGTCCGCCTGTCCGCGGAAGGAGCCGGTGGCGTCCACGTGGAGAAGATTTTCGTCTTCTCCCGCGACAGCTATGTCGTCGAGGTCACCTTGGAGGTCCACAACAAGGGAACGGCGCCGCTCACGCCCTTCGCCTACTTCCAGCTGACGCACAACGGCAAGCTCGAAGCCACCGGCAATTCGGTCGCGCAATCGTTCGGCGCACAAAGCTTTGCCGGATTCGCCGAGTACACCGACGCGCAGAAATTCCAGAAGGTCCATTTCTCCGACCTCGACAAGGGCAAGGCCGAGTACGTGCGGCGCGCCGAGGACGGCTGGATCGCATTTGTGCAGCACTACTTTGTGGCGGCCTGGCTGCCGTCGGTGAAGGCTCGCGCGCGAATACGTCATGGAGCGCCGCCAGGACGGCGTCTACGTCGGACGTATCGTGATGGCCGCAGCGGAAATTGCCCCGGGCGCTGCGGCCCGCGTCGGGGCTCCGCTATATGTCGGGCCGCAGGAGCAGCACCGTCTCAGAGCGGCAGCCCCGGGCTTTGACCTGGTGGTGGATTACGGCTGGCTGACGATCATCGCCTGGCCGCTGTTCTGGCTGCTGGAAAAATTTCATGCCTTGAGCGGCAACTGGGGCGTGGCCATCATCCTGCTCACCGTGACCATCAAGATCCTGTTCTTCCCGCTGTCCGCGGCGAGCTACAAGTCGATGGCCAAGATGAAGCTGATCACGCCGCGGCTCACCAAGTTGCGCGAGATGTACGGCAACGACCGTGCGCGCATGAACCAGGCGATGATGGAGTTGTACAAGACCGAGAAGATCAATCCGCTCGGCGGCTGCTTCCCGATCCTGGTGCAGATTCCGGTATTCATCGCACTCTACTGGGTGCTGCTCGCCGCGATCGAGTTGCGCCATGCGCCCTTCATCCTGTGGATCAAGGACCTGTCGGCGCTGGACCCGTACTACGTGCTGCCGGTGCTGATGACCGCGACGATGGTGCTGCAGACGCGCATGAACCCCGTGCCGCCGGACCCGGTGCAGGCGAAGGTGATGCAGTTCATGCCCTACGTCTTCAGCGTGTTCTTCTTCTTCTTCCCCGCCGGCCTGGTCCTCTACTGGCTGGTGAACAACATCCTCTCCATCGCTCAGCAGTGGCAGATCCAGCGCATGTTCGATCGCGACAAGACTGCCCATGCCAGGCGCTGATCCTCCTGCAGGGCGCAACCCGGACACCATAGCGGCAATCGCCACGCCCCCGGGGCGCGGCGCGATCGGCATCGTGCGCGTCTCCGGCCCGCTCGCGCCCGAGATCGCGCAGCGGCTGCTCGGGCGGCTGCCCGAGCCGCAGAGTCGCCGCCTACGGCGCCGCGCGCGATGCGGAGGGGCAGCTGCTCGACGAAGGACTGGCGCTGTTTTTCCCGGCGCCGCATTCCTATACCGGCGAACACGTCCTCGAGTTCCAGGGGCATGGCGGTCCGGTCGTCGTGCAGTCGGTGCTCGCGGCATGCCTGGATGCGGGTGCGCGGCTCGCCGAGCCCGGCGAGTTCACGCGGCGCGCGTTTCTCAACGGCCGCATGGACCTTGCGCAGGCCGAAGCGGTCGCCGACCTGATCGATGCGGCGAGCCGGGAAGCAGCGCGCTCGGCGGTTCGCTCGCTGCACGGGGAGTTCTCCGCGGCGATCGACGCCATGGTGGCGCAGCTCGTGGAGCTGCGCGCGCTGACCGAGGCGATGCTGGATTTTCCCGAGGAAGAGGTGGACAGCCTGCATCGCGACGATGCGGCCGCGCGGCTCGCCCGGCTGCGCGCAGCGCTCGAGGATGTGCTCGCGCGCAGCCGCGAGGGCAGCCTGCTGCGCTCCGGGATCCACGTGGTGCTCGCCGGGCGGCCGAATGTCGGCAAGTCGAGCCTGCTCAACCGGCTGGCGGGCGTGGAGCGCGCGATCGTGACACCGGTTCCCGGCACCACGCGCGATGCGCTGCACGAGGCGATCCAGATCGAGGGCGTGCCGCTGATCCTGGTAGACACGGCGGGCCTGCGGCCCTCGAGTGACGAAGTGGAGCGGCTCGGCATCGAGCGCACGCTCAAGGAGGTCGGACGGGCTGACCTCGTGCTTGCGGTGTTCGATGCTGCCGCAGGAGAATCCGAGCTGCCGGCGGAGCCGCCGGCCGCTGCGGCTCGCATCGACGTCTACAACAAGATCGACCTGGCGCCAGGCTTCTCCCCGCCGCTCGGGCGCCAGCCCGGCGGTCGCCGTGTCGGCCAAGACCGGCGCCGGGCTTGAGCAGCTGCGCCGGGCGATCCTCGCCGCCGCGGGATGGACATCACACGGAGAGTCGGTGTTCCTGGCGCGCGAACGCCATCTGCGTGCGCTCGGCGCCGCGCGAGTGCACCTGCAGGCGGCGGCCGCCCAATCTGCTGCGGTGGGAGTTCTTTGCAGAGGAATTGCGGCTCGCGCAACACGCGCTTGCCGGGATCACGGGCGAATTCACCGCCGACGACCTTCTGGGCGAGATCTTCGCGCGCTTCTGCATCGGCAAGTAGCAGCGACCGAACAGCTTGATTGTGACAAGATTTTTTCACCGTGGCGCGGCGCTTCCCCGCGCGGTAAAATTCCAGCCCCAACTGCAACCGCACGGCCCCTTCAGGGCCGTTTTTCTTTCAGGAGTTCACGCAGATGAACGCTCCAGGCACCGCGCAGAAGGATCTCTCGCAAGCGCCCGACTGGGTGCGCCACGCGGGCCTGCGCCAGTGGGTTTCCGAGATCGCGTTGCTGGTGAAGCCCGAGCGCATCGTGTGGTGCGACGGCTCGCAGGCGGAGTACGACCGTCTGTGCCAGGAGCTGGTCGCCGCGGGAACGCTGCATCAAGCTGAACGAGAAGCTGCGCCCGAACAGCTACCTTGCCCGTTCGAACCCGAGCGACGTGGCACGCATGGAGGACCGCACCTTCATCTGCAGCGAGAAGAAGGAGCAGGCCGGGCCGACCAACAACTGGGTGGACCCGCGCGAGATGCGCGCCACGCTGCGGCGCCTGTTCGACGGTTGCATGCGCGGTCGCACCATGTACGTGATGCCTTATTCGATGGGGCCGATCGGCTCGCACATCGCGCAGATCGGCATCGAGATCTCCGACTCGGCCTACGTGGCGATCAACATGCGCCTCATGACGCGCATGGGCCGCGCGGTGGCCGATTGGCTGGGCGAAGACGGCGATTTCGTGCCAGGCGTGCACTCGGTGGGCGCGCCGCTCGCCGCCGGACAGAAGGATGTGCCCTGGCCGTGCAACGACAAGGAGAAGTGGATCGTCCACTTTCCCGAGACGCGCGAGATCTGGTCGTACGGCTCGGGCTACGGCGGCAACGCGCTGCTGGGCAAGAAGTGCCTCGCGCTGCGCATCGCCTCGGTCATGGCGCGCGACGAGGGCTGGCTTGCCGAGCACATGCTGATCCTGGGCGTGGAATCGCCCGCCGGGCAGAAGACCTACGTCGCGGCGGCATTTCCGAGCGCCTGCGGCAAGACCAACTTCGCCATGCTGATTCCGCCCGCGGCCTACAAGGGCTGGAAGGTCACCACCATCGGCGAGGACATCGCCTGGATCAAGCCCGGGCACGACGGCCGCTTCTACGCGATCAACCCGGAGGCCGGCTTCTTCGGCGTCGCGCCGGGGACCTCGGAGGCGACCAACCCGAACGCGATGCGCACGCTGAAGGCCAACGTGATCTTCACCAACGTGGCGCTCACCCCGGAGGGCGACGTCTGGTGGGAAGGCATGACCGAGCAGCCGCCCGCGCGCCTCACCGACTGGCAGGGCAAGCACTGGACGCCGCGGACGGCAAGGCAGGCAGGCTCGCCGCGCACCCCAACTCGCGCTTCACCGTGGCGGCGGCGCAGTGCCCGTCCATGGACCCGCAGGTGGGAAGACTCGGGCGGCGTGCCGATCTCGGCGTTCCTGTTCGGCGGCCGCCGCTCGACCACCGTGCCGCTGGTGGTCGAGGCGCCGACCTGGGAGGACGGCGTGTACATGGCAGCCACGCTCGGCTCGGAGACCACGGCGGCGATCACCGGCAAGGTCGGCGTCGTGCGGCGCGACCCGATGGCGATGATCGCGTTCTGCGGCTACAACATGGGCGATTACTTCGCGCACTGGCTGAAGATGGGCAAGGCGGTGCACCATGCGCCGCGCATCTTCCGCGTCAACTGGTTCCGGAAGGACGCGCACGGCAAGTTCATCTGGCCCGGCTTCGGCGAGAACATGCGCGTGCTGGAATGGATCGTCGGCCGCTGCCATGGCGTGGTGAAGGGCGTCGAGACCGCCGCTTGGCATCATTCCGGCGTTCGAAGACCTGAACTGGCGCGGGCTGGAGAAATTCACGCGCGAGCAGTACGAGGAGATCGTGCGCGTGGACGGCGACGAGTGGAAGGAGCGAAGTGGCGTCGCACGACGAGCTGCTCGGCAAGCTTGGCGCACACCTGCCGCGCGAGCTCGAGCAGCGTCGCACGCAGTTGCACCAGAGGCTCGCCGCCTGACGTGACCCGCGTCTTTCACCGCAATCCGCGCGAACCCTATCCGGTCGCGGTGCGGGGTGAAGGCGCCTACCTGATCGACCGCGAGGGCAAGCGCTACCTCGACGCCTCGGGCGGCGCGGCGGTGTCCTGCCTCGGCCATTCGGACGCGGCGGTGGTCAAGGCGATCCAGGAGCAGCTCGCCAGGCTGCCGTTCGCGCACACGTCGTTCTTCACCAATGAGCCGATGGAGGCGCTGGCCGATGCGCTCGTCGCGCGCGCGCCCGCGCCCCTGGAGAAGGTGTACTTCGTTTCCGGCGGATCGGAAGCCATCGAGGCGGCGCTCAAGCTCGCGCGCCAGTACTTCGTCGAGAAGGGCGAGCCGCAGCGCCGCTACCTGATCGGGCGCCGCCAGTCCTACCACGGCAACACGCTCGGCGCGCTCGCCGTCGGCGGCAATGCCTGGCGCCGCAAGCAGTTCGAGCCGCTGCTCGTCGAGGCGACGCATGTGTCGCCCTGCTACGCCTATCGCGGCAGGCACGCGGGGGAATCGGACACGGCCTACGGCGAGCGCCTCGCCGCGGAGCTCGAAGCGGAGATTCGCAGGCTGGGCGGCGACAAGGTGATCGCCTTCGTCGCCGAGACGGTGGTCGGCGCCACGCTGGGCGCGGTGCCGCCGGTGGCCGGCTATTTCAAGCGCGTGCGCGAAATCTGCGACCGCCACGGCGTCCTGCTGATCCTCGACGAGGTGATGTGCGGCATGGGCCGCTGCGGCACGCTCTACGCCTTCGAGCAGGAAGGCGATCGTGCCGGACCTGGTGACGGTGGCCAAGGGCCTGGGCGCCGGCTACCAGCCGATCGGCGCGACGCTGGTCGCCAAGCACGTCTACGACACCATCGTTTCCGGCAGCGGATTCTTCCAGCATGGCCATACCTATCTTGGCCACGCCGCGGCCTGCGCCGGCGCGCTCGCGGTGCAGCGGCGGCTGCACGAGGACGGGCTGCTGGCGCGCGTCAATCCGCTTGGATCGCTCCTGGAGAAGAAGCTGCGCGCCGCTTTCGGCAAGCATCCGCACGTCGGCGACATCCGTGGCCGGGGCCTGTTCTGGGGCATTGAGCTGGTCGCGGACCGCGCGATCGAAGCGACCGTTCGACCCGAAGCTGCGCGTGCACGCCAAGGTCAAGAAGGAAGCGCTCAAGGCCGGCCTGATGTGCTACCCGATGGGCGGCACGCTCGACGGCGTGCAGGGCGACCACGTGCTGCTCGCGCCGCCGTTCATCGTCGAGGAAGCGCAGCTCGACGAGCTGGTGCGCAAGCTCGGCGCCGCCCTGGAGGTGGTGCTGCGGTCAGCGGTTGCCGCTTAGCGGCTGCTTCCGCTAAGCTACGCCAGCGTTCTCTCTAGGAGGAGACAATCATGCGCAAACTCACCGCGCTCGCGGCAGGCCTGCTCGTCGCCGGTGCATTCGCCGCCCGCCGCGCAGGCGCAGCAGAAATACATCACCATCGGCACCGGCGGCGTTACCGGCGTGTACTACGCGGCGGGCGGCGCGATCTGCCGCCTGGTCAACAAGGACCGCAAGATGCACGGCATCCGCTGCTCGGTCGAATCCACCGGCGGCTCGGTGTTCAACATCAACACCATCAAGGCGGGCGAGCTCGACATGGGTGTCGCGCAATCCGACGTGCATTTCAACGCCGCCAAGGGTCTCGGCCAGTTCCAGAAGGACGGCGCCTATGCGGATCTGCGCGCGGTGATGTCCCTGCATCCGGAGCCGTTCACCGTGCTCGCGCGCAAGGAAGCAAACGTCAAAAGCTTTGCCGACTTCAAGGGCAAGCGCTTCAACATCGGCAACCCCGGTTCCGGCACGCAATCCTCGATGCTGGAGCTGCTCGGCGCGATGGGCTGGAAGCCGCAGGACTTTCTCGCTCGCATCGGAGCTGAAGGCAGACGAGCACGGCCCCGCGCTGTGCGACGGCAAGATCGACGGCTTCTTCTACGCGGTCGGCCACCCGTCGGCCAACATCCAGGACCCGACCACCACCTGCGGCGCGAAGCTGGTGTCGCTGACCGGTGCCGGCGGTGGACAAGCTGGTGAAGGAAAAGTCCTACTACGCCAAGGCGACCATTCCCGCGGGCCTGTATCCGAACAATCCGCAGGCGACGGAGACCTACGGCGTGCTGGCGACCCTGGTGTCGTCGTCCAAGGTGCCGGCCGACACGGTGTACGCGGTGGTTAAGGCGGTATTCGACAACCTCGACGAATTCAAGAAGCTGCACCCGGCGCTCGCCGTCCTCAGCCCGCCAAGCATGATCAAGGACGGGCTGTCGGCGCCGCTGCACGACGGTGCGGCGAAGTACTACCGGGAAAAGGGCTGGCTGAAGTAGGCCGGCAGCTGCCGAGCGCAGACAAAGAGGGGCGAAACGCGAGTTTCGCCCCTTTTTGTTTCAGGGGGAGCCATGACTGCAAGCGCGCAGGGAAAACCGTCGCCCGAGCTGCAGCAACTGGTTGCCGAATCGGATACCGGCGGCCGCAAAGTCGGCGGATTCGTCGGCAAGCTGATCTTCGCGATCGCGGTGGGCTGGTCGCTGTTTCAGCTTTGGTATGCGTCGCCGCTGCCGTTCGAGTTTCGGCTGGGGCGTGCTGAACGACACCGAGGCGAGATCGCTGCATCTCGGCATCGCGTTGTTCCTCGCGTTCCTGTGCTTTCCGGCGTTTCGCAGTCCGCCTCGCGCAGCGCGGTGCCGTGGTACGACTGGTTGCCGGCGATTGTCGGCGCGTTCGCGGGTGCCTACTTCATCCTCTTCTACGCCGATCTGGCGACGCGCCCCGGCAAGCCGATCCTGCATGGACGTCGTCACTGCCACGCATCGGTCTCGTTCTGCTGCTCGAGGCGACGCGGCGCGCCGTCGGCCTGCCGATGACGGTCCTCGCGCTGCTGTTTCTGGCCTACATCCTCCTGGGCAAGTACCTGCCCGACGTGCTCGCGCACAAGGGCGCCTCATGGGAACGCATGCTTTCGCACCAGTGGCTGACCACCGAGGGCGTGTTCGGCGTGGCGCTCGGCGTGTCCTCGGGCTTCATCTTCATCTACGTGCTGTTCGGCGCGATGCTCGACCGCGCAGGTGCCGGCAACTACATGATGCAGGTGTCCTTCGCCATGCTCGGCCACCTGCGCGGCGGTCCGGCGAAAGTCTCCGTGGTGTCCTCGGGCCTGAACGGGCTGATTTCGGGCTCTTCGGTATCGAACGTGGTGTCGGGCGGCATCTTCACCATCCCGCTCATGAAGAAGGCAGGCTACGGCGGCGTGAAGGCCGGCGCCATCGAGACCATGAGCTCGGTCGACGGCCAGATCATGCCGCCGGTGATGGGCGCCGCGGCGTTCCTGATGGTCGAGTATGTCGGCATTCCCTACCCGGAGATCTGCAAGCACGCCTTCCTGCCGGCGGTGCTGTCCTACATCTCCCTCTTCTACATCGTGCATCTCGAGGCGGTGAAGCTGGACATGAAGCCGCTGGTGCAGCGAAGCGGGCGATCGGTGCGCGAGAAGGTGACGGCATGGGGGCTTGGCATCTCGGGAACCATCGTGGTGAGCTGCGCGATCTACTTTGTGGCTGAAGCCGTGAAGAACCTTGCGGGCAACGCGGCGCCGTGGATCCTTTCGGTTCCTGCTTGGCGCGCTCTACGTCTGGACCGTCTACGTGGCGGCCAAGTGTCCCGACCTGCCGGCCGACATCGACGTCGACAACCCGGTACTGCCGCGAGACCTGGCCGACCGTAAAGGCTGGATTGCACTTCCTCATTCCGATCGGCACCCTGATCTGGTGCCTGATGATCGAGGAGCTGTCGCCTGCGCTGGCGGCATTCTGGGCGACAGCGGTGTTGATCGTGCTGATGGCCACGCATCGCCCGCTGACGGTGCTACTTCCGCGGGCAGAAGGGGGTTGGCAGAGAGCTGAAGCGGGGGCTCATCGAGGTGATTCACGGTCTGAACGACGGCGCACGCAGCATGATCGGCATCGCAATCGCGACCGGCACTGCCGGCATCATCGTCGGCGGCATCACGCTCACCGGCCTTGGCTTCCGCATGACCGACTTCATCGAGTTCGTGTCGTTCGGCAACGTGCTCGTGATGCTGCTGTTCACCGCGTTCGTCTGCCTGGTGCTGGGCCTCGGCGTGCCGACGACCGCGAACTACATCCTGGTGGCGACCCTGATGGCGCCCGGTGATCGTCGAGCTGGGCGCGCAGTCGGGCCTCGTCATCCCGCTCATCGCGCGTGCACCTGTTCGTCTTCTATTACGGGATCATGGGCGACATCACGCCACCGGTCGGCCTGGCGACGTTTGCCGCCGCGGCGATCTCGGGCGAAGACCCGATCCAGACCGGCATCCAGGGCTCGCTGTATGCGTTGCGCACCGTGGTGCTGCCCTTCGTCTGGATCTTCAATCCGCAGTTGCTGCTGATCGACGTGCACGGCTGGTTCGAGCTCGTGCTGGTGGTGCTGGCCAGTCTTGCGGCCTCCTTGCTGTTCGCGGCTGCCACGATGGGTTGGTTCCACACCAAGTGCAAGCTGGTGGGAGATTGCTTTTCTCCTCGTTGCCACGTTCATGCTGTTCCGGCCGAATTTCTTCATGGACATGCTCTACGCGCCATACGTGGACAGGCCTGCCAAGGAGGTATTTGCGGTCGCCAAGTCGTTGGCTGAAGGGCGACCGCATCGTGCTGGTGATCGAAGGCACCAACGTTGAAGGCGAAGACGTGAAGAAGACCGTCGCGGTTCAGCTCGGCAAACCGGGCGAGGGGCGGCAGCGCCTTGCCGAGGCCGGCCTGACCATGCAGCGCGCTGGGCGATGAGGTGCGCATTGCGCACGTCAAGTTCGGCAGCCGCGCCAAGAAGATCCGGTTTCGAGCAGGGCTGGAAGGTGGGCGCGATCAAGGTGCCGACCGATCGGCCCTCGCGAGCACTGGGTCTATGTCCCGGCGCTCGCGCTCGTTGCGTTCGTCTGGTTTCTGCAGCGCGCGCGCATGCGCCCGCGTCGCGCGCGCGCGGCCTAGGCGCGCCGCAGCGAGGCGTAGGCGAGCACAGCCGCACCCAGTCGATACGGCGCCTGCCGTACCGAACACTGCTGCGGAGTTAGCTCGCTCAAGCAGCAGGCCGCCCGTGGCCAGGCCCAGACCCACGCCGGTGAGCAGGCATGATGTCGACCAGGTGAACGCCTCCGTCGCGTAGTGCGGCGGGGCGATCTTCGCGACCAGCATCGACTGGATGATGAGTGCGGGCGCCATCACCACGCCTGCCGCGACACCGAGCACGACGAATACGATCGCGTTGGCGATCAGGCCGAGCACCGCAATGCCGAACCCCATCAAGAGAAGCATCAGCGCGAACTGTTGCGGCAGATGCAGCCGCCAGCTGCGGCTGCCGTAAGCAAGTCCACCCAGCGCGCTACCCACACTCATCAGCCCGAGAATCAGGCCGGCGAGCGCGGGCATGCCAGCTTCCGCGGCGTAGGCGGTGACGCCGATTTCGAGGAGGCCGAAGGCGCCCGAATAGGCAAGGATCACCGCGAGCAGCGGCACGAAGCCGCGCACCGAGAGCGGACCGATGAGGCTCGCGGCGGCGCGCTGCTCGATGCGCCAGTGCGCAAGGACGGGCGAGCGAAGGAAAAGGAGCGTACCGGCGAGGCCGCTCGCAGCGGCGAACAGCACTGCCGTGCTGGCCGATTGGTAAGCGACGAAGAGCGCCACCAGCATCGGGCCCACGATGAAGATGATCTCGATCAGCACCGATTCGAGGGAATAGGCGGTAGCGAGTTGGGCCTCGTCGAGCAGTCGCTGGCGCAGGAACGTGCGCAGGGACACCGTGATCGGCGGAAAGCTGGCGCCGGCGAGTGCAGCGAGAACGAATGCCGTCCACGAGGGCGCGCCGAAGCGCAGCGCCGCAACCAACGTCACCAACGTGGTGGGAAAGAGGAACGCACAGATCGAGAAGCGTGCGAGCGGGGCCGGTGCGGTCGATGATGCGGCCGAGGACCGGCGCCATGGCAGGCGAGTCCCGCGAGGTAGCATGCAGCGACCGCGCCTGCGCGCCCGAAGGAGCCACTGGCTGCCTGGGTGGCGAGCAGGATTGCGAGGCCAAGGATCCCGATGGGGAGCCGACCGATCACCGACGCGACGATCGTGCGCCTCAGTTCGGGCCGTTCCAGCAACGTGGCGTAGCGGGCGAGGGAGATCACGGCGGGCGGCGCGAAAGGGCCGCGATTGTCTCACGGGAAGTTGTATTGCTGCAGTGCAGCAATACCTCTAAGTCACTCATTGTTCCACGTGGAACATCGCGCTTCTCGGTCGGCTCGCGCTAGTTTCACGTGGAACATTCACGTATCATCCCGCCTCCTCAGAATCTGGCCGCATGCTGTTTCCAACCGAATTCGACGTCATCGTGGTGGGTGGTGGCCATGCAGGCACCGAAGCCGCTCTTGCCGCTGCGCGCATGGGCAGCCGGACCCTGCTGCTGACCCACAGCATCGAGACTTTGGGCCAGATGTCGTGCAATCCCTCTATCGGCGGAATCGGCAAGGGGCACCTGGTCAGGGAAATCGATGCGTTGGGTGGTGCCATGGCCCTCGCGACCGACGAGGCCGGGATTCAGTTTCGTACCCTGAACTCCTCGAAGGGCCCGGCGGTCAGGGCCACGCGCGCGCAGGCTGACCGAGTCCTCTACCGCGCGGCGATCCGCCGGCGGCTCGAGCGACAACCCAATCTCACGCTGTTCCAGCAAGCCGTGGACGACATCCTGTTGGAGGGTGATCGCGCAGTTGGGGTCCTTACGCAACTGGGCATTCGATTTCGTGGCCGCGCAGTCGTCCTGACCGCTGGGACCTTCTTGTCCGGCCTCGTACATGTTGGCCTTACAGAGCTACCAAGCTGGGAGAGCCGGGGACCCGGCGTCGGTTACTCTGGCGGCGCGCTTGCGCGAGATGAAGCTGCCTGTCGGTCGGCTGAAGACTGGTACACCGCCAAGGATCGACGGCCGGACCGTCGATTTCTCGGTCATGCAGGAGCAGCCCGGCGACTCACCGGAGCCCGTATTTTCCTTCCTGGGCCACCGCGAGCATGCATCCGCGCCAGCTTCCCTGCTGGATCACGCACACGAATGAGCGTACGCACCAGGTAATCCGCGGAGGACTTGGATCGTTCTCCGATGTACACGGGCGTCATTCAAGGGGTTGGGCCGCGATACTGTCCTTCGATCGAGGACAAGATCCACCGCTTCGCCGACAAGGCGAGCCACCAGATCTTCCTGGAGCCCGAAGGGCTGGAGACCGACGAGATCTATCCGAACGGTATTTCCACGAGCCTGCCGTTCGATGTCCAGCTCGATCTCGTGCGCTCGATCCGGGGACTCGAGAACGCTCACATCCTGCGTCCCGGGTACGCCATCGAGTACGACTACTTCGACCCGCGCAACCTGAAGTCCTCGCTCGAAACGAAATCGATCGCCGGGCTCTTCTTCGCCGGCCAGATCAATGGCACGACCGGATACGAGGAGGCCGCCGCGCAGGGTCTGCTTGCTGGAATCAATGCGGCCTTGCAGGTGCGCGGGGACGCGACCTGGTGCCCGCGACGCGATGAAGCCTACCTCGGGGTGCTGGTCGACGATCTGATCACCCGCGGCGTATCGGAGCCTTACCGGATGTTCACGAGCCGTGCGGAGTATCGGCTCATGCTCCGCGAAGACAACGCCGACCTTCGCCTGACCGAGACGGGGCGGAGCATTGGGTGTCGTCAGACGACGAGCGCTGGAGCGCCTTCGCCCGCAAGCGGGACCTGATCCGGCGCGAGCAGGAAAGGCTGGACCGTTTGTGGGTCAGGCCGAGTGCGAACTCCCGGAAGACGAAGCGATTCGAGTTCTCGGCAAGCCGATCGAAAGAGAGTATTCGCTCACTTCCTTACTGCGCCGACCTGATGTTAGTTATCGCTCACTTATGACGCTCCCTAATACTGGGAGTGGGGTCGACGATGAACTGGTAGCTGAGCAAGTTGAGATTCAGGCGAAATATCAAGGCTACATCGAGCGTCAGAAGGACGAAGTCGCAAGGCGCAGGCGAGCATGAGGAGATGAAGCTGCCGGCAGGCCTCGACTACCGTTCGGTGCGCGGGTCTGTCGAAGGAGGCGCAGCAGAAGCTCGAGTTGCAGCGGCCCGAGACCGTCGGACAAGCCGCCCGCATCTCGGGCATTACGCCAGCCGAGATTTCCCTGCTGCTGGTCCATCTGAAGAAAGGCGTGCAGCCGCAGAAGAAGCGCGCATGACGTCGCGACAGGCCGCGCTGCGCCGAGGGCTCGGCGAACTGGGACTGGTCTTGCCGGCGGATGCCCATGAAAAGCTGCTCGCCTATCTCGAACTGCTCGCAAAGTGGAACAAGACCTATAACCTGACCGCGATCCGCGATCTCGACAAGATGATCGGACTGCATCTGCTCGACTCACTCGCCGTGCTGCGCCATCTGCCGGCGGGAGACGCTCGCCGACGTCGGCGCAGGCGGCGGGCTGCCCGGCATTCCGCTCGCCATCGCCGAACCTGCAGCGGCGCGTCACGCTGAACGATGCCAACCAGAAGAAGGCCGCATTCCTGCAGCAAGCGGTGATCGAGCTGCGGCTGGCGAACGCCGAGGTGCATGTCGGCCGTGTGCAGGCCTGGCGTCCAGAGAAGCAGTTTCGCGTGCGTCATCGCGCGTGGCTTCGCCGAGATCGCGGATTTCATCGCGGCCTGCCGCCACCTGCTTGCGCCCGGCGGGGTGCTTGCGGCGATGAAAGGCGTATTCCCGGCCGCCGAACTGGAGCGCGTGCCCGCCGGAGCGGACTGCCGCGACGTGCGACGCCTGCAGGTGCCGCTGCTCGAAGCGGAGCGCCATCTCGTGCTGTGCCGCTGCCAGGGCTGAGTCATGGCGCGCGTCATCGCGGTGGTGAACCAGAAAGGGCGGCGTCGGCAAGACGACGACCAGCGTCAACCTTGCAGCGGCCCTGGCGCGCGCAGGACAGCGCGTCCTGCTGGTCGACCTGGACCCGCAGGGCAACGCCACCATGGGCAGCGGCGTGGACAAGCGTGTCGCCGCGCGAACCGTGTATCACGTGCTGCTCGGGCTGGGCGAGATCGCCAACATCCGTACGCGCGCGGAGCGCGCCGGCTTCGATCTGGTGCCCGCCAACCGCGAGCTCGCCGGCGCCGAGATCGAGCTGGTGGAGCTGCAGAATCGCGAGGGTCGGCTCAAGTCGGCGCTGGCCTCGGTCGAGCGCGAATACGACTTCGTATTCATCGACTGTCCGCCTTCCCTGTCGCTGCTCACGCTCAACGGCCTGGTGGCCGCGCAGTCGGTGCTGATCCCGATGCAATGCGAGTACTACGCGCTGGAGGGCCTGACCGACCTCATCGGAACGATCAAGCGCGTGCGCGCAAACCTCAATCCGACGCTGGAGATCGCCGGTCTGCTGCGCACCATGTTCGATACGCGCAATACGCTGGCGCAGCAGGTCTCCGACCAGCTCGAAGCGCATTTTGGCGACAAGGTCTACCGCAGCATCGTGCCGCGCAACGTGCGCCTGGCGGAGGCGCCGAGCTTCGGCATCCCCGCGGTGCTGTGGGACCCGGAGTCCAAAGGCGCCCAGGCCTACCTCGCGCTGGCCGAGGAAGTGATGCAGCGCGAAAGCGTCGAGCTTGTCGGCGACCGCGTGAATTCACCCGGACGGGAACCATGAGCAAGCCAAAGGGACTGGGACGCGGGCTGGACGCATTGCTCGGCGGCAGCGGCGAAGCGCCGCGCGACGCGCTGACCACGCTGCCCGTGGGCCGCATCCGGCCCGGCAAGTACCAGCCGCGGACCCGCATGGGCCAGGAAGCGCTGGCGGAGCTTGCCGCGTCGATCAAGACGCAGGGCCTGATGCAACCGGTTCTGGTGCGCCCGGTGGACAGCGATCGCTACGAACTGATCGCTGGCGAGCGGCGCTGGCGCGCTGCGCAGATGGCCGGCCTGCAGGAGATTCCGGCGCTGGTGCGCGAGGTGGCCGACGAATCGGCGCTGGCGATGTCGCTGATCGAGAACATCCAGCGCGAGAACCTCAATCCGCATGGAGGAGGCCGCCGGCATCCAGCGGCTGGTCGACGAATTCCGCATGACCCACGAGCAGGCGGCGGATGCCGTCGGGCGCTCGCGCAGCGCCACCACCAACCTGCTGCGCCTGTTGCGGCTGACGAAGCCGGTGCAGGCGATGGTGATGGAGGGAGTGCTGGAAATGGGCCATGCGCGGGCGGTGCTGGCGCTGGAGGGCGCGCGCCAGATCGAGGCGGCGAACCGGGTGGCGGCGCGAGGATTGTCGGTGCGCGAGACCGAGGCCCTGGTGGCCAAAATGCTCCGTGGCCAAGGCGCGCGGCGCGCGGCGAAGACCGACCGCGACCTGGAGAGGCTGGAAGAGGAAGTGTCCGGACGGCTGGGCACCACGGTGGAAATCCGCGCCGGGCGCAAAGGCCAGGGCAAGGTGATCGTGCACTACTCCAGCCTGGATCACCTCGACCAGCTGCTCAAGAAGCTGCGCTGAGGGTGAAACGGGCAGCATGTTGCAGCGCAATGCGTTGACCGTTCTTGGTGCAACCCGTTAAAATCGCGCGGCTTTGCAGGTCGCCAAGAGCATGAACGCCAGTCTGGGCACCCTGCGCAAGCCGATCCGCACCGTTCTGCGGTGGCAATTGATCGCTACCGCTGCCTTGACGCTCGCCGGGGGGATTCTGGCCGGAGTCGACGGCGCACTGTCCGCGGCCCTGGGTGGCGCGGTCAGCATCTGCGCCGGCTGGGTATCTGCGGTAGTGGCATCGAAGGGCAAGGCGCAGTCCGCAGGGGACGTCCTGATCGGCGCGCTGATGGCCGAAGGCGTCAAGATCGGCCTCATCGTGATCCTGCTGTGGCTGGTGCTGGCGACGTACGACAGCGTCGTCGCGCCCGCGTTCTTCGGGTCGTTCATCGTGACGGTCCTGATTTTCGGCATGGCGTTTTTTGTGCGCGAGCTACGACTAAGCAATGGCAGCCGGCAAAGACTTCAACGCCACGGATTACATCCAGCACCATCTAACCTTCCTCACCAAGCCGGTGGGCGAGGGCGGCTTCTGGGCGCTGAATGTCGACTCCGTGGTCACCGCGGCGCTGCTCGGCGTCCTCGGCCTCGGCGTGATCTGTGGTGGATCGTGCGCGGCGCGACCTCCGGCGTGCCCAACCGGCGCCAGGCCTTCGTGGAACTCGCGTTCGAATTCGTCGACGAGCAGGTGAAGGGCATCTTCCACCACGGCGACCGCAACCGCTTCGTGGCGCCCGCTGCGCTCACGGTGTTCGTCTGGGTGCTGCTGATGAACGCGATGGATTTCCTGCCGGTCGACGTCGATGGCGTGGGTGCTCGCGAACGTGTTCCACGCTCACGAGTTCCGCCTGGTGCCGACCGCGGACGTCAACACCACTTTCGCGCTCGCGCTTGCCGGTCTGGTTCCTGATGATCTGGTTCTCGATCGCGGCCAAGGGCCTCGGCGGCTGGATCCACGAGCTGTTCTGCGCGCCGTTCGGCGCCAACCCGCTGCTGTGGCCCGCGAACCTGCTGTTCAACCTCATCGAGTACGTGTCCAAGCCGCTGTCGCACGCGCTGCGGCTGTTCGGCAACATGTACGCGGGCGAGATCATCTTCCTGCTGCTTTGGCTGCTGGCGGCCACCGGCATCTTCGGCACGATCATCGCCGTCGTCCTCGGCCTGGGCTGGGCGATCTTCCACATCCTGATCGTCGTCCTGCAGGCCTACATCTTCATGATGCTGACCATCGTGTACATCTCGATGGCGCACGAACACCACTAACCACACCGCAATCGTCTCTCGCTCAGGAAAGGAAATACGATGGAAAAACTCCAAATGCTGGCCATGATCCAGGCCTACACCGGCATCGGCATCGGCCTCATGATCGGCGTCGGCGCGCGCGGGCGCCTGCATCGGCGTCGGCATCATGTGCAGCCGCTTCCTCGAGGCCGCCGCGCGCCAGCCCGAGCTCACCAACTCGCTGCAGGCCAAGGTGTTCCTGCTGCTCGGCCTGATCGACGCCTCGTTCATCATCGGCGTCGGCCTGGCGATGATGTTCGCGTTCGCCAATCCCCTGCTCGCGGTCATCCGCTGAACGAGATCCCGTAGGGGGACGCAATGAGCTTCAACCTCACGCTGATCGCGCAGGCCGTCGCGTTTGCGCTGTTCATCTGGTTCACGGTCAAGTTCGTCTGGCCGCCGCTGCTGCGCGCGATCGAGGCGCGGCAGAAGACGATCGCCGACGGGCTGGCCGCCGCCGAGCAGGGCAGGAAGTCGCTCGAGCAGTCCGCGCAAGCAGGCGGGCGACGAGATCGCCGGCGCGCGCGGGCGCGCCTCGGACATCGTCGCGCAGGCCGAGAAGCGCGCCGCGCAGGTGATCGAGGAAGCGAAGGCCGCGCCAAGGCGGAAGGCGATCGCGAGAAGGCGGCGGCGAAGGCCGAGATCCAGCAGGAAGTGTCGCGCGCGCGCGAGAAGCTGCGCGACGAGGTCGCCGCGCTGGCGGTGGCCGGCGCCGAGAAGATCCTGCGCCGCGAGGTGGACGCCAAGGCGCACGCCGACCTGCTCGACGGCATCAAGAAGCAGCTCTAGGCATGGCTGAACCCACCACCATCGCGCGCCCCTACGCCGAAGCGGCCTTCAGGCTGGCCGATGCGCAGGGCAAGCTCGCCGAGTGGTCGGCGGCGCTGGCGAACCTTGCCGCGGTGGCGGCGGACGCGCGGGTGCGCGCGGCGGTCGGCGACCCGAACCTGTCCGCGGCCAAGGTCGCCGGCCTGATCATTTCGATCCTCGCCGGCAAGCTCTCCGGCGACGCGGAGAATTTCGTGCGCGTGCTGGCGGAGAACGGACGCCTGGACGTGGTGACGGAGATCCGCACGCATTTCGAGGCGCTGAAGAACGAGCGCGAAGGCACGGTCGAGGCAGAGGTGTACACGGCGTTCGAGATGGACCCGGCCCAGGTCGCCGACCTGGTCGCGCGGCTGGAGAAGAGCTCCGGCCGCAAGGTGAAGGCCCGCGTCAGCGTGGACAAGTCGCTCATCGGCGGGGTCAAGGTGGTGATCGGCGACAAGGTAATCGACGGTTCCGCGCGCGCCCAATTGAGCGCGCTCGAGAACGCACTGAAAGCTTAAGGAGCAGTCATGCAACTCAACCCGTCCGAAATTTCGGAACTGATCAAGAACCGGATCCAGAACCTGGATGCCGGCGCGCAGATGCGCACCCAGGGCACCGTGGTGTCGGTGACCGACGGCATCTGCCGCATCCACGGCCTGTCGGACGTGATGCAGGGCGAGATGCTGGAATTTCCGAAGAACACCTTCGGCCTGGCGCTGAACCTGGAGCGCGACTCGGTCGGCTCGGTGATCCTGGGCGCCTACGAGCACATCACCGAAGGCGACACCGTGAAGTGCACGGGCAAGATCCTCTCGGTGCCGGTGGGCCCGGAGCTGCTCGGCCGCGTGGTGAACTCGCTCGGCCAGCCGATCGACGGCAAGGGCCCGATCAACGCCAAGATGACCGACGTCATCGAGAAGGTGGCGCCCGGGCGTGATCGCGCGCCAGTCGGTGTCGCAGCCGGTGCAGACGGGCCTGAAGGCGATCGACGCGATGGTGCCGATCGGCCGCGGCCAGCGCGAGCTGATCATCGGCGACCGCCAGACCGGCAAGACCGCGGTGGCGGTGGACACCATCATCAACCAGAAGGGCAAGGACCTGTTCTGCGTCTACGTGGCGATCGGGCAGAAGGCCTCGACCATCGCCAACGTGGTGCGCAAGCTCGAGGAGCACGGCGCGATGGCCTACACCATCGTCGTCGCCGCGTCCGCCTCCGAGTCCGCCGCGATGCAGTACATCGCGCCGTACTCCGGCTGCACCATGGGCGAGTACTTCCGCGACCGCGGCCAGGACGCGCTCATCATCTACGACGACCTGACCAAGCAGGCCTGGGCCTACCGGCAGGTGTCGCTGCTGCTGCGCCGCCCGCCGGGGCGCGAAGCCTACCCGGGCGACGTGTTCTACCTGCACTCGCGCCTGCTCGAGCGCGCCGCGCGCGTCAATCCCGAGTACGTGGAGAAATTCACCAAGGGCGCGGTGAAGGGCAAGACCGGATCGCTCACCGCGCTGCCGGTGATCGAGACGCAGGCCGGCGACGTGACCGCGTTCGTGCCGACCAACGTCATCTCGATCACCGACGGCCAGATCTTCCTGGAGACGGACCTGTTCAACGCCGGCATCCGCCCGGCGATCAACGCGGGCATCTCGGTGTCGCGGGTGGGCGGCGCCGCGCAGACCAAGATCATGAAGCGCCGCGACACCGGCGGCGGCGTGCGCCTCGCGCTCGCCCAGTACCGGGAGCTCGCCGCCTTCGCGCAGTTCGCCTCCGACCTGGACGAGGCCACCCGCAAGCAGCTCGAGCGCGGCCGCATGGTGACGGAGCTGATGAAGCAGCCGCAGTACCAGCCGCTGCAGGTGTGGGAGATGGCGCTGACGCTGTTCGCGGTGAACAACGGCTTCTTCGACGACATCGACGTGAAGAAGGCGCTCGCCGCCGAGCGCTCGATGCGCGACTACGTGAAGGGCAAGTACGCGGATCTGGTCAAGCGCATGGAGGACAAGAAGGACCTGTCCGGCCGACGACGAGAAGGCGCTGAAGGCGGCGATCGAGGACTGGAAGAAGAACGGGTCCTACTGAGCGACGGCAGCCATGCCCGGCACTAAAGAGATCCGCGTCAAGATCAAGAGTGTGCAGAACACTCGGAAGATCACCAAGGCGATGGAAATGGTCGTCTGCCTCGAAGATGAGGAAGGCGCAGGAGCGCATGCGCATGGCGCGGCCCTACGGCGAGAAGATCCGCAACGTCGCCGCGCAACATCAGCTACGCCAATCCCGAGTACCGGCATCCGTTCCTCGTCACCCGCGACACGGTGAAGCGCGTCGGCCTGATCGTGGTCACCACCGACAAGGGCCTGTGCGGCGCGCTCAACACCAACCTGCTGCGCCTGGTGCTCAACCAGTACAAGACCTGGCAAGTCGAGGGCGAGGAGGTCGACGTCTGCTGCCTCGGCAACAAGGGCCTGGGCTTCATGCAGCGTCTCGGCGGCCACATCGTCTCGCAGGCGGTGCAGCTGGGCGACCGGCCGCAGATGGAGAGGCTGATCGGCGCCGTGAAGGTGATGCTGGACGGCTACACGGGCGATCGCTTCGACCGGCTGATGATCGCGCTACACGCGCTTCATCAACACCATGAAGCAGGAGCCGGTGATGGAGCAGCTGCTGCCGCTCGCGGGCGAACGCATGGGCGCGCCGGAATCGCTGTGGGACTACATCTATGAGCCTGAGGCGAAGGCGGTGCTCGACCAGGTGATGACGCGCTACATCGAAACCATCATCTTCCAGGCGGTCGCCGAGAACATGGCCTCCGAGCAGTCGGCGCGCATGGTGGCGATGAAGGCGGCCTCGGACAACGCCACGACGCTGATCGACGAACTGACGCTGATCTACAACAAGAACCGCCAGGCCGGCATCACCAAGGAACTCTCTGAAATCGTGGGCGGCGCAGCCGCCGTCTGAGGAAGCGAACCATGGCAACGACGCAAGGCAAACCCCAAGGCACCATCGTCCAGTGCATCGGCGCGGTCACCGACATCGAGTTTCCGCGCGAGGCGATGCCCGGGATCTATGACGCGCTCGTCCTCGAGGACACGGCGGAAGGCGGTCTGGCGGAGAAGGGGCTCACCTTCGAAGTCGAGCAGCAGCTCGGCGACGGCGTGGTGCGCTGCATCGCGCTTGGCTCCTCCGACGGTCTGCGCCGCGGCATGAAGGTGCGCACCACCGGCGCGCCGATCTCGGTGCCGGTGGGCCTTGGAACGCTCGGGCGCATCATGGACGTGCTCGGACGCCCGATCGACGAGATCGGCCCGATCAAGTCCGACAAGCGCCGCTCGATCCACCAGTCCGCGCCCAAGTTCGACGAGCTGTCGCCCTCGATGGAGCTGCTCGAGACCGGCATCAAGGTGATCGACCTGATCTGCCCGTTCGCCAAGGGCGGCAAGATCGGCCTGTTCGGCGGCGCAGGGGTGGGCAAGACCGTGAACATGCTGGAGCTCATCAACAACATCGCCACGCAACACTCGGGCCTGTCGGTGTTTGCCGGCGTAGGAGAGCGCACGCGCGAGGGCAACGACTTCTATCACGAGATGATCGAAGCGGGCGTGGTCAAGGTGGACAACCTGCCCGAATCCAAGGTGGCGATGGTGTTCGGCCAGATGAACGAGCCGCCGGGCAACCGCCTGCGCGTGGCGCTCACCGGCCTCACCATGGCCGAGAGCTTCCGCGACGAAGGCAAGGACATCCTGTTCTTCGTCGACAACATCTACCGCTTCACGCTCGCGGGCACCGAAGTGTCGGCGCTGCTCGGCCGCATGCCCTCCGCCGTGGGCTATCAGCCGACGCTTGCCGAGGAAATGGGCAGGCTGCAGGAGCGCATCACGTCCACCAAGACGGGCTCGATCACCTCGATCCAGGCGGTGTACGTTCCGGCGGACGACCTGACCGACCCGTCGCCCGCGACGACCTTCGGCCACCTGGACGCCACGCTCGTGCTGTCGCGCGACATCGCGTCGCTCGGCATCTATCCGGCGGTGGATCCGCTCGATTCGACCTCGCGCCAGGTGGACCCGAACGTCATCGGCGAGGAGCACTACAGCACCACGCGCGCGGTGCAGGCGACGCTGCAGCGCTACAAGGAGCTGCGCGACATCATCGCCATCCTCGGCATGGACGAGCTCGCGCCCGGAGGACAAGCTGGCGGTAGCGCGCGCGCGCAAGATCCAGCGCTTCCTGTCGCAGCCCTTCACCGTGGCGCAGAACTTCACCGGCCAGCCGGGCAAGTACGTGTCGCTCAAGGACACGATCAAGGGTTTCAAGATGATCCTGAACGGAGAATGCGACGCGCTGCCCGAGCAGGCGTTCTACATGGTGGGCACGATCGAGGAAGCGATTCGAGAAGGCAAAGACGCTGGAGCCCGCAGCAGATGCTGCGGCAAAGGAGGCCGTCGCGGCCAAGGCAACCGCGCCGTCCAAGGAGACCGCAACGCCCAAGGGAACCGCTGCAGCCAAGGGTGCTGCCGCGCCCGCGGATAAGAAGTAATGGCCAACACCATCCACATCGATGTAGTCAGCGCCGAGGAGTCGATCTACTCCGGCGAGGCGGAGTTCGTCGTGCTGCCCGGCGAAGCGGGCGAGCTCGGCATCTATCCGCGCCACACGCCGCTCATCACGCGCATCAAGCCGGGCGCGGTGCGCATCGTGCCGGCGGGCGGCGGCGCCGAGGAGATGATCTTTGTCGCGGGCGGCATCCTCGAAGTGCAGCCCAAGGCGATTACCGTGCTCGCCGACACCGCGATCCGCGGCCACGACCTCGACGAAGCAAAAGCGAGCGAGGCGTTGAAGAGGGCCGAAGAAGCGCGTGCCAAGGCGCGCGACAAGCAGGAGATCGCAGCGGTGGAGAGCGAAGTCGCGTCGCTGGCTGCGCAGCTCGCAGCGATCAGGAAGCTGCGCAAGAAGTAGGACGCGGGACCCGCGCGGCTGGTAGAGGCACCGACACCTGCGCCTGTACGTGCCGCGCCGCACGTTTGCCGTATTGACCGGGTGCAAGCGGCGTTAGAGCATTGATCATGGCTGCAGCGGCGCGACTGGTCATCCTGCCGTTTCTTGCGGTCATGCTCGGCGTTGCCTCCTTCTGCCTTGCCGCTCAGGGTGCGGGCGCCGCCGGCGCCATGCCGTCCTTTGCCCAGCTCGAAGCCGCCGGCGCCGTCATCGGCGAAATCCGCGTCAATACGCAGAACATCTTCGATCTGGACGATCCGAAGGAGAGCGCTTGGTTCTACCGCATTGCCAACCAGCTGCACATCAGCACCCGCCCCGCTGTAATCCGCCGCGCGCTGCTGTTCAGCAGCGGCGAGCGGGTTTCCCTGCAGGTGATCGAGGAAACGGAGCGCGTGCTGCGCGCCAACGACTATCTGTACGACGTCAGCATCCGGCCGATCGCTTACCGGGACGGCATCGTCGACATCGAAGTGAGCACGCGCGACACCTGGACATTGCAGCCCGGTTTTAGCTATAGCCGGGGCGGGGGCAGCAATTCGACGGGGATTTCGCTGACGGAAAAGAACCTGTTCGGCAGCGGTGTCTTGGTGGGATATGCCAACACTTCCGACGTGGACCGCTCGGGCACGGAATATGAGATCTCGCACAACCAGGTGTTCGGCGGCTGGACCGCGTTCAGCCTGAGATGGGCCGACTACAGCGACGGCAGCACTCAATCGATCTCACTGATCCGGCCGTTCTACGCGCTTGACGCACGCTGGGCACTCGGCGCGTCCGCCGCGCAGTTCGACCGCGTCGACGCCATCTATACCAACGACGCAATCGTCGGCCAATACCGCCACAGGCAGAGATCCGGCGAAGCCTTCGGCGGCTGGTCGGCCGGCCTCATCGAGGGCTGGGTGCAGCGCTATTCAATCGGTGTCGGCTATACGGAGGATCTCTACGCGAACGAGCCGGCGACTGTTGCGCCCGCTGAGTTGCCGCCCGACCAGACGTTGGCCTACCCCTTCATCCGGTACGAGGTGATCGAGGACAGGTATATCAAGGTCGTCAACCGCGACAAGATCGCGCGTCCGGAGTTCTTCGCCATGGGCTTCAACACCCGCGTGCAAATTGGCCGCTCTTCGACGAACTTCGGGTCGACGCAGGACCTGTGGCTGTACTCTGGCTCGGTCAGCAAGGGCTTCACACCACCCGGAGGCGGAGACCTGGTTGCCGGGGCCAGCCTCTCCGGCCAGTATGGCGACGGGCGCGGCCAGCGGCAGTTCTACGGCGCTACAGCGCACTACTACCGGCCACAGGGGCAACGCGCGTTGTTCTACGCGGCGGCGGCGCTCGACGCGCTACGCAATCCCTTTCCCACGGATCAACTACTCCTTGGCGGCGACAATGGGTTGCGCGGCTACCCGATGCGCTATCAGAGCGGCGACCAGCGCGCGCTGTTCACCCTCGAGGAAAGGTTCTACACGGATTGGTACATCTTCCGGCTGATTCGTGTGGGCGGGGCCGTGTTCTTCGATGTCGGCCGCGCCTGGGGCGGACCCTATGAGAATCTCGCCAATCCCGGCTGGTTGCGCGATGTGGGTTTCGGCCTGCGCCTGGCCAACGACCGCTCAGCCTCCGGCAGCGTGCTGCACGTGGACCTGGCGTTCCCCCTCAATGCGGACGCGAGCATCAAGCAGGTGCAGTTCCTGGTGAAGACCCACACCTCCTTTTAGCCGAAGCGGGCGAGCGGGGACGGCAGCTAGAGGAGGAGGCCAGCCCCGCGTCCCGCGCTCGCCGCCGCGGTCCTTGGATTCGAAAGCGAAAACCACGTAGCGTTGCGGTCCGCCGGCGCGCAGCACATCGAACGGATAGCAGGTCACCAGCGTCAGGCGGTTGGGTCCCTCCTGCTTGGCAACCCACACGTCGTGTTTGTCGAGCACGTTCGCGTCCAGCACGCGATAGACGACGCGCTTGCCGTCCGCGCGCTCGATCTCCAGCTCGTCTCCGGGTTTCACGTGGCGCAGGAAGGCAAGGTGGGTATCGCGGTGCCCGCCGATCACGCTGTTGCCGGCTTCACCGGGAGCGGGAGTCCCGGACAAGTGGCCCGGGCCGAAGGCGATGACGCTGCCGTTGGCGCCCGCGAGCACGTAGCGCTCGATTCCCAGCGCCGGCACCGACAGTCGTGCTACGGGCCAGGTATCGGCCCAGGGCCAGGGCTTCACTTCCTTTTCACCATGGAGCGTGCGCGCCCAGGCGTGCGCAATCAACTCCTGCGCCAGCCATGCCTTGGCCTGGATCCAGGCGCCGCGTCCGAACTGCAAGGTGCCGATGAGGAGCAGCGCCAGCGCCAGAGATCTCCAAGGCCAGCCGCGCGCTGGCTCTGCGCGCGCTGCCGGCCAGGCGCATTCCGCGCCCCAGGCAGGGTCGGGCTTCACGCCAGCCTCTCACACCTCGGCGCGTGCCCGCCGCTGAGCCGTTCGAGCAGCAATGTGCCTGCGGAACCCTCCGCGGCCTCGGCGCGTCCGGCGAGGAGCAGCACCGTGGCGACCAGGACGATCGCGGTGGCGAGCGCGACCGACGCAGCAAGCGCGACGCAGGCGATCAGGTCGAAGGCGACGAGGCGGGGATTGGCGGCAGGGTTGGTGTTCTTCATGGCAGCATTCAACGGCCATTCCCGGGCTGCAAGCCGCAGGTCTGCCGCAAAGCCGGCGAAGAATTCTGGCAATCCCGTGGCAGGCACCGCCGCGCCCCGCGCGATGGGCTATAGTCGCCCGCCATGTCACGCCGCATCGCCATCGTCGAGGACGATCCGGCCATCCGCGCCAACTACAGCGAGGCGCTGCGCAAGCACGGCTTCGAGGTGAGCGCCTATGCGGCCCGCACCGAGGCGCTGGCCGCGATGCGTGCCCGCCTGCCGGACCTGGCCATCATCGACATCGGCCTGGGCAGCGACGCGGACGCCGGCTTTGCGCTGTGCCGCGAGCTGCGCGCTCTGTCCGCGTCCTTGCCGATCATCTTCCTTACCGCGCGCGACAGCGACTTCGACGTCGTTTCAGGCCTGCGCCTGGGCGCCGACGACTACCTCACGAAGGACGTGAGCCTGCCGCACCTGCTGGCGCGCATCAGCGCGCTGTTCCGCCGCGCGGAGCTCTCGCGCGAGCCGCAGGCGCTCGAGGAAACCATCGAACGCGGCGCGCTGACCCTGGATCTGAAGCGCTTCGCCGTCGCCTGGCGCGGCAGGCCGGTGCCGCTCACCCTCACCGAGTTCTGGATGGTGCACGCGCTCGCACGCCATCCGGGGCACGTGAAGAACCGCGAGCAGTTGATGCGCGAGGCCAATCTGGTGGTGGATGACGGCACCGTGACCTCGCACGTCAAGCGCATACGGCGCAAGTTTCAGGGCGTCGACGCGGCGTTCGACCATATCGAGACCGCTTACGGCATGGGCTACCGTTGGAAGGAGTGAAGCGGCGCTTCGCGTTCGGCTTGCGCGCCCGGCTGGCGCTGGTGGCGCTGGTGCTGCTTGCCCTGCCCTGGGTGGGGCTGCGCTACGTGAATGAGATGGAGCAGGTGCTGCTGGAAGGCCAGCGGCGCTCGCTCATCGGTACCGCGCGCGCCATCGCCACGGCGCTGCATGATCGGCCGCAGCTGCTGGTGGCGCTGCCCGAGCGGGACGACGCCATGCGCCGCGAGGCGGAGCTCGAGTTGCAGCGCATTGCAGAAAACGAAGGACGCCTCCTCGATCCCGCCACCGCGCCGGTGCCGCTGGCGCGCGAGGCTGCGCTTGCCGCGCGCACCGCGCAGGAGGACATCGCGGCGATCCTGCGCGGCGTGCAGCGCACCGAGTCGCGCATCTGGGTGGTGAACCGCCGCTATCAGGTGCTCGCGCTGGCGGGTAGCCTGCGCCGTCCCGACCCGCCGGCGGAGGAGACCGGAGCATTGCGCGCCGCCTGGCAGCAGGTTGCCGGCTGGCTGATTCAGCGCCCGAGCGAGGACTTCGCCGAAGCGGTGCCGGACGACGTGCTGGCCACCGGACGGGACATCGTCGCTGCGCTGCAGGGAACGCCCGGCAGCCGCACCCGCCGCACCGTCGATGGGCGCGCTGTAGTGGTGTCCGCAGCGCACCCCGTATGGAACAACAACGATGTCGCTGGGGCGGTGGTGGTGGAGGAGACCACCAACCCGATCGCCACGCTGCGCAGCGAGGCGCTTGAGCGGCTGCTGGTACTGACACTGACCGCATTTCTCGGCGCGGCGGCATTGCTGATCGCCTATGCTTCCTGGCTGTCGCAGCGCATCCGGCGCCTGCGCGACGAGGCGGAAAGCGCAATCGACGCGCGCGGCCGCATCGCGCGCCTCGCCGCCGGCTCGGAGGCGGGCGACGAGATCGGCGACCTGTCGCGCAGCTTCTCGGCGATGCTGGCAAAGCTCGCGCAGCACCACGCCTACCTGGAGAGCATGGCGGGGCGCCTCTCGCACGAATTGCGTACGCCGATCGCGGTGGTGCGCTCTTCGCTGGAGAACCTGAAGCTGGCGGCGAACGCTGAGGAGGCGCGCCCCTACATCGAGCGCGCCGAACAGGGACTGGCGCGGCTGAACACCATCCTGCAACGAATGAGCGAGGCGACCCGGCTGGAGCAGGGCCTGCGCGCCGCAGAGCGCGAGCGCTTCGACCTTTCGGCGCTGGTGCGCGGCTGCGTCGAGGGCTACCGGCTCGCCTACGCGCAGGTTTCATTCCTGCTCGAGCTGCCGGTCCACGCCTTGCCGGTTGCGGGAGCGGAGGACCTGGCGGCGCAGCTCCTCGACAAGCTGGTCGAGAACGCGGTCGAGTTCTCGCGTGCCGGCGAGGCAGTGCGCATTACGCTGGAAGAGCGCGACGGCGCGGCGCTGCTGTCGGTGGAAAACAAGGGTCCGCGGCTGCCCGCCGAGATGCGCGGTCAGCTGTTCGAATCGATGGTTTCAGTGCGCGGCGAGCGTGCGGGGGCCGGCCCGCACCTTGGCCTGGGCCTTTACGTGGCGCGCCTGATTGCGGAGTTTCACGGCGGCACGATCGATGCCACGGACCTCCCCGCAGGCGAGGGTGTGGTGGTGCGCGTGCGGCTGCCTCTGGCGCGCTAGAATCGCGCCCTCCATGAAGCCGCTAGCGGAATTGCGCGGTGCAAGTTACCTGCGCGGCCTGCTGTTCGACATCGACGACACGCTGACCACCGAAGGGCGGCTGACCGCCGCGGCCTACGCCGCGCTCGAGCGGCTCAAGCGCGCGGGGCGCATCGTGGTCGCGGTGACCGGACGGCCTGCCGGCTGGTGCGACCACATCGCGCGCATGTGGCCGGTGGATGCGGTGGTGGGCGAGAACGGCGCATTCTATTTCCGTCACGAAAACGGCAGGCTGCGCAAGCGCTTCCACGATGCGGTCGCGGCGCGCGCTGAGAGGCGCGCGCGCCTGGCAGCGATCGCGGAGCGCATCCTCGCCGCGGTGCCGGGCAGCGCGCTCGCCTCGGACCAGGCCTACCGCGAAGCCGACCTCGCGATCGATTACTGCGAGGACGTCGTGGCGCTTCCCCTGGATTCCGCAGAGCGCATCGCGGCGCTGATGCGCGAGGCCGGGCTCAACGCAAAGATCAGTTCGATTCACGTCAACGGCTGGTTCGGCGGCTACGACAAGCTGGCGATGAGCAAGCTGCTGTTCGCCGAGAAGTTTGCGACCGATCTGGACGCGGCAAGCGCGCAGTACGCCTACGCCGGCGACTCGCCCAACGATGCCCCGATGTTCGGCTATTTCGCGAACTCCATCGGCGTGGCCAACATCGCGCGCTTCGCCGGCCACTTGGCGGTTGCGCCCAAGTACGTGACCCGCAGCGAGTCCGGCGCGGGATTCGCCGAGCTGGTCGCCCACCTGCTGGGTGAACCGTAGTGGAGTGGTGGTGGGCTTACCTTGCCATCGGCCTGGCCGTGGGGTTCCTCGCCGGACTGCTCGGCATCGGTGGCGGCATGGTGATGGTGCCGATGCTGGTGTTCGTGTTCACCGCCAAGGGCTTTCCGGCCGAACACATGATGCATCTCGCGCTCGCCACCGCGCTCGCCACCATCGTATTCACGTCGCTTTCCAGCGTGCGCGCGCATCACCGGCACGGCGGCGTGGATTGGGCGGTGGCGCGCGCGATGGCGCCCGGCATCCTCGCCGGTTCGCTCGTGGCGGCGCTCGCCGCAGGCTACATTCCGACGCGGCCGCTCGCCGTGTTCTTCACCGGCTTCATGTTCTACGCAGCAGCGCAGATGCTGGTGACACTCAAGCCCAAGGCCGCGCGCGAACTGCCGGGCCGCACCGGGCTGTTCGCCGCGGGCGCCGGCATCGGCGCGATCTCGAGCGTGCTGGCGGCAGGTGGCGCGTTCCTCTCCATTCCGTTTCTCGCCTGGTGCAACCTGCCCCTCAAGCGCGCGATCGGCACGGCGGCGGCGAACGGCTTTCCGATTGCGGTGGCAGGCACCGTGGGCTACGTGGCCCAGGGGCTGAGGGTCAAGGGCCTGCCCGAATGGAGTCTCGGTTATGTATATTTGCCCGCGCTCGCGCTGATCGTGGCCGCCAGCATGCCGCTTGCGCCGCTCGGCGCCCGGCTCGCACATCGCCTGCCGGTGAGGCAGTTGCGGGTGGTGTTCGCGTTGATGCTGTTCGCGCTCGGCATGCGCATGCTGGCCAACTTGTGGTGATCGAGGAGGACTGACATGTCAGGCCCGCTGTCGCACATCAAGGTGCTCGACCTCTCGCGCGTGCTCGCGGGACCCTGGGCGGGGCAGAACCTCGCCGACCTGGGCGCCGAAGTGATCAAGGTGGAGCGCCCGAAGGTCGGCGACGACTCGCGCGCCTTCGGCCCGCCGTGGGTGAAGGACAAGTCGGGCAAGGACACCAGGGACTCCGCCTACTTCACCTCGGCCAATCGCGGCAAGAAATCGATCACCGTGAACATCTCGAACCCCGCGGGACAGGAGATCGCGCGCGAACTCGCACGCGGCTCCGATGTGCTGATCGAAAACTACAAATTCGGCGACCTCGCGCGCTACGGCCTGGGCTACGACGACCTGAAGGCGCTCAACCCGCGCCTCATCTACTGCTCTGTCACGGGCTTCGGCCAGACCGGGCCCTACCGCGAGCGGCCGGGCTACGACTTCATGATCCAGGGCATGGGCGGGATGATGAGCGTCACGGGCGAGGCGCATGGCGAGCCGATGCGCGCGGGGGTGCCGGTGGCGGACATCATTACCGGGATGTACGCCTCGATCGCAATCTGCGCGGCGCTCGCGCATCGCGCGGAGACAGGCAAAGGCCAGCACCTCGACCTCGCGCTGCTCGATTCGCAGATCGCGCTGCTTGCCTACCAGAACACCAACTACTTCGCGACCGGCAAGCCGCCTACGCGCATCGGCAATCTGCACCCGAACATCGTGCCCTATCAGCCCTTTCGCACCGCCGACGGCGAGGTCATCATCGCGTGCGGCAACGACAACCTGTACCGCAAGTTCTGCGAGGCGGCCGGCTGCCCGGAGCTGGCGGGCGATGCACGCTTCGCCACCAACGGCAAGCGCGTGGAGAACCGCGCGGAGCTGACGCGGCTGCTGCAGGAGATCTTCGCGCGCTACCCAACACAGGAGTGGCTCGAGCGGCTGGAGGCCGCCGGGGTACCCAACGGCCCGATCAACAACGTAGCGCAGGTGTTCAAGGAGCCGCAGGTACGCGCGCGCGGCGTGCGCGTCGAGCTGGAGCACGCGGTGGCAGGGAAGCTCCCGACGGTGGCGAGCCCGATGCGTTTCTCGGGCACGCCGCTGGAGCACAAGCTCGCGCCGCCGCTCCTCGGCGAGCACACCGAGGAGATCCTGCGCGAGCGCCTCGGCAGGAGCGCCGCGCAGATCGCGGCGCTGCGAGCCGAGGGCGCGATCTAGCGGGTCAGTTGTCGACCTTGGCGCCGGCGTCCTTGACGACCTTCGCCCACTTGACGATCTCGCTGCGCACGAGCTTCGCCATGTCCGCCTGCGACATGCCGCCGGGTTCCGCGCCCTGGCCTGCCCAGATGTCCTTCAGTTGCTGCGTTTCCATCGCGGCAACCACTTCCTTCCACATGCGGTCCTTGATCGGCTGCGGTGTGCCCTTGATCGCCCAGATCCCGTACCAGGTGCGCACCTCGTAGCCCTGCAGGCCCGCTTCGCCCATCGTCGGCACGTTCGGCAGCACCGGATTGCGTTTCGGGCTGGTGACCGCCAGCGGGATCAGCTTACCCGCCTTGATCTGTGTGGACGAGGTACCCATGCCGTCAAACGCGAGGTCCACTGTTCCGGACAACAGACCCAGCATCAGCGGACCGGCACCCTGGTAGGGAATGTGAACCATGAAAGTCTTGGTCATGGTCTTGAACAGCTCCACCGAGAGATGGTGCGTCGTGCCGCTGCCCGCGGAGCCGTAGTTAAGTTGGCCCGGGTTCGCGCGCGCGTAGTCGATCAGGTCCTTCAGCGTCTTGATCTTGTCGGCATGCTTGGGGTGCACCACCACCACGTTTGGCACGAAGGCGGCCACCGTGATCGGCTCGAAATCCTTCTCCAGGCCGTAGGGGAGCCGGGTGTAAAGGCTTTCGGCAATGGTGTGGTGCACTGCACCGAAGAACCAGTTGTAGCCGTCCGGCGCGCGCTTGGCTGCATTGCCGGCGCCAAATGTGCCTCCCGCGCCGCCCTGGTTTTCGATGATCACCTGCTGGCCGATGGTCTGCGACACGCGCGCCGCAATCGGCCGCGCGAAGGTGTCGGTGCCGCCGCCGGCGGGGAACGGGTTGAGGAAGGTGATCGGCTTGGTCGGCCAGTTCTGCGCCGAAGCCGCCAGGCTGAATGCAAACAGCGCCGCGCCGAGCGCGGCATGGACCTGCTTCATTGCTCCTCCTGTGGAAGTTCGAAGTGCGAAACTGCGGAAAGTTTACACGCCCTGGCGGCCGGCGAGGCGCCGGTTTCTCCTGCTTTGGAAGGGGCTACTGCGTGCGCAGCCGCGGGTCGAGCGCGTCGCGCAGCGAGTCGCCGAACAGGTTGAAGCCGAACACCGCGAAGCTGATGGCGAGCCCGGGGAAAATCGCCATCCAGGGCGCGGTTTCGGCGAATTCGACCGCCGCGCCGCGCAGCATCAGGCCCCAGGCCGCGGTCGGCTCCTGTACCCCGAGGCCGAGGAACGAGAGCGAGGCCTCGAGCAGGATCGCCTCGCCGAGAAACGCGGTCCCCATGATCAGGATCGGCGCCATCACGTTGGGCAGCATGTGCCGCAGGATGATGCGTCCGTGGCCAAAGCCGGAGGCGCGCGCCGCGTCCACGTACGGCATCTCGCGCACCGAGAGCGCGCTCGAACGCACCACGCGGGCGCAGCGCGGCACCATCGGGGTGGCGATGGCGAGAATCACGTTGCCCGCGCCGGTGCCGAGGATCGCCACTACCGCCAGCGCGAGGATGATCACCGGGAAGGCGAAGAACACGTCCATCACGCGCTGCACGATCATGTCCACACGCCCGCCGAAGTAGGCGCTGGCGACCCCGATCAGCGAGCCGAGTGTGGCGCCGATGAATGACGCGCCGAAGCCAACCGTCAGCGCGGTTCGGGAGCCGTAGATGATGCGCGTCAGCACATCGCGGCCGAAAGCGTCGGTACCCAGCCAGTGCGCAGCGCTCGGCGCGCTCAGCATCGCGCCGTAGTCATTCGCGAGCGGGTCGTACGGTGCGATCCACCCCGCGGTTGCAGCCAGGACCGAGGTCAGAAGGATGATCACGGCGCCGACCGCGCCGAGCGGGCGCTGGCGCACGAAACCGGCGACAGAGGAAAGCCACCCCGCGCGCGGCTCTGCGGCGCGGGTCAGTTCGTCTACGGTCTGCGGGGCAGCGGCCATGCTAGCTGTAGCGGATGCGCGGATCGATCCACCCGTAAGCGATGTCGACCACGAAGTTGATGGTCAGGAAGAAGGTGGCGACCAGCAGCACCAGCGCCTGGATCAGCGTGTAGTCGCGGTGCGAGATTCCCTCGACGAACAGCATGCCAAGCCCGTTGAGGTTGAACACCTGCTCGGTCACCACCAGTCCGCCCAGCAGGAACGCGAATTCCGTGCTGATCACGGTGAGCACCGGGAGGATCGCGTTCTTCAGCGCATGGCGCGTGAGGATCAGCTTCATCCAGAGCCCCTTGGCGCGCGCGGTGCGAATGTAGTCCTCGCGCAGCACCTCGAGCATCGTAGAGCGCATCATGCGCGTGCCCACCGCACAGTAGCGGTAGCCCACCGCCAGCGCCGGCCAGATGAGCTGTGCGAGGTTCTCCCACGGGTTCACCCAAAGCGGCGTGAACACCATCGGCGGCACCCACTTGAAGACGATCAGCATGGTCAGGATCATCAGGCTGCCGAGCCAGAACGAGGGCGTGGCGAGGCCGGCGATCGAGAACACGCGCACCGCGTAGTCTACCCAGGTGTCCTGCTTGAACGCGGCGAGGATGCCTAACGGAATCGCTAGCAGCGTGGCGATGGTGCTTGCCATGAGGGCGAGCTGCAGCGACAGCGTGAAACGCAGCTTGATCTCCTCGGTGATCGGCGATCCGGTCCACATCGACAGTCCGAAGTCGAGGCGCACGATCCCCGCCATCCAGCTGGTGAACTGCTTCCACAGCGGCTGGTCGAGGCCGAGCTTCTTGCGCTCGATGTCCATCAGATCCTGCGATACGAACTGGCTGCCCTGTCCCAGGTAGCGCGCCTCGACCACGTCGCCCGGCACCACGCGCATGAGCAGGAAGATGAGCACCGCGACGCCGAGCAGCGTCGGGATCATGGCGAGCAAGCGCTTGAGGATGTAGCGTGCCATGCGCGCATCAACCCGGCGGCGGACCGCGGTCCGCCGCCGGTGCAACGCCCGTCACTGCGACAGCCAGACGGTGTCGAGGGTGTTGTTGAGGTAGTGGCTGGGCGTAATGGTCCAGCCGTGCACCTTGGACGAATGCGGGACGATGCGGTGCCACTGCAGCGTCATCAGGTAGTGCGCCTCCTCGTCGAGCACCCGCTTCTCGAACTGCCGGACGATCTTCTTGCGCTCCTCGACGTTGGTGGCCGTGCTCTGCTTGTCGTAGAGCGCGTCGAGCACCGGGTCCTCGTAGTAGCCGTAGTTCGCCGGATTGCGGCTCGTCGAGAGGAACTTGTACATGTCGAGGTCGGGCTCGACGATGTACCCGCACTGGAAATCCATCCCCACCTGGAACTCGCCCTTGCGGAGCGCCGCGTAGTAGGCGGCCGGTTCGATCACGCGTTGCGTGACGTTGAGGCCCACCTTGCGCCACTGGTCGATCATCCAGACGCCGAGCGGCTCGTAGGGCATCGGAATACCTCGATTGGTGAAGGTGAACGAGAAGCCCTCGGGCACGCCGGCCGCCTTGAGCAGGCGCCGCGCCTCGGCGCGCGACTTCTCGATGTCGGGCCAGTATCCGGCAAGCTTGGCCAGTTCCCCGGGCGGCGTGGCGAACGGCGTGCCGGGCACCTGCACGCCGGCCACCGACTTGACGATCGCGATCTGCGACAGCGCCTTGGAGCCTTCGTTGCGGTCGAGCGCGAACGTCAGCGCGCGCCGCACCCGGGCGTCATCGAAGGGCTTCTGCTTGTGGTTGACGGCGACCAGCAGGATGCAATCCCAGGGCGATTCCTGCACCGTGATCTTGTCTCCGAGGGCGGCCTTCAGGTTGTCGCGGTCCTTCGGGGTAAAGCTGCGGAACTGGATGTGCGCGCGCTCGCCGCGCACCGCCGCCACCTGCGCCGCAGAGTCGCGCATGAAGATCGCGCGGAAGCCGTCGAGGTAGGGCTTGCCCTTGTCCCAATAGCCGGCGAATTTCTTGCCCACCACGTGCGAGCCCTTGACGTGCTCGATGAACGTGAACGGCCCGGTGCCCATGACGTTCTTCTCGTACCAGTGCATGTCCTTCGCCAGGATGTCCGCCTTGTAGATGAAGTTGTAGGGCGAGAGCAACGACGAGATGAACGAACCCGAGGGCTGCTTCAGGCGGAATTGCACGACGTAGCGGTCGGGCGCGCGGATCGTCTCGACGTTTGCGTACTGTCCCTTGCGCGACGAGCCGACACCGGCGGGCGGAAAGATGATCTTGTCGTAGCTCGCCTTGACGTCCTCGGAGGTCATCTCGGCGCCGTCGTGGAACTTCACGCCCTTGCGCAGCTGGAATGTGTAGATCTTGCCGTCGGGCGACACGATCCAGCTCTCGGCGAGCGACGGATAGGGCTTGGTGCCGCCCTTGTCGTTCGGGTCGACGCGCAGCAGCGTGTTGTAGAACGGCGCGAACGGATGGATCAGGCCGAAAGTCTCCTCGCGATGGCCGTCGTAGGACGGCGGCTCGGAAGGCACGGGGAACACCAACTCGCCGCCCGAGCGGGGCGACTGCGCCAGTGTGGGAAGAGCGAACAACGCGCCGGCCGCGAGGGCCAGCAATCCTCTGAGACGTACCATGCAACACCTCCTCCTAGAAGTGGCGGGACCCCCTCTGCGCTGGGGGATCTCCGATCAGCATGTGCTTTGCCGACGGCTAGTTAAGTGCCATCGTTTCGATATGTCAAGCGAGATCGCAGGCTGTGAGGTGGCCGGCCTTGATTTCGCGCAATTGCGGCACTGCGGCAGCGCAGCGATCCACGGCAATCGGGCAACGCGGGTGGAATACGCAGCCGCCGGGCGGGTTCAGCGGGCTTGGCACCTCGCCGCGCAGCACCGTGCGCTCCCTGCGCGCCTCAAGTGCGGGATCCGGAATCGGCACTGCCGAGAGCAGCGCGCGCGTGTACGGGTGAAGAGGCTCCTCGTAGAGGCGCTGTCGGTCGGTGATCTCGACGACCTTGCCCAGGTACATCACCGCCACGCGGTCCGAGATGTGGCGCACCACGGAAAGGTCGTGCGCGATGAACAGATACGTCAGGCCGAGCCGGCTCTGCAGGTCTTCCAGCAAATTGATGATCTGCGCCTGAATCGACACGTCGAGCGCCGACACCGGCTCGTCGCACACGATCAGCGACGGCTCCATCGCCAGGGCGCGCGCGATGCCGACGCGCTGGCGCTGGCCGCCCGATAGCTGGTGCGGGTAGCGCCGCGCATGCTGCGGCGAGAGCCCGACCTGCGTCAGCAGCTCGCGCACGCGCTCGGCGCGCGCTGCCTTCTCGCGCACGATGCCATGCACCTCGAGCGGCTCGGCGAGGATCTGGCCGATGGTCATGCGCGGATTGAGCGACGAGTAAGGGTCCTGGAAGATCACCTGCACGCGGCGCCGCACTGCGCGCAGCGCCTGGTGCTCGAGGGTCGTGAGGTCGACGCCCTCGAACATGATGCGGCCGCTGGTCGGCCGCTCCAGCTGCAGGATGCAGCGCCCGGTCGTGGTCTTGCCGCAGCCCGACTCGCCCACCAGGCCGAGCGTCTCGCCGCGGCGGATGGTGAAGCTCACGCCATCGACCGCGCGCACCGGCGTGGCGTGGCCGCGGATGTGGAAATGCTTCACCAGGTTGTCGACCTCGAGCAGTACCTCGCTCATGCCGCGACCTTCTTCGCGAGCCGGCCGGATTCCCAGCAGGCCGACATGTGCTGGGCGTCCCCGCAGGCCTCGAGGGCCGGCGTCTCGCTGCAGCGATCGACGCGAAAGCCGCAGCGCGGCGCGAAGGCGCAGCCGGCAGGCAGGCGCGTGAGGTCGGGCGGTTGGCCTTCGATCGGGTCGAGCTTCGCGCGCATCGGCTCGTCCAGGCGGGGCACCGAACGCAGCAGCCCGAGGGTGTAGGGATGGCGCGGGTTGGCGTAGATCTCCGCCGCCGTGCCGCGCTCGATGATGCGCCCCGCGTACATCACATTGACGCGGTCGGCATAGCGTGCGACCACGCCCAGGTTGTGCGTGATGATGAGCATCGCCACGCCGAGGCGTCGCGACAGATCGCGCATCAGCTCGAGGATCTGCGCCTGGATGGTGACGTCCAGAGCGGTGGTCGGCTCGTCGGCGAGGATCAGCGACGGATTGCAGGCGAGCGCCATGGCGATCATCATGCGCTGGCGCATGCCGCCGCTGAAGTGGTGCGGATACTGCGCGAGCCGGCGCTCCGCATCCGGAATGCCGACCATGCCGAGCAGCTCCATGGCGCGCGCCTTGGACGCTGCCGGCTCCATGCCCAGGTGAATCTCCAGACCCTCGGTCAACTGGCGCCCGATCGTGAGTACCGGGTTGAGCGAGGTCATCGGCTCCTGGAACACCATGGCGATCTCGCGGCCGCGCACGCTGCGCATCTCCACCTCGGAGAGTTCGAGCAGGTCGCGCCCCTTGAACAGGATCCTGCCCGAGACGATGCGGCCGGCAGGCTCGGCCACCAGCCGCATCACGCTCAACGCCGAAACGGACTTGCCGCAACCGGATTCGCCCACCAGCGCGACGGTCTCGCCCTCCTCGACGTCGTAGGACACGCCGTCTACGGCGCGCACGACGCCCGCGGACGTCATGAACTGAGTGTGCAGGTTCTGCACCTGAAGCAGCTTCGCCACGACCCCCTCCCGCGCTAGCGTCCCGAGAACCGCGCTGCGCGCTTGGCGAGGAACGCAGCCACGCCTTCGCGGAAGTCCGCGGTGTCGAAGCAGGCGTAGCTCTCGGCGTGTTCCTCGGCGCTCAATGCGCGCGAGTCCGAGAGGCGCCGGATGAACTTCTTGTGCCAGCGCGCTACCAGTGGCGCTCCGTCCGCGATGCGGCGCGCGGCAGCGTAGGTTTCCTTCACCACCTCGGCATCCGGCATGACCCGGCTGACGAGTCCCTTCTCGTAGGCTTCGCGCGCGCCCCAGATGCGGCCTTCGAGCAGGATCTCCAGGCTCGCCGCGGGCCCGATCACGCGCATCATGCCCTGCAGCTCGTCGTAGGCCTCGGTGAGTCCGAGGTTCTTCACCGGCACGCCGAAGCGCGCCGACTCGTTGCAGATCCTGAGATCGCATTGCGACGCGATGAGCAGTCCGCCGCCCACGCAGGCGCCCTCGATCAGCGCCACCGTGGGATGGCGGCTCTCGGCCAGCGCACGCATGGACCCGGCGACGTCTTCGCCATAGCGCCTCGCTTGCGCGGCATTGGCGCGCTCGTTGGCGAACTCGCTGATGTCGGCGCCAGCCGCGAACGCCTTGCCACCCGCGCCGCGCAGCACGATGCAGCGCAACGCGTCGTCCGCGCCGAGTTCGCGCAGCAGCGCGCCGAGGCGCATCCACATCTGCTTGTCGAGCGCGTTGAGGCGCTCCGGCCGGTTGAGGACGACGGTGGCGATGTCGCCGTCGCGCTCGGCGTAGACCGGCTCGCTCATGCCGCTGCGCGCTTCTCGGCCGCGTGAACCGAGACGAGGTATTGCATCGCCGCCTGCACGCCGGCCTGCTTCGCCGGCACGCCCGCGAGCTGCAGGCCCATCTCGACCCCGGCCAGCGTACCCATCAGCGTGAGATCGTTGAAGTCTCCCAGGTGGCCGATGCGGAACACCTTGCCGGCGAGTTTGCCCAGGCCCGTGCCGAGCGACATGTCGAAATGCTCGAGGATGATCTTGCGCACCCGGTCCGCGTCGTGGCCAGCCGGTAGCAGGACCGCGGTGAGGGTGCCGCTATATTCCGCGGGATTGGTCGCCAGGACCTCCAGCCCCCAAGCGCGCACCGCGCGGCGCGTGGCCTCAGCGTGGCGCTTGTGTCGCGCGAAGACGCTGTCGAGGCCCTCTTCGTCCAGCAGCATCTTCAGCGCTTCGCGCAGGCCGTAGAGCAGGTTGGTGGCAGGCGTGTAGGGGAAATAGCCGGCCTTGCCGTTGGCGATCATCTCGTCCCAACCCCAGTAGGCGCGCGGCAGCTTCGCCGACTTGGCGGCGGCGAGGGCCTTGTCCGAGATCGCGTTGAACGACAGTCCCGGCGGCAGCATCAGGCCCTTCTGCGAGCCGCCGACGGTGACGTCCACGCCCCATTCGTCGTGCCGATAGTCGATCGAGGCAAGCGACGAGATGGTGTCCACCATCAGCAGCGCGGGATGCTTTGCCGCGTCGATCGCCTTGCGCACTTCGCCGATGCGCGAAGTGACGCCTGTAGAGGTTTCATTGTGTACGACGCAGACCGCCTTGAGGCGGTGGCCGGAGTCTTCGCGCAGGCGCCTTTCGATCGCCGCAGGATCCGCCCCGGTCCGCCAGTCGCCCGCGAGGAACTCCGGCTGCAATCCGAGCTTCAGGGCCATCTTCTGCCACAGGCTCGCGAAATGCCCCGTCTCGTACATCAGGACCTGGTCACCGGGCGAAAGTGTATTGACGAGGGCGGCCTCCCACGCACCGGTGCCGGAAGCGGGATAGATCACCACCTGGCCCCTGGTCTTGAAGACGCGCTTCATGCCATCGAGGACCGCCTTGCCGAGTTCGGCGAAATCCGGCCCCCGGTGGTCCATGGTCGGGAGGTCGATCGCGCGCAGGACCCGGTCGGGTACGTTCGTAGGTCCAGGAATCTGCAGAAAATGGCGTCCGGCGGCTCTACTCATTCAAATCTCCTCACTTTGTATGCAAACGTCTGCCTAAAGTAGCTCAGGTTGCGGAAATTCAATAATTTTTGTATTCTGCATGCAAAATGACTCTCTCGCAAGACATCACGCCCATCACCCGTCGACCTCTGCACGAGGAAGCCACGGACAGGCTGCGGGACCTGATTGTCCAAGGGCGACTTGCCCCGGGCGTCCGCTTGAACGAGCGACTGCTCACGGCGCAGCTTGGCGTGTCACGCACCCCGCTGCGCGAGGCCTTCAAGGTACTCGCTACCGAAGGCTTGGTCGAGTTGCTGCCGAACCGCGGCGCGATCGTCTCTGAGATCGATGCCGTCCGACTGGCGGAGACGCTGGCGGTGATGGGCGCGCTCGAGGCGCTCGCAGGGGAATTCGCCTGCATCAACGCGAGCGACGGCCAGATTAACGAGATCCGCTCGCTGCACCAGGAGATGCTCGCCAACCATGCACGCGGCGACCTCGCCGGCTATTTCAAGTTCAACCAGGCGATCCACCTGAAGATCGTGAAATACTCCGGCAACACAGTGCTGTACAACACCTACCGGCAATTGAACGCGAACGTGCGCCGCGCACGGTACATGGCGAATCTGTCGCAGGAGCGCTGGGACGCCGCAGTGCGCGAGCACGGCGAGATCCTCGAGGCGCTCGCCGCGCGCGAGGTGGACCGCATCAAGGCACTGCTTGCGGACCATCTGGCGCACAAGCTCTCGAGCGTGTTGGCCGATCTGCGCGCGGCGCCGGCGCGCGAGGCAGCTTGAACGAAGCGTCGTCCCCGCTTGCGCACCGGCTGCGCAAGGAAGTCGACGGCGAGGTCCTGTTCGACGCCGCGTCCCGCGGCCGCTACGCCACCGACGCCTCGATCTACCAGGTAATGCCGCTCGGCGTGGTGCTGCCGCGCACCGAGGAAGCAGCGCGCACGGCACTCGCCATCGCGGTCGAGTCCGGCGCGCCGGTGCTGCCGCGCGGCGCCGGCAGCTCGCAGTGCGGGCAGACGGTGGGCGCGGCGCTGGTCATCGACGGCTCCAGGCACCTCGATCGCCTGCTCGAGGCCGATGCGGAACAACGCAGCGCCGTGGTGCAGCCCGGGCTGGTGCTGGACGCCCTGAACGCGCAACTGCGTCCGCTGCGGCCTGTGGTTTCCCGTGGACGTGTCCACCAGCGCGCAAGCGACGCTGGGGGGCATGGCGGGCAACAACTCCTGCGGCTCGCGCTCGATCGCCTACGGCAACATGGTGCACAACGTGCTCGCCATCGATGCGGTGGGTAGCGACGGCAGCGCGCGGCGCTTCGGGCCGATGCACGAGGATTCCGCGTTGCACCGCCGGCTGCGCGCGCTCTACCAGCGAGAGAAGGACGAGATCGCGGCGCGCTTTCCCAAGGTGCTGCGCCGGGTCGCCGGCTACAACCTCGATCACCTCGGCCCGCCATATGAAAACTCGGCCCACCTGCTGGTCGGCTCGGAAGGCACGCTCGCCTGGTTCGAGCGTATCCACCTCAAGTTGAGCCCGTTGCCCGCGCATCGCGTGCTCGGGGTGTGCCACTTCCCGAAGTTCTACACGGCGATGGACCTCACGCAGCACATCGTCAAGCTCGGTCCGTCGGCAGTGGAACTGGTGGACCGCACGATGATCGGTCTCGCGCGCGATATCGCCGCGTTCCGCGGCACGGTGGACACGGTGATCCGCGGCGAGCCGGACGCCATCCTGCTGGTCGAGTTCTCGGGTGATGACAAGGCCGCGCAGCTCGCGAAGCTGCGGCAGCTGGTGCAACTGATGGGCGACCTGGGCCTGCCCGGTAGCGTGGTCGAGGTGACCGCGGCGCAGCTGCAGAAGGACATCTGGGAGGTGCGCAAGGCGGGCCTCAACATCATGATGTCGATGAAAGGCGACGGCAAGCCGGTGTCCTTCATAGAAGACTGCGCGGTGCCGCTCGAGCACCTCGCCGAGTACACGGATCGTCTCACGCAGGTGTTCGCGAAGCACGGCACGCGCGGCACCTGGTACGCGCACGCTTCCGTGGGCACGCTGCATGTGCGGCCGATCCTCGACATGCGCGCTGGCGACGCCACCAAGATGCGCGCTATCGCCGAGGAAGCCTGCGCCATGGTGAAGCAGTACAAGGGCGCCTACTCGGGCGAGCACGGCGACGGATTGGTGCGTTCGGAGTGGATCGCGCCGTTCTTCGGAGCGCGGCTCACCGCCTGCCTCGGCGAGATCAAGTCCTGGCTCGACCCCAAGGGCCTGATGAACCCGGGGAAGATCGTCGATCCGCCGAAGATGGACGACGCGCGGCTGTTCCGCTTCCCGCCGGGCTACGCGACGAAGATGCCGGTCACCGTGCTCAACTGGTCGGAATGGGGCGGCTACGACAAGGCCGTGGAGATGTGCAACAACAACGGGCACTGCCGCAAGTTCGACGCCGGCACCATGTGCCCGTCCTACCGCGTCACGCGCGACGAGGCGCATCTCACGCGCGGACGCGCCAACACGCTGCGCCTCGCGCTTTCGGGCCAGTTGGGAGCGGACCCCGAGGCCGACGTGCAACAGGCGCTCGACCTGTGCGTGTCCTGCAAGGGTTGCAAGCGCGAGTGCCCGACCGGCGTGGACATGGCGCGCATGAAGCTGGAAGTCGTCGCGCAATACAAGGCGCGCCACGGCCTCACGCTGCGCGACCGCGCCATCGCCTGGCTGCCGCGCTATGCGCCCTGGGCGGCGCGCCTGGCTCCGCTCGCGAACCTCGTCTCGCGCTGGTCAAGGTCCGCGCTCGGCTTGTCCACGCGGCGCGAGCTTCCTGCATGGCGGACCAACTACTTCGTCGACCGGGTGAGGGCCAAGCGCGGCGGCAGCGAGGTGGTGCTGCTGGTGGACACCTTCAACCGCTACTTCGAGCCGGAAAACGCGCGCGCCGCGGTGCGCGTGCTGGAGGCAGCCGGATACCGGGTCCACGTCGCGCAACCCCAATTCGGCGAGCGACCGCTGTGCTGCGGCCGGACTTTCCTCTCGGCCGGCCTGGTGGACGAGGCCAAGCGCGAGGCGCAGCGCCTGATCGATGCCCTGCAGCCGTGGGTCGCGAACGGCGTGCCGATCCTGGGTCTCGAGCCTTCGTGCCTGTACACGCTGCGCGACGAGTACACGGTCCTGCTGCCCGAGACCAAGGCGCTGGCGGCGAATGCGTTCCTGTTCGAGGAGTTCCTCGCGCGGGAAGCCGAAGCCGGGCGCCTGCAGCTCAAGCTCAAGTCGCTCGAGCAGGAAGCGCTGCTGCACGGCCACTGCCATCAGAAGGCTTTTGGCGCGATGGGCGCGGTGCAAAGCGTGCTGTCCCTGGTGCCAGGTCTCAAGGTGTCGAGCGTCGAATCGAGCTGTTGCGGCATGGCGGGCAGCTTCGGCTACGAGGCCGAGCACTACGAGATGTCGATGAAGATGGGCGAGTTGAGCCTGCTGCCCGCGGTGCGGCGGGCCGGCGCCGAGACGCTGATCGTCGCCGACGGCACCAGCTGCCGCCACCAGATCGCGGACGGCACCGAGCGGCGCGCCCTGCACGTGGCGCGCGTGCTGGAGCGCGCGCTCGCCGCCTAGGCGGCTACTCCCACAGTTCCACGCTCTGGCCGCTTGCGCGCATGCGCTCGGCACGCGCCTGAATGAAGCGCTGGAACGAAGGCTCCTTGCGGTAAGCGCCGCTTGCCACGTACTCCAGCGCCGAGGCGAGGTGGAACGGGCGCAGATAGGCCTCGACGCGGAACACTTCCTTGCCGCCGTCGAAGAACACGATGGTCGGCGTATACGCGACGCGCAGTGCGCCCGACCAGGTGCCGAGGCGGCGTCGCGCCGGTCATCGAGCGTGAGCCGGTACACGTCGAAGCGCTCCAGCAGCTTGCGCACTTCCGGCCGCTTGAAGCCGTCGCCGTGCAATTCGTCGCACCTCGACGCAGTACGGCGTCTCGAACAGGAGCGCCACGGGCCTTGCGCCTTTCAACTCGACGGGCAGCTTGCGAAAGAACGGCTGGTCATGCAGCCTGGGACTCGCGGACTCCTTCACCGCCGTGCGCATGAACTCCTCGAAGCGCGTGCCTTTGCCGGCCAGGCCGGCGGCATAGTCGAGCGCGGCGGTGAAGCGGTGGGGCGGGTAGTAGCCGTTCAGGCGCGCGACGATCGCGCCCTTCTCGTCCAGGAAGAGCAGTGTCGGCGTGTATTGGATGCCGAGCGTGCGCGCCAGCTCCTTCTCGCTCATCCTGCGCCCGTCGGTCCACTGCACCTCGCGATCGCCCCAGATGTTGAGTGCGACCGGCACGAAATGCATGCGTGTCTTGTCTACGATGGCGCGCTGCGTGAAATTGGTCTGCATCAGCTGCTTGCAATAGGGGCAGCCGTCCTGCCCGAAGTACACCATTAGGCGCTTGCCGTCGCGCGCCGCCTCCTTCACGTCCTCCGGGAACTCGAGTAAGGAATCCGGGAACCAGGCCGGGATTTCCATGGCTTGCGGACTGGGAGCCTGTGCACGGGTCGCCGGTGTCGCCGCAAGCAGCGCGAGCAGAAGCAGCCACTTCACCGCTGTCCCCGGCTCCACAGGTACAGCCCGATGCCGGCGGCGATCATCGGCAGGCTCAGCCATTGCCCCATCGACAGGCCAAGGGCGAGCAGCCCGAGGAAGTCGTCGGGCTCGCGCGCGAACTCAGCGAGGAAGCGGAAAGCGCCATAGCCGATGAGGAACATGGCTGAGACCGCGCCGCGCGCGCGAGGTTTCGACGAGTACCACCACAACAGCGCGAACAGCAGCACGCCCTCGAGCGCGAACTGGTAGAGCTGCGAGGGATGCCTGGGCAGGTCGCCCGCGCCGCGGAACACCATGCCCCAGGGCAGGTCGGTCGGACGCCCCCACAGCTCGCCGTTGATGAAGTTGCCCAGCCGTCCCGCGGCGAGGCCCGTCGGCACGCAGCGGCGCGACGAAGTCCATCAGCCGCCACCAGTCCACGCGCCGCCGCCAGGCGAAGAAGGCCGCGGCGCCGAGCACGCCGAGGAAGCCGCCGTGGAAGGACATGCCGCCCTGCCAGATGGCAAAGACCTCCAGGGGATGCGCAAGGTAGTACGCGGGCTTGTAGAACAGCACGTAACCCAGCCGCCCGCCGAGGATGGTGCCCAGCACGCCGTAGAAGATCAAGTCGTCGAACTGCTCGCGCGTGATGGGCGCCAGCGCCCTGCGCGATACGGCGCCGGCCCAGCCACCACAGAAAGCCGAACGCCGCGAGGTACATGAGGCCGTACCAGCGCACGGCGAGCGGGCCGATGGAGATGGCGACCGGATCGAATTTCGGGTGGACCAGCACGGTAGAATTTGCATTCTACTTCCGGAGGAAACGCAGCATGGCCGATAACCGCCGCTCCAAGCTGATCACCCAGGGCGTCGCGCGCTCGCCCAACCGCGCGATGCTGCGCGCGGTGGGCTTCAAGGACGGCGACTTCGACAAGCCGATCGTCGGCGTGGCCAACGGCCACTCGACCATGAACCCCTGCAACGCCGGCATCCAGCCGCTGGTGGACCGGGCGATGGCGGCGCTCGAGGCCGCGGGCGCGAAGCCCCAGGTGTTCGGCGTGCCGACCGTCACCGACGGCATCGGCATGGGCACCGAGGCGATGAAGTACTCGCTGGTGTCGCGCGAAGTGATCGCGGACGCGATCGAGACCTCGGTCAACGGCCAGGCGATGGACGGCGCGCTGGTGGTGGGCGGCTGCGACAAGAACATGCCCGGCGGCATGATGGCGCTCGCGCGCATGAACGTGCCGGGCATCTACGTCTACGCCGGCACCATCAAGCCCGGCAAGTGGAAGGGACAGGACCTCACCATCGTCTCGGCGTTCGAGGCGGTGGGCGCCTTCAGCGCCGGCAGGATGAGCGAGGAGGACTTCGTCGGCATCGAGAAGAACGCCTGCCCCTCGGTCGGCGCCTGCGGCGGCATGTTCACCGCCAACACCATGTCCTCGTCGTTCGAGGCGCTCGGCATGAGCCTGCTCGGCTCCTCGCAGATGGCCTCGCCCGATGCCGAGAAGGCGGATTCCGCGGCCGAGTCGGCGAGGGTGCTGGTCGAAGCGGTGAAGAAGAACCTCAGGCCGCGCGACATCATCACGCGCAAATCGATCGAGAACGCGGTCGCGCTGGTGATGGCGACCGGCGGCTCGACCAACGCCGTGCTGCACTACCTCGCCATCGCGCTCGGCCGCGGGCGTGAAGTGGACCATCGACGACTTCGAGCGCGTGCGCCGCAAGGTGCCGGTGCTGTGCGACCTCAAGCCCTCGGGGCGCTACGTCGCGGTGGATTTCCATCGCGCGGGCGGCGTGCCGCAGGTGCTGAAGATCCTGCTCGCCAACGGCGTGCTGCACGGCGAGTGCATGACCATCCACGGCAAGACCATGGCCGACATGCTGAAGGACGTCCCCGCCGAGCCGCGCAAGGACCAGGACGTGATCCGGCCCTGGTCGAAACCGATCTACAAGCAGGGCCATCTCGCCATCCTGAAAGGCAACCTCGCCACCGAGGGCTGCGTGGCGAAGATCACCGGGCTGAAGAAGACCGTCGATCACCGGGCCGGCGCGCGTGTTCGATTCCGAGCCGGACGCCATGAAGGCGATCATGGCGAAGAAGATCAAGCCGGGCGACGTGATCGTGATCCGCTACGAAGGGCCCGAAGGGCGGCCCCGGCATGCAGGAGATGCTGGCGCCGACCTCGGCGCTGATCGGCCAGGGCCTGGGCGAATCGGTGGGCCTGCTCACCGACGGCCGCTTCTCGGGCGGCACCTGGGGCATGGTGGTCGGCCACGTCGCGCCGGAAGCCTACGTCGGCGGCACCATCGCGCTGGTGAAGGAAGGCGACTCGATCACCATCGACGCGAAGAAGCAGCTGATCCAGCTCAACGTGCCGGCGAAGGAACTGGCCGCGCGCAGGAAGAAATGGAAGGCGCCGAAGCCGCGCTACACCAGCGGCCTGCTCGCGAAGTACATGAAGCTCGTTTCGACCGCCTCTCTTGGAGCGATCACCGACGGCTCAGAAACCTGACCCGGGCTGCTTGAGAAATTCGATCTCGGCCGCGGTACTTTCGCGGCCGAGAATGCCGTTGCGGTGCGGAAAGCGGCCGAAGCGCTCGATGATCTCCCGGTGCCGCAGCGCGTAGCGCAATTGCTCCGCGTCGAAGTGCTTCATCAGCTCACACGACAGATTCCTGATCCGCCAGCGACTCGCTGTGCTCGAACGGCAGGTAGGCGAACAGCTGTTCCGCTTGCGTCATCTGCCTGGTCCCAGCCTCGTTCGCAGGATCACGCGCGCGGCGGCGCGCGCCTGCGGGTCCGTCGCAAAGGCACGCGCCTCCCCGCGGAACATGTTGCGCGGAAACTGGTCGAGCACGATGACCAGCGCGAGGCAGCTGCGCGGCCGCGTCTGCCCAATGCGCGAGGTGGCCCGCCGCTGCTTCCTCGTGGAGCGCGAGAAAGCGCGAACGGATCTGCGCATCGAAGGCCGGGTTCTTCACGAACCAGTCCTTCGGGTGCTCGTCGAACCAGAAGCGCAGCACTTCGGCGGCCTTGGGGTCGGTCATCGTCAGCCGCCATTCTGTCGTGATTCACCGACACGCGCCGGGTTGACGCTCGATGTGAGCGCAGACTAGTCTTTTCCGCGGCAAACCCACAACGGAGACCTTCATGAAGTTGAATCTGCTTTCGCCGCGTCGTCGCTGGCTTGCTCGTGCTTTGCCTGTCCGCCACCGGGACTGCTTCCCGCCTACGCGGGCATTGTCGGCACCGAGACCGTGATAGCGGGCGCGAGAACGCGGGCAGCATCGCCGAGCGTCGTGCAGCGCGCCGAGGTGCAGACGCGCCTGCAGGCGATGGGCGTGGACCCGGCGCGAGGTGCAGGCGCGCGTCGCGGCGCTGTCCGACGACGAAGCCGCGCAGCTGGCCGCGCGGCTGGACGAGCTGCCCGCGGGAGGCTCGGACGTGCTCAGCGTGGCGTTGATCATCTTCCTCGTGCTGCTGTTCACCGACATCATGGGTTGGACGAAGATCTTCCCCTTCACGCGCCCGGCGTCGACGGCCAAGTAGGCCAAGGTGCGTGGCTGTGTGCGACCCCCGCTGCGGCGGGGGTTTTCATTTGTGCAACCGCGTTGCTCGCCGGTTGCGCGGCAACGCAGGTCAGCGGCCTTCTCGAGCGGCATCCGCGCGGGCCTGCCCGCCGCCGCGGAGATCGCCGAGGCGCCCTTCTTCGCGCAGGAGGACTACCAGTGCGGGCCGGCCGCGCTTGCCATGGCGCTCGATGCACGCGGGGCGCGAGTCGACGCCGGAAGCGCTCGTGCCGCAGGTCTACCTGCCGGCGCGCAAGGGCTCGCTGCAAGCCGAGATGCTCGCGACCGCGCGCCGCCATCGGCTGGTTGCCTATCCGCTCGCGCCGCGCCTGGAGGATCTGCTGCGCGAAATCGCAGCGGGCAACCCGGTGGTGGTGCTGCAGAACCTGGCGCTCGACTGGGCGCCGCAGTGGCACTACGCGGTGGCGATCGGCTACGACCTCGACGCGCGCGAGATCGTCCTGCGCTCGGGCGTGACGCGCCGGCTCGCGATGACGCTCGACACCTTCGAGCGCACGTGGGCGCGCAGCGGCCACTGGGCAATGCTTGCGCTGCCCGCCCGAGCGCCTGCCCGCGACCGCGATCGAGTCCGACTTACCTGGCGGCAGCCGCCGCGCTCGAGCGCGTCGTGCCCGCTGCCGCGCGACGTGCCTACGAAACGGCGCTCGCGCGATGGCCGCAGAGCGCCGCGGCCCGCATCGGCCAGGGCAACGCGAGCTACGCGATGCGCGACCTGACCGGCGCGGCAGCTGCCTACGCGCGCGCGACGCAGGACCACCCCGAGGCGGCCGATGCGTGGAACAATCTTGCTCAGGCGCTGCACGAGCTGGGCAGCCGCGATGCCGCGCTCGCCGCCGCGCAGCGCGCAGTGTCGCTCGGCGGGCCGCGCCAAGCTGCCTATCGGGAAACGCTCGACGGAATCCTGCGCAGCCCATGACCAACCGCCTCGCCAACGAGACCTCCCCCTACCTGCAGCAGCACGCGCAGAATCCGGTGGATTGGTACGCGTGGGGGACGGAGGCGCTCGAGCGCGCGCGCGCCGAAGACAAGCCGATCCTGCTCTCGGTGGGCTACTCGGCCTGCCACTGGTGCCACGTGATGGCGCACGAGAGCTTCGAGGACCCCGAGGTGGCGGCAGTGATGAACCGCCTCTACGTCAACATCAAGGTGGACCGCGAGGAGCGGCCCGACCTCGACCAGATCTACCAGACCGCGCACCAGATGCTGGCGCAGCGCGGCGGCGGCTGGCCGCTCACCATGTTCCTCTCGCCCGACGGCACGCCGTTCTGGGGCGGCACGTATTTTCCGAAGACCTCGCGCTACGGGCTGCCCGGGTTCGTCGAGATCCTCGAGCGCATCGCGCGCGGTGTGGCGCGAGCAGCGTGCGGCGATCGGCGAGCAGGGCGAGCAGGTGAAGCTCGCTTTCTCGCGCATGCAGCCCGGGCCGGCAGCGCAGCGCGCGACGCTCGACGCGGAAGCCGGTGCGCGCGGCGCTCGAAGCGCTGCGCGCGAGCTTCGACGCGCAACACGGCGGCTTCGGCGGCGCGCCGAAGTTCCCGCACCCGACCGACCTCGAGCTCTGCCTGCGCAAAGGCGAGACCCGGATTGTCGACACGACGCTCAGGCGCATGTGCGAGGGCGGCATCTACGACCAACTGGGAGGCGGATTCTGCCGCTACAGCGTGGACGCGCAGTGGATGATTCCGCATTTCGAGAAAATGCTCTACGACAACGGACCGCTGCTGCAGCTGCTCGCGGACGCGTGGCTGGTGACGGGCGATGCGCTGTACGCGCGCTGCGCCGAGGAGACCGCGGGCTGGATCGTGCGCGAGATGCAGTCGCCGGAGGGCGGCTATTACTCGTCGCTCGATGCCGACTCGGAGCACGAGGAAGGCAAGTTCTACGTCTGGGACGCGGCCGAGGCGCGCGCCTTGCTCAGCGCCGAGGAGTGGGCGGCGGTCGCGCCCCACTACGGACTGGATGGCCGGCCGAACTTCGAGGAGCGGCACTGGCATCTGCACGTCGCGCAGCCCCTGCGCGCGGGCGCCGAGCCACTGCTCGCGTCGGCCAGGGCGAAACTGTTCGCCGCGCGCGAGCCCCGCGTGCGGCCCGGGCGCGACGAGAAAGTCCTGGTGTCGTGGAATGCGCTGGCGATGCGCGGCATGGCGCACGCCGGGCGCGTGTTCGGCAAGAGCGCAGTGGATCGCGTCCGCACGACGCGCGCTCGGAGTTCATCCGCGCGCCGCATGTGGCGCGACGGCAGGCTGCTGGCGACGTGCAAGGACGGCCGCGCGCACCTCAACGCCTACCTGGACGACTACGCGTATCTGATCGCGGCGCTCCTCGAGCTGCTGCAGGACGAGTACCGTGCCGAGGACCTGGAGTTCGCCGAGTCGCTGGCCGAAGTCCTGCTCGAGCAGTTCGAGGACCGCGAGGCGGGCGGCTTCTATTTCACCGCGCGCGACCACGAGCAGCTGATCCACCGCCCCAAGCCCGGCCACGACAACGCGATGGCCTCCGGCAACGGCATGGCGGCCTACGCGCTCAACCGGCTGGCGGCGCTGACCGGGGAGGCGCGCTACGCGCGCGCCGCCGAGCGCACGCTGGAGCTGTTCCACCCGTCGATGCGCGAGCATCCGTCGGGCTACGGCATGCTGCTCGCTTGCGCTCGAGGAGCAGCTCGAGCCGCCCGCCACCGCCATCCTGCGCGGGCCCGCGCAGGCGCTGCCGCCGTGGTCGCAGGCGATGGCGCGGGAGTACCTGCCGGGCACGCTGGTGCTGGCGATCCCCGCGGGCACGCCGGGGCTGCCCCCGGTCCTGGACAAGCCCGCGTCCGCCTCGGTCAACGCTTGGCTGTGCCGCGGCGTTACTTGCCTGCCGCCCATCGACGGCCTCGACGCGCTGCGAAAGGCTTGCAAAGAGGCTGCGTTGCGGTAGCATTTCGCGCCCTCAGATTCGAAAGGAAACCCATGAAGCCGTTATGTCATTGCCGCCGCCGCGCTGGCGCTTGCCGCCGCGCTGCCGGCCCAGGCGAGCGAGGATCTCGCCAAGAAGCACGCCTGCGTCGCCTGCCACGTGGTCAAGGGCGCGAAGACCGTCGGCCCGGCCTACGCCGACGTGGCGAAGAAGTACGCCGGGCAGAAGGACGCCGAGGCGAAGCTGGTCGAGAAGGTGAAGAAAGGCGGCACGGGCGTCTGGGGCCAGGTGCCGATGCCGCCGAACGCCGCCGTGCCCGACGCCGACGTGCGCGCGCTGGTGAAGTGGATCCTGTCGATCAAGTAGGACTCAGTAGTACTCAGGGAGAACACATGCGTCATACCAAGCTCGCTCTGGCCTGCATCGCCGCCGCCGCGCTCGCCGGCTGCGGCAAGCAGTCTGCGGACATCAAGATCGGCCACGTCGGCCCGATCACCGGCGGCATCGCGCACCTCGGCAAGGACAACGAGAACGGCGCGCGCCTCGCCATCGAGCAGGCCAACGAGGCCAAGATCAAGCTCGGCGGCAAGGAAGTGAAGTTCGTGCTGGTCGCCGAAGACGACCAGGCCGACCCGAAGGTCGGCACCACGGTGGCGCAGAAGCTGGTCGACGCCAAGGTCGCCGGCGTGGTCGGCCACCTCAATTCCGGCACTTCGATTCCCGGCCTCGCCGATCTACAACGAGCGCCGGCATCCCGGTGATCTCCGGTTCGGCGACCAATCCGAAGCTCACCGAGCAGGGCTTCAAGACCCAGTTCCGCGTCGTCGGCCGCGACGACCAGCAGGGCCCGGCGATCGCCAGCTACCTGGCGAATAACAACAAGCCGAAGACCGTGGCGATCATCGACGATGCGACCGCCTACGGCGAGGGCATCGCCAACGAGGTGGAGAAGACGCTGAAGGCCGCGAGCATCGCGGTCCTGCCGCGCGAGAAGGGCACCGACAAGACGACCGACTGGAAGGCCGTGCTCACCAAGCTCAAGGGCCGCGACCCGGACGCCATCTTCTACGGCGGCATGGACGCGACCGGCGGGCCGCTGATGAAGCAGGGGCGCGAACTCGGCATCAAGGCGGTGTTCGCCTTCGGCGACGGCGCCTGCACCGACGAGATGGCGAAGCTGGCCGGACTGGCGGCCGAAGGGCTGCTGTGCTCGCAGGCCGGCATCCCGGTGGCCGCGGCCGACAAGGGGTTCCTCGACGCCTACAAGAAGAAATTCAACGTCGACCCGATCCTGTACGCGCCGTTCACCTACGACGCGGCGAACCTGCTCATCGCGGCGATGAAGAAGGCGGACTCGGCCGGACCCGGCGAAGTACCTGCCCGAGCTGGCCAAGATCAGCTACAAGGGCGCGACCGGCGAGATCGCCTTCGACGCGAAAGGCGACCGCAAGGACGCCGAGATGACGATCTTCACCATGCAGGGCGGCAAGATCGTGCCGCTGGCGGTGATCAAGGGCGGCAAGACCATCCCGTTCGCGGAGTTCGGCAAGTAAGCGTCGCGGCAACGGCAAGCGAAGGCGGCACCCTGCGGGTGCCGTTTTCGTTTCTGCTAGGCTGCGCCGCGTGGACATTTTCCTGCAGCAGGTCATCAACGGCCTGACGCTGGGCAGCGTGTACGCCGTGGTGGCGCTCGGCTACACCATGGTCTACGGCATCATCCAGCTGATCAACTTCGCGCACGGCGAAGTGGTGATGATCGGCGCGATGGTCGCCTTCTCGGTGATCACCAGCCTCGCGGCGGCCGGCATGCCGCCGCTCGTGGTGGTGATGCTCGGCGTGAGCTGCGCGGTGCCGGTGTGCATGCTGGTCGGCTACGCCATGGAGCGGCTCGCCTACCGGCCGCTGCGGCGCGCGCCGCGCCTCGCGCCGCTGATCACCGCGATCGGCGTGTCCATCATCCTGCAGCACCTGGCGCTGCTGGTGTGGACGCGCAACGTCATCGCCTTCCCGCAGATCATCCAGCATCCAGCACCTACACCGTGGCGGGCGCCATCATCACCAACGTGCAGATCGCGATCCTCGCGCTGTGCGTGGCGATCATGGCGGGACTCGCGCTTCCTCGTGTACCGCACGCGCCTGGGCACCGCGATGCGCGCCACCGCGCAGAACCCGCAGGTCGCGGGCCTGATGGGCGTGGACGTCAATCGCGTGATCGCCGCCACCTTCATCATCGGCGCGGGGCTCGGCGCGGTGGCGGGCGTGATGGTCGGCACCTACTACGGCATCGCGCAATACACGATGGGCTCGGTGCTCGGCCTGAAGGCGTTCGCCGCCGCGGTGCTCGGCGGCATCGGCAATATCCCGGGCGCGATGCTGGGCGGAGTGCTGCTCGGCATCGTCGAGGCGCTGGGCGCCGGCTACATCGGCGATCTCACCGATCTGTGCCGCTACGGCTGGCTCGCGTCGGCCGCTCGGCGAGCGCTGCGCGGGCGGCGGGCATTTCATCCTGTTCGGCTCCAACTACCAGGACGTGTTCGCCTTCGTGGTGCTGATCCTGGTGCTGGTGTTCCGGCCCTCGGGACTGCTGGGCGAGCGGGTCGGCGACCGGGCATGAACGCGCTGTTCGACACGCGCAACAACCCGAAGCTCGTCTGGGTCGGGCATGGCCGTGGTCGGCGCTCGCGCTGCTCGTGCTGCCGTTCGCGCTCGCGCAGGTGGGCACGAGCTGGGTGCGCATCACCAACTACGCCATCCTCTACGTGCTGCTCGCGCTCGGCCTCAACATCGTCGTCGGCTTCGCCGGACTGCTCGACCTCGGCTACATCGCGTTCTACGCGGTGGGCGCCTACACCTACGCGCTGCTCGCCAGCCCGCAGTTCGGCCTGCACCTGCCGTTCTGGGCGATCCTGCCGATCGGCGCGCTGGTGGCGGCGTTCTTCGGCGTGCTGCTGGGCGCGCCCACGCTCAAGCTGCGCGGCGACTACCTGGCGATCGTCACGCTCGGCTTCGGCGAGATCGTGCGCATCTTCCTCAACAACCTGTCGCGCCCGGTCAACATCACCAACGGGCCGCAGGGCATCGCGCGCATCGACCCGTTCAGCTTCGGCGGCTTCGATTTCTCCAGGCCGGAGACCATGCTCGGACTCGAATTTCAGCGGGCCGATCAAGTACTACTACCTGCTGCTCGCGGTGATGGTCGCGATCCTGGTGGTCAACGTGCGCCTGCAGAACTCGCGCATCGGCCGCGCCTGGGAGGCGGTGCGCGAGGACGAGACCGCGGCGCGCGCCATGGGCATCAACACCACGCACATGAAGCTGCTCGCCTTCGCCATGGGCGCCACCTTCGGCGGCGTCGCCGGCGGCATGTTCTCCGCGATCCAGGGCTTCATCTCGCCGGAAAGCTTCGTGCTGGTCGAGTCGATCATGGTGGTGGCGATGGTGGTGCTGGGCGGCATGGGCAACATCTGGGGCGTGGTGCTGGGCGCGGTGCTGCTGTCCTTCGTGCCCGAGATCCTGCGCTGGACGGTGCAGCCGGTGCAGGAGGCGCTGTTCGGCCGCATGCTGGTCGAGCCGGAGGTGATCCGCATGCTGATCTTCGGCCTGGCGCTGGTGCTGATCATGCTGTTCCGGCCGGCGGGGCTGCTGCCCTCGGCCGTGCGCAAGCGCGAACTCGCCGATGAGCGCCCTGCTTGAGGCGAAGGACGTCGGCAAGCGCTTCGGCGGCGTGCAGGCGCTCGCCGATGTCTCGTTCTCCATCCGGCGCGGCGAGATCTACGGGCTGATCGGCCCGAACGGCGCCGGCAAGACCACGCTGTTCAACGTGCTGACCGGCATCTACGCGCCGACGCAGGGCAGCTTCGACTTCGACGGCAGGCCGCTCGACGGGCCTCGCGCCCGCACCAGGTGGCCGCGCGCGGCATCGCGCGCACGTTCCAGAACATCCGCCTGTTCGCCAACCTCTCGGTGCTGGAGAACGTGATGATCGGCCGCCACGTGCGCACGCGCGCTGGCGTCGTCGGCGCCATCCTGAGGAATCGCGCCACGCTGGCGGAGGAGGCGGCGATCGAGCGGCGCGCGTTCGAGCTGCTCGACTACGTCGGCATCCGCGCGCGCGCCAACGATCCGGCGGGGAGCCTGCCCTACGGCGACCAGCGGCGCCTGGAGATCGCGCGTGCGCTCGCCACCGAGCCGAAGCTGCTCGCGCTCGACGAGCCTGCCGCGGGCATGAATCCGTCGGAGACGCTCGCGCTGCGCAAGCTGCTCGACGGCATCCGCCGCGACGGCGTTACCCTCCTGCTGATCGAGCACGACGTGCGGCTGGTGATGAACGTCTGCGACCGCGTGCTGGTGCTCGACTACGGCGAGCGCATCGCCGAGGGCACGCCGGCCGAGGTGCAGCGCGACCCGAAGGTCATCGAAGCCTATCTCGGCACGCCGCATGCTGCTTGAAGTGAAGGGCCTCGACGTCCGCTACGGCGGCATCCGCGCCGTGAAGGGCATCGACCTCGCGGTGGGCGAAGGCGAGCTGGTCTGCCTGATCGGCGCCAACGGCGCCGGCAAGAGCTCGACCCTGAAGGCGATCTGCGGCCTGCACGCGCGCGGCGGCAAGGTCACGTACGCCGGACACGCGCTCGAAGGCCTGCCGGTGTTCGAGCTGCCGCGCCGCGGGCTGGTGATGGTGCCCGAAGGCCGCGGCGTGTTTGCGCAGCTCACGGTGGAGGAGAACCTCGCGATGGGCGCGTTCGCGCGCGACGACGCCGACGTGCGGGAGGACCTCGCGCGGCAGTACGAGTCATTCCCGCGCTTGCGGGAGCGCAGCAACCAGACCGCCGGCACGCTCTCCGGCGGCGAGCAGCAGATGCTCGCCATCGGGCGGGCGCTGATGAGCCGGCCGAAGCTGCTCCTGCTGGACGAGCCCTCGATGGGCCTCGCGCCGCTGATGGTGGCGAAGATCTTCGACATCGTGCGCGAGGTGGCGGCGCGCGGCGTGACCATCCTGCTGGTGGAGCAGAACGCGCGGCTCGCGCTCGAGCTCGCGCACCGCGGCTACGTCATGGAGTCGGGCGTCGATCACGCTCGCCGACGAGGCGGGCAGGCTGCTCGCCGACCCGAAGGTGCGCGAAGCCTACCTGGGAGAAGGCGCAGGCTGAGCGATATCGGCCTGCGTGGTGAAGCTGTCGGCGTAGAACTCGTCTTCCGGCAGCTTGCACGCGGTGATGAAGTCCTTGCGCGCCGAGTCGACCATGATCGGCACGCCGCAGGCATAGACCTGGTGCTGCGACAGGTCCGGGAAGTCCTGCATCACCGCGCGGTGCACGAAACCCGTGCGGCCCGTCCAGTTGTCCTCCGGCAGTGCCTCCGAAATCACCGGCACGTAGGTAATGCGGCCCTGCGCGGCCCACCCCTCGGCCAGCGCGTTCATGTAGAGGTCCTGCGGCCGACGCCCGCCCCAGTAAAGCGTCATCGGCCGCCGCGATGTCCTTGTGCAGCGCGTGCTCGATGATCGACTTGATCGGCGCGAAGCCGGTGCCCGAGGCGACGAACACGATCGGCTTGCCCGAGTCCTCGCGCAGGAAGAAAGTGCCGTGCGGCCCTTCGAAGCGCAGGATGTCGCGCTCCTTCATCTTGCCGAACACGTGGTCGGTGAACTGGCCGCCGGGCACGTGGCGCACGTGCAGCTGGATCAGCTCGTCGTCGTGCGGCGCGTTGCCCATGGAAAAGCTGCGCCGCGTGCCGTCCTTGAGCAGGAACTCGAGGTACTGCCCGGCGAGGAACTGCAGCCGCTCGTTGGCCGGCAGCTTCAGGCCAAGGAGGATCACGTCCTCAGTCACGCGCTCCATTTTCTGCACGCGGCAGGGCAGGGTCTTCACCTGGATGTCCTTCGCCGCGCCGATGGTGCGCGCCTCGATCACCAGGTCGGAGAGCGGCTTGGCCTGGCAGAAGAGCGCCTTGCCCTGCGCCTTCTCCTCGTCGGTCAAGCGCCTTCGCCTGGTAGACGCCGTAGTCCACCGTGCCGCCGAGGATCTTTCCCTTGCAGCTGCCGCAGGCGCCGTTCTTGCAGCCGTAGGGCAGCACGAAGCCCTGGCGCAGGGCGGCGGCGAGCACGGCCTCGCCTTCCTCCACCTGGAACTGGTGACCGCTCGGCTGGATCGTGACGCTATGCATGTCGCTAAAATGGCATCGATGAAGAAGTTGCTGATCGCCGGCTATGGCGACATCGCGCGCCGCGCCGCACCGCGGCTCGAGGCCCGCTACGCGGTGCAACCGCTGTCGCGCCGCCACGGCTTCGACCTCGACCGCCCTGAGACCCTGGCGGCCCTGCAAGGGGCCGACGCCCTGCTGCACTGCGCGCCGCCGCCGAACACGGGGACTCAGGACACGCGCACCCGCAACCTGCTCGCGGCACTGGCGAAGGGGCGGATTCTACCGGCGCGCATCGTCTACGTCAGCACGAGCGGCGTGTACGGGGACTGCGGCGGGGCGCGCGTGGACGAATTGCGTGCGGTGCACCCCCAGACAGATCGCGCGCGGCGCCGCGTGGATGCCGAGCGACAGCTTGCACTATGGTGCAGCGAGCGCGGCGTGTCGCTCGCGATCCTGCGCGTTCCCGGCATCTACGCCGCCGACCGCCTGCCCCTCGAGCGGCTGCGCGCCGGCACCCCGGTGCTGCGCGCCGAGGACGATGTCTACACCAACCACATCCACGCAGAGGACCTGGCGGCGATCGTCGTGCGCGCGCTGGAAGAAACAGCGCCTGCCGGCACCTACAACGCGAGCGACGACAGCGAGATCCGCATGGGCGACTGGCTGGACCTGGTGGCCGAACGTGCCGGCCTGACGCGCCCGCCGCGCATCGCGCGCGCGGAGGCGGCGGGGCGCATCGCGCCGGAGCTGCTTTCGTTCATGAGCGAGTCGCGGCGGCTCGCCAATCGCCGCCTCAAGGAGAGCCTGGGCGTGCGGCTGCGCTTCCCGACCGTGTACGAGGGCGTGCCGCGCCCCTCGGCGCCCGCATGAGCGCGCTGCTGGTGATCACCAATCTGCCGGACCGCGCCGCCGCGGAGAAGCTCGCCGACGCGCTGATCCGGCAGCGCGTGGCGGCCTGCGTCAACATCCTCGCGCCCTGCCGCTCGGTGTACCGCTGGAAGGCGCGAGGTGCAGCACGACGAGGAGCACCCGGTCCTGATCAAGACGACGCGCGATCGCTACGCCGCCCTGGAGGCGGCGATCCGGGAGGCGCATCCCTACGAACTTCCCGAGATCGTGGCGGTCCCAATCGAGCGTGGCCTGCCCGCCTACCTGGACTGGGTGGCTGCGGAAACAACCCCTCCCCGATGACAAGGCTCCTCCTCCTGTGGCTTGCACTCGCGGCGGCGCCGGTTCTCGCGGCATCCCCCCAGGACCTGCTCGAGCCGGAGAAGGCGTTCCGCTTCTCGGCGCGTGCGCTCGATGCCGAGGCAGTGGAGGTGCAGTTCGCCATCGCCGAGGGCTACTACCTGTACCGCGAGCGCTTCAAGTTCGCGGCCGAGAATGCGCGCCTCGGCAAGCCCGAGTATCCGGCGGGCGGGCGCAAGAAGGACCAGTTCTTCGGCGACTCGGAGACCTACCGCAAGGAAGTGCGCATCCGCGTGCCGGTGGAGCCGGGCGCGGGAGATCCCCTGAAGCTGGTCGTCACTTCGCAGGGCTGCGCCGACATCGGCGTGTGCTACGTGCCGATGGAGTCCATGGCGACGCTGCACCTTGCCTCGCTAGCCGCTGCGATGCGCCGTCCGCGCGCGTGTCGCTTTCGGCGAGCGACATCGACGTCGCCGCGATGTTCCGCGGCAGCACCTGGCTGGTGCTGGCGAGCTTCCTCGGCTTCGGCCTGCTGCTCGCCTTCACTCCCTGCGTGCTGCCGATGATCCCGATTCTCTCCGGCATCATCGCGGGCGAAGGCAGCAGCGTGAACAAGAAGCGCGCCTTCGCGCTGTCCTCCTCCTACGTGCTCGGCATGGCGGTAGCCTATGCGCTCGCAGGCATCGCCGCGGCCTACTCCGGCTCGCTCATCGCCGCGTCGCTGCAGAACGCCTGGGTGCTGGCCGGCTTTGCGCTGGTGTTCGTGCTGCTCGCGCTTTCCATGTTCGGGCTCTACCAGCTGCAGCTGCCGGGCTTCCTGCGCCATCCTCTTGTCGGCGGCGCACCACCGCTTGCGGGGCGGCAAGCTCGCGTCGGTGGCCGGCATGGGCGTGCTCTCGGCGATCATCGTCAGCCCCTGCGTCGCCGCCCCGCTCGCCGGGGCGCTGCTCTACATCAGCCAGACGCGCGACGTGGCGCTCGGCGGCTCGGCGCTGTTCGCCATGGCGCTTGGCATGGGCATCCCGCTGCTCGCGATCGGCGTCTCGGGCGGCGCGCTGCTGCCCAGCGCGGGGCGCTGGATGAACGTGGTGAACAAGTTCTTCGGCGTGCTGCTGCTCGCGGTGGCGGCGTGGATCGTCTCGCCGCTGTTCCTCGACGGCAAGGGGGACACGAAATTCGTGCGCGTGGACAACGTCGCGGAACTGGACGCGAAGCTCGCCGCGCCAGGCAAGCCGGTGATGCTGGATTTCTATGCCGACTGGTGCGTGTCGTGCAAGGAGATGGAGGCGTTCACGTTCAGCGACGCGCGCGTGAAGGCGAAGTTCGAACGCATGCTGCCTGCTGCAGGTCGACGTCACGGCGAACACCGATGCGCACAAGGCGCTGCTCAAGCGCTTTTCCCTCTTCGGCCCGCCGGGCATCATCTTCTTCGACGCGCAGGGCAGGGAGCTGCGCGGCCTGCGCGTGATCGGCTACCAGAACGCCGAACGCTTCCTCAGGACCCTGCGAACTCGCCGAGACCGAGTGAGGGGGCAATGCAGCGTCACCTCCAGGGCATCGATCACGTCGTCGTCCTGGTGCGCGACCTGGACAAGGCGCAGCATGCCTACGCGCGCATGGGGTTCACGCTCACGCCGCGCGGCTTGCACACGCTCGGCTCGCAGAACCACTGCCTGATGTTCGGCAGCGACTACGTGGAGCTGCTCGCGGTCCCCAGGCCGCACCCGGCGATTGCAGTACTTCACCGATTTCCTCGCCAAGGGCGAAGGGCCTGGGCGCGATCGCCTTGGCCACCGACGACGCGCACGGACTGCACGCCGGCTTCGCTGCGGAGGGCATCGTGGCGGACGCGCCGCTCGATTTCTCGCGACCGGTGCGAAGGCCTGGGCGACGCGCGCTTCCGCATCGTGCAGCTGCCGCCGGATGCGTCGCCGGGCTGCCGCATGTTTGCCTGCCAGCATTTCACGCGCGAAGTCGTGTGGCGGCCGCAATACCAGCGCCATCGCGAACGGCGCTGCGGAAATCGCCGCGGTGGCAGTCGTGGCCGAGGATCCCGAGGCGGCCGCGGCGAGCTACGGCAAGCTGCTGGCTGCGAAGCCGCAGAAGATCGAAGAGGGGTTGCTGGTGCAGACAGGCAGCGCGCCGATCGCGCTCGCCTCGCGCTGGAAGATGGGGCACCGCCTGCACGGCGTTGGCCTGCCACTGCGGCCGCGGCCGCTGGTCGCGGCGCTTTTCGTGCGCGTCGCGGATCGCGCGCGTGCGGCCGGCGTGCTGCGACGGCAACGGATTGGACCCGGTTGCGCTGGCGGATGGCTCCTTCGCCGTGAGCGCGCAGGATGCGCACGGCGTGGCCGTGGTCTTCGGCTAGCCTGCTTCTTTCAGTTCGCGCGCGGCATCGCGCGCGAAGTAGGTCAGGATGCCGTCAGCGCCGGCGCGCTTCATGGCGAGCAGCGCCTCCATCACGCAGCTCTCCGGCAACCAGCCCTTGTCGATCGCGCCGCGCAGCATCGAGTACTCGCCCGACACCTGGTACACGTAGGTCGGCGCCTTGAATTCGTCTTTCACGCGCCGCACGATGTCGAGATACGGCAGGCCTGGCTTCACCATCACCATGTCCGCGCCCTCGGCGAGGTCGAGGCCCACCTCCCACAGCGCCTCGTCGGAGTTCGCCGGGTCCATCTGGTAGGTCTTCTTGTCGCCCTTGCCGAGATTCTTCGCAGAGCCGACTGCATCGCGGAACGGGCCGTAGAAGCCGGAGGCGTACTTCGCGGAGTAGGCGAGGATCTTCGTATGGATACGTCCCGCTTTCTCGAGCGCGATGCGAATGCGCCCGATGCGGCCGTCCATCATGTCCGAAGGCGCGACGATGTCCACGCCGGCCTGCGCCTGGCACAGCGCCTGTTTGACCAGCACATCCAACGTGACGTCGTTGACGATGTAGCCATCCTTGTCGATGACGCCGTCCTGCCCGTGCGAGGTATAGGGATCGAGGGCGACGTCGGTCATGATGCCGAGTTCCGGAAACCGCTTCTTCAGCGCCGCGACCGCACGCGGCACAAGGCCTTTCGCATTGAACGCCTCGCGCCCGTCGGGCGTCTTGAGCGTCTGCTCGATCACCGGGAACAGCGCCAGCACCGGGATCCGCAGCTTCACGCATTCCTCGGCTACCGGGAGCAGCCGGTCGACGGTCATGCGCTCGACACCCGGCATCGAAGCCACTTTCTCGGTGCGGCTCTTCCCGTCGAGGATGAACACCGGGTAGATCAGGTCATCCGCGCTGAGCCGGTGCTCGCGCATCAGCCGCCGCGAGAAATCGTCCCGCCGCATGCGCCGCATGCGCACGGCGGGAAACTGGCCGTAGATGTTCATGGTCCTGATTTTCCTGAGGGTTTCGGCGCGAGGAACTTTTCCAGTGCAGCTTAATCTTACCCTTTAGACGATTTCATCGTCTCCCGCTTCTCCTCCCTGAGCGGGTTGCCTTAACTCCAATTAAGGCGTTTCGCCCCCGGTTTAATTCCCCTTTACCGGGGGTTTTTTATGCCCGTCGCCCGCGGCCCGAAGCCAAGCCTCGAGCAGCGAGCGCGTTTCGTCCACCCCTTCGCCCGAGAGGCTGGAGAACAGCCGCACCTCGGCGTCGTGGGCGCCGTCCGCCAGCCGCGCGCGGGCTTGCGCAAGTACCTTGGCGCGTTCCTGCCGGCTGAGCTTGTCCGCCTTCGACAGCAGCACCAGCAAGCGCTGCGCGACGGGACGGAGCCATTCCAGCAAGTGTTCGTCGTGCGCGGTGAAGGGATGCCTGGCGTCCATCAGCACCACGACCCCAGTCAGCACGCGGCGCGCGCCGAGGTAGCCGCCCACCAGCTGATCCCACTGCGCGCGCACTGCCTGCGGCACGCGTGCGTAGCCATAGCCCGGCAGATCGACGAGCCTGCCGCGGCCGCCGAGGTCGAAGAAATTGATGGTCTGCGTGCGCCCCGGCGTCTTCGACACGAACGCGAGCCGCTTGCGTCTGGCGAGAGCGTTGATGGCGCTCGACTTGCCCACGTTGGAGCGCCCGGCGAAGGCGAGCTCGGGCAGGTCCTCGGGCGGCAAGCCGCCGGTGATTCCTGCCGAAACCAGGAACTCCACCTTGGAGAAAGCGCTCGCGGGTTCCGGCATGCCTGAAATTCTAATAAAATGAGGCGTTTCCAAGGTATTTGGGGAGATTCGGAATGAACCGTTTGCTGGCGGCACTGGCCGCCGTGGGCCTGTTGTGGGCGGCGCAGGCCATTGCCCAGGGCGCCGCCAAGCCCGACCTCGCCAAGGGCGAGCAGGTCGCCAAGCAGATCTGTGCGGCCTGCCATGCGGCCGACGGCAACAGTGTCGCTGCCGCCAATCCGAAACTGGCGGGCCAGTTTCCGGAGTACCTGCACAAGCAGCTCGTCAACTTCAAGCCCCAGGGCGCGAAGAAAGCGGAGCGGGAGAACGCGATCATGGCGGGCATGGTGGCGAGTTTGTCCGATGGTGACATGCGCAACGTCGCCGCGTACTACGCGTCGCAGAAAATGCGGCCGGCGGCGGCGGGCAGCAAGGAACTCGCAGCGCAGGGTCAGAAGCTGTGGCGCGGGGGCAATGCCGCGAACGGCGTAGCCGCCTGCGCCGGCTGCCACGGCCCGGACGGTGCCGGCATCCCGAGCCAGTTCCCGCGGCTCGCGGGCCAGTTCGCGGAGTACGTAGAGGCGCAACTGAAGCTGTTTCGCGCCGGGGGGCGCGCCAACGACCCCAGCGGCATGATGCGCGGCGTCGCCGCGCGCATGAGCGACCAGGAGATCAAGGCGGTCGCCGAGTATGCGGCCGGGTTGCGTTGAGCCGGGGAAAACCGGAATAAACGCTCCCGCATTCCTGTTCTAGACGGAATGCGGCTCGAACGCCGCGCGATGCAGATTCTGTCCAATCCTCAGGAGGAGCGAATGAGAAAGAATATTGTGGCATTCGGCATTGTGTTCGCGCTGGGCGCGGGCCTCTCGATGCACGCGCAGGCGCAGGCCAAGCCCGATGTGATGGTCAAGCAGCGCCAGGCGGTGATGACCCTGCAGGGCAAGTACCTGGGACCGCTCGTCGCCGTTGCACAAGGCAAGGCTCCGTACAACGCCGCGGCCGTGCAGCGCAACGCGGGATTTCTCGACAACCTGAGCAGGATGCCCTGGGATACCTTTGATCCAAGCACGAAAGGCGAGAAGACGCGCGCGTTGCCCGTGATCTACGAGAACAATGCGAAGTTCAAGGAATACGCGAGCCGGCTGGAGAACGAAACGTCCAAACTGGTGACGCTTAGCAGAGGCGGGGACGAGGCCGCGGTCAAGGCGCAGATCGGCGCGATCGGCAAGGTCTGCGGCGCCTGCCACGACGATTTCCGCCAGAAGTAACCCCTGCTTGCTGGCTGCAACGAGCCCCGCCCGCGCGGGGCTTTTCTTTTTCGCGGCGCTGTTGTGGGCCATCGCCCCGTCTGCCGCGGCGCAGGGCGACGCGAAGCGCGGCGCCTACCTCGCGCAAGCGGCCGGCTGCGCCGGCTGCCACACGGAAACGAAGAAGGACGCGGTGGCCTATGCGGGCGGACGTGAATTGAAGACGCCGTTCGGCACGTTCTACGGACCGAACGTCACGCCGCATCCGGAAGCCGGCATCGGGCGCTGGAGCGAAGCCGATTTCCTGCGCGCGCTGCGAACCGGCGTGCGACCGGATGGCGCGCACTATTTTCCGGCTTTTCCCTATCCCTCTTTCACGCTCATCACGGATGCGGATGCGCGCGACCTGTGGGCCTTCATTCGCACGCTACCGCCGAGCTCGCGCAAGAACCGGCCGCACGAGCTGCGCGCGCCCTACGGCTGGCGCTTCATGGTCGGCCCCTGGAAGTGGATGTTCTTCACGCCCGGGCCTTACCAGGCCGATTCCGCACGATCGGCGGCGGCCAATCGCGGCGCTTACCTGGTTGAAGCGCTCGGCCATTGCGGGGAATGCCATTCGCCTCGCAATTTCCTGGGCGGGACCAAGCGCGAGCGCCGGCTTGCCGGGGCGGCCAAGGGCCCGGAAGGCAAGAGCGTGCCCAACCTGACGCCGGCAAAGCTCAAGAAATGGGACGACCGCGACCTCAAGGAGTTTCTGCAGAGCGGTATCACCCCGGATGGCGACGTGCCTGCCGAAACCATGGGCGAAGTGATCCGCAATACCACCAGCCAGCTCACGTCGGAGGACCTCTCGGCGGTGATTGCCTACCTGCGCGCGCTGCCGGCGCTCCCCGACGAGCCGCGCTGAACCCTTGCGCTTGTTGACGGAATAGCGCGCCGCGATGCACTGTTCAGTGCAATGAGCGACGCGCAGAGCCTGATCGAGCTGATTCCACGGCTGCGCCGTTACGCGCGCGCGCTGGTAGGGGACCGCGCCGCCTCCGACGACCTGGTGCAGGACACGCTGGAGCGCGCCTGGGCCAAGCTGCACCTGTACCGCCGCGGCACCGACCTGCGCGCCTGGTTGTTCACGGTGATGCACAACGTGCACGTGAATCGCATGCGCGCGACGCGGCCCACGGATCCGCTCGAGGACGACATGCCGGAGCTCGCGCAGCGCGCCACCCAAGGCGACGCGCTGGTGGTGCGCGACCTGGAGCGGGCCATCGGTGCGCTGCCGCTGGCGCAGCGCGAGGTGCTGCTGCTGGTGGCGCTCGAGGACCTGAGCTACGAGGAGACGGCGCGCGCGCTCGGCATCCCGATCGGCACCGTGATGTCGCGGCTGGCGCGCGCGCGCGAGAAACTGCGGGAACTGATGCAAGGAAAGGGCGGCACCAAGCTGCAGATAGTGAAATGAGCGACAAGCCACCGATCAGCGAAGCGGAGATCCAAGCCTGGGCCGATGGCCGGCTTGCCGAATCACGTCGTGCGGAGGTGGAGGCGTGGTTCGCCGCTCATCCGGAGGAGGCAGAGCGCGCCGCCGCCTACCGCGACCTGAACGAGCACTTGAGCCTGCATTACGACGCTGTGCTGGAGGAACCTGTTCCGCCGCGTCTGGAGCGCTCGGCGCGGCGCGGCTCACGCCTGCGCGCGCTCGGGGTGGCGGCCGCCTGGGCCGTACTCGGCCTCGCCGTCGGCACCGTCGCCGGCTGGCAACTGCACGCCCTGCGCACGCCGGTACCCGTCGCACAACCCGAGGCGCCGGTGATCGCGCGCCGCGCAGCGCTCGCGCACGCCACGTATTCGCCCGAGGTGCGCCACCCCGTTGAAGTCGGCGCCGACCAGGAGCAGCACCTGGTGGCCTGGCTGTCCAAGCGGCTGGGCGGCGACGTGCGCGCGCCCAAGCTCGACGGCGAGGGCATGGCGCTGGTCGGCGGTCGCCTGCTGCCGGGCGACCCCGGCCCGGTGGCACAGTTCATGTACCAGTGCTCGCGCGGGCGGCGCGTGACGCTTTACGTGCGGTCCGAAGGCCCGGATCACCGGGAAACGGCGTTCCGCTACGCGCGCGAGGGCAATGTCCGGGTGTTCTACTGGATCGACCGCAGGTTCGGTTACGCGCTGTCCTCGGCGGACATGGACCGCGAGGAGCTGCTCAAGCTCGCCAACGTGGTGTACCGCCAGCTCAATCCCTGAGCGCGGCGCGGATCTCCTGCAGCTCGGCCGCGGGCGCGACGCCCTTGCGCAGCCGCCTGCCGCTGCGCGCGTACCAGTAGCGCGCGTTCGCCAGGTCGCCCTCCTGCCGGTGCAGCACCGCATGGATCCAGCAGGAAAGCGGGTCCGCCTCGTCGCGCTGCACGATCTCGTGAGCACCCTTCCATTCGCCGCGCTCGGCGAGGCGCAGTGCTGCGACGAGATCGTCAGGCTTCATGCCCCCGTGGCGGGGCGGATGATGTAGCCGCCGGATTTCTCGTCGCGCTCGAGCGAGACCAGCTTTCTCGCCTCCGCTTCCTCGAGCAGGTCGGAAAAGGCCTTGAAGCCGTAGTAGGACTCGTTGAAGCCGGGTTTGCGGCGCTTGAGCGCCTGCTTCACCATCGAACCCCAGATCCTCTCGTCCTCGCCGCGCTCGGCGATCAGCGCCTGCAGCGTCTCGATCACCAGGTCGAAGGCCTCCTGCTTCTTGTCGTCGCTGGGCGCCGCTTCCTTCGCCGCGCCTGCCGGGCGGGTCTCGCGGCGCTTCTTCGCCGCGCGCCGCTTCGCCTCATCCTCACGCACCAGGTCGTCGTAGTAGATGAACTCGTCGCAGTTGGAGATCAGCAGATCGGAGGAGGAGTTCTTCACGCCGACCCCGATTACGGCTTTCGCGTTCTCGCGCAGCTTGGACACCAGCGGCGAGAAGTCGGAATCGCCGCTGATGATGACGAAGGTGTCCACGTGCTGCTTCGTGTAGCACAGGTCGAGCGCATCGACCACCATGCGGATGTCGGCCGAGTTCTTGCCGGACTGGCCGCGGTGCGGGATTTCGATCAGCTCGAAGGCCGCGGCGTGCATGGCGGTCTTGAACTCCTTGTAGCGGTCCCAGTCGCAGTAGGCCTTCTTCACCACGATCGAGCCCTTCAGCAGCAGCTTCTCCAGCACCCTGCCGATGTCGAACTTCTCGTACTTGGCGTCGCGTACGCCGAGCGCCACGTTCTCGAAGTCGCAGAATACGGCGAGGTTGCGCGTTTCGGTCATGTTTCTCCCTGGATGGTGCGTGGCGCCACGCGAGGATCGCGCGGCGCGCGGCGGCGTGCAAGCCATTCCTGCAGCTGCTCGAAATAGAGGTAGATCACCGGCGTGATGTAGAGCGTGAGCACCTGCGACAGGAGCAGGCCGCCGACCACCGCCAGGCCGAGGGGCTGGCGCGCCTCGCCGCCCACGCCGAAGGCGAGCGCGATCGGCAGGCTGCCCATCAGCGCGGCCATGGTGGTCATCATGATCGGCCGGAAGCGCACCAGGCAGGCCTCGCGGATCGCGTCGTGCGGCGGCTTGCCTTCCTTGCGCTGCGCCTCGATCGCGAAATCGATCATCATGATCGCGTTCTTCTTCACGATGCCGATCAGCATGATCATGCCGACAAACGCGTACATGTTGAGCTCGATGCCGAAGGCGCGCAGGGTGAGCAGCGCCCCGAGCGCGGCGGTGGGCAGGCCCGACAGGATCGTCAGCGGATGGATGAAGCTCTCGTACAGGATGCCGAGCACGAGGTAGATCACGAGAATGGCCAGCGCAAGCAGGATCCCCATGCCCTGCAGCGAATCCTCGAACGCCTGCGCGGCGCCGGAGAAGCTCGCATTGACAGTCGCGGGCACCTGCAGGTCGCGCATGGTGTCGCGGATGGTCTCGATCGCCTGGGACAGTGAAATGCCCGGCTGCAGGTCGAACGAGACAGTGACCGAGGGCAGCTGGCCCTGGTGGCTGACGGTGAGCGGTCCGACCCCGTAGGAGAGCTTCGCAACGGCGTCCAGCGGTGCGAGCGCGCCGCTCGCGGTGCGCAGGTACAGCATCGGCAGCGCTGCCGGTCCGCTCTGGTAACGCGGCTCCACCTCAAGGATCACCCAGTACTGGTTGGATGCCGTGTAGATGGTCGAGACTTGCTGCGAGCCATAGGCGGCACCGAGAGCGGCTTCGACCTGTTGCGCCGAGACGCCGAGCGCCGAGGCTCGCGCGCGATCGATCTCGACGCGCACTTGCGGCTGATGGATCTGCAGGTCGCTCGAGACGTCCACGAGCACCGGAATGGATCTCAAGCGCTCCTCGATGATCGGCACCCAGTGATACAGCTCTTCGGTGCTGGCGCCGCGCAGGACGTATTGGTAGGGACTCTTGGTGAGCAGACCGATGCGGATGGTGGGAATGTTCTGCATGAATGCCTTGATGCCCACCAGCCGCGCGAGCTCCGGTCTGAGCTGTCGCACGACTTCATCTGCGGACACCCGCTCGGCGCGCGGCTTCAGGGTGATGAACAGCCGGCCGCGGTTGAGCGAGGGGTTGTTGCCGCCGGCGCCGATGAAGGACATCACGCCGAGGACGTTGGGATTGCCGCGCACGATCTGGGCGGCCTCCTGCTGCAAGCCGGCCATCGCGTCGAACGAGATGTCCTGGGCAGCCTCGGTGAAGCAGAAGAGCTGCCCGGTGTCCTCGGGCGGCAGGAAACCCTTGGGCATGCGCGCAAACAGCACGCCGGTGGCGACCGTGATGGCGAGAAACGCCGCCAGCACGAAGCGCGCATGCCCGAGAGACCAGTCGAGCGTCCCGCGGTAGGCCTGCCGCAGCGCCTCGTAGCCGCGCTCCGACAGGCGGTACAGGCGCCCGTGCACCATCTGGTGCTGCGGCTTCAGGATGCGCGCGCACATCATCGGCGTGAGCGTCAGCGAGACGAAGCCGGAGATCAGCACCGCGACGATGATCACCACCGCGAACTCGTGCAGCAAGCGGCCGATGATGCCGCCCATGAAGAACACCGGAATGAATACCGCCGCGAGGGAGATGGTCATCGACAGGATGGTGAACGAAATCTCGCGCGAGCCGTCAAGCGTGGCCTGCAGACGGCTCTTTCCGGCCTCCATGTGGCGCGCGATGTTCTCCAGCATCACGATGGCGTCGTCGACCACGAAGCCGACGCACAGCGTGAGCGCCATCAGCGAAATATTGTCCAGGCTGTAGCCCAGCGCGTACATCACCGCAAAGGTGCCGACGATCGACATCGGCAGGGCCACGCTGGGAATGATCGTCGCGGGGATGTTGCGCAGGAACAGGAAGATCACCATCACCACCAGCGCAAGCGCGAGAAGCAGCGCGAACTGCACCTCGTCGACCGACTGGCGGATGACGACGCTGCGGTCAAACAGGACCTCCATGTCGATTCCCGCGGGGACCTCTGCGCGAAAGGTCGGAATCAGCCGCCTTACCGCGTCGACCACCTGCACGGTGTTGGTGCCGGGCTGGCGGAAGATCGCGAGCACGATGCCGCGCCGGTCCTTGAACCAGGCCGCCACCTTGTCGTTCTGCACGCCGTCGATCACGCGCCCGAGCTGTTCCAGGCGAACCGGAGCGCCGTCGCGGTAGCTGACGATCAGCGGGCGGAACGCGGCGGCGTCGAACAGCTGGCCGTTCGCCTGCACCGCGAACTGCCGCTCCTTGCCGTATAGCGTGCCGGTGGGCAGGTTCACGTTGGCCTGCGCCACGGCCTGCTGCACCTCGTTGATGCCGATACCGCGCGCGGCGAGCTTGTTGGGGTCGAGCTGCACCCGCACCGCGTACTTCTGCTGGCCGAACACCTGCACTTGCGCGACGCCGCTGATGGTGGAGATGCGCTGCGCAAGAAAGGTTTCCGCGTACTCGTCCACCGTGGACAGCGGCAGCGTGTCCGAGGTGAGCGCCAGATAGAACACTGCGAAGTCGCCCGGGTTCACCTTGCGGAAGGACGGCGGTGCCGGCATGGCGGCGGGCAGCTGGCGCGCGGTTCCCGCAATCGCCGAGTTCACGTCCTGCGCCGCGGCGTCGATGTCGCGGTCGAGCGCGAACTGCAGCGTGATCTGGGTCGTCCCCTGACCGCTCACCGAAAACATCGAGTCGATGCCGGCAATGGTGGAAAACTGCTTCTCGAGCGGCGTGGCAACCGCCGAGGCCATCGTGTCGGGGCTCGCGCCCGGCAGCTCGGCGGTGACCTGGATCGTGGGGTAATCGACATTGGGCAGCGAGCTCACCGGCAGCAGGCGGTAGCCGACGATGCCGAAGATCAGGATGCCGGCCATCACCAGCACCGTCATCACCGGGCGGCGGATGAAGACCTCGGAGAGATTCACGACGCCGGTCCTTGCTCTTGGACGCGCACCTTCGCGCCCGGCACCAGCCGCAGCGCGCCCCGCGTCACCACCTGTTCGCCGGCGGCTACACCCTTGACCACCGCGGACTCGCCCTCGGAGCGATCGACCGTCACGCTGCGCATCTCCACTGAAGCGTCTGGCTTGACCACGTAGAGATACTGGCCTTTGGGCCCGTTCTGCACCGCGACCGAGGGCACCAGGATGGCGTTGGTTTCGTCGTAGAGCTGCAAGCGGACGTTGACGAACTGCCCGGGCCACAGGGCGGCGTCGCGGTTGTCGAAGCGGCCCCGCAGGCGGATCGTGCCGGTGGCCGGGTCGACCGCGTTGTCGACGAACACCAGGCTGCCCTGCGCGAGCGGCTTCTCGGCGCCGGTCGCTGTCGCATCGACCAGGAGGGTGCCCTGCGCCATGTGCTGGCGGATTGCCGGCAGCTGATGCTCGGGCACGGCGAAGTTCACGTAGATCGGCCTGACCTGGTTGATCACGACGAGCGGGTTCACGTCGTTGGCCTTGACCAGGTTCCCCGCCTGCAGCAGCGCGCGTCCGACGTAGCCGTCGATCGGCGAGGAGATCGTGCAGTACTCCAGGTTGAGCCGCGCGTTTTCCAGCGCGGCGAGGCTGGCCAGGGCCACGGCCTCCGCGGTATGGGCGTTGGTTGCGATTTGCGCGTAGGCCTCGCGCGACACGAAACTCTTCTCCAGCAGTTCCTTGTAGCGCCGCTCCTGCGAGCGCGCTTGGTCGCGCGCGGACGCGTCGCGCAACGCGTTCGCCTCAGCTTGCTTGAGCGATGCCTCGAACGGCCGCGCATCAATGCGGATCAGGACTTCGCGGCGCTTCACCTCCTGCCCTTCGCGGAAATTGATGGCAAGGATCTGGCCGTCGATGCGCGCCTTCACGGCCACGGTGGAAAACGCTTCCACGTTGCCGATCGCGGCGAGACGGAAAGGCACGCTGCGCTGCACCGCGAGGGCCACGGACACCGGCACGGCCGCCGGACCAGGTGCGGTTTTCTTTTCCTTGGCACCCGTGCCGTTGGTGAAATAAAGCCCGAGCGCGATCCCCAGTGCGGCGAGGAAGGCGCCGGCGACGACTACCTTGCGGCCAGTGTTCACCAAGGCGGGACCGATTCCGCGGCGTACAGTTCCTCGAGCCGCTCGCGCCGCCGAACCAGGTGCGCGGCGGCGCCGTCGACCATCACTTCCGCCGCCCGCGGCCGCGTGTTGTAGTTGGAGCTCATCACCATCGCGTAGGCGCCCGCCGACATCACGGCGAGCAGGTCGCCGGGCCGCGCCGAGAGCGTCCGGTCCCGGGCGAGGAAATCCGCGCTTTCGCACACCGGGCCCACGACGTCGTAGACGGACTTGGGCGCCGCGTCGTTCGCCTGTTTCACCGGCAGCACGTCATGCCAGGCGCCATACAGCGCGGGGCGGATGAGGTCGTTCATGGCCGCGTCCACCACGAGGAAGCTCTTCTCGGCGCCGGGCTTGATGTACTCCACGCGCGTCAGCAGCGCGCCCGCGTTGCCCACGATGGCACGGCCCGGATCGACGATCAGCATCTCGCGGCGCCCGGCAAGCACGCCGAGCGCGCCGTCGAGGAACTCGCTTATCGGCGCCGGCGACTCGTCGCGGTAGCGGATGCCGAATCCGCCGCCGAGGTCGATGTGCGCGAGGCTGATGCCGCTGCGCTGCAGTCGCTCGGTGAGCGCGAGGATGCGCGCGGCCGCATCGATGAAGGGCCCGGCGCCCGTCATCAGTGAGCCGATGTGGCAGCCGATGCCCACCAGCTCGACCTGCGCCATGCGCGCCGCCTCCTGATACAGGCGCTCGGCGTCCTCGTAGGGCACCCCGAACTTGCTCTGCCTGAGCCCGGTGGAAATGTACGGGTGCGTCTTCGCATCGACGTCGGGGTTGACGCGGAACGCGACCGGCGCCCGCCTGCCCAGCCGGCCCGCGACCGCGGCGACACGCTCCAGCTCGCCCTCGGACTCGAGGTTCAGGCAAAGGATGCCCGCCTCGCAGCGCGCGCGCGATCTCGTCCTCGCTCTTGCCGACGCCCGAGAACAGGATCCTGCGCGGCTCGCCGCCCGCCGCCAGCACGCGCGCCAGTTCGCCGCCCGAAACGATGTCGAACCCCGCGCCGAGCCGCGCCATCAGCGACAGCACCGCCAGGTTCGAATTGGCCTTGACCGAGTACGCCACCAGTGCGCGGCGCCCTGCAAGCACGCGCGCGAATGCGCCGTAGCCGGCCGAGATCGCGGCGCGCGAGTAGACGTAGCAGGGCGTGCCGAAGCGCCGCGCGATATCCTCGAGCGGCACCTGTTCGACGCACAGCGCGCCGTTGCGGTACTCGAATGCCATGCGGCGAATTACTTCTTCGTCTCGTTGGCGTCCTCGGCGTCGGCCGGATAGGGGACCGGCTTGTACGTCTCGGGCTTTGGGGGCTTGAAGCCGGGCGGCGGTTTGTCGCGCAGGTACAGCGGACCTTTCTGGCCGCAGCCCGCGGCCAGGATCAGGGCGGCGAGAAGAATTGCGGCGGCACGCATCCCAGGCTCGCTAAAATGCTGATACTAACAGGGAAACCGGCAATGACGGACACCGAGTTCGAAGTCCTTGCGGACGCCACGCTGGCGGCGATCGAGCGCGCCATCGACGCGACTGCGCTCGATGTGGACCTGCAGGCCAAAGGTGCCGGCGTGCTCGAAATCGAGTTCCAGGACGGCAGCAAGATGATCGTCAATCGCCACGCGGCCGCCCGCGAAATCTGGGTGGCGGCAAAGTCGGGGGGGTTCCACTTCCGCCACGACGGCCGCGTCTGGCGCGACACCCGCGACGGCGGGGAGTTGTTCGCGGCGCTTTCCCGGTTGATGTCGGCGCAGGGCGGTGCCCCGGTGATCCTCGCGCCCGCCTGATCGCCTAGTAGTTGGGCGTCGAGGGCTGGCCGACGTCGGCGGGCGGCTCGACCGGCGGCGTGAAGCTGGGCAGTAGCGTGAACGGGGGCACATCGTCCTTGGGCACGAACTCGCGGTAGAAGTACTCGGGGATGTGCTTGGCGTCGCTCGTCGCGCCCAGGCCGATCTCGAAGGTGTCCGCGGTCACTACGCCCTCGGGCATGACCCGGTACATGTCGGGCAACTCCTTCAGCGCTCGCTCCATGTAGCCGGTCCAGATCGGCAGGGCTACCAGAGCGCCGGTCTGATTGCGCCCGAGCGTCTTGGGCTGGTCGAAGCCCACCCAGGCGACGCCGACGAGCGCGGGGTTGTAGCCGGCGAACCAGGCATCGATGAACTCGTTGGTGGTGCCGGTCTTGCCGGCGATGTCCTTGCGCCCGAGGCTCGCGGCGCGCGCCCCGGTGCCCACGCGCGTCACGTCCTGCATCAGGCTGTCCATGATGAAGGCATTGCGCGCGTCGATCACGCGCAAGCTTTCATCCCCGGCGCGCTGCGGGCGCGCTACGCCGAGCGGATTGCCGCGGTCGTCGACGATGCGGTGGATGAAGTAGGGCTGCACCAGGTAGCCGCCATTGGCGAACACTGCGTAGGCGCGCGCCATCTGCCAGGCGGTGACCGTGCCCGAGCCGAGCGCCATCGTCAGGTAGGGCGGGTGCCGCTCGGCATCGAAACCGAAGCGCGAGATGTAGTCCTGCGCGTACTTGACGCCGATGGCGTCCAGGATGCGGATCGACACCATGTTCTTCGACTTGACGAGCGCCGTGCGCAGCCGCATCGGCCCCTCGAACTTGCCGTCGTAGTTCTTCGGCTCCCAGCGCTGGCTGCCCGTGACGTCGGCCTCGATGGCGATCGGGTCGTCGGGCACCACCGTCGCCGCCGTGAAGCCGCGCTCGAGCGCCGCGGAATAGATGAACGGCTTGAAGGCGGAGCCCGGCTGGCGCCACGCCTGGGTGACGTGATTGTATTTGTTGCGGTTGAAGTCGAAACCGCCGACCAGCGCGCGGATGGCGCCGTCCCGCGGGTCGAGCGACACGAAAGCGGCCTCCGCCTCGGGCAACTGCACGATCTGCCAGCGCGTGGCATCGACCTGCTGCACGCGCAGGATGGCGCCTCGACGGATTCGGCGCTGCGGCGCGGTGCGCTGCAGCGAGGCGGCGGCGAAGCGCAGTCCGTCGCCGGACACGATGATGCGCTCGCCGTTCTTGAGCACCGCCTTCACCTCGCGCGCAGTAGCGGCGAGCACCAGCGCCAGGCGCAGTTGCTCGTCATCGGCGCGCTCGGCGAGCGCCTCCTCGAAGTCGTCCTCGTCGGCGTCCGCCGCGAGCTCGACGAATCCTTCCGGCCCGCGATAGCCGAGCCTGCGGTCGTACTCGAGCAGACCCGCGCGCGACGGCCTGCACCGCCGCCTGCTGGTCGGCCTGGCGGATCGTGGTGTAGACGCGGAAGCCGCGGCTGTACGCGTCCTCCGGGTACTGCTCGTACACGGCCTGGCGCACCATTTCCGCGACGTAGTCGGCCTGCACCGCGTAGGTGTCCACGACTCTCCGCGCCGCGACGGGCGCCTTCAGCGCGGCCTCGTATTCCTCCTCCGTCGATGTAGCCGAGTTCCTTCATCCGGCGCAACACGTACTGCTGGCGCTGCTTGGCGCGCTGCGGGTTGGCGATCGGGTTGTAGCTGGAAGGCGCCTTGGGCAGCGCCGCCAACATCGACGCCTCCGCCAGCGTCAGCTGGTCCAGGGACTTGCCGAAGTAGACCTGCGCAGCCGCGGCGAACCCGTAGGCGCGCTGGCCCAGGTAGATCTGGTTGATGTACAGACCGAGGATCTGGTCCTTGCCGAGGCTATGCTCGATCTTGAGCGCGAGGAGCACCTCGTAGAGCTTGCGCGTGAGCGTCTTCTCCGAGGACAGGAAGAAATTGCGTGCCACCTGCATGGTGATGGTGCTGGCGCCCTGGCGGCGTCCGCCGGTCACCAGGTTGGCGTACGCTGCCCTGGCGACGCCGTGGTAGTCGATCCCCGCGTGCTGGTAGAAGCGCTCGTCCTCCGCAGCGATGATCGCGTTGATCAGGGTCGGCGGCACGTCCTTGATGTCCACCAGGACTCGGCGCTCCTCGCCGAACTCCCCGATCAACACGCCCTCGATGGTGTAGACCCGCAGCGGCACCTTCGGCTGGTAATCGGTCAGCGTGTCGAGGGAAGGCAGGTTCGGGTAGGCGAGCGCCACCACGAGGCCGACCAGGCAGACCGCAGCCACCAGCAGGCCCGCGATCAAGGCCAGCGGAAACGTCAAAAAACGGAGCCACATCAAGGGTGTTAGACAGCCATCGCGGGGTTAGTGCCGCCGCAGTTGCGCCGGGCGGGGAAGCGAAGGCATTATAGCCCTCCCCCGGCGTGACGGATTCGCTAGACACCGGGGGGAGTTGTTGCTAGCATTTAACGCAAATTCTACGTATCGTGCCTAAGGGCCGATACAAAAAGGGAAATAACGATGAACCTGGACATCTTCAGCCCGAAGGCGCCGCCGCTGTTCGGCCTGGACATCAGTTCTTCGTCGGTGAAGATGCTGGAGATCGTCGAGGCGGGCAAAGGCGCGTATCGCGTCGAGCGCTACGTCATCGAGCCCCTGCCGCGCGACGCCACCGTGGACGGCAACATCAGCAACCTCGAATCCGTGGTGGAGGCGGTCAAGCGCGGCTACAAGCGCCTCGGCACGCGCTCCAAGCACGTGGCGATGGCGGTGCCCACCGGCGCCGTGATCACCAAGAAGATCATCGTGCCCGCCAGCCTGCGCGAGAACGAGCTCGAAATTCAGGTGGAGTCCGAGGCCAACCAGTACATCCCCTTCGCGCTGGAGGAAGTGAACCTGGATTTCCAGGTGGTCGGGCCTTCGCCCACCTCGCCCGGACGAGCAGGAAGTGCTCATCGCCGCGACGCGCAAGGAAAAGGTCGAGGACCGGGTGGCGGTGGCCGAGTCGGCCGGGCTCAAGGCCGCGGTCATGGACATCGAGGCCTTCGCCCAGCAGTCCGCGCTCGGGCTGGTGGTCAAGCAGCTGCCCAACGCCGGCAAGGACATGAACGTCGCCATCGTCGACGTCGGCGCCAACGTCATGAACGTCAGCGTGATGCGCAACGACCAGTCGATCTACACCCGCGAGCAGGCGTTCGGCGGCAACCAGCTGACGCAGGACATCGTCGCGCGCTACGGCATGAGCGTGGAGGAAGCCGAGAACGCGAAGCGCTCGGGCGGCCTGCCGGATGACTTCGAGACCGAGGTGCTGCGGCCCTTCATGGAGAACCTGTCCATGGAAGTGCAGCGCGCGCTGCAGTTCTTCTTCACCTCGACGCAGTATCACAGCGTGGAGCAGATCCTGCTCGCCGGCGGCTCGGCCGTGATCCCGGGCATGGACGAAGTGGTGCACACGCGTACCCAGGTGCCCACCATGGTCGCCAATCCGTTCGCTTCGATGCAGGCCTCGCCGCGCATCCAGTTGAAGAAGCTGATGGTGGACGCCCCCTCGCTGATCGTGGCGTGCGGCCTGGCGATGCGGAGGTTCGACCCATGAGCGTGCGCGTCAACCTACTGCCGCACCGCGAGGAGCGGCGCAAGCGGGGCCGCCAGCATTTCGCGGTGCTCGCCGGACTCACCGCCGCGCTGGGCGTGGCGGTCGTCGGTGCGGGCTACCTCTACATTTCCGGCATGATCACGACGCAACAGGACCGCAACGCGTTCCTTAAGGCGGAAATCGCCAAGCTGGACAAGGAAATCGCCGAGATCAAGAAGCTCAAGGACGAGATCGCGGCGCTGCTGGCGCGCAAGCAGATCATCGAGACGCTGCAGGCCGACCGGGCGCAGACCGTGCACCTGCTCGACCAGCTGGTGCGGCAGATGCCCGAAGGCGTGTACCTGAAAAGCCTGCGGCAGCGCGGCCTGGCGGTCAATCTGCAGGGCTACGCGCAGTCGAACGCCCGGGTGTCGACGCTGATGCGCAACATCGAGTCCTCGCCCTGGCTCGCCGATCCCAAGCTGGTGGAGATCAAGGCCAGCACGGTGAACAAGAAGCGGCTGTCGGAATTCAACATGAACATCTTGGTGAAGCGCGTGCAGCTGAAGGACGCCGCCAAGGCGGCGCCGGCGAAGAAGGGATAGGCCATGGCCGCGATCGATTTCAAGAAAATCGCCGAGGACTTCAAGGCCACCAACTGGCAGGACCCGGGCACCTGGACGGCGATCCCGAAGGCGGTGGTGCTGATCGCGATCCTGGTCGCGCTGCCGGTGGCGGGCTACTTCGGGCTGTGGCAGGGCCAGCTGCAGGAGCTCGAGGCGGGCAAGCTGCAGGAGATCAAGCACAAGGAGGACTACCTCAACAAGAAGAAGCAGGCGGTCAACCTCGACCTGCACAAGCAGCAGCTCAGGGAAATCGACACGCAATTCGGCGCACTGCTCAAGCAGCTGCCGAACAAGTCGCAGATGGACGCGCTGCTCGTCGACATCAACCAGGCGGGTCTCGGGCGCGGGCTGCAGTTCGAGCTGTTCAAGCCCGCCGCGCAGGAAATCGTGCGCGACTTCTACGCCGAGCTGCCGATCGCGGTGAAAGTGATGGGCGTGTACCACGACATGGGCGCATTCGCGAGCGACGTCGGGCAGCTGTCGCGCATCGTGACGCTGAACGACGTCGTCATCGAGGCTGCCAAGGACGGCAACCTGGTGATGGACGTGACCGCCCGCACCTTCCGCTATCTGGACGAGGACGAGGTGTCCGCGCAGCGCAAGGCGGCCATCGGCGCGAAGAAGGGGGCCAAGAAATGAGGCGCCTTCCCCTGCTGGCCTGCGTCGCGCTGCTCGCGGCCTGCAGCGGCGAACAGTTCGGCGACCTGAAGAAGGAACTGAACGACATGACCAAGGACCTGCGCGGGCGGGTGGATCCCCTGCCGCAGGTGCGCCCCTACGAGCCGGTGGCTTACCAGGCCGAGAACGAGGTAGACCCGTTCCGCCCGGGACGCATCGACGTCGCCGCTAGCGGCGGCACGGCACCCACGGCAGGCGGCCGGGCGCCGGATCCGGACCGGCCGAAGGAAGCGCTCGAGGCATTCCCGCTGGAGTCGATCCAGATGGTCGGCTCGCTGACGCAGGGCCGCGAAACCTTCGGCCTGGTGAAGGCCGGACCGAACCTGTATCGCGTGCGCAAGGGCAACTACATGGGCCAGAACTTCGGCGTCATCACGGGCATCGACGAATCCCAGATCAGCCTGCAGGAGCTGATCCAGGAAGGCAGCGGCGAGTGGGTGGAGCGCTCGAGTGCGCTGCAACTGCAGGAGGTGAAGAGATGAATTCAACCAAAGTATTGCGGGCCGGCTGGCGCGCGCTCGTCCTCTGGCTTGCGGCTTGCGGCGTTGCGCTCGCACAGGGCAACAACATCGAGGCGTTCGACGTCTCGCAGCAGGGCGACAAGGTGGTGGTGCGCATCACCACCCGGGAGCCGCTGAAGACCCCGCCGCCGAGCTTCACCGTGGCCAACCCGGCGCGCATCGCGTTCGACTTCAGCGCCACCGGCAATTCGCTCGGCCGCAACAGCCAGGACATCAGCCAGGGCGAGCTGCGCTCCATGAACCTGGTGCAGGCCGCGGACAAGACGCGCCTGGTGCTGAACCTGCGCCGCCCGGTGGCGCACGAAGTGGCGCTCGACGGCCGCAGCGTGGTGGTGACGCTGCAAGGCGCCGCGGCGCCCGCCAGCGACAAGGTGGCGAACTTCGCGGAGGGACGCGGCGATTCCAAGCACGCCATCCGCGACATCGACTTCCGCCGCGGGCGCACCGGCGAGGGGCGCGTGGTGGTCGACCTGTCGGACACGTCGACCGGCATCGACATCCGCCAGCAGGGCCAGAACATCATCGTCGATTTCATGAAGACGGCGCTGCCGGAGAACCTGCGCCGCCGCCTGGACGTGGTGGACTTCGCCACGCCGGTGCAGACCATCAGCGCCTTCCAGCAGGGCGAGAACGTGCGCATGGTGATCGAGCCGCGCGGCCAGTGGGACCACAACGCCTACCAGACCGACACCCAGTTCGTGGTCGAGGTCAAGCCGGTGCTGCCGAGTGACCAGCCGCAGCGCGGGCGCTACGTCGGCGAGAAGCTGTCGCTCAACTTCCAGAACGTGGAGGTGCGTGCGGTGCTCAACGTGATCGCCGACTTCACCGACCTCAACGTCATCACCAGCGACTCGGTGGGCGGCAACATCACGCTGCGCCTGAAGGACGTGCCCTGGGACCAGGCGCTGGAGATCATCCTGCAGACGCGCGGCCTGGACAGCCGCAAGAACGGCAACGTGATCTGGATTGCGCCGCGCGACGAGCTCGCGACGCGCGAGAAGCTCGCGCTCGAGGCCACCGCGCAGATCAATGACCTGGAACAGACGCGCACCGAGGCCTTCCAGATGAATTACCAGAAGGCGGGCGACGTGCAGAAGCTGCTCTCCGACAAGACGCAGCCGATCCTGTCCAAGCGCGGCAGCGCGGTGGTCGACGCGCGCACCAACACGCTGTTCGTGCAGGACACGCCGAGCCGGCTGGAGGAAGTGAGGAAGCTGGTGGCGAAGATCGACGTGCCGGTGCGCCAGGTGATGATCGAAGCGCGCATCGTCGAGGCGAGCGACACCTTCTCCAAGAACCTCGGCGTGCGGCTCGGCTACCACGACCTCGGGCCGGGCCATTCCACGCTGCCGGGCGGCGCGCCGAACATGGCGTTCGGCGGCAACCTGGGCGACGTGGGCGGCCATGCCGCCGGCGGCGCGCAGGGTGGCACGCCCGTCTTCATCCCGGACAGCCTGTCGGTCAACATGCCGGCCACCGGCCTGAACGGATTCGCGCCAGGTGCCTTCTCCCTCATCCTGTTCAACAGCGCAGCCACGCGCTTCCTCAACCTGGAGATCAGCGCGCTGGAAGCCGATGGCAAGGGCAAGATCATCTCCAGCCCGCGCGTGCTGACCGCCGACCAGGTGGAAGCGGTCATCGAGCAGGGCACGGAGATTCCCTACCAGCAGGCGACCTCCTCCGGCGCGACCTCGGTGTCGTTCCGCAAGGCGAGCCTCGCGCTGAAGGTGAAGCCGCAGATCACGCCCGACGGCAACGTGATCATGACGCTCGACGTGAACAAGGACGCGCCGGGCGCCACCACGCCCGCCGGCGTGCAGATCAGCACCAAGCACGTCAAGACCGAGGTGCTGGTCGAGAACGGCGGCACGGTGGTGATCGGCGGTATCTTCGAGCAGACCGATCGCACTGACGTCACGCAGGTGCCGTGGTTCGGCGACCTGCCGATCGTCGGCTGGATGTTCAAGAACAAGGTCACCAACGCGCAGAAGACCGAGCTGCTGGTGTTCATCACCCCGCGCATCGTCAACGAACGCATGACGGTGCGCTGAGAATTGCCAGGACTCCTCCTTGGACGCACGGCCGGGTCACCCCGGCCGTTTTTCTTTCTGCGTCCCGTGCCCTCCGTACAATAGGCGCATGCAGGGCGCGCGCAACGTATTCCTGGTCGGCATGATGGGGGCGGGCAAGACCACCGCCGGTCGCCTGCTCGCGCGGCGGCTGAAGCGCACGTTCCTTGATTCGGACCAGGAGATCGAGCGCCGCTGCGGCGTAAAGGTTCCGGTCATCTTCGAGATCGAAGGCGAGACCGGCTTTCGCCAGCGCGAGGCGGCAGTGATCGCCGAGCTCACCGCGCTCGAGGACGTGGTGCTCGCCACCGGCGGCGGCGCAATCCTCGCGCCCGAGAGCCGCCGCCACCTCGCCGCCCGGGGCACGGTGGTCTACCTGCACGCGCCGCCCGAGGCGCTCTACGAGCGGGTACGCCAGGACAAGAACCGGCCGCTGCTCGCCACCGCCAACCCCCGGGCGCGGCTGACCGCGCTGTACGCGGACCGCGATCCCCTGTACCGCGAGATTGCGGACATCGTTCTCGAAACGGGCCGGCAGAGCGTGCAAACCCTCGCGCGGGCGCTCCTCGCGCGGCTGAAGGAGTCATGGAAACTCTCCGCGTAGCCCTCGGCGAGCGCGCCTACCCGATCCATATCGGTGCGGGAATCCTGGATGCGCCCGACCTGTATCGCCCGCACCTGGGCAGCGGCCGCGTCGCGGTGATCAGCAATCCCGTGGTGGCGCCGCTCTACCTCGAGCGCGTGAAGGATGCGCTGCGTCGCGCCGGCGCGGCGGCACCGCTCGACGTGCTCGTGGAGGACGGCGAGCAGGCGAAGAGCTGGAGCGCGCTGGAGCGCGTGTTCGATGCGCTGCTCGGTGCGCGGCTCGGCCGCGACAGCGTCATCGTCGCGCTGGGCGGTGGCGTGGTAGGCGATCTGGCCGGCTTCGCGGCCGCGACCTACCAGCGCGGTATCCCCTTCATCCAGGTGCCGACCACGCTGCTCGCGCAGGTCGATTCGGCGGTCGGCGGCAAGACCGCGGTCAATCACGCCGCGCGGCAAGAACATGATCGGCGCCTTTCACCAGCCCGCTGCCGTGATCGCCGACGTCGGCGCGCTGGCAACGCTGCCCGAGCGCGAACTGCGCGCCGGCGTGGCCGAGGTGATCAAGCACGGTCTCGCGCTGGATTCCGCTCTCGTCGATTGGCTCGAGGCGAACCTCGACGCGCTGCTCGCGCGCGAGGCGGGCGCGCTGGCGCACGTGGTACGACGGTCCTGCGAGCTGAAGGCGCAGTTGGTAGCGGAGGACGAACGCGAAGGCGGCCGCCGCGCGCTGCTCAACCTGGGCCATACCTTCGGCCATGCCATGGAGGCCGGGACAGGGTACGGCGCATGGCTGCACGGAGAAGCGGTGGCTGCGGGCATGGTGATGGCGGCGGAGCTATCGGTGCGCGCCGGCCTGCTCGCCGCGGCGGACGCAGCGCGCGTTCGCCGCCTCGTGGGGCGCGCCGGGCTGCCCGTCACCGGGCCGGTCATGCCGGTCGAGCGCTATCTTGAGCTGATGGCGCTGGACAAGAAGGCGGCGCGCGGCCGCACGCGATTCGTCCTGCTCGAGCGCATCGGGCGCGCCCTCGTGCGCGCCGACCTGGATGAGCGCCTGGTGCGCGACGCAATCGCTGCGGCTTCGCCGCCGGCCGCGGCTGCTGCGGCGCGGTAGGGCCCCTCCAGCCAGAAACCCTTGTTGCCGCAAGGCGCTACGGGTATATTTCCCAGTTCGCCCGCCGTTTTTGTGCATAGCGGCGAAGAATGGCGAAACCTATTGTTGATCAGAGAGTTAACAGTGGACCAGCACCGCTTGCCTGACGCGCAGGGAATGTACGACCCGAGAAACGAGCACGACGCCTGCGGCGTCGGCTTTGTGGCGCACATCAAGGGCAGGAAATCGCACTCGATCGTCGAGCAGGGGCTCTCGGTGCTGCGCAATCTCTCGCACCGCGGTGCGGTGGGCTGGGACCCGAAGCTCTCCGACGGCGCCGGCATCCTGATCCAGATGCCGGACAAGCTGCTGCGCGAGGAGATGGCGAAGCAGGGCGTGAAGCTGCCGCCGCTGGGGCAGTACGGCGTCGGCATGGTGTTCCTGCCGCGCGAGCCGGCATCGCGCCGGGCCTGCGAATACGAGATCGAGCGCGCCATCAAGGACGAGGGGCAGGTGCTGCTCGGCTGGCGCGACGTGCCGGTGGACAACTCGGACCTCGCCGAACCGGCGAAGAACCTCGAGCCGATGATCCGGCAGGTATTCGTCGGCCGCGGCCGCGGCGTCACGGTCACCGACGCGCTGGAGCGCAAGCTCTACATCATCAGGAAGAGCGCGGGTCATGCCATCCAGGCGCTCAAGCTCGCCCACGGCAAGGAGTTCTACGTGCCGTCGATGTCCGCGCGCACGATGATCTACAAGGGCATGCTGCTCGCCAACCAGGTGGGCGAGTACTACCTCGACCTGAAGGACGCGCGCGTGGAGTCGGCGCTGGCGCTGATCCATCAGCGCTTCTCCACCAACACCTTCCCGTCGTGGGACCTGGCGCACCCGTTCCGCATGATCGCGCACAACGGCGAGATCAATACGGTGCGCGGCAACGTCAACTGGATCCGCGCGCGCCAGGGCGCGATCTCCAGCCCGGTGCTGGGAGACGACCTCGCCAAGATCTGGCCGCTGATCTACGACGGCCAGTCGGACTCGGCATCCTTCGACAACGCGCTCGAGCTGCTCGTCATGGGCGGCTACACGGTCGCGCACGCGATGATGATGATGATCCCCGAGGCCTGGGAGAACCACAGCCTGATGGATCCCGCGCGCCGCGCCTTCTACGAGTACCACGCGGCGATGATGGAGCCCTGGGACGGCCCGGCCTCCATCGCCTTCACCGACGGCCGCCTGATCGGCGCCACGCTTGATCGCAACGGCCTGCGGCCCTCGCGCTACATCGTCACCGAAGACGACCTGGTCATCATGGGCTCGGAATGCGGCTGCCTGCCGGTGCCCGAGGAGCGCATCGTCAAGAAGTGGCGCCTGCAGCCGGGCAAGATGTTCCTCGTCGACCTGGAAAAGGGCCGCATCGTCGACGACAAGGAGCTGAAGGACACGCTCGCGCACCTGCGGCCCTACGCCGAGTGGATCGAGCGCATCCGCATCAAGCTCGACGAAGTGGAGAGCGACAAGCAAAAGCCCGAGCGCTCGGCGGTGCCGCTGCTCGACCGCCAGCAGGCCTTCGCCTACACGCAGGAGGACGTCAAGTTCCTGATGACGCCGATGGCGCAGGCGGGCGAGGAGCCGATCGGCTCGATGGGCAACGACTCGCCGCTGGCGGTGCTGTCGAACAAGGACAAGACGCTCTACCACTACTTCAAGCAGCTGTTCGCGCAGGTCACCAACCCGCCGATCGACCCGATCCGCGAGGAGCTGGTGACCTCGCTGGTGTCCTTCATCGGGCCCAAGCCGAACCTGCTCGGCATCGACGAGATGAATCCGCCGCTGCGCCTGGAAGTCAGCCAGCCGGTGCTGGATTTCTTCGAGATGGAGAAGATGCGCCACATCGAGCGCTACACGCAGGGCAAGTTCCAGGCCTGCGAGCTCGACATCACCTACCCGCACGCCTGGGGCAAGGAAGCCATCGAAGCGCGGCTCGCCTCGCTCGCGGCGCAGGCCGAGGACGCGGTGCGCTCCGGCACCTCGATCATCATCATCTCGGACCGCAAGGTGGACCGCGAGCGCGTGGCGATCCCGGCGCTGCTCGCGCTGTCGGCGATCCACCAGCACCTGGTGGCGAAGGGCCTGCGCACCTCCACCGGCCTGGTGGTGGAGACCGGCTCGGCGCGCGAAGTGCACCATTTCGCGCTGCTCGGCGGCTACGGCGCGGAGGCGGTGCATCCCTACCTCGCGCTGGAGACGCTGCTCGACCTGGCCGCGCAGGGCAAGCTCGGCGCCGAGGTGGACGGCAAGAAGGCGATCAAGAACTTCGTCAAGGCGATCGGCAAGGGCCTGAAGAAGGTGATGTCCAAGATGGGCATCTCGACCTACATGTCCTACACCGGCGCGCAGATCTTCGAGGCGGTCGGGCTGTCGCGCACGCTGGTGGACAAGTACTTCACCGGCACGGCCTCGAACGTCGACGGCATCGGCGTGTTCGAGGTGGCGGAGGAGGCGATGCGCATCCACCGCGCCGCGTTCGACGAGCTCGACCCGGTGCTGAAGATCAACCTCGACGCGGGCGGCGAATACGCCTGGCGCGTGCGCGGCGAGGAGCACATGTGGACGCCGGACGCGATCGCCAAGCTGCAGCATTCCGCACGCGGCAGCAGTCCTACGCCACGTACAAGGAGTACGCGGCGATCATCAACGACCAGTCCAGGCGCCACATGACGTTCCGCGGGCTGTTCGAGTTCCGGCTCGACCAGGTGAAGCCCGTGCCGATCGAGGAGGTCGAGCCCGCCGCGGAGATCGTCAAGCGCTTCGCCACCGGCGCCATGTCGCTCGGTTCGATTTCGATCGAAGCGCACACCTCGCTCGCGGTGGCGATGAACCGCATCGGCGGCAAGTCCAACACCGGCGAGGGCGGCGAGGACCGCAATCGCTATGCGCCGGTGAAGGCCGGCGAGTCGCTGCAGTCGCGCCTCGGCAAGGAGCGCGTCGCGAAGCGACATCGCGCTGCGCGAGGGCGACGTCGCTCAAGTCCAAGATCAAGCAGGTCGCCTCGGGGCGCTTCGGCGTCACCGCCGAGTACCTCGCGAGCGCCGAGCAGATCCAGATCAAGATGGCGCAGGGCGCCAAGCCCGGCGAAGGCGGGCAGCTGCCGGGCAAGAAGGTGTCCGAGTACATCGCGGAACTGCGCTACTCGACGCCGGGCGTGGAGCTGATCAGCCCGCCGCCGCACCACGACATCTACTCGATCGAGGACCTGGCGCAGCTGATCCACGACCTGAAGAACGCCAATCCCGCGGCCTCGATCTCGGTGAAGCTGGTGTCCGAGGTCGGCGTCGGGCACGGTGGCCGCAGGCGTGTCCAAGGCCAAGTCCGACCACGTCACCATCTCCGGCCACGACGGCGGCACCGGGCGCCTCGCCCTGGAGTTCGATCAAGCACGCCGGCACGCCCTGGGAACTGGGCCTGGCGGAGACGCAGCAGACGCTGGTGCTCAACCGCCTGCGCGGCCGGATCGCGGTGCAGGTCGACGGGCAGATCAAGACCGGCCGCGACGTGGTGATCGGCGCGATGCTCGGCGCCGACGAGTTCGGCTTCGCCACCGCGCCGCTGGTGGTGCAGGGCTGCATCATGATGCGCAAGTGCCACCTCAACACCTGTCCGGTGGGCGTGGCGACGCAGGACCCGGTGCTGCAGGCAGCAAGTTCTCGGGCAAGCCCGAGTACGTGGTCAACTACATGTTCTTCGTCGCCGAGGAAGCGCGCGAGCTGATGGCGCAGCTCGGCATCCGCAAGTTCGACGACCTGATCGGCCGCGCCGACCTGCTCGACATGAAGAAGGGCATCGAGCACTGGAAGGCGAAGGGCCTGGACTTCTCGCGCATCTTCCACATGCCGCAGATGCCCGCCGAGGTGGCGCGCTTCCACTGCGAGACGCAGGACCACGGCCTGGAGAAGGCGCTCGACAACCGGCTGATCGAGCTGGCGCAGCCGGCGCTCGAGCGCGGCGAGAAGGTGACGATCGACATGCCGATCCGCAACATCAACCGCACCGTCGGCACCATGCTGTCGCACGAGATCGCCAAGCGCTACGGCCACGAAGGCCTGCCGGAGGACACGATCCACGTGCGCTTCGCCGGCTCGGCGGGCCAGAGCTTCGGCGCGTTCCTCGCGCGCGGCGTGACGCTCGACCTGATCGGCGACACCAACGACTACTGCGGCAAGGGCCTCTCCGGCGGGCGCATCTCGGTGCAGCCCTCGCCCAAGTTCCGCGGCGAGCCGACCGAGAACATCATCACCGGCAACGTCGTGCTCTATGGCGCGATCGCGGGCGAGGCGTATTTCCGCGGCGTCGCCGGCGAGCGCTTCGCGGTGCGCAATTCAGGCGCCACTGCGGTGGTGGAGGGCGTGGGCGATCACGGCTGCGAGTACATGACCGGCGGCACGGTGGTGGTGCTCGGGCAGACCGGCCGCAACTTCGCCGCCGGCATGTCGGGCGGCATCGCCTACGTGCTCGACGCGGACGGCGACTTCGTGAAGCGCTGCAACACCGCGATGGTCGATCTCGAGCCGGTGCTCGGCCGAAGCCGAGCAGCAGGCAAGCTGCGCGCGCGAGTTCTGGCATCACGGCGAGACCGACGAGGCGATCCTGCGGCGCCTGATCGAGAGCCATGCGAAGCACACGGGCAGCAAGCGCGCGCAGCAGATCCTCGAGCAGTGGGCGAGCCTGGCGCGGCCGCTTCGTCAAGGTGTTCCCGAAGGAGTACCGGCGCGCGCTCGGCGAGCTTGCCGCGGCACACAAGAAGGCGGCGGCATAGATGGGCAAGGTCACCGGATTCCTCGAGTACCAGCGGCTGCAGGAAGCGAGCGAAGACAAGGAAGCGCGCAAGAAGCACTACCGCGAGTTCGTCGTGCACCTGTCCGACGAGGAAGCGAAGATCCAGGGCGCGCGCTGCATGGACTGCGGCACGCCGTTCTGCATGTCCGGCTGCCCGGTCAACAACATCATCCCGGACTGGAACGACCTGGTGTACCGCCAGGACTGGAAGGCGGCGATCGAGACGCTGCACTCGACCAACAATTTTCCCGAGTTCACCGGGCGCGTCTGCCCGGCGCCGTGCGAGGAAGCCTGCGTGCTGCGCATCAACGCGGACCCGGTCGGCATCAAGTCGATCGAGCACGCGATCATCGACAGGGCCTGGGAAGCGGGCTGGGTCGCGCCGCAGCCGGCGGCGCGCAAGACCGGCAAGAAGGTCGCGGTGATCGGCTCCGGCCCGGCCGGGCTTGGCCTGCGCGCAGCAGCTCGCGCGCGTCGGGCACGCGGTGACCGTGTTCGAGAAGAACGACCGCATCGGCGGGCTGCTGCGCTACGGCATTCCCGACTTCAAGATGGAGAAGTGGCTGATCGACCGGCGCGTCGAGCAGATGAAGGCCGAGGGCGTCGAGTTCCGCATCAACCACGTGATCGGCGCGGCGCCGGTCGGCGCCGGCAACGCGCAGGCGCGGCCGGTGGATGCGAAGAAGCTCCTCGCCGAGTACGACGCGGTGGTGCTCGCCGGCGGCGCCGAAGTGCCGCGCGACCTGCCGGTGCCGGGGCGCGAGCTGGAGGGCATCCATTTCGCGATGGATTTCCTGCCGCTGCAGAACCGGCGCGTGGCGGGCGACAAGAGCGTGAAGGACCTGTGGGCGAGCGGCAAGCACGTGGTGATCATCGGCGGCGGCGACACCGGCTCCGACTGCGTCGGCACCTCCAACCGCCACGGCGCGGCCTCGGTGACGCAGTTCGAGCTGCTGCCGATGCCGCCCGACCCCGAGCGCAACCCGGTGTGGCCCTACTGGCCGACGCGGCTGCGCACCTCGTCCTCGCACGAGGAGGGCGCCGAGCGCGACTGGTCGGTCGCCACCAAGGCGTTCATCGGCGAGAACGGCAAGGTGAAGGCGCTGCGCGGCGTGAGGCTGGAATGGAAGGACGGCAAGCCGGTGGAGATCGCGGGATCCGAGTTCGAGATCCCGGCCGACCTGGTGCTGCTGGCGATGGGCTTCGTGTCGCCGGTGCAGTCCGTGCTCGACGCCCTTGGCGTGCAGAAGGATGCGCGCGGCAACGCCAAGGCGACGACCGACGGCGCGGGCTGCTACGCGACCAGCGTGCCCAAGGTGTTCGCCGCCGGCGACATGCGCCGCGGCCAGTCGCTCGTCGTGTGGGCGATCCGCGAAGGACGCCAGGCCGCGCGCGCGGTGGACGAGTTCCTGATGGGGGTGTCCGAGCTGCCGCGCTAGGTGCCAGCCGCCGGATTCGGCGGTTTTCCATGTTTTTTCAATGAGTTCGCCAGATTCCGAATGTTAAAATCCGGCGCCATGAGCCTTGCCGTGGTCGTGCTCGCCGCCGGGCAGGGAAAGCGCATGCACTCCGCGCTGCCGAAAGTGCTGCATCCCCTCGCTGGCCGGCCTCTCCTTGCGCACGTGCTCGACACGGCCCGCGCGCTCAAGCCGAAACAGATCCTCGTGGTGCATGGCCACGGCGGCGCCGAAGTGCGAGCGGCCTTCGCCGGCGCGGGCGTGGAGTGGGTCGAGCAGGCGCAGCAGCTCGGTACGGGCCACGCGCTCGCGCAGGCGCTGCCGAAAGTGGCGCGCGGCGCGCAGGTGCTGGTGCTGAACGGCGACGTGCCCCTGGTGCGCGCCGAAACGCTCAAGCAGCTGGTGGCCGAGTCGAAGAGCGGACTCGCCATCTGCACCTCCGACCTCGGCGACGCGACGGGCTACGGGCGCGTGGTGCGCGACGCGCGCCGGCGCGTGCGTCGCGTCGTCGAGCACAAGGACGCCAGCGCGAAGGAGCTGCGCATCCGCGAGTGGTATGCCGGGTTCCTTGCCGCACCGGCGCAACGTCTGGCGGCGTGGCTGGCGAAGAGTGAAACCGGCGAATGCGCAGAAGGAGTACTACCTGACCGACGTGATCGCGCTGGCGGCGAAGGACAGAGTCGACGTCGCCACGGTCAAGGCGGAGGATCCCTGGGAAGTGGCGGGCGTCAACTCGCGCTACGAACTGGCGCTCCTCGAGCGCGCCTACCAGAACGCCCAGGCGAAGAAGCTGCTGGAGGCGGGCGTGGCGCTGGCCGATCTCTGGCGGGTGGACGTGCGCGGCAAGCTGTCGTGCGGCCGGGACGTGTCGATCGACGTGAACTGCGTGTTCGAGGGCGACGTGACCCTTGGGGACCGCGTGCGCATCGGGCCGAATTGCGTGCTGCGCAACGTCACCGTGGAAGCGGACACCGAGATCCTCGGCTACTCGTTCCTCGAATCGGCGACGATCGGAAAGCGCTGCCGGATCGGACCGTTTTCCCGCATGAGGCCCGGCGTCACGCTGGGCGATCAAGTGCACATCGGCAACTTCGTCGAGCTGAAGGCGAGCCGCGTCGGCGCCGGATCAAAGGCCAACCACCTGTCCTACGTCGGCGACGCGGAAGTCGGCGAGCGCGTCAACATCGGCGCCGGCACCATCACCTGCAACTACGACGGTGCAGCCAAGCACCGCACCGTGATCGAGGACGACAGCTTCATCGGCTCGGATACCACCCTGGTCGCGCCGGTGACGATCGCGAAGGGCTCCTACATCGGCGCCGGCTCCACGATCAGCCAGAGCACGCCGGCCGGCCAGCTGACCCTGTCGCGCGCCAAGCAGGTGTCCGTGCCGGGCTGGAAGCCGCCAAGGAAGAAATAGCCCATGTGCGGAATCGTCGGCGCCGCGGCGCGGCGCGACATCGTGCCGGTGCTGATCGAGGGCCTCAGGCGCCTCGAGTACCGCGGCTACGATTCCTGCGGCGTCGCCGCGCTGGGCGAGCGAGCAGCTCGCGCGCGTGCGCAGCGTGGCGCGCGTAGAGGACCTCGCCGGCCAGATCAGCAAGCAGAAGCTCGCAGTCCGAAACCGGCATCGCGCACACGCGCTGGGCGACGCACGGCGCGCCGGTCACGCAGCAACGCCCACCCGATGATCTCGCGCGGCGAGATCGCCCTGGTGCACAACGGCATCATCGAGAACTACGAGGAACTGCGCGCCGAGCTGAAGGCCAAGGGCTACGAGTTCGACAGCCAGACCGACACCGAGGTGATCGACGCACCTCGTGCACAGCCTCTACGAAGGCGACCTGTTCCAGGCCGTGCGCCGCGCCGTGAAGCGGCTGACCGGAGCCTACGCCATCGCCGTGGTGGCGAAGAGCCAGCCGCACTGCGTCGTCGGCGCGCGCGCCGGCAGTCCGCTGGTGGTCGGCGTCGGCAACAACGAGATGTTCCTCGCCTCGGACGCGCTGGCGCTCGCCGGCACCACGGATCGCATCGCGTACCTTGAGGAAGGCGACGTCGCGGAGATCGACCTGGAGGGTTTTCGCGTGCGTGGATGCGTCCGACCGGCAGGCGCAGCGCGAAGTGCGCACGGTCAAGGCGGGCGCCGCGACGGTCGAGCTGGGCCCCTACCGGCACTACATGCAGAAGGAGATCTTCGAGCAGCCGGTCGCCGTCGCCGACACGCTGCGAGGGCGTCGAAGCAGTGACGCCGGGGCTTTTCGGCAAGGACGCGCAACGCACGCTGCAGGGCGTGAAGAAGGTGCTGATCCTCGCCTGCGGCACCAGCTACTACTCGGGCCTCACGGCGAAGTACTGGATCGAATCGCTCGCGCGGCTGCCGACGCAGGTCGAGATCGCGAGCGAGTACCGCTACCGCGACAGCGTGCCCGACCCGGCCACGCTGGTGGTGGTGGTGTCGCAGTCCGGCGAAACCGCCGACACGCTTGCCGCGCTGCGCCACGCGCGCAGCCTCGGGCCAGAAGCGCACGCTGGCCATCTGCAACGTCGCCACCAGCGCCATGGTGCGCGAGACGCGGCTCAAGTTCCTCACCCACGCCGGCGATCGAGATCGGCGTCGCCTCGACCAAGGCGTTCACCACCCAGCTGACCGCGCTGTTCCTGCTCGCGCTGATGCTCGCCAAGCTGCGCCGGCGCCTGCCGGCGCGCGAGGAGGCGCAGCACCTCAAGCGCCTGCGCCACCTGCCCAAGGCGCTCGCGGCGGCGCTCGCGCTCGAGCCCCAGGTGATGGCCTGGGCCGAGCGCTTCGCGAAGAAGGAGCACGCGCTGTTCCTCGGCCGCGGCCTGCACTACCCGATCGCGCTGGAAGGCGCGCTGAAGCTGAAGGAGATTTCCTACATCCACGCCGAGGCCTATCCGGCGGGCGAGCTGAAGCACGGGCCGCTCGCGCTGGTCACCGAGGAGATGCCGGTGGTGACGGTGGCGCCGAACGACGCGCTGCTGGAGAAGCTGAAATCGAACATGCAGGAAGTGCGCGCGCGCGGCGGCGAGCTCTACGTGCTGGCCGACGCCGACACGCGCATCGCGGCGCAGGAGGGCATGCACGTCATCCGGCTGCCCGAGCACTACGGGCTGCTGTCGCCCATCCTGCACGTGGTGCCGCTGCAGCTGCTGGCGTACCACACGGCGCTCGCGCGCGGCAGCGACGTGGACAAGCCGCGCAACCTGGCGAAGTCCGTCACGGTAGAGTAGACGGGTGAGCCGCTACCGACGCGGTCATCATCGGCGCCGGGCACAACGGCCTCACCTGCGCCTGCTACCTCGCGCGCGGCGGCCTGAAGGTCAAAGTGCTCGAGCGCCGGCCGCGCGTCGGCGGCGCCGCGGTCACCGAGGAGTTCCACCCGGGTTTCCGCAACTCGGTGGCCGCCTACACGGTGAGCCTGCTGCAGGCGAAGGTGATCCGCGACCTGCGGCTCGCCGAGCACGGCCTGCGCATCGTCGAGCGGCCGCTCGCCAACTTCCTGCCGCTGGCGAACGGCTACCTGAAAGTCGGCGGCGGACTCGAGGCGACGCAGCGCGAGTTCGCGAAGTTCTCCGCGCGCGACGCGGAGCGCCTGCCTTCCTACTGGGCGAAGCTCGAGCGCGTGGCGGACGTGCTGCGCGCGACGGTGCTCGAGACGCCGCCCAACGTCGGCGGCGGCGTGCGCGATGCGCTGGCGGCTTTCCGCGTTGGCCGCAGGCTGAAGGGCCTTGACATGGAGGCGCGCCGCGACCTGCTGGGGCTATTCACGCGCAGTGCCGCCGACTGGCTGGAAGACTGGTTCGAGGCCGATCCGGTGAAGGCGGCGTTCGGCTTCGACGCGGTGGTGGGCAACTACGCGAGCCCCTTTCACCCCGGCACGGCCTACGTGCTCCTGCACCACTGCTTCGGCGAGGTGAACGGCAAGCGCGGCCTCTGGGGCCACGCCATCGGCGGCATGGGCGCGATCAGCGAGGCGCTCGCCGCCGAGGCGCGGCGGCTGGGCGTGGAGATCGAGTGCGACGCGCCCGTTGCGAAGGTCGGCAAGGCCTCGGTGGTGCTGGACGATGGGCGTGAGTTTGCCGCCCGCGCGATCGTCGCCAACGTCAACCCGAAGCTTCTGTTCCTGAAGCTGGTCGATGCGTCGCTGCTCGAGCGCGATTTCCGCGAGCGCATGCAGCGCTACAAGTGCGGCTCCGCCACCTTCCGCATGAACGTGGCGCTCTCGGCGCTGCCGCGCTTTTCCTGCCTGCCGGAGCCGGGCCCGCACCATGCCTCCGGGATCATCATGGCGCCTTCGCTCGACTACATGGATCGCGCGTACCTGGACGCGCGCGCCGGCGGCATCGCGCAAGGCGCCGATCGTCGAGATGGTGATCCCGAGCACGCTCGACGACACGCTCGCGCCCGAAAGGCGCGCACGTGGCGAGCCTGTTCTGCCAGCACTTCGCGCCCGAAGCGGACTGGGCGGCGCGCAAGCAGGAGGCGATTGACCGGATCTTCGAGGTCGTCGAGTCGCATGCCCCCGGCTTCAGGCAGAGCGTGATCGCGCACACGGCGCTCTCGCCCGCCGACCTGGAGCAGGAATTCGGCCTGGTCGGCGGCGACATCTTCCACGGCCAGCTTTCGCTCGACCAGCTCTGGTCGGCGCGGCCGGTGCTGGGATACGCCGACTACCGCACCCCGGTGCCGGGTTTGTACCTGTGCGGCTCTGGCGCGCACCCGGGCGGAGGCGTCACCGGCGCGCCCGGGCACAACTGCGCGCGCGAGGTACTGCGCGACTTCGGACGGCGAATGCCGGCTTAGAGGGCTTCGGGCGTGTAGCCGGCCTCGACGATGCTTTGGAGGAGGGCTTCCTTGGAAGCCTTGCTCTGCACCCGTACGCGATGCTCGGCGAGCGAAATGTCCACCTTGGCGGACGCATCCAGCTCCTTCACCGCCTTGGTGATGGTGCTGGCGCAGTGCCCGCAGGTCATGTCCGGTACCTTGAGTTCGATCATCTTCCGCTCCGTTGTCCAGGACCCCGCGAATCGGAGCCTTGCGCACAGACTCCACCTTCCCACAGGGGCAGGGTCAAGCCTTTGACCCACCTCAAGCCCTTGACCTGCCTCAAGCGCTTGACCCTCCAATGGTGGCAGACTTCAGGCTGCACGGGTCGAAAGCCAACCTGAAAGGACCGGCCGTGGAAACCAGCATCCAGATCCGCCTGCCGATCGAGGGCATGACCTGCTCCTCGTGCGTCGCGCGTGTGGAAAAGGCGCTGAAGAAGGTTCCCGGCGTAGGCAGCGCCGAGGTCAACCTCGCCACCGAAATGGCGACCGTCACGCTGGCGGGCGGGGCAAGGCCCGAGTCGCTCGTCGAAGCCGTGCGCAAAGCCGGCTACGAGACACGGCTGTCGGCGCCGGCCCAGGCGCCTGCGACGGACCGTTCCTGGTGGCCGGTGGCGGTGTCGGCGGCGCTGACGTTGCCGCTGATGCTGCCGATGCTCGCCGAGCCGCTGGGCGCCAATTGGTCGCTGCCAGCCTGGGCGCAGCTCGCCCTCGCCACCCCGGTCCAGTTCGTGCTCGGCGCACGCTTCTACCGCGCCGGCTGGAAGGCGCTGCTCGCGCGCACCGGGAACATGGACCTCCTCGTGGCGCTGGGCACGAGCGCCGCGTATGGATTGTCGGTGTACATACTGGTGCGCCACGGGGGCCACGGCACACCGCACTTGTACTTCGAGGCGGGCGCCGCGGTGATCACGCTGGTGCTGCTGGGCAAATGGCTGGAAAACCGCGCCAAGCGCCAGACCACCGAAGCGATCCGCGCCCTGCAGGCCTTGCGACCGGAACGCGCGCGCGTGCGGCGCGACGGAGTCGAAGTGGAAGTGCCGATGGACGCGATCGCGGCGGGTGACCTGGTCGTGGTGCGGCCCGGGGAGCGCGTTGCCGCGGACGGCGAGATCCTCGAAGGGATGACGCACGTGGACGAGTCGCTCATCACCGGCGAGTCGCTGCCGCTGGCAAAAGGCCCGGGCGATCGGGTCACTGGAGGTTCGGTGAACGGCGAAGGGTTGATCGTCGTGCGCGCGACCGCGGTTGGCGCGCAATCGGTGCTCGCGCGGATCATCGAGCTGGTGGAGTCGGCGCAGGCGCACAAGGCGCCGATCCAGCGCCTGGTGGACCAGGTAAGCGCAGTGTTCGTGCCCGTAGTGCTCGTGATCGCAGCGGTGACCTTCCTTGCCTGGGGATTCGTGACCGGGCAATGGGAACCAGCGCTGCTCAATGCGGTGGCGGTGCTGGTGATCGCCTGCCCCTGCGCGCTGGGCCTGGCGACGCCAGCCGCGGTGATGGCCGGCACCGGCATTGCGGCGACGCACGGCGTGCTGATCAAGGACGCCGAGGCGCTGGAAATCGCGCACCGCGTGAGCGTCGTCGCCTTCGACAAGACAGGCACGCTGACGCTGGGCAAGCCGACGCTCATCGCGCTGGAGGCAGCGGACGGGGATCGTGCAGCAGCACTTGCGCTCGCGGCCGCGGTGCAGTCCGGCAGCGAGCATCCGCTGGCCAAGGCAGTGGTCGCGGCAGCGAAGAAGGAGGCGCTCGCCGTGCCGGCAGCCGAGGGCATCAAGGTGGCGCCGGGGCGCGGGATTGAAGCACAGGTGCGTGGCCGCAGACTTGCCGTCGGCTCGAGCCGCTGGATGCGCGAACTCGGCGTGGACATATCGTCCTTCGCTGCGCGCCGCTCGGCCCTCGAAGGGCAGGGGCAGACGGTGTCGTGGCTCGCGAGCCTGTCGGGCGCGCCCCAGGTCATCGCGCTGCTCGGCATCGGCGACGAGCTGAAGCCGGAGGCGGCGCAGGCGGTAGCCGAACTCGCGCGGCGCCACATCGAAGCGGTGATGCTCTCGGGCGACAGCCGCGCCGTGGCCGAAGCGATTGCCGCGCGCGTGGGCATCCGCGACGTCCGCGCGGAAATCCTGCCCGAGGACAAGGCCAGCATCGTGCAGTCGCTGCGCCAGTCGCACGGCGTGGTGGCGATGGTCGGCGACGGCATCAACGATGCGCCGGCGCTTGCGGCGGCCGACATCGGCTTCGCCATGGGGTCGGGCACCGATGCGGCGATGCATGCCGCCGGCGTCACGCTGATGCGCGGTGACCCGCGGCTGGTTGCCGCGGCGATCGACATCTCGCGCCGCACCTACTCCAAGATCCGGCAGAACCTGTTCTGGGCGTTCTTCTACAACGTGGTCGGCATTCCGCTCGCCGCCTTCGGGCTGCTCAGCCCCGTGGTGGCGGGCGCCGCGATGGCCTTCAGCAGCGTGAGCGTGGTCACCAATGCGTTGCTGCTCAAGCGCTGGAAACCAAGGAACTGACATGGGAAAGAACGAATCCTTCCTCGAGCACGCCGACGCCATCGGGCGCGGCCTGCTTGACATCGGGCGCGCGTCGAAGGCGAGCGGCGTGTCGGTGAAGATGATCCGGCACTACGAGGCCATCGGCCTGCTGAAGAAGGTGGCGCGCACCTTCGCCAATTACCGCGTCTACAGCGACAGCGAGGTGCACACCCTGCGCTTCATCAAGCGCGCGCGCACGCTGGGCTTTTCCATCGAGGACATCCGGGCGCTGCTCTCGCTGTGGCAGAACAAGTCGCGCTCCAGCGCCGCGGTGAAGAAGATCGCCGGCGGCCACATGGAATTGCTCAAGCAGCGCATCGCGGAGATGCAGTCGATGGTGGTGACCCTGGAGCACCTGACGCAGCACTGCCACGGCGACCAGCGGCCGGAGTGCCCGATCCTCGAGGATCTGGCGAATGCCTGACCATGAAGCCAATCCTGGCCACCGCTGACCGAGGAGGCGGTGCTTGGGCCCATGGAGAACCTAATCATTGACTAGGAGAGTCGCATGAAACGCATCACGATGGCGTTGGCGTTCGCGCTGGCTGCGTTGCCGGCGTTGGCGCAGATGGCCGACGGCGAAATCCGCAAAGTGGACAAGAGCGCGAAGAAGATCACCATCAAGCACGGCGAGGTCAAGAGCATCGAGATGCCGCCGATGACCATGGTGTTCCAGGTCAGGGACCCGACGCTGCTCGACAAGGTGAAGGCCGGCGACAAGGTGAAGTTCCAGGCCGAAAAGCAGGGCGACGCCTACGTCGTCACCGCGATCGAGCCGAAGCGCTGAGGCCAGTCATGGAAGGCATTGATTCGCCGGTTGACCTGGATCAAAGTTCGTCTCCGGGGACAAGCGGAACATCTCCGCTAGGCTAAAATCCGTCCATGCTCCAGCGACGTTCCCTGTTGCGCAGTGCCCGTCTGGTCCTTGGGGCTTTCCTGTTGGCGCAGGCTGCCCTGGCGCTTTCCGCTTGCGACTGGGGTGCGCGCGATGCAGCCCGTGCGCTCTCGGCTGCGGCGGGCAGCGGCGAGGCGCCTTGCCACGATTCCGGGAAAGCCGCGCCCGAACCGGACCTTTGCCTCCCGCATTGCCTTGGTGAGCAGCAGAGTCTCGACAAACCCTCGCTAACCGTGCCGGCAGTTTCGGCCGTTGCAGTGCTCTGGATCGCGCCATTCGCGCCAACGCAGGCACAGCGCGTTGTGCGCCGCGAGCGGCCGCTTGCCTCTGCCGCGCCGCCGCCGCGCATCCTGTTTCAATCCTTCCTGATCTGATCCTCCGCGTTTGACAATGTGCCGCCGGCATCCGCCGGCGGCGGTCTTGCAATGCGGAGGATCGAATGCGAATTTCACTTTGGCTGGCGTCGGCGTTCATCGCCGTTGCGAGCGCACCAGCGGGTGCGCAGGTACTCACTTTCGACGACGCGCGCCGTCTCGCGCTGGACAATCAGCCGGCGCTGCGCGCCCTGGAACACGCGGCGCGCGCGGCGCAGCTCGGTTCGGTCGCCGACTCGGCGCTACCCGACCCGCGCCTCAAGCTCGGCGCTCTGAACTTCCCGGTGCAGGGATTCCCCAGCGCGCGCGAGGACATGACGCAGGTCGGCGTGAGCTGGGAGCAGGCGATCCCGGGCGGCGACAAGCGCCGCTTGCGCTCGGAGCGCGCGAATGCCGAAGCCGGGCAGCTTTCTGCCGAGGCGCACAGCACGATGCAGAGCATCCAGCGCGACGTGGGGTTGGCGTGGGTGGACGCATGGTCCGCGGCTGCAGCGGAGCGCCTGGCGGGCGAGCTGCAGCGCGAGTTCGAGAATGCGGTGGAGCTCGCACGCATTCCGCTGGCATCAGGCAGGGGTTCGCCGGCGGACGTGCTGGCCGCGCGCCAGGCGCTGTCCCAGGCGGTGGATCGCCGTCTCGAGCTCTCCCAGCAGTCCGCGCGGGCGCGCGCCGCATTGTCGCGGTGGGTGCCGGAGGCTGTTGCACGACCACTTTCAGTGGAGCTCCCGAAGTTTGAAGCACCCCCACCGATTGACGCGGTGCGCAAGTCGCTCGACGCGCATCCTCAGCACGAGACGCAGGTCCTTGCGCAAGGAGTGGCGGACGCCGACGTGGCGCTGGCGCGAGAGGCATCGAAGTCCGATCGCACGATCGAAGTCGGCTACTACGCGCGCAGCGGCGGCCGCTCCGACATGGTGATGTTCCAGATCGCCTTCGAGCTGCCGCTCTACGGCGATCGCAAGCAGGACCGGCAGGTAGAGGCGAAGCTGCGTCTTGCGGATCGCGCGCGCGATATGCGTGCGGACCATCTGCGTGAGCTGCAGGCCGGCCTCGAAGCGGCCTACGAGGAATGGCGGCTGGCGGGCGCGCGGCTCGAGAACGCACGCACGGCCGCCGTGCCGGCCGCACAGGCGCGGCTCGACGCGCTCACCGGACAGCACCGCGCGGGCGGCGCAAGCCTCGCAGCCGTGCTCGAGGCGCGCCGCAGCCTGGTCGAAGGGCGCATGCAGGAAGTGCAGCTTTCCGGCGCACTCGCGAGAACCCGGGTCGCCCTGTCCTACTACACGAACGAAGGAGCCCACCGGTGAAACGCGCACTGATTGTCCTGCTCGCAGTCGGCCTCGCAGTCGGGGCGTATCTCGCCGGCAAGCGCAGCACGCACGACACCCCGGCGGCGACGCCGGCAAGCCCCGAGCGCAAGGTCCTTTACTGGCACGACCCCATGCATCCGCAGCAGAAGTTCGACAAGCCCGGCAAGTCGCCCTTCATGGACATGCAGCTGGTGCCGGTGTACGCGGACGAGGAAAAGAGCGGCGAGGGCGGCGTGGCCGTCAGCGCGCAGGTGCAGCAGAGCCTCGGCGTGCGTCTTGCACCCGCGGAATCCGCCGACCTGGGGCAGGAGACGCGCGCGGCGGGCTATGTGCAGGCCGACGAGCGGCGCATGGCGCGCGCGGAGGTCCGCACGACGGGCTGGGTGGAGCGCCTGCACGTGCGCGCGGTCAACGAACCCGTGCGCAAAGGGCAGGTGCTCGCCGAGATTTATTCCCCGGAGCTGCTCGCCGCGCAGGAGGAATACCTGCTCACGCGGCGCATGGCGCGGACCGACCCGGGAGATGCCGCGTTGGCGCAGTCGGCGCGGCGCCGGCTCGAGCTGCTGGGTATGGGGGAGGCGAGCATCGCGCGGCTCGACGCCGAGGGTGCCGCACAGAGGCGCGTACCGTTGCTCGCACCCATTTCGGGCGTGGTGAGCGAACTGGGCGTGCGCGAAGGCACGATGGTGCAGGCGGGCGCTGCAGCCTTCACCGTCACCGACCTGTCTTCCGTGTGGGTCTCAATCGAGGTGCCCGAGGCGCAAGGCGCGCTGCTGCGGCAAGGCGCGCTTGCCAGCGCCATCGTGCGCACGCTGCCCGGCAAGCCCATCGAAGGGCGCGTCGACTATGTGTATCCCGAAGTCAATGCGCAGACGCGCACCTTGAGGGCGCGCATCGCGCTACCCAATCCGGGGCAGCTGCTCAAGCCGGGGATGTTCGCGGACGTAATCCTGTCCTCCGCGACGCGCAAGGCGCTGACCGTGCCGACCGAAGCGGTTATCCAGACCGGCACGCGCAGCGTCGTCATCGTGGCCGAGTCCGGCCGCTTTCGCCCGGTGCAGGTGAAAGTCGGCGCCGAGGCGCGCGGCCGCAGCGAGATCCTCGACGGGCTGAAAGCAGGCGAGCAGGTCGTGGTGTCCGGCCAGTTCCTGATCGATTCCGAGGCCGGGCTGCGCGGCGCGCTGGATCGCCTTCTGGTACGCGAACCGGCATCAGCCCCGAACGCGATGCACCGGGGCACCGGCAAGGTTTCGGCGGTGGACGCGGCGAAAGGCGAGGTCGAACTGGACCACGACCCGATCGCCACCCTGAAGTGGCCGCGCATGACCATGGGCTTCCTCGTCAGGGACAAGGCGCAGCTCGGCGGCCTGAAACCCGGCGACCGCGTCGAGTTCGAGCTGCGCGGCGAGCCGGACAAGCAAGGCGACTACGTCATCGAGCAGCTGCGGAGGATGCCGTGATCGCCGCGCTGATCCGCTGGTCGCTCGGCAACCGCTTCCTGGTGCTGATCGCGACTGCGCTGGTCACGGCCTGGGGTGTCTGGGCAGCGCTGCACACGCCGCTCGACGCCTTGCCCGATCTTTCCGACGTGCAGGTCATCATCCGCACGCCCTATCCCGGTCAGGCGCCGCGGATCGTCGAGGACCAGGTCACCTATCCGCTCACCACCACGATGATGTCGGTGCCGGGCGCGAAGACAGTGCGCGGCTACTCGTTCTTCGGCGACTCCTTTGTCTACATCCTCTTCGAGGACGGGACGGACCCCTACTGGGCGCGCTCGCGCGTTCTCGAGTACCTGAGCCAGGTGCAGGCGCGGCTCCCCGCGCAGGCGAAGCCGGCGCTGGGTCCCGATGCCACTGGCGTGGGCTGGATCTACCAGTACGCCCTGGTGGACCGCAGCGGACGGCACGACCTGAGCGAGCTGCGCGCGATCCAGGACTGGTTCCTGAAGTTCGAGCTGAAGAGCGTGCCGAACGTGGCGGAGGTCGCCACGATCGGCGGCATGGTGCGCCAGTACCAGATCCAGCTCGATCCCGACCGGCTGCGCGCCTACGGCATTGCGCACGCGCGCGTGATCGCGGCCGTGCAGGCGGCCAATCGCGAATCAGGCGGCTCCGTTGTCGAACTGGGCGAGGCGGAGTACATGGTGCGCGCGAGCGGCTACCTGAAGACGCTCGACGATTTCCGCACCATCCCGCTCGCGGTCGGCGCGAAGGGCGTGCCGGTGCTGCTGCAGGACGTGGCGCGCCTGCAGGTCGGGCCCGAAATGCGCCGTGGCATCGCCGAGCTCAACGGCGAGGGCGAGGTGGCGGGCGGCGTGATCGTCATGCGCTCTGGCAAGAACGCGCTCGAGACCATCACGGCGGTGAAGGCCAAGCTGGCGGAACTGAAGAAGAGCCTGCCCGCGGGGGTGGAGATCGTGGAGACCTACGACCGCTCCGGGCTGATCGAGCGCGCGGTGCGCCACCTGGGCGAAAAGCTGCTCGAGGAATTCCTCGTCGTCGCGCTGGTGTGCTTCGCGTTCCTGTTCCACCTGCGCTCCGCGTTCGTTGCCATCGTCAGCCTGCCGATCGGCATCCTCGCGGCATTCATCGTCATGCACTACCAGGGCGTGAACGCCAACATCATGTCGCTCGGGGGGATCGCGATCGCCATCGGCGCCATGGTGGACGCCGCGGTGGTGATGATCGAGAACGCGCACAAGAAGCTGGAGCGCGGCTGGTCGACGGAGGCGGAGCGCCTGCGTCTCATCGCCGAGGCGGCGGTGGAGGTGGGGCCGGCGCTGTTCTTCTCACTGCTCATCATCACGCTGTCGTTCGTGCCGGTGTTCGCGCTGCAGGCGCAGGAAGGGCGCCTGTTCTCGCCGCTGGCCTACACCAAGACCTATGCCATGGCGGCGGCGGCAGGCCTGGCGGTGACGCTGGTGCCGGTGCTGATGGCAATCCTCATCCGCGGGCGGATTCCCGAAGAGCGGCGCAATCCCATCAACCGGTTCTTCATCGCCGCCTACCGGCCGCTTCTCGCGTTGGTGCTGAAGCGGCCCTGGGCCACGCTCGGCGTCGCCGCGCTTGCGCTCGCGGCTACCGCCTACCCGGTGGCGCGGCTCGGCGGCGAGTTCATGCCGCCGCTTTACGAAGGCGACCTGCTCTACATGCCCTCCGCGCTGCCGGGACTGTCGCCGGGCAAAGCGGCGCAGATCCTGCAGCAGTCCGACCGCCTGATCGCCACTGTGCCGGAAGTGAAACGGGTGTTCGGGAAAATCGGCCGCGCCGAGACCGCCACCGACCCGGCGCCGCTCGAGATGGTGGAGACCACCGTGCAACTCAAGCCGCGCGAGGAATGGCGCCCCGGCATGACGCCGGAGAAGCTGGTGGAGGAACTGGACCGCCTGCTGCAGCTCCCGGGGCTCGCCAACGTCTGGATCCCGCCGATCCGCAACCGCATCGACATGCTCGCCACCGGCATCAAGAGCCCGCTCGGCATCAAGGTTTCGGGCAACGACCTCGCGGAGATCGAGCGCGCCGCGGCGCAGATCGAGCGCGTCGTGAAGAGTGTTCCCGGCGTGTCCTCGGCGCTTGCCGAGCGCGTCTCGGGCGGGCGCTACATCGACGTCAGGGTGGATCGCCAGGCCGCGGCTCGCTACGGCATCAGCGTATCGGAGGTGCAGTCCGTGGTGTCGAGCGCGATCGGCGGCGAGACCATCGGCGAGACCATCGAAGGCCGGCGGCGGTTTCCGATCAGCGTGCGCTACGCGCGCGAGCTGCGCGATTCGGTGGCGGACCTGAGGGACCTGGCCTTCGTCGCCGAGTCGGGTGCCCAGCTCACGCTGGGCACGGTGGCGGAAATCGCGATCGCCGATGGTCCGCCCATGCTGCGTTCGGAGAACGCGCGGCTCTCCGGCTGGATCTACGTCGACATCCGCGGCCGCGACCTGGCTTCGGTGGTGAAGGACGCGCAGCGCGCCGTGGCGGAGAACGTCACATTGCCGGCCGGCGTGTCGCTTGCGTGGTCGGGCCAGTTCGAATACCTCGAGCGCGCCAAGGCGCGCATGACGGTGGTGGTGCCGTTCACGCTGCTCATCGTCTTCGTGCTGCTGTACCTCGCCTTCCGGCGCTGGGAGGAGGCGCTGCTCATCATGCTGACGCTGCCGTTCGCGCTGGTCGGCGGTTTCTGGCTGATCTGGCTGCTGGGCCACAACCTGTCGGTGGCGGGCGCGATCGGCTTCATCGCGCTGGCGGGCGTCGCCGCAGAGTTCGGTGTGGTGATGCTGGTCTACCTGCGCCACGCGATCGAGCGGCGCGGACCGGCGATCACGCAGGCGCAGCTGGTGGAAGCGCTCGACGAGGGCGCGGTGCTGCGCGTGCGCCCGAAGACGATGACCGTGGCGGTGATCCTCGCGGGACTGGCGCCGCTGCTGCTGAGCGAGGGCACCGGCGCCGAGGTGATGCAGCGCATCGCTGCGCCGATGATCGGCGGCATGGTGACCGCGCCGCTGCTGTCGATGCTGGTGATTCCGGCGGCGTATTACCTGATGCGGAGGAGGGAGTCGTGAAACGAAGACAGTCTAGAATTGCAGTGTCGCCCGCCCCAGCGGATCGAGCGCGTTCGACCAGCAGGATCGGGAAACCATCGTTTCGGGAGTGAAACCATGACAATGTCGAGAATCAGTCTGGCTTTGGCCGCTGCGGTGCTGCTCCTGCTGTCCGGCTGCGGCTACAACACGCTGCAAAGCACCGACGAGCAGGTAAAGGCGGCGTGGTCCGAAGTGCTCAACCAATACCAGCGCCGCGCGGATTTGGTGCCGAATCTCGTGGAAACGGTGAAGGCCTTTGCCAAGCAGGAGCAGGAGGTGTTCACCCGCGTCACCGAGGCGCGCTCGCGCGTGGGCTCGATCCAGGCAACGCCCGAGCTGGTGAACGACCCGGAGGCCTTCGCGCGCTTTCAGCAGGCGCAGGGCGAATTGACGGGCGCGCTGTCGCGGCTGCTCGTTGTGGCGGAGAACTATCCGCAGCTGAAGTCCGACGCCAATTTCCGCGATCTGCAGGCGCAGCTCGAGGGCACCGAGAACCGCATTACGGTGGCGCGCAACCGCTACATCAAGGCGGTGGAAACCTTCAACGTGACCGTACGGCAGTTCCCGTCCAACCTGACCGCGATGGCCTTCGGCTTCAAGACCAAGCCCAACTTCAGCGTCGAGAACGAGCGCGAGATCTCCAAGGCGCCCAAAGTCGACTTCGGCCAGAAGGGCAAGTGATCCGCGCGCTGCTGCTCCTGCTGCTCGCGCTGCCGGCGTGGGCGCAGGTTGCCGTTCCGCAACTCGCGGCCCGGGTCACCGACCTGACCGGCACGCTGACCAGGGAACAAACGGCATCGCTCGAGCAGATGCTGCAGTCGTTCGAGGCGCGCAAGGGCAGCCAGGTCGCGGTGCTGATGGTGCCGACGACCGCGCCCGAGGCGATCGAGCCGTACGCGCTGCGCGTCGCCGAGCAGTGGAAGATCGGCCGCAAGAAGGTCGATGACGGGGCAATCCTGGTTGTAGCGAAGAACGACCGCGCACTGCGCATCGAGGTGGGCTACGGCCTGGAGGGCGCGCTGAACGACGCCACCGCGAATCGCATCATCCGCGAAGTGATCGCGCCGCGCTTTCGCGAGGGCGATTTCTACGGCGGCATCAACGCCGGCATCGACCGCATGATCCGCATCATCGACGGCGAGCCTTTGCCCGAGCCGGCGAGTCCCGTGCCGCAAGTGGGCGGCAGCATAGGGCAAACGCTGCCGATCCTGCTCATTGTGGCCATGGTGGTCGGCGGCCTGCTGCGCCGCATGCTCGGCAGGACCGCCGGTTCCGTCGTCGCGGGCGGCGCGGTGGGCGCCGTGGCGTGGCTGCTGGTCGGCGCAGTATCGATCGCGGTGCTGGCAGGCATCCTCGCATTCATCTTCACGCTCATAGGCGGCGGCGCCGGCCGCGGGATCCGTGGCGGATTTCCCGGAGGCTTCGGCGGTGGGGGATTGGGGCGTGGCGGAGGCTTCGGCGGCGGCGGATTCCGCGGCGGCGGCGGCGGCTTCGGCGGCGGTGGCGCCTCCGGGCGGTGGTAGCGATGGACCTGAAGCGCATCGCGCGTCACTTGTTTTCCTCGCCGCGCGCCTTTCCATCAAAGGCGCTGGCTGCGATCGAGCACGCGATCGCGAGCAGCGAAACCACCCATCGCGGCGAGATCCGGTTTGCCGCCGAGCGCGCGCTGGACAGTACCGCACTGTTCGGGGGACAGTCGGCGCGCGAGCGCGCCATTGAAGTGTTCTCGCAACTGCGCGTGTGGGACACCGAGGAAAACAATGGCGTGCTGATCTATCTCCTGATCGCCGACCGCGATATCGAGATCGTTGCCGATCGGGGTATCAATGCCCGGGTGACGCCGGCTGAATGGGAGAGAATTTGCCGTGGCGTGGAGCAGGCGCTCGCGCGCGGCGCGCACGAGCAGGCCATTGTCGGCGGCATCAAGGAGATTTCGCTGCTGCTGGCGCGGCACTACCCGCCGCGGCCGGGCAGTCGCAACGAGTTGCCGGACAAGCCGACGCTGCTGTAGTTCGGCAAGTTCCGGCGGGCGCGACCTGTGTCGTCCGATCAGTGCCCGTGCCGGTGATGCAGGTCGGGGTAATGCGGATGCGAGTGCACCAGCGGCTCGTGCCGGTGGCGATGGGTATGCGGCTCGCGGCCGTCCCAGTCGAAGTCGTGCGCGTGACGGTGGTGCGCGTCGTGCAGGTGCTCGTGTTGGTGCTCCAGCACCTCGTGGGAATGTTCATGCGCGTGGCGCTCGGAGAGATGCAGCCATACTCCCAGCGCCATCAGCGCCCCGGCGAGCCAGAAGACCGTGTCCGGGCGCTCCCCCAGTAGCGCCAGCGCCAGCCCCGCGCCGAAGAACGGCGCCACCGAAAAATAGGCTCCGGTGCGCGCGGTGCCGAGGTGGCGCAGCGCGACGATGAACAGCGTCAGGCTCACGCCGTAGCCCAGGAATCCCAGCAATCCCGCGCCGACCCAGCCCGCCGCCTCCGGCAACGGGGCGCCAATGGCCAGGGCGAGCGTGAGATTTACCGTGCCGGCCGCGAGTCCTTTGAGGCAGGCGAGCGTGGCGGCGTCGCCACCCGAAACGCGGCGCGTCAGGTTGTTGTCGATCGCCCAGGCAAGGCAGGCTGCGGCAACGAGCGAGGCGCCCAGGAGCCCTTCGGCCCGCGGCGCGGCTCCCGCGGACAGCAGCACACCGCCCGCTACGATCGCCGCCATGCCGGCGAAGACGCGCCGGTCCACGTTCTCGCGGAACACCGTCCAGGCGATCGCAGCGGTGAGCACGGCTTCGAGGTTCAGCAGCAGCGACGCGGAAGCCGCGTCGCTGCGCGCGAGGCCGAACATGAGCAGTACCGGCCCGGCCACGCCGCCGGCAAGGATTGCCGCCGCGATCCACGGCCAGTCGCCCCTCGCGAATCCCGCAAGTTTGGCGTTCCCCGGCCGCAAGGCAAGCCAGGCGGCGAGGCCGATTCCGCTGCCCAGGTAGAGGATTGCCGCGAGCACCAGCGGCGACACCTCGCCGAGCAGGAGCTTGGCGAAAGGCGTGCTGGCGCCAAAGAGCGCCGCGGCGCCCAGTGCGTAAAGAATGCCGCGGTTCACGCGCAACAGTTCCGTTCCTGCTGCTTCGGCGGGCAGGGCACGCTGCCATAGCTGCAAAACACGCAGCAGTGGCCGGGCCTGGGTCTAAGTCGCGCTGCGCAGCCGGGGCAATTCCAGAAGAAAAGGCAAGCGTCGATCGGCATGGTCTCCACGCTTGCGTGAGCGCAGCGCGGACAGGTGAGCGTGCTTTCGAGGACGAGGCCCATGCTTGCGCAATGATGCTCCGCGGCGCAAGTTACGGCGTCAAGGTCGAAGTGCATCGGAGTGCGGCACATGACTGCGGGCACACGCATCAGGATCCTGGCTGCGGTCGCCATTGTCGCGGCGATGGGCGTGGCGTACTGGCAGCTGCAGGAGACCGGTGCCATGGCCACCATCCTCGATGGCCAAGCGCTGCGGCAGTTCATCGTGGGGCTCGGTGTGGCGGGGCCCCTCGCGGTGATCGGGCTGATGACCCTCGCCATCCTGGTGAGCCCGATCCCGAGCGCGCCGATCGCGCTCGCAGCCGGCGCCGCCTACGGACACACTTGGGGCACGGCGTACATCCTGCTCGGCGCCGAACTCGGCGCGCTCTGCGCCTTCGGCATTGCACGCCATTTGGGGCGAGACGCCCTGCAACGCTGGGTCGGCAGCCGCCTGCCGAGGACGCGGCTCGGCTCCCAGGGCACGCTGATGGCGATCGTGTTCGCCAGCCGCCTGCTGCCTTTCATCTCGTTCGACGTGGTGAGCTACGCGGCCGGGCTCACTGCGCTGTCCTGGTGGCGCTTCGCACTGGCGACGCTCGCCGGGATACTACCGGCGAGCTTCCTGCTCGCGCATTTCGGCGGCGAGATGGCGACCGGCGAGCTCGACAAGATTCTCTTCGCAGTGCTGGCGCTGGGGTTGCTGACCGGGGTGCCGCTGACGGTGCACTTCCTGCGCGAGCGCATGCGCAAGCGCGACGCCTCAGCGCGCGACCGGTAGCCCCGCCGCCCGCCACTCGGGGTAGCCGTCCGCGAGGCGTTTCGCCTTGAAGCCGCGCTTGCGCAGCTTTGCGACAGCCTCGAAGGACAGGAGGCAGTAGGGGCCCCGGCAGTAGGCGATGACTTCCTTGCGCTTTGGCAGCTTCGACAGGTAGGTCTCGAGCTTGTCCACCGGGACGTTGATCGCGCCCGGCAGGTGCCCGGCCGCGAACTCTTCCGCCGGCCGCACATCGAGCACTGTCACCAGCCCGTTCTTCAGCCGCGCGAGCACCTCGCGCGCGGGCACCGGGTCGAGTTCGTCGCGGTGCGCGAGCCAGGCCCGCAGGAGCTTGTCCACGTCGGCGGCGCGATGCTCGGCGACCCCGCGCAGCGCAGTCAGCAGGAGACTCACGTCGTCGCCCGCGAGCGAGTAGTACACCCTCAACCCCTCCTTGCGGGCATTGACCAGCCCCGCCTGGCGCAGCGCCTGCAGGTGCTTGGAAGTGTTGGCCACCGAGAGGCCGGTCATCGTCGCGAGCGCGTCCACGCTGCGTTCGCCCTGGGCGACGAACTCGAGAATCTGTAGCCGGCCGGCATTGCCGAGCGCCGCCGCAACGCGGCCGATGGCCTGATACAGGCGTTCCTTGGCGGCGTCGCTTGACATGGGATTCGCGCCTATTCTACTATTCAACTCATTAGTTGAATATAGGGCCGGGCATGGATTTCACGATTGCGGCGTACACCGAACTCGCGCTGCGCCTGGGCGTGTTCCTCGCCGTCTTCGCCGCACTGGCGCTCTGGGAACGGGCGGCGCCCGCGCGCGCCCTGCGCCTGTCGCGGCTCCTGCGCTGGCGCGCCAACCTCGGCCTCGCGGTGCTCAATACGCTGGTGCTGCGGATCGTGCTGCCGGGCTCGGCGCTGGCCTTCGCCGCATTCGCGGCTGACGAGGGATGGGGACTTCTCAACCGCCTGGCATTGCCCGCATGGCTCGCCGTGCTCGCCGGCGTCTTGGCGCTCGACCTCGTCATCTACTTCCAGCATGTGTTGTTCCATTCCGTTCCTGCGCTGGCACGGTTGCATGCGGTGCATCACGCCGACCCCGACTTCGACCTGACCACCGGCATCCGCTTCCATCCGCTCGAGATCGTGCTCTCGACGTTGATCAAGCTCGCGGCCATCGCCGCGCTGGGCGCGCCGGTGCTCGCGGTGCTGGCGTTCGAGATCTTGCTCAACGCGACGGCCATGTTCAACCATGCCAACGCGTCGCTGCCGGCCTGGCTGGAGCGCTGGGTGCGGCGCGGGCTCGTGACACCCGACATGCACCGCACGCATCACTCGGTGATCGAATCGGAGCGTAACAGCAACTACGGCTTCTGCCTCTCGGTGTGGGACCGGTTGCTCGGAACCTATACGCCGGCGCCGGGCGGCGAGCTGGATATCGGCCTCCCCGGCTGGCGCGATCCCGGGGTCGTAGCGACGTTGCACGGCGTTTTGCGCATGCCATTTTCGGGAGAGCGGGCGTGAAGTGCCTTTTCATCCTCAACGACCCTCCCTACGGCACCGAACGCAGCTACAACGGCCTGCGCCTCGCGCGCGAGTTGTTGAAGGACCCCGCCGCAGGCAATGAAGTGAAACTGTTCCTGATCGGCGACGCCGCCTCCTGCGCGAAGTCCGGGCAGAAGGTGCCGCAGGGCTACTACAGCATCGAGGCCTTGCTCCATGGCGTCTCGGCGCGCGGCGGCGAGATCGGCGTGTGCGGTACCTGCATGGACGCGCGCGGATTCGCCGATGCCGATCTCGCCAAGGGTTGCACGCGCAGCAGCATGGCGCAGCTCGCCACGTGGACCGGCTGGGCGGACAAGACGATCGTCTTTTGACGTTTCGCAAGACGGCGGGAAGTTTCGCCGCGGGCATTGCTTCCGGCCCTGTGCGTGACTAACCTCGGTCCCTCCACCGCAGGAGGAAGTTCGCATGGCACCGGTCATCGACGTCCACACCCACATGCTCAACCACGCGTGGCTGAAGCTGCTCGAGCAGCACGGCCGGCCGCGCTACACGCTGAAGGCGGTGACCGGGGGGCTGCGCGCGATCCATCTCGACGGCGCGCCGTTCATGACGCCGGTGCCGGAGATGTTCGACTGGGACCTGCGCATCAAGAACATGAACCGCGTGGGCATCGACGTGTCCGTCGTCTCGCTCACCTGCCCGAACGTCTACTGGGGCGGGGAGAAGGTGAGCCTCAAGGCCGCGCAGGTGATGAACGACGAGATGGCGCAGGCGCAAAAGGCCTTTCCCGACCGCATCCAGTGGTTCTGCTCGCTGCCCTGGCAGCACGAGAAGATCGGCGCTCGCGGAGCTGAAGCGCAGCCTCGAGGCCGGCGCCTGCGGCGTGATGGTGCTCGCCAACATCGGCGGCAAGGCGCTCACCGACCCGGCCTTCGCGAAGATCTGGCAGGCGATCGACGACGCCAGGCTCCCGGTGCTCGTGCACCCGACCGCGCCGCCGGGGGTGAAGGAGATGGAGATGACGCAATTCCAGCTCACCGCCTCGATCGGCTTCACCACCGACACCACGCTCGCGATGGCGCGCATGATCTACGACGGTTTCTTCGACCGCTTCCAGGGGCTCAAGATCATCGCCGGCCACGCCGGCGGCACGCTGCCCTACCTGATCGGGCGCCTGGACCAGTGCTACGAGCAGATCCCGGCCTGCCGCACGAAGACGCGGGAGAAGCCCAGCCTGCATGCGCGGCGCATCTACGCCGACTCGGTGGTGTTCACCGACGATGTGCTGGCGATGGCGCTGCGCGTCTTCGGCACCGGCAACGTGCTCTACGGCTCGGACTACCCGCACACCATCGGCGATCCGATCGGCTGCCTCGCGCGCGTGGACCGGCTGCCCGACGGCGCGCGCAGCCGCGTGCGCGGCGAAAACGCGCAGCGGATCTTCGACTTCCGCTAGCCGCCGCTGGCGGCGAGGCGCTCGGCGCGGCGCGCGCAGCGCTCGAGGAAGGCGTCGCGGTGCAGCTCGCTCGCGGCCGGCGCGTCGAACACCGCGTGCACTTCGGCGCGCAGGAACGCCTCGTCGGCGGTGTCGTGCACGAACCAGCGCAGCGCCGGCGGGTAGGAGCGGATCGCCAGCATGTCGTCCTCCAGCCGGCCGACGAAGAACTCGCGGCTGGCGCCCGCATCGCGCGACAGCGCCGCGTTGCGGATGAAATCGCCCCCCTCGCGGCATTCGCCGGCGCTGTGCGGTTGGGCGGCGGCGGCGATCGACCAGGCTGCCGCCGCGGCAAGGGCAAGGAGCCGCATGGGGCCACCCTATGCCCGCCGAACCCGGGCGTCCACTTGCAGCGCAGCACAGCGCAATTCCGTGGGCGGGTTTAGACTCTTCGATCTGCCCGGAGAGCCGCGATGACGATCTACTTCGACAGCACCGCCCGCAAAGTGCGCGATTTCCCGGTGTCGGAGGCCGAACGCGCTGCGCGCGTGCAGCTCGCCGCCTGCTACCGCGTCTTCCATCATCTCGGCTGGACCGAGATGATCTTCAACCACATCACGCTGCGCGTTCCCGGCCCCGAAAAGCTTTTCCTCATCAATCCCTTCGGCCTGCATTACAGCGAGATCACGGCCTCCAGCCTGGTGCTGATCGATGTCGAGGGCAACCCGGTGCGCGAGGCGAAATGGCCGGTGAACCGCGCCGGCTTCGTCATCCACTCCGCGATCCACGAGCATGTCGAGCAGGCGCACTGCGTGATGCACACGCACACCACCACCGGCATGGCGGTGGCCTGCCTGAAGGAGGGCCTGTCGCCCACCAACTTCTACGCCGCCCAGCTGCACGGCAAGGTCGCCTACCACGACTTCGAGGGCATCACCGTGGACGAGGGCGAGAAGGGCCGCATGCTGAAGAGCATCGGGGGCAAGCCCGCCGTCATCCTGCGCAACCACGGCCTGCTCGCCTGGGGCCCTTCGGTGCCGGAAGCCTTCATGATGCTCTGGACCCTGCAGCGTGCCTGCGACGTTCAGATCGCCGCGAGCAGCGCCGGGTCGCTCAACCCGATCCGCGAAGAAGTCTTCGCGCAGACCGTACGCGAGTCCGGCCCGACCGAAAAGCGTACCTGCGAGGACGTATTCGCCGCCATGGTGCGCCTCGTAGAGCAGAAGGACCCTTCCTACCGCGATTGACGGGCATGTTCCCCGCCAGAAAGGCCGATCCCAGATGCTCGCCGCAGTCCTAGACCGTTTTCCCGCGTTTCGCGACCTGCGCGTCCAGTTCGCCGCCCTGGCCTGCGTGACCGCACTGCCCTTCGTCGCCGGGGCCGCGTACGACATCTGGTTTGCGATGCAGACGACCTCCGGTGTCACCATGTCCGATGCGCGCTCCGACGTCCTCGAAGTGCGCATCGGCGGCCTGACAATAGCGCTGATGGTCTCAGGGCTGCTCGCGGCGCTGATGCTGTACCGCATGATGCCCGTGCGCGAACCGGCGGAGGGGGACGCGGTGCCGCGCGACCAGCGTGCCCTGAACACCCTGCTCGAGCGCCGCGTGGAATGGCGCACGCGGGAGTTGCAGCGTTCGGTGCGGGAGCTCGAGTCCCACGCCTATGTCCTATCGCAAAGCCTGCGCGCGCCGCTGGGCGCCGTAGATGCCTGCGCGACGCTGATCGAGCGCCACCACCGCGCCAGCCTGGATCGGGAAGGCATCGCGCTGGTCGCTCGCCTCACCGCCAATGTGAAGCACATGGCGGCATTGCTCGATGGCCTCGCCGAGTACGCGAGGCTCGGCCGCCGGCGCCTGGTGCCGCAGAAAGTGGACATGACGGAACTCGTCAGGGCGAGCGTCGAAGACATGCGCCTGAGCGTTGCCGACCAGGCGCACATCAGGATCAGCCAGCTGCCCAGCGTGCCGGCGGACGCCGCGCTGCTGGCGCAGGCGTGGCGCCTGCTCATCGACAACGCGCTCAAGTTCTCCGCGCGTTCGAGCGAGCGGGACGTGTACATCGACGGTGCGGTGCGCCATGGCGTCGCCGAGTTCCGCATCAGCGACGGGGGCGTCGGCTTCGATCCCGCGCAGGAGGCGAAGCTGTTCAATCTGTTCCAGCGCCTGCACGGCGAGGAGGAGTTCCCGGGGGCGGGCATCGGGCTGGCGCTGGTAAAGCGGATCGTGGAACGCCACGGCGGCTGCGTGTGGGCCGAAGGCACTCCCGGCGAAGGCGCGAGCTTCGGCTTCGCCCTGCCGCTGGGCGCGCCGGGCGAGGCGCCGCCGCGGCCGGGGCAGCATTGACGTTTACGTAAACGTCAACTAGGCTGTCGCCCGCATGAGACTGCCCGCATGACCGACCTGTCCGAGTCCAAGAGCCTCGTCTACAAGGCAAAGCACAAGATCCGCTTCGTCACCGCGGCGAGCCTGTTCGACGGCCACGACGCCTCGATCAACATCATGCGCCGCATCCTGCAGGCCTCCGGCGCGGAAGTGATCCACCTCGGCCACAACCGCGCGGTGGAGGACGTGGTCGGCGCGGCGCTGCAGGAGGACGTGCAGGGCATCGCCATCTCGTCCTACCAGGGCGGGCACCTCGAGTACTTCAAGTACATGGTGGATCTGCTGCGGCAGCGGGGCGGCGCGCACATCCAGGTATTCGGCGGCGGCGGCGGCGTGATCGTCGCCGCCGAGATCCGGGAGCTGCAGGACTACGGCGTGGCGCGCATCTACTCGCCCGAGGACGGGCAGAAGATGGGCCTGCAGGGCATGATCAACGACATGCTCGCGCGCTGCGATTTCGACGTGGCGCGGCATGCGCCGAAGAAGCTGCCGGCGGGCGACCCGCGCGCACTTGCCCAGGTGATCAGCGCGCTGGAGCTCGGCGAGTTCGCGGACATCGCTGCGCTGCACGCGGCGGCCAAGGCGCACCCCGCGCCCGTGCTCGGCATCACCGGCACGGGCGGCGCGGGCAAGAGCTCGCTCACCGACGAGCTGGTGCGGCGCTTCCGGCTCGACCAGCAGGACCGCCTGAGGATCGCCATCCTGTCGGTGGACCCGACGCGCAAGAAGACCGGCGGCGCGCTGCTCGGCGACCGCATCCGCATGAACGCGATCGGCGGCGCCAGCATCTTCATGCGCTCGCTGGCCACGCGCGACTCGGACGCCGAGATCGCCCGCTGCCTGCCGGATGCCATCGCTGCCTGCCGCGCGGCGGGCTACGACCTGGTGATCGTGGAGACTTCCGGCATCGGCCAGGGCAATGCCGCGATCGTGCCGCTGGCCGACGCCACGCTCTACGTCATGACGCCGGAGTTCGGCGCGGCGAGCCAGCTGGAGAAGATCGACATGCTGGACTTCGCCGACTTCGTGGCGATCAACAAGTTCGACCGCCGCGGGGCCGAGGACGCGCTGCGCGACGTCAGGAAGCAGGTGCAGCGCAATCGCCAGAGCTTCGGCCATGCCCCCGACTCGATGCCGGTGTTCGGCACCATCGCCGCGCGCTTCAACGACGACGGCGTCACCGCGCTGTACCACGCGGTGGCGCAGAAGCTGAGGGACAAGGGTCTGCAGCTCGCGGCGGGCGCCTTGCCCAGGCCGACGGCCAAGGTGTCCTCCAACGTGCACGTCATCGTGCCGCCCAAACGCGCGCGCTACCTCGCCGAGATCGCCGAGTTGATGCGCCACTATCACGCGCACGGCGCGGCGCAGTCGAGGCTCGCGCGCGAGCGCCAGCAGCTTGCCGAGGCGAGGCGCATGAGCGGCATCGACTCGCTCGGGCGGCTGGTCGCCGAGAAGGACGCGGCGCTGGATGCCCGATCGAAGGAACTGATCGCCTCCTGGCCCGAGATCGCGAAGGCCTACTCAGGCGACGAGTTCGTCTCCTCCGTGCGGGACAGGGAGCTGCGCACGAGGCTCACCACGGAGTCGCTTTCGGGCACCAAGGTCCCCAAGGTCGCGCTGCCCAGGTACGAAGACCACGGCGAGATCCTGCGCTGGCGGCTGCGCGAGAACCTTCCCGGTTCTTTCCCCTACACCGCCGGCGTGTTCCCGTTCAAGCGCGAGAACGAGGACCCGACGCGCATGTTCGCGGGCGAGGGCGACGCGTTCCGCACCAACACGCGTTTCCACCTCTTGTCGAAGGACATGCCGGCCAAGCGCCTGTCGACCGCCTTCGACTCGGTGACGCTGTACGGCTTCGACCCGGACGAGCGGCCGGACATCTACGGCAAGGTCGGCAATTCGGGCGTGTCCATCGCCACGCTCGAGGACATGAAGGTGCTGTACTCGGGCTTCGACCTGAGCGACCCGGCGACTTCGGTGTCGATGACCATCAACGGCCCGGCGCCCACCATCCTGGCGATGTTCTTCAACACGGCCATCGACCAGCAGGTCGAGAAGCTGGGCCGGAAGCCGACGGCGCAGGAGCTGGCCGCGTTAAGGGCGAAGACGCTGTCCGCGGTGCGCGGCACGGTGCAGGCCGACATCCTGAAGGAGGACCAGGGACAGAACACCTGCATCTTCTCCACCGAGTTCTCGCTCAAGGTGATGGGCGACATCCAGCAGTACTTCATCGACAACGACGTGCGCAATTTCTATTCGGTGTCGATCTCGGGCTATCACATCGCCGAGGCCGGCGCGAACCCGATCTCGCAGCTCGCCTTCACGCTCGCCAACGGCTTCACCTTCGTCGAGGCCTACCTGGCGCGCGGCATGCAGATCGACGATTTCGCGCCGAACCTGTCGTTCTTCTTCTCCTACGGCATGGACCCCGAGTACGCGGTGCTCGGGCGCGTGGCGCGGCGCATCTGGGCGGTGGCGATGCGCGACCGCTACGGCGCGAACGAGCGCAGCCAGAAGCTCAAGTTCCACTCGCAGACCTCGGGCCGCAGCCTGCACGCGCAGGAGATCGCCTTCAACGACATCCGCACCACGCTGCAGGCGCTGATCTCGACCTACGACAACACCAATTCGCTGCACACCAACGCCTTCGACGAGGCGATCACCACGCCCACCGAGGAATCGGTGCGCCGCGCGATGGCGATCCAGTTGATCATCAACAAGGAATGGGGCCTGGCGAAGAACGAGAATCCCGAACCAGGGCAGCTTCATCATCGACGAGCTGACCGACCTGGTGGAGGAGGCGGTGCTGAAGGAGTTCGAGGCGATCAGCGCAAGGGGCGGCGTGCTCGGCGCCATGGAGACCGGCTACCAGCGCGGCAAGATCCAGGAGGAATCCATGGTCTACGAGCACAGGAAGCACGACGGCTCCTACCCGATCGTCGGCGTCAACACCTTCCGCAACCCGCACGGCGACACGGTGCCGCAGAAGCTCGAGCTCATCCGCTCCACCGAGGAAGAAAAGCAATCCCAGCTGAAACGCCTGCGCGAGTTCCACAAGCGCCATGCCGGCGAGGCGCCGGCGATGCTCGAGCGCCTGCGCCAGGCCGTGATCCGGGACGAGAACGTGTTCGCGGTGCTGATGGACGCGGTGCGGGTGTGTTCCCTCGGTCAGATCACCCACGCCCTGTTCGAGGTGGGCGGGCAGTACCGCAGGAACATGTAGGGGTGCGGCAAGCGCGGCGACAGGCGCACGCAAGCCCTTTTTTGCGGCGATAATGGGGCATCATGAAAACCGCCCCCTTGCTCATGTTGTTCGGAGCGATCAGCTCGGCGATGTTCGCCGATTCGAGCGTGAAGCCGCACATCGCGCGCCTCGGCAAGATCTGCGTCACCGTGTTCAGCGTGCTGTTCGCGATTAGCGAGATCTGGTCGCTGCTCAGCTGATCAGTTGATGGTGCGCCGGTTTGGCGCACCGCGCGGCCGGCTTTCTTTTGACCGGCCGCGGGTCACCTCTCCTATCGCACCGTGGCCGTCAGACCCGTGGGCGGGTTGATGTACGCCAGCGACGACATGGCATCGACCGACTTTCCGCTCGTGGTCCTGCCGGCGAGCGCGGGGACGGATCTGCCGCCGTTCTTGATGGCGTTGACGGTATCGAGGAAGGTGTACTGCGGATTGAAGGCGCGCAGCATCGTGGCCAATCCCGCGACCCCCGGCGAGGCCATGGAAGTGCCGCTGATGGTGTTGTAGCTGGCGTTGTTCGACCCCGCGCCGGCCCACGTGCTCAGGATATTGGTCCCCGGGGCTCCGACATCCACGCTGGTTGCTCCCCAATTCGAGAAGCTCGCCTGCGCGTAGTTCTGGTCGAGCGCGGCGACGCAAACCAGGTTCGGCTGGGTGAAGTTGCAGGGATAACGGGCGCCGCCTGCGGCGTCATTGTCGCTGGCCTCGTTGCCTGCCACCACCACCACCACGACGTCGCTATTCTGCGCGTTGCTGATGGCGTCGCTGAAGAGCGGGTCGAAGGACCCGCCGCCGACGAAGCTCATGTTGATCACCTTGGCGCCATGGGTCACGGCGAAGCTGATGCCTTGCAGGGCGGTCGCCGTTGTCACGTTTCCCGTGGCATCCAGTACGCGCACCGCCATGATGCTGGCCTTCTGGCACACCCCGACGGTGCCCGTGCCATTGCTACCTACGGCGCCGATGACGCCGGCGAGATGGGTGCCGTGGCCGTTTGGGTCCATCGGGTCGTCGTCGTTGTCGACAAAATCATGGCCGTGGTTCGGAAAGCTCGACCCGCCATTCCACATGCTGGCGGCGAGGTCTTCGTGGTTGTAGTTGACCCCGGTATCGAGCACCGCCACGACGACGCTGCTGCAATCGGTGATGCGATCCCAGGCCGGCTCGATGTTCATGTCATCGCCCACCGTGCCGGCGTTGGGCGAATAATTGCTGGGGGTGACCGCCTGCCCGGTGTTCTTGAACGCCCAGAGTTGACCGTACTGGGTGTCGTTGGGCACCGCCGCGGCGTGATAGATGTAGTTGGGCTGGACGTATTCGACGTTCGGGTCGTTCCGGTAGGCTGTGAACGCCGTTTCCATCGTCTGGCCCGCGCCGACCTTGACCTGCGCCCAACCGGGCTGATGCAGGCTTGCGACCACGGAGTGTCCCCGGGCCGCCATGGCGGCTGTGAGCTCCTGCATGCTCGCCGCGGGCTTGAACTTCACAAGCACCTCGCCCGGCACGTACTGCGACGCGGCCGCGTTGGCCGGCGTGGGCGGCGCAGAAGGGGCGGCGGCAACCTGCGCGTACAGGGTCAAGGCAGCGCCGACGAGCGCGGCCAGTGCCATCGGGCGCAACGGTGTTTTCACGGGAATCTGGTGCCCGTATCAGGGCACGATCAAGGTGACAGGCTGCGAGGGCTCGCTGAGGCTGCCGGTGCTGCCGCCTTGTTTGTCGAGCGCCGCGAAGGCGCTTACGGTCACGGTGTAGGTCCCCGTCTGCAATGTTGTCACGGCGGACGTTGGCGCCGTGAGTCCGGAGCTGAACGGCACGTTGATCGTTGGCTGGCCGCTGATCGCGACCTGGTAGCCGCCGCCCGCGCTGTTGACCCCCGCTTCGTGGCTGGGCGTCCAAGCGAGGGTGACCGTGCGGTTCGTCCCTGGCGGGATGCCTGACCCGCCATCTCCGCTGCCACAACTGGAAAGAACAGCCACCACCAGGCCTGCAACAGCAAGCCGGCAAAGCAGCAGTCGAGATCTCATCCTGGCATCGCCCCGGTATTCCGGACACGTTCGATAGCCGGGACGATGCTATCGAAGGCGCGCCGTCGTATGTGCGCTGGCGCACAAGGCGGAGCATGTTCATGTTCGGTAGCGAGCAGACCAGCGAAGCCCTCTTGCCTATCTTGCATATCAGGTTTTGCCAAAGACGCGACCGGCGCTCGCGCGCCGCAACTCGTTCAGCGGAAGTTTGCTAGTGCAGGCTCAAGGAGATTGCAATGAGATATACCAGGATGGGGTTGGCGACGTTGCTATCAGCGGCTCTTACATCAGTTCTGCTGGCGGGATGCGGTGCAGGGACCGGGGACGAGGCTGCCCCGGTCAACAAGTTCTCGGCCGCGGCTGCGCCACCGCAGGGCACGGAGCAGGCTTTCGCCGTACTGGGCGGCTCGACTGTGACTAATACCGGTTCGAGCGTCATCACCGGAAACCTGGGTGTCAGCCCGGGCGCAGTGATCACCGGTTTTCCTCCCGGCATCGTGACCGGAGTGACGCATGCAGCGGATGCGGTGGCGCTTCAGGCTCAGACTGATACCACTGCTGCGTATATTGATCTGGCAAGCCAGGCGCTGCACTACCGACTTGACTGCTCAGGATCTCGGTGGGAAGACGCTCACGCCGGGCGTCTATTGCTATTCGAGCTCAGGCTCAGTTGACGGGAGCGCTGACCCTCGACGCCGGGGGCGTGTCCAACGCGGTCTGGGTGTTCAAGGCCGGGAGCACCCTCACGACGGCGGTCGGCTCGTCCGTGCTGCTGACCGGTGGCGCCAATCCATGCAACGTCTACTGGCAGGTCGGCAGCTCCGCGACTCTCGGGACAACCACTGCGTTCGTGGGCAATATCTTCGCGCTCACGAGCATCACTCTCAACAACGGCGCAAGCGTGTCCGGTAGAGTCCTGGCGCGAAATGGTGCAGTGACGCTGGATAACAACACCGTCACCGTCCCCGTTTGCAACGTACCAGGCACTTCGATCCCACCCACGCTCGGCAAGAGCTTCAGCCCGGGCACCATCAACGCGGGCGGGGTCTCGACTCTTACCATCACCTTGAGCAACGCCAACGGCACACCCGCCAACCTGAGCGGGCCGTTGATCGACAATTTGCCCAGCGGCGTGGTGGTGGTACCCGGTAGCGTCAGCACCACCTGTATCGAGACGCCCAAGCCCTTGTCAGGGTGGTTCATCGTCGACACGGATACGGTGGGCTTGACGGCGGAAGGCCTGATCCCGGCCAACGGCTCCTGTACGGTGACGGCGCAGGTGACCGCCGCGGTCGCAGGCAGCTACGTCAACTCGCTGCCTGCCGGTGCCTTGCAGACCGACCACGGCAATAACGCCAACCCGGCCACCGCGACGCTGACCGTCAATTAGCGCTAGTCATTGAGATCGCAGCAAATGAGAAGGGGCCCGATGCGGGCCCTTTTTCTTGTGACCTGACCCGATTACTCCGACCGACGTTTCTCCTCGCCGGTTGCCGATTGCTGGAGCATCGGAACGGACGGTTGCAGCTTCCTGATCCGGGCGACCAGTTCTTGCGGGTCGAACACCGGCATGATCACGTAGGTATCCGCGCCGAGCGCGAATCCCGCTCTCGCCGTGGAGGGGTGCAGCAGCGTGCCCAGTGCGCCTGTCGCGAGCGCCAGGATGAGAAACTTCGCTTCCCCATGCACCTTGCTGTCGCGCACGCGCTTCAGGAACTCGAACATCGATTCCTCCTCGAGGTGCGCGGCGCAGACGATCACATCCACATGGTCCTTTCCGTCGAGAAACGCCCATGCCTCCGCGATGGTGAGCGCGCCGACCACCGCGTACCCCTCGTCCTTGCACGCGTCTTTCAACTTCTCGACGTTCTCGGCGCTGTCCAGGAACAGGATTCGCCAGGTCTTCATCGGTGGCCTGGCGTCCTCAGGGGCGGGATGCTCGAGCACCGGTTCCGTCTGCATGGCTCCTCCTCTTCGGGGCCCACCAAGCCCAGGGCACGACTGCCGATGGGCCAAGGCCGAGATCTGCTGTGCCGGCGCGGCGACGCGCCGACGCGTCGATTCGATCAGGTCGCCACACCGCCAGCAATGAGCCATTCGGCGCACCGCATGGCGAACTTCGCGGCTCCGCTGATCTAGTTGACGGTGGCGCCGGTGTCGCGCACCACCCGGCCCCACTTCTCGTGCTCCGCGCGCAAGAACGCGGCGAGCTCCTGCGGCGCCTGCAGATTCGGCGCGACGCCGGCGGCGCGCAGACCCTGCAGCAGTTCCGGATCCTGGAGCGCCTTGCCGATCTCGGCATGCAGCCGCTGCACGATGTCGGTCGGCGTGGACGCCGGCGCGAGCAACGGCAAGCCAGAGCGCCGCCTCGTAGCCGGATACGCCGGCTTCGGCGACCGTCGGCACCTCGGGCAGTTCGGGCCAGCGCGTCGCAGTGGTCACCGCGAGGATGCGCAGGCGCCCGCTGCGCACGTGCGGAGAGCACGTTCGGTACGCCCGCGAACGACACCTTCACCTGGCCCGAAACGAGGTCCTGCATCGCCGGGCCGCTGCCCTTGTAGGGCACGTGATTGAGCTCGATGCCGGCGAGCGAGGCGAACATGGCGGTCACCAGGTGCTGCGCGCTGCCGTTGCCCGAGCTCGCGTAGTCGATCTCGCCCGGCTGCGCCTTGGCCGCCGCGATCAGCTCGCGCACCGAGTCGACCCGCAGCTGCGGATGCACCACCAGCGCGTACGGACCGGAAGCCACCAGCGCCACGGGCGCAAAGTCCTTGAGCGCGTCGTACGGCAGGGCCTTGTAGAGCCACGGGCTGATGACGTGCGGCGTGGCGGTGAACAGCAGCGTGTGGCCGTCCGGTTCGGACTTGGCCACGTGGTCGGTGCCCATGGTGCCGCCCGCGCCGGGCCGGTTCTCCACGAAGAACTGGCGGCCGAGCTGCGCCGACAGCCGCGGCGCCAGGAGGCGCGCCGGCACGTCAGCGAAGCCGCCGGCGGAGAGCGGCACCACCATCGCGCACGGGCCTGGAGGGCCAGGCTTGCGCCGCGGCCTGGCCCGCCAGCAGCACCGCGGCGAGCAGGGCAGCGACGCGCCTCATCCGCGGTACACCGGCTCGGGCTGCGAGAAGAACGCGTGCAGCAGGTGGTACACCGTCGAGGTAGTTCTTCTGCTGGAAGCTCGCGTGCGAGATGCCGGCCATCACCGCGAACTGCTTGTCCGGATTGGGCAGGCGCTTGAAGAACTCGACCAGGTCGTCGAAACCCGCGATGCCGTCGTACTCGCCGCGCATGACGATGGTCGGCACGAGGAGCTTCGCCGGGTCGACGAGCGGGAGCCTGGAGCACATGTCCACGTAGGTGCCGGTGGGCACCGAGTCGTCGAGCGCGAGGATCGCGTCGGCGAAGGCCTCGACGGTCGCCTCGTCCGCGGTGCCGGGATGGTCGCGCGTGAAGATGCTGCGCACGAAGGCGCGGTCGATCGGGCGGCGGTTCTTCGACTGGAACTCGGGCAATTTCTTCCTGCGCTCGGCGAGCGTCGGGCTGCCTTCCCCGGTCCAGACGAAGGCATCGAGCGCAAGGCGCGCCACGCGCTCCGGATGCTGCTGCGGCGAACAGCGCCGCCTTGAGCGCCCCGGAGCTGATGCCGTACACCAGGAGTTGCCTGCGCGCCGGTGGTGCGCAGGATGTACTCGCTGCCCGCGGCGAGATCCTCCGCGCCGTTGGCGATGCCGCAATTGATCGGGCGCGACTTGTCCGAGCGGCCGTAGCCCTCGTTGTCCATGCACCAGGTGTCGAAGCCGCGCGCGGCGAACCACTCCATCACGGAGGAGTGCGGCCGGCCCGGCACGTGCAGGTCGAAGGTCGGCTGCGAAGCCATGGACGACCCGTGCACGAACAGAACGGTGCCGGCGTGCTTCGCGGCCGCGGCCGGCGGCTTGCGCCAGAGGAACAGCCGTACGCCCTGCTTGCGCGTCCAATGCTCGGTGCCTTGCATCCCGCCTCCCCTGGCCAAAACCCCTGCATTCTATGTAAGAATCCTGCCGTCCTTGGAGGAGGAACAGGCTCGATGAGCATCGACATCGGGACGCACGACACGTTTCCCAAGCTGCTTCGGCACCATGCGCTGACGCGCGGCGCACGCCCCGCGATCCGCGAGAAGGACCTGGGCATCTGGCAGACGTGGACCTGGAAGCAGTTCGCCGACGAAGCGCGCGCGCTCGCCTGCGGACTGGCGGCGCAGGGCTTCAAGCGCGGCGACCACCTGGCGATCGTCGGCGACAACCGGCCGCGCCTCTACGCGGCGATGTGCGCGGCGCAGTGCCTCGGGCGGCATCCCGGTGCCGCTGTACCAGGACGCGGTCGCCGCCGAGATGGCGTTCCCGATCCAGAACGCCGAGATCGCGTACGCGGTGGCGGAGGACCAGGAGCAGGTGGACAAGCTGCTCGAGATCCTGCCGCAGTGCCCCACGCTCCAGCACATCTACTACGACGAGGCGCGCGGCATGCGCCACTACAAGCAGCCGCAGCTCGTGAGCTACGACAGCCTGATCGAGGAGGGGCGTGCGGCGTTCGCGCGCGATCCGGCCTTTCTCGAGGGCGAGATCGCGAAGGGACGGGGCAGCGACACCGCGGCCATGTTCTTCACCTCCGGCACCACGGGCCAACCGAAGGGCGTGGTGCTCACGCACCTCGCGCTCATCGACCGCGCGCTCGCCGCGGCCGAGATGGAAGGCATCACCGACCGCGACGTGGTGCTCGCCTACCTGCCGCCCGCCTGGGTCGGACAGAACATCTTTTCCTACGCGCAGCCCTTCGTCACCGGCTACTGCATCTGCTGCCCGGAATCGGCGGAGACCGTGATGATCGACATGCGCGAGATCGGGCCGACGCTATTATTTCGCGCCGCCCCGGGTGCTGGAGGCGATGCTGACCCAGGTCTCGATCCGCATGGAGGACGCGGACCGCATGAGCCGCTTTTTCTATCGCTTCTTCATGGGCATCGCGAGCCGGGTCGGGGGCGCGATCCTGGAGGGCAAGCCGGTGGGCGTCGTGGACCGGTTGCTGTACTGGCTGGGGGATCTGTTCACCTACGGGCCGCTGCGCAACGTCCTCGGCATGAGCCGGGTGCGCGTCGCCTATACCGCCGGCGAGGCCATCGGCCCGGACCTGTTCAGGTTCTACCGCTCCATCGGCATCAACCTCAAGCAGCTCTACGGCTCGACCGAAACCAGCGTCTTCGTGTGCATCCAGCCGGACGGCCAGGTCAAGTCCGACACGGTGGGGCCGGCGGTGCCGGGCGTGGAGCTGAAATTCACGCCGGAGCGCGAGCTGCTGATCCGCTCGCCCGGGCTGTTCAAGGAGTACTACAAGAACCCGCAGGCGACGACGGAGGCGAAGGACACGGAGGGCTGGTTCCACACGGGCGACGCGGGCTACTTCGACGCCGACGGCCACGTCAAGATCATCGACCGCGTGAAGGACGTCGGCAAGCTCGCCGACGGCACACTGTTCGCGCCCAAGTACCTCGAGAACAAGCTCAAGTTCTTCCCCTACATCAAGGAGGCGGTGGCCTTCGGGCACGGCCGCGACCGGGTGTGCGTGTTCGTCAATTTCGACTTCGAGGCGGTCGCCAACTGGGCCGAGAAGCGCAACATGCCCTACACCGGCTACATCGACCTCGCCTCGCGCGAGGAGGTGCTCTCGCTGGTGCGCGATTGCATCGAGCGGGTGAACGCCGACCTGGCGCAGGAGCCCGAGGTCGCCAATTCGCAGATCCGGCGCTTCCTCATCCTGCACAAGGAGCTCGACGCGGACGACGGCGAGCTCACGCGCACGCGCAAGGTGCGCCGCGCCTTCATCGCCGACCGCTACCGGGGGCTGCTGGACGCGCTCTACGGCGGCAAGGACAGCGTGCACGTCGAGATGCAGGTGAAGTACGAGGACGGCCGCACCGGCATGCTGGCGGCCGACCTGGCGATTCGCGACGCGAAGACCTTCTCGCCTGCCGCGGCAAAAAGGGCGGCGTGAGCCGCGGGGCGGCATGAACCGGGCCGAGCAGGTCGGGGAGGTGATCCTCTCCGTGGAGAGCGTGTCGCTCGCCTTCGGCGGCGTGAAGGCGCTGCAGGAGGTGAGTTTCGACGTGCGCGAGCACGAGATCCGCGCCATCATCGGCCCCAACGGCGCGGGCAAGAGCTCCATGCTCAACGTGATCAACGGCGTGTACCACCCGCAGCAGGGCGCCATCCGGCTGCGCGGCAACGGCGCGTGGAAAGAGTTTCACGACATGGACTCGCACGAGGCGGCGTCGCTCGGCATCGCGCGCACTTTCCAGAACATCGCGCTGTTCAAGGGCATGACGGTTCTGGACAACGTACTCACCGGGCGCAACCTGAAGATGCGCTGCTCCTTCCTCGAACAAGCGATCTGGGTGGGCCGCGCGCGGCGCGAGGAGCTCGAGCACCGGCGCGCGGTGGAGGAAGTCATCGACTTTCTCGAGATCCAGCACATCCGGAAGACGCCCGTGGGCAAGCTGCCCTACGGCCTGCAAAAGCGCGTGGAGCTGGCGCGCGCGCTCGCCGCCGAGCCGCGGCTCCTGCTGCTGGATGAGCCGATGGCCGGCATGAACCTGGAGGAAAAGCAGGACATGTGCCGGTTCGTGCTCGACGTCAACGACCACTACGGCACCACCATCGTGCTGATCGAGCACGACATGGGGGTGGTGATGGACATCTCCGATCGCGTGGTGGTACTCGACTACGGCCGCAAGATCGCCGACGGCACGCCCGACGAGGTGCGCGCCAACCAGGCGGTGATCGACGCCTACCTGGGAGTGGCGCACGGATGAACGTGGCGTTCTTCTTCGAGGTGCTGATCGGCGGGCTGCTCGCCGGGGTCATGTACTCGCTGGTGGCGCTGGGCTTCGTGCTGATCTACAAGGCCTCCGGCGTGTTCAATTTCGCGCAAGGGGCGATGGTGTTCCTCGCCGCGCTCACCTTCGTGTCGATCCTGAAGATGGGCATCAATTTCTGGCTGGCGCTCGCCATCACCCTGGGCGTGATGGTGGTGCTGGGCATCGGCATCGAGAAGATCGTCCTGCGGCCCTTGGTCAACCAGCCGCCGATCACGCTGTTCATGGCCACCATCGGCCTCACCTTCGTGCTCGAGGGCCTGTCGCAGCTGGTGTGGGGATCGCAGCCGCACGGCCTCGAACTCGGCATCCCGGACGTGCCGATGGAATGGCTGTCGCAGAAGTGGAACATCAACGTCAGCCAGTTCGAAGTGTTCGCGGCGGGTGTCGCCGGGGCCATGGTGGCGGGGCTGGCCCTGTTCTTCCAGTACACGCGCATCGGCCGCGCGCTGCGCGCGGTGGCGGACGACCACCAGGCCGCGATGGCGGTCGGCATTCCGCTGAAGCACATCTGGGCGATCGTCTGGGCGGTGGCCGGCTTCGTCGCGCTGGTCGCGGGATTGATGTGGGGGGCGAGAAACGGCGTGCAGTACGCCCTCACCTTCATCGCGCTCAAAGCGCTGCCGGTGCTGATCCTCGGGGGCTTCGAATCCGTGCCCGGGGCGATCGTCGGCGGCCTGATCATCGGCGCCACCGAGAAGCTCGCCGAGGTGTACATCGGGCCGATGGTCGGCGGCGGCATCGAATCGTGGTTCGCCTACGTCATTGCGCTGCTGTTCCTGCTGGTGCGGCCGCAGGGGCTGTTCGGCGAAAAGATCATCGACAGGGTGTAGCGATGCTCTACCGCGAAGCCGGACAGTTCAAGTCCACCTACGCCGCAAGACCAGCAGATCTTCCCGATCCGCCAGGACCGCATCGCCTTCGCGCTGCTGCTCGCCGTGGCGTTCGTCGTGGTGCCGCTGATCGCCAACCAGTACTGGCTGTCGGCGATCCTCACGCCGTTCCTCATCTTCGCGCTCGCCACACTGGGCCTGAACATCCTTACCGGGTACGCCGGCCAGCTGTCGCTGGGCACCGCGGCGTTCATGGCGGTGGGCGCGTTCATGGCCTACAACTTCGTGCTGCGCATGCCGTGGCTGGGCGTGATCCCCAGTTTCATCCTGGCGGGGCTGTGCGCCGCGGCGGTGGGCATCGTGTTCGGGCTGCCGAGCCTCAGGATCAAGGGCTTCTACCTCGCGGTGGCGACGCTCGCCTGCCAGTTCTTCGTGCTGTGGGCGATCCAGCGCATCGGCTGGATCACCAATTACAGCGCCGTCCGGCGTGATCACCGCGCAGAAGATCGAGATCCTGGGCTACGTCTTCGATACGCCGGTGCGCAAGTATGTGCTCACGCTCGCGATCGTCGCCGTCATGGCGCTGATGGCCAAGAACCTGATGCGCAGCGAGACCGGGCGCGCGTTCATGGCGGTGCGCGACATGGACGTGGCGGCGAGCGTGATCGGCATCCCGATGATGAAGACCAAGCTCCTCGCCTTCGCCATCAGCTCGTTCTACTGCGGCGTGGCGGGCGCGCTGTACGCCTACACCTACCTGGGTACTGTGGAGCCCGAGGCGTTCACGCTGGACCTTTCGTTCCGCATCCTGTTCATGGTCATCATCGGCGGCGTGGGCTCGATCCTCGGTTCGTTCCTCGGAGCCGCGTTCATCACGTTGCTGCCGATCTTTCTCAGCGTGCTGTTCGGCGGGATCTCGCATGCCACGGGCATGGAGATCTCGCACGCGGTGGTGTCCAACATGGAATTGATCATTTTCGGCGGGCTGATCATCTTCTTCCTCATCGTCGAGCCCCACGGCCTCGCGCGGCTGTGGCAGATCGCGAAGGAAAAGCTGCGCTTGTGGCCGTTCCCGCACTAGACACTCGGAATACTTTGGCTATACTGGCTGTTCCGCTATATGAAACAGGCCCCGCAGAGGGCCGGACCTTAGGAGACAAACTCATGAAACGCACCACACTCGCTATTGGCGCTCATTGCGTCGGCCAGTTTCTCCGCCGGCGCCCTGGCGCAGGCCAAGGAGCAGTTCGTGCCGCACGAACTACTACTGGGTCGGCCCGTACGCCGCAGAGCGGCTCTGGCATCGCCGGCGGCGCGATCGACTACCTTGCAAGATGCTCAACGAGCGTGACGGCGGCATCAACGGCGTCAAGTTCACGTGGGAGAAGTGCGAGACGGAGTACAACAACGCGCGCGGCGTAGAGTGCTACGAGCGCTCGAAGAAGAAGGGCCCGACGGGTGCGACGCTGATCCATCCGCTGTCCACCGGCATCACCTATTCGCTGATCGAGAAGGGCACCGCGGACCATATTCCGATCGTCTCGGTCGGCTACGGCCGCACCGACGCCGCGGACGGGCGCGTGTTCCCGTACGTGTTCCCGCTGATCACCACCTACTGGTCGCAGAACACCGCCAAGATCAAGTTCATGGGCATGAAGGCGGGCGGCATGGACAAGCTGAAGGGCAAGAAGATCGTGAACCTGTATCACGACTCGGCCTACGGCAAGGAAACCATCCCGGTGCTCGACGCCCAGGCGAAGATGTACGGCTTCCAGGTGACGCACATTGCCGTGCCGCACCCGGGCAACGAGCAGCAGGCGCAATGGCTGCAGATCCGGCAGATCCAGCCGGACTGGGTGATCCTGCGCGGCTGGGGCGTGATGAACCCGACGGCGATCAAGGCGGCGCAGCGCGCGGGCTACCCGCGCGAGAAGATCATCGGCGTGTGGTGGTCGGGCGCGGAGGAGGACGTCATCCCGGCGGGCGATGCCGCCAAGGGCTACATCGCGGCGGCCTTCAACGTCTCTGGAACCAACTACCCCGTGATCCAGGACATCATGAAGCACGTCTATGGCAAGGGCAAAGGCGAGATGGATGACAAGTCGCGCATCGGCTCGGTCTACTACAACCGCGGCGTGGTGTTCTCGATCATCACCGTCGGAAGCCGTGCGCAAGGCGCAGGAGCGCTTCGGCAAGGGCCAGCCGATGACCGGCGAGCAGGTGCGCTGGGGCCTGGAGAACCTGAGTCATCGACGACGCCTACCTGAAGAAGCTCGGGGCGACCGGCTTCATGCAGCCGCTCAAGGTGTCCTGCATGGACCACGAAGGCGGCGGCGCGGTGAAGTTCCAGCAATGGGACGGCAAGCAGTGGAAGGTGATCACCGACTGGATCCCGTCCGACCAGAAGCTGGTGCGGCCGATGATCGAGGCCTCCGCCGCGCAGTACGCGAAGGAAAAGGGCATCACGCCGCGCGACTGCTCCAAGGAAAAGTAGCCTGGTCTCAATACAACGGACGGCCGCCCCCGGGCGGCCGTTTTCACGTTCATGACCGCCTCCGCCGCCTATCTCTCCGTCAGCAACGTCGAGGTCATCTACGACCACGTCATCCTGGTGCTGAAGGGCGTGTCGCTGCAGGTGCAGGAAGGCCAGATCGTGGCGCTGCTCGGCGCCAACGGCGCCGGCAAGTCCACCACGCTGAAGGCGATCTCGAACCTCCTGCGCGCCGAGCGCGGCGACGTCACCAAGGGCCACATCGAGTTTCGCGGACAGCGCATCGACAAGCTCAACCCGGCCGAGCTGGTGAAGCGCGGCATCTGCCAGGTGATGGAGGGGCGGCACTGCTTCCAGCACCTCACGGTCGAGGAAAACCTGCTGACCGGCGCCTACACGCGCGGCGGCGCCGACCTGGACGCCGACCTGGAAAAGGTCTACCGCTACTTCCCGCGCCTGAAGGAACGGCGCAAGTCGCAGTCGGGCTACACCTCGGGCGGCGAGCAGCAGATGACCGCCATCGGCCGCGCGCTGATGGCGCGGCCGCAGATGATCCTGCTGGACGAGCCCTCGATGGGCCTCGCGCCGCAACTGGTGGAGGAGATCTTCGAGATCGTGAAGGACCTCAACCAGAAGGAGAAGGTGAGCTTCCTGCTCGCCGAGCAGAACACCAACATCGCGCTCAAGTACGCCGACTACGGCTACATCCTGGAGAACGGCCGCGTGGTGATGGACGGCGAGGGCAAGTCGCTCGCCGAGAACGAGGACGTGAAGGAGTTCTACCTCGGCTTTTCCTCCGGCGCGCGCAGGAGCTTTCGCGACGTGAAGTCCTACCGGCGCAGGAAGCGGTGGCTGTAGATTTCTACGACGCGCTCGAAGCGCGTCGGCCGGAGGAGCGCGAGGCGGCGCTGATGGCCGCGCTGCCGAGGCAGCTGGCGCACGCAAAGCAGAACGCCCCCGGCTGGGCGCGCATCCTGAAGGACGTGCGACCCGGCGGCGGTCACCACGCGCGCCGCGCTCGCCAGGCTTCCGGTCACGCGCAAGTCGGACCTCGCCGAACTGCAAAAGGCGCCTGCCGCCGCTCGGCGGCCTCAACGCCACGCCGGTGCGAGAAGCTCGCCAAGCTTTTCGTCTCGCCCGGCCCGGTCTACGACCCCGAAGGGCAGGGCAGGGACTGGTGGCGCACGGCACGCTCGCTCTACGCCGCGGGATTCCGTCCCGGCGACCTGGTGCTGAACGGCTTTTCCTACCACTTCACGCCGGCGGCCTCGATGGTGGAGCACGGCGCGCTCGCCGTCGGCTGCACCGTGGTGCCGGGCGGCACCGGCCAGACCGAGATGCAGGCGGCGGCGATCCGCGACCTGCGCGTCACCGCCTTCGGCGGCACGCCCTCCTTCCTCAAGCTGATCGTGGAGAAGGCCGACGAGCTGAAGATCGATATCCCGTCGCTGAAGAAGGCGATCGTCGGCGCCGAGTACCTGCCGCCCGCGCTGCGCCAGGCGATGGCCGCGCGCGGCATCCGTGTGCTGCAGCTCTACGCGACGGCGGACATCGGCCTGCTGGCCTACGAAAGCGCCATGCCGGACGGCAAGGTCAACGAGGGCATGATCCTGGACGAAGCGCTGATCCTGGAGATCGTGCGTCCGGGAACGGGCGATCCGGTGAACGCCGGCGAGGTGGGCGAGGTGGTGGTTACTTCGCTCAACACGGATTACCCGCTGATCCGCTTCGGCACGGGCGACCTGTCGGCGGTGCTGCCGGGCACAAGTCCCTGCGGCCGCACCAACATGCGCATCAAGGGCTGGATGGGGCGCGCCGACCAGACCACCAAGGTGCGCGCCATGTTCGTCACGCCGAAGCAGATCGGCGAAGTGCTGCGCCGCCACGAGGAGGTGCTCAAGGCGCGCCTGGTGGTGGAGGGCGAGACCGGCAACGACCGCATGACGCTGAAATGCGAAGCGAAGCAGCGGCCCGCGGGGCTCGCGGAGGCGATCGTGGCCTCGATCCGCGATGTCACCAAGCTGCGCGGCGAGGTCGAACTGGTGGCGCCGGGGACCTTGCCGAACGACGGCAAGGTGATAGACGATACGCGCAAGTACACCTGATGGAGGAGATGATGAAGAGAGTTCTTTTTGCCGTGGTGATGTCGCTGCTGACCGGTTCGGCGTTCGCGCAGGCAGGCAAGACCGAGGTGCTGTGGCTGGGCCAGGCGACGTTCCGGATCACCACGCCGGGCGGCAAGGTGATCGTGATCGATCCATGGCTGAGGACAAATCCCAAGACGCCGCCGCAGTTCAAGCCGCTGGAATCACTCGGCAAGGTGGACCTGGTTCTCGTCACGCACGCGCATTTCGACCACTTCGCCGACGCACCGGATCTGGTCAAGCTCAACAATGCCCCCATGTACACCGCGGCGGGACTGGGAAATACCGTCGTGACATTGGGCCTGGTGCCGGCAAATCTTGCGCCGCGGTTCGGCAAGGGCGGCACGGTCATGCCCTTCGGACCCAACGGCGTGAAGATCACCGCGACGCACGCCGAGCATTCCTCCGAGCTCATCTGGAAAAATCCCGCGACCGGCAAGGACGAAACCCATTTTGGCGGCGAGCCGGTCGGCTACGTCCTCGAGATGGAAAACGGTTTCAAGATCTACCACATGGGCGACACGGGGATCTTCGGCGACATGGCCCTGATTGGCGAGCTCTACAAGCCCGACCTGATCCTGCTGCCGATCGGCAGGCATTTCGGGATGGGCCCGGAAGACGCGGCGCTGATTACCAACCGGTTCCTCAAGCCGCGGTTCGCCATCCCGATGCACTACGGCACCTTCCCGGTGCTGACCGGCACGCCCGAGGAGTACATCAAGGCGCTCGGCGGCTCGAGCACGCGCGTCATCGTCCCGCAGCCGGGCGAGAAGGTCGACTTCTGACCTAGCCCTTGCGCGCCGCGCCGACGGGCAAGCTGTCGGCGCGGCGGATCTCGTCGTTCCTCAACGCCGCGGGGTCGGCGAGGAAGGCGTTGACGAAGCCGATCGCGTCGGCGCCCCAGAAGAGCTCTCCATCCACCTCGTAAGTCGGCACGCCGAACACGCCGCGCGCCGCGGCCTCTTCCGTGTACTTCCTCAGCGCGTCCTTCACTTCCGGCGCATTCAGCCGCGCCTCATCCACGCCGAGTTCCGCCGCCAGCGCCTTGAAGGCCGCGGGGTCCGAAGCTTCCGCGCCGGTGGTCCAGACCGCGTCGAAGATGCGTCCCACGCTCTTGGGCGTTACGCCGGCCGCGAGCGCGAGGCGCAGGTGGTGCAGGGGATTGAACGGGTGCGAAGCGGGAAACCGGAACGGGATGCCGAGGCTCTTCGCCCACCAGGTGCACCAGCGGTAGGTCCAGCGGCGCTTGGCCGCGATCTCGGCCGGGCCCTTCTGGCCGAAATGATTGAGCAGCCCGGCGAACAGCACCGGCCTCAGTTCCACCGCCACGTCGCGCGGCAGCTCGTGCAGGCGCTTGAACGCGATGTAGGAGTAGGGCGAGACGAAATCGAAGTACCAGCGTATCGCCCGCATGTCGGCGGTGCCTAGCGTGGCGGCGCGAGCGGCAGCAGCCTGCCCTCGGACGCGGCGGGCGTTGCCACCTGGAGCATCTTCGCGAGGGTCGGCGCGATGTCCACGACCTCCGCGGTCGAGTCGATGCGGCCCGGTGCGACCCAGCGCGGGCCGTAGAACAGGATCGGCACGGTGTAGTCCGGCGCATAGGGCGAGCCGTGCGTCGCGGCGAAGGTGCGGCGCGACTCGAACAGCCAGTATTCCCTGACGATCATCTGCACGTCCGCGGAACGCTCGCGGTTCCAGGTCTTGCGCACCTGCGCGAGGAAAGGCGTGTCCGCCGGCAGGCTCGCCGGGTTCTCCAGCTCGCTGCGCGTGAAGGCTGCGGCGATGCCCGGCTCGGCGAGGACCACTCGCCGCACTTCGTTCTGCACTGCCGCGGGGTCGAGCTTCTTCTGCGCGATCGTCGCGTTGTCGAGCAGCACGCCGCTTGCCGAGAAGCCGCGCGCGAGCTTCGCCTCGCCGAACTTCTGCTGCAGCGCCGCGTTCACGCCGGCGAGCAATTGCGGGACGTTCTGCCGGCCGGCGTTGCGGCCGAGCGACTTCGCGTACTCAGGCGCCGGCATGAAGCCATGGTCCGCGGTGAGCACGCGCGACGTAGCGGTCCTTGCCCACCAGCCGGTCCAGGTCGCGGAAGAACGCCTCCAGCAGCCGGTCCAGCTGCAGCACATGGTCGTGCGACAGGCGCGACTCCGGGCCGTAGGCGTGGTTGACGTAGTCGTGCGTGGAGAGGCTGACCGAGAGGATGTCCGGCACCTCGTCCTGGCCGAGCGCTTCGCCCGCGATCGCGGCGCGCGCGAAGTCGAGCGTGAGCGCATCGCCGTAGGGAGTGCGGATCAGTGCGGCGTAGAACGCCTGCCCGGGCTTCTCGTCGCTTCTCTCCCACTACCTTGGGGAGCTTGCCGCCCGGGTTGTACCAGGGCTGGCCGTCGGGCAGCGACTTCGCGTAGGCGCCATCCGGCAGCAAGGGCGACCAGCTCGCCTTGAAGTACCGGTCAGCCGGCTTCGCGGCGTGGAAGGCGTCCGCCCAGGCCGGATGCGACTTCATGTAATAGGTGGACGAGGCGAACTGGCCCGTCGCGTCCATGTACATGTAGGCGACACCAGCCTTGCCGGCGGGCAGGATCGCGCCGCGATCCTTGCCGGAGATGGCGATCACCTTGGCGCGGGAATCCGCGCGCTTGAGCACGTCGCCGACGGTCTCGACCATCATGTTCTTCGGGCTGGTGCCGTCCAGAGGCTTTGCGTCTTGTGGCCGATGTAGGTGTGCGCCGTGTCGCCCGCGCAGTATTCCGGCTCGCCGGTGGCGCGGTCGCGCCAGTCGTTGCCGATGATGCCGGTGCGGTGCGGGTAGGCGCCGGTGAGCATGGTCGCGTGTCCCGCGCCGGTCACGGTGAACGCGTGCGCCGTAGCGGGCATCGGAGAACCAGGCGCCGCGATCCAGGAAGCGGCGAAAACCGTCAGGTGCGAGCTGCTCGCGGTAGCCGACCACCTGGCTCTGGGGCAGGCCGTCCACCGCCATGAATACGATGAGCCTCGGCTTGTCCTGCGTCGGGGCTTGCTGGGTGGCGCAGCCGGCCAGCAGGAGGGCTGCGAGGAGAAATGCCGCGTAACGCTTGAGCAGGGTCGGGTTCATTCGGCCATTCTAGGCGGCGTTCCTGACGAAATCATTGCGCGCCGCAGCGACGCCGCGCGGCGTTCTTCCAGCAGCGCGAGCACCGCGCGCTGCTCCTCATCCGTCATCGACGTCCAGCTGGCGATCTCCTCCAGCGTGCGCCAGCAGCCGATGCATTGGCGCTGCTCGGGGTCCACCACGCAGACCTTGTTGCAGGGGGAGTGATCAAGCGCGCTTTCTTTGGCGGCGATCGCCTTGCCGGCCTTGGACGCCGGCTCCTTGCCGATCACGCCGCAGATCCATTGGCCGGTGTCGACCACCTTGCCCAGGTCGACGCCGGTGCGGATGCCGAGGCCGTGCAGCATGTAGACCACGTCCTCGGTGGCGACGTTGCCCGAGGCGCCCTTGGCGTAGGGGCAGCCGCCGAGGCCCGCCACCGAGGAATCGAAGGTCGCCACGCCCAGCTCCAGGGACGCGTAGATGTTGGCGAGCGCCTGGCCGTAGGTGTCGTGGTAGTGGCCGGCGAGATGCGCCATCGGCACGCGCTTCGCCACGGCCTCGATCATGCGCTGCGTCTTGCCCGGCGTTCCCACGCCGATGGTGTCGCCGAGCGACACCTCGTAGCAGCCCATGTCGTGCAGCGCGGCCGCCACTTCGGCCACCTTCTCCGGCGCCACGTCGCCCTCGTACGGGCAGCCGAGCACGCAGGAGATGTAGCCGCGCACCTTGACGCCCGCCGCCTTCGCGGCCTGCGCCACGGGCCGGAAGCGCTCGAGCGATTCGGCGATCGAGCAGTTGATGTTCTTCTTCGAGAACGCCTCCGAGGCGGCGCCGAAGATCGCCACCTCGGTGGCGCCCGCAGCGTGCGCGGCCTGGAAGCCCTTCAGGTTCGGCGTCAGCACGGGGTAGGACACGCCGGGCCTGCGGCGGATGCCTTCCAGCACCTCGGTGTGGTCGGCCATCTGCGGCACCCACTTGGGCGAGACGAACGCGGTCGCCTCCACCGCGGGCAGCCCGGCGTCGGCGAGCCGCTCGATCAACTCGAGCTTCACCTTCGTCGGCACTTCCTGCTTCTCGTTCTGCAGCCCGTCGCGCGGACCCACTTCGACGATGCGTACCGCTGCGGCAGGGTGCTCATGGCTCACTCCAGTCTGAGCAGTTCGGCGCCTTCGGCCACCTGCTCGCCTGCGGCGATAGTGGATCTCCTTCACCACGCCGTCCCCGGGCGCGAAGATCGTGTGCTCCATCTTCATCGCCTCGAGGATCAGCAGCGGGGCGCCCTTCTGCACCTTGTCGCCGCGCTTTACCATCACGGCGATGACCTTGCCCGGCATCGGCGCGGCGAGCGACCCGCTCCCGGCGTCGATGTCGAGGCCCTCGAGTTCGTCGTGCAGCGTAAGCCGGCGCTGGGTGCCGTCGATGAAGATGTGCCAGTCGCGCCCGTCGCGCACCGCACGCGCCTTGAAGGCGCGGCCGTCGAGCCGCACCAGCAGCCGCCCGTCGGCGAGACGCTCGCCCTCGAGGGCGAACTCGCGGCCGGCGATGCCGAGGCGGATGTCGGCACCGCGGAAATGCACTGTCACCGCGTAGCGCGCCTCGCCTTCGGCGAACGCGAAATCGTGATGCGAATCCTGGTTCAGGCGCCAGCCGTCCACGCGATGCCATGGCGAATGCGGGTCCCCCGAGGCCGCCGAGCGCTCGCGCGCGGCGGCTTCCTCCGCGAGCAGTTCGGCGTAGGCCGCTGCGGCAAGGAACTCGTCGGCGAGCGCCGGGCGCGGCGGGAAGAGTTCGGCGCGGCTGCGCTCGATCAGGCCGGTGTCGAGTTCGGCGGCAGCGAAGGCGCGGCTGCGCACCGTGCGCGCGAGAAACTCCACGTTGGTCCGCAGGCCCGCGATCTCCACTTCGTCGAGCGCGCTGGCAAGCCGCGCGAGCGCCGCGCGGCGGTCCGCGCCCCAGGCGATCAGCTTGGCGATCATCGGGTCGTAGTACGGCGTGATCGACGCGCCGGCCTCCACGCCGGTATCCGTGCGCAGGTCCGCCGCGTCCGCCGGGAAGCGCAGATGCGCGAGGCGCCCCGTCTGCGGCAGGAAGTCGCGCGCCGGATCCTCTGCGTACACGCGCGCCTCGATGGCGTGGCCGCGGATCGCCAGGTCGTCCTGCGCGAGCGGCAGCGGCTCGCCCGCCGCCACGCGCAGCTGCCATTCGACGAGGTCGAGCCCCGTGATCATCTCGGTGACCGGGTGCTCGACCTGCAGCCGCGTGTTCATCTCCATGAAATAGAACTTGCCGCTTTGCTCGGCGATGAATTCCACCGTGCCCGCGCCGACGTAATTCACCGCGCGTGCGGCGGCGACCGCCGCTTCGCCCATCTCGTTGCGGCGCTTCTGCGTCATGCCGGGGGCCGGCGCCTCCTCCAGCACCTTCTGGTGGCGGCGCTGCACCGAGCAGTCGCGCTCGAACAGGTACACGAGGTTGCCCTGCGTGTCGCCGAACACCTGCACCTCGATGTGCCGCGGGCGCTCGAGGTAGCGCTCGAGGAGCACCCGCTCGTCGCCGAAGGCGGATTTCGCCTCGCGCTGCGCGCCCTCCAGCGCGGCCTTGAACTCGCCCGCCGCGCGCACGATGCGCATGCCCTTGCCGCCGCCGCCCGCCGAGGCCTTGATCAGCACCGGGTAGCCGATGCGCTCGGCCTCCTTGGCGAGAAACGCCGCGTCCTGGCGCTCGCCGTGGTAGCCGGGCACCAGCGGCACGCGCGCCTTCTCCATCAAGCTCTTGGCCGCCGACTTGTCGCCCATCGCCGCGATCGCTTCCGGCGGTCGGGCCGATGAACACGATGCCGGCCTTGGCGCAGGCGCGCGCGAAGTCCTCGTTCTCCGAGAGAAAGCCGTAGCCGGGATGGATCGCCTCGGCGCCGGTGTCGCGCGCCGCTGCGAGGATCGCCTCTGCATTGAGGTAGCTCTCGCGCGCCGCCGCGCGGGCCGATGCGGCGCGCCTCATCCGCGAGGCGCACGTGGCGCGCCTCCCGGTCGGCGTCCGAGTACACCGCCACCGTGCGCAGGCCCATGCGGTGCGCGGTGCGCATCACGCGGCAGGCGATCTCGCCGCGGTTGGCGATGAGGATCTTGCGGAACATCAGCCGTGCCAGGAGGGTTTGCGCTTCTCGAGGAACGAGGCGATGCCCTCGCGCCCCTCGGGCGAGACGCGGATCTCGGCGATGCGCTTTGCCGTGTCGGCGATCAGCGGGTCGTCCACCGGGCCCGAGGCCACTGTCCGGATCAGATCCTTGATCTTCGCCAGCGCCTGCGGCCCGCCTTGCATGAGGTGCTGCAGAATTTCCTCGATCTCGCCGTCCAGTTTCTCGGACGGCGAGACAGCAGTTAAGCAGTCCAACGCGGCACGCCTCCGCCGCATCGAACACCTCCGCCGTCAGGAAGTAGCGACGGGCCATTCTTTCTCCCATCGCTCTCACGACATAGGGACTGATGGTCGCGGGCGACAGCCCGAGCTTCGCCTCCGACAGGCAGAACTTCGCTTCGGGCACGCCGACGGCGATGTCGCAGGCGGCGACCAGCCCCACGCCGCCCGCGAAGGCCGGGCCGTGCACGCGCGCCATGGTGGGCTTGCGCATGCGATCGAGCGTCTTGAGCATCGTCCGCGAGCGCCTGCGCGTCGGCCAGGTTCTGCTCGTAGCCGTAGCCGGCCATGCGCTTCATCCAGTTGAGGTCCGCCCCTGCGCAGAATGCCGGCCCGTTGCCCGCGAGCACCACGGCGCGCACGCCTTCGTCGGCGTCGAGCTCGCGCAGGGCACGTGGTCAGCGCGCTGATCAGCGCGTCGTCGAAGGCATTGCGGATCTGCGGGCGATCGAGCGTCACCCGCGCCACGCCGCCGCTTTGCACGACCTTCAGCATGTCAGACGATCCTCGGTTCGATCGCGACTGTCGGTTTTCACGGAATTGGCGATGAAGCACTTGTCATGGGCGCCCTCGTGCAGCTGCGCATGCTCTTCTGCGGTTGGCGCGCGACCCGCGAAGGTCACCACGGGCCGCAGCGTGACGCGCGTCATGGCCATTCCTGCCCTCGGCGTTCTTCTCCAGCACGCCGGATGCCTCGTCGACGTAACGATCGACGACGAACTCGGCGCGGCTGGCGAGGTGCAGGAACCACAGCATGTGGCAGGAGGAGAGCGAGGCGACGAAGGCCTGCTCCGGGTCCACGCCGGGCGCGCCGGCGGCGCTGGGCGGGATGTTCGCGGGAGCGGCTGTGGCCGGCACGCGGATGCCGCCCTCGAACGCAGCGTATGCGCTTCGGTTGTAGGTCTGGTGGTCGAAGTCGGCGCTCTGGCGCCGCCATTCGATGGTGGCCTTGTACTCGGACATGGCTACATCCTGAAGATGCCGAAGCGGGTCTGCTCGATCGGCGCGTTGAGGCGAAGCCGAGAGCGCAAGGCCGAGCAGCCGCCGCGTCTCCGCCGGATCCACCACGCCGTCGTCCCAGAGGCGCGCGCTCGAGTAGTAGGGGTGGCCCTGGCGCTCGTACTGCTCGCGGATCGGGTTCTTGAACGCTTCTTCGTCCGCCTTCGGACTTGAACTCGCCGCGCACCGTGGCGAGCACGCTCGCGGCCTGCTCGCCGCCCATGATCGAGATGCGCGCGTTCGGCCACATCCAGAGGAACCGCGGCGAGTAGGCGCGCCCGCACATGCCGTAGTTGCCCGCGCCGTAGGAGCCGCCGAGGATCACGGTGAACTTCGGCACCCCCGCCGTGGCCACCGCGGTCACCATCTTGGCGCCGTCCTTGGCGATGCCGCCTGCCTCGTATTTCTTGCCCACCATGTAGCCGGCGATGTTCTGCAGGAACAGCAGCGGGATGCCGCGCTGCGCCGCGAGCTCGATGAAGTGCGCGGCCTTGAGCGAGCTCTCCGAGTACAGGATGCCGTTGTTGCCGAGGATCGCCACCGGGTAGCCATGCAGGTGCGCGAAGCCGGTGACCAGGGTCGTGCCGTAGTTCTGCTTGAACTCGTCCAGCTCGGAGCCGTCCACCACGCGCGCGATCACCTCGCGCACGTCGTAGGGCTTTCTCACCTCGGCCGGGATGACGCCGTAGATCTCCTCGGCCGGGTAGAGCGGCTCGCGCGGCTCGCGCATTTCCAGCGACACCTGCTTGCGGGTGTTGAGGTTGGCGACGATCCGGCGGCAGATGGCGAGCGCGTGCGCGTCGTTGAGCGCGTAGTGGTCCGAGACGCCCGAGACGCGCGTATGCACGTCGGCGCCGCCCAGCTCTTCCGCCGTCACGACTTCGCCGGTCGCCGCCTTCACCAGCGGCGGGCCGCCGAGGAAGATGGTGCCCTGGCCCTTGACGATGATCGACTCGTCCGACATCGCCGGCACGTAGGCGCCGCCCGCCGTGCAGGAGCCCATCACCACGGCGATCTGCGGGATGCCGGCGGCGGAAAGGTTGGCGATGTTGAAGAAGATGCGGCCGAAGTGCTCGCGGTCGGGAAACACGTTGTCCTGCTCGGGCAGGAAGCCGCCGCCCGAGTCCACCAGGTAGATGCACGGCAGGCGGTTCTGCGCGGCGATCTCCTGCGCGCGCAGGTGCTTCTTCACCGTCATCGGGTAGTAGGTGCCGCCCTTGATGGTGGCGTCGTTCGCCACCACCACGCATTCGCGGCCCGAGACGCGGCCGATGCCGCAGAGGATGGAGGCCGAATGCACGTCCCCGCCGTACATGCCGTAGGCGGCGAGCTGGCCGATCTCGAGGAACGGCGAGCCCGGATCGAGGAGCGTGCGCACGCGCTCGCGCGGCAGGAGCTTGCCGCGCGCGGCGTGCTTGGCGCGCGCTTCCTCGGGCCCGCCCGCGGCTGCCTGCGCTACCTTCTCGCGCAGGTCGGCAACGAGCTTCTGCATGCGCGCGGCGTTGGCGCGGAATTCTTCCGACCGCGGATTGAGCTGCGACTTGATGACCGGCATCAGCGCCCCCGAGCGCGCGGCCGATCACCAGCCGCTGGATGTCGCTCGCGCCCTCGTAGATCTTGCACACGCGCACGTCGCGCCAGATGCGCTCCACCGGAAAGTCCGCCACGTAGCCGTAGCCGCCGTGGATCTGCATCGCATCCGAGCAGACCTTCTCCGCCATCTCGGAGGCGAAGAGCTTCGCCATCGAGGCCTCCTTGAGGCAGGGCTGACCCGCGTCGCGCAGGCGGCCGGCATGCAGGTACAGCTGGCGGGCCGCTTCCACCTGGGTCGCCATGTCGGCGAGCCGGAAATTGACCGCCTGGTGCTCGAAGAGCGTCTTGCCCATGCTCCTGCGCTCGTGCGAATAGGCGAGCGCCGCCTCGAAGGCGGTGCGCGCCATGCCGGTCGCCTGCGCAGCGACGTTGATGCGGCCGGATTCCAGGTTGGCGAGCGCGATGCGGTAGCCCACGCCTTCTTCCGCGAGGCGGTTCGCGGCCGGCACCTTGCAGTTCTCCAGCACGATCTGCGCGGTGTCGGAAGCGCGCTGGCCGGTCTTGTCCTCCAGCCGCGCGACCGTGTACCCCGGCGTCGAAGTCGGTACGACGAATGCGCTGATGCCCTTCTTTCCCGCCGATTTGTCCGTCACCGCGAACACGATCGCCACGTCGGCAGTCTTGCCCGAGGTGATGAACTGTTTGACGCCGTTCAGCACGTAGTGCGCGCCGGACTTTTCCGCGCGCGTGGTGATGGCAGCGGCGTCCGAGCCCACGTGCGGCTCGGTGAGCGCGAAGGCGCCGAACATCGCACCCTGCGCGACCGGGCGCAGGAACTCCTCCTTCTGCGCATCGTTGCCGTAGCCCTGAGAATGTTGGCGACGAGGTTCGTCACCATGACGATGGTGCAGGTCGCACCGTCGCCCGCCGAGACCTCGTCGCAGGCGATGGCGAGCGCGGTGTAGTCCATGCCTGCGCCGCCCCATTCCTCGGGGATCGCCACGCCCATCAGCCCCATCGCGGCGAGTCCCTGCAACTGCTCGCGCGGGAAATGCTTGTCGCGGTCCCAGGCTGGAGCATTGGGCGCGAGCTGCTCCGCGGCGAAGCGGCGCACCGCTTCGCGCAGCTGCTCGTGGTGGGAGGCGAGGCTCATGTCAGGCGAGGCGCGAATAGGTGACCGTGTGGTGGGTGAACAGGCGCCCCTTGCCGTCGTGGCACTCGGCGGTGCCGTAGATCATGCGCTTGCCGAGCTTGAGGATGCGGGCGGTGCAGTACACCGTCTCGCGCCGCGCGGCGTTGAGGAACGCCGTGTTGAGCTCGTAGGTCACCGCGTCGTGCTCGATGCCGATGTGGCGCTTGATGGCGAGCCACATGGCGCAATCGGCCGCCGCCATGAAGGCCGGGCCGTTCACCGTGCCGCCGGGCCGCTCAAGCGCGCGGCGGAACGGCATGGCGATGGTGCATTCGGCGTCGCTCACCGCGTGCAGCCGCATGCCGTAGCCGGCGACGAAGCGGGCGCGCTTGCAACAGCGCCTGCAACTGGCGCTTGCTCGCGCTCACGCCAGTTCGATCGCCATGGCGGTGGCCTCGCCGCCGCCGATGCACAGGCTCGCCACGCCGCGCTTCTTGCCGTACTTGCGCAGCGCGCCGATGAGCGTCACCAGGATGCGCGCGCCGGAGGCGCCGATCGGGTGGCCGAGCGCGCAGGCGCCGCCGTGCACGTTCACCTTCTCGTGCGGCAGGCCGAGCTCCTGCATCGCCGCCATCGCCACCACGGCGAAGGCCTCGTTCACCTCGTAGAGGTCCACCTGGCCCGCGCTCCAGCCGGTGCGCTCGAAGAGCTTCTTCATGGCGCCGACCGGCGCGGTGGTGAACCAGCCCGGCTCCTGCGCGTGCGTGGCGTGTCCCGACGATGGTGGCGAGCGGCGCGAGGCCGCGCTTCGCCGCCATCGAGCGGCGCATCAGCACCAGCGCCGCGGCGCCATCCGAAATCGAGCTCGAGTTCGCCGCCGTCACCGTGCCGTCCTTGCGGAAGGCGGGCTTCAGCGTCGGGATCTTCTCCAGGTTGGCCTTGAACGGCTGCTCGTCGGTCTCGATGAACTTCTCGTCTTTCCCGGCTTTGACGGCGAGCGGCGTGGTCTCCCAGGCGAACCAGCCCTCCTTGTTCGCCTTCTGCGCGCGCTGCAGCGAGGCGACGGCGAAGGCGTCCTGCGCCTCGCGCGTGAACTTGTATTTCTGCGCGCAGTCCTCGGCGAAGGATGCCCATCAGGCGCCCCTTGTCGTACGCGTCCTCCAGGCCGTCGTAGAACATGTGGTCGATCACCTGGCCGTGCCCCATGCGCAGGCCCGCGCGCGCCTTCGGCAGCAGGTAGGGCGCGTTGGTCATGGACTCCATGCCGCCGGCGACGATGATCTCGACCGATCCGGCGAGCAGTTCGTCGTGCGCGAGCATCGCCGCCTTCATGCCGGAGCCGCACATCTTGTTGACCGTGGTGCAGCCGGCGGCAAGCGGCAGGCCGGCGCCGAGCGACGCCTGGCGCGCGGGCGCCTGGCCCTGGCCGGCGGGCAGCACGCAGCCCATGATGACTTCCTGCACGTCATCGGGCTTCACCTTGGCGCGCTCGACGGCGGCGCGGATCGCGGCGGCGCCGAGTTCGGGGGCGGCGAAGCCCTTCAGCTCGCCCTGGAAGCCGCCCATCGGGGTGCGGGCGGCGGAAACGATGACGATCGGATCAGTGGTCATGTCAGTGTCCTCAGGCAGGTGGAGTGTAAGCGCGCAGCGAGATCTCTTCCGCGCGCCAGGATATCGTCGGGGAACGGGCAGGACTTGCGGGCCCGCGCATCGATGTAGACGCCGGTGAGCATGCACAGGGCGGCGAGCTCCCCGGTCTCGCCGTGGCGCATCTCGTGCACGAACTTCGCGACCTTGTCGCGTATCTCGATGAACGCGGAATGCACCGTCACCGTGTCGCCCGCGAGCAGCTCGCGCCGGTACGTGATGTTCTGCTGCACCGCGGCCATGCCGCGATTCTGCTCGCGCAGGAACGCGGAGGTGACGCCCATGGCGGCGAAGAGATTCCAGGTGGCCTCGTCGAACTTGCCCACGTACCACATGACGTTCATGTGCCCCATGTGGTCGCAGTGCCAGGGGTAGACCATGCCGCGATAGGTTTCGGCTAGATGGTTCATCAGTTTGTCTCAGTGAACAGCTCGCGCCCGATCAGCCAGCGCCGGATCTCGGAGGTGCCGGCGCCGATCTCGTACAGCTTGGCGTCGCGCCACAGGCGCCCGGTGGGCGTCTCGTTGATGTAGCCCATGCCGCCCAGCGCCTGGATCGCCTCGCCCGCCATCCAGGTGGCCTTCTCCGCGGCGTAGAGGATGGCGCCCGCGGCGTCCTTGCGCGTGGTCTCGCCGCGATCGAGCGCCTGGCCCACCGCGTAGACGTAGGCACGGCAGGCGGAAAACGTCGTGTACATGTCGGCGAGCTTGCCCTGCATCAGCTGGAACTCGCCGATCGGCTGGCCGAACTGCTTGCGCTCGTGCACGTAGGGCACCACGGCGTCGAGGCACGCCGCCATGATGCCGAGCGGGCCCGCCGGCGAGCACCGCGCGCTCGTAGTCCAGGCCAGACATGAGCACCTTCACGCCCTTGCCTTCCTCGCCGAGGACGTTCTGCACCGGCACCTCGCAGTCGCGGAACACCAGCTCGCAGGTGTTGGAGCCGCGCATGCCGAGCTTGTCGAGCTTCTGCGCGGTGGAGAACCCCTTCATGCCCTTCTCGACGAGGAAGGCGGTGATGCCCTGGTCGCTCGGTCTTGCCGTAGATCACCAGCACGTCGGCGTCCGGGCCGTTGGTGATCCACATCTTGTTGCCGTTGAGGACGTACCTGTCGCCGCGGCGCTCCGCGCGCAGGCGCATGCCGACCACGTCCGAGCCCGCGCCCGGCTCGCTCATGGCGAGCGCGCCGACCTGCTCGCCGGAGACGAGCCTGGGCAGGTACCTCGTCTTCTGCGCGGGCGAGCCGTTGCGGCGGATCTGGTTCACGCACAGATTGGAATGCGCGCCGTAGGAAAGGCCGACCGACGCCGAGGCGCGCGAGATCTCCTCCATGGCCACGATGTGCGCGAGGTAGCCCATCATCGTGCCGCCGAATTCCTCCTCGACCGTGACGCCGAGCAGGCCGAGCGCGCCGAGCTTCTTCCACAGGTCCGGCGGAAACTGGTTCGAACGGTCGATCTCCGCGGCGCGCGGCGCGATCTCCTTCGCGCGCGAACTCGCGCACGCTGGCGCGCAGCATGTCGATGGTCTCGCCGTGCTCGAAACGGAGGGCGGGGATTTCCACGGGTTACTCCGGCGAGTCGGGAGTGTCCGGCGTGTCGGGGAGCATCATCAGCGTCTGCTGCATGCTCGCCACGTGCGTGCCGTCGGCCGTGAAGATGTCGCCGCTGCGCCACCGTCAGCGTGCGCCCCGGGCGGATCACGCGGCCGCGCGCCACCAGGTCGCCCTTGGCCGGGGCAAGGATGTTGATCTTGTACTCGACCGTCACGAGCGAGCTCGTCGCCGGCATCAGCGAATACGCGGCGTAGCCGCAGGCGGAGTCGGCGATCATGCCGAGGATGCCCCCGTGCACGTAGGCCTTCTGCTGCGTCAGCTCCGGGCGGTAAGGCAGGGCGATCTCGGTGTAGCCCGGCTCCACCACGGTGAGGCGCGCCCCGACCAGGTCCATCGCCTTCTGGCGCGCGAAGCTGGCGCGCACGCGCGCGGCAAATGCCGGGTCCTTGGGCGGGAAGGGCGTGCGTTGCGCGTGCATCGGCCGCAGGCTACTTGACGTTTACGTAAACGTCAACTCCGGCCGTTGCGCTTCTGGCGCGGGCCGAGCTGCTTGCGCACCCGCTTCTCGAAGGCGGCGATCTCGGCGAGCTGCGCCTCGATGTCCTCGCTCTGGCGCTCGAGCGCCGCCTTGTGCGCCTCCAGCACGGCGAGGAAGCGTTCCAGCTGCGGCCGCTCGTCGCGGCCGGGCTCGTACATGTCGATCAGGTCGCGGATCTCGGAGAGGGTGAGGCCCAAGCGCTTGCCGCGCAGCGTGAGCTTGAGCCGCGTGCGCTCGCGCGGGGTGTAGATGCGGCGCTGGCCCTCGCGCCGCGGCGCGAGCAGGCCCTCGGCCTCGTAGAAGCGGATGGCGCGCGGCGTGACGTCGAACTCGGCGGCCAGCTCGCCGATCGAATACTCCGCGTCGGCGCGTTCCTTTTCGATTTGCCGCATGGTAGGGTGCGGTTGATTCTAGCTCAGGTTGCTTTCGTGTCTTCTCTCGAATTCCCGCATCGCGACGCGCCCGCGCCGGGCACCGTGCGCCAGGTGGCGCCCGGCGTGCACTGGCTGCGCATGGCGCTGCCTTTCGCGCTCGACCACATCAACCTCTGGCTGCTGGAGGACGAGGGCGGTTGGACGATGGTCGACACGGGCCTGGGCGACGAGCCGACGCGCGCGCTGTGGGAAAAGATCTTCGCCGGCGTGATCGGCGGGCGGCCCGTCAGGCGCGTGCTGGTGACGCACTATCACCCGGATCACGCGGGCAATGCGGGCTGGCTGTGCGCGCGATTCAGCGGCGCCGCTGTGGATGACGCAGGCCGAGTACCTCACCGCGCATGCCGTGCGCCACGGCATCGGCGGCTACGTGCCGGAGGCGACGCTCGCGCTGTTCCGCGCCAACGGCCTGGACGATGCGCGCCACGCGCAGATGGCGACGCGCGGCAACATCTACCGGCGCCAGGTCCCCGAGTTCCCGGACAGCTTCCGGCGCATCATGGATGGCGAGCGCCTCGCCGTCGGCGCACGCCACTGGCGCGTGATCGCGGGCTACGGCCACGCGCCCGAGCACGCTTCGCTCTACTGCGAGGAGCTGGGGATCGCCATCTCGGGTGACATGCTGCTGCCGCGCATCTCGACCAACGTCAGCGTCTGGCCGATCGATCCGGAAGGCGATCCGCTGGGGCTGTTCCTGCAGTCCATCCGGCGCTATCGGGAGCTGCCCGCCGACACCCTGGTGCTGCCCTCGCATGGCCTGCCGTTCCGTGGCGCGCACCTGCGCGTGCGCCAGCTGGAGGAGCATCACGAGGCGCGGCTCGCCGAGCTGATGGAGGCCTGCGCGGAGGCGCCACGCAGCGCAGCCGAGGTGGTGGAGGTGCTGTTCCGCCGCCAGCTGGACACGCACCAGATGTTCTTCGCGATGGGCGAGGCGATCGCGCATCTGCACTACCTGGAGCGCGCGGGCCGCCTGCGGCGCACAGTGGGCGCTGACGGCGTCGCGCGCTTCGCGCCCGCCAAGGAGGAGGCATGGAAGAGCGCACTGACGGCGTGAACCGCGAGGAAACGGCACGCATGTTGCACGAGGTCGCCGAGCGCTCCTCGCGCATCCTGAAGGAGTTCGGGCAGAAGAACCTCGAGCAGGGCATCGCCTCGGTGGTGAAGGACGAGCTGGGGATCGCCAAGGCCTACATGGACCTGTACTCGCGCGTGCTCATGGACCCGAGCGCCTTCGCCGCCGCATCGGTCAACTACTGGATCGATTCCATGCGCCTGTGGCAGTCGGCCTGGATGAAGATGCTCGGGCAGGACCATGTCGCGGTCGCCGAGCCGGCCAAGGGCGACAGCCGGTTCAAGGACGACGACTGGTCGGGCAACTTCGTGTTCGACTACATCAAGCAGTCCTACCTGATCGCGGCGCGGCACATCCAGCACGCGGTGGCCGGCGTCGAGGGCCTGCCCGAGGACTCGCAGAAGAAGATCGCCTTCTTCACGCGCCAGTACGTGGACGCGCTGGCGCCATCCAATTTCGCCGCCACCAACCCGCAGGTGCTGCGCGAGACCATGTCCTCGGGCGGCCACAACCTGATCAAGGGGCTGAACAACCTGCTCGCCGACATCGAGAAGGGCGAAGGGCAGCTGCGCATCAGCATGACCGACGAAGAGCGCTTTCCAGCTCGGCAGGAACGTCGCCACCACGCCGGGCAAGGTGGTGTTCCAGAACGCGCTGCTGCAGCTCATCCAGTACCAGCCTTCCACCTCGCAGGTGTTCCGCCGGCCGCTGCTCATCATCCCGCCCTGGATCAACAAGTACTACATCCTCGACCTGCGCGAGAAGAACAGCTTCATCAAGTGGGCAGTGGACCAGGGACACACGGTGTTCGTCGTGTCCTGGGTGAATCCCGACCGCAAGCTTGCCGAGAAGGGCTTCGACGACTACCTCACGGAAGGGCGCGCTCGCCGCGATGGCTGCGGTGCGCAAGGCCACGGGCGAGGAGCAGCTCAACGTCATCGGCTATTGCCTCGGCGGCACGCTGCTCGGGGCTGCGCTTGCGTGGCTCGCGGCGAAAGGGGACGCGCGCGTGGCTTGCGCCACGTTCTTCGTCTCGCTGCTCGACTTCTCCCAGCCCGGCGAGCTCGGCGTATTCATCGACGAGGAGCAGGTGAAGAACCTGGAGCGGCGCATGAACGAGCGCGGCTACCTGGAGGGCTCGGAGATGGCCTCCACCTTCAATATGCTGCGCGCCAACGACCTGGTGTGGTCCTTCGTCATCAACAATTACCTGATGGGCAAGGATCCGTTCCCCTTCGACCTGCTGTACTGGAACTCGGATTCCACGCGCATGCCGGCGAGGATGCACAGCTTCTACCTGCGCAACATGTACCTGAAGAACCAGCTCGGCGTGCCCGGCGCCATCGAGCTGGCGGGCGTGCCGATGGACCTGTCGCAGGTGAAGGTGCCGGCCTACTTCATCTCCACGGCGGAGGACCACATCGCGCCCTGGAAGACCACCTACAAGGGCGCGAAGTATCTCGGTGGCCCGGTGCGCTTCGTGCTCGGCGGCTCGGGGCACATCGCCGGCATCGTCAACCCGCCGGTGGCGAAGAAGTACCAGTACTGGGCGAACGACGCCTTTCCGCCGACTTCCGAGGAATGGCTCAAGACCGCCACCCAGCAACCGGGCTCCTGGTGGGAGGACTGGCAGCGCTGGATGGCCGCGCAGAACGCCGATGGCAAGGTTCCCGCGCGCATCCCCTCCGGCGCCATCGAAGACGCGCCCGGCTCCTACGTAATGCAGCGCCTGGAGAAGAAATAGGGACAGACCCTATTTTTTGAAAATAGGGTCTGTCCCTATTTTTCATGCTTAGCCGGGAAGACAACGAGTTCCTCACACGCGTCGGGCCAGGCACGCCGATGGGCGCGCTGTTCCGGCGCCACTGGCTGCCTTTCCTGCGCTCGGACGAACTTGCCGTCGATGCGCCGCCCAGGCGCGTGAAGCTGCTGGGCGAATGCCTGGTGGCGTTCCGCGACAGCGCCGGGCGGGCAGGCCTGCTCGGCGAGCACTGCCCGCATCGGCGCGCGAGCCTCTACTACGGCAGGAACGAGGAGGGCGGCCTGCGCTGCGTTTACCACGGTTGGAAATTCGATGTCGCAGGCAGTTGCCTGGATATGCCCTCCGAGCCGGCGGGCTCGAACTTCCGCCACAAGGTGCGCGCGGAGTCCTACCCGGTGCTCGAGCGCGGCGGGCTGCTGTGGGCCTACCTCGGCCCGGCGGAAAAGCGCGCCGAGTTGCCCGAGCTCGAGTGGCTGGGACTGCCCGCGGCGCAGCGCTACGCCTCCCGCTGGGTGCAGGACTGCAACTACGCGCAGGCCCTGGAGGGCGAAATCGACGAGGCGCACGTGAGCTTTCTGCACCGGCGCATCGACGCCGCGGGCGTGCCGAAGGCCGCGCTCACGGGCGGTTACTTCCGCGAGGACACCGCGCCGCGCTACACGGTGCACGAAACGCCGTACGGGCTCGCATGCGGCGCGCGGCGCTCCGTCGAGGGCGACCAGTACCTGTGGCGCGTGAACCTGTTCCTGATGCCCTGCTTCACGCTGATCCCGCCTTCCGACGACCCGGACGTGCGCCTCTTTCGCGCCTGGGTGCCCGCGGACGACGAGCACACGTCGGTGCTCTGCGTCACCTGGCGCACCGACGGCCCCGTAAGCCAGGCGGAAGTCGCGCAATGGAAGAACGGCGAGGCGGCGCACCGCAAAGTGCAGGAGGGCACCGCCGACACCCGTGGAGCGCGCGGACAACGACTACTTGATTGACCGCGAAGCGCAGCGCACGCGCTCGTTCACCGGCATTGCCGGCATCCGCGCGCAGGACGCGATGGTGACCGAATCAGCAGGCGCGATCGTGGATCGCGCGCGCGAGCACCTTGGCACCAGCGACAAGGCAGTGATCGCATTCCGCAAGCGGTTGCTCGAGGCGGCGCGGCAACTCGCGGAGGGCATCGAGCCGCAATCGCCCTACGACCCGGACTGCTACCGCGTGCGCGCGCACTCGGACCTGGTGCCGCGCGACGAGCGCGACTTCACCGAGCACGAGGCGATCCGGCGCGGGATGCTCGCGCCGTGAACTGCTCCAGGTAGGCGAGGCCCGCGATCGCGCGCGGGCCATACCAGGAGGTCATCTCCCCGTCCACCAGCAAGGCCGGCTTGCCGGTGAGCGTTTCGACCTCCGCCAGGTGCTTCGCCGTGAAGCGATAGGGCTCGGAGGAGAGCAGCGTGAGGTCGATGCCACCGGCATCCAGGCGCTGCAGCTTGGGATACCGCTCCAGCGAGTTCTCCGGAGCAGTGCGCATGCCAAACAGGGCAAGCGTGCGCGAGATGTAGGTATCGCGCGACACCGTCATCCAGGGATCCTTCCAGATGAGGTAGAGCACGCGCCGCTCGGGATACTGCCTGCCCGCTGCGGCCTCATAGGCCGCCTGAAAGCGCGCGCACAGGGACTCGGCCTCGGCTTCGCGCCCGAAGGCGGCACCGAGCTGGCGGTACAGCGCCAGGTTGTCGAGCGGCCCGAGCGGGTGCGTGACGACGAGGTTTGGCACGAAAGCCGCGAGCGCGTCCGCCGTCTCCTTGAGGTTCTCGTCCTTGTTCAGGATGACGTGCGTGGGCTCCAGCGCGCGGATCTTCTCGAGATTCACCGTCTTCGTGCCGCCGACTTTCGGGATTCCGCGCACGGCACTTGCGGGGTGGACGCAAAACCCGGTGCGGCCGACGAGGTTCCCCGCCATGCCCAGCTCGCACACCAGCTCGGTGAGCGAGGGAACCAGCGAGACGATTCGCATCAGACCGGCAGGTCGCGCCGCTTACGCGGGGCGCGCGCGACGAGCGTGCGCTAGCCGGCGCCGCCCTTGCGCGCGACGCCGATCAGGTGCTCGGCGATGGCGAGCATGCCTTGCTGCGTGCGCCCCTGCTCGGCGCTCACGGTGTAGCGGCCGTGCACGGCAAGCGCCGGCGTGCCGTCGATGCGGTAGGCGGCCGAGAGCTGCGTCGCGCGGCGCACCTTGCTCTGCACGCCGAAGGACTTCATCGCCTCGTCGAATTTCTTCACATTCACGCCGTTCTTCTGCAGCCAGTCATTGAAGGACTCCGGATCGCGCGTCTTGAGGCGGTCGCGGTGGATGGCGTCGAAGAACGGCCGGTGCAGGCGCCCAAGCGCGCCGAGCGCCTCGAAGGCATAGAACACGTTGGCCTCGTTCGCCCAGCCGGGATTGAGCACCGCCGGGACACGGCGGAACTGCGCGTCCGCGGGCAGGGTCGGAATCCACTTCTCTAGCAGCGGCTCGAGCGTGTAGCAGTGCGGGCAGCCGTACCAGAAGAACTCCAGCACTTCGATCTTGCCCTGCGTCTCCACCGGCTGGGCGGGCTTGAGCTCCGTGTAATCCAGCCCGGCCAAGGGGCGCGCCTGGGCGAGCGCGCCGAGGGGCGCGAGGCCGAGCGCGAGGACGAGAGTGCGGCGGCGAAGATTCATCTTCAGTTTGCCTTTGCGGATGCCGGGTCTTTCAATTTGATCAGGTTGGCGTCGATGCCGTTCTGCGCCAGCGCCTGGCGCACCTTGTTCAGCTCGTCCACCTTGGTGTACGGCCCCAGGCGCACGCGGTACCACGTGCCCTTGTCCGGCAAGTTGGTGGGCTCCACGTTGGACTCGAACCCGAGGATCGCGAGCCGCGCCTTCTGGTTGTCGGCGTCCGCCGGATTCTGGAACGCGCCGGCCTGGATGAAATAAACGTCCTGCGGCGCGGTCGGTTGACTCTTCGCGGCAGCCGCTGCGCGCAGGCGCTCGCGCAGTTCGCGCTCGCTCACCGGCTCCTCGCCCCCGGGCAGGATCTTGTAGAAGTCGAAGCGCGGCTTGTCGGGCGCCTTGGCGGTGGCGGCGGGCTTCGGTGCCGGGGCGGGCGTGGTGCCGCTTTGCGGCATGCCGGCCAGCGCCGGCGGCTTGCCGGCAGTCTTGGCGTCCTCTGCCACCGCCCTCTTCGCCATGAACGGGATCGGCGTCTTGTTGAGGTACAGCGCGATGGCGAGCGCCACCACCAGGCCGACCAGCAGCCCGACGAACATGCCGAGGAGGAAACCGCCGCCGGTGCCCTTGCGCGCGGTCGCGTGTGGTATTGCCGCCATCACATCCTTTCCGGGGCGCGCACGCCGAGCAGCGCGAGCCCGTTGGCGAGCACCTGGCGGACCGCGGCGCACAGCGCGAGGCGCGCCATGCGCGCCGCCTGGTCCTCGACCAGAATGCGCTCGGCATTATAGTAGCTGTGGAACTCGCCCGCGAGTTCGCGCAGGTAGAACGCCACCGCGTGCGGCGCGAGTTCGCGCGCCGCGCTGGCGAGCAGATCCGGGAATTCCGCGAGGCGCTGCATGAGCGCCGCTTCGCGTTCGCCGGTCAAGCTGCCGAGCGGCGCGTCGCCGAGCGACGACGCATCCCCGCCCCATTGCCTGAGCACGCTGCACACGCGTGCGTGCGCGTACTGCACGTAGTACACGGGATTCTCGTCGGTCTGCGCGCGCGCGAGGTCGACGTCGAACACGAAGTCCGAGTCGGCACGGCGCGCGGCGAGGAAGAAGCGCACGGCGTCGCGCCCCACCCACTCGATCAGGTCGCGCACGGTGACATAGGAGCCGGCGCGCTTGGAGATCTTCACTTCCTCGCCGCCGCGCACCACCTTCACCAGGCTGTGCAGCACGTAGTCCGGGTAGCCCGCGGGGATGCCGAGGTTGAGCGCCTGCAGCCCGGCGCGCACGCGCACGACCGTGCTGTGGTGATCCGTGCCCTGCACGTTGATCACCTTGCGGAAGCCGCGCTGCCACTTGCCGACGTGGTAGGCGACGTCGGGCACGAAGTAGGTGTAGCTGCCGTCGGACTTGCGCACCACGCGGTCCTTGTCGTCGCCGAATGCAGTGGTGCGCAGCCACAGCGCGCCGTCCTGCTCGAAGGTCTTGCCGCTCGCGACCAGCGCCTTCACCACCGCGTCCACCTTGCCGTCGGTGTACAGGCTCGATTCGAGGGAGTAGACGTCGAACTTCACGCCGAAGGCCTGCAGGTCGGCGTCCTGTTCCTTGCGCAGCGCGCCGACCGCGAACAGGCGCACTGCTTCGATGTCCGCAGGCATTGCCGCCGCCGGCCGTGAAGTCGCGCGCGATCTCCTCGATGTACTCGCCTCGGTAGCCATCCGCCGGCCAGCCGGGAGCCTCGGGCGTGAGGCCCTGCGCGCGCGCCTGCACCGAGAGGGCGAGGTTGTGGATCTGCGCACCCGCGTCGTTGTAGTAGAACTCGCGCGTTACCGCGTGGCCCTGCGCTTCGAGCAGCGCGGCGATGGCGTCGCCGAGTGCTGCCTGGCGGCCGTGGCCGACGTGCAGCGGGCCAGTGGGGTTGGCGGAGACGAACTCGACCATTACCTTCTGTGGGTGCGCGGCGCTGGCACGGCCGTATGCGGCGCATTCCGCGAGCACCCGACCTACGACGGCGTGCTTCGCGCCCGCGGCGAGGCGGATGTTGATGAAGCCGGCGCCGGCGACCTCGAGCTTGGCCACCTGCGGGTCGGCCGGCACCGCCGCCGCGATCTGCTCGGCGAGCTGCCTGGGATTGCGCTTCAGTCGCCTGGCGAGCTGCAGGGCGAGATTGCAGGCGAAGTCGCCGTGCGCCGCGTCGCGCGGGCGCTCGATGACGACTTCGGCGTCGGCGGCCTCGGGCGCGACCTTGGCGAGCGCTGCGCGGAACAGCGTCGCGAGGTGGGCTTTGATGTCCATGCAAAGGGGCGCGAATTATAAGGAGAAAACAGGGACAGACCCCATTTTCTCAGTCAAATTCAATCGGATCCACGTCGAGGTGCCAGCGCACCTGGCGCGGGGCGGTGGCGAACAGGCGCTCGGTCCAGGCGTGCAGGAACTCCTGCAGCGCGGGGCGCGAGGGGGACTGCACGAGCAGCTGCGCGCGCTCGAGATCGGCGCGGCGCGTGATGACGTGCGGCACCGGGTCGTAGACGCGCACTTCCTCGGGGACGGGCACCAGGCGCGCAGCCTGCCCGAGGAATTCCATGGCGACCGCCAGCTTGTCGGCCTCCGCGCGCAGGGCCGCCTCGTGCACGAAGGGCGGGAAGCCCGCGGCCTCGCGTTCGGCGAGTTGCGCCGTGGCGAAGGCCGCGAAGTCGTGGCTCGCGAGAGCCGCGTAGAGCGAATGCCGCGGGAAGCGCGTCTGCACCAGCACCTCGCCCGGCCGCTCGCGGCGCCCGGCGCGGCCCGCGACCTGGGCGAGCGTCGAGTACAGCCGCTCGGCGGAGCGGTAGTCGGTGGAAACCAGCGCGCTGTCCGCGTCCAGCACGCCGACCAGGTGAGCAGGGGAAAGTCGTGGCCCTTGGCGAGAAGCTGCGTGCCGACCAGGATGTCGGCTTCGCCGCGCGCGATGCCCTCCAGCGTGCGCGCGAGCTCGCCGCGGCGGCGCGCGCTGTCGCGGTCGATGCGCACGATGCGCGCCTGCGGGAAATGCGCGGCGAGGGTTTCCTCGACGCGCTGCGTGCCGCGCCCCATCGCCTTCAGGTCGACGTTGCCGCAGGTCGGGCAGGCGCGCGGGATGGCGCTTTCCGCGCCGCAGTGATGGCAGCGCAGCCGGCGGTCGGTCTTGTGCAGCACCATGCGTGCCGTGCAGCGCGCGCAGCCCGAGGTCCAGCCGCAGGCGTGGCAGGCAAGCACCGGCGCGTAGCCGCGACGGTTGATGAACACGAGGCTCTGCTCGCCGCGCGCGAGGCGCTCGCCGATGGCGCCGAGCAGCGCCGGAGCAAACCCGTGCTCAGTGCTCGCGCCGCGCAAGTCGAGCGTGTGCACCACGGGCAGGCGGGCGCCGGGCACGGCCCGGTCGGGCAACGAGAGGCGCTCGTAGCGCCCGCCGAGCGCGTTGTGCCAGGTTTCCAGCGAAGGCGTGGCGGTGCCGAGCACGACCGGGCAGCCGGCGAGCTTGGCGCGGATCACCGCGGCATCGCGGCCGGAGTAGCGCAAGCCCTCCTGCTGCTTGAACGAGGTGTCGTGCTCTTCGTCCACCACCACCAGCGCGAGCCGCGGCAGCGGCGCGAGTGCGGCGAGCCGGGTGCCGAGCACGATGCCGGCGTCGCCGCGCGCCGCGGAGAGCCAAGCCGCCGGTGCGGGGCACGTCCTCGAGCGCGCTGTGCATTACCGCGATGCGCGCTTCCGGGAACGCATGCCGGAAGCGCGCTTCCAGCTGCGGGGTGAGGCTGATCTCGGGGACCAGCACCAGCGCCTGGCCTCCTTCCTGCAGCACGCGCGCGATCAGGCGCAGGTACACCTCGGTCTTGCCGCTGCCGGTGATGCCGTGCAGCAGGAACGGCTGGAAGCGGCCGAGCGCGCTGCCGATCCGCTCGATGGCGTGCGTCTGCTCGCTGGTCGGCGTGTGGCTGGGCACGAAGCGGGGCGAGCCGGGCGCCGCGTTTCCGGCCTCGCGCACTTTCTTCGGCAAAGGCTTCAACGAGCGCAGGCGCGGCGGCAGCGCCCCGATCACCGTCTCGCCGAGCGGGCGCTGGTAGTACGTGGCGAGAAAGCGCATCAGTTCCAGCCATTGCGCAGGCAGGCGCGGCGCGTCCTCGAGCACACGCACGATCGGCTTGAGCTTCGCAGCGGGAACCGAACTGCCTTCACCTTCTTCCACCGCGACGCCGACGCGCGAACGCGTGCCAAAGGGCACGACGACGCGGTCGCCCGCGGCTACTTCGAGCTCATCCGGCCGCGCATAGTCGAACAGCGTCGCGAGCGGCACATCGAGCGCGACGCGCAGCACTCGCATCGTCAGAGGGAAGCCGCTTTTCTGGCGGCCGGAATCCGGAAGAGCCGCAAACAGTTATCTTTTGACTTGATCCGAAGCTTTGCGAATGACGCCGTAACCCTTGCCGCGAAAAGGCATTTTTTGCTTGTGCACAAGGGGTGTGGATAAGAATGTGAATAAGCCCGTCACCCGGGCGTCACAGTTGACTCCTGTGCCCGACAGGCGAGGAAGATCCGCCGCCACATCGCTACTTTCTCATACAAGATCAAAGAGTTAAGGTATCTGGCGAAGTGATCATCTGCGAATCGCTGTTTTGTCCAGGTAGAACGAGTTATTTGTGCATAAGTCAAGCATTTCTTCTGCCGCCGGCGCGCAATTTCCGGCTGTAAGTGCGCACTTCGTCCACGAGCGCGGCGACGCTTTCCACCGGCGTGTGTTGTGCGATGCCGTGGCCGAGATTGAACACGTGGCCTGGCGCCGCGCCGAACGCGTCGAGCACGCGGCGCGCCTCGGCGCGCACGCGCTCTGCGGGCGCGAACAGCGCCGCCGGATCGAGATTGCCTTGCAGCGCGACGCGTGATCCGACGCGCGCGCGCGCCGCCGCGGCATCCACCGTCCAATCGAGCCCGACCGCGTCGCAGCCGCTCGCCGCCATCGCCTCGAGCCACGCGCCGCCTCCCTTGGTGAACAGGATCGAGGGCACTTTGCGGCCCGCAGCCTCTTTCTTCAGGTCCGCCAGTACGCGGCGCGAGTACGCGAGCGAGAACTCCTCGTACCCCGCGTGGCTCAGCTGCCCGCCCCAGGTGTCGAAGAGCATGACGGCCTGCGCGCCAGCCTCGATCTGGGCATTGAGGTAATCGGTCACGGCGCGGGTGTTCACCTCCAGGATGCGATGCAGCAGATCCGGCCGCGCGTAGAGCATGGTCTTCAGCGCGCGCCAGTCGTCGCTGCCCGAGCCTTCCACCATGTAGCAGGCGAGCGTGAACGGGCTGCCGGAAAAGCCGATCAGCGGCACGCGCCCGCCGAGCGCCTTGCGGATCTCGCGCACTGCGTCGAGCACGTAACGCAGCCGATCAGCCGGATCCGGCGCGGCGAGCGCGCGGATGGCGGCTTCGTCGCGCAGCGGGCGCTCGAAGCGCGGGCCTTCGCCCTCGGCGAAGTACAGTCCAAGGCCCATGGCATCGGGCACCGTGAGGATGTCGGAGAACAGGATCGCCGCATCGAGCGCAAAGCGCTCCAGCGGCTGCAGCGTCACCTCGGTCGCATAGGCCGGCGACTTGGCGAGCGCGAGGAAGCTGCCGGCGCGCTGCCGGGTCGCGTTGTATTCCGGCAGGTAGCGCCCCGCCTGGCGCATCAGCCAGATCGGGGTGTAGTCGGTCGGTTCGCGCGCCAGCGCGCGCAGCAGGGTGTCGTTGGTCAAATGAGCTTTCGCGTGATGTAGGTCCATTCCGCGTGGCTCACCGGGGTGATCGAGAGTCGGTTGCCGGGACGCAGCGTCCACATCTTCGCCAGCGGCTGCGCCGCCTTCAGCTCGGCGATCGGCACCAGGCGCGTCTTGCGCAGCGCGCGCACGTCCACCGTCACCCAGCGCGGCGCGACGCGCTTCGACTTCGGGTCGTAGTACCCGCTCTTGCGGTCGAACTGCGTGGGATCGGGGTAGGCGGCCGAAGCCACTTCCGCCAATCCGGCGATGCCCGGGTCGGCGCAACTCGAGTGGTAGAACAGCACCCCGTCGCCGATGTGCATCGAGTCGCGCATGGTGTTGCGCGCCTGGTAGTTGCGTACGCCGGTCCAGGGCGTCAGGCGGCCCGGCGCGGCGAGTGCGTCGTCGATCGAGCACTCGTCGGGCTCGGACTTCATCAGCCAGTACTGCATGGGTGGCGTCCCCCGCACATGCCGGTGGGCTCTGCTCCCGAACCCTGCGCTTGCAAGGGTGGTCGCTTACCGGTCACCTCAGGTTCGTCCGGCACCCGAAGGAGGGACGATCGCAACAGTGACACTGGGTCCGCAACCTAAGGAAGCTATCGGTTCGGAAAATTAGAGCCCGGTCGAACACAGCAGGGAACATCGGGCCGGGGCCAAGCGCCCCGGAACATCCAACGCTAGAACAATTTCTCCTGCTTGGCGAGAGCCGCTTCCAGCTTCGCCTCGATGGAGTCGATTCTACGCCGGGCCTCACCGACGTCAAAGCCTTCGCCGAGGCGCATCGACAGGAGTTCATGCGCGATGTTGAGCGCGGCGGTGACGGCGATGCGCTCGGTGCCCGCGACCTTGCCGGCTTTCTTGATCTCGGCCATCTTGCCGTCGAGGTAGGCGACCGCCTGCAGCAGCGCCTCGCGCTCCGCGTCGCTGCAGGCGACGGTGTAGCTGCGCCCGAGGACGCTGACTTCGATGGACTTCGCGGCGCCCGCCGCGCGCTTTTCGTTGGCGCTCACTCGGGCAGGCGCTGCAGCAACTGCTCGACCCTGGCGCGGGCGCCGTCGATCTTCTCGTTGAGGCGCTTGGCGTCGTTCTGCGCCGCCACCAGCTGCTGGCGCAGCGTGATGTTCTCGGCGCGCAGGCGCTCGCACAGGCCGACGAACTGCTCGACCTTGGCTTCCAGCGAATTGAACTCCGCCTCCACGCGGCACACTATCTTTCAATTCCGCCGCAGCGTCAAGAAGGTAGGGGCGGTTCTGAATGTGTTCGTTTAAGGCGCACGGCCTCCAGGATGCGGCACAGTTCCTCGGCACCCGTCGAGCAGGCGCGGGGTATGCCGCTGCAGCAACTCGGGCCGGATGGAATAAAGATTGTCATGGCGCACTGCGGCGAGCGCCGGGAAGGCCTTCCAAGCGTCCAGCCAGGCGGGGCGCGCGCTGTCCGGCCCGCTCGCCACGATGGCCTCGGGGTCGGCGCGCAGCACCGACTCGCGGTCGATCTCGGGCGCGAGCGCCGGCAGAGCGGCCATGACGTTCTCGCCGCCGCAGAGACGCATCACCTTGCTGATCACGTGGTTCCCGTTCACCGTGACGAGGGGCCGGTCCCAGACCTGGTAGAAGACGCGCACCCGTGCGCGCTGCGCGTAGCGGCGCTCGACGCGTGCGGCGCGCTCGCGGAATTCCTTGGCGGCGGCACCGGCCGCGGCTTGCGTGCCCGCCAGCCGACCGAGGGTTTCCAGGGTGCGCGCGATGTCCTCCAGCTCGCGCGGCTCGGAGCGGAACACCGGGATGCCGAGCGCCGCGATGCGCTCGACGGCGCGCGCGCTGCCCGCGTTCGGCCAGGCGACCACCAGGTCGGGTCGCAGGGCGACCAGCGCCTCCAGGTCGATCGACGCCTCGCTGCCAATGCGCGGCAGTGCTTTCGCCTCGGCAGGGTAATCGCTGTACTCGAGCGCGCCAACCAGACGCGCGCCCGCGCCGGCGGCGTACATCAGCTCGGTGAGGTGCGGGGCGAGGCTCACCACGCGCTGCGCGGGCGCAGCGAGGACCACCTCGCGTCCGTAGTCGTCGGTGACGCGCAGTTGCGCCTGCGCGGCGCCGGCGGCGAGCAGCAGGGCGAGCAGCATTGCGCAGGGCATGCCGGTTTGTATAATCCGCTCGCGTAATCGTCTGCAAGGTGTCCTCGCGCAGATTCGCTTCGCGAGGATGAAACGGGAAACAGGTGAGCGGCCCTGCCGCGATTCCTGTACTGCCCCCGCAACGGTAAGCAAGGGGGTGCGTCACCCGGCCACTGTGGTGCTGCAGGCCACGGGAAGGCGGCGCGCCCGGCGCAGAGCAACGCGCCTGCTTGCGAGTCCGGAGACCGGCCTTGCGGTTTTTCTCAACCGCTTCACGGCGTCGGGGATGACGCCCAGGGAGGTCCCATGCGCTCCGCACTCGTCGCGATTCTCGCCGCGGTCGCGCTGCGCGCGTTCGCCCAATCCGATGCCGTGATCATCAACGCCACGCGCTTTCCCGAGGACGCCGCCCGCTTTCCGGCGAGCGTCACGGTGCTCACCGCGGAGGACATCCGCGACAGCGCGGCGCGCACGTTGCCCGAGCTGCTCAGCGAGCAGGTGGGGCTCACGCTGAAGGACTTCTACGGCAACAACGCGGCGGCCACTTCGGTGGACCTGCGCGGCTTCGGCGCCACCGCCACGCAGAACACCCTGATCCTGGTGGATGGCCGGCGCGTCACCGACGTGGACCTCTCCGGCGTGCAGTGGTCGGCGATCCCGCTCGCCTCGGTGGAGCGCATCGAGATCCTGCGCGGCACGGGCGCCGTGCTCTACGGCGACGGCGCCAGCGCCGGCGTGGTGAACATCGTCACGCGCTCCCCGCTGAAGCAGGGACGCCGCGCGGAAGTGCTCGGGCGCGTGGCCAGCTACGACACGCTCGAAGGCCAGATCTACGGCAGCTACGCCACCGCGGCTTTCGGCGTCAACGCGTCGCTGTACGGCTACGCCGCGGAGGGCTACCGCGAGAACAACCGCAACGAGCAGCAGAACTCGAGCGTCAACCTGCGCTGGGGGCCGGGCGAGAGCTACTTCGACCTGCGCCTGGGCACCGACAGCCAGAACCTGCGGCTGCCCGGCGCGCGCCGCGTGCAACCCTCCATCGGCCTGGACGAGTATGCGGCGGACCCGCGCGGCGCGCAGACACCGCTCGACTGGTCGAGCCGCGACGGCGAGCGCGCCGGGGTCACCTATGTCACGCGCGTCGGCGGCGCCGAGCTGAACGTGGGCGCCGACTGGCGCAGCAAGCAGCAGCAGTCGTACTTCGACCAGTCCGGCTTTCCCATCACCCGCGACGACGCGCTCGACGTCGGTTCCTTCACGCCGCGCCTGCGGCTGCCCGCGACGCTGGCAGGCATGCGCCATCGCTTCACCCTGGGCGCAGACTGGACCGCCTGGCGCTACGATTCGCGCCGCTCCGACCTGCCGCAGAACCTCGGGCAGCCGATCAACCGCGTGCGCGTGGACCAGGACGTGCTGGGCTTGTACCTGCAGGATGCCATCGAGCTCTCGGGCGCCAGCCAGATCACGCTCGGCTGGCGCGAGGAACGCGTCAGGTACGAGGCGAGCGACGTGCTCGATCCTGCAGCGCCAGGCGCGGGCTTCGCCACGCAGGCGCCGCCCGTGACCGAGACGCAGCAGCAAACCGCCTGGGAGATCGGCCTGCGCCACGCTGTCTCCAGCGCCACTGCGGTATTCGCCCGCGCGCAGCAGAGCTTCCGCTTCGTCAACGCAGACGAGATCTACGAGGACGACCCGAGCTTCGCCAAGCAGTTCCAGATCCTGCGCCCGCAGACCGCGCAGACCTACGAGCTGGGCGCCGAGTGGCGCGCGCCGCGGCGCTTCCTGCGCGCGACGCTGTTCCGCATGAACGTCGAGGACGAGATCCACCTCGATCCCTACACCACCGGCGTCGGCAACCGCAATCTGCCGCCCTCGCGCCGCCAGGGCGTGGAGCTGGAATCGTCCTGGCAGGTGGCACCGGTGCTCAAGCTGAGCGCGGGCTACGCCTACACCGACGCGAGGTACCTGGAAGGCGTCCTGCCCGGAGGACCATTCGTCATCGGCACCAACCTGAGCATCGCCGGAAAGCGCGTACCGCTGGTGCCCGAGCACAAGCTGAACCTCGCGCTCGCCTGGGACGTGGCCGCGCGTACGCGTCTCTCCGCCGCGCTTACCGCGTTGAGCGAGCAGTACATGGACAACGACGAGCCCAACAGCCTCGGCGCGCAGATCCCGGCCTTCGCGGTGCTGGACGTGAAGCTTGCGCGTGAGTTCGACTGGGGGCGCATCGCCGCGGCGGTCAACAACCTGCTCGACGAGCAGTACTACACCTATGCCGTGCGCAGCCAGTTCATCGCCGACCGCTACGCGGTGTATCCCCTGCCCGGGCGCAGCTTCAGCTTTTCTGCGGAGCTGATGCTGGATTGAGCGCAGCGCCGAACAGGGCGCCGCCCAGCACCGCCCAGAGGTGGCCTTCGGTCATGTCCCAGAAGAAGTCGCCGAACAGACAGCCGACCGCGAAGGCCAGCACGAGACCGCGCGCGAGTTGCGCCTCAGTCGGCGGCAGCTGGCCTGCGCGCCGGAATACCGTGGCGAGCAGCGCGATGAAGAGCAGCAGTCCCGCCGGCCCCAACTGCACCGCGAGCATCAGGTACTCGTTGTGCGGATGCTGGTGCGCCCGGTCGTGGAAGAACTTCGGGTCGTGGACAGTGGCTTCGTAAAAGGCCTCGCCCCACGCACCCGTGCCTGCTCCGAGCACCGGACGCTCGGCCAGCGCATTCAGGGAGCGCTTCGCGAAGTGCAGGCGAATGCCGACCGGTGCCTCGCCCGGCGCATGCTGCACCTGGTAGTCGCGCGCCTCCGTTACCGCCTGGTTCACGCGCTGCTGGAACGCGGGCGCCCATTGCCAGGCGGCGGCGAGCACCAGCGCCAGGCCGATCGCCGCGGCGGCGAGCCCTCGCAGCGACCAGCGGGCGTAGGCAAGCCAGAGCAACAGGACCGACATGACAACGTAGCCCGTGCGGCCCTGGACGGCAAACCACACGTTGACGGCAGCGAGCACGGACACCGTGCCCAGCGCCCAGCGCCGCCACCCGGATGTGCGCAGCGCGACGATGATCGCGCCGCTGGCGAGCAGGCTCATGATGAAGCCATGGGTGATGTGGTTCTTCAGCAGCACGGCGCCTTGCGTGGTGGAGAGGCCACGCGCGTCAAAGGGGTGGAACAGTCCGAAGAGGATCGCGTAGGACGCGACCAGCAGCGCCAGTGCAGCGGCGAAGAACACCCACAGCAATCGCAGGCGCCAGCGCGCGTCCGCGAACAGGAACATCACGATGCCGAACAGCGCCAGCTCGCGGTACTTGCCGATCGCGGAGAGCGCTGCGGCGGGCGGCGCCATCGACCAGGACACGCCGACGAGGAGCGCGGCAAGCAGCGCAAAGCCCATCCAGGCCGCCGGCTCGGCGGCGATGGCGCGCACCGTCGCGCGCCACTCGCCCGACAGCGCCCAGCAGAGCAGGGCGAGCGCCGCGAACACGTTGGTGGCTGCGGTGGAGAACGGCAGGGATGCGGCGGTCACGAGCATGCTCGCGCGGGCGGCGTCCAGAAGTCGAAGCGACACGGCAGTCACGGGCGTGATTTGAACCTCAAAGGGTGCGTTTGCGCAATGCGGGCGCGCTGACGCAAGCAGCTACAATTCGCGCATGCCGGACCAGAGCAGCCAGTCGAGCCGACAGCTATACCTGCGCCTGCTGTCCTACGTCCGCCCGCACGCCAAGGTCTTTGCGCTCGGCGCTGCTCGGCATGGTGGCCGCGGCGGCCACCGAGCCCCTGTTCCCGATGCTGATGAAGCCGCTGCTCGACGGCGGTTTCGCCGCTGGCCAGCAGCCGCTGCTGCCGCCGCACATCTTCGCCGCTGCGCTGGTGGTGATCTTCATCCTGCGCGGCGCGCTCACCTTCACCGGGCCACTACTGCATCGCCTGGGTGGCCAACCGCGTGGTGCTCGACCTGCGCGCGGCGATGTTCGCACGGCTGGTGCGCTTTCCGACGCGCTACTTCGACGACCAGAGCTCGGCGGCGCTGCTCTCCAAGGTCGCCTACGACGTGGCCAACGTCAGCGCGGCGGCGACCACCGCGCTCACGGTGCTGGTGCGCGACTCGATCGTCATCGTGGGCCTGTTCGCGTGGCTGCTGTACCTGAACTGGAAGCTGACCCTGATCGCGCTCGCCATCGCGCCGCCGGTGGCCTACTTCGTGCAACTGCTGTCGCGGCGCCTGCGCAGGATGGCGCGCGGCTCGCAGCACGCCATGGGCGACCTGGCGCACGTGCTGGAGGAGACCATCGAGTGCCACCGCGTGGTGAAGATCTTCGGCGGCCAGGAGTACGAGGAGAAGCGCTTCGCGCACGCCAGCCGCACCCTGCGCGGCTTCAACATGCGCCAGAAGGTGCCCGAGGCGCTCACCACGCCGGTGACGCACTTTCTCGCCGCCTGCGCGCTGTCGGTGATCGTCTACATCGCGCTGCAGGAATCGCTCGCCGCGCGCACCACGGTGGGCGAGTTCGTCTCCTTCATCACCGCCATGCTGATGCTGTTCGCGCCGATCAAGCACCTCACCGAAGTGAACGGCGCGCTGCAAAGGGGCCTGGCGGCCGCCGAGAGCGTGTTCGGCATGATCGACGCGCCGATCGAGGAGGACCGCGGCACGGTGGCGCTCGGCGCGCGCGCGCGGCGAGATCGCCTACGAGGGCGTGGGCTTCACCTATCCCTCGCGCACCGAGCCCGCGCTGCGCGACGTGGAGCTGAGGGTGCGGCCGGGCGAGACGGTGGCGCTGGTCGGCCCCTCCGGCGGCGGCAAGACCACGCTGGTCAACCTGCTGCCGCGCTTCTACGCGCCGACGGCGGGCCGCATCACGCTGGACGGCCACGACATCCAGTCGCTCACCCTGGAGAGCCTGCGCGGCAACATCGCGCTGGTGTCGCAGGATGTGGTCCTGTTCAACGACTCCATCTACGCCAACATCGCCTACGGCCGCATGGGCGGGGCGAGCGAGAAGGAGGTCATCGCGGCGGCCGAGGCCGCGCACGCCATGGGCTTCATCCGCGAGTCGCCCGAGGGCCTGAACACGCTGATCGGCGAGAACGGCCTGCGCCTCTCCGGCGGCCAGCGCCAGCGCCTGGCGATCGCGCGCGCGCTGCTGAAGAACGCGCCGGTGCTGATCCTGGACGAGGCCACCTCGGCGCTGGACACCGAGTCGGAGCGCCAGGTGCAGGCGGCGCTCGAGACGCTGATGCGCGGGCGCACCACCATCGTCATCGCGCACCGGCTCTCGACCATCGAGCGCGCCGACCGCATCGTGGTGCTGGAGCGCGGCCGCGTCGTGGAGTCGGGGCGGCACGCCGAGCTGCTCGCGCGCGGCGGCGTGTACGCGAAGCTGCACCAGCTGCAGTTCGCGGCCGAACCGCTCGTCGCATCGGCTTAGAATCGCGCCATGCTCCTGGTCACCGGCGGCGCAGGATTCATCGGCTCGAACTTCGTGCTCGTCCACGGTCGCGCAGGCGGGCGAGCCGGTCGTCAACCTCGACAAGCTCACCTACGCCGGCAGCCTGAGAAACCTGGAGGCCCTGCGCGGCGATGCGCGCCACACGTTCGTGCAGGGCGACATCTGCGACCGCGCGCTGGTGCGCAAGCTGCTCGCAGCAGCACCGGCCGCGCGCCATCGTGCACCTCGCCGCCGAGAGCCACGTCGACCGCTCGATCGACGGGCCCGGCGGAGTTCGTGCAGACGAACGTGGTCGGCACGTTCTGCCTGCTGGAGGAGGCGCGCGCCTACTGGCAGCAGCTCGCCGGCGCCCGAGCGCGCGGCGTTCCGCTTCCTGCACGTCTCCACCGACGAGGTCTACGGCTCGCTCGGGCCCGACGATCCCGCGTTCACCGAGGACACGCCCTACGCGCCGAACAGCCCCTACAGCGCCTCCAAGGCCGCCTCCGACCACCTGGTGCGCGCCTACCACCACACCTACGGCCTGCCGACGCTCATCACGAACTGCTCCAACAACTACGGGCCGCACCAGTTCCCGGAGAAGCTGATCCCGCTGATGATCCACAACGCGCTCGCCGGCAAGCCGCTGCCGGTGTACGGCGACGGCCTCAACGTGCGCGACTGGCTCTACGTGGAGGACCACTGCGCCGCGCTGCGCGAGGTGCTCGCGCGCGGGCGGCCCGGGCGAGGTGTACAACATCGGCGGCGGCGCGGAGATGAAGAACATCGACCTGGTGCGCACGCTGTGCGCGCTGCTCGACGAAGCGAAGCCGCGCACGGGCGGCAGCTACGCGAGCCTGATCACCTTCGTGAAGGACCGCCCGGGCCACGACCGGCGCTACGCCATCGATTCGGGCAAGATCCGGCGCGAGCTCGGCTGGCGGCCGCAGGAGAGCTTCGAGTCGGGACTGCGCGAAGACGGTGCGCTGGTACCTGGCGCAGACTGGAGAAGAGGGCGGCATGAAGGGCATCATCCTCGCGGGCGGCTCGGGCACGCGGCTCTACCCGGTGACGCAGGTGGTCTCCAAGCAGCTCCTGCCGGTGTACGACAAGCCGATGGTGTACTACCCGCTCTCCACGCTGATGCTCGCGGGCATCCGCGACATCCTGGTGATCTCCACGCCGCAGGACACGCCGCGGTTCGAAGAGCTGCTCGGCGACGGCCGCAGGTGGGGCATCAAGCTCGCGCTACGCGGTGCAGCCGAAGCCGGAGGGCCTCGCGCAGGCCTTCCTCATCGGCAAGCAGTTCATCGGCAAGGACTCGGTGGCGCTGGTCCTTGGGCGACAACCTGTTCCACGGCCACGACCTGTCGGGCCTGCTCAAGCAGCGCCGCGGCGCGCAGGAACGGGCGCCACGGTGTTCGCCTACCCGGTGAACGACCCGCAGCGCTACGGCGTGGTCGAGTTCGACGCCAAGGGCCGCGCGGTCAGCATCGAGGAAAAGCCCAAGAAGCCCGAAGTCGCGCTACGCGGTGGTCGGCCTGTACTTCTACGACAACCGCGTGGTGAAGATCGCCGCAGAGCCTCAAGCCCTCGGCGCGCGGCGAGCTCGAGATCACCGACGTGAACCGCGAGTACCTCGAGCGGGGCGAGCTCGAGGTGGTGCCGATGGGCCGCGGCTACGCCTGGCTCGACACCGGCACGCACGAGTCGCTGCTGGAGGCCGCGCACTTCATCGAGACCATCGAGAAGCGCCAGGGCCTGAAGATCGCCTGCCCCGAGGAGATCGCCTACCGCCAGGGCTACATCGGCGAGCGCCAGCTGAGGGCGCTGGCGCAGCCGCTCGCCAAGAGCGGCTACGGCGAGTACCTGCTGCGCGTGCTCGCCGAAAAAGTCTTCTGATGCAGGTCGTGCGCACGGAGATCCCCGAGGTGCTGCTCCTCGAGCCGAAGGTATTCGGCGACGAGCGCGGGTTCTTCTTCGAGAGCCTACAACCGGCGCGCGTTCCGCGAGGCGACCGGCCTCGACGTGGATTTCGTGCAGGACAACCACTCGCGCTCGGGGAAGAACGTGCTGCGCGGGCTGCACTACCAGATCAAGCAGGCGCAGGGAAAGCTGGTGCGCGTGATCGCCGGCGAGATCTGGGACGTGGCGGTGGACCTGCGCAGGAGCTCGCCGACCTTCGGCAAGTGGACGGGGTTCGCGCTCACCGCGGAGTCCAAGCGCACGGCCTGGATCCCGGCGGGATTCGCGCACGGCTTCGTCGTGGTCTCGGAGTCGGCCGAGGTGCTGTACAAGGCCACCGACTACTACGCGCCGGAGCATGAGCGCACGCTCCTGTGGAACGACCCGGCGCTGGGGATCCGCTGGCCGCTGCGGGGCGAGCCGGTGCTGGCCGACAAGGACCGGCGCGGCAAGCCGCTGCGCGAGGCGGAGGTGTTCGCTTGAGGATCCTGCTGACCGGCAGGAACGGCCAGGTCGGTTGGGAACTGCAAGGAGCGCTGGCGCCGCTGGGCGAGGTCACGGCGCTTGGCCGCGCGGAGCTCGACTTGCGCGATGCCGACGCGCATCCGGCGACGCGGTGCGCACTGCGAAGCCGGACGTGATCGTCAACGCAGCCGCCTACACCGCCGTGGACAAGGCCGAGGCCGAGCGCGATCTTGCATTAGCGGTGAACGCGGTCGCCCCCGGCATACTGGCGGAGGAGGCGAAGCGCGCTGGCGCGCTCCTCGTGCACTACTCGACCGACTACGTGTTCGACGGCACGAAGGGATCGCCGTACACGGAGGTCGATCCGACGTGCCCGATCAACGTCTATGGCGAGAGCAAGCTGGCGGGCGAGAAGGCGATCCAGCGCTCGGACTGCCGTTTCCTGATCCTTCGCACCAGCTGGGTGTACGGGCCGCGCGGGAACAACTTCATGCTCACCATGCTGCGCCTCGCGCGCGAGCGGCCCGAGCTGCGGGTGGTGGACGACCAGATCGGGGCGCCCACGTCCAGCCTCGCGATTGCGCGCGCCACGGCGCAGCTTCTGCGGCCCGGGGCAAGCGGCCTCTACCACCTCAGCGCGGCGGGAGAGGTGACCTGGTGCGGCTTCGCGCGCGCCATACTCGCGCGCGCCGGCATCGCCACCCCCGTGAGGGCGATTCGCACCGAGGACTACCCGACGCCGGCGCGCCGGCCGCGCAATTCGCGCCTGGACTGCTCGCGGCTGCGCAAGGATTTCGGCCTGGCGCTGGCGCCATGGGAAGACCAGCTCGCCGAGGCGCTGCGCAGCGCAGCACCGCTATAATCGCCCATTCTCCGACGTTCAACGGGATGAAGACTTTACTGGTCACCGGGGCGTCCGGATTCGTGGGCGGCACCCTGCTCGGCATGGCGAGCTCTGGCGGTATCGGCGGCTATTCACGAATCATCCCGCTGACCGACAAAGTCGATTTGCGCGATTCCAGTGCGGTCGATCGCGCCCTTTCAGGGCAATCGGCCGATGCCGTGATTCACCTTGCGGCGATCAGTTTTGTTCCGGACTCGATCGCGCGGCCCCATGAAACGTACGCTGTGAACCTGCACGGCACCATCAACCTGCTGGAGGCACTGCGCCGGCAGAACTTCCGCGGCGCCTTCGTCTATGTGAGCTCTGGCGATGTCTACGGTGCCGTGCCCGCAGAGGAACTGCCAATCACGGAGAAGACGCTGCCCAAGCCGCGCAATCCGTACTCCGCCAGCAAACTTGCGGCGGAGGCCTATTGCTACCAGCTCAGCCAAGCATCGCCGATCCGCGTGATCATCGCCCGCCCATTCAATCATATCGGGCCGGGCCAGTCAGAACGCTTTGCGGTGGCGGGCTTCGCCAAGCAGATAGCGGAAATCAAGCAAGGTCGCCGAGCGCCGGTTATCGAGGTCGGCAATGTTGACGTGACAAGAGACTTTTCGGACGTGCGCGATGTCGTGCGGGCCTATCTCAAGTTGCTGGAGTCGGGCGTTTCTGGCGAGGCCTATAACGTCTGCTCCGGAGTGGAGCGCAATGTGGGCGACGTCCTGCGGCTCATGCTGGAGCTGGCCGGCGTGACCGCCACGGTGAAGAGCGCGATCGACAAGTTGCGACCGAACGAGCAGACGCGTCACTACGGGTCCAATCGCAAGCTGTGCGAAGATACGGGCTGGGCACCAAGCGTGCCCTTCGAGCAGTCGCTTCGCGATGTTCTTGATAGCTGACCCACCCGCTAACCAATGGCTAAGAGCGCTCTAATTACCGGAATTACCGGCCAGGATGGGGCTTACCTGGCAAGGTTCCTCCTGGCTAAGGGGTACGACGTCACGGGGCTGGTCCCGCGCCGTGCCACCGACACACTCTGGCGGCTGCGGGAACTCGACATCGTGAACGACGTGCGGCTCGCGGATGGCGACATCCTCGACCTGTCCTCGATCCTGCGCGCGATTGACGCAGGGAAGCCGGAAGAGTACTACAACCTGGCGGCGCAGAGCTTCGTTGTTTCGTCGTGGAACCAGCCGTTGCTGACTGCGGAAGCCACCGGATTTTCTGTCGGCGTCGCGCTGGAGGCACTGCGCCTGGCGAATCCGAAGATCCGCTTCTACCAGGCCTCGACGAGTGAGATGTTCGGCAAGATCCAGGCCGAGCGCCAGGACGAGTCGACGCCGTTCTACCCGCGCAGCCCGTACGGCGTGGCCAAGCTCTTCGGCCACTGGATTACGATCAATTACCGGGAAAGCTTCAACCTGCACGCCTCGAGCGGAATCCTGTTCAACCACGAATCGCCGCTGCGCGCCATTGAGTTTGTAACGCGGAAGGTGACCGATGCAGTGGCGCGCATCAAGCTCGGCAAGCAGAAGGATCTGCGCCTGGGCAACATCGACGCCAAGCGTGACTGGGGCTTTGCCGGCGACTATGTCGAGGCCATGTGGTTGATGCTTCAGCAAAGCACGCCGGACAGCTACGTCATCGCCACCGGCCGCAGCACCACGGTGCGGGATATGTGCCGCATCGCGTTCTCGCACGTCGGCCTGAACTACGAGGACTACGTGGTCGTCGATCCGAAGTTCTTCCGTCCCGCTGAAGTGGACGTGCTCCTTGGCAACCCGGCGAAGGCCAAGGCCAAGCTTGGATGGCAGGCCAAGACGTCGATCGAGCAGCTCATGTCGATGATGGTCGACGCCGACATGCGGCGCGTCAGCAGGGAGGCATGACGCCCGCATGCTGGTACCCGTAATACTCTCGGGCGGCGCGGGCACGCGGCTCTGGCCAGTGTCGCGCGAAGGACATCCGAAGCCTTTCATGCTGTTGCCGGATGGCCAGAGCTTGTTGCGCAAGGCGTATGCGCGCGCAGGCACTCTCGCCAGCGACGGCGATATCGTGACGGTGACGAATCGTGACTATTACTTTCTCAGCCGGGACGAGTTCGAGAAGGCGAAGCTAGGCAATGTGCGCTGCCGGTTCCTGTTGGAGCCGCAGGGGCGAAATACTGCGCCCGCCGTTGCCGCTGCTGCCCTGTGGGTGCGTGCAGTGCATGGCGATGAAACCGTGCTGCTAGTAATGGCGGCTGACCATCTGGTGCGCGACGACGCGGCCTTTGCGGAAGCAGCCGGACTCGCTGCGCAGGCCGCGCGGCAGGGCGACATGGTGACTTTCGGCGTCGTGCCGGACCGTCCGGAGACGGGCTTCGGCTATATCGAGGTGGGGGCTGCGACCGCGCAGCCGCAGGTCCATGCAGTGAAGCGTTTCGTAGAGAAGCCGGATCGCGCGCGTGCGGAGCAGTTCTTCACCAGTGGTGGCTTTCTCTGGAATTCGGGAATGTTCTGCTTCACCGCGGGAGGAGTGCTGCAGGAATTGAGCACGCACGCGCCCGAGGTCCTCGAGGCGGCCGAGGCCAGTCTCGGGCAGGTCGGCCTGGGGGGCGATGGCGCCAGCTATCTTGAACTGAATGCAGAGGCATTCGGGCGCGCGCCGAATGTCTCCATCGACGTCGCCGTAATGGAGAAATCTCGGCGCGTCAAGGTGGTGCGCAGCGATTTCGGGTGGAGCGACATTGGCTCATGGGAGGCGGTCAGCCGCTTGATTGAGCCCGATGCGGCCGGAAACCGCGCGTCCGGCGATACGGTGATTGTCGACTCGAAGGATAACTTCATTCAAAGCAGCGGCCGGATCGTTGCCGCGGTGGGTGTGTCTGGCTTGATGGTGGTGGACACGCCAGACGCGCTGCTGGTGGCCGACAAGGACCGCGCGCAGGATGTGAAGCAGGTGGTCGAGGCGCTGAAGAAGCGCGGCCACGAGTCGTTCCGCCTGCACCGCACTGTCACCCGGCCTTGGGGAACTTATACGGTGCTGGAAGAGGGCTCGCGGTTTAAGATCAAGCGCATCGTGGTGAAGCCCGGCGCGAGCCTGTCGCTGCAGATGCATCACCATCGAAGCGAACACTGGGTCGTGGTGAGCGGAACCGCCAAGGTGACCAATGACGAGCAGGTGAGCATGGTCTATACCAATCAGTCCACCTACATCCCCGCTGGCAACAAGCACCGGCTGGACAACCCCGGCAAGTTGGAACTGGTGCTGATCGAAGTGCAGAGCGGAGAGTACGTCGGGGAGGACGACATCGTGCGCTTCGAAGACAAGTACGGGCGCGCCTGACCGCCGAGCAAACGATGCCGACACTGTATAGGGAAATCCAGGATTGCAGGCTGTGCAGCAGCACCAAGCTCGTGCCGGTGCTCGACCTCGGCAATCAGTCCCTCACGGGCGTGTTCCCCAAGTCGCGCGACGAGGAAATACCGGCTGGACCGCTGCAACTGAGCAAATGCGGCGAATGCGGGTTGGTCCAGCTGCGCCACAACTACGACCTCGGACAGCTCTACGGCGAGACCTATGGCTATCGCTCCGGGCTGAACCAATCGATGGTGCGCCATTTGCAGCAGAAGGTGGCCAGAATCCGGTCTCTGGTCGAACTGCGCGACGGCGACCTGGTGATCGATGTGGGAGCAAACGACAGCACCCTGCTGCAATCCTATCCCGCAAGTGGCCTGGATCTGGTCGGCATTGATCCTTCGGGGCCGAAGTTCGCGCGCTACTATCCGGCGCACATCAAGCTGATACCGGACTTTTTTCGCGCCGAACTCGTCAGACAGCGCTATCCCGGAAGGCGCGCGAAGGTGCTCACGTCGATCGCGATGTTCTACGACCTCGAGCGGCCGATGAATTTCGTGCGCGACGTGGCGGAGGTGCTCGACGACCAGGGCGTCTGGGTGTTCGAGCAGAGCTATCTGCCGTTCATGCTCGACACCAGCTCGTATGACACCGCGTGCCATGAACATCTGGAGTACTACGCGCTCAAACAGATTAGGCGCATGACGGACCTGGCGGGGCTCAAGATCGTCGACCTCGAGTTCAACGACGTGAATGGCGGCAGCTTCTCGGTTACGGCGGCGAAGCAGGGCGCGCGATACCCGGAAGCGACCAAGTTGCTGGAGGCTACGCTGGCGGACGAGCGCGCGCGCGGCCTCGACGATATTGAGACCTACAGGCGATTCGCGGCGCGTGTTGATACGCACAAGGACAGGCTGCTCGCGCTGCTCAGGAGACTCAAGAGCGACGGCAAGAAGGTGGTGGGCTACGGCGCTTCGACCAAAGGCAACGTCCTGATCCAGTACTGCGGGATCGGCCCAGACCTGGTTTGCTGCATTGCGGAGGTCAACGAGGACAAGTTCGGCGCCTTCACGCCTGGCTCGAAGATTCCTATCGTATCGGAGCCGCAGGCGCGCGCCATGAAACCGGATTACTACATCGTGTTCCCCTGGCACTTCAAGGCGGGCATCCTGCGACGGGAGCAGGAGTTCCTGCGCGGCGGCGGGCGGTTCATCTTTCCGTTGCCATCGCTCGAGATCGTTTCCGCGGACGGCTGCGAGACGCTCTGGGCTGCCGGCTGAGGGCTGCCTGGCGCCGGCATTTTGAGTAGCGTCCGCTCCAACTTCGCAGCCAACTTGGCGGGGCAGGCCTGGGTGACTCTCATTCAGTTGCTGGTCGTCCCCCTGTACATCAGGCTTCTCGGCATCGAGGCCTACGGCCTGATGGGCTTCTTCTTCGCGCTGCAGGCGACCGTGCAGATCCTGGACCTCGGTTTGGGGGCGGCGCTCGCACGCGAGATCGCAAGGCGCAGAGCGGTCGAAGGGGGCTTGGCGCACGCCCGCAGCCTGGTTGCGACGGTCGCGCTCGTGTACCTCGGGATGTCATTGCTGATTGGCGTGGCAATCGTGCTTGCGGCACCGCTATTCGCGACGCACATCATCCATGCGGAGAAGCTCGACAGCATAGCGGTGGAGCACGCCGTGATGTTGATGGGCCTGATCTTCCCCGTGACGTGGGGAACAAATCTCTTCAACGCGACGCTCATGGGAATGGAAAAGCACATTCTGATGAATCTGCTGCGCATCGCCACAGTGACCGCAAGCTCGCTTGGGGCCGTCCTGGTTCTTTGGCTTGTGTCGACGGACCTCACCGCGTTTTTCCTGTGGCATCTTCTTGCGGGTGCGCTCGGCTGGATGGCGACCGGCTGGATGGCGCATCGCGCGCTGCCCGCGGGTCCCGCGCACGTCCGGATTTCCCAATTGAAGGATATATGGAAGTTCGCCGCCGGAATGTCCGCCATTTCCGTGGGCGGCATCGTGCTGATGCAGCTGGACAAGTGGATGCTGATCAAGCTTCTACCGCTGAAGTCCTACGGGTATTACATTCTCGCCGCGGCATTGGCGAATGCGCTCAGCTATATGGTTGCCGCGCTATTCAACAGTATCCTCCCCAGGATGACGATGCTGCATGCCCGGCACGACAAGGCGGGCTTGAGCCGGCTCTACCATTCCAGCGCGCAGTACATCGCCGCGCTGGTATTTCCGATTGCGACAATCATCGCGCTCTTCTCGGAGCAGGTCTTGCGCTTGTGGACGCAGGACGCGGAAGTCGCGCGCAATGCGGCGCCTATCGCAAGCATTCTGGTGTGCGGCACTGCACTGAACGGGTTGATGATCGTTCCATATGCGCTCCAGTTGGCGACTGGTCAAACGTGGATAGCCTTGAGGTTGGTACTGCTGGTCCTCGTGCTGTTCGTGCCGGCAATCGTATTGCTTACGCTGCAGTTTGGCGTCATCGGCGCGGCATTGGCTTGGCTCTCGCTCAATGCGGTATACCTTGTGGCTGGTATTGGGCTGACCCACTCCCACCTGCTCAAGGGACATGCCGGCGAGTGGATAGCCACGGATGTCCTGCCGGTCGCTATGGCGGCGCTCGCAGCAGGTGCCTTGGCGTTCCTGTGGCGGCCCGTGACCGAGGGAGCAGTCGCGAATCTGGGCTTTCTCGCGACGGCCACGCTTGCGGCGCTGCTGGCGGCGGGACTCGCCGGCAACGTACCTCGGGCGTGGATCCTGCTGCAGGCGAGGAAGTTCGGACAATTTCGGAATGGACCATGACGTTGGAAGTCTTGCAGTCAGAGCAGCAAATCAGGCAGGGTCGACGCACGCTGCGGCAACGCGGCCTTTCGTTCATGCCGTCAGCATGGCAGGCCTGGCTGTCGCGATACCGCCCAATGCCGGGCATCAGGGTGGGTGACGACCTCAAGAGCTGGGACGTTCTCAAGACCGCGGAGTTCATCGATCGCCATGTGGCCAAAGACGCCTCGGTGCTCGACATTGGCGCCTATGCTTCCGAGATCGCGCCAATCCTGTGCCGCTTGGGCTATCAGCGGGTATCAGCCCTTGACCTGAATCCCGACCTGCCGAAGATGCCTCTGGCAGACAGGATTAACTACCGGATAGGCAACTTCCTGCATGCTCCCTATGCAGACGTGTCCTTCGCCGCAGTGACTGCGATCTCGGTCATCGAGCACGGCTTCGAAAGTGAAAAGCTCGCGGGGGAAGTGGCGCGCTTGCTGAAGCCGGGTGGATTCTTCATCGCTTCCTTCGACTACTGGCCGGAAAAGATTTCGACAGCGGGGCAGGATATCTTCGGCATGAGCTGGACGATCTTCTCCAGGCGCGAGATCGAAGACTTTGTGGCGACAGCGGCGAGCAAGCAGCTCCAGCCCTACGGACCGATGAATTTCGCCGCCGCCAACAAGCCCATCTCCTGTTTCGACCGGGACTACACGTTTGCCTGGATGGTATTGCAGAAGCGGTAGCCGACGGCGCGCATGAGGGTTCTCCTCGTTTCTGGCTCCTTTCCGCCCATGCACTGTGGGGTCGGCGACTACACCGGGAGGCTGGCTTCAGCGCTGAGTCGGGACGTCGACACCAGAGTTTCCGTGCTGACCAGCGCCTTCGACGCGCCGTCGACGGCAGCGCAGGGGTTCGAGGTCTTGCGCGCAATGCAATCCTGGCATGCGCACGCCGTTGCGAAGTTTTCCGAGATCACCCGTGCGTTGGATCCTGACGTCATTCACATCCAGTTTCCAACGCAGGGATACGATTCCGTCCGCGGCTTGGCTGCCATCGCATTCCATTCGCGCTTTCGCTGCCGCGTGCCCGTGGTGGTGACTCTGCACGAGTTCCTGCCGCGGAGCCTCGGCCGGCTGGAGCGGCAGATTCATGCGTTAGCGTTGCTTGCGAGCAAGATCGTTGCAGTCCGACCCGGCTACTTCGAGAACTTGTCCTGGTTCATGAAGGCTCTTGTCGGCAGGGACAAAGTCCGGTTCATTCCCAACGCATCCTCCGTCCCGCAAGTCAACCTAAGCGCAGCAGAGAGGGCCTCTTTGAAGCGCAGCATCAGCAGCGGCTCGGCACAGTTGGTCGCTTTCTTCGGCTTTTCCTATCCGCACAAGGGCGTCGATCTCCTTTTCCGCATAGCGGATCCGGCCAGGCACCACCTCGTGCTGATCGGGGAACTGTCACCGGCGGATGTCTATCATCGGCAGTTGCTGGCACTCGCCGAGTCAGCCGAGTGGCGGGGGCGGGTGACGACCACCGGGTTCGTCGATAACGTCAAGGCTGCACAGTTGTTGGCCGCCGCCGACGCAGCGGTGTTTCCGTACCGTGTCGGCGGGGGTATCTGGAACTCCTCGCTGCACGCCGCCACGGACCAGGGCACCTTTGCGCTCACGACCTCGAAGGAGCGGAACGGCTACGATGCCGCAGCGAATGTGTACTACGCGCGCCCAGGCGACGTGGAGGAGATGCGGCAGGCTCTGCTCCGGCACCAGGGAGTCCGCAAGGAGCCGGGAGACCGGGATGCGTGGATCGAGATCGCCAGCTTGCACAAGGCGCTTTACCTGTCGCTGGTTGCCGGAACGGTGCGCCGGTGACGCCCGTCAGACTGTCGATCTGCATGCCGACATACAACTTCGGCGCGTTCATCGGGGAGACACTGGATTCGATCGTCGCCCAGATGCAACCCGGCGTGGAAGTAATCGTTTTCGACGGCGGGTCGACCGACGGTACCGAGGCGGCAGTGCGGGCGTTCACGCGCGCGCATCCGCAGATTTCGTACGTGCGGCAGGAATTCCGGGGAGGAATCGACCGCGACATGGCCCGCAGCGTGGAAATCGCGCGCGGCGAGTACTGTTGGCTGTTCAGCAGCGACGATGTGATGAAGCCAGGCGCGCTGGTGCGAGTGCTTGCCGAGATCGATTCGGGACTCGACCTCTATCTTTGCGGCCTCACACTATGTGACAAGCGCATGCGAGTCATCGTGGAGCACCCGGTCTCCACTGCTGCGTGGGGAAGCGTATTCGACCTGCGCGATCCGGAGGCGCGAGCGAGGTACTTCGCGGCTGCCCGGACCACCACCGCGTTCTTCAGCTTCATGGGCAGCCTGGTCTTCCGGCGCAGCCGCTGGCAGGAGCAGCTCCTGGAGGAGGCCTATATTGGAAGCTGCTGGGCCCATGTGGTGCGATTCTTGCGCATGATTCCGCGCGGCCTGCAGCTGAAGTTCCTCGGGGAATCTCTGCAATTGAAGCGCGGGGACAACGATTCATTCATGGACAAGGGCGTGCTTCATCGATACTCGATGGCAATCGACGGATTTCAGCGCATTGCCGCGGATGTCTTCGGAGACAAGAGCATCGAGGCGCGGCACGTCAGGAGGGTCTTGACGAACGAGTTTACGCCGAGACAGTTCTTCTTCGTGAAGTTGGCTTGCGCACGCAACAAGAATCCGACCGAGCTTGCCGAGCTCGACAGGCTGGTGCGTACCGCGTACCGAGATGTCAACGTGCGCAACGTCGTGTTCCTGGCGTCGTACAGGCTGCTGCCGGTGTGCGGCTATGAGTTGCTGCGCGCAGTCTACAGAGGGGCACGGCGTCTCTTGCACGGCAGATGAGCCCGGCCGCACCGCGCCTGTCGATCTGCCTGGCCACACGCAACCGGGCCGCATTTATCAGCCAGACACTGGATTCGATACTTGGCCAATTGCAGCCTCGAATCGAGCTTGTCGTCGTGGATGGCGCGTCGTCCGATCGGACGCCCGAGGTCATGGAGCGATACCGTTCTCTGCACCCCAGTATTCGATACTACCGCCAGCCAGACAATTCGGGCGTCGATCAGGACTATGACAAGGCGATCGGGTACGCGGGCGGAGACTATTGCTGGATGATGACCGACGACGACGTGCTCCGGCCCGGCGCGATCGAACGAGTCCTCGCCGCAATCGAGAAACCCAGAGATCTTGTCGTAGTCAATGCAGAGGCACGCAATGCCGACCTGTCGAAGGTGTTGCAGCATCGCCTGTTGGACATTGCACGGGACAGGGACTACGGACCAGGCGAGAAGGACAAGCTCTTCCAGGATGTGGCAAGCTATCTTTCCTTCATTGGCGGTGTTGTCGTGAGGCGGGGTTTCTGGAACAGCCGCGATCGGAAATCCTATTACGGTTCGTTGTTTGCGCACGTTGGCGTCATCTTCCAGAGCCCTGCGGTGGAAAATGCATCGGTCATCGCGGATCCACTTATAGCGCTCCGCTATGGGCTGGCGGGCTGGACGCCGCGGAGTTTCGAAATCTGGTTCATCAAGTGGCCAGAACTAATCTGGTCGTTCTCCGACTTCCCGGCATCAGCCAAGGCAAAGGTGTATCCGCGCGAGCCTTGGAGAAATCTCAGGCGATTGTTCCTCTACAGGGCCAATGGGGCCTATGCACTGGGTGAGTATCGTCGGCATCTTTCGACTAGGGCGGGCGGCACGACCAGGCTTTTCTGCCTCGCAATCGCACTTTGCCCTGGGATACTCGCAAACATGATTGCCAGTATCTATTGCGCTGCAGTGAAGCGCAGCGCGCGCCTCGAACTTTACGACCTGGTGCGGTGCCGGCATGCTACCTGGTTCACCCGCCTGATGGGTCGCTGGGCGGGGATCTGAGCATGCTCGCAGCTTGCACCATCGTCTCCAGAAACTACCTCCATTTTGCGAGGACGCTCTGCGAATCCTTTCTTGCGGTGCATCCGGCTGCCAGGTTCTTCGTTCTCCTGGTGGACAGGCCGGTGCCGGGAGAAAGCTTCGAGGGCGAGAAGTTCGAGCTGATTCCGGTTGAGAGCATCGGCATTCCGCAGTTTGCCTCGATCGCCTTCAAGTACGACATACTCGAACTGAACACGAACGTGAAGCCGAGCTTCCTCAAATGGATTCTCCAGTGCGGCGATATTGATCGCGTCATCTATCTGGACCCGGACATCTTCGTGTACTCCGGGCTTGGGGAGACCTATGACCTGCTTGACGACGCGGACGCAGTGCTGACGCCTCACATCCTGGCCCCGATCCGCGACGACAAGAGGCCAAGGGAGCAGGACTTCCTGCTGAGCGGGGTGTTCAATCTCGGATTTGTCGGGATCGCAAATCGCAAGACTGCGGTAGAACTTCTCGACTGGTGGGAAACGCGTTGCCTGCAGTCGGGCTTCAGCGAGCAGCGCGCCGGGCTTTTCGTGGACCAGAAATGGGCGAACCTGTTCCCGTGCATCTCCCCCAACACCGGGATACTGAGGGATCCAGGATGCAACATGGCCTATTGGAATCTGCAAGAGCGGCGCATTGAGCGACGCGACGGGTACTTTTGGGTCAACGGGAAGAGCAGGCTGAAATTCTTCCACTTCAGCGGCATAGACCTGGACGATATTGATCGAATATCCAAGTTCCAAGACAGATTCACGCTGAGGGAGCGCGCGGACTTGGCGCCGCTTTTCGAGGAGTACCGGCGCATTGTGGCAGGCAATCTGACGGCTGCATCCAGGGAGGCGCCGTACGCCTTCGCAACTTTCAGCGATGGCACTGTCATCACTGAGCTTGCCAGGCGGGTGTACGCGTTCTCGATGGACAAGTTCTCCCGGAGCAACCCCTTCGATTCATCTGGCGAGTTCTATGCCTTCGCCAAGAAGGCGCGACTGCTGTCGCGCGAGCGCGGCGAGCGCACGTCAGCTCCGACCCGATTGGAGCCCTCGGACCCGCGACCGCGGATCTTGCATGCGTTTCTCCGGCTTGCGCTGCGCCTGCTTGGAGCACACCGGTATGTCTTGCTGATGCGGTACCTCGGCCACATCTCCATACTGCGCAATCAGCGCCAAGTGTTCTGGCGCGATTGATGGCTTTTCGCTCATAGGGTTCTCGTCTCTGCAGAGAAACACGATACCGTGAGCCCCATGAAGGTCGCGCTGAATGGCGGATCGCTGCTGTCCACGCACACTGGCATTGCGTCCTACACGCGCAATCTTGCGCTTGCCCTGCGGGCGGGCGCCGAAGTCGAGCTCACGTTGTTCTACGGCATGCGTTGGTCGAGCGAGATTCGGGGTGCGCCACTCCCTGGCGCTGGAGGCCTGAAGAACGCGATCCTCAAGGTAATCCCGCGCCCGTACTGGCTCAAGCGCCTCGGCATCCAGCAGCGCCGCTTCGACAGCGGAGTGCGCAGAATGGGAATCGATCTGTACCACGAGCCCGCTTTCCTTCCGTTCCGTTTCGACGGCCCCACGGTGATCACGATCCACGACCTGTCGCCGCTGCGCTACCCGGAGACACATCCCGCCGAACGAGTGCGGAATCTCCGGCAGCACCTGCCGGAGGCGATTGAGCGTGCGGCGCGGATCATCGTTGACTCCGAGTTCGTGGGGCGCGAGGTGGTTGAGTTTTTCGGCGTCGACCCGGCGCGTGTGTGCCCGACGCACTTGGGCGTCTCCGCGAACTACCGGCCGAGGACGGCGGCGGAGACGGCGGCATGCATGGCGAAATACCGTGTCGAGCGCGGGCGGTACGTCTTCGCCGTCGGGACGCTCGAGCCGCGCAAGAATCTGATCCAGGCCATCGAGGTGCACGCAAAGCTGCCTGAAGCCGTGAGGCAGCGGGCGCCCCTGGTGGTCGCCGGGGCAATGGGCTGGATGACCGGGGAACTGGAGGCGAAGCTGGCTGCGGCCAGGCGACGGGGGGGCGTGCGCTGGCTGGGCTACGTGCCGGCAGCGGACTTGCCGCTGCTCTTTTCGGCTGCTCGCTTCCTCGTCTATCCATCGATCTACGAAGGCTTCGGCCTACCGGTTCTGGAAGCGATGGCGAGCGGCATTCCGGTCATTACATCCAATCAGGCGTCCCTGCCGGAAGTAGCGGGGAAAGCGGCGATCATGGTGGAGCCGCGCGACGGCGAAGCGCTGCGAGAGGCAATGCTGCGGCTGATCGATGACGAGAACGAAGTACGACGCCGTATCGAACTGGGACATGCGCAGGCGGCGCGGTTCTCCTGGGCCGCGTGTGCCGCGAAAACGCTGTCCGTGTACCGACAGGCGATCTCGACCTGATGCATACTTCCAGCATGATTTCCTACTACGCCGAAGACCAGATTGATCGTGTCGTCCGGGAGGCCTTTTTCCCGGATTTTTCCTACAAGGGCTTGATCGTCGAGGTGGGCGCGGCAGGTCCCGAGTACCTGTCCATTAGCAGGCACTTCCGGGAAAGCGAGTGGAGAGTCCTGGCGATCGAGCCGAACCCGGAGTTCTGCGAGCTGCACAGGAAGGCGAATTTCGACGTTCTGCAGTATGCCTGCGGCGACCACGACGAGGACGACGTGGATTTCGAGGTGGTCTACCAACCGGCCGAGTACAAGGGCGGCAAGGTCACCTATGAGTCGTTCTCGTCGCTGAAGGTGCTGGATTCCTACCGCGCGCTGAAGCCCGATATCCAGACTCGCACGATCAAGGTGAAGCTGCGGCGCCTCGACACGATCCTCGCCGAGCATGCGCCCGGAGCGCAGACGATCGACATATTGACGATCGATGTGGAAGGGTGGGAGCTTTCCGTCATGGCGGGGTTCTCCTTGCGACGGTACAGGCCCAGGGTCGTCATCATGGAGAACCTGCTCAACGACCGGAAGTACCGGGCCTATATGCGCGAGCGCGGCTACCGGTTGCACCGGGAGATGAACCCCAACGACATTTACGTCGCTGCCTGAATGACCAAGGTGGCCAGGAGCATCCCGGTTCCCGAGGTCGTCCGCAATCCGCTGCGGAAGCTGAAGAATTGGCTCAAGAGGTCGGCGGGCAGCGGTTCGCAGGAGTCCCTGATCGCGGGCGCCTACCGTCGCCTGCTCGAGCGCGAGCCCAACTACGACGAGCTTATGCACTGGAGCGTGTTCCTGTCGCACGGCGCGTCTCTGGAGCAGCTGGAGGGTTCGCTCAAGGCCAGCTACGACTACGAGCAGCTCAGAAGCCGCGGTGACGTAGTCCTGGTCGAACTGGACTCTTTCAGAATGTACTGTCGTTCCAGCGACCTCGACGTAGGCGCGCAGATAATCGCTTCGCGTCGCTACGAACCACACGTGACGGCGGCAGTGAAGGCGATGCTGAAGCCGGGGCAGGTGCTCGTCGATCTCGGCGCCAACATCGGCTACTACACGCTGCTCGGCGCCAGGCTCGTCGGCGAGGCCGGTAAAGTCATCGCATTTGAACCCAACGCCCGCAATCTGGAGCTGCTCTACGCCAGCATAGTCGAGAACGCGCTGAAGAACGTGCTCGTTCTGCCAGTGGCGGCATCGGATACTCCCCAGTTGCTCAGGCTCCAGGCGTTCGGCTCCAATGGTTTCCTCGTGCCGCCTGTCGGTCTCGAGGCGGGAGCCCAGTACGTCCAGGCGGTGGCGGTCGATCACATCCTCATGGCGGAAAGCCGTATCGACGTGGTCAAGCTGGATATCGAGGGATTCGAGCCCTTCGCACTACGCGGGATGAGGAATCTCCTCGACAAGCATCACCCGGCAATCCTCACGGAGTTCAGCCCTTGGCACATCGAGCATCGCAGCGGGCTCGCTCCGCAGGATTACCTGGACGAACTGGCGGCGAAAGGCTACGCGTTCGAGATCCTGCAGACTTCCGGAGAACAGATTCCGGCGCGAAGTCCGTCGGCGGTGATGGATGCCTGGCGCGGCCTGGCAAACGACAAAGTTCACCTGGACCTCGTCGCCAAACCTATTCATAGAGTGAGCAAATGAACGTCTTCAAGCAGTTCGCGGTCCGCGTTTTGACTCTGGTGCAGCAAATGGCTCTCTATGCTCGTGGCATGCATCCGAGCCAGATGTGGGGGCGGACTTTCGATCTGGAGAAGTCGCGTCTCGTCGAGATGGACGGTTTCTCGCTATTTGTGATGCCTACCGACTACATCGGGGCCTCCATTCTGGCAAACAGAACCTACGAGCCGCACGTCACCGCTCAGGTCAGGCGGATTCTCAAGGAAGGGGACGTGTTCGTCGATCTTGGCGCAAACGTGGGATATTTTTCCATGCTTGCCTCGTCGATCGTGAGGGCGAACGGGAAAGTGATTGCGTTCGAGCCGAACCCGACGAACATGCAGTTGATCTACCGCAGCATGCAGCATCGCGACGTGCGTAACATTCTTGTCTATCCCCATGCGGCCTCGAATGGCCGACAGATTCTGCGCTTCCTGACAGTCGGCTCGAACGGCGGCGTGGTGACGACTCATGCGCAGCAGCAGCGACACGTCTTTCTCGTGCAGTCCGTGGCCGTCGACGAAATCCTGGAGTTCGAGCCGCGAGTCGATTGCGTGAAGATGGACATAGAAGCGCATGAGCCTTTCGCATTGCAGGGGATGCGCAAGCTGATTGCGAGATGCCGGCCGGCGATAATCACCGAGTTTCACCCATGGGCGATGCGGCTGAACAATACCGAGCCGCCAGAAGCCTTTCTTCAGCAGTTGATCGACCTTGACTACGGGCTCTCGATAATCCTTCCGTCGGGAGGGCTGCGCGCCGCATCGACTGCGGAAGACGTAATGGCGTACTGGAGGTCGCTGCGCCAGGAGACGGTGCACCTGGATCTGCTGGCTGTGGGCAAGAGGCACTGACTTGCCGCGTGGAGTAGTTCTGCCGGCGGGTAGGGTGTCCTGATCAACTCGCCGAACCCCGGCGCGCCAGCATGATCCGCGCCCTCACCTTCGGCCGCTACGCCGACGACAACTTCGGCGGTCTCGAGCGCTACGTGTTCGAGCTGGCGCGCGCCCTTGAAGCGGAGGTGCGCTACACCAACATCGTCGCCGAGCGCGGCGGCGCGCCCGACGTGCAGATGGCCGGCGAGACGGTGTACGCGAGGCCCTGGGCCAGCGTCGCCGGCACGCCGGTGTGTCCCACCATGCCGTGGCACGCGCTGCGTCGGCACCACCGCGCACCCTTCGATCTCGTGCACCTGCAGTTTCCAGCCGACCCGATGGCGCACCTTTCCTCGGCGCTCCTGCCGCGCGCGTGAAGCGCGTCATCTCCTGGCACAGCGACATCGTGCGCCAGCAGAAGCTCCTCGCGCTCTACCGGCCGTTCCTCGATCGGCTGGTGCGCTCGGCGGACGCCATCATCGCGGCGACGCCGGCGCACATCAGCTCCTCGCGGCAGCTCGATGCGGTGCCGGACCGCGCGCGCCTTCACGTGGTCCCCTATGGTTTCGACCTTACGCGATTCCGCGCGCGTCCGGCGCTCGCCGACGAGTTGCGCCACCGCTACGGCGCGCGGTTCCTCGTGTTCGCCCTCGGCAGGCACGTCTACTACAAGGGTTTCGAATTCCTGATCCGCGCCATGGTGCAGATGCCCGAGGCCGCCGTGATGCTTGGCGGTCAGGGCCCTCTCACCAGCGAGCTGGAGCGCATCGCCCGTGAATGCGGCGTCGCCGACCGGGTGCATTTCGTGGGACGCATTGCAGAGACTGCATTGCCCGCGTACTACCACGCCTGCGACGCCTATCTGCCTGTCTTCGGTCGAGCCGGCAGAGGGTTTCGGCATCGTGCAGATCGAGGCCATGGCTAGCGGCAAGCCCGTGGTGTGCTGCGAGCTGGGGAACGGCGTCACGTGGGTGAACCAGGACGGCATCACCGGGTTGGTGGTCCCGCCCGCCGATCCAGCGGCGCTCGCCGGAGCGTTCAAGCGCCTGCTCGCAGACCCGGCGCTGGGCGCCCGGCTCGGCGAGCGAGGACGCGGCCGCGCCTTCAGCGTGTTCACGCTGGAAGCAATGGCGCGCGGCACGCTCGACGTCTACCGCGCTGTACTGCAGGGCGGCAACTGAACGTGCGCGTCCTCGTCACCGGCGCCGGCGGCTTCATCGGCAGCCATCTCTGCCCGGCGCTCGCCGCCGCAGGGCATGAACTGCGCGCGTCGGTGGAAGGCTGCGACGCGGTCGTGCACCTCGCGAACATCGCGCACGCCTCCGCGGGCGCCGCGGAGCTGCAGCGCGTCAACGTGGAGGGCACGATCGCGCAGGCGCGCGTGGCGCTCGCGGCGGGCGCACGGCGCTTCGTCTACCTCAGCTCGCTCAAGGCGGCGCAGCCGGATGACGCCTACGGCCGCGCGAAGCTGCAGCGCCGAGCAGGCGCTCCTCGGCCTCGCCGGCCTCGAGCCGGTCGATCCTGCGCCCGCCGCTCGTCTACGGCCCGCGCGTCAAGGCGAACTTCCTCGCGCTGATGCGCGCCATCGACCGCGGCTGGCCGCTGCCGCTGGCGAGCATCGAGAACCGCCGCAGCCTGGTCTACGTCGGCAACCTGGTCGACGCGATCCTCGCGCTGCCTTGGCGGCGCCGGCGCAGGGCAGGACCTACGCCGTGAGCGACGGCGCGCCGGTGTCGACGCCGGAACTGTGCCGCGCCATCGGGCGCGCGCTCGGCCGGCCGGCGCGGCTGTTTCCGTTTCCGCCGGCGCTGCTGCGGCTCGTGCCGGCGCTGCGCGCGGCTCGCGCAGTCGCTGCGAGGCGGACGATCGCGCCATCCGCGCCGAGCTCGGCTGGCGGCCGCCGTTCAGTCTGGAGGAAGGCCTGCGCCTCACGGCGCAGTGGTACCGCGCGCAGGGCGGCTAGAATGCGCGCCATGCTCGCGCTGGCGCCGCTTGCCGCGTTCCTCGCCGCCGTGCTGGTCGCGCGCCTGCTGCTCACGCCTGCGGGCCGGCGGCTGGCGCTCGATACGCCGAACGAGCGCTCGCTGCATGCGCAGCCGGTGCCGCGCACCGGCGGCATCGCCATCCTGGCCGGGGTCGCCGTCGCCTGCGCGCTCGCGCAGCCGGGTGTGGCGGTGACGCTCGGCGCCGCGCTGGCGCTCGCGGCGGTCTCCTTCGCCGACGATCTCCGTCGGCCTGCCGACGCTCGCGCGCCTCGCCGCGCACCTCGCCGCGGCGGCGGCGGTGCTCGCGTCTACGAGCTCGGCTACGCCGAGCCCGTGCTGTTCACGATGTTTCGTCCTCGCCATCGCCTGGTACACGAACCTCTACAACTTCATGGACGGGTCGGACGGCCTCGCGGGCGGCATGGCGGTGATCGGCTTCGGTGCCTACGCGATCGCCGCGCACCTCTCCGGCGCCGGTGCCATTCGCGGTGCTGTGCGCCTCCGTTGCCGCCGCCGCGGCCGGGTTCCTCGTGTTCAACTTTCCACCCGGCGCGCCTGTTCATGGGCGATGTGGGCTCGGTGCCGCTCGGCTTTCTCGCCGGCGCGCTCGGCGTGGTCGGCTGGAGCCGCGGTTTCTGGCCGCTCTGGTTTCCGCTGCTGGTGTTCGCGCCGTTCGTGTGCGACGCGACGCTCACGCTGCTGCGGCGGGCGCTGCGCCGCGAGCGCGTGTGGCAGGCGCACCGCGACCACTACTACCAGCGCCTGGTGCGCATGGGCTTCGGTCACCGCGGCACCGCGCTCATCGAGTACGCGGTGATGGGGGGTTGCGCGGCGATCGCCCTCCTGGCGCGGCGCGAGCCGTCCGCGGTGCAGGCCGGCGCGGTGGCGCTCGCCGCCGCGCTGCTCATTGCCATCGCGGTCTGGGTGGACCTGCGCTGGGCGCGCCACCGATGAAATTCGACCGGCAGTTCATCGCGCGCGCCTCGCTCGCCTTTGCCCACGACGTGGTGGCCGCCGGCGTCGCGTGGCTCGCCGCGTTCTGGCTGCGCTTCAACCTCGAGCTGCCGCCGCCCGAGTTCAGGCAGGTTGCCTTCGCGACGCTGCCCGCGGTGCTGGCGGTGCATGCAGCTGGCCTTCTGGGTCCTCGGCCTGTATCGCGGCCTCTGGCGCTACGCCAGCCTGCCGGACCTGCAGCGCATCCTGGTCGCGGTGGCCGTCGCGGCCCTGGCGGTGCCCGCCCTGTTCACGCTCGTGGCGCCTCGCAGACGCCGGTGCCGCGCTCGGTGTACCTGATCATGCCCGTGCTGCTGATCGGCGCCATGAGCGGCAGCCGGCTGCTGTACCGCGCGTGGAAGGAGCGCACGCTGCTCGGCATGGTGCGCCACCCGGGCGCGGCGCCGGTGCTGGTGCTGGGCGCCGGCACCGCCGCGGCGAGCCTGCTGCGCGACCTCGCCAACAGCGACCAGTGGCGCGTGGTCGGCCTGCTCGACGACGACACGGGCAAGCACGGCGGCGCGATCCAGGGCGTGAAGATCCTCGGCGCGCTCGAGCGAGGTCGGTGCGATTGCGCAGGGACTGGGCGTGGCGCAGGCGATCATCGCCATGCCGGGCGCGACGCACGGCGCAGCGCAAGCGCGCGGTGGAGCTTTGCAGCGCGGCGGGGCTGCAGGTGATGACCGTGCCCTCGTATGCCGACATCGTGTCGGGCAAGGTCAGCGTCTCCGCGCTGCGCAACGTCGAGCTCGACGACCTGCTCGGGCGCGACCCGGTGACGCTGGACGACGCGGGACTGCGCGGGCTTGATCGAGGGCAAGTGCGTGCTGGTCACCGGCGCCGGCGGCTCGATCGGCGCGGAGCTCTGCCGCCAGATCGCGCGCTTTGCGCCCTCGCGCCTGGTGCTGTTCGACCTCTCCGAGTTCGCGCTCTACGCGATCGAGCAGGAGTTCCGCGACCGCTTGCCCGGCGTGCCGATCGCCGCGGTCATCGGCGACGCCAAGGACGGCGCCGCGGGTGCGGGAGGTGTTCGCGCGCTTCCGGCCGCAGGTGGTGTTCCATGCCGCGGCCTACAAGCACGTGCCGCTGATGGAGGGGGAGAACGCCTTCCAGGCGGTCGCCAACAACGTGCTGTCCACCGTCGTCGTGGCGCGCGCCGCGCAGGCCGCGGGCGCCGGCAAGTTCGTGCTGGTGTCCACCGACAAGGCGGTCAACCCGACCAACGTGATGGGCGCCTCCAAGCGCCTCGCCGAGATCGCCTGCCAGGCGCTGCAGGCGGCGGGCGGCACGCAGTTCGTCATCGTGCGCTTCGGCAACGTGCTCGGCTCCACCGGCAGCGTGATCCCGCGCTTTCGCGAGCAGATCGCGCGCGGCGGGCCGGTGACCGTGACGCATCCGGAGATCCAGCGCTACTTCATGTCCATCCCCGAGGCCACGCAGCTCGTGCTGCAGGCGGCGCTGATGGGCAAGGGCGGCGAGATCTACGTGCTCGACATGGGCGAGCCGGTGAAGATCGCCGACCTCGCGCGCCAGATGATCCGGCTCTCCGGCTTCAGCGAGAACGACATCCGCATCGAGTATCACCGGGCTGCGCCCGGGCGAGAAGCTCTACGAGGAGCTGCTCGCGGACGCCGAGCATTCGCTGCCCACGCCGCATCCCAAGCTGCGCGTGGCGCGCGCGCGCGCGCCGCAGGGCGAGGCCCATCTGCAAGAGGTGCTCGCCTGGCTCGACGCAGCGCGGGAGCCGGATGCGGAAAGCGTGCGCGAGCGACTGCGCGCGTGGGTGCCGGAATACACGCCCGCGCGCAACTAGCTCAGGCCTGTCGGTAGTAGTCCTGGTACCACCGCGGCGAAGCGCGCCAGGCCCTCGTCGAGCGGCGTGGACGGCGCGAAGCCGACCGCCTTCGCCAGCGCCCGCGTGTCGGCGTAAGTGGCCTTGATGTCGCCGGGCTGCATCGGCCGCATCTCCTTGATCGCCTGCCTGCCGAAGGCGCGCTCGAGCGCCGCGATGTAGTCGAGCAGCCGCACCGGCTGGTGGTTGCCGATGTTGAACAGCGCGTACGGCGGCGTGGCGGCGGGTGGCTGGTCCAGAACGCGCAGCGTGCCTTCCACCATGTCGTCGATGTAGGTGAAATCGCGCTCCATGTCGCCGTGGTTGAATACCTGGATCGGCTTGCCCTCCAGGATGGCGCGCGCAAAGAGCATCGGCGACATGTCCGGCCGGCCCCACGGGCCGTAGACCGTGAAGTAGCGCAGGCCGGTTGCAGCAAGGCCGTAGACGTGGCTGTACACGTGGGCCATCAGCTCGTTCGCCTTCTTGGTCGCGGCGTACAGGCTCACCGGGTGGTCCACGTTCTCGCCTTCCGACCAGGGCAGCTTCGCGTTTGCGCCGTAGACGCTCGAGCTCGAGGCGTACACCAGGTGGCGCGGCGGGTGGCGGCGGCAGCCCTCGAGCAGGTTGGCGAAGGCGACGAGATTGGCCTGCACGTCACGGCGGGATGCTCGAGAGAGGCAGCGCACCCCCGGCTGCGCCGCGAGGTGCAGCACGAGCTCCGGCCGCGCGGCGGCGAGCAGCCGCTCCAGCGCAGCGGCGTCGGAGAGATCCACGCGCTCGAAGCGGAAACCCTTGCGTCCTTCGAGTCGGCGCAGGCGGTCCTGCTTGAGCTGGACCGAGTAGTACGGCGAGAAGTTGTCGACGCCGATGACTTCGTCGCCGCGCGCGAGCAGCCGCTCCGCGCAGTGCATGCCGATGAAGCCGGCGACGCCGGTGACGAGGACCTTCACCGGCCCTTGTTCGCGCGGCGCAGCTCGATCAGCTTGGCGTACTTCATGTAGCTGTTCATGCAGCCGATGGAGATGTGCACCAGCCCGGCGATGCCGTCGAGGAAACCCAGGCGCAGGATGTAGAACTTGAGGAAGCGCACCACCGGGGAGGCGAGCAGGTGCGAAGGCGCCGGCGCTGCGGCCGCGCTCGTAGAGCTTGCTCGCGCCGCGAGCGTGGTGTAGCGGTTCTGCTTGTCGAGGTAGCGCGCCGAGGTCCTCGGCCGAGTCGTGCAGCAGGTCGCCCGCCAGCGTGCCGGGCGTCACCGCGTAGAGCACCTTCTCGTGCACCAGGTCGTCGCTCCAGCGCGCGCTGCGCCGGTCGAACAGGCGCGGGCTCCAGTCGGGATAGCCCTCGCCGTGCGCAGCCAGCGGCCGAGGAAGCGGTTGCAGCGCGCCATGCGGTAGACCGGCGCGGCGGGCGCGGCGAGCGCGCGCTCGATGCTCGCGCGCAGCTCGGTCGAGACGCGCTCGTCGGCATCGAGGCACAGCACCCAGTCGTGCCGCGCCTGCTCCACCGCGAACTGCTTCTGGCGGCCGAAGCCGAGCCACTCCTTGGCCACCACGCGCGCGCCGTGCTTCTGCGCGATCTCGCGCGTGGCGTCGGTGCTGCCGGAGTCGACCAGCACGATCTCGTCGGCGAACGCCACGCTCGCCAGGCAGGCTTCGAGCTGCTGCGCGGCGTTGTGCGTGATGAGCACCGCCGAGAGCGGCGCGCGCGCCGGGCGGTTCACGGCATATCCCGTAGAATCGTCACGCCCCATTCTAGCCGACGCATGCGCCGCCTACTCTTCGTCAAGACCTCGTCGCTCGGCGACGTGGTGCACAACTGCCCGGCGGTGAGCGACGCGGCGCGCGCCGCGCCCGGCGCCGTCGATCGACTGGGTGGTGGAGGAGGCGTTCGCCGACGTCGCGGCGATGCACCCGCACGTGCGCCGCGTGATCCCGGTCGCCGTGCGGCGCTGGCGCGGCGCGCTGTGGAGCGCGCGCGCCTGGTCGGAGATGGGCGCCTTCCGGCGCGCGCTGCGCGAGCAGCGCTACGACGTGGTCATCGACACGCAGGGGCTGCTGAAGAGCGCGCTGCTGGCGCGGGCGGCGCGGGGCGAGCGCCATGGCATGGATGCGGCGAGCGCGCGCGAGCCGCTCGCGGCGCGCTTCTACGACGTGCGCCATGCGGTGCCCCGCGGGTCAGCATGCGGTGGACCGCAATCGCCAGCTCGCCGCGGCGGCGCTCGGCAGCCCCGCGCCTGCAGACTGCGACTACGGATTGCGCGCCGAAGGCCCGTTGCCGGTGGCGTTGCCCTCGCCCTACGCCGTTCTCCTCACGATGACCAGCCGCGCCGACAAGCTCTGGCCGGAGGCAAGCTGGATCGAGCTCGGGCGATTGCTGGCGGTGCGTGGCGTGCGTGCGGTGCTGCCCTGGGGCAGCGAGGAGGAACGATTGCGCGCCGCGCGCATTGCCGCCGGCGTCGGCGACGCGCTGGTTCCGCGCAGGATGTCCGTGGCCGAGATCGCGCGCCTGCTGCGCGGCGCGCGCGGCGTTGCGGGCGTCGACACCGGCCTCACGCACCTCGCCGCGGCGCTCGGCGTGCCGGCGGTCGGCATCTACCTGCGGCTCCGAGGCGCGCGCTTACCGGCCTGCACGCCGGCGCACGCGTGCGCAATCTCGACGCGCCGGACGCAGCGGCGGTGCACGCCGCGCTCGCGGAGTCTCGCCTGATGTGGCGCGCCCTGTACACGCTGCTCCTTTACGCTGCCCTGCCGTTCGTCCTCGCCGCGGCTCTGGTGGCGCGGCCGGCGCGAGCCCGGCTACCGCGAGGGCGTCGGCGAGCGCTTCGGCGCGAGCGAGCTCGCGCCCAAGCCGAAGCTGCTCTGGCTGCACGCGGTCTCGGTGGGCGAGGCGCGCGCCTGCGCGCCGCTGGTGCGCGCGCTGCAGCGCGATACCCCGATCACGACGTGCTGCTGACCTGCACTCACCGCCGCGGGGCGCGAGACCATCAAGCAGGTCTACGGCGAGTCGGTGCTCAGCGCCTACCTGCCCTACGACTATCCCGTGGGCGGTGCAGCGCTTCCTCGAGCACTTCCGGCCGCGGCTGGGCGTGCTGATGGAAACCGAGATCTGGCCGAACCTGCTGCGCGGCTGCGCGGAGCAACGGCGTGCCGCTGCTGCTCGCCAACGCGCGCATGTCGGAGCAAGTCGGCGCGCGGCTACCAGCGCTTGCGCGCGGCCTCGCGCGGCCGGCCTTCGCGCAGCCTCGCCGCGGTCTGCGCGCAGAGCGCGGCGGACGCGCGAGCGGCTGCGCGCGCTCGGCGCGCGCCGCGTCGAGGTGACCGGCAACCTCAAGTTCGACGTCGAGCCCGATCGCCGCCAAGGCTCGCCGGCGGGCAGGGCGTTGCCGCGCAGCGCTGCGCGCAGCGCCGGGTGCTGCTGCTCGCGAGCACGCGCGAGGGCGAGGAGGAGCTGCTGCTGTCCGAACCGGGCGCGCAGGACGAGGGCGCGCTGATCGTGCTCGTGCCGCGGCATCCGCAGCGCTTCGACGAGGTCGCCGCGCTGGCGCAGCGCCTGGGCTGCACGCTCGCACGCAGGAGCCTTGGCGAGGCGCCGCACGAGGGCCGGCGCCTGTACCTCGGCGACACGATGGGCGAGATGGCGTTCTACTACGCCGCTTGCGACGTGGCGGTGATCGGCGGCAGCTTCGTGCCGCTCGGCGGCCAGAACCTGATCGAGGCGCTGCGCGGCGGGCGTCGCCGGTGGTGATCGGGCCGCAGCATGTTCAACTTCGCCGAGGCGACGCGCCTCGCGGTGGACGCGCAGGCGGCGGTTCAGGCGGGCGACGCGGCGGCGGCGCTGCGCGCGGCGCGCGGCCTGCTGCGCGAATCCCGAGCGCTGCGCGCCGCGATGGGCGCCGCGGGCATGACGGCTCTGCGCGCAGCACCGCGGCGCCACCGAGCGGCACCTCGCGGTGTGCCGCAGCCTGCTCAGGGCTCCAGCACCCGGTTGACCTCGTCGAGGTCCTCGTCGCGCAGGGCGCCGGCGGCGGCCTTCAGGCGCAGGTTGTTGGTGATGGTGTTGTAGCGCGCGACCGCGAGGTCGCGCCGCGTCGAGAACAGCTGCTGCTGCGCGTTCAGCACGTCGATGTTGATGCGCACGCCGACCTCGTAGCCGAGCTGGTTCGAATCGAGCGCGCTCTGCGTCGACACCAGCGCCTGCTCGAGCGCGCGCACCTGCGCGATGCCGGTGAGCACCGCGAGGTAGGACTGGCGCGTGGTGAAGCGCCGAGCTGCGGCGCGCGTTCTCCAGGTCCTGCCGCGAGCGTTCGTGGTTGCGCCGCCGCCTCGCGCTCGCGCGAGCTGACGCGCGCCGCCCTGGATACAGCGGCAGCGCGAACTGCAGGCCGATGGTGCGACTGGTGGTGTCGCTGCCGACCGAGCTGACAGCTGCGAGGCGGTCTGCGACGCTCTGGCCGTACGTGGCCACCGAAGTCCAGCGTCGGTAGTGGCCGGCGCGGTTGCGGCTCGCCTCCAGCGCGGCGATCTCGGCGCCGGCTTCCTGCACCAGCACCGGGTAGCTCTGCTTCTCCGCGAGGTCCACCCAGGTCTGCATGTTGTTCGGGTTGGGCGGCGAGAGCTTGATGTCGGCGCGCAGCGGCTTGAGCCGGCTGTACTCCTTGCCGGTGATCTGCTGCAGCGCGCGGCGCCGCGCCTCGAGGTCGTTCAGCGCCGCGATCTCCTGCGCCGCGACAGGTCGTAGCGCGCCTGCGCCTCGTGCGTGTCGGTGATGGTCGCGGTGCCGACCTCGAAATTGCGCTTGGCCTGCGCCAGCTGCTCGGAGATCGCCGTCTTCTGCGCGCGCACCAGGGCCAGCGTGTCCTGCGCCGCGAGCACGTCGAAGTAGGCCTGCGCCACGCGCAGGATCAGGTCCTGGCTCGGCCTGGCCGAACTGCGCCTCGGCCTGCCTCACCTGCAGCTCGCCCTGGTTGTACTGCGGCGCAGTTCTGCGGCCGGTAAAGCGGCTGCGTGAGCGTGAACGTGTAGCCGTCGGTGCGGAAATCGCGCTTGCCGCCGGGCTGCGTCGTCGGGCCCTTGAACTCGGAGTCGAGGTAGGTCTGCACCACGCTGGCGCTGAGGTTGAGCGTGGGCAGCAGCAGCGCGCGGCCCTGCGGCAGCTTCTCCAGCCCGGCCTGCAGCGTGTGGCGCGCCGCGGCGTACTGCGCGTCGTAGTTGCGCGCATCCAGGTACACCTGGATCAGGTTCTCCGCCGCGGCGGCAAGCGGCGCGCAGGCGAGGGCAAGGGCAAGCACGAGTCTCGGGTTCATGGGGCTTTCGTCAGTAAACGGGCATGGCCGGGTCGACGGAACGCGCCCAGGCGTTGACGCCGCCGGTGAGGTTGTGCACGCTGGCGTATCCCTGCCGCTCGAGGAACATCGCGGCCTGCAGGCTGCGCGCGCCATGGTGGCAGATCACCACCACGTCGGCCGCGGCATCGATCTCGGCGAGGCGCGCGGGCAGCTCGCGCATCGGCACCAGCAGCGAGTCCGCGATGCGGCAGGTCTGGAACTCCCAGGGCTCGCGCACGTCGAGCAGCACGGGCTTGCCGCGCGCGGGGTCGCGCGAGCCACGCCGCGAGTTCGGCAGGCAGGAGGTTCTTCACGCGCATCAGAACTTGAAGCGCGGCGGCTGCTCCGCGTTGACGAGCGGCGCGAGCACCGTGTCGAACAGGTCCACGCTGCGGAATGCGCCGGGCGCGCTGCAGGTCACCAGCCGCGCCACCATCACCGGCGCCTCGCCGACCACGGCGAACAGGCGCCCGCCGGGCGCCAGCTGGTCGAGCAGGGCCTTGGGCAGCACCGGCGTCGAGCCGGTGAGCACGATCACGTCGTAGGGCGCGCGGGTGGGCCAGCCGCGGGCGGCGTCGCCGACTTCGCAGCGTGACGTTGTCGGCGCCGTGGCGCGCGAGGTTGTCGCGGCCGAACGCGGCGAGCGCCGGACGGATCTCCACCGAATGCACGTGCGCGGCGCGGTGCGCGAGCAGCGCCGTCAGGTAGCCGCTGCCGGTGCCGACCTCCAGCACGCGCTCGGTCTTGTGCGGCGCGAGCTCCTGCACGATGCGCGCCTCGATCTTCGGCGCCATCATCTTCTCTCCCTCGCCGATGGGGATCTCCATGTCGGCGAAGGCGAGCGTGCGGTAGGCCCGGCGGCACGAAGTCCTCGCGCGGCACGGCGTAGAGCAGGTCGAGCACCGCCTGGTCCAGCACCTCCCAGGTGCGGATCTGCTGCTCGACCATGTTGCTGCGGGCCTGGTCGAAGTTCATGGCGCTTTCGCGGTGCGGTGCGAGGGGGCGGCTAGTTTACCAAAGCGGCGTGTGCGGGTACCGAGCCATGCCGCCAGGTCGTCGAGATAGGTGTAGATCACCGGCACCACGATCAGGGTCAGCAGGCCGGAGGTGATCACCCCGCCGATCACCGCCTGGCCCATCGGCGCGCGCTGCTCGCCGCCCTCGCCCAGGCCCGAGGCGAGCGGGATCATGCCGAAGATCATCGCCAGCGTGGTCATCAGGATCGGCCGCAGGCGCACGCGCCCGCGCGCACCACCGCGGCTGCGCGCTCCAGGCCCTCGCGGCGCGCCTGGTTGACGAAATCGACCAGCAGGATCGCGTTCTTGGTCACCAGGCCCATCAGCATGATGAAGCCGATGACGGAGAAGATGTTGAGCGTCGAGCGCGCGGCGAGCAGCGCCAGCACCACGCCGATCAGCGACAGCGGCAGCGACGTCATGATCGCCACCGGCTGCAGGAAGCTGCCGAACTGGCGGCGAGGATCAGGTAGATGAAGATCACCGCCAGCGCCAGCGCCTGCGAGGCATAGAACAGCGTCTCCTGGATGTCCTTGGTCGAGCCGCCCATGGAGAAGCGGTAGCCCGGGCGGCAGCGGCGATGCGCGCGAGCTTCGCTTGCAACTCGGCGGCGGCGTCGCCCGCCGGCCGGTTGAACACGTTCGCCGTCACCAGCACCTCGCGCAGCTGCTCCTTGCGGTTGATCTGCTGCGCGCCGGCGCCGTCGCGCGATCGTCGGCGATCTCGCGCAGCGCCACCATCTTCGGCGCGCCGTTGGCGTCGAGCTGGCTCGAGGCGAGCGGCACGCGCTCGCAGGTCCGCGACGCTGCGCGCGGTCGGCGCGCGCCAGGCGCACCTGCACGTCGTAGTACTGGTCGTCCGGCGCACGCCAGTTGCCGATCGCCTGCCCGGCGAGCAGCGGCCGCAGCGTCGCGGCGAGCTGCGCCACGCCGACGCCGAGGTCGCTCGCCAGCTCGCGCTTGAGCTCGACCGCGAGCTGGGGCTTGGCGGCCTCGTCGCTCGACTCGATGTCCACCGCGCCCGGCACCTCGCGCATCGCCGCCATCACCTGCTGCGACGAGGCCCGTCAGCATCGTGCGGTCCTGCCCGAGGATCGAGACCTGCAGCGGCTTGCCGCTGGAGACCGACTTGTAGGCGCCGATCTGCGTGCAGCTCGATGCCGGCGATGCGCGCCAGGCGCTCGCGCATCGGCCGCGTCAGCTCGCTCTGCGAGCGCGTGCGCTCCTTGCGCGGCACCAGCTGCACGAAGATGTTGACGCGGTTCTTGCCCTGCACGGTGCCGGTGTTGACCGTGGCGTAGGTGTACTTCACCTCGGGAAACTCGCGCAACGCGGCCTCCGCCTGCTCGGCCTTGGACTGGGTGAGCTCGAGCGACGAGCCGACCGGGGTCTTGAACTGCACCTGCAGCTCCGAGAGGTCGGGCTCGGGCACGAACTCGGAGCCGAGGAACTTCATCAGCGGAAAGCTGGCGAGGAAGCTCGCCGCGGCGATCGCCAGCACCGTCTTGCGGTGCGCGAGGCTCCAGCCGAGCAGCGCGCTCGTAGCCGCGCCGACAGGCGCTCCATCAGCGCGGTGGAACCAGGCGAGCAGGCGCCCGAGCGGCCCGCGCCGAACTGGCCCTCGGCCTGCGGGTCGTGCCAGATCGAGGACAGCATCGGGTCGAGCGTGAAGGACACGAACATCGAGATCAGCACCGCCGCGACCACGGTGAGGCCGAACTGGTGGAAGAAGCGTCCGATGATGCCGCCCATGAAGCCCACCGGCAGGAACACCGCGACGATGGAGAAGGTGGTGGCGAGCACCGCGAGGCCGATCTCCTGGGTGCCCTCGAGCGCCGCCGTGTGGTGGTCCTTGCCCATGGCGATGTGGCGCACGATGTTCTCGCGCACCACGATGGCGTCGTCGATCAGAGGCCCACCGACAGCGACAGCGCCATCAGCGTGAGCACGTTGAGCGTGAAGCCGAGCGCGTACATGAAGAGGAAGCGTGCCGATCAGCGCGATCGGCAGCGTGAGGCCGGTGATCACCGTGCTGCGCCAGGAGGCGAGGAACAGGAACACGATGGCGATGGTGAGCAGCGCCCCCTCGATCAGCGTCGCGCTGCACGTCCTTCACCGAGTTGCGGATGCCGATCGAGGCGTCGCGCACGATGTCGAGCTTCACGTCCGCGGGCAGCAGACCCTGCATCTCGCGCACCGCGCGGCGCACGCCGTCGACCACCGCGATGGTGTTCTCGCCCTGCGCCTTGACCACGTCGATGGACAGCGCGCGCTGGCCGTTGATCAGCGCGACGTTCTCCTCCTCCTGCTGGCCGTCTTCGATCTCGGCCACCTGGCCCAGCGTCACCGGCTTGCCGCCGCGGCGCGCCACGATCAGGTTCCTGAAATCCTGCGGCGCGGTGAGGCGCGCCTTGATCTGCACGATGCGTTCCTGGCTGGCGCTGACGATCGAGCCCGCCGGCAGCTCCTGGTTCTCCGTGCGCAGCGCCTGGATCACCTGGTCGGCGCCGACGCGCTGCGCTTCCAGCGCCTCGAGGTTGAGGAACACCTTGATCTCGCGCTTCACGCCGCCCACCAGCGTGGCCTGGCCGACGCCGGCGACGTTCTCCAGGCGCTTCTTGACCACCTGGTCGGCGAGCGTGGTGAGATCGCGCAGGCTGTGCGCGCCCGAGCACCACCGCCACCGAGACGATCGGGAAGTCGTCCGGGTTGAAGCGGCTCACCTTGGGTTCCTTGATCTCGTCGCGAAACGTCGGCCGGATCAGCGCCACCTTCTCGCGCACGTCCTGCGCGGCGAGCTTCGGATCCACCGTCAGGTCGAACTCGACGATCACCACCGAGCGGCCCTCGTAGGAGCGCGAGGACAGCGTCTTGATGCCGCTCACGGTGTTGACCGATTCCTCGATCTTGCGCGTCACCTCCTCTTCGACGCTCTCGGGCGAGGCGCCGGGGTACTTCGTGTCGCACCACCACCACCGGGAAGCTGACGTCGGGAAACTGCTCCACCGGCAGGCGCGAGTAGGAGAACACGCCCAGCACCAGCAGCGCGGCCATCATCATGGTCGCGAACACCGGATTGTTGATGCTGACGCGCGTGAACCACATGGGGTTGCGGCCCCGGTCCTATCGTGCGGCTTCGGCCTGCGGCCCCGCGAGGCGCGCGGCGGTGCCCTCGCGCAGCGAGCCAAGGTTGTACTTGACGATGCGGTCGCCGGGCGCGAGGCCCTCGAGCACCTGCACGCGGCCGGCGGTGTCCGCCGGTCCGACCTTGACGGCCTTGCGCTTGACCATGCCGTCGACCAGCGCGTAGACGTAGGTTCTGCCCGATCTCCTCGCGCACCGCCGAGGCGGGCACCAGCAGCGCGCCCTCGACGCGGTCCAGGCTCACCGCGCCCTGGGCGAACAGTCCGCCGCGCAGCACGCCGTCGGTGTTGTCGATGACGGCGTAGACATTGATCGAGCGCGAGCCGGACACCGTCGCCGGATTGATGCGCTCGATGCGCCCGCCGAAGACGCGCTCGCCGAAGCCGTCGACGCGGAAAGCGACCGCCTGGTCCGACGCGCAGCCTGCTGATCTCCATCGCCGGCACGGCGGCCTCCAGCTGCAGGCGCGAGAGATCCACCACCGTGATGATCTTGGCGTCCAGGGCCACGCGCTCGCCGGCCTGCGCGTGGCGCTGCGCGACCATGCCTGCGAAAGGCGCCACCAGCACCGCGTCGCCGAGCGACTTCCTGCGCCACCACCAGCTCGGCTTCGGCCGCGCGCAGCCTGGCCAGCGCCACGTCGTAGTTGCTCTGGATGTTGTCGAAGGCGTTCTGCGAGATGAATGCCTTGTCGAGGAGCGCCTTCTGCGTGTCGCGGTTCTTCTGCGCCCACACCAGCTGCGCGCGCGCCGCCGCGACATCCGCCTGGCGCCCGGCAACGCGCGCCTGCACCTCGGTCGGATCGATGCGCGCGAGCACTTGGCCCTGCTTGACGCTCTCGCCCTCGCGCACCGCCACCTGCACCAGCTCGCCCGGCACCTTGGCCTTGAGGGTGGCCTCGGTGAAGGGGGTGAGCGTGCCGGTGAGAGGCAGCGTGCGCTCGAGGGGCTGCGGCTCGACGATGTGCAGGTCCTGCTGGGTGAACTCGACGATTGCCTGCGGCGCCAGCGTGGCGACGGCGGCCTGGCGTTTCATGCCGGCGTAGCCCGCGGCGGCGACCACGCAGACCACGGCGATGGCGAAGAGGACTTTCGCTCTGCGGGTCATGGGGTCAGTCCGCCTTCGCGCTCAAGCCGTGCCCGAGCATGTCCAGATGCGCTTCCAGGAACCGCGCGCTGTCCATCTTGCGCTTCGACTGCGGCTCCAGCGCGGTGCGCCAGAGCATCATCTGCAGCAGTGGCGCCGCGATGAGGAGCGCCGCGTCCTCCGGGTTCACCTTGCGGAACTCTCCCCGCGCGATGCCCCGCTTCACGATCGCCGTCATGACGGCATGGCCCGGCTCGACCACCTCGGCCAGATAGAACCGCACCAGCTCGGGAAAGTTTCCCGACTCGCCAAGGAGCAGCTTCGGGAATCCCGGCCATGCGCGTCGCGCCGACCTTCTCCCACCAGCCGAGCACCAGCATGCGCAGCAGATCGAAGGTGCTGCCGGGAAACTGCGCGACGTAGTCCTTCATCTCCGCAATCGGCGAGACCAGGCCCTCGCGCACCACCGCCTTGAACAGCTCTTCCTTGTTCGCGAAGTACAGGTACACCGTGCCCTTGGAGACGCCGGCACGCGCGGCGACATCCTCGAGGCGTGTCGCGGCAAAGCCGCGCTCGACGAACAGCTCGAGCGCTGCGGCGGTGATCTCCTCCGGGCGCGCCTCCTTGCGGCGCGTCCAGCGCGGTTCGTTCCTGGCGTTGGCTGGGGATGACATGGGGCTCAAGAAATAACTGAACGGTCAGTAATATAATGCCGCGATGCAAAAAGGTCAAGCAGCGCAAACTATTGCCTACGCAGGGGTCCTGTCCCGGTCGGGGCGGGTGAGAGAGTCCCTTAGAACCTGATGCGGGTAATCCCGCCGAAGGAAGCGCCATGAACGCCAATCCGAAGTTTCTCGCCGCCACCGCCCACGTCGACGACGCGGCGGTCCAGCCGCTGCCCAATTCGACGCAAGGTCTACGTAACCGGCTCGCGCTCGGACATCCGCGTGCCGATGCGCGAGGTCGGCCAGGCCGACACGCCGAGCATGTTCGGCGGCGAGACGAATCCGCCGGTCTATCGTCTACGACTGCTCCGGGCCCTACACCGACCCGGCGGCGAAGATCGACATCCGCTCGGGCCTCGCGCCGCTGCGGGAGCAGTGGATCGAGGAGCGCGGCGACACTGAAGTCCTCGCGGGACCGACCTCGTCCGTACGGCAGGAGCGCCTGACGACCCGAAGCTCGCCGAGCTGCGCTTCAACCTGAAGCGCGCGCCGCGCCGCGCGAAGCCGCGGCATGAACGTCTCGCAGATGCACTACGCGCGCAAGGGCATCATCACGCCCGGAGATGGAGTTCATCGCCATCCGCGAGAACCTGCAGCGCGAGCCGTACATCGAGAGCCTGAAGGCGACCGGCAAGACCGGCGAGAAGATGCTCGAGCTGCTGATGAAGCAGCACCGCGGCGAGAGCTTCGGCGCGTCGATTCCCGAGACCGATCACCCCGGAATTCGTGCGCGCGAAGTCGCGCGCGGCCGCGCCATCATCCCGGCCAACATCAACCACCCGGAGAGCGAGCCGATGATCATCGGCCGCAACTTCCTGGTGAAGATCAACGCCAACATCGGCAACTCCGCGGTCTCCTCGGGCATCGGCGAGGAAGTGGAGAAGATGACCTGGGCGATCCGCTGGGGCGGCGACACGGTGATGGACCTGTCCACCGGCAAGCACATCCACGAGACGCGCGAGTGGATCATGCGCAACTCGCCGGTGCCGATCGGCACCGTGCCGATCTACCAGGCGCTGGAGAAGGTCGACGGCAAGGCCGAGGACCTGACCTGGGAGATCTACCGCGACACGCTGATCGAGCAGGCCGAGCAGGGCGTGGACTACTTCACCATCCACGCCGGCGTGCTGCTGCGCTACGTGCCGCTCACCGCGAAGCGCATGACCGGCATCGTCTCGCGCGGCGGCTCGATCATGGCCAAGTGGTGCCTCGCGCACCACAAGGAGAGCTTCCTCTACACGCACTTCGAGGACATCTGCGAAATCATGAAGGCCTACGACGTGAGCTTCTCGCTCGGCGACGGCCTGCGCCCGGGCTCGGGCTACGACGCCAACGACGAGGCGCAGCTCTCCGAACTGCGCACGCTCGGCGAGCTGACGCAGATCGCCTGGAAGCACGACGTGCAGGTGATGATCGAAGGCCCGGGCCACGTGCCGATGCAGCTCATCAAGGAGAACATGGACATCCAGCTGAAGGAGTGCCACGAGGCGCCCTTCTACACGCTGGGGCCGCTCACCACCGACATCGCGCCGGGCTACGACCACATCACCAGCGCCATCGGCGCGGCGCAGATCGGCTGGTACGGCACCGCGATGCTGTGCTACGTGACGCCGAAGGAGCACCTCGGCCTGCCGAACAAGAAGGACGTGAAGGACGGCATCATGGCCTACAAGATCGCCGCGCACGCGGCCGACCTCGCCAAGGGCCATCCCGGCGCGCAGATCCGCGACAACGCGATCTCCAAGGCGCGCTTCGAGTTCCGCTGGGAGGACCAGTTCAACCTCGGCCTCGACCCGGACACGGCCAAGGACTTCCACGACGAGACGCTGCCCAAGGACAGCGATGAAGGTGGCGCACTTCTGCTCGATGTGCGGGCCGCACTTCTGCTCGATGAAGATCACGCAGGACGTGCGCGACTACGTCGAGAAGGGCATGCAGGAGAAGTCGGTCGAGTTCGTGAAGAAGGGCGGCGAGCTATACCACAAGACCTGATCGCGCTCGATCCTCAAGGTCGGTCTCGCCGTCGCGGTCGGTCTGCCGCTCATCGTCTACCTCGCGCAGGACGCGCTGATCTTCTATCGCCAGCCGATCGCCGAGGGCAGGCGCGCGCGAGATCGCGCAGCGCGATCCCGCCGTGGCGGAAGTGTTCCTCGCCGCCGCGGACGGCACCCGCCTCCACGCCTGGCACGTCAAGGTCCGGGCGCGCCGCTGGTGCTCTACTTCGGCGGCAACGCCGAAGAAGTGTCCTGGATGATCGAGGCAGCGCGTGCCGAAGGCGCCGGGCGCGTCCTGGCTGCTGGTGGACTACCGCGGCTACGGCGCGAGCGAAGGCTCGCCGTCGCGAGACGGCGCTGGTCGCCGACGCGCTGCGCTGGTATGACCATGCGGTGAAGCTGCCCGGCGTCGACCCGAAGCGCATCTACGCCTTCGGCCGCAGCCTGGGCAGCGGCGTCGCGGTGGCGCTCGCCGCGCGAGCGGCCGCTCGCCGGGGTGATCCTCGTCACGCCCTTCGACAGCCTGGCCGCGGTGGCCAAGCGCTACTACTGGTACCTGCCGGTGGACCTGATGCTCAAGCACCGCTTCGATTCGATCGCGCTCGCGCCGAAGCTGCAGGCAGCCGCTGCTGTGCCTGATCGCCGAGCGCGACGAAGTCATCCCGCCGGTGCACGGCGAGCGCCTGTTCGACGCCTGGGGCGGCGCCAAGCGCAGGGTCGTCTCTGCAGGACGCCGGCCACAACAGCACCGACGCGCATCCGCTGTTCTGGCCGATCGATCCGCGAGTTTCTGGCGCAGAAGGTAAATTGACGGCATGGACGCCAGCCTGCTGCACGCGCTGATCCTCGGCATCGTCGAGGGCCTCACCGAGTTCCTGCCGATCTCGAGCACCGGGCACCTGATCCTCGCCGGCGACCTGCTCGGCTTCAGCGACGAGCGCGCGAGCGTGTTCTACGTCGCGATCCAGACCGGCGCGATGCTCGCGGTGGTGTGGGAGTACCGCGCGCGCTTCTTCAGGGTCGACCTGCAGCTCTGGCGCAATCTGCTCGTCGCGTTCATCCCGGCGGCGGTGCTCGGTCTGCTGTTCGCGAAGTTCATCAAGGCGCATCTGTTCACGCCGGTGCCGGTGGCGCTCGCCTTCATCGTCGGCGGCGTCGTCATCCTGCTGGTCGAACGCGGCAAGCGCGTTCGCGCGCGTCGAGAGCACGCAGGCGATGACCTGGCTCGACGCGCTGAAGGTCGGCATCGCGCAGTGCTTCGCGCTGATCCCGGGCACCTCGCGCTCGGGCGCCACCATCATCGGCGGCATGCTGTTCGGCCTGTCGCGCCAGGCGGCGACCGAGTTCTCGTTCTTCCTCGCGGTGCCGACGCTGGTCGCCGCCGGCGCCTACGACCTGTGGAAGAACCGCGAGCCTGTTCTCCGCGGACGACCTGGCGATGTTCGCCGTCGGGCTCGGTCGGCGTCCTTCGTCTCCGCGTTCGTCGTGATCCGCTGGCTGATCCGCTACGTCGCGACGCACGACTTCCGGCCGTTCGCCTGGTACCGCATCGCCTTCGGCGTCGTGGTGCTGGCTGACCGCCTACGTCGGCTGGGTGCGCTGGAGCGCGCCCTAGCTCTGCACCCAGGGCAGGCCGGCCTTGCGCCAGCCGCCGACGGTGTTGCGGTGCTGCGCGGCGTCCTTGTCGCCCTCGAAGCCTTCGAGCACGTTGTAGGCTCTCCTGCCAGCCGGCCTGCGTCGCGGCCTCCGCCGCGCTGTGCGAGCGCGCGCCGGAGCGGCAGAGGAACATCACCGGCGCGTCCTTCGGCTGACCGCCTGCGGCCAGCTCGGCGAGGAACTCCGGGTTGGGCTGGCTGCCGGGATAGGTCTGCCACTCGACCGCGAGGCTGCCCGGCACCCGGCCGACGTAGTGCAGCTCGGGCTTGGTCCGCACATCGACCAGCTTTGCGCCCGGCCTGCATGAGCGCATGGGCCTCGGCCGGCGTCAGGGCGCCGGCGTAAGGCAGCTTCAGCTTGCTGGCCCCGCTCCGCTGCCGCCTGCTTGATCGTCGATATCCATGGATGCGCTCATTGTTGCTGTGCATTATAGGAGTGGCGGTCGCGGTGCATCGCTGGCACCGCTCTGGTGCCGGGCCGATGAAAATGCACCATACATCGTGCCAATCCTTGAGTTAGAATTCCCGCAGCCTGTCGCGGCAGAGACGGAAGCCGGGGAGGCCGTCTCGTGGCATGGAACCTGCTCAATCCGACGCGTCCGGCCGCCTGGAGCGGCCGCTTCCTATTGCACCGAATTCGGCACCCGCTCAGGAGATTCGCAGATGGCGATGACGGCTGATGACGTCTTGAAAATGGTCAAGGACAAGGAGGTCAAGTTCGTCGACTTCCGCTTCACCGACACCCGCGGCAAGGAACAGCACGTGCAGGTGCCGATCAAGTACTTCACCAAGGACAAGTTCGAGCGACGGCCACGCCTTCGACGGCTCGTCGATCGCCGGCTGGAAGGGCATCCAGGCCTCCGACATGCTGCTGATGCCGGATCCGAACACGCGCGCGCATGGACCCGTTCACCGACGAGACGATGCTCAACATCAGCTGCGACGTGATCGAGCCGACCGACGGCAAGCCCTACGACCGCTGCCCGCGCGGCATCGCCAAGCGCGCCGAGGCCTACCTCAAGTCGACCGGCCTGGGCGACGTCGCCTACTTCGGGCCCGAGCCCGAGTTCTTCATCTTCGACGGCGTCACCTGGAACGTCGACATGTCCGGCTGCTTCGTGAAGATCAAGTCGGAGGAAGCGCCCTGGTCCACCGGCATCGACTACGAGTCGGGCAACATGGGCGCACCGCGCGCCGGTGAAGGGCGGCTACTTCCCGGTGCCGCCGCCGGACACGCTGATGGACATCCGCAACGCCATGTGCCTCGCGCTCGAGCAGCAGGGCGTCGAGGTCGAGGTGCACCACCACGAGGTGGGCGCGACGGGCCAGTGCGAGATCGGCACCAAGTTCGAGAGCCTGGTGAAGCGCGCCGACTGGATGCAGATCCTCAAGTACACGGTGTGGAACGTCGCCGCGTCCTACGGCAAGACCGCGACCTTCATGCCCAAGCCGATCGTCGGCGACAACGGCTCCGGCATGCACGTGCACCAGTCGGTGTGGAAGGGCGGCAAGAACCTGTTCGCGGGCAACGGCTACGCGGGCCTGTCGGAGTTCGCGCTGTACTACATCGGCGGCATCATCAAGCACGCCAAGGCGCTGAACGCCATCACCAACCCGGGCACCAACTGCTACAAGCGCCTGGTGCCGGGCTTCGAGGCGCCGATCAACCTCGCCTACTCGGCGAAGAACCGCTCGGCCTCCTGCCGCATTCCCGTACGTGTCGAACCCGAAGGCGCGCCGCGTCGAGGTGCGCTTCCCGGATCCGACGGCCAACGCCTACCTCGCGTTCGCCGCGATGCTGATGGCGGGCCTGGACGGCGTGCAGAACAAGATCCACCCGGGCGACCCGATCGACAAGAACCTGTACGACCTGCCGCCGGAAGAAGCCGCCGAAGGTGCCGCACGTGTGCGCGTCGCTGGAAGAGGCGCTCGGCTGAACCTCGAGAAGGACCACGCCTTCCTCACCAAGGGCGGCGTGTTCTCGGAGGATTTCCTCGAGTCCTACATCGCGCTCAAGGAAGAGGAGCTGACGCGCTTCCGCATGACCACGCATCCGGTCGAATTCGACATGTACTACTCGTCGTAAGCCGGATCGGCATCTGCCGCGTTAGTCGAAGGGACGGGTTCGCCCGTCCCTTTCTCTTTTCTGTTATGTTATTGATCATGCGCCGGTTTTCGATAAAACGGTGGTTTTCGGCGACACTCGGATTTGCGCTGGCGTTGCGTGCCCGCGCTGGCGCAGGCGCAGCAGGAAGTCACCATCTGGAGCTGCAAGGACAAGGACGGCCGCACGCACGTCACCAACCTGCGGGAGGACACGACCGGCAAGAACTGCAAGGTGGTGCAGCAATCGCGCGTGCAGGTGGTGCCGGCCGCGACGCCCAACGCCAAGCCGGGCGCCAAGCCCCCGACCACGTTTCCGCGCGAGGACGCCCAGACCCGGGCCTCGGCCAAGGCGCGGCAGCGCGAGATCCTCGAGAAGGAGCTCGCGCAGGAGGAGCAGGCGCTCGGCCAGGCGCGCAAGGAGCTCGCCGAGCAGGAAGCGATCCGCACGGGCGACGAGCGCAACTACGCCAGGGTGCTCGAGCGGCTGCAGCCGTACAAGGACGCGGTCGAGCTCCACGAGAAGAACATCGAAGCGCTGAGGCGCGAGCTGGCCAACCTGAACCGGTGAACGCGCCGGCCTGACCCATGGCCGCCAGATTCGCGGGCCTGGAGCTCCTCGCCACCGCCGTGGTGGTCCTCGACGAGCGCTTCGTCGTGCGCTACGCCAACCCGGCGGCGGAGAACCTGCTCGGCACCGGCGCCAAGAGCCTCATCGGGCAGCCCTTCCTGCCGCTTGTTCGCCGACGACGCCGACGCTGCGAAGGCATGCTGGCCGAGGCGCTGCGTCACGCACTGGGACTACTCGCGCGCAGAACGTCAGCTACGCGCGGCCCGGGCGCGAGCCGCTGCCGCTGTCCTGCACGCGTGACGCGCATCGACGCTGCCGGACACGCCGCTGCTCGCCGAGCTGCGCCCGATCGAGCAGCAGCTGCGCCTGGCGCGCGAGGAGCGCCTGCATCGACGAGCAGCAGGCGAACCGCGAGCTGATCCGCAACCTCGCGCACGAGATCAAGAACCCGCTCGGCGGCCTGCGCGGCTCGGCGCAGCTGCTCGAGCGCGAGCTCGACCGAGCCGGAGCTGCGCGAGTACACGCAGGTCATCATCAAGGAAGCCGACCGCCTGCAGTCGCTGATGGACCGGCTGCTGACGCCGCACCGCGCGCCGCGCGTCGGGCGCGCTCGGCATCCACGAGGTGCTCGAGCGCGTGCGCAGCCTGGTGCAGGCCGAGTTCTCCGACCGGCATTCGCATCGTGCGCGACTACGACCCGAGCCTGCCCGGACCTGGTCGGCGACAAGGAGCAGCTCATCCAGGCGGTGCTCAACGTCGTGCGCAACGCCGCCCAGGCGCTCCTTGCCGGAGGCGCACGGCGGGCAGGGGCGGGACCATCGTCCTGCGCACCCGGGCCGTGCGCCAGGTCACCATTGCCCGGCAGCGCCACAAGCTGGCATTAGAATTGCAAGTGATCGACGACGGGCCGGGCGTGCCCGAGGAGATCCGGGACAGGATCTTCAATCCGCTGGTTTCGGGGCGGGAGGGCGGCAGCGGGCTGGGGCTCTCGCTCGCGCAGACCTTCGTCCAGTACCACCGGGGCGTCATCGAGTTCGACAGCCGCCCGGGCCGAACCGTATTCACGATTCTGCTGCCGCTGGCATGAAACCGGTCTGGATCGTCGACGACGACCGCTCCATCCGCTGGGTGTTCGAGAAGGCGCTCAGCCGCGAGGGCATCGCGTACAACTCGTTCGCCTCCGCGCAGGAGGCGCTCGACGCGCTCTGCGCGGCGGCGCGCCGCAGGTGCTGGTCTCCGACATCCGCATGCCGGGCCCGTCGGGGCTCGAGCTGCTGCAGCACGGTGAAGGAGAAGCATCCGGCGGTGCCGGTGATCGTGATGACCGCCTACTCGGACCTCGAGTCGCGCGGTCGCCGCGTTCCAGGGCGGCGCCTACGAGTACCTGCCCAAGCCCTTCGACGTCGACCAGGCGGTCGAGCTGATCCGCCGCGCGCTGGACGAGAGCCAGCGCGAGCCGGCGGCGCTGGAGCCGCTCGGCGAGGCGCCGGAGATCCTCGGCCAGGCGCCGGCGATGCAGGAAGTGTTCCGCGCCATCGGCCGGCTTTCGCAGTCGAGCGCGACGGTGCTGATCACCGGCGAGTCGGGCACCGGCAAGGAGCTGGTCGCGCGCGCGCTGCACCGGCACAGTGCGCGCGCGGCGCAAGCCGTTCGTCGCCATCAACACCGCCGCGATGCCGAAGGACCTGCTCGAGTCCGAGCTGTTCGGCCACGAGCGCGGCGCGTTCACCGGCGCGCAGCAGCAGCGGCGCGGGCGCTTCGAGCAGGCCGAAGGCGGCACGCTGTTCCTGGACGAGATCGGCGACATGCCGGCGGAACTGCAGACGCGCCTGCTGCGCGTGCTGTCGGACGGACAGCTTCTACCGCGTCGGCGGCCACCAGCAGATCAAGGCGAACGTGCGCGTCATCGCCGCCACGCACCAGAACCTCGAGAGCCGCGTGCGCGAGGGCAGCGTTCCGCGAGGACCTCTATCACCGCCTGAACGTGATCCGCGTGCGCCTGCCGTCGCTGCGCGAGCGGCGCGAGGACATTCCGCTGCTGGCGCGGCATTTCCTCGCCGCGCAGCGCGAAGCAGCTCGGCGTCGAGCCCAAGCGCCTGTCGGACGAAGCGCTCGCGCACCTCGTCGCGGCTGGAGTTTCCCGGCAACGTGCGCCAGCTCGAGAACCTCTGCCACTGGCTCACGGTGATGGCGCCGGGGCAGGTGATCGAGCTGGGCGACCTGCCGGCGGAATTCCGCGAGCACGGCGCGCCGGCCGCGGCGACCGACTGGGTGGCGGCGCTGGAGCAGGAAGTCGAGCGGCGCCTGGCGCGCGGCGAGACCGGCATCCTGGACGCGCTCGGCCGCCAGTTCGAGCGCGCGCTGATCGCCAAGGCGCTGGCGCGCACCGGCGGCCGCGCGCATCGAGGCGGCCAACCTGCTCGGCATGGGCCGCAACACCATCACCCGCAAGATCCAGGAACTCGGCATCGAGGGCGACGCCGACGACTGAGAAAATAGGGTCTGACCCTATTTTCTTCGGCGCGGCGGTTCGCTGCCAGCTTGGCGTCGACCAGCGCGACGATCTCGTCCACGGCGGCGGAGCGCATGCCCTTCTGCGCGCCGATCGGTCTGCACCAGGCGGTCGACGCGCTCGATGTTGGGCGCGCCGGCGTACAGCGCGCGCGCGGCGGACGACGGGCTGGCCAGCGCCTGCGCGGCGGCGGCGTACTTCTCGAACGGCACCAGGTCCTTCTCGTTGCGCGCCGAGCGACGACGCACAGCTTCACCACCCAGCTGTAGACCGCGCGCGACGCCTCGAGGTCGGAGTGCACCGCGTCCTTGATGGAGCGGATGCCGTCCTTGGTGACGCAGCGGTAGTTGCCGGCGAGCAGCATCGCCCACTTCGCGAGCGGCACGAACACCGAGTCGTGCACCTTCAGCTTCACCGGCAGCTCGATCTTGCCGCGCCCGTGTCGAAGCGCGCGGCCTCGATGTCCGCTTCCAGCCGGCGCAGGATCGCGGTGTGCGCGTCCGACTCGAAGCGCGCCGACTTGAAGTTGGTCGGCAGCCGCACCTGCAGCACGTTGACCTTCTCCTCGGGCGGGCGGAACGCCTGCGGGTCGGGGCTGCACAGCGTCATCAGCTTCGGGTCGAAGCTGTCCCACACGGTCGGGTCGGTGTAGCAGTCCCTGCAGGCGCTCGCCGTCGCACGCCCGGGAATGCGCGCGAGGTAGGGCAGCGGCGGCATGTTCATGATCGACATGCAGGGCACGCTGCGCCTTCGCCACCGCGTCGAGCAGCTCGCGCACGCCGGGCGAGCGGTACTGCGGCTCCTGCATGGCGAGCGCCACGAGGTCGTAGTCCGCCGGGCCTGACGCCTTGCGGCCGCAGTCAGCGGAGAGCTTGCCCGGCAGCTTGCGCGAGTCGACTTCGACCAGGCCTTCGCGGCCCTTGACCGGCATGCGCACGCTGGCGCCTTCCTTGTTGAACAGCTCGGCCTCGGCGGGCAGGCAGACCAGCTTCGCCGTGTGCCCGGCGAGCACCAGCTTGGTCGCCGAGCAGCGAGCCGTAGGAGGCGCCGAAGATCAGGATCTTGTAGGTCGTCGGCATGTTCGAGCTCCGTATCGCGCTATCTCATGATGTGAAATCAGACCCCACCCATCGAAAAACAGCCTACACCCATAAACCTGATTTTTCATGTTGCGGTGCCACATTCCGGTGCATAGAATGCGTGCGATGCACATGTCCACCCCGCTCCCTCAAGGCGTCTCCATCTCCGGCCGCATCACGCCGGAGTTCGCGCAGATCCTCACGCCGGAAGCGCTCGCGTTCGTCGCCAAGCTGCACCGGCAGTTCGAGGCGCGCCGCCAGGAGCTGCTCGCGCGCCGCGCCGCGCGGCAGAAGGAGTTCGACGCCGGCGAGCTGCCCGATTTCCTGCCCGAGACGAAGCAGATCCGCGAGTGCGACTGGCAGATCGCGCCGCAGCCGAAGGACATGCTCGACCGGCGCGTCGAGATCACCGGGCCGACCGACCGCAAGATGGTGATCAACGCGCTCAACTGCGGCGCCTCGACCTTCATGGCGGACTTCGAGGACGCCAACTGCCCGACCTGGCACAACATGATCGACGGGCAGATCAACCTGCGCGACGCGGTGCGCCGCACGATCACGCTGGAGCAGGGCGGCAAGAGCTACAAGCTGAACGACAAGACCGCGGTGCTGCTCCCGCGGCCGCGCGGCTGGCACCTCGACGAGAAGCACGTCACCGTCGACGGCAAGCCGGTCTCCGGCGGCATCTTCGATTTCGCGCTGTTCTTCTTCCACAACGCGAAGGAGCTGCTCGCGCGCGGCTCGGGCCCGTACTTCTACCTGCCGAAGATGGAGTCGCACCTCGAGGCGCGGCTGTGGAACGACATCTTCGTGCTGGCGCAGGACGAGCTGGGGATGCCCGCAGGGCACGATCAAGGCCACCTGCCTGATCGAGACCGTGGTCGCGGCGTTCGAGATGGACGAGTTCCTGTGGGAGCTGAAGGAGCATTCCGCCGGGCCTCAACATCGGCCGCTGGGACTACATCTTTTCCTGCATCAAGAAATTCCGCTCCAACAAGGATTTCTGCCTCGCCGACCGCGCGCAGGTGACGATGACCGCGCCCTTCATGCGCGCCTACGCGCTGCTGCTGGTGAAGACCTGCCACCGGCGCGGCGCGCCGGCGATGGGCGGCATGGCGGCGCAGATCCCGATCAAGAACGACCCGGCGGCGAACGAGGCGGCGCTCGAGAAGGTGCGCGCAGGACAAGCTGCGCGAAGTCACCGACGGCTGCGACGGCACCTGGGTGGCGCACCCGGCGCTGGTGCCGATCGCGAAGGAAGTGTTCGACCAGCACATGCCGCAGCCGAACCAGTACGGCAAGCAGCGCCCCGACGTGAACGTCGCGGCGAAGCGACCTGCTCGACTTCAAGCCCGAGGCGCCGATCACCGAGGCCGGCCTGCGCAACAACATCTCGGTCGGCATCCAGTACCTCGGCGCCTGGCTCGCCGGCAACGGCTGCGTGCCGGTGTTCAACCTGATGGAGGACGCCGCCACCGCCGAGATCTCGCGCTCGCAGATCTGGCAGTGGATCCGCTCGACCAAGGGCGTGCTCGACGACGGCCGCAAGGTGACGGTGGAGCTGTTCCGCCGGCTGCTCGCGGAAGAGCTGCCGAAGGTGAAGGGCTACCTCGGCGAGCGAGGCCTACGCCGGCGGCAAGTACGAGGAAGGCGCGCGCCTGTTCGAGAAGATCACCGCCGACGACACTACGTCGAATTCCTCACGCTGCCGGCGTACGCGCTGATCGACTGATCAGTCGATGCGCCACTCGTGCGCGCATTTCCTGCAGCGCACGGTCAGTCGACACTGGCGTCCGATCCGATCAGGCTTGAACTTGGCGTAGGCGCGGCAGGACGCGCAGGTCGCGCGTTCGCCGATGTACTCGGCCACCGTGCAGGATCCGCAGGTAACGCTTCCAGGCGAACACGCCCGATCAGCGCAGGCCGCCGCCACCGCCGCGGCATACGCCAGCGCCTCCACCGGGCGGCCCGCGGAAGCTCATGGACTCGACGCATGCCGCGATCGCGAGCATGCACAGGAAGCAGGTGATCAGCCAGGCGTGGCCCTCGATCAACTCGCGTTCGTACCAGCGGCTGAAGCCGAGCTTGCCGATGCCGGCAGCCGGTTCCATTCAGGCGCTCTGCGCGCAATTCGGCGATCACCGGCGCGTGGTCGGAGGGCCGCTCGAGCTTGCGCGGCGCCTTGTCGACGCTGCTCGACGGTGCAGGCCTGCGCCAGCTCCGGCGAGAGCAGGATCGTGGTCGATGCGCAGCCCGGCGTTGCGGCGGAAGCCCATCATGCGGTAGTCCCACCAGGAGTAGACTCTTCTCCGGCTGCTCGAACAGGCGGAAGCTGTCCTTGCAGCCCGAGCGCGAGCAGCGCGCGCCAGGCGGCGCGCTCGGGTTCCGAGACGTGCACCTGGCCTTCCCAGGCCTTCGGGTCGTGCACGTCGCGGTCTTCCGGCGCGACGTTGAAATCGCCGGCGACCGCGAGGCGCGGGTGGCTGCTGCAGTTCCGCCGCCAGGTATTCCGCGCAGCGCCGCGAACCAGCGCAGCTTGTACTCGTACTTGTCCGAGCCGACCGCCTGGCCGTTCGGGCAGTAGACGCAGACCACGCGCACGCCGCTGCACGGTGGCGGCGATGACGCGCTTCTGCTCGTCGGCGAAGCCGGGAATGCCCGCGGCGACGTCGGCGAGCGGCGTGCGCGAGAGGATCGCGACGCCGTTGTAGGTCTTCTGCCCGCTGACCGCGCATGCGTAGCCGGCGGCCTCGAGGTCCGCGCGCGGAAACTTCGCGTCCTCGGTCTTGAGTTCCTGCAGGCAGAGCACGTCCGGCTGCGCGCGCCGCCAGCCAGTCGAGCAGCTGCGGCAGCCGGACCTTGAGCGAATTGACGTTCCACGTCGCGAGCTTCATGCCGGCGACGCGCCGCTCACTTGCGGGTGCGGATCCCCGTCGCGCCTGGCGCCCGGGAGCGTACGGTCCGCTCGCCGGCGTCGGCCGTGTCCTCGGCGGGCCTGGCTTCCGCCGCCTCGGCCGGCGGCGCCGCGGGCTGGGGCGCGGCCTGGGTGCGCGCCGGGACGGTCCCGGCTTTCGGATAGCCGGCGATGTCGAGCAGCGAGTCGTAAGCGCCTTCCTCGAAGCCCTTCTGCACGTTGCGCCCGACCGATCACCGAAGGCACCGCCAGCGCGCCGGCGACCTTCTTCAGTTCCGCCTGCTGCGTCTCGTCGACCAGACCAGCACTTCGCGGAACGGCACGCCGCGCGTGTTGAGCAGCGTTGCGCGCCTCGCCGCAGGGCTCCTTGCAGTTCGCGCGCGGTGTAGAGCGTGACCGGGAAGTCCTTGCCGCGAGCTGCACGGCGTAGGGCAGGCTGCGCGGCTGCGGCGCCGCCGCGCCGGAAACGGTCGCGCTTTGCTTCTGCACGTCCTTCGCCGAGGCCGGCGGCGGCGTGTCGGTGACGTGCACGCGGCCCTTGTCGTCGGTCCAGCGGTACAGCTGCTGCGCCGCGGCGCAGGCGGCGCCCAGCAGCACCGCAGAGATCGCGCGAGCAGCATCGCGACGCTCTGTCGTGCCTCGCGTATTCATGCGGCGATCATACCATTGTGGCGCAGCAGGGCATCGACGCGCGGCTCGCGGCCGCGGAAGGCGCGGAACGACTCGGCCGCCGGGCGGCTGCCGCCGACGGCGAGGATCTCGTCGCGGAAGCGCGCGCCGGTCTCGGCATCGAGCACGCTGTTCGCCTCCTCGAACACGCTGTAGGCGTCGGCCGAGAGCACCTCGGCCCACTTGTAGCTGTAGTAGCCCGCCGCGTAGCCGCCGGCGAAGATGTGCGAGAAGCTGTTCGGGAAGCGGTTGTACGCCGGCGGCACCAGCACCGCGACTTCGCGCCGCACCTCCTCGAGCAGCTCGAGCGCGCTGCGCCGGCGACGCGGGATCGAAGTCGCAGTGCAGGCGCATGTCGAACAGCGCGAACTCGATCTGGCGCAGCATCGCCGAGGCCGCGCTGGAAGTTCTTCGCCGCGAGCATCTTGTCGAACAGCGCGCGCGGCAGCGGCTCGCCCGTGTCGACGTGCCGCGTCATGTGCGCGCAGCACGTCCCACTCCCAGCAGAAGTTCTCCATGAACTGGCTCGGCAGCTCGACCGCGTCCCACTCCACGCCGTTGATGCCGGAGACGCCGAGGTCCTCGACGCGCGTCAGCAGGTGGTGCAGGCCGTGGCCGAACTCGTGGAACAGCGTGATCACGTCGTCGTGCGTGAACAGCGCCGGCTTGCCGCCGACCGGGCCGCGAGAAGTTGCAGTTGAGGTAGGCGACCGGCGTCTGGATCGCGGCGCCGCGCCGCCGGCGCCGCGCGATCGCGTCGTCCATCCAGGCGCCGCCGCGCTTGGTCTCGCGCGCGTACAGATCGATGTAGAACTGGCCGATCAGCGCGCCGTGCGGCGTCGCGCACGTCGAAGAAGCGCACGTCCTCGTGCCAGACCGGCGCGCTGCGCCGGCGCGATCGCGCACGCCGTAGAGCGTCTCCACCAGGCGGAACAGGCCCGCGAGCACCTGCGTCCTCGGGGAAGTACTGCTTCACCTCCTGGTCGGAGAACGCGTAGCGCTTCGCGCGCAGCTTTTCCGAGGCGTAGGCGAGGTCCCAGGCTTCCAGCTTGGCGCAGGCCGAGCTCGTCGCGCGCGAACGCGCGCAGCTCGGCGAGGTCGCGCTCGGCGAAGGGCCGCGCGCGCGCGCGCCAGGTCGCTCGAGGAAGCCGAGCACCTGCGCGGGCGACTCGGCCATCTTCGGCACCAGCGACACCTCGGCGTAGCTGGCGTAGCCGAGCAGCGCGCGCCATCTCGCGGCGCAGCGGGAGGATGCGCGCGATCAGCGGCGTGTTGTCCCACTCCGGCTTGCCGAACTCGGAGGCGCGCGTGGCGCTCGCGCGGTACATCGTCTCGCGCAGCGCGCGGTCCTCGGCGTACTGCATCACCGGCAGGTAGGAGGGCATGTGCAGCGTGAACTTCCAGCCCGCCTTGCCGTCCTTCTCCGCCGCTTCGCGCGCGGCCTGCAGCACGTCCGCCGGAATGCCGGCGAGGCGCTTCTCGTCCTCGATCACGATGCGAGAAGGCGTTGGTGGCGTCGAGCAGGTTCTCGGAGAACTTCGCCGACAGGCGCGGCAGCTCCTCCTGGATCTGCGGCGTAGCGCGGCTTCTTGTCCGCCGGCAGCTCGGCGCCGCCGAGGCGGAAGTCGCGCAGCGCGTTCTCGACGATGCGCTTGCGCGCGGCGCGAGAGCTGGCGAACTCCGGCGAGGCGCGCAGCGCGCGTACTTCTCGAACAGCGCCTGGTTCTGGCCGAGCTCGGTCCAGTACTGGGTGACCTTGGGCAGGTTGGCGTTGTAGGCCTCGCGCAGCTCGGGGCTGTCGAGCACCGCGTGCAGGTGCGCGACCTGGCCCCAGGCGCGGCCGAGGCGCTCGTTCGCGTCCTCCAGCGGCGTGACGAACTCGTCCCAGGTCGGCGGGCGCCTGCGCGGCGCGCGCGACCGCCGCGCGCGCCTCGCGCGAGCAGCGTGTCGATCGGCGGGCGTGACGTGCGCGGGCTTGAGCTCCGCGAAGCGCGGCAGACCGGAAAAATCAAGCAGCGGGTTATTGCAAGTGCACAGCTCCGTGGCGCGCACCGTGTTGGCGACCAGCATGGCGATCGTCATCGGGCCGACGCCGCCGGGCACCGGGGTGATCCAGCCGGCGACTTCGCTTGACCGCGGCGAAATCCACGTCGCCGGCGAGCTTGCCGTCGGCCAGTGCGGTTGATGCCGACGTCGATGACGCAGGCGCCGGGCTTGACCATCTGCGGCGCTGACCAGTTTCGCGGCCGGCCGATCGCGGCGACCAGCACGTCGGCCTGGCGCGTGAGCGCGGCCAGATCGCGTGGTCTTCGAATGGCAGATGGTGACGGTGGCGTCCTTTTGCAAGAGCAGCAGCGCGAGCGGCTTGCCGACGATGGTCGAGCGGCCGATCACCACCGCGTGGCGCCCGGCGAGCGGCACGCCGGCGTGCTCGAGCAGGCGCATTACGCCCGCCGGCGTGCAGGGCACGAAGCGCGGCGTGCCGCGCGAGCAGCGCGCCGAGGTTCTCGGCGTGGAAGCCGTCGACGTCCTTCGCCGGCGACGACCGCCGCGAGCACGCGCGCGGCGTCGAGGTGCGCGGGCAGCGGCAGCTGCACCAGGATGCCGTGCACCGCCGGGTCGCGCGTTCAGCTCCGCGATGCACTCGAGCAGCTCTGCTTCGGGCACGTCGGCGGGAACTCGTGCAGCTCGCGAGCGCACGCCGACCTCCTCGCAGGCGCGCACCTTGTTGCGCACGTAGACGCGCGAGGCCGGGTCGTCGCCGGCGAGGATCGCCGCCAGGCCGGGGCGCGCGCCGCGCGCCGCGAGCGCGGCGACCGCGGGCTTGAGCGCCGGCGCGCACCTGCGGCGGCGAGCGATTTTCCGTCGATGAATCGGGCGGTCATGTGTTGCATAATACGATGGCCCGACGCCGCAAATCGAAAGCCACGAGCTGGAGGACAGCCATGTCCGCCGTTCCCCAACATCCCGCCGCCAACGACCCCGATTCGCTCGAAACCCAGGAGTGGCTCGACGCGCTCGAGGCGGTGCTCGAGCGCGAGGGCCCGGAGCGCGCGCATTTCCTGCTCGAGAGGCTGATCGAGAAGGCGCGCACGCTCGGGCGCCTACATCCCGTACTCGCCGTACACGCCCTACGTCAACACCATCCCGCCGCACATGGAGGAGCGCTCGCCGGGCGACTCCGCGCTGGAGGAGCGCATCCGCTCGTACTGCCGCTGGAACGCGATGGTGATGGTGGCGCGAGGCGAACAAGAACGACGACGAGCTCGGCGGCCACATCGCGAGCTTCGCCTCGGTCGGGCACGCTGTTCGGCATCGGCCAGAACCATTTCTGGCACGCGCCGCACGAAGGCCACGGCGGCGACCTGATCTACTTCCAGGGGCATTCCTCGCCGGGCATCTACGCGCGCGCGCTGCTCGAAGGCCGCCTCACCGAGGAGCAGCTGCTCAATTTCCGCCGCGAGGTGGACGGCAAGGGCGTCTCGTCCTATCCGCATCCCTGGCTGATGCCGGACTACTGGCAGTTCCCCACCGTGTCGATGGGCCTCGGGCCGATCCAGGCGATCTACATGGCGCGCTACCTCAAGTACCTGCAGGCGCGCGGCCTGGCGCAGACACGGCGAACCGCAAGGTGTGGGTGTTCTGCGGCGACGGCGAGATGGACGAGCCCGAATCGCTCGGCGCGATCGGCCTCGCCTCGCGCGAGAAGCTCGACAACCTGGTCTTCATCGTCAACTGCAACCTGCAGCGCCTGGACGGCCCGGTGCGCGGCAACGGCAAGATCATCCAGGAGCTGGAAGGCGACTTCCGCGGCGCCGGCTGGAACGTGATCAAGCTGATCTGGGGCTCGTACTGGGACCCGCTGCTCGCGCGCGACAAGGAAGGCCTGCTGCTGCGCGATCATGGAGGAGACCGTCGACGGCGAGTACCAGAACTACAAGGCCAACGACGGCGCCTTCGTGCGCAAGAATTTCTTCGGCAAGCACCCGAAGGTGCTGGAGATGGTCGTCGCGCATGACCGACGAGGACATCTGGCGCCTGAACCGCGGCGGCCACGACCCGCACAAGATCTACGCGGCCTACGCCGCGGCGGTGAAGCACAAGGGCCAGCCGACCGTGATCCTCGCCAAGACCATCAAGGGCTACGGCCTGGGCAAGCAGGGCCAGGCGAAGAACCCGACGCACCAGCTGAAGAAGATCGACCTCGCGACCATCCGGAGATGCGCGACCGCTTCAACATCCCGATCCCGGACGACAAGCTCGAGGAGCTGCCGTTCTACATGCCGCCGGCCGGATTCGCCGGAGATGAAGTACCTGCACGAGCGGCGCAAGGCGCTCGGCGGCTTCCTGCCGCAGCGCCGGCGCAAGGCCGACGGCGTCGCCGGCGGTGCCGCCGCTCGCCGCGTTCGACGCGGTGCTCAAAGGCTCGGGCGAGGGCCGCGAGATCTCCACCACCATGGCGTTCGTGCGCATCCTCACCGCGCTGGTGCGCGACAAGGAGCTCGGCAAGCGCATCGTGCCGATCGTGCCCGACGAGGCGCGCACCTTCGGCATGGAGGGCATGTTCCGCCAGCTCGGCATCTTCGCGCCCGAGGGCCAGAAGTACGAGCCGGTCGACAAGGACCAGGTGATGTTCTACCGCGAGGACAAGCAGGGCCAGATCCTCGAGGAAGGCATCAACGAGGCGGGCGCGTTCTCCTCCTGGATCGCGGCGGCGACCTCCTACAGCCACTCGAACGAGGTGACGGTGCCGTTCTACATCTTCTACTCGATGTTCGGCATGCAGCGCATCGGCGACCTCGCCTGGGCGGCGGCCGACCAGCGCGCGCGCGGCTTCCTGCTCGGCGCCACCGCCGGGCGCACCACGCTGAACGGCGAGGGCCTGCAGCACGAGGACGGCCACTCGCACATCCTGTCCTCGGTGATCCCGAACTGCGTCTCCTACGACCCGACCTACGGCTACGAGCTGGCGGTGATCATCCACGACGGCCTGCGCCGCATGGTGACCAACCAGGAGGACGTCTTCTACTACATCACCCTGATGAACGAGAACTACGAGCATCCGGCGATGCCGCAGGGCGTGGAGGCAGGGATCCTCAAGGGCATGTACCTGCTGCAGCGAGTCGAAGTCAAAAGCGAAGGCGCGCGTGCAGCTGCTCGGCTCGGGCACCATCCTGCGCGAAGTGCGAGGCCGCCGCCGAGCTGCTGGAGAAGGACTGGGGCGTCGCCGCCGACGTCTGGAGCGCGACCAGCTTCACCGAGCTGCGCCGCGACGGCCTCGCCGCCGAGCGCTGGAACCTGCTGCATCCCGAAGGACAAGCCGCGCGTGCCTTACGTGACGCGACATGCTGCAGGAGCGGCCCGCGGGCCCGGTGGTCGCGGCGAGCGACTACATGAAGACCTTCGCCGACCAGATCCGGCCGTTCGTGCCGAAGGACCGCGCCTACCGCGTGCTCGGCACCGACGGCTTCGGCCGCTCCGACTCGCGCGCGAAGCTGCGCCACTTCTTCGAGGTGAACCGCTACTTCGTCGCGATCGCGGCGCTCAAGGCGCTCGCCGAGCAGGGCGAGGGCAAGGCGAAGACCGTGGCCGACGCGATCAAGAAGTACGGCATCGATCCCGAAAAAGCCGGATCCGACCACCGTATGAAGGCAGGTCGTCGGTCCCGGACATCGGGGATTTCAAGGAAGTCGAGGTCATCGAGGTCCTGGTGAAGCCGGGCGACGCGGTCGCCGAAGGAGCAGTCGCTGATCACGCTCGAGTCGGACAAGGCGACGATGGAGATCCCGTCGCCCGGCGCCGGCGTGGTGAAGGAACTGCAGGATCAAGGTCGGCGACAAGGTGTCGCAAGGGCTCGCCGATCCTGCGTGCTCGAGGAGTCAGGCGCAGCGGCGCAGGCGCCGCAGCCGCCGCCGCAGCCGCCGCGCCCGCCGCATCGAAGCCGGCGCCTGCGCCGCAGCCCTCAGCGCGCGGGCGGCGAACCCATGACGGTGCCGGTGCCCGACATCGGCGACTTCAAGGAAGTCGAAGTGATCGAGGTGCTGGTGAAGCCGGGCGACACCGTCGCGAAGGAGCAGTCGCTGATCACGCTCGAGTCGGACAAGGCGACGATGGAGATCCCGTCGCCGGCGGCCGGCGTGGTGCAGGAGATCAGGATCAAGGTCGGCGACAAGGTCTCCGAAGGGCGCGGCGATCCTGGTGCTGAAGGCCGGCGCAGGCGAAGCGGCCGCCGCCGGCGCGGCCGCTCGCCGGCGCCCGCCGCCGCGCCGCACCGGCTGCAGCGGCGACGGTGGTGGCCGCGGCACCGCTGCCGCCCGTGCCGCGTGGAACCGCGCGAGGCGACGCAGTCCAAGCCGCACGCCAGCCCTTCGGTGCGCAAGTTCGCGCGCGAGCTGGGCGTCGACCTCGGCGCGCGTCAAGGGCAGCGGCCCGAAGGGCCGCATCCTGCACGCGCGACGTGCAGGCCTTCGTCAAGGGCGCGCTGGCGGCAGTGCCGGCGGCAGCGCCGGCGGCAAAGGGCGGCGCGCTGCCGTTCAACCTGCCGGCCTGGCCGGAGGTGGACTTCGCCAAGTTCGGCCCGGTCGAGGTCGAAGCCGCTGTCGCGCATCCAGAAGCTCTCCGGCCCCAACCTGCACCGCAACTGGGTCTCGATCCCGCACGTCACGCAGTTCGACGAGGCCGACATCACCGACCTGGAGGCGTTCCGCAAGGCGCAGACCGCCGAGACCGAGAAGCAGGGCTTCAAGCTCACGATGCTCGCCTTCATGATCAAGGCCTGCGTCACGGCGCTGCGGCAGTACCCGCAGTTCAACTCCTCGCTCGACAAGTCGGGCGAGAGCATCGATCGTCAAGAAGTACTACCACATCGGCGTCGCGGTCGACACGCCCGACGGCCTGGTGGTGCCGGTGGTGCGCGACGCCGACCGCAAGGGCGTGTTCGACGTGGCGCGCGAGCTCGCGCGAGATCTCCAAGCTGGCGCGCGACAAGCAAGCTCAAGCCCGGCGACATGCAGGGCGGCACCTTCTCGATCTCGAGCCTCGGCGGCATCGGCGGCACGGCGTTCACGCCGATCATCAACGCGCCCGAAGTGGCGATCCTCGGCGTGTCGCAGTCCGCGCTGCGGCCGGTGTGGGACCGGCAAGGACTTCGCGCCGCGCCTGATGCTGCCGCTGTCGCTCTCCTACGACCACCGCGTCATCGACGGCGCGGCGGCCGCGCGCTTCACCGCCTACCTCGCGAGCGTGCTCGGCGACATCCGCCGCACGCTGCTCTGAGATGGCGGACCTCGACTGCGACGTCGTGGTGCTCGGCTCCGGCCCCGGCGGCTACTCCGCCGCGTTCCGCGCCGCCGACCTCGGCCTGAAGACCGTGCTGGTCGAGCGCTACCCGGTGCTCGGCGGCGTGTGCCTCAACGTCGGCTGCATTCCGTCGAAGGCGCTGCTGCACACCGCGGCGGTGATGGACGCGGCGCGCGCGCTCGGCGAGCACGGCATCAGCTTCGGCGAGCCGAAGGTCGACCTCGGCAAGCTGCGCGCCTTCAAGGACAAGGTGGTCGGCAAGCTGACCGGCGGCCTCGCCGCCATGGCCAAGATGCGCAAGGTCACGGTGGTGCAGGGCGTTGGCGCGTTCGCCGGGCCGAACCAGCTGGCGGTCGAGGGCAAGGAGAAGACGATCGTGCGCTTCGCCAAGGCGATCATCGCCGCCGGCTCGCAGGCGGCGAAGCTGCCGTTCCTGCCCGAGGATCCGCGCATCGTCGATTCGACCGGCGCGCTCGAGCTGAAGAGCGTGCCGAAGAAGCATGCTGGTGATCGGCGGCGGCATCATCGGCCTGGAGATGGGCACGGTGTACTCGACGCTCGGCACGCGCCTGGACGTGGTGGAGATGATGGACGGGCTGATGCTCGGCGCCGACCGCGACCTGGTCGCGGTGTGGCAGAAGTTCAACGCCGGCGCGCTTCGACAAGGTCATGCTGAAGCACCAAGACCACCGAAGGTCGAGGCGGCGAAGGAGGGCATCACGCGTCTCGTTCGAAGGGCAGGAGCCGCGCAGATCTACGACATGATCCTCGTCTCGGTCGGCCGCGCGCCGAACGGCAAGAAGATCGGCGCGGAGAAGGCCGGCGTCACGGTCGAACGAGCGCGGCTTCATCCCGGTCGACTCGCAGATGCGCACCAACGTGCCGCACATCTTCGCCATCGGCGACATCGCGGGCAACCCGATGCTCGCGCACAAGGCGGTGCACGAGGGCCATGTCGCGGCCGAGGCCGCGGCGGGCCAGAAGTCGCACTTCGACGCGCGCGTCGATTCCCGTCGGTGGCCTACACCGATCCGGAGATCGCCTGGGTCGGCGTGACCGAGGACGAGGCGAAGAAGAGCGGCGCGCAAGGTCGGCGTGGCGAAGTTTCCCTGGGCGGCCTCCGGGCGCGCCATCGCCAACGCGCGCGACGAAGGCTTCACCAAGCTGATCTTCGACGCCGAGACGCCACCGCGTCGTCGGCGGCGGCATCGTCGGCACCGGCGCGGGCGACCTGATCAGCGAGCTCGCGCTCGCGGTCGAGATGGGCGCCGACGCCACCGACATCGGCAAGACCATCCATCCGCACCCGACGCTGAGCGAGTCGGTCGGCATGGCGGCGGAGCTGTTCGAGGGCGTGTGCACCGACCTGCCGCCGCAGAAGAAAGAAATGACCCAGGACGAACTGAAGAAGCTGGTGGCGCAGGCAGCCCTCAAGCACGTGGTCGAGGACGCCGTCGTCGGCGTCGGCTCGGGCTCGACGGTCAATCTGTTCATCGACGCGCTGGCCGGCGATCAAGGGCCGCATCGAGGGCGCGGTGGCCGCCTCCGAGGCGAGCGCCGAGCGGCTGAAGAAGCACGGCATCCGCGTCTTCGACCTGAACAGCGTGAACGAGCTGCCGGTCTACGTCGACGGCGCCGACGAGGTCACCGAGCACCTGCACATGATCAAGGGCGGCGGCGGCGCGCTGACGCGCGAGAAGATCGTCGCCGCGGTGGCGCGCAAGTTCGTCTGCATCTGCGACGCCTCGAAGCTGGTGCCGGTGCTCGGCAAGTTCCCGCTGCCGGTGGAGGTGATCCCGATGGCGCGCAGCCACGTCGGCCGCGAGCTGCTGCAGGCTGCGGCGGCGCACCCGGTGCTGCGCGAGAACTTCAAGACCGACAACGGCAACCTGATCCTCGACTGCCACGGCCTCGACGCTGCTCGACCCGCCGGCGACTGGAGGCGGAGCTGAACAATGTCGCCGGGGTGGTCACCAACGGCCTGTTCGCCCGCCGGCCCGGCCGACCTGCTGCTGCTGGCCGAGGCCGTCAGGGGTCCGGGCAGTCACCGCCCGAAAGGCGTAACATTTCAGTCATCATCCAGCTGATAGGGTTGACGGGTTATGGCTGAACATACGTCCAAGCAATTCGACGCCGAGCTGGAGAGCGTGCGCTCGCGCGTGCTGCAGATGGGCGGGCTGGTCGAGGAGCAGATCATCCGCGCGATGGAGGCGCTGGTCAGCGGCGACATGGCGCTCATCGAGCAGCGTGATCGCCGACGACCATCGCGTCAACGCGCATGGAAGTCGAGCTCGACGAGGCCTGCAGCCAGATCATCGCGCGCCGCCAGCCGGCGGCCGGCGGACCTGCGCCTGCTGATCGCGGTGATCAAGACCATCACCGACCTCGAGCGCATCGGCGACGAGGCGGAGAAGATCGCGCGCATGGCCAAGCTGATCCACACCGCCGAGCGCCTGCACATGCCGCGCATCGACCTGTCGCACGTCGCCGACCGCGCGCTCGCCATGCTGCGCCAGGCGCTGGACGCGTTCGCGCGCCTCGACGTGTCGGAGGCGATGCGCGTGGTGAAGCAGGACAGCGAGGTGGACGACGAGTTCCGCGCCATCATGCGCCAGCTCATCACCTTCATGATGGAAGACCCGCGCACCATCACGCGCTCGCTGGAGATCCTGTTCATCGCCAAGGCCATCGAGCGCATCGGCGACCACGCCAAGAACATGGCCGAGTACGTGATCTACATGGTCAAGGGCCGCGACGTGCGGCACACCTCGATCGAGGAAGTGGAGAAGGAAATCCTGCAGTAGAAATAGGGACAGACCCCATTTTCTGGAAAATGGGGTCTGTCCCTATTTTACTTCGGCGGCGGGACGTAGCCCGAGGCGATGTCGGCGCCATCGCCGAAGAAGTGCTTCTCCATCTGCTCCGTCAGGTACTTGCGCGCCTTGATGTCGGCGAGGTTCAGGCGGTTCTCGTTCACCAGCATGGTCTGCTGCTTGAGCCACTGCGCCAGGCTTCCTTGGACACGTTCTCGCAGATGCGCTTGCCGAGCGCGCCCGGGTAGGGCGGGAAGTCGAGGCCCTCGGCCTCGCGGCCGAGCTTGATGCATTTCACCGTTCGTGCCATGCGCGATCTATATCCGCTTGAGGAATACCTTCGAGCCGCGTCGCCAATTGTAGAGCGCCTGGCGCTCGCCGGGCAGCGCGGCGGGCGTCGCCGGCGCGGAAGCCCTGCTCGAGGAACCAGTGCGCGGCGTGCGTGGTGAGCGCGAACAGCTTGCGCATCTTCAGCGCCTTGCGCGCGCTCCTCGCAGGCGTGCAGCAGCCGCTCGCCGTGGCCGGCGTCGCGCGACGTCGGGCGCCACCGCGAGGCAGGCGAACTCGGCGGCTCTTGTCCTCGGCGAAGGGATACAGCGCGGCGCAGCCGACGATCACGCCGTCGTGCTCGACCACGAGGAAGTTGCCGATCTCGCGCTCGAGCAGCTCGCGGCTGCGCTTGACCAGCGTGCCGTCGGCCTCCAGCGGCTCGATCAGCGCGAGGATGCCGCCGCACGTCCTCGATGCGCGCCGCGCGCAGCTGCTCCACCGGGTCGGCGGTGATCATGGTGCCGACGCCCGGCGTGCGTGAACAGCTCGAGCAGCAGCGAGCCCGAGGTGCGCCGCGTGACGAGGTGCGCGCGCCCGACGCCGGCGCCGAGCGCGCGCGAGCGCGTGCGCGCAGGGCGCGCGCCGTGTGCGGCGTCCAGGTCCGTTCTTCTTCAGCAGCGCCTCGGCCTCGCGCGCGGTCAGCTCGCCCAGCACCTCGCCCTTGCGGTCGGTGGGCAGGCGGTCGATGTACAGCAGCAGCTTGTCGGCCTTCAGCGCCACCGCGACGCTCTCGCGCCACGTCCTCCCAGGACAGGTTGAACACTTCGCCGGTGGGCGAATAGCCGATGTGCGGCACCAGCACCATGTCGCCGGCGTCGAGGTGCCGCGCGATCGCGTGCGGCATCCACCTTGCGCACCGCGCCGGTGAACTGGAAGTCGACGCCCGTCCAGCACGCCGATCGGGCGCGCGGTGATGTAGTTGCCCGAGGCGACGCGGATCTGCGGCGCCGCGCCATCGGCGAATTCGGCAGCCCCTGCGAGAGCAGCGCCTCGATCTCGACGCGCAGCACGCCCGCGGCGTGCTTGACCGCCGTCAGCGCCTGCTCGTCGGTGACGCGCAGGCCCTTGCGCGTAGCGCGAGCGCAGGCCCTTCGCCTTCAGCTCGGCCTCGATCTGCGGGCGCGCGCCGTGCACCAGCACCAGGCGGATCTCGAGCGCGGCGAGCAGGTTGACGTCGTGGATGAAGCTGCGCGAAGCGCGCGCGCTCGGCGATCATCTCGCCGCCGAAGGCGATGACGAAGGTGCGCCCGCCGAAGTCGTGCACGTAGGGCGCGACCTGGCGGAACCAGCGGACGAAGTCTTCGGGCTTGGGTGAGGCGGGCCATGGCTGCGCGCGATTCTAAGGCAAGGCTCAGAAGTCGCCCGCCAGGGCGTTCAGCGCCGCGAGCGCCGCGAGCGCCGCGGTCTCGGTGCGCAGCACCCGCGGGCCCGAGCCGCACCGGGCAGAATCCCGCCTGCGCCAGCATCGCCTCCTCCTCGGTCGCTGAAGCCGGCCTCGGGTCCCGCGGCAAGCGCGACGGTGCCCTGCAGCCGAGTCACGGCTTCGCGCAACCCCGAGTTGCGCCTCGGGCGAGAGCAGCAGCCCGTCCGCGATGCGCTGCCGTGCGGCAGTACTCGGCGAGCGGCAGCGGCGGGAGCACTTGCGGCACGCGGTTGCGACCGCACTGCTCGCAGGCGGCGATGGCGACGCGCTGCCAGTGCGCGCGCTTTTGCACGGCGCGCTCGCCGGCGATGCGGCCGCGTCGAGCGCGCCGCGATGCACCGGCTGCAGCGCCGCGACGCCCAGCTCGGTGGCCTTCTGCACGGTGAAGTCCATCTTCTCGCTGGAGGACACGCCCTGCACCAGCGTCACGCGCAAGCGGCGACTCGCGCTCGAGCGGCCGGTGCGCGAGCACGTCCACGCGCACGCGCAGGCGCTCGATGGCGGCGATGCGCCCGGCATACTCGCCGCCGCGCCCGTTGAACAGCGTGACTTCCTCGCCCGCGCGCAGCCGCAGCACGTGCACCGCGTGGTGCGCGGCGTCGTCGGGCAGCAGCGCGACGCCGCCCGCGCGCAGATCTTCCTCGGTATGGAAGCGCGGAATCGCGCGCCGGCTTTTCGTGCATACTCGGATTCTGCATGAAGCACCCCTGGCACGCGACGGCGCGGGACGCGCAGGCGGCACCGATCCCGCAGGGCCGGCGCTCGGCCGGGATCGTGCGCAGCGGCAGCCTGGAGGTGCGCTGGTACGCGCCGCGGGGCACGGATCCGCAGACGCCGCACGATCGCGACGAGGTCTACGTCATCGCGGCCGGGCGCGCCGCGTTCGTGCGCGGCAAGGAACGCGTGGCGGTCGGCGCGAACGACCTGCTGTTCGTGCCGGCAGGCATGGAGCACCGCTTCGAGGAGATGAGCGAGGACTTCGCGACCTGGGTCCTGTTCTACGGCCCGGCCGGCGGCGAGCGCGACAACCCTTTCACGCGGCGCTAAAGCGCCGGCAGGCACACCCGCGCGCCGTCCACCGTCGCGACGCGCACCTCCACGCCGTACACCGCACGCAGGTTCTCGCCGGTGATCACTTCCGCGGGCGGGCCCTGGCGCACGGCGCCGCCCTGCGCGAGCAGCAGCACCCGGCTTGCGGCGAGGAAAGCCTGGCCCGGATCGTGGGTGGAGAACACCACCGCGTAGCCTTCCGCGGCAAGCCGCCGGATTTCGCGCAGCACGCGCACCTGGTTGCCGAAGTCGAGGCTGGCGGTGGGCTCATCCAGCACCAACGCACGCGCGCCCTGCGCCAGCGCGCGCGCGATCATCGCGAGTTGTCGCTCGCCGCCCGAGAGCTCGGTCACGACGCGCCCGGCCAGGCCCTCGATGCCGAGTGCGGCGATGGCGCGGTCCGCCGCAGCGCGGTCGGCTGCGCCCGGCGTTGCGAACAGGCTGATGTGGGCGGTGCGGCCCATCAGGACTGCCTCGCGCACGGTGAAGGCGAACTGCGCCGTGTGGCCCTGCGGCACGTAGCCCACCCGGCGTGCCACGTCGCCGCGCGACATCGCGCCAAGCGCCTGACCATCGAGCTGGACTTCGCCCGCCTGCGCCGGCAGCAGGCCGAGCAGCGTGCGAAACAGCGTCGTCTTGCCGCCGCCGTTCGGCCCGAGCACGCACAGCACTTCGCCCGCGCCGAGCGCGAAGTCGAGCCCGCGCCCGACCGCGCGCCCTGGATAGCCGTAGCCGAGCGCGCGGGCTTCGAGCGCTCACTGCCATGCGCGCCTCGCGCCGGCGAACAGCCACAGGAAGAACGGCGTGCCGATGAGCGCGGTGAGCACCCCCGGCGGCACCTCGATCGGCGCGATGGTGCGGCTCAGCGTATCCACCGCCAGCAGGAAGGCCGCGCCGAGCACCATGGAAAGCGGCAGCAGGCGCGAGAACTCGGGGCCGATGAGGAGACGCGCCGCATGCGGGATCAGCAGCCCGACCCAGCCGATGATGCCGGAGATCGCCACCGCCGCGGCAGTCATCAGCGTCGCCGCGCACACCACGGCGAAGCGCAACCGGCCGACCGGCACGCCGAGCGCGCGTGCCTCGTCATCGGCCAGCGAGAGCAGGTTCATGCGCCAGCGCAGGAGGTAGAGCGGCACCAGGCCCGCCAGCGCGAACGGCGCGGCGAAGGCGAGGTCGCGCGGCGACACCGAGGCGAGGCTGCCGAGCAGCCAGAAGGTGATCGCCGGCAGCTGGTTGTAGGGATCCGCGAGGTACTTGAGCAGCGCGATCATCGAGCCGAGCAGGGTGCCGATGACGACGCCGGCGAGGATCAGCGCGAGGATCGGGTCGTGGCGGCGCACGCTTGCGCCCACGGCATACACCACGGCCACAGCCGCGAGGCCGCCGGCGAAGGCGCCGAGCTGGATCACCAGGACGCTCTGCGAGAAGAAGATGCCGAGCACCGCGCCGAGCGCCGCGCCAGCGGAGACGCCGAGGATGTCCGGCGACACCAGCGGGTTGCGGAACATCCCCTGATAGGACGTGCCGGCGGCAGCGAGTGCCGCGCCGACCAGCAGCGCGGCGAGGATGCGCGGGCCGCGCACCTGCATCACCACCGTCTCGGCGGTCGCCGACACGTAATAGTCGGCGCCGAAGAGCTTGTTGGCGGCGAGCGCTGCCAGGTCGCCGAGCGCCAGCGGGAAGCGGCCGACGGCGAAGGCGAGCGCGGTCAGCAGCAGCGAGGACCAGCGAGGGCAAGCGCGTAGGCCGAAAAGCCGCGGCGCGTCATCGCGGCATCACGCCGGGCTCGCCGAGCAGCGCGTCGAGCTGCGCTGTCGCTCGGCGCCTGGCGGTAGAAGAGGCGGTAGAACTCCGCCGTCTTCGCGCGCAGGTCGTCGCGGGAACTGGGCGGGGTAGAGAATCTTTCCCGCCCAGTACAGGCCGATGATGCGGTTCGCGCCAGGCGGAAAGTCGAACCAGCCGAAGGGCAGGTGCGGCGACAGGTGCACGCGCTTCGCGCGCACCGCCGCGATCGCGCTCCAGCGCGCGTCGCTCCACACGTCACGGTAGAAGTTGGGGTCGTTGGTGAAGATCACCTCCGGGTCCCAGCCGAGCACCTGCTCGAGCGAGGCCTGGACCAGACCGCCGCGCACGGCGCCGGCGACGTTGCGCGCGCCGAGGAATTCCATCACCTCTGCGTTGATCGAACCGCCGAGCGCGGTCTGCAGGCCCTGCGGGCCGCGTCCGTAGTAGGCGCGCGGGCGCTTGTCCGGCGGCACCTGCGCGATGCGCGCGGTCGACCTCGGCGATCGCGCGCTCGCACCAGTCCGCAAGCCGGTTCGCGCTCGCCTCGTCGCCCATGGCGTGGCCCAGCGCCCGCAGCGTGCCGGGAATCGCGTCGAAGCGCCCGTCGAGCAGCAGATAGGGCAAGCCCGTCTGCTGCTGCACCCGGTCGGCGAGCGACGCGAACGTCGGCGCGGTGGCGCCGACGTCCACCACCAGGTCGGGTCGCGCCGCGAGCAGCACCTCGACATTGGCGGTGTTGCCGCGGCCGGTGAGGCGCCCTAGCTCGGGCAGGCCGGCGTAGCGCTCGGGCAGGAAGCGCGCCTCCTCCGGACGGAACGCGCGGGTCCAGCCGATCAGCTTGTCGGGATTGATGGCGAAGACCAGGACGCTCGCTGGAGGCCCGGCGGCATACACGCGCGCCACCTTCGCCGGCACCACCACGTAGCCGCCCGGCGGCGTCGAGCATCTCGCGCTGCGCAAGCGCGGGCGCCGCGACGAAAGCCAGCGCGATCAGCGCCGCGCGCGTCACATCGTCGCGCCCAGCACCCAGGGCGCGAACTCGTCCTCGCCGTAGCCGAACGCCTCGGACTTCGATTTCCTGCCGGACGCGGTCTCCAGGATCATCTGGAAGAAGCGCTCGCCGACCTGCTGGATCGGTCTCGGTGCCGTCGATCACCGTGCCGCAGTTGATGTCCATGTCCTCTTCCTGGTGCACGAAGAGGGCGGTGTTGGTGGCGAGCTTGAGCGAGGGCGCGGGCTTGCAGCCGTAGGCCGAGCCGCGGCCGGTGGTGAAGCAGATCATGTTGGCGCCGCCGGCCACCTGGCCGGTCGCCGACACCGGGTCGTAGCCCGGCGTGTCCATGTAGACGAAGCCCTTCGCGGTCACCGGCTGCGCGTACTCGTAGACGTCCACGAGGTTGGTGGTGCCGCCCTTGGCCACCGCGCCGAGCGACTTCTCCAGGATGGTGGTGAGGCCGCCCGCCTTGTTGCCCGGCGAGGGGTTGTTGTTCATCTCGTTGCCGTTGCGCGCGCGTGTAATCCTCCCACCAGCGGATGCGCGCGATCAGCTTCTCGCCGACTTCGCGCGAGACGGCGCGGCGCGTCAGCAGGTGCTCCGCGCCGTAGACCTCCGGGGTCTCGGACAGGATCGCCGTGCCGCCGTGCCGCACCAGCAGGTCCACCGCCGCCCCGAGCGCCGGATTGGCGCTGATGCCGGAGTAGCCGTCCGAGCCGCCGCATTGCAGGCCGAGGATCAGGTGGCTCGCCGGCACCGGCTCGCGCTTCACCTTGTTCGCCTCGGGCAGCATCTCCTTCACGCGCGCGATGCCGTTCTCCACCGCCTTGCGCGTGCCGCCCTTCTCCTGGATGGTGAAGGCGCCGAAGCCTGTCGCTGCGTTTCAGCTTGCTCGCGCCGACAGGAGAGTGCTTGACCTGGTTCGCCTCGCAGCCCAGGCCGACGAGCTGCGAGGAGAAGAAGTTGGGGTGGCGCGCGTAGCCGGCGATCGTGCGGCGCAGGACGTCGGTCGGCCTCGCCCTCGCTCGCCATGCCGCAGCCGGTCTTGTGCGTGAGCGCCACCACGCCGTCCACGTTGGGGTAATCGTCGAGCCGGTTCTCGAAGTGCCGCGCGATCATGCGTCGCGACGGTCGCCGAGCAGTTCACGCTGGTCAGGATGCCGATGTAATTGCGCGTCGCCACGCGGCCGTCGGCGCGCACGATGCCCAGGAACGTCGCCGGCTGCGGGACGAAATCCGTCTTCTTCACCAGGGACGAGTAGGCGTAGTCGCGCTCGAAGTCGCCCATGGCGAGGTTGTGCACGTGCACGTGGTCGCCGGCGGCGATGTCGCGCGTGGCGAAGCCGATGATCTGGTTGTAGCGGTGCACGGGCTTGCCCTTGGCGACCGCGCGCACGGCGATCTTGTGCCCGGCCGGGATCATGGCGCTGGCGCGCACGTTCTCCTTGGTGACCAGCGTGCCGGCGGGAATCTCGACGCGCGCGATGACGACGTCGTCCTCCGGGTGCAGGCGGATGGTCAGGTCGGCGGCTTGCAGCATGCGAGCCTCCTCAGTGATTGTCGCGCGGCACGAAGGCGCCGCTCTTGCCGACGAGGAAATCGAGGTCCGCGCCCTCGTGCGGCCTGCTGCACGTGGTCGAAGTACAGCTTCCAGTAGCCGCGCGCGAGCGGCGGCCTTCGGCTTCTTCCATTTCGCTCGGCGCTTGGCAAGTTCCTTCGGCGACACCAGCAGCTGCAGCCTGCGCTTGGCCACGTCGAGCTCGATCATGTCGCCGTTCTCCACCAGCGCCAGCGCGCCGCCCGCCGCGGCCTCGGGCGAGATGTGCAGCACCACCGTGCCGTAGGCGGTGCCGCTCATGCGCGCGTCCGAGATGCGCACCATGTCGGTGATGCCCTTCTTCAGGAGCTTGGGCGGCAGCGGCATGTTGCCGACCTCGGCCATGCCCGGGTAGCCCTTGGGGCCGCAGTTCTTCAGCACCATGACGCATTTCGCGTCGATGTCGAGCTTCGGATCGTCGATGCGCTTGTGGAAGTCCTCGATGTTCTCGAACACCACCGCGCGGCCGCGGTGCTTGAGCAGCTTCGGCGTCGCCGCCGAGGGCTTGATGATGGCGCCGTCGGGGCAGAGGTTGCCGCGCAGCACCGCGATGCCGGTGTCCTTCTTGAACGGCTTCTTGAACGGTGTGGATCACGTCGCGGTTCCAGCAGGGCGCGTCCTTGTTGTTCTCCCAGATCGATCGTGCCGTTGACCGTCAGCGCGTCCTTGTGCAGCAGGCCGTTCTCGCCGAGCTCGCGGATCACCGCCGGCAGGCCGCCGGCGTAGTAGAAGTCCTCCATCAGGTACTTGCCCGAGGGCATCAGGTTGACGAGCGTATGCACGCCGCGCCCGAGGCGGTCCCAGTCGTCGAGCTTGAGCTCCACGCCGATGCGCCGCGCGATCGCGATCAGGTGGATCACCGCGTTGGTCGAGCCGCCGATCGCGGCGTTGACGCGGATCGCGTTCTCGAAAGCCTGCTTCGTCAGGATCTTCGACAGCGTGCAGCTTTTCCTTCACCATCTCGACGATGCGCCGGCCCGCCATGCGCGCGAGCACGTTGCGGCGCGCGTCCACCGCCGGGAATCGCGGCGTTGCCCGGCATGCCGACGCCGAGCGCCTCGACCATCGAGGCCATCGTCGAGGCGGTGCCCATCGTCATGCAGTGGCCGTGCGAGCGGTGCATGCAGGACTCGGCCTCGTGGAACTCCTCCAGCGTGATCTTGCCGGCGCGCAGGTCCTCCGACATCGACCAGACGTTGGTGCCCGAGCCGATGTCGGTGCCGCGGTACTTGCCCGAGAGCATCGGCCCGCCCGAGACGGCGATGGTGGGCAGGTCGACGCTCGCCGCGCCCATCAGCAGCGCGGGCGTGGTCTTGTCGCAGCCCACCAGCAGCACCACGCCGTCGAGCGGGTTGGCGCGGATCGATTCCTCGACGTCCATGCTGGCGAGGTTGCGGTAGAGCATCGCGGTCGGCCGCAGCAGCGTCTCGCCGAGCGACATCACCGGGAACTCGAGCGGAAAGCCGCCCGCTTCCAGCACGCCCGCCTTCACGTGCTCGGCGAGGTGCGGAAGTGCGAGTTGCAGGGCGTGAGCTCGGACCAGGTGTTGCAGATGCCGATGACCGGCCGGCCGTCGAACTGGTCCTGCGGCATGCCGCGGTTCTTGGTCCAGCTGCGGTAGATGAAGCCGTAGATGTCCTGCGCGGCCGAACCACTGCACGCTGCGCAAGCGGGATCGTTTTCTTCTTGGCCATGTCAGTAGGTCGCCCTTCCGCCGGAAATGTCGAACACGCCGCCGGTGGTGAACGAGCAGTCCTCGGACGCCAGCCAGCAGGCCATCGCCGCGATCTCCTCGACCTTGACGAAGCGCCCCATCGGGATCTTGGACAGCATGAACTTGGCGAACTCCGGCGTCACCTGGTCGAGGATCGCCGTCTGCGCCGCGGCCGGCGTCACGCAGTTGACGAGCACGCCGGTCTGCGCGAGCTCCTTGCCGAGCGCCTTGGTGAAGGCGATGAGCGCCGCCCTTGGCGGCGGCGTAGGCGGCGGCGTTCGGGATTGCCTTCCTTGCCGGCGATCGAGGCGATGTTGACGATGCGCCCGTAGCCCGCCTTCACCATGTGCGGCACCACGGCGCGGCAGCACAGGAACGGGCCGTTGAGGTCGATGTCGATGACGCGCTTCCAGTCCGCGACCGGGTAGTCGACCACCGGCATGGTCGGGCCGGCGATGCCGGCGTTGTTGACCAGGATGTCGATGCGGCCGAGATCGGCGAGCGCCTTCGCGGTCGCGCGCTCGATGGCCTTCTGGTCGGTGACGTCCACCGGGTCGGCCTTCGCGCCGACGTCCCAGACGCGCACCTTGGCGCCGGAGGCCTCGAGGCGCTTGACGATCGCCGCGCCGATGCCGATCAGCCGCCGGTGACGACCGCGGTGCGGCCCTTGAGATCGAGTTGGTTCACTTGGCTACTCCTTGACTGCGCCGGTCATGGCCGACACGTAGTGCTCGACGAAGAACGCGTACAGGATCACCAGCGGCAGCGAGCCGACCAGCGCGCCGGCCATCAGCGAGCCCCAGCGGTACTGGTCGCCGTCGGTGAAGGCCGTGACGATCGCCACCGGCACCGTCTTCTGGCTGGTGGTGTTGATGAAGGTGAGCGCGTAGATGAACTCGTTCCAGCACAGCGTCATGCAGAAGATGGCGGCGGAGATGAGCCCCGGCACCGCGAGCGGCAGGATGATGCGCGTGAGGATCTGCCAGCGGCTCGCGCCGTCGATCAGCGCGCACTCCTCGAGCTCGTACGGGATGGTCTTGAAATAGCCCATCAGCAGCCAGGTGGAGAACGGGATCAGGATCGTCGGGTAGGTGAGGATCAGCGCGAACGGCGTGTCGAACAGGCCGTACTGGAACACCACCGTCGACAGCGGGATGAACAGGATCGACGGCGGCACCAGGTAGGCGAGGAAGATCGAGCCGCCGATCCACTGGGCGCCGCGGTAGCGGATGCGCGTGATGGCGTAGGCGGCGAACACGCTCGCCACGATCGACAGGATCGTCGCCGAGACCGCGATGAACATGGTGTTCCACAGCCACAGCGGGTAGTCGGTCTTGAACAGCAGCTCCTCGATGTGCTCGAGCGTCGGGCTGAGCGTCCAGAACGGATTGTGCGTGTCGAGATCGAGCAGGTGCTCCTTCGGCTTGATCGCCGTCATGGTCATCCAGTAGAACGGGAACAGCAGCACGATCATGATGATCGACAGCGGCAGGTAGAGCGTCACCAGCCGCTGCGGCAGCGTCGACAGGTAGCTCATGCCGACGCTTTCGTCGGCGCGCGGCAGCCCGGCTCAGTCATTGTCTTCCCCCTGCTGCCACTTGCGCCGCTGCAGGCCGAACCAGGAGACCATGATCGCGGCGAGCAGGAACGGCACCATCGCCGTCGAGACCGCGGAGCCCTCGCCGATGCGCGAGCCGAGGATCGCGGTGTTGTAGGACATGGTGGCCATCAGTTCGGTGGCGCCGGCCGGCCCGCCGTTGGTCAGCACCTTGATGAGCTGGAAGTCGGTGAAGGTGAACAGCACCGAGAAGGTCATCACCACCGCGATGATCGGCGTCAGCAGCGGATAGGTGACGTGCCGGAACAGCTGCCAGCGCGTCGCGCCGTCGAGCGTCGCGGCCTCGTAGAGCGACGGCGGCAGGGTCTGCAGCCCGGCGAGCAGCGAGATCGCGATGAAGGGCACGCCGCGCCAGACGTTGGCGAAGATGACGCTCCAGCGCGAGTTCCACGCGTCGCCGAGGAAATTGATGTTGCCGTCGATCCAGCCCAGCTGCCGCAGGGACCAGGAGACGACCGAGAACTGCGGATCGAAGATCCACCAGAAGGCGATGGCCGACAGCACGGTCGGCACGATGAAGGGAATCAGGATGACCGCGCGGATCATCGCCTTGAACGGCATGTTCTGGTTGAGCAGCAGCGCCAGGTACAGGCCGATGGCGAACTTGAACACGCTCGCGACGAACGTATAGAGCAGCGTGAAGAACACCGCGGTCTGGAACTTGGAGTCGCCGATGATCCACTCGTAGTTCTCCAGGCCGACGAAGTTGCCCGGCGTGCCGATGCGCGCGTCGGTGAAGGACAGCCAGATGCCCAGGCCGAGCGGGTAGACGCAGGAACAGCAGCAGGAACGCCGCCGTGGGCAGCATGAACCAGAACCCGAGCCAGTCGCGGTTGGTGCGCAGCCGCTCCCATGTCGTGGACTGGTTCATGCTGTTCCCGTCGGCAACCGGCTAGCGGTAGATCCGGCGCGCCTGCCGTTCGGCCACCGCGATCGCGTCCTTGATGCTCGCGCGGTCGGTGCAGACCGAGGCGAACATGTCGAGGACCACGAAATCGGCCAGCGCCGAGGCCGCCTTCTCGCCCACCGAGCCCAGGCCGCCGGCCGTGAGCGTGCGCTTGGCGCAGTCGCGCGCGATCGACAGCTTCTGGTCGGAGGTCCAGACCGGGTTGGCGTCGTAGGCGTTCAGCGGGTGCGTGATGTAGGCCACCGCCGCCTGCAGCCACGGGTTGTAGTTCTCCGCTTCGAGCGTGAACGCGAGGAACGCCTTGCAGGCCTGCGGGAACTTCGTGTAGCGCATGCCGAGCATCGGGTAGGCGACGTGGAACTCGGTCGGCTTGCCCACCGGGCCGATCGGCCAGAGCGAGTGGTTCATGTCGTCCATGACCTCCTTCGCCTTGGGATCCTTGCCCGCGTTCGCCTTGGCGGCGGCGTAGATCGACACGCCGTTGTTGGTGAGCGAGATCTGGCTCTCGAGGAAGGCCTTGTTGTTGAAGGAGTCGTTCCACGCCGCGCAGCCGGGCACGAAGTGCGTCGACATTTCCTTCGCGTACTCCAGCGCCTTGACGGTCTCGGGCGAATTGAGGATCACCTTGTCCTTCGCGTCGACCAGGTTGCCGCCGAACGCCCACAGGCACCAGTGCACCCAGGCATTGCCGTCGCCCGAGGCGCGGCCGAGCGCGAAGCCGCCCGGCGACGCTCTTCGCCTTGAGCCCCTTCATCAGTTCCATGAAGCCCGCGGTGTCCTTCGGGATCTCCTTGAAGCCCGCCTTCTCGATCATGCTCTGGCGGTAGTTGATGACGTTGCCGTTGTAGCCCACCGGGATCGCGATCCAGCCCTTGCCCGACTTGCCGTAGGTGACCGCGCTGGCGACCCAGCCGCCGTATTTCTTGCCGAGATAGTCGGCGACGTCGGTGACGTCCATGCACTTGGCCGGGAACAGGTGCGGCAGCGAGTACAGGCCCCAGAAGATGTCCGGGCCCTGGCCGGTGTTGGCCGCCACCGAGGCCTTGGGCTGCACGTCGTCCAGCGACTCGTTCAGCACCGTGACCGGCACCCCGGTCGCCTTGGTGAATGCGGCGACCAGCGCCATGAAGCCGTCTTCCTCGGACTGCACGAAGCGCTTCCAGCGCAGCAGCTGCAGCTTGGCGCCCTTCTCGGGCTTCCAGCGGCGACGCCTGGGCCCAGGCCTGCGCGAAGGCGGCGAGGTTGGCTGCCTCGAGCGCGCCCGCGCCCGCGATCGCGGCGCCGGCCTTGAGTGCGTCACGGCGGGTGAATCTGCGTTCGTCGTTCATGTCGTTGTGTCTCCTCTGGTGGATCCTCGAAAAGTAAGCGCCGGGGGCCTCAGATCCTTTGGCCGCTCGACGGATCGAAAAGATGCAGGCAGTCGGCCCGCGGGCGCAGCCGGATGCGCTGGCCGGGGACGAATTCGTGCCGCTCCCTGAACACTGCCGCGATCTCCTGCCCGCCGAGGCGGGCGAAGAGCTGCGTTTCCGAGCCGGTGGGCTCGATCACCACCACCTCGGCCTCGAAGCCGTCGGCGGCGATCTCGAGGTGCTCGGGCCGGATG
>CAWALA010000008.1:0-15996 GCA_963782655.1 uncultured beta proteobacterium | reverse complement strand
TGGTGTCAACCGTACGCCGCCGGTGGTGATCCCGGACGAATTCTACGACGTCACTGCGAGGCGTTGACGTGGATCAAAGGAGGCCAGCCCCGCCGGTAGGCTTAACAGATGAAACGCGACGAGGATTTCGACGCCCCCGCGCTGATGGCGCTGGAGGCCGACCGCGTGACGCACGCCTACACGGCGCGCGCGACTGGCGGCCTGTCGCCGGTCGCGGTCGCGCTCGCCTTCGGCGACTGGGCGATGCACCTCGCCGCAGCGCCGGGCAAGCAGGCCGAGCTCACGCGCAAATCGAAGCGCAAGTGGCTGCGCTACGCGAACTACCTCGGCCACACCGTGCGCGGCGTCGAATGTCCGCACTGCATCGAGCCGCTGCCGCAGGACTCGCGCTTTGCGGACGAGGCCTGGCGCAGTGGCCGTTCAATGCCATCCACCAGGGGTTCCTGCTCTGGCAGCAGTGGCGGTGAGAACGCCACGACGGGCGTGCGCGGCGTTTCGCCGCACCACGAAGACGTGGTCACCTTCACGATGCGCCAGCTTCTGGATCTCTCGTCGCCGTCGAACTTCCTGGAGCAATCCCGAGGTGCTGCGCGCCCGGTCGCCAGTACGGTCTCAATTTCGCCAACGGCACGGCCAACTTCGCCGAGGACTGGCGCCGCGAGGCGCTCGGCGAGCCGCCCGCGGGCGCGGAGCGTTCGTGCCGGGAAGCAAGTCGCGGTGACGTCCGGGCAAGGTCGTGATGCGCAATCGCCTCGCCGAGCTGATCCAGTATTCGCCCACGACGAAGGACGTGCACCCCGAGCCGATCCTCATCGTGCCGGCGTGGATCATGAAGTACTACATCCTCGATCTCTCGCCGCACAACTCGCTGGTGAAGTTCCTGGTCGACCGCGGCCACACGGTATTCATGCTGTCGTGGAAGAACCCGACGCCGCAGGACCGCGACCTGTCGATGGACTACTACCGGCGCCTGGGCGTCATGGCGGCGCTCGATGCGATCGGGCAAGATCGTCCCCGGGCGCAAGGTGCACGCCGCCGGCTATTGCCTCGGCGGCACGCTGCTCGCCATTGCGGCGGCGCAGATGGCGCGCGACGCCGACGAGCGCCTGGCGACGATCAGCCTGCTCGCCGCGCAGGTGGACTTCGAGGAGGCGGGGGAGCTGACGCTGTTCATCGACGACAGCCAGGTGAGCCTGCTCGAAGACATGATGTCCGCGCAGGGCTACCTCGACACGCGCCAGATGGCGGGCGCGTTCCAGCTCCTGCACTCCAACGACCTCATCTGGTCGAAGCGCGTGCGCGAGTACCTGCTGGGCGCGCGCCCGCCGATGACCGACCTCATGGCCTGGAACGCGGACGCGACGCGCATGCCGTACACCATGCACAGCGAATACCTGCGGCGCCTCTTCCTGCGCAACGACCTGACCGCCGGGCGCTACGAGGTGGACGGCCGCCCGGTTGCGCTCACCGACATCCACGCGCCGCTGTTCGCCGTCGGCACGACGCGCGACCACGTAGCGCCGTGGCGCTCCGTCTACAAGGTCAACCTCTTCACGGATTCGGCAGTGACGTTCCTGCTCACGACCGGCGGCCACAATGCCGGCATCGTGAGCGAGCCGGGGCACGCGGCACGCAGCTACCAGGTGATGGCGCGCATGCACGACGAGCCTTACGTCGACCCGGACGCCTGGGTTGCGCAGGCGCCGCGCCACGAAGGCTCGTGGTGGCCGGAGTGGCAGCTGTGGCTTGCGCGGCATTCGAGCGCGCCGCTCGCGCCTCCGGCGATCGGGCAATGTGCTGGGCGAAGCGCCCGGGGAGTACGTTCTGCAACGATGAATTGAGGAGAACACCATGGCAACCACGACGGACAAGACGATGATGGATGCATGGAAGCGGCAGCTCGACGCGACGCATGCGCATGACCGAGGCGATCATCGAGGGCTCGACGCGCATGCACGAAGTGCAGATCGAGGCGGCCACCGAGGCGCACGCCGACGCGGTGGCCACGCAAAAGGCGCTCGGCCGATGCCGCCGGTCCCGCGGACCTGCTGCGCATCCAGACCGAGTGGCTGGTCGCCAACCAGAAGAAGTCCATGGAGTACTGGAAGAGCCTGTACGAGGCGGCCGCCGCGGACCAACGCGCAGGTGATGGGTTGCATTCGCGACGCGGCGCCGAAGCAGGACTGAAGGAGGCGCGATGCCCGCCAAGCAGCTGTTGTTCGGAGAAGCCGCCCACGCCAAGCTGGTGAAGGGCATGGACATCCTCGCCGACGCGGTGCGCGTGACGCTCGGCCCCAAGGCGCGCACCGTGGTGCTGGAGAGAGTCGTACGGCGCGCCCATCGTCATCAACTCCGGCGTCGTCGTGGCGAAGGAGATCGAGCTCGAGGACCGCTTCGAGAACATGGGCGCGCAGATGGTGCGCGAGGTCGCCGCCAAGACCTCCGAGGTCGCGGGCGACGGCACCACCACCGCGACGCTGCTCGCCGCCGGCATCGTCACCGAGGGCATGAAGTACGTCGCCGCCGGCATGAACCCGATGGACCTGAAGCGCGGCATCGACCTGGCGGTGGAGGCCGTGGTCGCGGAGCTGAAGCGCCTGGCGAGGCCCTGCGCCACGCGCACCGAGATCGCGCAGGTCGGCGACGATCTCGGCCAACAACGACCGCGTCGATCGGCGAGATGGTCGCCGAGGCGATGGAGAAGGTCGGCAAGGAAGGCGTGATCACGGTCGAGGACGGCAAGGGCCTCGCCGAGCGAGCTGGAGGTGGTCGAGGGCATGCAGTTCGACCGCGGCTACCTCTCGCCCTATTTCATCAACGACCCGGAGAAGCAGCGCGTCGTGCTCGAGGACGTGCTGCATCCTGCTGCACGACAAGAAGATCGCCACCGATCCGCGAGCTGCTGCCGCTGCTCGAGCAGGTCGCCAAGGCTGGGCAAGCCGCTGCTGGTGATCGCCGAGGAGGTCGAGGGCGAGGCGCTCGCGACGCTGGTGGTGAACACGCTGCGCGGCGTGATCAAGGCCTGCGCGGTGAAGGCGCCGGGCTTCGGCGACCGCCGCAAGGCGATGCTCGAGGACCTCGCGGTGCTCACCGGCGGCAAGGTCATCGCCGAGGAAGCGGGCCTCACGCTGGAGAAGGCCGAGCTCGACGGACCTCGGGCGCGCGCAGGCGCGTCGAGATCGACAAGGACGACACCACCATCATCGGCGGCGCGCGGCGATCCGCAGCGCGATCGACGCGCGCGTCGCGGAGATCAAGCAGCAGATCGAGGACGCGACCAGCGACTACGACAAGGAGAAGCTGCAGGAGCGCGCCGCCAAGCTCGCCGGCGGCGTCGCGCGTGGTCAAGGTCGGCGCGGCCACCGAGACCGAGATGAAGGAGCGCAAGAGCCGCACCGACGACGCGCTGCACGCCACGCGCGCGGCGGTCGAGGAGGGCGTGCTGCCGGGCGGCGGCGTCGCGCTGCTGCGCGCGCGCGCGCGGCTGCGGCGAGCTGCGCGGCGCCAACGCGGACCAGGACGCGGGCATCCGCATCGTGCTGCGCGCGCTCGAGGAGCCGCTGCGGCAGATCGTGGCGCAACGCCGGCGAGGAGCCGTCCGGTGGTGCTGCAGCGCGTCGTCGAGGGCGAGGGCAACTTCGGCTACAACGCGGCCACCGGCGAGTACGGCGACCTGGTGGAGATGGGCGTGCTCGATCCCTGCAAGGTGACGCGCACCGCGCTGCAGAACGCGGCCTCGATCGCCGGGCCTGATCCTCACCACCGACTGCATGATCGCGCAGATTCCCGCAGAAGCCGGCGCCGCCGGTGGGCGGCGAAGGCGGGATGCCGGAGTGAAAAATGGGTCAGGGCCGAATTTCGCTTGCGAGGCGAAATTCGGCCCTGACCCCATTTTTCTAGTCCGGCGTGGCGAGCCACTCGAACGTGGCGCGCACGTAGTCGTCGCCGCGCCTGACGACCTGCAGGCCACGCAGGTAGCGCGCGCCTGCCTCCGCCTGCACCTCGTAGACGCGGCCTTCCTGCCATTCGCTCCGGCGGCAGCAGCAGGTTCGCCGGCTGCGTGCCGCTCGCGCCATCCGACAGGATGATGGCGTGCACGGTATTCCCCGCGAATTGCCTGGACGAGGCGTCCGAGAAGGCGCTGTCGTCGTACTCGCCGATCACCGCCCGCAGCGACACCTCGCCGGGCTCGCGGCTCAGCACGGCGATATCCGCGCCGCGCCCGCCTCCGGCACGGGCATGCATGCGGCGGATCATCCCCACCCAGCGCTCGCCGCCGTCGCGCACCGACACGCCGACCACCTCGCCGCACTTGACCCAGTTGCCGCTCGTGCGGTGCAACTTCGCGCCGAGTTCGTTGCCGCCGGTGCCCTTCAGCTCCCAGGTTTCCGGGGCCTGCAGTGCGCCGACCTGCGCGAATCGGCGAGCGACAGCTCGCGCGGGCCATCGTGGACTTCGGAAAGGTATTGCCAGAGCTGGCCGTAGCCATGCACGACCTGCAGGGTGCCGGATGCGGGCTCGTGCGCGGGTGGCGCATACGGGCAATCGGCACGCCAGAAAGTCAACAGGTGCTGCACCGTGCTCAGCTGCACTCTCGGCGCGATGTCCTTGCCGAAGGCCTTGAATTCTTCGAGCCTGGCCGCGCCCACCTGCCTCGCGATGCGCTCCAGCGAGTCGTATCCCATGCCGGGGCCGAAGTAGCGCGCGGTGGCGCTCGGCTCACGCCCCTTCGCACGCCGCGGGGGAATTCGCTTGCCGGTTCGAAGTAGAAGGGGTTGTCGGCGACCCCGGGCTGGCGCAGCGTGAATTCGGCGCCGAGCTGCTCGACGACGCGGTCGGCGACCTCGATCTGCTCCGGGGCCATCATGTCGGGCGCGCTCACGCGCAGCATGAGCAGGCGCAACAGCTCCTGCTCCACAGTCGTCATCGTCCGGTGGCCGGAGTGCGCGTGGACCGGCGTGGTCGGCGAACCCGGCCTTCTCGGCGCCCGCGTGAATCGAGTAGGCAACGTGCCAGAGCTTGCCCGGCACGCTCGCGTAATGCACGAGGTGGAGCTTGGCGAGCGTGCGGCAGCGCCCAGGGCGCGCACCGCGCTCTGCGCGGTGGGCTGGGTGCCCGCCGACGCGCACAGCGCCTGCGCGAGGCGCGACTGGTAATTGACCAGCGACTTCCAGGTGGCTTCGCGCGCGGCGTGCGTTCCCGCGGCGTCGACGAAGTACTGTGTGAACAGCGTGGAGACGTGGGCGGCGCCCGCATCCTGGATGAGCGCGAGAGCCTCGACGCCGCCGGCCGCCTCCAACCGGGCCCTCAGCTCGCCGAGCGCGGTGGAGGGATCCGTATCGAGAAGGCCGGCAAGCGCCGCTCCCGCCGGCCCCGGGCCGGATGCCGGCCCGACCGTTTCGTCGATGCGCTTCTTGACCCACTCCAGAACTCCAGCATAGGTGCCTCCTGCAAGAATGCGCCTGCATTGAACGACCTTTGGATTCTAGTTGCCTGCGCGCGTGCGGCGGCAGCAGCGAGGAGGCTCGATCAGGCAATAGTGCAGGCCGCCGCCGTGCGATTTGTCACCGACGGGCGCGAGTTTGATGCGGTTGCCTGCATAATCCTCGCCGGAATGCCCGAGATCGTCCTTGATTCAGTGTCCAAGCATTACGGCGCGGTGCGCGCCGTCGACGGCGTGAGCTTGCGCGCCGCCGAGGGGAAGTTCCTCGTCCTGCTCGGCCCCTCGGGCTGCGGCAAGTCCACCGTGCTGCGCCTCATCGCCGGCCTCGAGGACGTGACTCCGCAGGCAAGATCCTCATCGCCGGGCGCGACGTCACGCGCCTCGACCCGGACAAGCGCCGCGTGTCGATGGTGTTCCAGTCCTACGCGCTGTTCCCGCACCTGTCGGTCGCCGAGAACATCGTGTTCGGCCTCAAGGTGCGCCGCACGCCGGCGCCCGAGCGCGACGGAGCGCCTCGCGCGCGTCGCCGAGCTCGTCGGCCTCACCGAGCAGCTCGAGCGCAAGCCCTCGCAGCTCTCCGGCGGCCAGCGCCAGCGCGTGGCGCTCGCGCGCGCCGATCGTCGCCGAGAACCCGATCTGCCTGATGGACGAGCCGCTCTCCAACCTCGACGCGCAGCTGCGCCACGGCATGCGCGTCGAGATCCGCGCGCTGCAGCAGCGCCTCGGCATGACGGTGGTCTACGTCACGCACGACCAGGTCGAGGCGATGAGCATGGCCGACCGCGTGATCCTCGATGCGCGAGGGGCGCATCGAGCAGGAGGGCTCGCCCGAGGAGCTCTACGCCCGGCCGGCGACGATCTTCGCCGCGCGCTTCATCGGCACGCCGGCGATGAATCTCGTCGCCCTCGCCGACGGCGCCGCAGGGCGCGGTGATCCGCGGCGCGCCGAGACCGCGGTGGTGCTCCCCGGGCGCGGCACAGGGCTCACCCTGGGCGTTCGCCCGAGCACGTCCGCATCGTGGCCGACCCAGCCGGAGTGCCGGCCGGTGGTGACGAGCGCCGAGTACCACGGCGCGGACACCGTTCTCACGGCGCAGGCGGGAGAGCGAGTCGCTGCTCGTGCGCGCGCCGGGACGCGTGCGGCTCGGCGACCGGCGCCGCGTGCGCCTGGCCTGGCAGTCCGGATCGATTCATCTGTTCGACGCCGCCAGCGGCGCGCGGATCGATTGCGCCGCAAGGGTGCCGCAGCCGGCGTAACTACGCTGCAACTACAGGCCATAACAGTGCACCCTAGAGGAGGAAATCATGAAATCGCTCTGACCCTGCTGCTCGCCGCGCTGCTCGCGGCGACCGCCCCGGCGCGCGCCGATACCGAGCTCACGTTCTACTACCCGATCGCCGTCGGCGGCCCGCTCACCAAGGTGATCGACGGCTATGCGCGGGAGTTCGAGAAGGAGCACCCGGGCATCAAGGTCAATCCGATCTACGCCGGCAACTACGACGACGCGCGCATCAAGGCGCTCGCCGCGCTGAAGGCCGGCCAGCCGGCGCAGATCTCGGTGCTGTTCTCCATCGACCTCTACGAGCTGATCGAGCAGGACGTGATCGTGCCCTGGGACGACGTCGCCACCACCGCCGACGAGAAGGCCTGGCTCAAGGCCTTCTATCCCGTCGCTGATGATGAACGGCATCTACAAGGGCAAGGTCTACGGCATCCCGTTCCAGCGCTCGACCATCGTCATGTACTGGAACAAGGACGCGTTCAAGGAGGCCGGCCTCGACCCCGAGAAGCCGCCCGCCAACTGGAACGAGATGGCGCAGATGGCCGCCAAGCTCGTGAAGAAGGACGCAGCCGGCAACGTCACGCGCTGGGGCGTGATGGTGCCTTCCACCGGCTACCCCTACTGGATGTTCCAGGCCTTCGCGCGCCAGAACGGCCACGACCTGATGAACAAGGACGGCAACCGCACCAACTACGCGCACCCGGACGTGATCGCCGCGCTGCAGTACTGGCGCGACCTCGGCGCGAAGCACAAGGTGATGCCGAGGGCACGGTCGAGTGGGGCACGCTGCGCCAGGAGTTCACCGAAGGCAAGACGGCGATGATGTGGCACACCACCGGCAACCTCACCGCGGTGAAGACCACCGCGAAGTTCCCGTTCGGCGTGGCGATGCTGCCCGCCTCCAAGCAGCGCGGCTCGCCCACCGGCGGCGGCAACTTCTACCTGTTCAAGAAGACCACGCCCGAAGAGCGCAAGGCCTCGCTCGCGTTCGTGAAGTGGATGACCACGCCCGAGCGCGCCGCCGACTGGAGCATCGCCACCGGCTACGTCGCCGTGCGGCCCGAGGCCTACGAGACGCCGAAGCTCAAGGAGTACGCGGCCGGCTTCCCGCAGGCGGTGGTCGCGCGCGACCAGTTCAAGTTCGCCACCGCCGAGCTCGCCACGTTCCAGACCGGCCGCGTGCGCAAGCTCCTCGACGACGCGATCCAGGCCTCGCTCACCGGCCAGAAGACAGCCGGCCGAGGCGCTGAAGGCGGCGCAGGCGGAAGCCGACAGGCTGCTCAAGGCCCCGCTAGCGCGATCCCCGCTTTAGCCGCTGCATGAAGCACGTCTACGGCTGGCTGCTGCTCACGCCGGCCGCGATCCTGCTCGTCGGTTTCACGCACTACCCGGCGGCGGCGACGCTGTTCGACAGCCTGTTCTCGACCGGGACGGTGGTGCGGCCGTCCCGGTTCGTCGGCCTGGGCAACTACGCCGCGCTCGCCGACGACCCGATCTTCTGGCAGGTGCTGGGCAACAACTTCTGGTTCGCGCTCGGCACCATCCCCACCTCGATGGCGCTCGCCATGCTGATGGCGATCTGGGTGAACGACCGGCTGCCGGCGCGCGCGCTGGTGCGCATGGCGTACTTCACGCCGACCGTGCTGCCGATGATCGCGGTGGCGAACATCTGGCTGTTCTTCTACACGCCGCAGATCGGGCTGCTGGACCAGATCGGCGCGAAGTTCGGCCTGGCCGAGCCACAACTGGCTCGGCGACCCGAATACCGTGCTCGCCTGCACCATGGCGATGGTGATCTGGAAGGAGGCCGGGCTTCTTCATGATCTTCTACCTCGCCGCGCTGCAGTCGCTCGCCCCCGAGCTCGAGGAGGCGGCGACGCATCGAAGGCGCCTCGCGCTGGTACTTCTTCCGCCGCGTGACCTTCCCGCTGCTCATGCCGACCACGCTGTTCGTGCTGGTGAACGCGACCATCAACTCGTTCAAGCTGGTGGACCACCTCTTCATCCTCACCAAGGGCGGGCCGGACAACGCCTCGAGCCTGCTGCTGTACTACATCTACCAGGTGGCGTTCAGCTTCTTCGACACCGCCTACGCCTCGACGCTGACCGTGGTGCTGCTCGTGCTCCTCGCGGGCCTCGCGGTCGTGCAGTTCCAGCTGGTCGAGAAACGGGTGCACTACCGGTGAGCGCCGCCGGCCGACGCGCGCCGCTCCTCGAGACCGCCGCGGCCTGGCTGCTCGCGCTGCTCTGGCTCTCGCCGCTGCTCTACGCCTTCTGGGCGGCGTTCCACCCGGCGGAGTTCGCCACGCGTTTCGACCTGCTGGCGCCGCTCACGCGTGGACGAATTTCGCCAAGGCCTGGACCTACGCGCCGTTCCCGCGCCACTTCGTCAACACCGTGATGCTGGTGACGATGATCCTGTCGGCGCAGCTCGTGCTGTGCACGCTCGCGGGCTACGCCTTCGCGCAGGTTCGAATTCGCGGGGCGCGACATCGCCTTCGGCCTGGTGCTGGTGCAGCTCCTCATCATGCCCGAGGTGCTGATCGTCGAGAACTACCGCATCATGAGCCGCCTGGGCCTGGTGGACACCATCCTCGGCATCGGCCTGCCGTACATGGCGAGCGCCTTCGGCATCTTCCTGCTGCGCCAGACCTTCAAGACCGTGCCGCGCGAGCTGGAGGACGCGGCGCGCGTCGAGGGCTGCTGTTCCTCGGCGTGCTGTGGCGCGTGTACGTGCCGCTCGCGCGGCCGACCTACCTCGCCTACGGCCTCACCTCGGTGAGCTACCACTGGAACAACTTCCTCTGGCCCCTCATCGTGACCAACTCGATCGAGACGCGGCCGCTCACCGTGGGCCTCGCCATCTTCGGCGCGCCCGAGTCGGGCGTGGACTGGGGCGTCATCAGCGCGGGCACGCTCATGGCGGTGGCGCCGCTGCTGGTCGCGTTCCTGCTCTTCCAGCGCCAGTTCATGCAATCGTTCATGCAGGCGGGAATAAAGTGACGGGCTCATGACGGCCATCCTTTCCTGGAACATCCAGAACGGCAGGGGTTGCGACGGCGCGATCGACCTCGCGCGCATCGCACGTGTGGCAAGAGCGATGGGTGAGGCGGACGTGCTGTGCTTCCAGGAGATCGCGCGCCACGATCCCGCCTACGCCGACGGCGCGGACCAGGTCACGGAACTCGCGAGGCTCGTCCCCGGATATGCGGCGATCTTCGGCCCCACGCTGGTGCGCGGCGAACGCCAGTACGGCAACCTGGTCCTCAGCCGCTTGCCGGTGTTGCAGGTGTTCAACCACCTGCTGCCGCATCCGGCCGAAGGCGGCATCAAGCACATGCAGCGTCAGGCGATCGAGGCGGTGGTCGAGACGAAGGCCGGCCCCTTGCGCGTGATGACCACGCACCTCGAGTACTACTCCGGCGCGCATCGCGCCGCGCAGATCGCGCGCCTGCGCGCGATCCAGGAGGAGGCGGCTGCAAACGCAGCGAGTCCGGCGAAAGCCGCGCCGAGCCCCTACGACGCTGTGCCGCGGCCGGCGTCGCTCGTGCTTTGCGGCGACCTGAACCTGCTGCCCGACGACGCGGAGTACAAGGCGCTGTTCCAGCCGCCGCTGGTGGACGCCTGGCGCCACGCGCGCCCCGGCGAGCCCGATCCGCTGACCACGGGCCTCTTCGATCGCGTGCAATGGCCCAAGGGCGGCCACTGCCGCGACTACTTCGCTGTCACGCCCGACGTGGCGCGGCGCATCGCCTCCATCGACATGGACGCGGCCACCGACGCCTCCGACCATCAGCCCCTCAGGCTCGTGCTGCGCGCGGCGTAGAAGCGCAACTTCGCCGCCTCCGTTGCCAATACGTAGGCGACGGCAATCAGCACCGTACTCAGCAGCAGGCTCCAGGGGAGCGGGACGAAGCCGAACAAGCCCGCGACTGCGCCCGCATAGGGCAGCGCGAGCGCCGCGCCCCCTACGGCGAGGGTGGTCCAGAGCAGCAGCCGGCTCGGCGCGCTGCGCCAGGCGGGGCCATGGGTGCGCAGCACCAGCAGCACCGCGAGCTCGGTGAGCAGCGAGACGACGAACCAGGCGGTCTGGAAGGTCGCTTCGTCGGCGTCGAACACCTGCAGCAGCAGCGCGAAACTCAGCAGGTCGAACACCGTGCTGAGCAGCCCGAAGACCAGCATGAAGCGGCGCACCTCGGCCACGTCCCAGCGCTGCGCGCTCGCCACCCGCTCGGCATCCACGCGGTCGGTCGAGATGGCGATGGAGGGCAGGTCGGAGAGGAAGTTGTTGAGCAGGATCTGCTTGGCCGCCAGCGGCAGGAACGGCAGCAACGGCGTGGCGAGCGCCATGCTCACCATGTTGCCGAAATTGGCGCTGGTGGTGATGCTGATGTACTTCAGCGTGTTGGCGAAGGTCGCGCGGCCGTCCTGCACGCCGCGGCGCAGCACGTGCAGGTCGTGGCGCAGGAGCACCACGTCCGCGCTCTCGCGCGCTACGTCCACGGCGCCGTCCACCGAAATGCCGACGTCCGCTGCGTGCAGCGCGGGCGCGTCGTTGATGCCGTCGCCGAGGTAGCCGACCGAGTGGCCGGTGCGCTGCAGCGCGTGCACGATGCGCTCCTTCTGCTGCGGATCCAGCTCGACGAACAGCGTGGTCTTCCCGGCGAGGTGCCAAAGCGACTCGTCCTTCATGCGGGTGATCTCTTCGCCGGTGAGGATCGCGCCGGCGTCCAGCCCGATGGCGCGCGCGACGTGCGCGGCGACGTAGCGGTTGTCGCCGGTGATCACCTTGATGCCGATGCCGAGCGCCGCGAGTTCGGCGATGGCGCGCACGGCGCCCACTTTGGGCGGGTCCAGGAACAGCAGGAACCCGGCGAGGTGCATGCCGGCCTCGTCCTCATGCGCGTAGCGCGCGCGCGGCGCGCTGCGTCGCGTCGCGACGGCGAGCACGCGGTAGCCCTGCGCGCTCATGTCCCGGTAATAGGCCTCGCAGCGTTCGCGCAGCGCCGGCTCGACGGAACAGACGGCGAGCACGGTGCTGAACGCTCCCTTGGTGACGATCAGGTGGCCGGCGGCGTCGCCGTCCTCCACTACGATGGTGAGGCGCTTGCGAATGAAGTCGTAGGGGATTTCGTCGACCTTGCGCAGCCCCGCGGCGCTCAAGCCCGCCTTCTCGCCTGCCGCGACGATCGCGGCGTCGAGCGGGTTTTCGATGCCGGTCTCGAGCGCGGCGTTGAGAAACGCGAGGCGCCGGACCTCCGCGTCGGGCCGGCCCTGCGGGTCGACCGCCGCGTCGAGCGTGATCACCCCTTCGGTGAGCGTGCCCGTCTTGTCGGTGCACAGCACGTCGATGCCGCCGAGGTCCTCGATCGCGTCCAGGCGGCGCACGATCACGCCGCGGCGCGCCATGGCGCGCGCGCCGCGCGACAGCGTCACGCTCACGATCGCCGGCAGCAGCTCCGGCGTGAGGCCGACCGCCAGCGCGACGGCGAACAGCAGCGAGTCGAGCGTCGGCCGACCCAGCAGCTCGTTGACCAGCAGCACGAACAGCACCATGAAGGTCATCACATACATCAGCATCCCGCCGAAGCGGCGCACGCCGCGCGCGAAGTCGGACTCGGGCGGCGGCGCTGCGATGCGCGCGGCAACCTCGCCGAAAGCGGTGTCGCGGCCGGTATGCACCACCAGCACCCGGGCGCTGCCGCTGCGCACCGAGGTGCCGAGGAACACGCTGTTGGTGCGCCGCGCGAGCGGCGTATCCTGCGGCAGGACGCCGGGCTGCTTCTCCACCGGAAACGACTCGCCGGTGAGGCTGGCCTCGGTGAGCAGGAAGTCCCGCGCCTCGAGCACCAGGCCGTCGCCCGGCACGAGGTTGCCCGCCGACAGCAGGATCACGTCGCCCGGCACAATGGCCGCCGCGGGCACCACATGCTCGACCCCGCCGCGCAACACGCGCACGGTCAGGGCAAGGCGCTTGCGCAGTGCGGCCACCGCGGTGTCGGCCCGGTACTCCTGCGCGAAGCCGAGCAGGGTACTGCCCAGCACGATGACGAGGATGATTGCGGCCTCGGTCATCTCCCGCAGCAGCATTGACACGCCTGCGGCGAACACGAGGATCAGCACCAGGGGGCTGCGGAACTGGCGCCCCAGCAACCGCAGCGCCGCGAGCGGCGGCAGGCCCTCGAGCCGCGTTCGCTCGGCGGGCGGAAGGCGACGCGCAGCCTCCGCCGGCGCGAGGCCGGACAGGCTGCTGCCCAGGCCGGCGGCGACCTGCGCCGCGTCCGGGTCCAGTAAGCCGCGCTAGCCGGCGCGAGCGGCTTGTCCAAGGCTCGAGACCAGGCGCGCGATGGCGTCGTCGAGCGCGGCGCCGTGGTTGAGCAGCCGGTCCACGGCGAACGAAATCGGCATGTCGACGCCGAGCTGCTGCGCCAGCGTCACCACGGCTTGCGCGGAGAACGCGCCCTCGGTCACTTCCTTGCGCCCGGCGAGGATTTCCGCGAGCTTCCGGCCTTCGCCCAGCGCGAAGCCGAGCGAGGTGTTGCGCGACTGCAGGCTGTTGGCGGTGAGCATCATGTCGCCGATGCCCGCGAGGCCGTCGAAGGTCTCGCGCTTCGCGCCCTTGGCGAGCCCGAAGCGGATGGCTTCCGCCAGGCCCATGGTCACCAGCGTGGCGCGCGCGTTCTCGCCGAGCTTCCTGCCCGCGAGGACGCCGCTCGCGATCGCCACCACGTTCTTCATCACGCCGCCGATGGCGGTGCCGATCGCATCCGCGTTCGGCAGCACGCCGAAGCGCGGATTGGCGATGGCGCGTGCGAGCCGGCGCGCCAGTGTGCCATCCGCGCTGGCGAGCGCCACGCCGCAGGGCAGGTCGACGGCGATCTCCTTCGCGAAGGAGGGCCCGGACAGCACCGCGCACGGGGAACGCGGCAGCGCCTCGGCGAGAACTTCGGGCATCAGCGCGAGGCTGCCGCGCTCGAGGCCCTTGGAGCAGCTCACCACCGGCGTGCCGGGCGCGAGGTGCGGCGCCAGGCGCCCGGCGATCTCGCGCATGCGCTGCGCGGGCGGCGCGAGCAGCAGGAACTCCGCGCCGGCGACGGCGTCGGCCATGTCGTTGGTCGCGTGGATGCCGGCGGGCAGGCGCACGCCGGGGAGGAAATGCGGGTTCTCGCCCTGGCGGTTGATGTCCTCCGCCACTTCCGGCTCGCGCGCCCAGATCGTGACGTCGTTCCCCGACCTGCGCGCCACGCAGGCCATCGCGGTGCCGAAGGCCCCGCCGCCGATCACACCGATGCGCGCCATATGTTTAGCATCTTAGTATGAGTCTCACCCTCGCCATCGACCAGGGCACGCACGCCAGCCGCGCGCTGGTCGTGGATCGCACCGGCCGCATCCTCGCCAAAGGCACGCGCGAGATCTCCCTGGCGCATCCTCAGCCGGACTGGGCGGAGCAGGACGGCGAAGAAGTCGTGGCCTCGGTGTTCGACGCGGTGGCGCAGGCCGTGTCGCAGGTCGGCGTACGCAAGGGCGAGATCTCCTGCGCCGGCCTCGCCAGCCAGCGCTCGAACGCCGTGTGCTGGGATCGAGCCACCGGGCGCGCGCTGTCGCCGATCTTCAGCTGGCAGGACCGGCGCGCGCACGCGTGGATCGCGAGCCTCGAAGCGGCGCACGGCGACGCGGTGCACCGCAAGACCGGCCTGTACCTCTCGCCGCACTACGGCGCGAGCAAGCTGCGCTGGGCGCTCGAGCACCTCCCCGCGGTGCGCGCGGCGCGCGAGGCGGGCACGCTCGCCTGGGGGCCGATGGCGAGCTTCCTCGTCTTCCGCCTGCTCAAGGAGCGGCCGCTCGCCGCCGAACCGCAATGCGCCGCGCGCACGCAGCTGTGGAATATCCATACGCGCGACTGGGACCCCGAGCTCCTCGCCCTCTTCGGCCTGCCGGCGGGATTCCTGCCGCAGAGCGTGCCCACCGTGCATGCCTGGGGCACGCTCGAGACCGCGGGCATCGCGGTGCCGCTCACGGCGTTGAACGGCGACCAGTCGGCGGCGGTGTTCGCCTTCGGCTGGCCGGAAGGAGGACTGCGCCTACGTCAACATCGGCACCAGCGCGTTCGTGCAGCGCGCGCTCACCGCGTTCCCGGGCCATGTGCCGCGCCAGCTGACCGGCATCATCCTGGCGGATCGCGACACGACCGTGTACATGGTGGAGGGCAACGTGAACGGCGCAGGCACGGCGCTCGCCTGGCTCGAGGGGGAGCTGGGCATCGCGGAACTCACCGCGCAGCTCCCGGCGTGGCTGGAGCGGCCGCAGGCGCCGCCGCTGTTCCTCAACGGCATCGCCGGCCTGGGCGCGCCATTCTGGGTGGCGGATTTCGCCTCCCGCTTCGAGGGCGCGGGCGAGCCCTGGCAGAAGGCGGTGGCGGTCGTCGAGAGCATGGCGTTCCTGCTGCAGGCGAACATCGACCACATGGCGCGTTACGTGCCGCCGGCGCGGCGCATCCGCGTGAGCGGCGGCGTATCGCGCCTGGACGGACTGTGCCGGCGGCTCGCCGCGGTCAGCGGCCTGCCGGTCATCCGGCGCGAGGACCCGGAAGCGAGCGCGCGCGGCATCGCCTACCTGGCGGCCGGCCGGCCCGCGAGCTGGAACACGGCGCCGCAGGAGGAAGTGTTCGCGCCGACGCGCGACGAGGCGCTGCGGGCACGCTACCGGCGCTGGCTCGGCCTCATGCAGGACGCGAGCGGCGTGCGGGTGGTTTGATCCACGTCAATTGCGGCGGCGGCCGTGCGCCTAGTCTGTCGGTGGGTCAATTCGATTGGAGCAAACCATGCAACAACTCAGCACTGACAAGCTCATGCACGACCTGCGCGCCGTCGTCACCGACGCGGAGGAATTGCTCAAGGCCACCGCCAGCCAGACCGGCGAGCGCGTCGAGAAAGGTGCGCCAGCGCGCGGAAGAGTCCGTGCGCGCCGCACGCGCGCGCATGCAGGAGGCGGGCCAGGCGGCGCAAGCGCGCGCGCGGGAAGCCGTGCACGAAGTGGACCAGCAGGTGCACGAGAGCCCGTGGACGGCGGTCGGCGTCGCGGCCGGCGTCGGCCTGGTCCTCGGCATCCTGCTCGGACGCCGCTAGGCGCGGCCCCGGCAGGATGGGGGGAAGAGCGCCATGACATTCAAGACGATCCTCGTGCATCTGGATGGCCGCGGGCGCAGCATCGAGCGGCTCGACTTCGCCTTCGGCATCGCCGCGAAGTTCGAGGCGCACCTCGTGGGGCTTT
>CAWALA010000007.1:0-240152 GCA_963782655.1 uncultured beta proteobacterium | reverse complement strand
TTCACCAAAGCGTCACCAATCCTTCACGGGCGGGTCATCCTCGAGGCCGAGGATGCTCGCCCGTGCAACCCGTCCTTCTCGCCGTTCCCCTGCTGCTGTTCGCCGGCGACGCGCTCGCCTGGGGACTGCACACGCACCTCTACTTCGCCCAGCACGTCCTGTTCGCCGTCCCGCTGCTGGATCCCGATGTGCGCCGCGCGGCGCTGCGGCTCCCGCGCCTGGTGCTGGCGGGCGCCTGCCTGCCGGATCTCGCGCTCGCCGGGGGCGCGCTCGGCATCCGGGTCTTCCGGCGCAACCACCTGTGGCCGTCACTGCGCCGTCTCGCCGCCGCGGACTGCGACGAGGAGCGCGCGGTGGCGCTCGGCTACGCCAGCCACCTGCTCTCGGACATCGTGGCCCACAACCGCTTCGTGCCCGAGCACGAGCACCGCGTGGCCGACGTGGCGCACGTCACGCACGCGCTGTGCGAATGGGCGATGGACGATTACCTGCGGCCCTGGGTGTGCGCCGTGCCGGGCGAGCTGCTGGCGGCCGAGCGCAGGCCCCTGGCGCAGATCGTGGCGCGGCGCTGGCGCTGCGGCGAGCCGCTCGCGCTGCGCGTGATCGACTGGCTCTCGGGCGCCGACCGCTTGCTGCGCGCGGTGCGCCTGCCGCGCGCCTGCCGCGCACTGCTGCGCTTGTCCGACCGCTGCCTCGCGCCGCGGTTCGACGCCTACGTGCGCGAGACCTCGACGCTGCTCGCCCAGGTCGGTTCGGTATTGGCGGGCAGCCAGCCGGCCGCCGATCCCGAGCCGGCGAATCCCGGCGCCGCCTGGCGCGCGGGCAAGCTGCTGCCCCACATCCCGCTCTGAACGGCGGCGTGCGCGAGGTACGCGGTGCCGCGGCGGTCGCGTCCCGCGGTCGGCACGACGCCGCACGGGCGGATCTCCAGCCTGAGCGCCGGCAAGGCGGCAATCTTGCACAGCGACTGCCAGAGGCTCATGTCGTTGATGTAGGCGGCTGCGGTGCAGCGGCTGCCGGCGCCGTCCAGGTAGGCGAGTGCGAGCGCGTGCACCGGGTGTCCAGCCTGCACCGCGGGCTGGAACAGCGCCGGGCGGAACGCCAGTACCTGCGCGCCGTCTGACGTAGTGCCTTCGGGAAAGACCGCGACCGACTCGCCGCGCGCCAGCCGCGCCGCGATGCTCTGATTCACGCGCAGCAAGTTGCGGCACGGGCGGCGCTCGACGAACAACGTGTCGTTGCGCGCGAGCAAGCGGCCGAGGACCGGCCAACGGCGCGCCTCGGCCTTGGCGACGATCGCAAGGGGCAGGACCGCGTGCAGCGCCACGGCATCCAGCCAGGAGACGTGATTCGCGACGATCAGACTGCCGGGGACTACATGCAGCCCGTGGTGATCGAGGCGCACGCCCAGCATGCAGAGCAGGCCCCTCGCCCAAGCGCGGCGCATGGCGCGCCGCGCCTTGGCATCGAGCAGCGGGTACAGCCATTCGCTCAGCGCGCAGCCGGCGGCGAGATGCAGGCCCACGCGCAGCAGGCGGAGCGCCCGCATCAGGAGATGGCCAGTGAAGCCGAGGCGACCAAGGCGCCGATCAGCGCGCCGGCCAGCACGTCGCTCGGGTAGTGCAGGCCGAGCACGATGCGCGAGGCGGCCGTGAGCAGCGTGAACGGCACGAGCAGCGACGCGAGCCACGGCCAGTAAGCGAGCGCGACGAGCGTGAACGCCACCGCGTGCAGGGTATGGCCGGAGGGAAAGCTGAACGTGTCGAGCGGCACCGCCCCGGGCTCAATGCCGGCGAGGGACTGGTAGGGGCGCGGGCGCAGCGTGCCCTTCTTCAGCATCTTGTAGGTCGCGGTGCACACCACGCCCACGAACAGCATGTGCAGCACCGGCAGCGCATTCTCGCGCGGGGCGCGCGCGAGCAGCGCCAGCATCAGCGCGTACCAGAAGATGCCGTTGCCGAGCCAGCTGACCAGGCGCGCGCCCTGCAGCAGCGGGCGCAAATGCAGCCAGCGGTTGGAGCGCTCGCAGAGGCGCGCGTCCCAGCGCTGCAGGCGCTCGAGCGCTCCGTCAAGCCGCGGCATGCGCCGACTCCCGGCGCCCGCCGGAGGTCGCGAGCGTCGTTGCGCGCAGCACGGCCTCGAAATCGGCCGTGATGCGCTCCCAGCTCACCGGCTCGGCGGCAGTTCGCGCGGCGCGACCAAGCTCGCGCACGCGCTGCGGCTCAAGCGCGAGGCTCACCGCGTGCGCGATGAAGCCGGCGCGGTCGCCCGGCTCGGCGAGCAGCCCGCTCACGCCGTCCTCGATGTGCAGGCGCGCGGCGGCGCAGCGGTAGGCGACCACGGCAAGGCCGCTCGCCATCGCTTCCAGCGTGACGTTGCCGAAGGTCTCGGTGACGCTCGGGAACAGGAACACGTCGGCGGAGGCGTAGTGGGCGGAGAGCTCGCCGTTGACGAGCCGTCCCGGCGATCACGCTGCCGGTGTTCGCCGCGCGCAGCTCCTTGAGCAGCGGGCCATCGCCGACCAGCACCAGCCTGACCGACGCACTGGCGCGGCGCATCGCCTCGTAGGCCTCCAGCACCAGGGGAAAGTTCTTCTCCGGCGCGAAGCGGCTGACGCAAAGGGCGACCAGGCCGTCTTCGCCCGCGCCCCAGCGCTCGCGCAGCTCGGCACGCCGCTTGTCGGGCGAGAAGGTTCGCGCATTGACGCCGCGGCCGACCACGCGCAGCCGCGCGAAGCCCAGGCGCCCGAGGTCTTCGGCCATCTCGTCGGTGGGCACCATGGTGCAGTCGCAGCGGTTGTGGAAGCGCCGCAGGATCGCCGCTACCGGCCGCGCCAGCCACGCAACGCCGTAGTGGCGGCTGTAGGCGTGGAAGTTGGTGTGGAAGTCGCTCACCACCGGCAGGCCGAGCCTCCTTGCCGCGGCAAGCGCCGACCAGCCGAGCGGGCCTTCGGTGGCGATGTGCACCACGTCCGGACGGCGCTCGCGCCAGGCGCGCGCGAGCGCGCGCCCGGAGGGCAGGCCCATCTTGAGCTGCGTGTAGCGGGGAATCGGCAGGCCGGGCCGCAGCAGCTCCTCGTACCCGCTCGCGGATTGCGCGCGGTCGGCGGCGTGCTGGCGCGGGCGCACGAGCTGCACCGAGTGGCCGAGCGCGCACAAACCCTCGGCCATCAGCGCGACGGTGCGCGCCACGCCGTTGACCTCCGGCGGGTAGGTCTCGGTCACGATGGCGATATGCATGCGGCGCGGGAGTCTGCGCGCGGCACGTGAAACTTCGATGACGTTTTTGTGAGGCTTCGGTTACAGCCGGGGCAGGAGCACCAGCAGCCAGACCGCCGCGACAGTCGCCAGGGACATCATGACCGCGGCGCTGCCGAGGTCCTTGGCGCGCTTGGCGAGGAGATGGTCCTCCAGCGACACCCGGTCCACCGTCGCCTCGATCGCGGAGTTGAGCAGCTCCACCACCAGCACGATGAGCACGCTGCCCGCCAGCAGCGCTCGCTCGGTGCCGTCGTTGCCGAGCCAGAGGCCGAGCGGCACCAGCGCCGCCGCGAGCATCAGCTCCTGGCGGAACGCGTCCTCGTGGCGCGCCGCGGCGGCGAGGCCCTCGAGGGAGTAGCGCGTCGCGTTGAGGACGCGCTGCAGGCCGGTCTTGCCCTTGAAGGGACTCTCGCCATCCATCGCGCGGCGGAATGTAGCACGGGCGGCTGTCACCGAGATTTCACCGCAGCGTCACCTGCGCGTCATGCGCGCTGCCTAGAGTGCGCCCCGTTCCAACACCCGGGAGGGCGCGAACGTGGACCGCATCGAATGATCTTCTGTTGCAGCATCCGGCGGCCGAGGCGCGCGCGCGGCGCCGGCTGTCCGTGGGTTTCGCGCGCACGCCGCAGGTTCTGCGCGCCGCGCTGGCGCTGCGCTGGCGCGTGTTCGCCGAGGAGCTGGGTGCGCGGCTCGCCTCGCGCGAGCCCGGCATCGACCAGGACATCTTCGATGCGCACTGCCGGCACCTCGTGGTGCGCGACGACGACAGCGGGGAAGTGGTCGGCACCTACCGGCTGCTCGCTCCCGAGTCGGCGCGGCGCGTGGGCTGCTACTACGCCGAGACCGAGTTCGACCTGACGCGCCTGCGGCTGCTGCGCAACCGCATGGTCGAGGTGGGGCGCTCGTGCATCCATCCCGACTACCGCACTGGCGCGGTGATCGCGCTGCTGTGGGCGGGGCTCACGCGCCACATGCTGGCGCAGGGGTACGAGTACCTCGCGGGCTGCGCCTCCATGGGCATGGCCGACGGCGGCCACGCCGCCGCCTCGGTCTACGCGCGGCTCAGCGAGCGCCACCTGGCGCCGATCGAATACCGCGTGTTCCCGCGCTGCGCCCTGCCGCTTGACCGGCTGGACGCGAACGCGGGCGGCGAGCTGCCGACGCTGATCAAGGCCTACCTGCGCGCCGGCGCCTGGATCTGCGGCGAGCCGGCGTGGGATCCGGACTTCAACACCGCCGACTTCTTCATCCTGCTGCCGCTCGCCAACGTCGCGCCGCGCTACGCGCGGCACTTCCTGAAAAAATAGGGACAGACCCCATTATTGGAAAATGGGGTCTGTCCCTATTTTTCCTACGACGGGGTGGCGAGGGTGAAGAGGAGCTCTTCCTGCGCCGAGCGGCGCCGGCCGCGGCGCGGCTTCACGCGCGCGTAGGCACCGTCGGCGTCCATCGCCCAGGCCTGGCCGTTGTCGTCGAGGTAGGGCTGCAGGCCCTCGCGGATCACGCGGCGCTTCAGCGCCGGGTCGAGCACCGGGAAGCACAGCTCGATGCGGCGGAAGAAGTTGCGCTCCATCCAGTCGGCGCTGGCGAGGTAGACGTCCTCCGCGCCGCCATTGTGGAAGTAGAAGACGCGCGAGTGCTCGAGGAAGCGCCCGACGATCGAGCGCACGCGGATGTTTTCCGACAGGGCCGCGATACCCGGCCTGAGCGCGCACACGCCGCGCACGAGAAGGTCGATCTTCACGCCGGCCTGCGACGCCAGGTACAGCTCGTCGATCACCTGCGGGTCGAGCAGCGCGTTCATCTTGGCGATGATGCGCGCCGGCTGGCCCTCGCGCGCGAGGCGCGCCTCGTTCTGGATGGCGGCGACCACGCGCTTGTGCAGCGTGAACGGCGACTGCCAGACGTGCTTCATCTTGCCGGCGCGCCCCAGGCCGGTCAGCTGCTTGAACACCTCGGCGACGTCGGCGCACAGCTCCTCGTTCGCCGTCATCAGCCCGAAATCCGTGTACAGCCGCGCGGTGCGCGGGTGGTAGTTGCCGGTGGCGAGGTGCACGTAGCGGCGCAGCACCTTGCCCGCGTCCGAGTCCTCGCGGCGCACGATGAGCGCCATCTTGGCGTGCGTCTTGAGGCCGACCACGCCGTACACCACGTGCGCGCCGACTTCCTCCAGCCGCGCGGCCCAGTTGAGGTTCGCTTCCTCGTCGAAGCGCGCCATCAGCTCCACCACCACGGTGACTTCCTTGCCGCGGCGCGCCGCGTCCACCAGGATCTCCATCAGCTCGGAGTCGGTGCCGGTGCGGTACACGGTCTGCTTGATGGCGATGACGTTGGGATCGGCGGCGGTGGTGCGGATGAAGTCGATCACCGGGGTGAACGACTGGTAGGGGTGGTGCAGCAGGATGTCCTGCTTCTTCAGCAGCTCGAACAGGTCGCTCCTCTCCTCCAGCGGCGCCGGCAGCCCGGGCTGGAACGGCGGGAACTTGAGGTCGGGCCGGTCCACCCGGTCGGGCACCTCGCGCAGCCGGTAGAGGTTGACCGGGCCTTCGACGCGGTACAGGTCCTCGTCGCGCAGGCCGAACTGCTGCAGCAGGAAATCGACCATCGGCTGCGAGCAGTTGTCGGCCACTTCCAGCCGCACCGCGTCGCCGAAATGGCGGTGCAGCAATTCGCCTTGCAGCGCGGTGTGCAGGTTCTTGATCTCTTCCTCGTCCACGAACAGGTCGGAATTGCGCGTGACGCGGAACTGGTAGCAGCCGAGCACCTTCATGCCGGCGAACAGCTCGTCGACGTGCGCATGCAGGATCGAGGACAGGAACACGAAGGCATAGTGCGAGCCACCGATGTCCTGGGGCAGGCGGATCACGCGCGGCAGGGCGCGCGGCGCCTGCACGATGGCGGCGCCCGAGCTGCGCCCGAAGGCATCGCGGCCGACCAGTTCGACGGCGAGGTTGAGGCTCTTGTTGAGGACTTTGGGGAAGGGGTGCGCCGGGTCCAGACCGATCGGCGTGAGCACCGGCAGCAGCTCGCGGAAGAAGTAGTCGCGGATCCATTGCCGCTGCGGCGCGTTCCATTCCTCGCGCCGCGGAAACACGACGCCCGCCGCGGCCAGCGCCGGCAGCAGCACCTCGTTGAGCAGCCGGTACTGCTCGGCGACGATGGCGCGCGCCTCGCGGCTCACCGACTCGAACACCTCTCGCGGCCCCTTGCCGTCGGGACCCGGCTCCGGCAGGTTGAGCTTGATCTGCTCCTTGAGGCCGGCGACGCGGATCTCGAAGAACTCGTCGAGATTGGAGGAGACGATGGTGAGGAAGCGCAGCCGCTCGAGCAGCGGCACCGAGTCGTCCGCCGCCTGCGCCAGCACGCGCCGGTTGAACTCGAGCAGGCCGAGTTCACGGTTCAGGTAGTGCGCGGCGGGCAGGTCTCTTTTCATCGCGGGTCGCCGCAGGGAAGCGGCGCGCGGGAAGGCGGATTCTACGCCGTCCAGATGGGATGCGATGCGCGGGAGGAAGGGTTCTACGCCTTCCAGGTGACAATCTGATTACATCGCGAGGGCAGTCACGGGCCTGTCACATTGGGCGGATAGCCTGCCCGGCGCATGTCGTCCCCGAAGCCCCCCCACACCTCGAAGGAATACGAGCAGCAGCTCGAGCAGGCGCACGCGCTCGTGCTGCAGTTGGGCGCCCGCGTAGAGCGCCAGGCAGTGGATGCAATCGAGTGCCTGGCCTCGGGTTCGGCGATGCTGATCGATCAGGTGCTGCGCCACGAAGCGCTGATCAACACGCTGGAACTCTCGATCGACGAGCTGGCGAGCCAGATCATCGCGCGCCGGCAGCCCGCCGCCAACGACCTTCGCCTGCTGACCGCGGTGCTGAAAGTGACCACTGACCTCGAGCGCATCGGCGACGAGGCGAAGAAGATAGCCTTGCAGGCGCGCAAGGCGCGCTCGGGGGGCGGCCCGCGCCAGCCGCGCCAGGTCGAGGTGCGCCGCATGGCGCAGATCGCGCTCGGCATGCTGCGGCGCGCGCTCGATGCATTCGAGCGGCTCGACCTGCAGGGCACGGTGGAGGTGGTGCGGCGCGATGCGGACGTGAACGACGCGTTCCGCGCCATCCTGCGCCAGCTGATCACCTACATGATCGAAGACCCGCGCTCCATCTCGGCGAGCCTCGATCTGCTCCTCGTGGCAAAGGCGCTCGAGCGCATCGGCGACCACGCCAAGAACATCGCCGAGCACGTCATCTACGCGGTGAAGGGGGCGGACGTGCGCCACGTCACCATCGCCGAGATCGAGCGGGAACTGGGCCGCTAGGCTATTCTGGCCGCCATATGGCGCGCCCCGACACACTTGCCGCGGTCGACCTCGGCTCGAACAGCTTTCACCTGCAGATCGGGCGCGTGGTGGACGGCCAGATCTATCCGCTCGACTCGGTGCGCGAGGTGGTGCGCATCGGCGCGGGCCTCACCGCCGACAAGCGCATCGACCGCGCCACGCAGGCGCGCGCGCTCGAGGCGTTGCGCAAGTTTGCCGAACGCCTGCGCGGCTTTCCGCGCCAAGCGGTGCGCGCTGTGGGCACCAACACGCTGCGCGTGGCGAAGAATGCCCCGCAGTTCCTGCGCGAGGCGCGCCAGGAGCTGGGCTTCCCGATCGAGGTGATCGCCGGGCGCGAGGAAGCGCGGCTCATCTACCTCGGCGTCGCGCACTCGATGCCGCCGGCGCCGCACCGCCGCCTGGTGGTGGACATCGGCGGCGGCTCCACCGAGTTCATCGTCGGCAAGGACCTGGAGCCGCAGCTCACCGAGTCGCTCTACATGGGCTGCGTGAGCTACAGCCTGAAGTACTTTCCCGGGGGCAAGGTGGAGAAGTCGTCCCTCAAGGCGGCCGAGCTAGCGGCGCGGCAGGAGGTTGCCGGCATCGCGCGCGCCTATCGCGCCGCCGGCTGGGAGGAGGCGGTGGCCTCCTCGGGCACGGCGCGCTCGATCGAGACCATCCTGCGCGAGAACGGCTTCGCGGAGCAAGGCATCACGCGCGAAGGCCTGGAGCGGCTGCGCGGCCTGCTGCTCAAGCACGAAGGCGCCGACCCGGACCGCATCGCCGGCCTGCGCGCCGAATCGCGCGCTGGTGCTGCCCGGGGGCCTCGCCATCATGGGCGCCGTATTCGACGAACTGGGGCTGGAGGCGATGGCGGTGTCCGAGGGCGCGCTGCGCCACGGCGTGCTCTACGACCTGCTCGGGCGCGTGCAACACCGCGACATGCGCGCCGCGACCGTGGCGCAGTTCGGCCGCCGCTATCACGTGGACGCGGCGCAGGCCGAGCGCGTGCGGCGCCTCGCGCTCACCATCTACGACGCGCTGGCGCCGGGACGCGAGCGCGAGGACGACGCCGATCGCCTGATGCTCGACTGGGCGGCGGGCCTCGCGGAGATCGGCCTGTCCATCGAGCACGCGCAGTACCACAAGCACTCGGCTTACGTGCTGCAGAACGCCGACATGCCCGGCTTCTCGCGCATGGAGCAGCAGCGTCTCGCGCGCATCGTGCTCGCGCACCGCGGCAAGCTCGCGCAAGATGCATGACGCCGGCCTGGAGGCCGCCGACTGGCCGCTGGTGTTCGCGCTGCGGCTCGCCTCGCTCATCCTGCGCAGCCGCACCGACGTCAGGCTGCCGCTGCTGCGCGTGGCAGGGGACGAGGGCGGCTTCGAGATCGAGCTGGCGCAGAGCTGGCTGGACGAGAACCCCTTGAGCGCGGCGGCGCTGGAGGACGAGTCCGGCCACTGGAAGGCGGTCGGCATGAGGCTCGCGGTAAGCGGTCTTTCCGACAAGAAGGTGTCGGTGCTGAACCGCGGGTAGGGTGGGCCGCAGGCCCACCCTACAGCAGGTCCGGCGCCACCACCGCCCGCACCACGACCTGCGTCTCGTCGTTGCGCACGCGGTTGGTGAGCCACCACAGCCCGCCCTTCTTGATCGTGCCGTCGCCCGCGGCGCCGCGAACAGGTGCAGCGCCACGCGGCCGAGGTCGGGCTGATGGCCCACGACCACCACCGAGGACCTGCGGTCGGGCCACTCGGCGGCCTTGAGGACCGCCTGCACCGAAGCGCCCGGGGCGAGGGCGGGCACGGTGCGGAACGCGACGCCGAGCGCCTGCGCGGTTTCCTGCGCGCGTCGCGCCGGGCTCGCCAGCACCACGAATTTCGCCGGCAGGCGCTGCAGCAGCCACTCGGCCATGCGCTGGGCGTGCTTGTGGCCGCGGGGCGTGAGGCGCCGCTCGAGGTCGGGCGGGCCGTCCTCGGCTTCCGCGTGGCGCCAGAGAATCAGGTCCATGTCGCTATGAGCGCCATGGGCCTGATGTTGTTCCGCGGATGTGACGCTTCAGTTAAAATTCCGCCCCTCGTTCCACCAGGCGCGTAGCTCAGCTGGTTAGAGCACTACCTTGACATGGTAGGGGTCGTTGGTTCGAGTCCAATCGCGCCTACCAACATCTTGCCCAATATCAAGCTCCCAGACGGCTCGGTGAAGACCTTCCCGGGCCCGGTCACCGTCGCCGAGGTGGCCCAGTCCATCGGGGCGGGGCTGGCGCGCGCCGCGCTCGCCGGCAAGGTCGACGGCAGGCTCGTCGACACGAGCTTCCGCATCGAAGGCGACGCCGCGCTCGCCATCGTCACCGACCGCGATCCCGAGGGCCTCGACATTATCCGCCATTCGACGGCGCACCTGCTGGCGCAAGCGGTGAAGGAGCTCTACCCGGAGGCGCAGGTGACGATCGGGCCGGTGATCGAGAACGGCTTCTACTACGACTTCGCCTACAAGCGGCCGTTCACGCCCGAGGACCTCGCGGCCATCGAGAAGCGAATGGCCGAGATCGCGAAGCGGGACCTGCCCGTGCAGCGCCGCGAGATGCCGCGCGACGCGGCGGTGAGTTTCTTCCGCGGCCAGGGAGAGGTCTACAAGGCGGAGATCATCGCCTCCATCCCGGACAAGGAGGCGATCTCGCTCTACGGCCAGGGCGACTGGGTCGACCTGTGCCGCGGGCCGCACGTGCCCTCCACCGGCAAGCTCAAGGTGTTCAAGCTGATGCGCGTGGCCGGCGCCTACTGGCGCGGCGACTCGAAGAACGAGATGCTCCAGCGCATCTACGGCACCGCCTGGGCGAAGAAGGAGGACCAGGACGCCTACCTGAAGATGCTGGAGGAGGCCGAGAAGCGCGACCACCGGCGCCTCGGCACGCAACTGGACCTCTTCCACATGCAGGAGGAAGCGCCGGGGCTGGTGTTCTGGCACCCCAAGGGCTGGACGTTGTGGCAACAGGTCGAGCAGTACATGCGGCGCGTGTACCGCGACAACGGCTACCAGGAGGTGCGCGGCCCGCAGATCCTCGACGTCGGCCTGTGGAAGCGCACCGGTCACTGGGACAACTTCCGCGAGAACATGTTCTTCACCGAGTCGGAGAAGCGCGCACTACGCGGTAAAGCCGATGAACTGCCCGGGCCACATCCTGATCTACAACAAGGGCGTGCGCAGCTACCGCGACCTGCCGCTGCGCTACGGCGAGTTCGGCTCCTGCCACCGCAACGAGCCCTCGGGCGCGCTGCACGGGCTGATGCGCGTGCGCGGCTTCGTGCAGGACGACGGGCACATCTTCTGCACCGAGGAACAGATCCTGGACGAGTGCGTGAGCTACACGGCGCTATTGCAAGGAGGTATACGCGCACTTCGGCTTCACCGACATCATCTACAAGATGGCCACCCGGCCCGCGAAGCGAATCGGCGACGACGCTGCCTGGGACAAGGCGGAGCATGCGCTGCAGCGAAGCGCTGCGCCGGTCGGGCGTCGAGTTCTCGATTTCGCCCGGCGAAGGCGCGTTCTACGGCCCGAAGATCGAGTATTCGCTCAAGGACGCCATCGGCCGCGTCTGGCAGTGCGGCACGATGCAGGTGGACTTCAGCATGCCCGGGCGGCTCGGCGCCGAGTATGTGCGGCGAGGACAATGCGCGCCATACCCCGGTGATGCTCCACCGGGCGATCGTCGGCTCGATGGAGCGCTTCCTCGGCATCCTGATCGAGCATTTCGGCGGCGCGTTTCCGCTCTGGCTGGCGCCCGAGCAGGTGGTGGTGATGAACATCTCCGGAGCACCAGGCGGACTACGCCGAAACGGTCGCGGACGCGCTGAAAAAAGCCGGTTTCCGCGCCGTCGAAGATTTGCGAAACGAGAAAATTTCCTATAAGATTCGCGAACATAGCTTGCAAAAGCTCCCCTACCAGCTGGTGGTGGGAGACAAGGAAAAGCAGGCTGGAACGGTGGCCGTGCGCACGCGCGGCGGTGAGGATCTGGGCGCCATGGCGCTCGATGCCTTCATCGCACGCCTCCGCAACGAGGCGAGCGCGTAGGCAGCACGGCCGGTTTTTTTGACGAGCAGAGGAGCTGTCACCCATCGCACTCGAAAGATCGCAGCGCATCAACGGGGAGATCAACGCGCCACAGGTGCGGCTGGTCGGTGAGCAAGGAGAGCAGCTCGGCATCGTGGCAGTCGCCGATGCGCTGCGCATGGCGGAAGAGCAGAACGTGGACCTGGTGGAGATCGCGCCGCTCGCGGTGCCGCCGGTCTGCAAGCTGATGGACTACGGCAAGTTCCGCTACCGCGAGCAGAAGAAGGCGCACGAGGCCAAGCTCAAGCAGAAGCAGATCCAGGTCAAGGAGATCAAGTTCCGCCCCGGCACCGACGAGGGCGACTACAAGATCAAGCTCGGCAAGCTGATCCAGTTCCTGGAGGACGGCGACAAGGCGAAGGTGACGCTGCGCTTCCGCGGCCGCGAGATGGCGCACCAGGAGTTCGGCGTGCGGCTGCTGGAGCGCGTGAAGGCGGACCTGGAGGCCGTGGGCCTGGTGGAGCAGTTCCCCAAGCTCGAGGGCCGGCAGATGGTGATGGTGCTGGCGCCGAAGAAGAAGGGCGTGCCGCCCAAGGCGAAGCCGAAAGAAGCGAAACAGCCGAAGGAAGCGAAGGAAGCGAAGGTCAAGAAGGAAGCAACAGCAAAACCCGCCGCAGCGACCTGAGCGGTCGCCGCGAGAACAAGTGATGGCCGTGGCTTCAAGCGTCCGCAAGGCGGGCCGCCCGGCGTCAGGCTAAAACAGAAGGAGCAGTGCCGTGCCCAAGGTAAAGTCGAAGAAGTCCGCCGCCAAGCGCTTCAAGATCCGCTCGTCCGGCAGCATCAAGCGCTCGCAGGCCTACATGCGCCACATCCTCACCAAGAAGTCCACGAAGAGGAAGCGCCACCTGCGCGGCACGACGGAAGTGCACGCCACCAACAAGCGGGCAGTGCGCGCCATGCTGCCGTACTCGTCGTAGGGAGCGCGCCATGCCAAGAGTCAAGCGTGGAGTCACGGCGCGCGCGCGCCACAAGAAGGTCCTGAAGCTCGCCAAGGGCTTCCGCGGCCGCCGCGGCAACGTCTACCGCGTCGCCAAGGAAGCGGTGATGAAGGCGGGGCAGTACGCCTACCGCGACCGCCGCAACCGCAAGCGCAGCTTCCGCGCGCTGTGGATCGCGCGCATCAACGCCGCGGTGCGCGAGCTGGGCATGAGCTATTCGACGTTCATGGCGGGCCTGAAGCGGGCCAACATCGAGATCGACCGCAAGGTGCTCGCCGATCTGGCGGTGCTGGACAAGCCCGCGTTCGCCAAGATCGCCAGCCAGGTCAAGGCCAGCCTCACCCACTAGATTCCTCCCGGGCCAGCCCATGGAGGACCTGGCAAGTCTTGTCGAGCGCGCGCTGCGCGAGTTTGGCGAGGCCGCCGATGCCGCCGCGCTGGAGAACGCCAAGGCGCGTTTCCTCGGCAAGTCGGGCGCGCTGAACGCGTTCCGCCCCTCGGGCGGCAACGCCCGAAGAGCGCAAGGCCGCCGGCGCTGCGTATCAACGCCGCGAAGGAGCGCATCGAGCAGGCGCTCGATGCGCGCCGCGCCGAGCTCGCCGGCGCGCAGCTGCGAGGCGCGCCTCGCCGAGGAGGCGCTCGACGTCACGCTGCCCGCGCGCGGCCGCGGCCGCGGCGGCATCCACCCGATCATCCGCACCTGGCAGAGGATCGAGGCCATTTTCGGCTCGATCGGCTTCGACGTCGCCGACGGCCCGGAGATCGAGACCGACTGGTACAACTTCACCGCGCTGAACAATCCGGAGAACCATCCGGCGCGCTCCATGCAGGACACGTTCTACGTGGACCTGCAGGACGCGCAGGGTCTGCCGCTGCTGCTGCGCACGCATACCAGCCCGATGCAGGTGCGCTACGCGCGTCAGCACCGCCCGCCGATCAAGGTGATCGCGCCGGGCCGCACCTACCGCGTGGACTCGGACGCCACGCACTCGCCGATGTTCCACCAGGTCGAGGGGCTGTGGATCGACGAGCACATCAGCTTCGCCGACCTGAAGGGCGTCTACACCGACTTCCTGCGCCGCTTCTTCGAGTCCGACGCGCTCGCAGTGCGCTTCCGCCCGTCCTACTTCCCGTTCACCGAGCCCTCCGCCGAGATCGACCTGCAGTTCGCCGCCGGGCCGCTGAAGGGACGCTGGCTGGAGCTGTCGGGCGCGGGGCAGGTGCATCCGCAGGTGGTGCGCAACTTCGGTCTCGACCCGGAGCGCTACATCGGCTTCGCCTTCGGCTCGGGCCTGGAGCGCCTGACCATGCTGCGCTACGGCATCGACGACCTGCGCCTGTTCTTCGACGGCGACCTGCGTTTCCTGCGCCAATTTGCATGAACGTTCCCGAGCACTGGCTGAGGAGTTTCTGCAATCCGTCGCTGAAGACGGAGAAGCTCGCGCACCTGCTGACCATGTCGGGTCTCGAGGTCGAGGCGTGCTCGCCGGTGGCGCCGCCGTTCAGCGGCGTGGTGGTGGGCGAGATCCTTTCCGTCGAGCGCCACCCGGGCGCCGACAAGCTCACGGTGTGCGTCGTGAACGCGGGCAGGGAGAAGTTGCAGGTGGTGTGCGGCGCGCCCAACGTGCGCGCCGGGATGAAGGCGCCGCTCGCGCTCGTGGGAACGGAACTGGGCAGGCCTCGAGATCAAGGCGGCCATGCTGCGCGGCGTCGAGAGCCGCGGCATGCTCTGCTCCGCGCGGGAGCTCGGCCTGTCGGAGGACCATTCCGGCCTGCTCGAACTGCCGGCGACGGCGAAGCCGGGCGCGGACGTGCGCAGGCTCCTCGACCTTGACGAGCAGGTGCTGACCTTCAAGCTGACGCCGAACCGCGCCGATTGCCTGTCGGTGCTCGGCATCGCGCGCGAAGTCTCGGCGCTCACGGGCGCGAAGCTCGCCGCGCCGGGGATCAAGCCGGTCGCGGCGAAGAGCAAAGCAAAGCAGGCCGTCAGGATCACGCACGCGGAAGGTTGCGGCCGCTTCGCCGGCCGCGTGATCCGCGGCGTGGACGCGGCTGCGCCGACGCCGCGCTGGATGCGCCAGCGCCTGGAGCGCGCCGGCCAGCGCTCGATCTCCGCGCTGGTGGACGTCACCAACTACGTGATGCTCGAGCTCGGCCGGCCGCTGCACGTGTACGACCAGGACAAGCTCACGGGCGCGATCGACGTGCGCTGGGGCCACAAGGGCGAGAAGCTGCTGCTGCTGAACGGGCAGGAAGTCGAGGTGGATGCGGCGGTGCTGTGCATCACCGACGACTCGGGCCCGATCGGACTCGCCGGCATCATGGGGGGCGAGTCGACCAAGGCCGAGACCAGCACGCAGGAACATCTTTCTCGAGTCGGCGTTCTTCTTTCCCGATGCGGTCGCCGGGCGCGCGCGGCGCTACAACTTCACGAGCGACGCCGCGCACCGCTTCGAGCGCGGCGTGGATTTCGGCAACAACGTCGACGGCATCGAGCGCGCCACGCAGCTGATCCTCGAGATCTGCGGCGGCGAGCCCGGCCCGACGGTGGACCTGGTGAAGCGCCTGCCGAAGCGAAAGCCGGTGCGCTTGCGCGTGGCGCGCGCGCAGAAGGTGATCGGCATCCGGGTGACGGACAAGGAAGTCGGCAGCGTGTTCAAGCGCCTCGGCCTGCCATTCCGCCGCAAGGCGGGCGAGCTTCACGGTGACCCCGCCCAGCTACCGCTTCGACCTCGAGATCGAGGAGGACCTGATCGAGGAGGTGGCGCGCGTGCACGGCTTCGAGCGCATTCCCGCGCTGCCGCCGCGCGCGCGCGCCGCGATGGCCGCGGTGCCCGAAGCGAAGCGTTCGCTGCACGCGCTGCGCGAACGCCTGGCGGCCTGCGACTACCAGGAAGTGATCACCTTCAGCTTCGTCGAGCCGCAATGGGAGGCGGACCTCGCGGGCGAGGCCAACCCGATCCGGCTGCTCAATCCGATCGCCAGCCAGGCTTCGGTGATGCGCACCACGCTGCTCGGCGGATTGCTTGCCAACGTGCGCTACAACGCCGCGCGCAAGCTTCCGCGCATCCGTCTGTTCGAGGTCGGCCGGGTGTTTCTGCGCGATGCGGCGGCCAAGGACGGACCGCTCGACGTGGCCGGGCTGCGCCAGCCAACGCGCATTGCCGCCGTGGCTTGCGGTCCGGCTCTCGAGGAACAGTGGGGCGTGCCCACCCGGCCGGTGGACTTCTTCGATCTCAAGGCGGATGTCGAAGCGCTGGTCTCACCGCTGGCGGCACGCTTCGAGGCCGCGCCGCATCCCGCGTTCCATCCCGGGCGGTCGGCGCGCATTCGGATCGAAGGCAAGGACGCGGGCTGGATTGGCGAGCTGCATCCGCGGTGGCAGCAATAAATATGAATTCAGTCAAGGACTTGTGTTCTTCGAAGTCGACGCGGCGATGCTGCAGGCAGTGCCCCTCCCCAAGGCGTCGGTCCCCTCCAGGTTCCCACCAGTCACGCGCGACATCGCACTGCTAGTGAACGCTAACGTCGGAGTACAAGCGCTATTGGATGCCATTGCCGACGAAAAGCCGGCCATCGTGAAGGAGGTACGGCTGTTCGACCTTTACCAGGGTCCGAACCTGCCCGCCGGCAAAAAAAGCCTTGCGTTCCGGGTAGTTATGCAAGATACTGAACGAACCCTCACGGATGCGGAGGCCGATTCAGCGTGTCAGGCGCTTGTCGAGCTGTGGGGTCGTCGTTTCGCTGCGACACTCCGCACATAAATAAAGAAATCAGGGAGTTGCGATGACTTTGACCAAGGCCGAACTGGCCGACCTGCTATTCGAGAAGGTCGGCCTGAACAAGCGCGAGGCCAAGGACATGGTGGAGGCGTTCTTCGAGGAGATCCGCGGGGCCCTCGAGCGCGGCGAAAGCGTCAAGCTTTCCGGGTTCGGCAACTTCCAGTTGCGCGACAAGCCGCAGCGCCCCGGCCGCAACCCCAAGACCGGCGAAGAGATCCCGATCAGCGCCCGCCGTGTCGTCACCTTTCATGCCAGCCAGAAGCTGAAGGCCATGGTGGAAAAGGCGCGTCATGGAAAGCCGCAGCCCCAGCAAGAAAGCTGAGCTGCCGCCGATCCCGGCGAAGCGCTACTTCACCATCGGTGAAGTGAGCGAGCTGTGTGGCGTCAAGCCGCACGTGCTGCGCTACTGGGAGCAGGAATTCACGCAGTTGAAGCCCGTCAAGCGCCGTGGCAACCGGCGCTACTACCAGCACCACGAGGTGCTGCTGATCCGTCGCATCCGCGAGCTGCTGTACGAGGAGGGCTTCACCATCAGCGGCGCCCGCAACCGGCTCGACAACGCGATGTCCGACGAGCGGGCTGAGGCGCCGGCGCGCGCCGAGCGCGCCATCGCCGGCGCCGACCTTTCCGCGATCAAGCGGGAGCTGCGCGCGCTGCTGGACAGCCTGCGCGCCTGATAAGATTCGGTTCTTCGGGGCGTAGCGCAGCCTGGTAGCGTACCTGCATGGGGTGCAGGTGGTCGCGAGTTCAAATCTCGCCGCCCCGACCAATCTCCCTTCTGTGACGGCATTGCGCGCGGGCGTGCGCTCAGGCGCGGCCCGCGCGCTTCTTCATCCAGTGCGCTGCCAGCGCGATCAAGCCGACGAGCGGCGCCGCTGGCGGCTCCACCGCGACGCCCTCCGTCGCGGAATGCTGGCCGCGCATCGCCTTGCTCATCTCGTTGAAACCCGCAGGCAGCGCCTCCGCCCCGAAGGTGGCGGGGTCATTGTTCCCGCTCGACATGGCCCGGCGCATCAGCGTTGGGCGTGCGATTCCGGCTGTCGGTCGACCGGGCTCGGGCGCTGCGGCGCCAGCCCCGGCTCGATCTCCGCCAGCTTGGTGCATGCGAGTGAAAGGAACACGTCCAGTTCTAGCAGTTCGGGAGCCGGCGGGACGCCGGCGCCCTGCAACGACGCACATTGGCCATGCACGGCGTCGCGGATTCTTTGCAGGTCCGCGGGTCGGTACAGCGGCGTCGGCTGCAGGCTTGCGTCGAACGGTGCCCAGCCGCCGTCGATCCGCTGCAGGGCGGCGACGCGCGCCTTGGGCCAGGCGGCGAGGTAGTTGCGCACTGCGGTGACGACATCCGAGGTGCTGTGTGCCCCAGCCAGGAGGCTGACGTGGCGACCCGCATCCTTTGATGGATCGAACGTGTGTTCGGCAGTGTCCATCGCATCCTCCGTGCGCGCGGCGCGTGCGGCGAGACCATTCAACTCCAGTAGCGCGCTGCGCGGTGTAAATGTGTGCAAGGCATGAGGTCACGCGCGCGCCTGCACGATGGCCGGCCTCGGCGGTTGGCGCGCAAATTTCTGTTAGAGTTTTGCGCACCCTAGCGCAGACGTGGCGATCGACGGCGCGATGAGGAGGGCGGGCGGATGGTGAATGGCAAGGTGGCGGTGATTACGGGGGCGGGCGGCGGCATCGGGCGCGATTTCGCCCTGCTCTTCGCCGCGCACGGCGCCAAGGTGGTGGTGAACGACCTGGGCACCTCGGTGGCGGGCGAGGGCGCCAGCAGCGGTCCGGCGCAGAAGGTGGTGGACGAGATCAAGGCGCGCGGCGGCCAGGCGGTGGCGAGCGCCGACAGCGTTGCCGATTGGGAATCCGCCAACCGCATCGTCAAGACCGCCATCGACGCGTTCGGGCGCATCGACTGCGTGGTCAACAACGCTGGCATCCTGCGCGACCGCTTCTTCTTCAACATGTCGGTCGAGGAGTGGAAGGCGGTGATCGACGTGCACCTGAACGGCTCCTTCTACGTCTCGCGCGCGGCGGCGCCGTACTTCAAGAGCCAGAACTCGGGCTGCTACGTCAACATGACCTCCACCTCGGGCCTCATCGGCAACCTCGGCCAGGCCAACTACTCGGCGGCCAAGCTCGGCGTCGCCGGGCTGTCCAAGTCGATTGCGCTCGACATGGCGAAATACAAGGTGCGCTCCAACTGCATCGCGCCCTTCGCGTGGAGCCGCATGATCGGCTCGATCCCCACCGAGACGCCGGAGCAAAAGGCGCGCGTGGAGAAGATGAAGGTGATGGAGACGGCCAAGATCGCGCCGCTTGCCGTGTTTCTCGCCAGCGATGCCGCGCGGGAAGTTTCCGGCCAGATCTTCGCCGTGCGCGCGAACGAACTCTTTCTCATGTCGCAGAGCCGGCCGATCCGCTCGGTGCACCGCGCCGGCGGCTGGACGCCGCAGGACATCGCCGAGCACGGCATGCCGGCTCTGAAGGGCAGCTTCTTCCCTCTGGACCGCACCCAGGATGTATTCACGTGGGATCCGCTGTAGCCGACTCGGCCTACCCGGACCTGCGCGAGGGCGTGCGCACCCTGTGCGCGCAGTTCGACTCGGCCTACTGGCAACAGGTGGACGAGGCGCGCGCCTATCCGGAGGCATTCGTCGACGCGCTGACCCAGGCGGGCTGGATGTCGGCGCTGATCCCGGAGCAGTACGGCGGCTCGGGGCTCTCGCTCACCGAAGCCACGGTGATCATGGAAGAGATCACGCGCTCGGGCGGCAACGCGGGCTGCTGCCACGGGCAGATGTACAACATGAACACGCTGCTCAGGAACGGCTCCGACGCGCAGAAGAAGAGGTACCTGCCGAAGATCGCTTCGGGCGAGCTGCGCATGCAGGCGATGGCGGTGACCGAGCCGACCGCCGGCACCGACACCACGAGGATCAAGACCGTGGCGGTGAGGAAGGGCGACCGCTACGTGGTCAACGGCCAGAAGGTGTGGACTTCGCGCCTGCAGCATTCGGACCTGATGATCCTGCTCGCGCGCACCACGCCGCTCGCCGAGGTGAAGAAGAAGTCCGACGGCATGTCGGTGTTCCTGGTGGAAAAGCAGGCGGCGCTGGGCAAGGGCCTCACCATGCGCCCGATCCGCAACATGGTGAACCACGAGACCAACGAAGTGTTCCTCGACAACCTCGAGATCCCGGCGGATAACCTGATCGGCGAGGAAGGCAAGGGGTTCCGGTACATCCTGGACGGGCTGAACGCCGAGCGCATCCTCATCGCGGCCGAGTGCATCGGCGACGGCCACTGGTTCATCGAGCGCGCGGTGAAGTACGCCAAGGATCGCGTGGTGTTCGACCGCCCGATCGGCCAGAACCAGGGCGTGCAGTTCCCCATCGCCGAGAGCTACATGGAAATCGAAGCCGCCAACCTGATGCGCTACAAGGCGGCGGCGCTGTACGACGCCAAGCAGCACTGCGGGGCGGAGGCGAACATGGCCAAGCACCTCGCCGCCAAGGCTTCCTGGGAGGCCGCCAACGCGTGCCTGCAGACCCACGGCGGTTTCGGCTTCGCCGCCGAGTACGACGTCGAGCGCAAGTTCCGCGAAGCGCGGCTGTACCTCGTGGCGCCGATCTCGACGAATCTCATCCTGTCCTACGTCGCCGAGCACGTGCTGGGGTTGCCGCGATCGTTCTGACCGGCGTCGGCTAGAATTGGCCGCGCGATGGGGCGGACAGTGGATGCCGCTCATCGCGCGGCACCCGCGATGCGCATACTAGTCTCCAACGACGACGGCTATTTCTCCCCCGGCATCGCGCTGCTTGCGGAGCACCTCGCAGCGCTCGGCGAAGTGACCGTGGTGGCGCCCGAGCGCGACCGCTCGGGCGCTTCCAACTCGCTGACGCTCGACCGTCCGCTGTCGGTGCGGCGCGCGCCCAACGGTTTTTACTTCGTCAACGGCACGCCCACCGACTGCGTGCACCTGGCGGTGACCGGGTTGCTCGATTTCCTGCCCGACATGGTGGTCTCGGGCATCAACCTGGGCGCGAACATGGGCGACGACACCATCTACTCGGGCACGGTGGCCGCGGCAACGGAGGGTTTTCTGCTCGGCATTCCCTCCCTCGCGGTGTCGCTCGCCAGCAAGGAGGCCAAGCACCTGGAAGCCGCCGCGGATGTCGCGCGGCAGCTGGTGGAGCGCTTCGGGCGCGCCCCCTTCGGCCAGCCGGTGCTGCTCAACGTGAACGTGCCCGACGTGCCGCTGCAGTCGCTCGGCGCGCTGGAAGTGACGCGCCTGGGGCGGCGGCACAAGGCCGAGCCGGTGGAGAAGACACGCACGCCGCGCGGCGAGACGGCCTACTGGATCGGCGCCGCGGGCGCCGCGGCGGACGCCGGTCCGGGCACGGACTTCCACGCGGTGGCGGCGAAGCGCGTATCGGTGACGCCCCTGCAGGTCGACCTCACGCTGCACGGCCAGAGCGCCATGCTGAGGCAGTGGCTCGACCGGTGAGTGCACGCGGCGCGCACGGCGCGAGCGGCGTCGGCATGACCTCGCAGCGCACGCGCGCGCGCATGGTGGAGCGCCTGCGCGGCGAGGGCATCCGCGACGAGCAGGTGCTCGCGGCGATGGGCAGGGTGCCGCGCCACCTGTTCGTCGACGAGGCGCTGGCGAGCCGGGCCTACGAGGACACCGCGCTGCCGATCGGCTTCGGCCAGACCATCTCGCAGCCCTACGTGGTGGCGCGCATGATCGAGGCGCTGCGCCAGGGGCGCAAGCTCGGCAAGGTGCTCGAGGTCGGCACGGGTTGCGGCTACCAGGCGGCGGTGCTGGCCGGGCTGGCGGACGAGGTCTATTCGGTTGAGCGCATCCACGCGCTGCTCGAGCGCGCGCGCGCGAATCTTCGCGCGCTGCGGCTGTCGAACCTGCGGCTGGCGCACGGCGACGGCAACCTCGGGCTGGAGAAGGCGGCGCCTTTCGACTCGATCGTCGTCGCGGCGGCGGCGCCCGAGTTGCCGCAGGCCCTCTTACGGCAACTGGCGCCGGGTGGCAGAATGGTGCTGCCCTTGAAATCGCCGGATGCGCCGCGGGGCGCGCAGCGCCTCGCGCTGTACGAGCGCGGCGCGCGCGGCATCACCGAGACGGTTCTCGAGGCCGTGCGCTTCGTGCCGCTGGAGACTGGAAAACTGTGACTTTCGACCTTTTGCGCCGGATGCTGCTTGCCCTCGCGGCCGTGCTCGCCGCCGGTTGCGGTTCCGTGTCGACGCAGGCGCCGGTGGATGACCGCCGGCCGGCGGCGGCCGCCAAGCCCGCGCCGCAAGCGGCAACGCCGGCGGGGGCTCCTGCGCCACAGGCGGCGCCGGCCGGATCCTACGTGGTGAAGCGCGGCGACACGCTCTACAGCATCGCGCTCGAGCACGGCGCCGATTACCGCGATGTCGCGCAATGGAACAAGCTCGACGACGCCACCAAGCTCTCGGTCGGGCAGGTGCTGCGCGTGACGCCGCCGCCCGGCCAGGCCGCGGTGCAGATCGGCGCGGCGCGCGGCGCCGCGCCGCTGGAGGCGCGTCCGCTGGAGGGCGGGGCCGGTGTGCAGCAAGCGCAAGGCGACGGCGCCACCAAGGCCGCACCCAAGGCGCTCCGCCTGCCCTATTCGGACCAGAACCTTGCGCTGCTGATGCAAGGGGACACCGGCGCTGCCACCGCAGCGGCGGCGCCCAAGCCCGCGGTCCTACTGCCGCCGCTGGCCGCCGCCGCGTCCACGCCCGAAGCTGCCAAGCCTGCCGCCGTGGAGCGCGACCCGAACGCGATCGACTTCGTCTGGCCCGCGAAAGGCAGCGTGCTCGCCGGGTTCGAGAACCCGAACAGCAAGGGCGTGGACATCGGCGGCAAGCCCGGCGATCCGGTGGTCGCCGCGGCGGGGGGGCAGGTGCTGTACACCGGCACCGGCATCCGCGGCTTCGGCAAGCTCATCGTGATCCGGCACGAGGGCGGCTTCAGCAGCGTATACGCGCACAACCGCGAGATCCTGGTGAAGGAGGGCCAGACGGTGGCGCGCGGCCAGCGGATCGCGGAGTTGGGCGACACCGACGCTGACCGGCCGAAGCTGCACTTCGAGATCCGCAAGGACGGCAAGCCGGTGGACCCGCTCAAGTACCTTCCCGGCGGCAAAGCGTCCTGAAGTCCTACCTGGTGGCGGCCGCCTTCGTGCGGGCGGCGCGCAGCGCCTCCGCCAGATCGGACACCGCGATCCCGTAGAACACGCTGCGGTTGTAGCGCGTAAGCACGTAGAGGTTGTGCAGGCCGAGGCGGAACTCGTCCGGCCGCTGCGGCGACTGCAGCACGAGCAGCGCGGCGCGCGTGTCCGCCGGCAGCGCCGCGCCGCGTGCCTCGACGCCGGCCCGCGTGAGCTCTTCCAGCGAGTGGCGCGGCAGCGGATTGCCGTCGGCGTAGGCGCCATGACCGCTGCCGTTCACGCGCGCCACGCGCTGCACCGGCTCGCCGGTGCGCCAGCCGTGGCGCTTGAGGAAATTGCCTACGCTGCCGACGGCATCCGCGGGGTTGCCGCGCAGGTCGGAGACGCCGTCGCCGTCGAAGTCCACGGCATAGTGCAGGTAGCTGGTGGGCATGAACTGCGGAATGCCGATCGCCCCGGCGTAGGAGCCCTTGACCGAGAACACGTCGAGCTCCATTTCGCGAGCGAACACGAGGTAGTTCTCCAGCTCGCCACGGAAGAAGGGTGCCCGCGGCGGGTAGTCGAAGGCCAGCGTGGCGAGCGCGTCGATGACGCGCCAGCGGCCGGTGTTGCGGCCGTAGAAAGTCTCCACGCCGAGGATCGCGACGATGATCTCTTCAGGAACGCCGTAGGTGCGCTGCGCGCGCTCGAGCGCGGCGCGATGCGCTCGCCAGAAGCCGAGGCCGTGCTTCACCAGGCGCTCGTTGACGAAGGTGGCGCGGAATTCCTCCCACGAGCGCGACATGGCGGCGGGCTGGGCCTGCACCGCCACCAGCACTGCCTCCTCCCGTCGCGCGCGCGCGAACACGGCGCGCAGCTCGTCCTCGTGGAAGCCATGCCGCTCGACAAGCTCGCCGATGAAGGTCTCCACCTCCGGGCGCTCGGCGAACGGGACCGGCTCGGCCCGCGCGGCGCCGCAGGCGAGCGCCGCGAGCAGGGCGAGCGTGGCGGCGGCCCGGTTCATGCGAGCCGCAGCGCGCGCACGCGGCGCTCGAGTTCGGTGACCTGCTCGCGTGTTGGCGACCGGCCGTAGCGCACGACAAGGTACAGCGCGGCGATGGACTGGATCGCGGCACTGGCGGCCGGCAGGCGACCGGCCGCGCGCGCGGCGTAGTCGCGCGGACCCTCGTGCGGCGCACGCGCCACGCCCCGGGTGCCCAGCTTGCGGCAGAACGCCTGCCAGGCGCGCTGCACGCGGTCGGGGCGTGCCAGGCGGCGCAGCGACCAAGCGAGCAGGGCGAGCGTGAACACGCCCAGTACCGAGGCCATGGCGGCGGTGAGGCCGCGCCAGTCGGTGTCGCGCATGCCCAGGCTCGCCATCAGGTCGCGCTGGCGCTCCTGGCTGTAGCCCAGCACCATTACGTTCCAGCGGTGCGCCAGCGCCTCCCAGTTGTGGCGCACCGAGCGCAGCCACTCCAGCTGGGGCCGGATAAGCAGCGGCAGCGGCTCGCCCTCGCGCACCGCGCGCGCGAGACCGGATTCAATCCTGCCGGGAACTGCCGCCGCGGTCGGGTCGACGCGCAGCCAGCCGCGGCCGGCCACGAACACTTCGGCCCAGGCGTGGGCGTCGGACTGGCGCACGGTGATGATGCGGTCCACCGAGTTCACCTCGCCGCCCTGGTAGCCGGTGACCACGCGCGCGGGCAAGCCCGCGGCGCGCAGGAGGAACACGAACGCGGACGAGAAGTGCTCGCAGAAGCCGGCGCGGGTCTGGAACAGGAATTCGTCCACCGGTTCGCGCCCCAACAGCGGGGGCTCGAGCGTGTAGGTCAGGCCGGCGCCGCGGAAGTAGTCGAGCGCGCGCAGCAGCACCTCGGCGTCGTCGCGCGCGCCGCGCCGCCATTCGGCCGCCAGCGAGCGCGCGCGCGGATTGCCGGTCTCGGGAAGCAGCAGGGCGCGTTCGAGCAGGCCGCGGCGCTCGCGCAGCGCGGAGGTCGTGTCCGCCTGCGAGGCGAGCGCATAGCGCTGGCGTGTGCGCACCGGCGACGCAGCCACGATCATGCCGTCGCTGGTCATGCGGGCGCGCTCGGGCAGGCTCGCCGCGGTCTCGAGCGCGAACAGCCAGTTGCGGTTGTGCACTTCCAGCGTCACTACGTACTCGAAGCGGCTGCCGCCGCCCGGCGGCTCGAACTGCTCGATCCAGCTCTGCCCCATGCTCCAGGTGCGCCCGTCGAAGTCCCACAATACCGGCCCGCGCCAGTAGCGCTGGCGCGGCGCGGGCGTGTCCCCCTGGAACTCGGCGCGGAAGGCGACGGCGTCCGACTGCGCGAGCTGCGACAGGTTGCCCGGCGTCATGCTGTCCGACAGCCCGGTCACGCCCGAATAGGCGTCCTGCGGCAGGCCCCACAACGGGCCCTGCACGCGCGGAAACAGCAGGAACAGCACCAGCGCCGCGGGCGCGGCGTGCGCGAGCAGCAACCCCGCAGTACGCAAATTGGCGCGCAGCGGCCTCTGCGGAGCCGAGAAGCCGACCAGGGTGCAGGTCACCACGAGCAGCGCCGCGCCCATCAGCGCCGCGGTGGGGATGCTCTGCGTGTAGAGCAGGTTGGTGACGATGAGGAAATAGCACAGGAAGGCGAGCACTGCGCCGTCGCGGTGCGTGCGCATCTCGAGCATCTTGAGCCCGGAGAACAGGACCAGGAGCACGATGCCGGAAGTGCGGCCGAACAGCGTGCGGTATTCGAGATACACCGCGGCCAGCGACAGCGCGGCCACGGCGAGCACCAGCCAGCGCGAGGGCAGGGTGGCGCGGGTGAGCGAGATCTGCGCGCGCCAGGCGTAGAGCCCGAGCGTCAGCAGCGTCAGCCACCAGGGCATGCGCAGCGCGTGCGGTCCCGCCACCAGCAGCAGCGCGAGCAGCAGCCCGCCCAGGTCGCGCAGCGACACCGCGCGCGTCTCGGGGGCCAGGGGATGCGCGGCCGTCATGCGCTGGTATGCAGCGCGAGGACCTGCAGGCAGGCGCTGCGATGCGCTTCGCCCCGCCCCAGGGCGAGCTCTAGACCTGGCAAGCGCAGCCCGTAGGTCGCGCCGGCCTGTTCGGCGGCGAGCACCCAGCCCGCCAGCCGCGACAAGCGCTGCTCGGCATCGGACGCCCCGCGCAGCAGCGACCAGTCAAGCCACAGCTGCGCGCCCGCCGCGCCGCTGAACTGCTTGGTCAGCATGTCCTCGGACCGCGCCGCCGCCTTCCAGGCGACGTGGCGCGGTGAGTCAGAGGGCTGGTAGGCGCGTAGCCCGGAGAAATCGTCGCTGCCATGAGCGTGCGCCCGCGCCGCGCCTGTCGCGGCGGCCGCTTCCGGTGCGGGCAAGGGCGTGCGCTCCGGGCGCGGGTAGACGAGGCAGCGCGCATCTGGCTCGACGTAGCTCCAGGCGCGGAACAATCCCAGCGGAAAGCGGGTTTCGAGCATCACGCGCCCAAGGGGCAGCCAGCCGCGCCTTTGTGCCGGTACCGCCAGCACGGCTTCCCCGAGCGCGCCGGCCGGCACATCGAGCACGACCTGCGCGCCGCTGCCCGTGTGCCGCACGAGGAGTGCGGGCCGGTCGTGGTGCGCGCGGCTGTCGAGCAGCAGGCGGAACTGTGCCGCTTCGCCGGCAAACACCGGCTCGGCGCGCGCCGCGCTGACCGCCAGGCGCGCGAGGTTGCGCGTGGTGTGAACCATGCCTGCGATCCCCATTCCGGCGAGGAGGAAGGTGAGCGCGAAGCCGAGCTGCAGCGCGTAGTTGATCGAGCCCACGAGCAGGATGCCGAGCGTGGCGGCGTACATCCACCCCAGACGCGTGGGCACGATATACACCCGGCGGTGACCCAGGACCACCGTGCCGCGCTCCAGCGGCGCGTAGCCGTAGAACCAGTTGCGCAGGCGCGGCGCGGAGAGCAGGGCGCGCATCATCTCAGCTGGTGGCGCCCAGGTAGCCCCAGCGCACTTTCCAGGCTGCGAGCACGGCGCGCGGGTAATCCGGCCGCCCGAGGCTGCCGTTGTAGCGGCCAAGCGCGCGGAAGTAGTCGCCTTTTTCCACGTCGAGGTAATGCCTCAGGATCACGCAGCCGTAGCGCAGGTTGATGCGCAGGTGAAAGAGGTTCTGCCCCGGCCGGCCGATCAGCTTGACCCAGAACGGCATCACCTGCATGTAGCCGCGCGCGCCCGCCCGCGACACCGCGTACTTGCGAAAGGCGCTTTCGATCTCGATCACGCCGAGCACCAGTTGCGGGTCGAGTCCGGCGCGCTGCGCCTCGAAATGCACGGTGCGCAGCAGCTCGATGCGCTCCTTGCGGTCGGCTATGCGCTTCTCCAGGCGCCGCGACATCTCCATGATCCACTTGTGGCCGTCTTCGCTGTCGCGGAAGGCGAGCTCGGGCACCGAGCGGTCCGCGATCGCCGCCGAGAGGCGGGTGCGCACGCTCTGGGCGAGCTCCTCGTAGACCTGCGCGCCCGCGAGAGCCGCCGCCGGGCACAGCAGCGCGACGCTCAGCGCCGCGGCGAAGGCGCGGGCGCCGCTCATGCCGCCGCGAGGCGCTCCCTGAGGAAGCCCGCCACGCCGGCAAGCGGCACAGCCTGCGGCTGTGCCGCGGTGCGCGCCTTGTATTCCGCCTCGCCGGCGGCGAGGCCGCGCTCCGACAGCACGATGCGGTGGGGGATGCCCACCAGATCCATGTCGGCGAACAGCACCCCGGGACGCTCGTCGCGGTCGTCCATCAGCACGTCGATGCCGGCGGCGCGCAGCTCCTCGTAGAGCCGGTCCGCGGCGGCGCGCACCTTCTCGTTCTTGCGGTAGGCGATCGGCACCAGGCACGCGGCAAAGGGAGCCATCGGCGCAGGGAGCACGATTCCGCGCTCGTCGTGACCCTGCTCGATCGCCGCCGCCACCACGCGCGTCACGCCGATGCCGTAGCAGCCCATTTCCATCGGCTGCGCGGCGCCCTTGTCGTCGAGCACCGTGGCCTTCATCGCCTCGGAGTACTTGGTGCGCAACTGGAATATGTGGCCCACCTCGATGCCGCGCTGGATGCGCAGGCTGCCCTTGCCGTCGGGACTGGCGTCGCCCGCCATGACGTTTCTGATGTCGGCGACGAGCGAAGGTTCCGGCAGGTCGCGGCCCCAGTTGACGCCTGCCAGGTGCAATCCCGCCTGGTTGGCGCCGCACACGAAGTCGCCCATCGCCGCCACCGTCCGGTCGGCGACCACCCGCACGCCTTGGACGCCCACCGGTCCTATGTAGCCGGCCGGTCCGCCCAGGGCATGCCGGATCTCCGCCTCCGTGGCGAAGCGGAACAGGCCGATGATCTTTTGCGCCTTGACCTCGTTGAGCTCGTGGTCGCCGCGCACGAGGAGCAGGAGACACGCCTCGTCGTGCATCACGGCGATCGCCTTCACCGTGCGCTCGAGAGCCAGCCCGAGCAGCGCGGCGACCTCCTCGCAGCGCGTCTTGCCAGGCGTCGGCACCGTGTGCATCGCCTCGGCGGGCGCGGGCCGCGGCGCGCGCGGCGCCAGCGCCTCCGCCAGCTCGACGTTGGCGGCGTAGTCCGAATCGGGGCAGTAGGCGATCGCGTCCTCGCCCGAGTCGGCGAGCACCTGGAACTCGTGCGAGCCGGTCCCGCCGATGGCCCCGGTGTCCGCCGCCACCGCGCGGAACTTCAGCCCCAGGCGGGTGAAGATGCGGGTGTAGGTGTCGTACATGCTGCGGTACTCGCGCTCGAGGTCCGCGTAGTCGGCGTGGAACGAGTAGCCGTCCTTCATGATGAACTCGCGAGCGCGCATCACGCCGAAACGCGGCCGGCGCTCGTCGCGGAACTTGGTCTGGATCTGGTAGAAGTGCACCGGCAGCTGCCGGTAGCTCTTCAGCTCGGCGCGCGCCAGATCGGTGATCACTTCCTCGGAGGTGGGCTGGATGACGAAGTCGCGCTCGTGCCGGTCCTTGAAGCGCAGCAGCTCGGGCCCGTAGGCCTGCCAGCGTCCCGATTCCTGCCACAGCTCGGCGGGCTGCACCGCCGGCATCACCAGCTCGATGGCGCCGGCGCGGTCCATCTCCTCGCGCACGATGGCCTCCACCTTGCGCAGCACGCGCACGCCGAGCGGCAGCCACGTGTAGATGCCGGCGGCGAGGCGCCGGATGTAGCCCGCGCGCAGCATCAGCCGGTGGCTCGCCAGCTCCGCGTCGGCGGGAGCCTCCTTGATCGTTCCGAGGTGGAATCGCGATGTGCGCATCGGTGGGGCGCCGCGTTGTGTTTGCCGTGCGCCTGTGAAAAAATGCGGAGGAATTCTAACTTAGGTGGTGTGGCCATGCTCGACCACGACGGCTATCGTCCGAACGTCGGCATCATCCTCGCCAACAGCCGCAACGAGGTGTTCTGGGGCAAGCGCGTCAACCAGCACGCGTGGCAGTTTCCCCAGGGTGGCATCAAGCACGGCGAGGCGCCGGAGCAGGCGATGTACCGCGAGCTTGAGGAGGAGACCGGCCTCAAGCCCGCGCACGTGCGTATCCTCGGGCGCACCCGCCACTGGCTGCGCTACGAGGTGCCCGACAAGTGGGTGCGGCGCGACTGGCGCGGCACCTACCGCGGGCAGAAGCAGATCTGGTACCTGCTGCGCATGGTGGGCCGCGACTGCGACGTTCGCCTGCGCACCAGCGACAAGCCGGAGTTCGACGCCTGGCGCTGGCACGACTACTGGGTGCCGCTCGAGGCGGTGATCGAGTTCAAGCGCGAGGTCTACCAGCAGGCGCTCGCCGAGCTGCACCGCTACCTGGGCGCCGACCGGCGCGCGCGGCGCGCGGCCATAACCACGCGCTGAGCGGGCGCGCCGGCAAGGAGGTGTCATGGACAGGCAGTATCAGGATCTGGCGATCCGCGAGCTGGGCACGGGCGCCGGCTTTCATCGGCCGCAGCAACTGCAGTCGGCGCGCGTGACGCTCGAGTCGCCCGCGCTGGAGGTGATGACCGACCTGGCGCGCGTCAGCCCGGCCACCATCCGGCCGCAGGCGCCGCTGGAGGGCGCCAACCACTTCATGATCTCGCGCGGCGTGCGCCTGCTGCTGGTGATCGACGTGCGCGACACGGTGCTCGGGGTGCTCACGGCGACCGACGTGCTGGGCGAGAAGGCGCTGCGCGTGGCGACCGAGCGCGGCATCCGGCGCGGCGAGCTTACGGTCGCCGACCTGATGACGCCGGCCGAACAGGTAAAGGTGATCGAGCTTGCCGACGTGCAAGGCGCGCGCGTCGGGCACGTGCTCGAGACGCTGCGCCGTGCCGGCCGGCAGCACGCGCTGGTGGTGGATCACGAGGTGGTCGCGGCGAGTGCGCCGCACGAGCGGCCGCTGCGCCGCGCGATGGTGCGCGGCATCTTTTCCGTCTCGCAGCTCGCGCGCCAACTCGGCCTGCTGCTGCCGCAGGCGGGCGAAGTCGCGCGTACCTTCGCCGAGATCGAGGCGGCGCTGGGACACTGACGCGCGCGGCACTGGATAGCGCCGGTCAATCGACGGAATTGCGAAATTTGATTTGATATATCGTGGCGCGCGGCGTAACGTCAGCGCGCCAAGCACGGCATCCTCTGCACAAGGAGACGACGATGAAAGCACTCAAAGGCACCAAGACCCACCAGCACCTGAAGGACGCGTTCGCCGGCGAATCGCAGGCCAACCGCAGATACCTCTACTTCGCAGCGAAAGCCGACGTGGAAGGCCAGAACGACGTCTCGGCGCTGTTCCGCTCCACCGCGGAAGGCGAGACCGGGCACGCGCACGGGCACCTCGAGTACCTGGAGCAGGTGGGCGATCCCGCGACCAACCTGCCGATCGGCCGCACCCGCGACAACCTCAAGTCGGCGGTCGCCGGCGAGACGCACGAGTACACCGACATGTACCCGGGGATGGCCAAGGACGCGCGCGGCGAGGGCTTCACGGAGATCGCGGACTGGTTCGAGACGCTGGCGAAGGCCGAGCGCAGCCACGCCAACCGCTTCCAGAAGGCCCTCGACGCCCTGGCCGACTGATGATGCCGAGAATCGAGCGCGGCAGCCTGCTGTCGCTCGAGGCCTACGCGCGCGAGCGCAACGCGTTCCGCGCGCGGGTCATCGAGCACAAGAAGCACCGCACCGTCCACCTCGGGGACCACGTCACCTTGCTCTTCGAGGACGAGCTGACGATCCGTTACCAGATCCAGGAGATGCTGCGCATCGAGCGCATCTTCGAGGAGACGGGCATCGAGGGCGAGCTGGACGCCTACAATCCCCTGGTGCCCGACGGCAGCAACCTGAAGGCCACCATGATGATCGAGTATTCCGATGTCGCGGAACGGCAGCGGGCCCTGGCGCGCCTCAGGGGCATCGAGGACCGCGTCTGGGTGCAAGCAGGCGACGCCGCGCGCGTCTACGCCATCGCCGACGAGGACCTGGAACGCGAGAACGAGGAGAAGACTTCGGCGGTGCACTTTCTGCGCTTCGAACTCGACGCTGGCATGTGCCGGGCGCTGCACGACGGCGCCCAGCTGCGCATCGGCGTGGACCATCCGCAGTACCAGGCGCAGGTCCTCACGCTGCCCGCGGTGCGCGACGCGCTCGCGGCAGACCTCGCCTGAGGCGCCTCGCCATTCTGCTGCTGGCGCTGCTGCCCGCTGCTGGGGCGGCGCAGCAGCAGCATCAGGGCATGCAACCCGGCAACACCGACAAGAGCGACTGGGAGCGCGAGCAGGAAAAGCGCGAGTGGCGCGAAGCGGACGTACCGACGCCGCCTGCGCCCGGGAGCGGCGCGCTGCTGCCGTTCTTCGTCAGTTCCGCGTCGGACTTCCGGTTCTATGTTGACGCGGCGTCGATCGCGCCGGGCGCCGACGGCGCGGTCCGCTACACGCTGGTTGTGCGCAGCCCGCTTGGCGCCGAGACCATCACCTACGAAGGCATCCGCTGTGCGACCGGTGAAGTGAAGACCTACGCGACCGGCCGGGCGGACCGCAGTTGGTCGGTGCATCCCGGCGCGTGGCGCCGCATCGAGGCGCGCAGCGTGCAGCGCTGGCACGACACGCTGTGGCAGGACTACTTCTGTCCGCGCAAGTTGGCGATCCGCAGCGCGGCCGAGGGCGTCGACGCACTCAAGCGTGGCGGTCACCCCGGGCGCATCGCCATCCCCGCGCGCGGCTACTAGCAGAGCGCTAGAGCAGCACCAGGTTGTCGCGGTGGATGAGCTCGGGCTCGTCGACGTAGCCCAGCACCGCCTCGATCTCGCTCGAGGCCTTGCGCATGATGAGCAGCGCTTCCGCGGCCGAATAATTCGCCAGCCCGCGCGCGATTTCGCGCCCGCCGGGCTCCAGGCAGGCGACCACCGCGCCGCGCTCGAACTCTCCGCTCACCGCGGTGACCCCGACCGGCAGCAAGCTCTTGCCGTCGCGCTGCAGCGCGCGCGCCGCGCCGGCATCGAGCGTGAGGCGGCCGGCGACCGTCACGTGATCAGCCAGCCACTGCTTGCGCGCCGCGAGCGGCGTGGTCTGCGCCCGCAGCAGCGTGCCGATGCGCTCGCCGCGCGCCAGGCGCAGCAGCACGTCGGGCTCGCGCCCGTCGGCGATGACAGTATGCGCGCCGCTGCGCGCCGCGCGCTTGGCGGCCAGCACCTTGGTGACCATGCCGCCGCGCGCCAGGCTCGAGCCGACGCCGCCCGCCATCGCCTCCAGGCGCTCCTCGCCCGCGATCGCTTCCTCGATCAGGCGCGCGCCGGGCGAGCGGCGCGGGTCGGCGTCGTAAAGGCCGGCCTGGTCGGTGAGAATGATCAGCGCGTCCGCCTCGACCAGGTTGGTCACCAGCGCGGCGAGCGTGTCGTTGTCGCCGACCTTGATCTCGTCGGTAACCACGGTGTCGTTCTCGTTGATCACCGGAATCACGCCGAGCGCGAGCAGCGTGAGCAGCGTCGAGCGGGCGTTGAGATAGCGCTGGCGGTCGGCCATGTCGGCGTGCGTCAGCAGCACTTGCGCGGTGGCGATGCCGTGCTCGCGAAAGCAGGTCTCGTAGCACTGTACGAGCCCCATCTGGCCCACGGCCGCCGCCGCCTGCAGTTCGTGCAAGGCGCGCGGACGGCGGGTCCAGCCCAGGCGCTGCAGGCCTTCGGCGATCGCGCCCGAGGACACCAGCACGCAGCGCTTGCCGAGTGCGCGCAGCTGCGCGATCTGGGCGGCCCAGCGCGCGATGGCGGCGGCGTCCAAGCCGCGGCCCTCGTTGGTGACGAGCGAGCTGCCGACCTTGACGATCAGCGTGCCGGCGGTGGCGAGCGGCGAGGCCATGGCGTCATGCCGCGCGGCGCGCGCGCGCCGGCTTGGCGGGTTGCGAGAGGAAACGATAGGCGGCACTGCACAACTCGCGGCAGCCCGCGCCGCTGATGGCGCTCACCTTGAACCAGGCGCCCTTCCAGCGCAGCGCGCGCAGCAGGCGCGCGATGCGCGCGTCGGCGTCCGGCGCGAGGTCCGCCTTGTTGAACACCAGCCAGCGCGGCTTGCGGTACAGCGACTCGTCGTACTTCTTCAGCTCTGCGGCGATGGCACGGATGTCCCGTACCGGGTCGGCGCCTTCGTCGAGCGGCGCAATGTCCACGAGGTGCAGCAGCAGTCGCGTGCGCGCGAGGTGGCGCAGGAACTGGTGGCCGAGACCTGCGCCCTCGGCGGCGCCCTCGATCAGGCCCGGGATGTCGGCGACGACGAAGCTCGCGTCCTCGGCGACACGCACTACGCCAAGCGACGGATTTAGGGTGGTGAAGGGGTAGTCTGCCACCTTCGGCCGCGCGCTCGATATCGCGCGCACCAGCGTGGACTTGCCTGCGTTGGGCAGCCCGAGCAGCCCCACGTCGGCGAGCACGCGCAACTCGAGGGCGAGCTCGTGACTCTCGCCCGGCTCGCCGCGCGTGAACTGGCGCGGCGCGCGGTTCACGCTGGACTTGAAATGCACGTTGCCGAGTCCGCCCCGGCCGCCCCGCGCGAGCAGGGCGCGCTCGCCATCGCGCGCCAGGTCGGCGAGCGTCTCGCCGGTGGCGGCGTCGCGCACGATAGTGCCCACGGGCACGCGCAGCTCGATGTCGCGGCCGCCGCGGCCATACTTTTCCGAGCCGTGCCCGCCATCGCCATTCTCTGCGCGATGGATGCGCGCAAAGCGGTAGTCGATCAGCGTGTTGAGGTTGCGGTCGGCCACCGCCCACACGCTGCCGCCGCGCCCGCCGTCGCCGCCGCTCGGTCCGCCGCGCGGCACGGACCGCTCGCGCCGGAAGGCGGCGCTGCCGTCGCCGCCCTTGCCGGCGTGCACTTCGATCTTCGCCTCGTCGATGAATTTCATGGCCTGGAAATGAAAAAGCCCTACCGCGAGCGATAGGGCTTTCGCGGGAGCGGGCTCGGCTACGCCGGGACCACGCTCACGGTCTTCCGGCTGTTCGCGCCCTTCACGGCGAACTGCACCTTGCCGGTCACCCGGGCGAACAGGGTGTGGTCGCGGCCCATGCCGACGTTGCTGCCCGGATGCACCTGCGTCCCGCGCTGGCGCACCAGGATCTGGCCGGCGTTGACCTGCTCGCCGCCGTAGGTCTTCACGCCGAGCCGCTTGGCCTGCGAATCGCGCCCGTTGCGCGAACTGCCGCCTGCTTTCTTGTGTGCCATGTGTGCCTCGCTCCCTGCTCAGGCCCCGCCGACGATGTCGTCGATGCGGACCTCGGTGTAGTTCTGACGATGACCCTGCGTCTTCTGGAAATGCTTGCGCCGGCGCAACTTGAAAATGCGCACCTTGTCGCCGCGCCCGTGCGCGAGCACGGTGGCCTTGACCTTGGCGCCGGACACGAGCGGCGCGCCGACGCGCACCGCGTCGCCTTCACCGACCGCCAGGACCTCGTCGAAGGACACCGCCGCGCCGACGTCCGCGGAAAGTGACTCGACGCGCACCTGCTCGCCAGACTTGACCCGGTATTGCTTGCCGCCGGTCTTGATGATTGCGTACATGGGAAACCCGCTGCCGATGTGAACTGTAAAGACTTGGAATTATAGGAGATTCCGGCTGCGCCCGTCAAAGACTTGTATGCTACGCTTCGCGCCCCCGCCGCGCCCCGCCATGTCCCTCACCACCGCCAGCGCCATCCTTGCTCCCATTGCCGAGGACATGCACCAAGTGGACGGACTGATCCGCACGCGCCTGGCTTCCGACGTTCCGCTCGTGCGCGAGGTCGCCGAATACATCGTCGCCGGAGGCGGCAAGCGTCTGCGCCCGGCGCTGCTGCTGCTCGCCGCCGGCGCGGCCGGCTTCCGCGGCGCCGCTCGCCTGGAGCTCGCCGCGGTCGTCGAATTCATCCATACCGCCACCCTGCTGCACGACGATGTGGTGGACGAATCCCAGCTGCGGCGCGGGCGGCGCACCGCCAACGCCGCCTTCGGCAACGCCGCGTCCGTGCTGGTGGGGGATTTCCTCTATTCGCGTGCCTTCCAGATGATGGTCGGTCTGCAAGACATGCGGGTGATGCAGGTGCTGGCGGATGCCACCAACACCATCGCCGAGGGCGAAGTGCTGCAGCTGATGAACTGCCACGATCCGGACGTGGACGAAGCGCGCTACCTTGACGTGGTGCGCCGGAAGACCGCCAAGCTGTTCGAGGCGGCGGCACGCCTGGGCGGCGTGCTGGGCAAGGCCGCGCCGGCGCTGGAGGAAGGGCTGGCCGCCTACGGCATGCACCTGGGCACCGCCTTCCAGGTGATCGACGACGTGCTCGACTACTCCGGCGAGGCGGAAGTGACCGGCAAGAGCCTGGGCGACGATCTCGCCGAGGGCAAGCCGACGCTGCCGCTGATCCGCGCCATGCAGGCGGCGGGGCCGCGCGACCGGGAACTGGTGCGCCGCGCCATCGTCGACGGGGGGCGCGAGGGCTTCGCGCCGGTCCTGGCGGCGATCCGCTCGAGCGGCGCGCTTGACTACGCGCGCGCGGCAGCCCGCCGCGAGGCCGAGGCGGCGACGCGCGCCATCAGCGACCTGGCGCCGTCTGCCTACCGGGATTCTTTGCTAGAATTGGCCGACTTTTCGGTCACGCGCCGCAGCTAGTTTTCCTGCAAGTCGGGGTGTAGCTCAGCCTGGTAGAGTACTGCGTTCGGGACGCAGGTGTCGCTGGTTCAAATCCAGTCACCCCGACCAATCCCGTTGCTCCCCAATTTCCTAGAATAGCGCCATGGGACGCCTGATTCTGCTCGCCCTCGCGGTGCTGGTGCTGGTGTGGCTGTTGCGGCGCGCGCTGCGCGCGCGCCGCGGGCCGCCGCCGCCGCCCGCCGAGCTGGTTGGCTGCGCGCACTGCGGGGTACTGCTGCCGCGCACCGAGGCGCGCGCCGCGGACGGCCGGCACTACTGCAGCGAAGAGCATGCGCGGCTCGGGCCGCGGCGGACCTGATGGCGAATCTGGCCTACAGCCCGCTGTTCGCGCGCGAGGATCGCCCGCCGGACTCCTTCTGGATCTCGCTGCAGTACTTCAACCTGTACCGCATCGTGATCGCGCTGGTGTTCCTCGGCGCCACCTACTTCCAGTATGAGCCGGTGAATTTCGGCGCGCACGACCTGCGCCTGTTCCGCGCCGTGTGCATCGGCTACCTGGTGCTCGGCATCGCGCTGCAGTTCGTCGTGCGCTCGGTGCGCGAGCGCTTCAACCTGCAGCTCTCGGTGCACGCGCTGCTCGACGTGGTCACCATCCCGCTGCTGATGTACGCGAGCGGCGGCATGCGCAGCGGTCTCGGGGTGATGCTGCTGATCTCGCTCACCGGCGCTGGACTGGTCGCGCCGCTGCGGCTGAATTTCCTGTATGCCGCGCTAGCGGTGATTGCCGTGCTGCTGGAGGAGATCTACTGGGTGCTGGCGCTCGACCTGCCCTCGGCGACCATGGTGCCGGCCGGGCTGCTGTCGATGGGCTACTTCGCCACCGCGGGCGCCACCGGCTGGCTGGCGCAGCGCCTCGCCGCCAACGAGCGCCTGGCGCGCGAGCGCGGGCGCGCGCTCGCCAACCAGATGCGCGTCAACCAGCTGGTGATTGCCGACATGCAGGACGGCGTGCTGACCCTGGACCGTCAGGGCCGCGTGGTGGAGCACAACCCGCAGGCCATGCGCCTGCTCGGCATGGATGCGCTGCGCGGCCAGGCGCTTGCCGCGGTGCTGCCCGGGCTGGAGCCGCGCTGGCGCGCGTGGCGCGACGCCGGCGGGCGGCCGCCGGTGTCGGTCGACCTGGAGGCGCGCGGCAAGGAGGTGCGCGCGCGCCTGCTCGATACCGGCACCGAGGACCGCACCACCGTCGTGTTCGTCGAGGACATGACGCGCTCGCGCGAGCAGGCGCAGCAACTGAAGCTCGCGGCGCTGGGCCGGCTTACCGCCAACATCGCGCACGAGATTCGCAACCCGCTGTCGGCCATCAGCCACGCTTCGGAACTGCTCGTCGAGGAACGTCGTGACCAGGACCGCGGCCGGCTGACGCGCATCATCCACGACAACACGCTGCGCCTCGAGCGCCTGGTCGCCGACGTGCTGCAGCTCAATCGCCGCGACCGTGTCGCCGCCGAGCGCATCGCGCTCAATGCCTGGCTGCGCGCCTTCGTCGAGGAGTTCAGTGCCAACGAAGAAGTTGCCGCCGGGCGCATCGTGCTCGAGCCCGTGCGCGACGCCTGGGTAGAGTTTGACCGCGAGCACCTGCGGCAGGTGCTGTGGAACCTGCTGCGCAACGCCATGCGCCACGCGCGCGCCGAAGCAGGCAGCGTGCGCCTCGCGGTGCGAGCGTTCGGCGATCAAGTAGAATTGAACGTCATCGACAATGGTCCCGGCGTGCCGGAATCCGTGCGCGGGCAGTTGTTCGAGCCGTTCTTCACCACTGACAGCAAGGGGACCGGACTGGGCCTGTACCTCGCGCGCGAGCTGAGCGCCGCAAACCGCGCCCAGCTCGAATACGTCGCCGATCTGCCCGGCGCGCATTTCCGGGTGGTCTGCCGCGGCGGGGTGAGCGCGTGAGGCGCGCCGACCGTTCGCCGGCGCAGCGCGATCGCCAGGTGCTGGTGGTCGACGACGAGCCCGATATCCGCGAACTGCTCGAGCTGACGCTCGCCAAGATGGGCCTCGGCGTGGTGGCGGTGGGCTCGATCGCCGAGGCGCGCGAGGCGCTGAAGCGGGGCCGTTTCGAGCTGTGCCTCACGGACATGCGCCTGGCCGACGGCGAGGGGCTCGAACTGGTGCGGCACATCGGCGGCCTCGACAACGATCTCCCGGTGGCGGTGATCACCGCCCACGGCAGCGCCGAAAACGCCGTGGCGGCGCTCAAGGCTGGCGCCTTCGACTACGTTTCCAAGCCGGTGGGCCTGGAGCAGCTGCGCGCGCTGGTCAAGTCGGCGCTGTCGCTGCCCGACCAGGGCGGCGTCCCGGCGCGCGACCTGCCGCTGCTCGGCAGCAGCGCGCCGCTGGCGCAGGTGCGCGAGCTGATCGCCAAGCTCGCGCGCACGCAGGCGCCGGTGCACATCAGCGGCGAGTCGGGCAGCGGCAAGGAACTGGCGGCGCGCCTGATCCACGGCGAGGGCGCGCGGCGCGAGCGCGCGTTCGTGCCGGTGAACTGCGGCGCCATCCCGGAAACGCTGATGGAGAGCGAATTCTTCGGCTACAAGAAAGGCGCCTTCACCGGGGCGGAGCAGGACCGCGATGGATTCTTCCAGGCGGCCAGCGGCGGCACGCTGTTCCTCGACGAGGTGGCGGACCTGCCGCTGCCGATGCAGGTGAAGCTGCTGCGCGCGATCCAGGAAAAGCGCGTGCGCAAGGTCGGCGCCACGCAGGAAGAGCCGGTCGACGTGCGCGTGATCAGCGCCACGCACCAGGACCTGGCGCGCCTGGTCGAGGCGGGGCGCTTCCGGCAGGACCTGTATTACCGCCTGAACGTGATCGAGCTGAAGATGCCGCCGCTGCGCGAGTGCCGCGAGGACATCCCGCAGATCGCCGCGAGCATCCTCGAGCGCATCGCCAGGCAGGCGGGCGGCGCGCCGGCGCGGCTGTCCGGCGCGGCGCTCGAGGAGCTGACGCTGTACGATTTCCCGGGCAACATCCGCGAGCTGGAGAACATCCTGGAGCGCGCGACCGCGCTGTCGGCCGGCGGCGATATCGGGCCCGAGGACCTGCGGCTGAAGCCGGCGCCCGCCGAAGAGCTGGGGGCGCGGCCCGCCGAGGGCGCGCTCGGCGTGCCGTTGCCGGAGTACCTCGACCGCATCGAGCGCGAGGCGATCCTCGAGGCGCTCGCCCGCACGAACTTCAACCGCACTGCGGCCGCCAAGCTGCTCGGCATCACTTTCCGCACGCTGCGCTACCGCATGCAGCGGCTCGGCATCCACGATGAGACTCGGCCCTGACGGGCAGGTGTCGCGCGCGCGCTACGTCGCCTCCCCCAATTGCGACGCGCGCCCGGCCGGCGCCGAGATCACCCTGCTGGTGCTCCATTCGATCAGCCTGCCGCCGGGGCGCTTCGGCGGCGATGCCGTGGAACGCCTGTTCACCAACCGGCTCGATCCCGCGGCGCATCCCTATTTCCGTGACATTTCGCGCATTCGCGTGTCGGCGCATTTCTTCGTGCGGCGCGACGGCGCCCTGCTGCAGTTCGTCCCGGTGCACTGCCGCGCTTGGCACGCCGGCGCCTCGCGCTGGCGCGGCGCCGCGCGCTGCAACGACTTTTCCGTGGGCATCGAGCTCGAAGGCACCGAGCGCGGCGTGTTCGCCGACGCACAGTACCGGTGCCTGCAGGCGCTGGTGCGCGCGCTCGCGGCGCGCCTGCCGCTGCGCGCCTGCGCGGCGCACAGCGAGGTGGCGCCGGGCCGCAAGCGCGATCCCGGCGCGCACTTCGACTGGGCGCTTTTCCTGGCGCGCCTGGCGCGCCCCTAGATCTTGTGCCCTGAGGGCACGCGCTCACCATCCATAGTAGTTACGCTGCACTGCGCAAATGCGCGGCGCCGTTGCGCGCGGTGCGAAGTCGCTTGCAAAATAAAATCGCCGTGGTACATTGCGGCCACTAGAAGTAGTGAGCAATCAGTAGTTCAGCACTACATATTGTAGTTTTAGTGCAGGTCGTCACAGAACCGCAATATGCGCGGCGGGACGGCCGGGCGGACGAAGGCCGAAGATCGGCACGGGCATGGGAGACGGGACGATGCAGATCGCGCAAGAGAGTGCAGCCACCGGCGCCGTGAAGGGCGCCGGGGTTGCGGACACCGATAGCGCTCTGCGCGCCGCGTATCCGGATTTCAAGGTCATCCGCCGCAACGGCGCGGTGGTCGGTTTCGAGCCGGCGAAGATCTCGGTGGCGATGACCAAGGCGTTCCTCGCGGTGAACGGCAGCCAGGGCGCCGCCTCGGCGCGCATTCGCGAGGTGGTCGGACGCCTCACCGATCAGGTGGTGGCGGCGCTGCAGCGCCGCCAGCCGCAAGGCGGCACCGTGCACATCGAGGACGTCCAGGACCAGGTGGAATTGGCGCTGATGCGCTCGGGCGAGCACGACGTGGCGCGCGCCTACGTGCTGTACCGCGAGGAGCGCGCCAAGGCGCGTGCGCTGGAGAAGTCGGCGCGCGACAAGCAACCGGCGGACAGCGTGCTGCACGTGGTGGACAACGGCGCGCGCCGCCCGCTCGACCTGGATGGCCTCAAGCGCCTGCTGGAGTCCGCCTGCGTCGGCCTGGAGGGCGCGGCGCAGCCGGGGGCGATCCTGGAGGCAACCCTGCGCGACCTGTATGACGGCGTGCCGATGGAGGAAGTGCGCAAGTCGGCGATCCTCGCGGCGCGCGCGCAGATCGAGAAGGACCCGGCCTACGGCTACGTCACTGCGCGGCTGCTGCTCAACACCATCCGGCTGGAAGTGCTGGGCGAGGAAGTCAGCCAGGCGGCGATGGCGGCGCGCTACGCGGCCTATTTCCCCGACTTCATCCGCCGCGGCATCGAGGCCGAGCTGCTCGACCCGGAGCTGGCGAAGTTCGACCTGGCGCGCATCGGCCGCGCGCTCAAGGCGGAGCGCGACCTCAAGTTCGGCTACCTGGGCCTGCAGACCCTGTACGACCGCTACTTCCTGCACGTGCGCGGCACCCGGATCGAGCTGCCGCAAGCCTTCTTCATGCGCGTGGCGATGGGGCTGGCGCTGAACGAGAAGGACCGCGAGGCGCGCGCCATCGAGTTCTACGACGTATTGTCGACCTTCGATTTCATGAGCTCGACGCCGACCCTGTTCAATGCCGGCACGCAGCGCTCGCAGCTCTCCTCCTGCTACCTCACGACAGTGGCCGACGACCTGACCGGCATCTACGATGCGATCAAGGAAAACGCGCTGCTCGCCAAATACGCCGGCGGCCTGGGCAACGACTGGACCCCGGTGCGCGCCCTGGGCTCGCACATCAAGGGCACCAACGGCAAGTCGCAGGGCGTGGTGCCGTTCCTGAAGGTGGTCAACGACACCGCGGTGGCGGTGAACCAGGGCGGCAAGAGGAAGGGCGCGGTGTGCTCGTATCTCGAGACCTGGCACCTCGACATCGAGGAATTCCTCGAGCTGCGCAAGAACACCGGCGACGACCGGCGCCGCACGCACGACATGAACACGGCGAACTGGATCCCGGACCTGTTCATGAAGCGCGTGATGGAGAACGCCGACTGGACGCTGTTCAGCCCCTCGGATGCGCCGGAACTGCACGAGCGCACCGGCAAGGCCTTCGAGGAGGCCTACCGGCGCTACGAGGACAAGGCGGCGCGCGGCGAACTCAAGCTGCACAAGAAGATCCCCGCGGTGCAGCTGTGGCGCAAGATGCTGTCGATGCTCTTCGAGACCGGGCATCCCTGGATCACGTTCAAGGACCCCTGCAACCTGAGGAGCCCGCAGCAGCACGTCGGCGTGGTGCACAGCTCCAATCTGTGCACCGAGATCACGCTGAACACCTCCGCGGACGAGATCGCGGTGTGCAACCTCGGCTCGGTGAACCTGGTGGCGCACATGACGCCGCAGGGGCTGGACTTCGACAAGCTCAAGCGCACCGTGCGCACCGCGATGCGCATGCTCGACAACGTCATCGACATCAACTATTACGCGGTGGACAAGGCGCGCAACTCCAACCTGCGCCACCGCCCGGTGGGCCTGGGCATCATGGGCTTCCAGGACTGCCTGCACCTGCTGCGCGTGCCCTACGCCTCGGGGGAGGCCATGCAGTTCGCCGACCGCTCGATGGAAATGGTGGCCTACGCCGCGTACTGGGCGTCCACCGAGCTCGCCGAGGAGCGCGGCCGCTACTCCTCGTTCGAGGGGTCGCTGTGGGACCGCGGCATCCTGCCGCAGGATTCGCTCGATCTGCTCGCCGCCGAGCGCGGCGGCTACGTCGAGGTGGACCGCTCGTCGCACCTCGACTGGGAGCCGTTGCGCGCGCGCATCCGGCAGCACGGCATGCGCAACTCCAACTGCATCGCCATCGCGCCGACCGCCACCATCGCCAACATCGTCGGCGTGTCGGCCTCGATCGAGCCGACCTACCAGAACCTGTACGTGAAATCGAACCTGTCTGGCGAGTTCACGGTGACCAACGAGTACCTGGTGTCGGACCTGAAGGGCGCCGGTCTGTGGGACGAGGTGATGATCGCGGACCTCAAGTACTTCGACGGCAACCTGGCGCGCGTGGACCGCGCGCCGGCGGAACTGCGCAGGCTGTACGCCACGGCGTTCGAGGTCGAGCCCAGATGGCTGGTGGAGGCGGGCGCACGGCGCCAAAAGTGGATCGACCAGGCGCAGTCGCTCAATATCTACATGGCGGGTGCCTCGGGCAAGAAGCTGGATGAAACCTACAAGCTGGCCTGGATCCGCGGGCTGAAGACCACCTATTACCTGCGCTCGCTCGGCGCCACGCACGCCGAGAAGTCCACCTCCAAGGCCGGGCAGCTCAACGCGGTGCCCTCGGACGGCGGCGTTGCGCTGGCCGCGGGCGCCGAGGAGCCGAAGTTCTGCGCCATCGACAACCCCGAGTGCGAGGCCTGCCAGTAATGCTGAGCCTCGAGGAAGAGGGCAAGCTGAACCCGCTGCCGAGCCTCTCGCTGCAGCCGAAGAGCGCCTTCGTGCCGGCGGCCGGCGCGACGCAGGAGCGCTTCGCCGCGGGCAACGCCTTCCGGCGCATTACGGTGGACGACAAGCGCGTGATCAATTCCCGCGCCGACGTCAATCAGCTGGTGCCGTTCAAGTACAAGTGGGCCTGGGAAAAGTACCTCGCCGCCTGCGCCAACCACTGGATGCCGCAGGAAATCAACATGAGCCGCGACATCGCGCTGTGGAAGGACCCGAACGGCCTCACCGCCGACGAGCGGCGCATCGTCACGCGCAACCTGGGCTTTTTCGTCACCGCCGACTCTCTGGCGGCGAACAACATCGTGCTGGGCACCTACCGCCACATCACGGCGCCGGAGTGCCGCCAGTACCTGCTGCGCCAGGCTTTCGAGGAGGCGATCCACACCCACGCCTACCAGTACATCGTCGAGAGCCTGAACCTCGACGAAGGCGAGGTGTTCAACGCCTACAACGAGATCGCCTCGATCCGCGACAAGGACGAGTTCCTGGTGCCGTTCATCGACACGCTCACCGACCCGGCGTTCAAGACCGGCACGCCGGAGAGCGACCAGGCGCTGCTGAAGAGCCTGATCGTGTTCTCCTGCCTGATGGAGGGGCTGTTCTTCTACGTCGGCTTCGCGCAGATCCTGTCGCTCGGCCGCCAGAACAAGATGACCGGCGCGGCCGAGCAGTACATGTACATCCTGCGCGACGAGTCCATGCACTGCAACTTCGGCATCGACCTGGTGAACCAGATCAAGCTGGAGAACCCGCACCTGTGGACGCCGGAGTTCCGCGAGGAGCTGCACGAGCTGTTCCGCAAGGGCGTCGAGCTCGAGTACCGCTACGCCGAAGACACCATGCCGCGCGGCGTGCTGGGCCTGAACGCGCCCATGTTCAAGGAGTACCTGCGCTTCATCGCCAACCGCCGCTGCCAGCAGATCGGCCTGGACACCCTGTACCCGGGGGCCAGCAACCCGTTTCCCTGGATGAGCGAGATGATCGACCTGAAGAAGGAGCGCAACTTCTTCGAGACCCGCGTCATCGAGTACCAGACCGGCGGCGCGCTGAGCTGGGAATGAGAGGAGCCCCATGCACCGAGTGACCGCCTGCAAGGTGGAAGAAGACTACAAGTTGTGGCTGCGATTCGACGACGGGCTGGAAGGCAGCGTGTTTCTCGGCAACCTGCTCGAGATCGGCGCTTTCAAGCTTTGGCGCGATGTGAGAGAGTTCGAAAAGGTGAGCGTCGATCCCGAAACCGCGACCGTGACCTGGGAAGGGGGCATCCGGCTCGATCCGGACATCCTGTACCAGGACCTGGCAGCGAGAGGCGCGCGCTGATGGGCTGTTGCAAAGAATTCAACCCGTGGCCGGGAAGAGATTCCCGGGCGCGGTTGAATAGTCCGGCCAGAGATGACCGGGCTTCTTTTGTCCAACTACCTGTAAGGAGCTAGTCATGGCGAAGAAAAAAGCGAAAAAAGGCGGAAAGAAAAAGAAGAAGAAGAAATCATCAAAGAAGAAGAAAGCAGTTAAGAAATCGTCCAAGAAGAAGGCAGCGGGCCGCAAGCAAAAAGCCGCCAAGAAAAAGGCAAGGCCCGTTAAACCTGAGGCCAGCTCTGCGGGAGCGATGACGGCGGATCGAGTTGCACCGCCCTCTACCGCCGCGATGCCGGGCGCAAGTACCGCGCTCAATCCGGCGGCCGCGTGGCCGTTTCCAACCGGATCCCGGCCGTAACCGGGGTTTGAGCGGGAATGTGGCGGGGGGCGAAAGCCCCCCGCCAGGCCCTCGAAGCACTGCGGACCGCCTCCGTCGTTGGGGCGTCACTCAAAGGCTGAGGTCGGTCCGCGCGCTTCCCTTGATCCCGGCCGGGAGGATTGGCCAGGGTCAACCTGAAGCCCCATTTTACCGGGCTGATCCGTTCAGCGCAGGCCAGGTTCGCGCGCTGTGGATTGCGCTATTGCAGTGCAGTATCAAAGAGTTAAGTAATAACGGAACACATTGACATCATTGTGGAAAATGTCCTATGATGCCGACTGTTGCGCCGCAGCAATTTACGCCAGGTGCGGGCTCCGACTCCAGGCAGCCCGCAATGACTCGCACTCTCCCGATGTTGTCTCCCCGGAACCGGGGGGCTGGGGACGGCGGGCGGCGGCAGGCGCGCCGTGCATGGAGGTCCATGATGCAAACAATCCAGAATCTGAACCGGCTGTTCTACGTGACGCGCGGCCTGCTGGCCTTGGTTGGCCTTGCGGCCGTGCTGGCGGTCGGATTTCCGGCGCCGCGCGATGCGCTGCTGCGCCAGTCTGTAAGCGTGGTGCACGCCGCCGAGGCGGTCGCGGGCACCGTTTCCGCGGCGGGCCCGATCCAGGTGGCCGCTGCCGGGTCGGCGCTGGAAATTGAACAGCGAGCGGTAACGGAGTTCATCGCACGGCGCTACCGCGTGTCCGAGGAGGCGACCGCGGGTTTCGTGGCCACCGCCTACCGTGCCGGGCGCGAGCACTCGATCGACCCGCTGCTGATCCTCGCCGTGATGGCGATCGAGTCGCGCTACAACCCGGTGGCGGAGAGCTCGATGGGCGCCATGGGCCTGATGCAGGTCATCCCGAAGTACCACACCGAGAAGCTGCACGAGCACGGCGGCGAGCAGGCGCTGCTCGACCCCGAGGTCAACATCCAGGTGGGCGCGCGCATCCTGCGCGAGTACATGCGCCGCTTGCGGCGAGACCGAGTCGGCGCTGCAGATGTACGCGGGCGCCCTCGACGAGCCCACCTCCCAGTACGCTGGCAAGGTGCTGGCGGAAAAGGCGCGCCTGCTGCAGGTGCTCAGCCGGATACGCCGCCAGGCCTGAGGCCTGATACATTGGGCCTTCGCCGGAGGCCCGCCTGAGCATCCATTCCGCCGCGTTCCGCCTGCGCGCCCTGCTGGGCGCGCTGCTGCTCGCGCTCGCCGCCGCGCCGTCGACGGCGCAGCCGCTCGGCGGGACCGACGCGAGCGAGATGCGGCGCGTCATCGAGGCGCAGCTCGATGCCTTTTCGCGGGACGACGAGGAGCAGGCGTTCCTGCTCGCCTCGCCGGGCATCCGCGAGCGATTCGGCACCGCCGCGACCTTCGTGCGCATGGTGCGGGAGCAATACGCGGTGGTCTACCGGCCCGCGTCGCGCACCTTCCTCAGGCCGGTGGTCGAGAACGGCACCGTGATCTTTCCGGTGCAGATGAGCGACCGGGCCGGCAGGGTGTGGGTCGCCCTCTACACCATGCAACGGGTGGGCAGCGAGTGGCGCGTCGCGGGCTGCCAGCTGGTGCCCGGCGCGGCGGTCGCGACCTAACGCCGGGCGGCGCAGTAGCGCTCGATGCGCGTCGCGGCTTCCTCGAGCTCGGGCAGGCCGCGCGTGTAGGCAAAGCGCAGGCAGTGCGGCGTGCCGTTGGCGCCGAAATCCAGTCCCGGCGTCGCCGCCACCCCCGCCTCTTCCAGCATCTCCAGCGCGAAGCGCCTGGCGTCGCCGCCAAACGCGGCACAATCCGCGTAGGCGTAGAAGGCCCCGGAGGGACGCGCCGGCAGCGCGAGGCCGGCGCGCTCCAGCGCGGGGACCAGGAAATCGCGCCGCCGCTGGAATTCCAGGCGCCGCGACTCCAGCACCTGCAGCGTCGCCGGCTCGAACGCGGCGAGCGCGGCGTGCTGGGCGGAGCTCGGCGCGCAGATGTAGAAATGCTGCGCCAGCTTCTCGAAGTCGCGCACGCGCGCCGCAGGCAGCACGACCCAGCCCAGCCGCCAGCCGGTCATGCAGAAGTACTTGGAGAAACTGTTGACCAGGACCACTTCGCCCGGCAGGCCGAGCGCGCTCTCCGCAGGAGCGCCGTACACCAATCCCTGGTAGATCTCGTCCGCGATCAGCACGCCGCCGCGCTCGGCGACGAAGCGTGCGATGCGCTCCAGTTCCGCCCGCGCGATCATGGTACCGGTGGGGTTGGAGGGCGAACCGACCACCAGCGCCTTGGTGCGCGGGCCCCAGGCGGCGCGCACCATGTCGAGCGTGGGCTGAAACGCGGTGTGCGGCGTGAGCGGGAGCGCGCGCGCCACGCCCTCGAAGGCGCGCACGAAATGCCGGTAGCCCGGATAGCCCGGATCGGGCACCAGCACTTCGTCGCCGGGGTCCACGTACAGCGCGAGCGCGAGCAGCAACCCGCCCGAGGCGCCCGGGGTGACCGCGACGCGCGCGGCGTCCAGCGCGCCGCCGAACCGATGCGTGGTCCATGCCGCGATCGCCTCGCGCAGCGCCGCGAGCCCCAGCGTCGCGGTGTAGGCCGTGAGGCCGCCGCGCAGCGCGCGCACACCGGCTTCGACCACCGCTTCGGGCGCGGTGAAGTCCGGCTCGCCGATCTCCATGTGGATCACGCGCCGGCCCGCCGCTTCGAGCACCTGCGCGCGCGCGAGCACGTCCATGACCTGGAAAGGCTCGATTTCGGCGGCGCGGCGCGCCGCCAGCGTGCGGGGAAGATTCAAGGCAATGGCCGGCTGGTGCAGCGGATTATACGAACAAGGTTGCTATAATTTTTCCCCGGGATCGAGGAGAGGCGGCGGTGGACGAGCAGCTCAAGCAGAACGCACTCGAGTATCACCGCCTGCCGCGTCCCGGGAAGATCTCGATCCTTCCCACCAAGCAGCTCACCAACCAGCGCGACCTGGGGCTCGCCTATTCGCCCGGCGTCGCCGCCGCGTGCGAGGAGATCGTGCGCGACCCGGCGCAGGCGATGCAGCTCACCTCGCGCGCCAACCTGATCGCGGTGATCACCAACGGTACCGCGGTGCTTGGCTTGGGCGCCATCGGCCCGCTCGCCGCCAAGCCGGTGATGGAAGGCAAGAGCGTGCTGTTCAAGAAATTCGCCGGCATCGACTGCTTCGACATCGAGGTGGACGAGCGCGACCCCGAGAAGCTCGTCGAGATCATCGCCAGCCTCGAGCCGACCTTCGGCGGCATCAACCTGGAGGACATCAAGGCGCCGGAGTGCTTCATCGTCGAAAGGAAGCTGCGCGCGCGCATGAAGATCCCGGTGTTCCACGACGACCAGCACGGCACGGCGATCACCGTCGGCGCCGCGGTGCTGAACGGCCTCAAGGTGGTCGGCAAGGACCTCGCGCAGGCGAAGCTGGTGGCCTCCGGCGCCGGCGCCGCGGCGCTCGCCTGCCTCGACCTGCTGGTGAAGATGGGCATGCCGCTCGCCAATATCACGGTGACCGACATCAAGGGCGTGGTGTACCGGGGCCGCAAGGAGGAAATGGACCCGGACAAGGAGCGCTACGCGAAGGACACCAAGGCGCGTACGCTCGACGAGGTGATCGGCGGCGCCGACGTGTTCCTCGGCCTGTCGGCGGGCGGCGTGCTCAAGCCCGCGATGGTGAAGAAGATGGCCGGGCGCCCGCTGATCCTCGCGCTCGCCAACCCGGAGCCCGAGATCCGCCCGGAGCTGGCAAAGGAGGCGCGGCCCGACTGCGTCATCGCCACCGGGCGCTCGGACTATCCCAACCAGGTGAACAACGTCCTGTGCTTCCCGTTCATCTTCCGCGGCGCGCTCGACGTCGGCGCCACCACCATCACCCTCGAGATGGAGCTCGCCGCGGTGCGCGCCATCGCCGAGCTGGCGCAGGCCGAGACCTCGGAGCAGGTGGCGCTCGCCTACAACATCGAGTCGATCAGCTTCGGCCCCGAGTACCTGATCCCGCGGCCCTTCGACCCGCGCCTCATCGCGCGCGTCGCGCCCGCGGTGGCGCAGGCGGCGATGGATTGCGGCGTGGCGACGCGGCCGATCGCCGACCTGGATGCCTACCGCGAAACCCTGTCGCAGTTCGTGTACCACTCGGGCCTCATCATGAAGCCGCTGTTCGCCGCGGCCAAGGCGAAGCCCAAGCGCGTGGTGTACGCCGAGGGCGAGGACGAGCGCGTGCTGCGCGCGGTGCAGATCGTGGTGGACGAGGGCCTGGCGCTGCCGGTGCTCATCGGTCGCCCGCAAGTCGTCGAGCAGAGGATCGAGCGGCTCGGCCTGCGCGTCAAGGCAGGGCGCGACTTCAACCTGGTGAACCCGGAGCTCGACCCGCGCTACCGGGACTACTGGAGCAGCTACCACAAGCTGGTCGAAAGGAAGGGCGTCTCGCCCGAGTACGCCAAGGTGGAGATGCGCCGGCGCAACACGCTCATCGGCGCGATGCTCATGTATAAGGGCGAGGCCGACGGCATGCTGTGCGGCACCTTCGGCACGCACGCGCTGCACCTGCACTACATCGACCAGGTGATCGGCCTGCAGCCCGGCGTGCGGCACTACGCCGCCATGAACGCGCTGGTGCTGCCCAACCACACGGTATTCCTCTGCGACACCTACGTCACGCCCGACCCCGACGCCGAGCACATCGCCGAAATGACGATGCTCGCGGCGGAAGAGATACGGCGCTTCGGCATCGTGCCCAGGGTGGCGCTGCTCTCGGCCTCCAACTTCGGCTCGCTCGAGCTGCCCTCGTCGCGCAAGATGCAGCGCGCGCTCGCCATCCTGCAGGAGCGTGCGCCGCAGCTCGAGGTGGAGGGCGAGATGCACGGCGATGCCGCGCTCTCGGAGGAGATCCGGCTCAAGGTGTTCCCCAGCTCGCGCCTCCGCGGCGAGGCGAACCTGCTCATCATGCCGACGCTGGACGCCGCCAACATCGCCTTCAACCTGCTCAAGACGGCGGCCGGCGTCGGCGTCACCATCGGCCCGATCCTGCTCGGCGCGGCGCGCGCGGCGCACATCCTCACGCCCTCGGCCACCGTGCGGCGCCTGGTCAACATGACCGCGCTCACCGTGGTCGACGTCAACGCGCCGCGCGCCGGCGTCGAGCAGCACCTCTTCTAGGGCGGCGCGCGATGGCGAGCGAGGCTTCGGCGGGCAACGTGGCGCAGTTTCCCGCGGCGCGCCTGAAGCCGCGCGCGGGGCTGGTGCTGACCGGCGGCGGCGCGCGCGCCGCCTTCCAGGTGGGCGTGGTGAAGGCGGTGCGCGACATCCTCGGCAACCCGGTGAAGAACCCGTTTCCCATCCTGTGCGGCACCTCCGCTGGCGCGATCAATGCCGCCGGACTGGCGGTGCAGGCCGACGATTTCACTCGCGCGGTGGCCAACCTGCTCGAGGTTTGGGAGCACATGCACTGCCACCACGTCTACCGCACCGACTTCCCGAGCATCATGAAGAGCGGCGCGCGCTGGCTGACGTCGATGATGCTGATCTCGCGCGGCAATCCGGTGTCGCTGCTGGACAACGCGCCGCTGCGGGACATGCTGGCGAAGACCATGCCCTTCGAGCGCATCCAGCAGCACATCGACTCGGGCGCGCTGTACGCGGTGTGCGTCACCGCCTCGGGCTACACCTCCGGCCAGAGCGTGTCCTTCTTCCAGGGCGGCTCGGGGCTGGAGGGCTGGGAGCGCAACCAGCGTATCGGCGCGGCGGTGGTGCTGCAACTGGACTACCTGCTCGCCTCCGCGGCGCTGCCGTTCATCTTTCCGGCGGTGAAGGTGCACCGCGAGTACTTCGGCGACGGCTCCATGCGCCAGATCGCGCCGGTGAGCCCGGCGCTGCACCTGGGCGCCGACCGCGTGCTGATCGTCGGCACGGGGCGCCAGACCATGGACCAGGCGCGCGCCCGGTCGAACGTCTACCCGTCGCTCGCGCAGATCGCGGGCCATGCGCTGAACTCCATCTTCCTCGACAGCCTGGCGGTGGACATCGAGCGCCTGGAGCGCATCAACCGCACGGTCACCCTGATCCCGCCGGAGAAGCTGGAGGGCTCGAGCATCACGCTGCGGCCGGTCAAGGTGCTGTTCATCGCGCCCTCGCAGCCGATCGAGCGCATCGCCGCGCGCTTCGTGCACGATCTGCCGCGCAGCGTACGCTTCATCCTGCGCCCCACCGGCGCGCTGTCGCGCTCGGGCTCCAACCTGGCGAGCTACCTGCTGTTCGAGGAGTCCTTCTGCCGCGCGCTCATCGACCTGGGCTACCAGGACACCATGGCGCGCGAGGCTGAAGTGAACGCATTCTTCGTTGGAACGTCGAATACGTGAGATCGTGAGGCTGCGCATGGCCGACCAGAACCCGCCGCAGGACCCGTTCGAGATCTTCCGCCGCCTGTGGGGCCCGCTCGGCGTGCCGGTCCCCGGCATGGCCATGCCGACCATGGACCCGAAGGAGGTCGAGAAGCGCGTCGCCGACCTGAAGTCGGTCGAGGCGTGGCTGTCGGTGAACCTCAACATGGTGCGCTTCGCCATCCAGGGCCTGGAAATGCAGCGCGCGGCGCTGGTGGCGATGAAAAGCGGCACCAGCGAGGGCGCGCTTGCCGAGATGGCCGCCGCGGGCGCCAATACCGCCGCCAATACCATGATGTGGCCGTGGGCCGTGATGCAGCAGGCGATGGCGGGCAGCGCGCCGCCGCCCGACGGCCCCGGCGCGCCCGACAAACCGAAAGAGTGAACGCATTTCCAACGAGGAGAGCATCGCGATGACCAAGGCAGTGAGATTCCACAAGACCGGTGGGCCCGAAGTCCTGCAGCTGGACGAGGTGCAGGTGGGCGAGCCGGGGCAGGGGCAGGCGCGCATCCGCCACACGGCGATCGGCGTCAACTTCGTCGACACCTACCAGCGCACGGGCCTGTACCCGATGCAGCTGCCGCAGGCCGCGGGCAACGAGGGCGCCGGCGTGGTCGAGGCGGTCGGCCCCGGCGTCACGCTGGTCAAGCCGGGGGACCGCGTGGCCTACACCGGGCAGATCGGATCCTATTGCGGCCAGCGCTTGCTGCCCGCGGACCGGCTGGTGAAGATTCCGGAGGGCATCAGCGACGAGCAGGCCGCCTCGATGATGCTCAAGGGCATGACCGTGCAGTACCTGATCCACCGCACCTACGCGGTGAAGCCGGGCGACACCGTGCTGTGGCACGCGGCCGCGGGCGGCGTCGGCCTCATCGCCTGCCAGTGGCTGAAGGCGATCGGCGCCACAGTCATCGGCACCGTGGGCTCGGAGGAGAAGGCCAAGCTGGCCAAGGCGCACGGCGCCCACCACGTCATCAACTACAGCACGGAGAACTTCGTCGCGCGCGTGAAGGAGATCACCGGCGGCAAGGGCGTGCCGGTGGTGTACGACTCGGTGGGCAAGACCACCTGGGAGGGCTCGCTCGACTGCCTGCGCCCGCTGGGCATGTGGGTCACGTTCGGCAACGCTTCCGGGGCGGTGCCGCCGCTCAACACCCTCATCCTGGCGCAGAAGGGCTCGCTGTTCCTGACGCGCCCGACGCTGGCGACCTACACGGCATCGCGCGCAGACCTGGAAATGACCTCGAAGTCGCTGTTCGACATCGTCAGATCGGGCAAGGTGAAGATCGAGATCAGCGCGCGCTACAAGCTCGCCGACGCGGCGCAGGCGCACCGCGACCTGGAGGGGAGAAAGACCACCGGATCGGTGATCCTGCTGCCCTAGCGCGGGCGCAGGCCCGCCGCAGAAGGAAACGCCGCCTGCGGGCGGCGTTTCGTTTACTGGATGCCGAGGATCTTCATCGCCTTGGCGAGCGTGTCCACCGACTCCTGGTGCTTGCCGGCCTTGTGCAGGGCTTCGCCGTCGGCGCGGAACTTCTTGACGTCGTTCATCTGCTGGGCGGAGAGCTTGGGATTCTTCGCCAGGGCCGCGTCGATCTTGCGCATGTCGGCGGGGCAGTGAAACGCGAAGGCTGCAGTGCTGGCGAAAGCCAGGGCGGCGAGCAAGGCGATTCTCTTCGTCATGATGTGTTCCTTTGTCGGGTTGGCCTACCGGGACAGATTATCATCCCGGCTGGAACGCAAACACGTGGCAACAGGACGACATTCCGCATGCGCGCGACGCTGATCCACGACAGGCCGGTGGAGCTGGACGCCGGCTGGCTGCGGCGGCACTTCGCGACCGCCGGCACGCCCGCGGAGACCCTGTACGGCGACCAGGGCACCGACGCGTACCGCGCCGCGGGCCGGCGGCCTGCCTCCGTCCTGGTGCCGATCGTCCAGCGCCCCGAGGAGCTGCGCGTGCTCTTCACCCGCCGCACCGCGCACCTGAGGGACCACTCCGGCCAGATCAGCTTCCCCGGCGGGCGCGCCGAGCCGCACGATCCCTCGCCCGAGGCGACCGCGCTGCGCGAGGCCGAGGAGGAGATCGGCCTGGATCCGCGCCGCGTGGAGGTGCTGGGCCGGCTCGCCGATTACCACACGCGCACCGATTTTCGCGTGACGCCGGTGGTCGCGCTGGTGGCGGCGCCGTTCGAGCTGCGCCTGGACGCGCACGAGGTGGACGAAGTCTTCGAGGTGCCGCTCTCCTTCCTCCTCGACCCGGCCAACCACCAGCGGCATGCGCGCGAGTTCCAGGGCCGCCAGGTGCACTACTTCGCCATCGTCTACCGCGAGTACACCATCTGGGGCGCCACCGCCGGGATGCTGGTGAACCTTTACCGCTTCCTCGCGCAGGGCGGCACGCCGGCATGAGCGCGCTTGCCATCGTGGCGGCGCTGGTGCTGGAGCAGTGGCGGCCGCTCGGCGAGCGCAAGGCCTACTTCGCGCTGCTGGCGCGCTGGTCGAACTGGCTGGAGGCCTCGTTCAACGCGGGCGAATCGCGCCACGGCACCATCGCCTGGTTGGTGGCGGTGCTCCCGCCGCTCGTCGTGTCGGTGGCGGCCTATTACCTGCTGCTGGCCGCGAGCCCGCTGCTCGCCATCGGGTTCAACGCGGGCGCGCTCTACCTGACCCTCGGTTTTCGCCAGTTCAGCCACTACTTCACCGACCTGCAGCTCGCGATCCGCGCCGGCGACGTGGACCGCGCGCGCGAGCTGATCGGCGCCTGGCGCGGCGAGCCGGCGCAGCACAGAAGCCGCGAGGAGGTCATCCGGCTGGCCATCGAGGAGGCGCTGGTGGCATCGCACCGCCACGTGTTCGGCGTGCTGTTCTGGTTCATGCTGTTGCCCGGCCCGAGCGGCGCCATCCTGTATCGCCTCGCGCTGCACCTGCGGCGGCGCTGGCATGCCCTGGGTGCCTTCGGCGACTTCGCCGAGCGCATGGGGCGGGTGCTGGAATGGCCCGCAGTGCGGCTCACCGCCGCTTCCTTCGCGGTGGTGGGCGATTTCGAGGACGCGGTCTACTGCTGGCGCACGCAGGCGCGCAGCTGGAGCGACCCGGACGCGGGCGTAGTGCTCGCCGCCGGCGCGGGGGCGATGGGCGTGCGCCTGGGCATGCCGCTCACCGCGATCGAAGGCGTCGAAGTGCGCCCCGAGATCGGCCTGGGGGAGAACGCCGACAGCCCGTTCCTCGACAGCGTGGTGGGCCTGGTCTGGCGCGCGCTGGTGCTGTGGGTCTTCGTGCTGCTGGTGCTGACGCTGTCGCAGGCCTTCTAGCGCGCGCAGCGCCAGCAGGCGCTGAACTGCGGCTCGAGCCGCTCACCGCAGGCCGGGCAGGTCCAGGGCGCGCCCGAGGTCGGCACCCCCTCGCGCAGCAGGCGCTCGGCGCGCGCTGCCTCGGCAGGATCCATCACCCAGACTTCCACCTGGCATTCCGCCGGCGGCAGTTCCCCCATCGCGGAGGCGAGCACCTCGTTCTTCACTACGGCGCGGATGCCGGCCGCTTCGAGCAGGTTCCGCGTGTGGTGCGCGGCGAGGCGGTCGAAGGAGCTGAAGACGCGTGGCACTACAGATCGCGCATCAAAGCTCAAACAGCGCGTCGCATTTTGCCGCGCAGATGAAGTCGTTCTCCGACAGTCCGCCCACGGCGTGCGTCCAGTAGGTGACGCGGCACTGGTTGTAGCCGACCGCGAGGTCGGGATGGTGGTCCTCGCGGTGCGAGATCCACGCCAGAGCATTCACGAAGGCCATGGTGTGGTGGTAGTTGGCGAAGGGGTAGACCTTCACCAGTTTGCCGTCCTCCAGCAGCCAGCCTTTGAGCTGCCTGAGCATCTCGCCCGCCTGCTGGGCGCTGAACGGCGCGACGCCGCCTTCGCAGGGCTTGCACTTCTTCTTGACGAGCGATTCCATGGCGCCTCCTAGGTGCCGGTCTGCAGCCGCGCAATGCGCGTGGCCGCGGGCGGGTGCGAGTCGTAGAACGCGGAATGCAGCGGATCGGGCGTGAGCGTGGCCGCGTTGTCCCGGTAGAGCTTGACCAGCGCACGCACCAGCTCGGCGGCGCTAGCGTGCACGGCGGCGTAGGCGTCGGCTTCGAACTCGTGCTTGCGCGAGTACAGGCTGGTGAGCGGCTGCAGGAAGAAGGTGAACGCCGGCATCACCAGCACGAAGAGGAGCAGCCCCATGGCGGTGGCCGGCGCCCCCGCGTTCAGGCCGTCGTAGAACCACGGCTGGTCGATGAGCCGGCCCAGCACCCACAGCAGCCCCAGCGACAGCGCGAACATCATGCCGATGCGCTTCCACACGTGGTGGCGCCGGTAGTGGCCGAGCTCGTGCGCGAGCACCGCTTCCACCTCGCCCGGCGCGAGGCGCGCGAGCAGGGTGTCGAAGAACACGATGCGCTTGGCGGCGCCGAATCCGGTGAAGTAGGCGTTGCCGTGCGCCGAGCGCCGCGAGCCGTCCATCACGAACAGGCCGTTCGAGCGGAAGCCGCAGCGCGCGAGCAGCGCGCTCGATGCGCCGGGCGAGCTGCGCGTCCGCCAGCGGCGTGAACTTGTTGAACAGCGGCGCGATGAACGCGGGGTAGGCGAGCAGGATCAGCAGGTTGAAGCCGGTCCAGGCGAGCCAGACCCACAGCCACCACTGCTCGCCCATGCGCTGCATCAGCCAGAGCACCAGCAGCAGCAGCGGCAGGCCGAGCGCGGCGCCGAGCAGCGCGTGCTTGGCCATGTCGGCGAGGAACAGCGCCGGCGTCATGCGGTTGAAGCCGAAGCGCTCCTCCACCCGGAACGTGCGGTAGACCGAGAAGGGCAGTTCCAGCAGCGACAGCAGCACCACCACGCTCGCCACCAGCGCCACGCCGTGCCCGAGGCTGCCCGGCTCGAGCACGCCCGCCCATTGCTGCGAGATCCAGCGCAGCAGCCCGCCCAGAGTCAGCGCAAGCAGCACCAGCGTGCCGACGAGCAGGTCGAGGACGCCCAGGCGCGCCTTGGCGACCGTGTAGTCGGCCGCCTTCTGGTGCGCGGCGAGCGGCATCACGTCGGAGAAACCCGGCGGCACCGCGTCGCGGTGCGCGCGCACGTGCGCCACCTGGCGCCGCGCGAGCCAGAGCCGCGTCAATGTCGCGGCGGCGAGCGCCGCGAGGAACAGCCAGGAAAAAGCGTTCATCACGCCGTGAGAGAATACGTCATGCCCGCGGATCAGAACAGCCTCATCTGGATCGACATGGAGATGACGGGCCTCACGCCAGATTCCGACCGCATCCTCGAGGTGGCGCTGCTGGTGACCGATGCGCAGCTGAACGTCGTTGCCGAAGGCCCGGTGCTGGTGGTGCACCAGCCGGACGAGGTGCTCGCGGCAATGGATACGTGGAACACGGGCGTGCACGGCAAGTCCGGGCTCGTCGCCAAGGCGAAGGCGTCGCGCCTGGACGAGGCGACAGTGGAGGCGCGCATGCTTGAATTCCTCGCGCCGCACGTGCCCGCCGGCGCTTCGCCGATGTGCGGCAACTCGATCTGCCAGGACCGCCGGTTCCTCGCGCGCTGGATGCCGCGGCTGGAGGCCTACTTCCACTACCGCAATCTCGACGTCTCGACGCTGAAGGAACTGGTCAAGCGCTGGAAGCCCGAAGTGGCGAAAGGCCTGAAGAAGGATGGCAAGCACGAAGCGCTCGCCGACATCCTCGACTCGATCGAGGAGCTGAAGTACTACCGCAAGACCGTGATGACCATCTGAAAATAGGGACAGACCCCATTTTTGCTAAATGGGGTCTGTCCCTATTTTTTCTTCTTCCTCTTTTTTCCGACCGAGCCGATCTCGACGATCACTTCGATCTCGACCGGGATGCCCATGGGGAGCGAGCCCATGCCGACCGCAGAGCGGGCGTGCTTGCCGGCGTCCCCGAGCACCTCGACGAAGAGGTCCGAGCAGCCGTTGATCACCTTGGGGTGGTCCTGGAACTCGGGCACTGCGTTGACCATGCCGAGCACCTTCACCACGCGCTTCACGCGGTCAAGGCTCCCCAGCTCCGCGCGCATCACGGCGAGCAGGTCCATGCCGACCGTGCGCGCGTGTTGGTAGGCCTGCTCGGCGGTGTACTCGCGCCCGACCTTGCCCTGCGGCCGCTTGCCGTCCGCCGCGCGCGGGCCCTTGCCGGCGAGGAACAGCAGGTTCCCGGTGCGCACCGCATTGACGTAGTTCGCCACCGGCGCCGACACCGTGCCGAGGTCGATGCCGAGTTGCCTGAGGCGCTTCTCAGCGCTCACAGGCTCACGACCTTGCCGGGGTTGAGCAGGTTCTCCGGGTCGAAGGTGCGCTTGAGGTCGCGCATCAGCTCCACCGCCTCGCCCAGCTCCTCCACCAGGTAGGTCTGCTTGCCGAGGCCGATGCCGTGCTCGCCCGTGCAGGTGCCTTCCATGGCGAGCGCGCGCTTCACCACGCGCAGGTTGAACGCCTTCGCTTCCTCCATGTCGGATTTGCTCGCCGGGTCGATCAGGATTACGCAGTGGAAATTGCCGTCGCCCACGTGCCCGAAAAGCGGAATCGGCATCGACGCCTTCTCGATGTCCTTGGTGGTCTCCACGATGCATTCGGCCAGCCGCGAGATCGGCACGCACACGTCGGTCGAGATCGCGCGCGAGCCGGCCTTCAGCTGCAGGCAGGCGAAATAGGCGTTGTGGCGCGCCTCCCAGAGCTTGGAGCGCTCCTCGGGCTTCGTTGCCCACTGGAAGTCCAGCCCGCCGTTCTCCTTCGCGATCTCCTGCACCATCTCGGCCTGCTCGACCACGCCGGCTTCGGTGCCGTGGAATTCGAGCAGCAGCGTCGGCATCTCGCGGTGGCTGGTCTTGTTGTGCCTGTTGAGCGCCGCCATGGTGGTCGCGCACAGCAGCTCGCTCCTCGCGATCGGGACGCCCGACTGCAGCGTCTGGATCACGGTATCGGCCGCGCCCTTGACGGTGGCGAACGCGCACACCGCCGCCGACATCGCCGCCTGCACCGGGTGCAGCTTCACCGTCACCTCGGTGATGATGCCGAGCGTGCCCTCCGAGCCTACGAAGAGGCGCGTCAGGTCGTAGCCCGCCGAGGACTTCTTCGCGCGCCGCGCGGTCTGGATCACGCGGCCGTCGGCGAGCACGACCTTCAGCGACAGCACGTTCTCGCGCATCGTGCCGTAGCGCACGGCGTTGGTGCCCGACGCCCTGGTCGCGGTCATGCCGCCGAGCGTCGCGTCCGCGCCCGGGTCGATGGGGAAGAAAAGGCCCGTGTGCTTGATGTACTCGTTGAGTTGCTTGCGCGTCACGCCGGCCTCCACCACGGCGTCGAGGTCTTCCTGGTGCACGGTGAGCACCTTGTTCATCCGGCTCATGTCGATGCACACGCCGCCGCGGATGGCGAGGATGTGGCCCTCGAGCGACGTGCCCACGCCGTAGGGAATCATCGGCACGCGGTGGCGGCGGCAGATGTTGACGATGTCGCGCACCTCCTCGGTGCTCTCCGGGAACGCCACCGCGTCCGGCGGAGCGTAGGGGAGGTAGGACTCGTCCTTGCCGTGGTGCTCGCGGATGCCGGCCGAAACGGTCACCCGCTCCCCGAGCAGCGCCTGCAGCTCGGTGAGCACGCTCTGGTCGAACTCGCGTGCCTTGTTCATCGGATCATTTTAGCTTTATTTCACCCTCGAACGGCACCTTCACCCCCAGCGAGGGAATCTCCAGCGTGACCCGCGCGGCGAGGGTCTCTTCGCCCCGCAGCTTCGCCGCGGCGAGTGCCTGTCTGCACCGCCTGCTCGATCTCGCGCTGCGAGTTCACGCCCACCATCTTGAGGAACTTGCGGATGCTCATGTTGAAGGCTTCCTGGTCCATGTCCTAGTTTCCTTTTCTCAGTATGTCGTCGGCGAGCCGCTTACCCAGCTCGACGCCCCACTGGTCGAAGCTGTTGATGTTCCAGATGACGCCCTGGGTGAAGACCTTGTGCTCGTAGGCGGCGAGCAGGCGCCCGAGGTGGCGCGCATCGAGCTTGTCCAGCCGCAGCGTACTCGAAGGCCGGTTGCCGGGGTGGCGGCGGTGCGGCGGCAGCACCGCATCCCCGCTGCCGAAGGCGAGCGCACGCGCCTGCGCCTCGGCGTGCGCGTCGAGCTCGGCGCTCACGCCCGCGACGATGAAGTCGACCGGCACCGTCTGCGTGCCCTGGTGCAGGAGTTGGTGGAAGGAATGCTGGCTCACGGTGCCTTCGCCGCCCCACACCACCGGCGCGGTGGCGTACTCCACGGCGCGGCCCTCGCGGTCCACGCGCTTGCCGTTGGACTCCATCTCCAGCTGCTGCAGGTAGGCCGGCAGCAGGCGCAGCGCGTGCGCGTAGGGCAGCACGCAATGGCTCGTGCGCGCCGAGGAAGTTCACGTTCCACACGCCGAGGAGCGCCATCAGCGCGGGCACGTTCTGCTCGAGCGGCGCGTCGTAGAAGTGCCGGTCCATGTCGTTGGCGCCGGCGAGCAGCTCGTCGAAGGTTGCGGCGCCGAGCGCGGCGAGCGCGCTGAAGCTGGCCGCCGACCACACCGAGAAGCGCCCGCCGACCCAGTCCCACATCGGCAGCACCTCGGCGGCGCCGAAGGCGCGCGCGGCGGCCTCGTTCGCCGTCACCGCGTAGAGCCGGCCGCGGCCTGCGAGCCATGCCTTCGCCACGCGCGCGTTGGCGAGTGTTTCCTGCGTGGCGAAGGTCTTGGACACCGCGACCACCAGCGTGGAGGCCGGCTCCGCGCCCTCCAGCGCGCGCGCGAGGTCGAGCGGGTCGATGTTCGCGGCGAAGCGCACGTCCAGCCTGGCGCCTTGCCCGAGCGCGTCCAGCAGCAGCCGCGGTCCGAGGTCCGAGCCGCCGGTGCCCAGGTGCACGATGCGGCGGATGCCGCCCAGGTCTTGCGCCAGCTCGCGCATGCGCGCGAGCGCCTGCTTCACTTCGCGCAGGCGCCGCGTCGCCCGCGCGCAGCGCCGTGTGCCGCGCGGGCCGGGACTCGGTCGAGTTGACCGCCTCGCCGGCGTACAGCGCGCGCCGCCAGTCGGCGAAGCCGCGCTCGGCGGCGAGCCGCTCGAGCAGCCGCAGCCCGAGCGCGCCGATCCTCTGGCGCGAATAATCCAGCTGCAGGCCGGGCGCGCGCGCCACGAACTGCGCGCCGCGCCGCGGGTCGCTGGCGAAGAGCTCCGCAAGCTGCGCCTCGCGCCAGCCCTCGGCGTGCGCCGCGAGCTTCGCCCAGGCCGGGCACTCGGTCGGCGCAAGCGTGCTGGGGCCGTTCGTCACCGCGTCCCCAGCCGGTACAACCGGTAGCGCTCGTGCTTGTCGCCGGGCCGGCCGACGTCGGCGATCTTGGTCCAGGTGGCGTCCGGACCGTCGCGCTCGTCCTGCGGGCGGCCCTGCACCAGCAGCAGGCGGCACTCGCCGGGACGCGCGATATCCAGACCGGCACCGTGCGCAGGCCCGCGTGGTAGCTGAGCGCCGCGCGCTGCGTCACGCCGAGGTTCTGCCCGGCGATGCAGCCCGCGTCCACCGGCACCTTGGAGCGCAGCTGCAGCGCGACGCTGCGGTAGCTCCTCTGGTAGTCGGCCCAGGGCATCAGCAGCGCGGCGAAGCAGCCCCACAGCAGGGCCACGCCCGCCGCCCAGCGCGTCACGCCGCGCATCGGCGAGGGCGCGGTGAAGAAAGCGACATACAGCCAGCCCAGCGTCAGCGCGAGGCCGAGCGCGAAGGCCATCAGGGCGAATTGCGGCTCGAAGCCGGGCGCGCTCTTGAGGAAGTTGTGCTGGATCTTCGGCGGCACGCCGGTGAGCATGGCCGACGTAGCCCAGCCAGATGAGCGCGGCGAAGAACGTGAAGGTCATGACGCCGAACCAGTCGAGCGCGGCGGCCGCGCCGCGGCGCAGCAGGGCCGCGCCCTCGCGCGCCAAGCAGCACGAGCGGCGCGAGCAGCGCGATGAGGGTGATGTCCTGCGCCGGCCCGGCAAGCGCGATGCCGGCGAAAGTCAGCGCGCACGCCACCGCGGGCACGAACAGGCGCGGCTCGTACCAATGACGCCGCAGCGCCCACAGCGCCCAGGCCGCGAGCGGCCACGCGGGCCAGGCGAACCAGCTGGCGGTTACCGCGAAGTAGCGCAGGTTGGCGAAGAACTCGCCGCGCGTGTGCGTCGCGAGCGACCACCAGACGCCGAGCAGATCCGGTGCGCGCTGCGCACAGCAGGTACGGCCAGCTGCCGGCGACCAGCGCCGCGGCCACGGCGGCGGCGGCGAGGAACGGCAGCGCCTTGGCGCTGCGCCAGGGTGCGCACAGCGGCGTGCGCGACGAGCACCGCGGCGGCGAGCGAGGCCGGCGCGATCCAGCTCCCGCCGAGGGCCGCGAGCCCGAGCGCCGCGCCGAACAGCGCGCCCTTCGTGAGCGGCCGCTCGTGCGCGCGCGGCAGGACCGCATAGGCGGCGCAGGTCGCGGCCAGCGCGGCGAGGTCCGTGACTGCCTCGTGCGCGTGCACGAACAGGCCGATCGAGCCCATGAGGAGCAGCGGGCGCCGCGGCGCCCGACACGCGGTACAGGAACCAGAGCGCAAGCGCGAGCGCACAGGCCGCTCGCCAGCCGCGCTGCGTTGTGGAAAGGGATCGCCCAGCCGAGCAGCTTGCCGAAGGCGAGCGCCACCCAGTGGTACAGCGGCGCGTCCTCCAGCCACGGCTCGCCCGCGACGCGCGGCACGACCCAGTCGCCCGAGAGGTGCATCTGGTGCGCGATCTCGATGCCGATCGCGTCGAAGGTCTTCCAGAGGTCGTGCCCGGCGAGGCCGGGCGCGATGAACGCCAGCGCAATCAGCGCCAGCACCGCGGGCGCGGGCGGCAGCGCGAGGCGGGGAATCATGCGCGCATTCTATGCGCGCCGCGGGCGGATTACTTCTTCGCCGCCTTGGTGTAGCGGCGCTTGAACTTCTCCACGCGGCCGGCGGTGTCCACGATCTTCTGCTTGCCGGTGTAGTAGGAGTGCGACTCCGAGGACACTTCCACCTTGACCACCGGGTACTCGTGCCCGTCGGTCCATTTCATGGTCTCGCGGCCCTTGGTGTCGATCGCCGAGCGCGAGAGGAAGGAGTGGTTGGAGCTGGTGTCGAGGAAGATCACCGGCTGGTATTCGGGATGGCCTGTGGTTTTCATTGGGGGAACCGGCTGCGGAAAAGGCGCGAACTATACAGAAAACAAAGACTTGATGCAACGCCGTTACAGGCGTCCCTGGCGCTTGAGCTCTAGGTAGTGGTTCACCAGCGAGATGGCCAGGCGCTCGGGCTCGACGTCGAGGCAGGTGGCCCCCGCGGCGTCGATGCGGCGGAAGGCGCGCTCGCGCTGCGCCAGGTAATCGGCCGCCGCCGCATGCGTGACGGCGCGGTCGAAGCTGTCCACGCGCGCCGACAGGGCGCGCCCGAGGATCGCCTCGCGCAGCGAGGCGAGCACCACCAGGTGGCGCTTGCGCAGCAGGCCGAGCGCGGGCGAGAGCGTGTCGTCGTCCTCGTCGCGCAGGTTGGTGAGCACGAGCACCAGCGCACGGCGGCGCATGCGCGCCATCACCTCGCGCGCCGCCCGCTGGTAGTCTGGCATGGCGAGCGAGGGTTCCAGGTCGTAGACGCGCTCGAGGATGGTGTTGACCGCCGCCACCGACTTGCGCGGCGCGACGTAGCGCTCGCCGCCCTGCGCGCCCATGGTGAGCACGCCGACCGCGTCGCCCTGGCGCAGCGCCACGTGCGCGAGCAGCAGCGCCGCGTTGAGCGCGTGGTCGAAGTGCGACAGCGCGTCGTCCTTGGCCGCCATGCGCCGGCCGCAATCGATGACCAGCAGCACGCGCTGGTCCTTCTCGTCCTCGTACTCGCGCGCGATGAGGCGCGTGGTGCGCGCCGTCGCCTTCCAGTCGATGGCGCGCTGGCTGTCGCCCTGGCGGTACTCGCGCAGCTGGTGGAACTCCATGCCCTCGCCGCGGCGGCGCACCTGCAGCACGCCGATCTGCGAGAGCCGGTTGTCGGTGGCGAACAGGGTATAGCGCGTCAGCGCGCGGAAGTTGGGGAACACGCGCGCCGCGGCGGGTTCCCCGGCGCGGCGCGGCACCTGCCACAGGCCGAGCGGCGAGGCCATGCGCAGCTCGGTCGCGCCGAAGCGCGCGGTGCCGCGCGCCTGCGGGCGCGCCTGGTAGCGGATCTCGCGCCACTCGCCGGGCGCGAGGGCGAGTTCCTGCGGCAGGCCGTCGCACTCGAAGCTCGCCGGGTGCAGGTCGTTCAGCTCGCAGCGCACGCGCTGCGCCGAGCGGTTGGCGGCGCGCAGCGCGACCTCGACGCGCACGCCGAGGGCGAGGGAATGCGGCACGCCGCGCGCCACCTCGGGCGGCGGCTGGCGCAGCCCGGCGGCCGCGTCGAGCAGCGCGACGAGCGCGAACGCGCCGGCGGCGACGGCCCAGGCCGTGCCGATCGCGGGGAGAACAGCGGCGGCCAGCGCCAGCGCGAGCAGCCCCGCCGTGGCCCACAGCAGGCGCGGCGCCGGCAGCAGCGGCGGCATCTCCATCGTGCGCGAGGCGCTCACTGCCGCGGCGCCTGCGTCTTCTCCAGGATGTCCTTCAGCACCGCGTCGGCGTCGCGGCCCTCGAGCTCGAGCTCCGGGCGAGGGCAGCACGCGATGGCGCAGCGCCGGCACGGCCATGCGCTTGACGTCGTCGGGGGTGACGAAGTCGCGGCCGGCGAGCGCCGCCGCAGCGCGCGCGGCGCGCACCAGCGAGATGCCGCCGCGCGGGCCGGCGCCGGCCGCGACGCCCGCCCAGCGGCGCGTGGCGCGCGCCAGGCGCAGCGCGTAGTCGAGCACCTGATCGTCGACGCGGATCGACGCCACCACGGCCTGCAGCGAGACCACGGTGGCGGGCTTGATCAGCGCGGCCACCTGCGTGACATCCAGCCGGTCGCCGACCTTGCCCTCGGTCACCTTGCGCACGAGCGCCGCTTCCTCCTTGTCCGAGGGGTAGTCGATCTTCACCTTGAGCAGGAACCGGTCGAGCTGCGCCTCGGGCAGCGCATAGGTGCCTTCCTGCTCGATCGGGTTCTGCGTGGCGAGCACCATGAACGGCGGCTCGAGCGTCAGCGCCTCGCCCTCGATCGTCACCTGGCCCTCCTGCATCACCTCGAGCAGCGCGGCCTGCGTCTTGGCCGGCGCGCGGTTGATCTCGTCGGCGAGCAGCAGGTTGCAGAACACCGGGCCGCGCCGCGTGGTGAACGCCTGGTTCTTCGGGTCGTAGAGCGTGTGCCCGGTGACGTCCGCCGGCATCAGGTCGGGCGTGAACTGGATGCGCCCGAACTTGCCGGTGATGGTCTGCGCGAGCGCGCGCACGAGGAGCGTCTTGCCCAGGCCCGGCACGCCCTCGACCAGCACGTGGCCGCCGGCGAGCAGCGCGCACGAGCACCTGCTCGACCACCTGGTCCTGGCCGACCACCGCCTTGCCCACCTCGGCGCGCATGGCGGCGATGATCTTCGCCGCCTGGGCGAACTGCTCGGTGCTGGGCGCGATCTGCTGGCTCATCCTCTGCCTCCCTCCAGTGAATGGTGCACGCGCTGCGCGCTGTGCACGAGTCGCATGAACTCCGCGCCGCGGGGTTCATGCCCCGCGGCGGCGTCGAGCAATAGTTCCGCGTCGGCGCGCGACAGGCCGGCGAGCGCGATGAGGCGCGTGCACTGCTCGGCGGGCGTGGCGACGGCGAAGTCCGGGTAAGCGCGCGCCACGCGCCGCAGCGCGGCGTCGCGCGCGGCGGCGGCCAGCCGCGCGCGCAGGCCGCGCGACCAGAAGTAGCGGCCGCTGGCGCGCAGATGGTCGAGCAGGCGCCGCCGCGCCGGCGGCGGGTCCGGCTGCACCGTGCCGTAGCGCGGCGCGATGCGCCACAGCCACAGCGCGACCAGCGCGGCCGCCGCGACGAGCGCGGCCCAGGCGTGCTCGACGAGGAAGCCCCACAGCGACAGGCGCTGCGGATGGTGGAACACCAGCAGCTCCTGCGCCGGCTGCAGCGTGAGCAGGTGCCACAGCAGTTCGGCGTGGTCGTGCTCGCCGATGTGCCGGTTGCGCGCGAACTGCAGGTCGATTGCCGCCGTCACCAGGCCCTTGCCGTGGGCGACGGTGAGGATTTGCTCGGCCCCGGGCACGCCGACCCGAAAGCGCGGCGCCTGCCCCTGCGCGTCCAGCCGGCCGTACGGGGAGCGTCTCCACCGTCAGCTTGCGGGCGCTGCCCGGTATCGTCCACCGTCGTCAGCTTGCGAGGAGGACTCGCCGCTCGCGGCGCGCGCGATGCGCAGCAGGTCGAGCAGCCGGATCCGTGGTGCCCTGGTATTCCGCCTCCACGATCAGGTGGCCGCCGCGCGCCACCCAGGCGGCGAGCTCCGCGGCGTGGCGCGACCCGATCGACTGGCGCTGCCGCGGCATGATCAGCACGCCGCCCTGGGCGAGCTGGTCGAGCTCGGGCAGGGCGCGCAGCTCGCGCGCGGGCAGGCCCATGCGCTCGGCGAAGCGCTCCGCGGCGAGGAACGGCCGCAGCCGCGCCTCGCCCGACATGCCGACCTGCTCCGTGGCCGGCACGCGCTCGAAGCCGGAGAGGAACCAGACGATGCCCAGCACCAGCAGCGCGCCCAGCCCGTAGCGCATCGCCCGGCTCATGCCTTGCCCTCCGGCGTGAATCGCTCGGCGTAGGCCGCGAGCAGCCGCTCCACGTCGGCGGACGCCGGCAGGCGGCGGGCATAGGCGGCGCTTTGCCAATGCACCACCAGCACGTCGAAGTACTGCGCGGTCGCGGCTTCGCCGTGCGCGCGCACGCGCGCGAGCGCATCGCCCTCGGTGTCGCTCGCCTGCAGCTCGATGCCGTGGCCGTGCACCAGGGCGGAGAGCGTGGCGCGGTAGAGCAGCCCGAGCGCCTCGCGCACGCGGCCCGCGGCGAGGAGCTCCCGCACCGCGCCGGCGACGTCGTCGGGCAGCGATTCCGGCGCGAGCTCCATGCCGAACAGCGAGGGCGGCGGCCGGTAAGCGGACGCGTGCTGGGGCTGCGGCGCGCGCGGCAGCATGCGCGAGGCCCACCACAGCGCAAAGGCGATGAGCACGGCCGCCGCGATCCACAGCGCGACTTCGGAGAACTTGGCGAAGGCGTAGCCAATGGCCCGCAGCCAGCTCAGGTCCGGGCCCTTGCCGCCGGCGTCGATCTCGCCCGTGGCGCGGCGCTCCCAGCGCGTCGTTTCGCGCGTGTGGGGGAACTCGGGGCCTTGCAGCACTTCCGCGATCTCCGCGCGCGGGTTCTTCGGCGTGCCTGACGCCGGCGCCTGGGCCTGCGCCGGCCCGGCGGGCGCGAGCGCGAGCAGCGCTGTCGCGAGCAGCACGGCGGCGGCCGCGGCGATGCTGCGTGCGCCGCCGGTGCGCTGCTCGGCGATGCGGCGCAGCGCCACTTCCAGGTCCCAGCCTTCGAGCAGCGTGCGCCGGTTGAGGTACAGCGCGAAGCCGGCGGCGACGTACAGGGGCTCGACCAGCAGGACGGCCATCGCGTAGGCGAGGAAGTCGCTGATGGTGAATACCCCGCCCATCTCCGCGCCGCCGAACAGGCCTTCCCAGAAGCTCGTGCCGGCTTGCGCCGTCGCCGGCAGCAGGAGGCCCGCCAGCATGTCGGCCGACCAGACGAACACCGCCTCGAAGTGCAGGCAGGCGACGGTCAGCCAGACCGCGTAGCCATGCGTGCGCCGGCCGAGCAGGCTGCGGCGTTCGCGCCGGGCGCGGCCGCGCTGGCCCTCGAGCTGCGTGACCGGCAGGTGGAAGGAGCGCGCCATGTCGATGCGCCCCAGCGTGAGCGCGCCGAAAAGGTCTGTGCCGAGCCATTCGCGCGCCTGCGCGAAGGTGCTGCGCAGCCCCGAGACTTCGCCGAACACGGCGCGCGACACGACGTGCAGCGCCACGCGGTCGACGAGCGGCTTGAGCCACCACAGCAGCAGCATGGCGAGCCACAGCTGCCCGGTGCTCCAACCGGCCAACAGGCACGCCGCCGCGAGCGGCAGGAACACCGCGCCGAAGGATGCATAGAGCGGGCGCCACCATTGCTGCAACATGCCAAGGCCCAGGTCGACGGACTCCCAGGCCGAGCGCGGCCGCAGCGCGACCGCGACGTTAGCGAGCTGCAACGGCGCGCCCCGAGAACGCGAAGTAGGCGAGCAGCACCGCCCAGCCGGCGATGCCCACCCAGATCTTCACCTGGTGCGGCACCGCGGTGAGCGGCGACCAGAAGGCCTCGACGAAGGCTGCGGCGGCGAACATCAGCGCCGCGCCGTACATCAGGCGCACCGCGGGCCGCGCCGCGGCCACCAGCGCCGCCTTGCGCGAGCGCTCGCCCGGCGCGATCACGGCGAGGCCCAGGCGCAGCCCGGCGGCGCCCGAGAGCACGATGGCGAGGAGCTCGAGCGCGGAGTGCCCGGAGACGAACGACCAGAACGTGGAGCCGAAGCCGATCTGCGTGAGGTAGCCCGCCACGGCGCCGATCATCACGCCGTTGGAGGCGAGGAACCACACGGTGCCCAGCCCGACGAGCAGCCCGCCGGCGAAGGTCTGGAAGCCGATGCGCACGTTGTTCCAGATGTAGAAGCCGAACATCGCCAGGTGCGTGTCGGCCTCGCGCATGCCCAGGCGCCGGTTGGCCGGGTCGTACATGTCGTGAAAGTTCGCGATCTGCGACGGGTGCAGCAGGTAATGCACGAACTCGGGGAAGGCCTGCAGCACCGCGACGAGCGCGAGGAGCGGCCCGAAGAACAGCAGCGCCGCCGTCGCCACCACGCGCCACTCGGCGCGTACCAGCGCGGGAAACGCCACCAGCAGGAAATCCACCATGCGCTGCGACTGGCGACGGCGGTTGGCGTACAGGGCATGGTGCCCGCGCAGGGCGAGCAGGTTCAGGCGGTCGATCAGGTCCGGGCTGTACTGCCGGTCGGTCGCCAGCGCCAGGTGGTGGCACAGGCGCCGGTAGCGCCGCGGCATGTCTTCTGGCGGGAACGGCGGCTGCGCGCCGCGGGGCGCGTCCAGGTAGCGCTCGAACGCCTGCCACTCGTCGCGGTGCGCGGTTTCGAAGGGCGCCTGCTTCATCGCCTGCCCGCGAGGTGATTGGCCATGCCGATGAGGCGCGCGGCGGCGGCCGCGCCGGTGGCGCGCCCGACGAGCGGCCCGGGCAGCTCGGCGAGCTCCTCGAGGCGCTCCGGCGTGAGGCTGGCGGAGCGCTCGGCGAGGTCGAGCACCACGCGCTGTTCATCGAGCGTGAGCGGGAAGGGCGGCGGCAGCGGCGGTGCCTCGGGCAGCGTGCGCGCCGGCAAGCGGCGCGGCGCGTAAACCACGACGGTGCCCGCGGCGAGGTCGCCCAGGCGCTTGAAGTCGCGGTTCACGAGCATCGCGGCGAGGCCGAAGCCGTACAGGAACGGCAGGAAGTCCACCGCGCGCAGCAGGTTGCGGGTGAGCGACGGGCCCCAGCGCACCGGGGTGCCGTCGTCGTGCACCACCGCGATGCCCAGGGCGCGCTTGCCCGGCGTCTGCCCGTTCCAGAGGACCTCGAACCAGGCCGGGGCCAGCCATTCGACGATGAACATGGTGAGCAACGCGATGCCCCAGCCGGCGCGGCCGAAATACATCGCGACCATCAGCACGCCGATCACCACGGCTGCTCGCAGCGCGAGGTCGATGGCCCAGGCCAGCGCGCGCGGCACCGGCCCTACGAGGCGCAGGGTGAGCTCGATGCCCTCCGGGGTGGCGACGCGGCGCGTCGTGTCGAGCATGCCGCGCGCTCTTGCCTCGTCGCCCTGCGCCATGGTTCCCCCCGAGGAAACTCGGCGGGAGTGTAGCAGGCGGAAAAAATAGGGACAGACCCTATTTTCGGTGCGCGGGATTGGCATATCAAAACGATCTCGGCTTTTTTGGCTCGAAGATTCACCGAGCCAAAAAAGCCGAGACCATGGATGTCAAAGGCGGCACGGACGGCCGCCCCTTTCGGAGAAGACCGGGCTCTAGGCCCGATCTACCCGCGGCGCATCGAGTCGAAGAACTCCGCGTTGTTCTTGGTGGCCCTCAGCTTGTCGATGAGGAACTCGGCCGCTTCGAGCTCGTCCATCGGGAACAGGAGCTTCCTCAGCACCCAGACCTTCTGCAGCAGTTCCTTCGCGATCAGCAGCTCCTCGCGGCGCGTGCCGGAGCGGTTGACGTTGATCGCCGGGAAGATGCGCTTCTCGTGCATGCGCCGGTCGAGGTGGATCTCCATGTTGCCGGTGCCCTTGAATTCCTCGTAGATCACGTCGTCCATGCGGCTGCCGGTGTCGATCAGCGCGGTGGCGATGATGGTGAGCGAGCCGCCTTCCTCGACGTTGCGCGCCGCGCCGAAGAAGCGCTTGGGCTTTTGCAGCGCGTTGGCGTCCACGCCGCCGGTGAGCACCTTGCCGGAGGCCGGCACCACGGTGTTGTAGGCGCGCGCGAGGCGCGTGATCGAATCGAGCAGGATCACCACGTCCTTCTTGTGCTCGACCAGGCGCTTGGCCTTCTCGATCACCATCTCGGCGACCTGCACGTGGCGCGAGGCGGGCTCGTCGAAGGTGGAGGCGACGACTTCGCCGCGCACCGAGCGCGCTCATCTCGGTCACTTCCTCCGGGCGCTCGTCGATCAGCAGCACGATCAGCGACACGTCGGGATGGTTGGCGATGATGGCGTGCGCGATGTGCTGCAGCATCACGGTCTTGCCGGCCTTGGGCGGGCGAGACGATCAGGCCGCGCTGGCCCTTGCCGATGGGCGCGATGATGTCGATGATGCGGCCGGTGAGTGTTCTCCTCGGCCTTGATGTCGCGCTCGAGCTTGAACGCCTCGTCCGGGTGCAGCGGCGTGAGGTTCTCGAACAGGATCTTGTTCTTGGACGCCTCGGGCGCCTCGCCGTTGACCTTGTCCACCTTGACCAGCGCGAAGTAGCGCTCGCCGTCCTTCGGCGTGCGGATCTCGCCCTCGATGGTGTCGCCGGTGTGCAGGTTGAAGCGGCGGATCTGCGAGGGGCTGACGTAGATGTCGTCGGTGCTCGCGAGGTAGGAGGTGTCGGGCGAGCGCAGGAAGCCGAAGCCGTCGGGCAGCACTTCCAGCGTGCCGTCGCCGAAGATCGACTCGCCCTTCTTCGCCTGGTTCTTGAGCAGGGCGAAGATCAGGTCCTGCTTGCGCATCCGGTTGGCGCCGTCGATCTGGTTGCCGACCGCCATTTCCACCAGTTCGGTGACGTGCTGGGTTTTCAGTTCTGAGAGGTGCATGGCCAATGAAATAGGGATGAGGCCCGGCCTGCCGTGCTGCGGTCTCTTTGGGGGAGATGCGCCTCGCAAGGACCTACTGGGAACGCGGCGGGCGCCGGGTACTGCGACCGCGCCAGTGCTATCCGGCGCGGCTTTCGAATCACAGAGTAGGCGGTTTTAGATATTGCTGTCAAGAAACGCGGTCAGCTGCGACTTGGACAGCGCGCCGACCTTGGTGGCCTCGACGTTGCCGTTCTTGAACAGCATCAGGGTCGGGATGCCGCGGATGCCGAACTTGGCCGGCGCCTGCTGGTTCTCGTCGACGTTGATCTTGGCGATCTTGAGGCGCCCGTCGTACTCCTTGGCGACCTGGTCGAGGATCGGGGCGATCGACTTGCAGGGGCCGCACCATTCGGCCCAGTAGTCCACCAGCACCGGGACCTCGGACTTGCAGGACTTCCGGCTCGAAACTGTCGTCCGTCACATGCTGGATCTGCGCACTGCTCTCCATGGTTCCTCGGGGATGCTGCGGGGGGAGCCCGTATTATGGGGGCGCTGGCGCCGGAACCCAAGGCGTCGTGCTAAGCTACTGACACGATTAACCTTTTTCACGTCCAGGCCATTCCCTTCACATGACCTACGTCGTCACCGAGTCCTGCATCAAGTGCAAGTACACCGACTGCGTCGACGTCTGCCCGGTGGACTGCTTCCGCGAGGGGCCGAACATGCTGGTCATCGACCCGGACGAATGCATCGACTGCACCCTGTGCGTGCCCGAGTGCCCGGTGGAGGCGATCTTCGCCGAGGACGACGTGCCCGACGCCCAGCGCGAGTGGATCGCGCGCAACAAGGAGCTGGCCGCGGGCTGGAAGCCGATCATCGAGCGCAAGCCCGCCCCCGCGACGCCGACGACTGGGCCAAGGTGAAGGACAAGAAGACACCTGCTGGAAAAATAGGGACAGACCCTATTTTGTCGAACGAATAGGGTCTGTCCCGTATTTTCTCGTACAGCCCGGCTTTGGCCTTGCCGCGGAACATGCGGTAGGCGAAGACGGTGTAGGCGACGATGAACGGCAGCACGATCACCACGCCGATGAGCATCACCTTGAGCGCCGAGGGGTGCGCCGCCGCCTCCCAGATCGTGAGCCGGTCGATCACCACGTACGGGAACAGGCTGTAGGCGAGGCCCGGCGAAGGCGAGCATGAAGATCGCCACCGCGCCGGCGAAGGGCTGTCCAGTCCGGCACGTTGCCCGGCGCATGCGCCCGGCGAGCCCACAGCCAGGCCAGCGACGCGTCGCGAGCGGCAGCAGCATCAGGCCGAGCGTGCGCGGGAAATCGAACCACTTGTCGCGCACCGATCTCGCTCACGAGCGGCGTGGCGAGGCTCACCAGCGCCACGCCGAGCGCGACCCACAGCAGGCCCCAGCGCGCCCAGGCCATCGCCTTCTTCTGCAGCGCGCCCTCGGTGCGCAGGATGAGCCAGGTCGCGCCGAGCAGCACGTAGCCGCCGCACAGGCCGCGCCCACCAGGAGCGCGAACAGCGCAAATAGCCGAAGCCCGGCTCGAACGCCGGTGATGTAGCGCCCGAGCATCAGCCCTGCGCGAACGAGGCGAGGAACGAGCCGAACCAGAACAGCCAGTTCCACAGCTCGCGGTGCCAGCCCTTCGCCTTCACGCGGAACTCGAAGGCCACGCCGCGCAGCATCAGCCCGATCAGCATCGCCACCACCGGCAGGTAGAGCGCGCCGAGCACCACGCCGTGCGCGACCGGGAAGGCGACGAGCAGGATGCCGACGCCCAGCACCAGCCAGGTCTCGTTCGCGTCCCAGAACGGCCCGATCGAGGCCACCATCACGTCCTGCTCGCGTCGCGTCGGCCGCGGGCATCAGCATGCCCACGCCGAGGTCGTAGCCGTCGAGCACGACGTAGGCGAGGACGGCCGCGCCCATCAGCACGGCGAAGATGAGCGGCAGGTCGAGGCTCATGGCCTGCTGCTCCCCTTCGCCCGCGAGGTGCGTGAGCACCACCATGTAGGCGACGAGCATCACGCTGTAGATGAGGACGTAGCCGGTGAGGCTCGCGCCGAGCTGCGCCTCGCGGACGCGGCCCGCCGCCTCCGCGCGTGCGCAGGATCCCGGTGCACCAGCCAGGGCTGGCGCCCGATCTCGGTGACGATCCAGCCGGCGAGCGTCGCGATCCAGCCGGAGAAGGTGAAGCCGGCGAAGCCCCACAGCAGCCAGCGCGGCGGGCCGGCGCGCCCGCGCGTGACCCACGCGCCGATCCAGGCGAGCAGCAGCATCAGCACGCCCACGCCCACCATCAGCGCGGAAGGCGAAGAACAGCGGCGCCACCGGCGGCGTGTCGGGCGCGAACGCGTCCAGGCCCTTCAGCTCCGCGTCGGTGTCGTGCTTGAGGATGAGGCTCGCGAGCTTCGGCATCTCGATGGCGTAGTCGTTGCGCTGCCTGCGGCCTCGTTCGGGATGGCGAAGAGCACCAGCGGCACGCCTTGCTCGGTCTTCCAGATCGCTTCCATCGCGGCGATCTTCGCCGGCTGGTGCTCGAGCGTGTTCAGGCCGTGCAGGTCGCCCACGAAGACCTGCAGCGGCGCGAGCACCGCGGCGACCAGCGACGCCGGCGCGCAGCGTCTGCGCGCGCCGAGGCGTCCGCGGCGCCTTGCAGCAGCCGCCAGGCCGAGAGCCCGGCGACGACGAACGACGGCGGTGAGCCCCGAGGCGAGCAGCATGTGCGTGAAGCGGTAGGGGAACGACGGGTTGAAGATCACCTGCAGCCAGTCGCCCGGCGATGAGCGCGCCGCCGTCCATCACGTGGCCCGTGCGGCGTCTGCATCCAGGAGTTGAGCGCGAGGATCCAGAACGCCGAGAGCGTGGTGCCGACCGCCACCATCAGCGCGCCGAGACGATGTGCACGCGCGCGGACACGCGGTTCATGCCGAAGAGCATCACGCCGAGGAACGTGGCTTCGAGGAAGAACGCGGTCAGCACCTCGTAGGCGAGCAGCGGCCCGGCGATGTTGCCGACCTTCTTCATGAAGCCCGGCCAGTTGGTGCCGAACTGGAACCTCATGGTGATGCCCGAGACCACGCCCATGGCGAAGGTGAGCGCGAAGATCTTCACCCACAGCTGGTAGGTGGCGAGCCAGCGCGGGTCGCCGGTGCGCGCGTAGCGCATGCGGAAGAAGAGCAGGAACCAGGCGAGCGCGATGGTGAGCGTGGGAAACAGGATGTGGAACGCGATGTTCAGCCCGAACTGCGCGCGGGCGAGGAGGAGGGCGTCCCCGGCGTCCATGGGGGCAATTATAGGGAGCACCGGCCGTTTGCGCGCCGCAATAGGGCGTATGCTCGGCGGCTAGGAGAGTCCTATGGAGTATTTCTGGTTCGTGGTGATCGGCCTGATCGTCGGCCTGGTGCTGGGTCAGTTCCTCGAAGGCAACAATTACGGCATTCCGGGCGACGTGGCCTTCGCCATCGCCGGCTCGCTCGCCGCGGGCATCGCGCTGGCGATCTCGGGCCTCGGGGCCGACGGCGGCGCGGGCGGGCGCATGGTGATGGCCGCCATGGGCGCGGGGGTCGCGGTGTTCCTGCGACGCGCGCTCAAAGTGGTGTGAGGCGCTTGCTCTAAACTTCCGGCGCATGTCCCTTGCGCCGGTTCCGAAGTCCGAACTCCTCGCGCGCCTCGCCGCAGGCCATGCGGCGCGCGTCACCGTCGTCACGCCCAACCGCCGCCTCGTCGCAGGAGCTCGCGCGCGAGTTCGACCAGGGACAAATCGATAAGGGCCTGCCGGTCTGGGAGACGGCGGACATCCTGCCGCTCGGCTCCTTCGTGGAGCGGCTCTACGAGGACGCCCTCTACTCCGACCTCGCGGCCGGGCTGCCGCTCCTCCTCACGCCGCGCAGGAGCAGGCGCTGTGGGAGGCCGCGATCCGCGCGAGCGAGTGGGGCGAGGCGCTGCTCGCGGTGCCGCAGGCGGCCGCCGACTGCCGCCGCGCGTGGGAGCTCGCGCACGCCTGGCGCATCGACGGCGGCGCTCGGCGCGTTCCCGGGCAACGACGACGCAGAAGGCCTTCGCCGAGTGGTCGCGCGACTACGCCAGGCGCTGCGAGCGCGAGGGCAACACCGATGCCGCGCGCCTCGCCGACGTCGTAGCGCCGCTGCTCGAAGGAAGCCGCGCTGCAGGAAGCCGAAGCTCCTCGTCCCTACGCCTTCGACGCGGTGACGCCGCAGGAGCAGGACTTCCTCGACGCCTGCGCGAAGGAGGGCATCGAAGTCCGTGCCTGCGCGCCCGAGGGCAGGGTGGGCCAACGGCCCACCTGCGGCGTCGCTTTCCGCTCGGCGCGCGAAGAGCTCGAGGCCGCCGCGCAGTGGGCGCGCGCGCGGCTCGAGGCCGGCGCGAAGCGCATCGGCGTCGTGGTGCCGGAGCTCGGCCAGCGCCGCAAGGAGGTCGTGCGCGTCTTCGCGCGCACGCTGCATCCCGCGCACAACCTGCCGGGCGAGGAGCGCAAGGCGCTGCCCTTCAACGTGTCCCTCGGCGCGCCGCTCGCCGACTACCCGCTGGTGCGCGCCGCGCTCTCCATCCTCGAGCTCGCCGCGGGCGAGATTCCCTTCGAGCAGGCCTCGCGCCTCGTGCGCTCGCCGTTCCTCGACGGCGGCGGACGCGGAGATGGCGAAGCGCGCGCTGCTCGATGCGCGAGCTGCGCAAGGTCGCGCCGGCGCGCGTGACGCTCGGCAAGCTGATCGGCCTGGTCGAGGGCGCCCGGTGCTGCGGCAGCAAGCTCGAAGCCCTGTTCGCCGCTGCCGAAGGCGCGCCGACGGCGAGCGCTCGCCGCACGACTGGGGCCGCCACTTCACCGCGCTCCTCGGAGCCGCGGGCTTCCCGGGCGAGCGCAGGCTCGACTCCGACGAATTCCAGGCGCAGGCCAAGTTCAACGAGACGCTCGCCGAATTCGCGAAGCTCGAGCGCGTCGCGCCGAAGATGTCCTTCGGCCAGCGCGCTCGGCGAGCTGCGGCGCCTTTGCGCCGACACGCTCTTCCAGCCCGAGTCGCCGGATGCGCCGATCCAGGTGCTGGGCGTGCTCGAGTCCGCGGGCCTCGAGTTCGACGCGCTGTGGGTGAGCGGCCTGACCGACGACGTCTGGCCGCTGCACGCGAAGCCCAATCCCTTCATCCCGCCGGCGCTGCAGAGCAAGGCGCGGCATTCCCGAGGCGTCCGCCGAAGCGACGCTCGAGCGCTGCAAGCGCATCACCGCACGGCTGGCTTGACGGCCGCGGGCGAAGTGATCGTCTCGCTACCCGGCGCGCGAAGACGACCGCGAGCTGTTCGCCTTCTCCATTGATCTCCGGCGTTCCCGTCTTTTCGGGAACGCCGGAGACAAGGACCTACGCACGGTACAGAGACTCGATCTTTGCCGCTCGGCGCATCGAGACGGTGGAGGACGGCCAGGCGCCGGCACTCGCCACGAAGACCCCGAAGGGCGGCACGCGAATCCTTTCGGACCAAGCCGCCTGTCCGTTCAGAGCCTTCGCCAGGCACCGCCTCGCCGCCGAAGCGCTGGAAGAACCTGTGGAGGGCCTGGACGCGCGAGCGCGCGGCCTGCTGCTCCACACCCTGATGAAGGAGCTGTGGACCGAGCTGAAGGGCAGCGCCGGCCTCGCCGGCGACGTGGGCCCGGCGATCGAGAAGGCGGCGAAGCGCGCCGTCGCGGAAGCGAAGCTCGAAGAGCCCTTCGCCAAGCTCGAGCGCACGCGCCTCGCGAAGCTCGCCTGGGAATGGCTGGAAGTCGAGCGCGGGCGCGCGCCGTTCACCGTCGCCGCGATGGAGGAGAAGCGCAAGCTCAAGGTGGCGGGCCTCGAGTTGAACGGCCGCATCGACCGCATGGACGCGCTCGAATCCGGCGGCCACGCGCTCATCGACTACAAGACCGGCAAGCCCACGCCCAACGACTGGATGGGCGAGCGCCCGGACGACCCGCAGCTGCCGCTCTACGCGCTGAACGCCAAGGAGCCCATTTCCGCCGTCGCCTTCGCGAAGCTGCGCACCGGCGAGATGCGCTACATGGGCTTCTCGGACCGCGAGGACCTCGTTCCCGGCGTGAAGGCGGCGAAGGACTGGGAGGCGCTGCTGGAGGGCTGGAAGAAGGAGCTCGAAGCGCTGGGCGCGGGCTTCGCCGCGGGCGACGCGCGCGTGGACCCGAAGGAGCTGCTGAACACCTGCCGCTACTGCGACCTGCAGCCGCTCTGCCGCGTGTACGAGCGCGTCAACGCGCTGGGCGATGGCGAGGAGCGACGATGACTGAGATCCGCGTCGCCGACCAGGCCGAGCGCCATGCGGCGCTGGACGTCACGCGCTCGTTCATCGTGCAGGCGCCCGCGGGCTCGGGGAAGACCGCGCTGCTCGTGGAGCGCTACCTGCGGCTCCTGAAGACCGTGCAGAAGCCCGAGGAGATCGTCGCCATCACCTTCACCAGGAAGGCGGCGGCCGAGATGCGCCGGCGCGTCATCGAGCAGATCTCGCCCGAGCTCGCGCCGCGGCTTCGCATCCAGACCATCGACGCGCTGTGCGCCTCGCTCACCGCGCAGATGCCGGTGCTCTCCAAGTTCGGCGCGCAGCCGCAGGTGGTGGAGGATGCGTCCGCCCTCTACCAGGAGGCGGCGGCGCGCACGCTCGCCGAGATCACGCCCGCGGTGGCGAGCATGCTCGCGCACCTCGACAACGACGTGGCGCGCGCGACCGGCATGCTCGCGGAGATCCTCGGGCGGCGCGACCAGTGGCTGCGCAAGACGGGCGAGGCGCCCACGCGCGCGGAGCTCGAAGCGACGCTCGCCGCGGAGCGCAAGCGCCTCATCGACCGCGCGCAGGCGCTCTGCCCGCAGGCCTCGCCCGAGCTCGCCGAGAAGGTGCTCACGCAGAAGGGCGAGTGGAGGAAGCGCCCCAAGCCCGCGCCCGAGGAGCTGCAGGCGATCCCGGGCCTGCGCGAAGCGCTCGCGGCGCTGCTGCTGCTCCCGCCCGAGAAGTACACCGACACGCAGTGGGGCGCGCTGCACGCGATCCTCGCGCTCCTGAAGCCCGCGGTGGCGCAGCTCCTCATGCTGTTCGGCGAGCGCGGCGAGGTGGACTTCACGCAGATCGCGCACGGCGCGCTGCTCGCGCTCGGCACGCCCGACGAGCCCACGGACCTGCTGCTCTCCATGGACGTGCGCGTGCACCACCTGCTGGTGGACGAGTTCCAGGACACCTCCAACTCGCAGTGGGAGCTGCTCGAGCGCCTCACCGCCGGCTGGGAGACGGACGACGGGCGCACCGTGTTCGTCGTCGGCGACCCGATGCAGTCCATCTACCGCTTCCGCGACGCGCAGGTGGGCCTGTTCCTGCACGCGCGCGACCGCGGCCTGCCGAACGTGCGGCTGCAGCGCATCGACCTCTCCACCAACTTCCGCTCGCAGGCGGCGATCGTGGACTGGGTGAACCAGGTGTTCCCGAGCGTGCTGCCCGCGTTCGAGGACGAGGCCTCGGGCGCGGTGGCCTACTCGGCCTCCGTCCCGTTCCACCCGCCGGACCGCCGAAGGCGAGCCGATGCTCCACACCTTCTCCGACCGCGAGGCGGAGGCGCAGCGCGTGGCGGAGCTCGTGGCCGAGGCGCGCGGCAGGACCGCGATCCTCGTTCGCAACCGCAGCCACCTCGACTCCATCGTCCCGGCGCTCAAAGGCGCGGGCATCCGCTTTCGCGCGGTGGAGATCGAGCAGCTGGGCGAGAAGCAGGTGGTGCAGGACCTCTATGCGCTCACGCGCGCGCTCACGCACCTCGCCGACCGCGTCGCCTGGCTCGCGATCCTGCGCGCGCCGTGGTGCGGCCTCACGCTCGCCGAGCTTTCCGTCTTCTTCGAGCGCATCGCGAGCTCACGATCTGGGAGCTGATGCAGGGCAAGCCGCGGCTCGCGCGCATCGTCGGCGATCCTCGGGCCCGCGCTGGAGAACCGCCTGCGCGGCACCCTGCGCGACCGCGTGGAAGGCGCCTGGCTCGCGCTCGGCGGCCCGGCCTGCGTGGAGGACGCGACCGACCTCGAGGACGCCGAGATCTTCTTCGACGAGCTCGAGCGCCTGGAGGAAGCGGGCGAGCTCGCGGACTTCTGCGCTCCTCGCCGAGAGCCTCGGCAAGCTCTACGCCGAGCCCGACGTCGAGGCCGGCCCCGAGGCGGTGGAGATCATGACCATCCACAAGGCGAAGGGCCTCGAGTTCGACACCGTCATCGTGCCGGGCCTCGACCGGCCGCCGCGCTCGGGGATGAAGCCGCTGTTCGCGTGGCGCGAGCCTGCCGGGCGGGGGCCTGCTCATCGCGCCGATCGACGAGACCGGCGGCGAGAAGGAGCCGCTCTACCAGTACGTGCGCCAGCTCGACCGCGAGGCGGAGGACATCGAGGCGGGGCGCCTGTTCTATGTCGCGGCGACGCGCGCGGAGTCGCGGCTGCACCTGCTCGGGTGCGTGAAGGTGGACGAGGACGGCGTGGTGAAGATGCCTTCGCGGCGCTCGCTGCTCGGATTGGCCTGGGCGGCGCTGGGCGAGCGGGTGAGGTTGCCTGCGGCGGTGGCGAAGGAGTCGGAGGTGGAGGAGTCGCTGCCGGCGGGGGAGTTGAGGAGGCTGCCTTCAGATTTCGAGATGCCGGAGGCGCCTGAATCCACAGTTTGGAAATCGCCGGAAGAGGGACGGGAAGAGGAAGCGCCCCCGTTCGACTGGGCGAAGGAGACCGTTCGCCACGCGGGGACCGTGGTGCACGCGTGGCTGCAGCGCATCGCCGAGGACGAGCTGCGCGGCTGGGACGCGAAGCGCGTCGACGGACTGTCGCAGCCGATTTGTGATCGACCTTCAGCGCCGCGGCGTGCCGCCCGCCGAAATGGATCGCGCCGTGGGAATCGTCGTCACGGCGTTGAAGAATGCGCTTGCCGACGAGCGCGGGCGCTGGCTGCTCGGCCCGCATCCGGTGGTGCGCAGCGAATACCGGCTGCGCAATCGCGAACGCAGCTTCCGCATCGATCGCTACTTCGAGGACGCCAACGGCAAGAAGTGGGTCGTGGACTACAAGACGAGCGAGCACGAGGGCGCCGGCGTCGAGGTCTTCCTCGACCTGCAACGGAGCGCTACGCGCCGCAGCTCGACGGCTACGCGGAAGCGGTGGGCGCTACGCGCCGCGGTCTCTATTTCCCGCTGCACAAGGGATGGCGCGAGTGGGGGGATAGTCAGGGTGGGAACGACTAAGTCCGAGCTCGCGATCGAGATGTTCTTCCCCGCCGACCAGGCGACGGCGGAAGCGGTGAGAAAGGCCTCGTGACCGCCCGCTCCTGGAAAGTGTCGGCCCTGCTGGCCGTCCTCGGCATCGCCGCCCTGGCGCCCCTCGTCGCCACCGACTTCCAGCTGTTCCGCCTGACCAACATCCTGATCTTCGCCATCGCGCTGCTCGGGCTGAACATCCTCGTCGGCTACAACGGCCAGATCTCCCTGGGACACGGCGCCTTCTACGGCGTCGGCGCCTATGCCACGGCGATCCTCGTCGCGCACTTCGGCGTCGCGCACTGGGCCGCCGTGCCGATCGCCGCCGCCCTCTGCCTGGTCGCTCGGTTTCCTCTTCAGCCTGCCGCTGCTGCGCCTGGACACCATGCACCTCGCGATGGCCACCTTCGCCGTGGGCGTGGTGCTGCCGAACGTCGCCAAGTACAAGGCGATCGAGCAGTGGACGGGCGGCGGCCAGGGCATGGGCATCGACGTGCCGGCGGTGCCGTTCGGCCTGCCGCTCAGTTTCGACCAATGGCTCTACCTGCTGACGCTGCTCGTGCTGACGGCCGCGTTCGTCTTTGCCTCGAACCTGCTCCGCGGCCGCATCGGCCGCGCCACCATCGCCATCCGCGACCACCCGCTCGCCGCGCAGGCGATGGGCATCGACACCGTGTTCTACAAGGCGGCGATCTTCGGCATCAGCACCATGCTGGTGGGAACCGCCGGCGCCCTGGCGGCGCTTGCCATCCGCTATGTCGGGCCCGGCATGTTCGGCATCTTCCTGTCGTTCGGCTTGCTGATCGGCATCGCGGTCGGCGGCATCGCCACCCTGAGCGGCGCAATCTACGGCGCGATCTTCCTGCAGCTCATCTTCGTCGTCGTCGGCGCGAGCGCGCAGGCGCTGCACACCTGGAACATCTACCTGATCTACGGCCTCGCCCTGATCCTGGTCCTCGGCTTCAATCCGCACGGCGTCGCGGGACTGGTCGATCGGGCATGGGGGTCGATGCAGCGGCGCTTCGGGGCGCGATGATGTGACCAGGCGACGGCGGAGGCGGTGCGCAGGGCCGCCTAGGCCAAAGCGTCCGGCGTCAGTCGCCGGAAACGAATCCGACACTACGGCTCTCGTATCTTGTCGCAAATATATGTGCGCGCAGGCCTAGCAGTTCGCGCGAATCGCCTCCATATAGACGCTCAATCGGCGTCGGAGGGAGCACTGCCACCCGGCGGATCCGGTTCGAGGTTTCACTGGAGAACACAATGCTAAACATCACCCGTTTCTATCCGCTCGAGGATGCGTTCGACGACCTGTTCCGCGGTTTCCCCGTGTGGATCCCCGGCCCGGAGAAGCGCGCGGCCGCAGCGGCGCAGTTCCGCATGGACGTAAGCGAGAACGACAAGGAGTACCAGGTGCTGGCCGAATTGCCCGGCGTCAAGAAGGAAGACATCAGCATCACCATCAACGGCAACGAAGTCGCGGTCTCCGCGGAAGTGAAGCAGGAAAAGGTCGTCAGGGACGGCGACACGGTGCTTTGCGCCGAGCGGTCCTACGGCACGATCAAGCGCGCGTTCTCGCTCGGCCAGGAGGTCGACGAAGCGAGCGCCCAGGCCAAGTACAGCGAGGGCGTGCTGGAGCTCACGCTGCCGAAGAAAACAACGGCGGCGGCGAAAAGGCTCACGGTGCATTGAGCGCCCCGAGCACCACGCACCTGCAAAGACCCCGCTACGGCGGGGTTTTTGCCGTTGGGGCCGCGTATAACGTTTTCCTGTGACCGCTGCCTCCGAGCTGGAAGTGGTAATGCGCTATCACGAGCGCAGCAAGCATCGCTTCAACCGCTTCGCCCCCGGGCCCGGCGAGCTCGACTGGGCGAACCAGCCCGATCCGTTCCGGCGCTTCGAGGGCGCGCCGCTCACGCGGCTGCCGCTGCTCGCGCCCGAGGAGGAGCCGCGTTTCCCCGCGTACGACAGCCTGTATGCGCGCGGGCGCGGTGGCGAGCGCGCCGGTGGACCTGCGCTCGCTTTCGCGCCTGCTCGAATACGCGCTCGCGCTCTCGGCGTGGAAGCAGGCGGGCGGCACGCGCTGGGCGCTGCGCGTGAATCCGTCGAGCGGCAACCTGCATCCGACCGAGGGCTACGTGCTGATCGGCGGGATCGCGGAGCTCGGGCGAGGCGCCGGGCCTCTTCCATTACGCGCCGCGCGAGCACGCGCTCGAGCGGCGCGCCGACTGCCCGCGAGGCGCTGCTTCGAGCGATTGCTGCGGCGGTTTGCCGCCGCAGGCGTTTCTGGTGGGCCTGTCGTCGGTCTACTGGCGCGAGGCCTGGAAGTACGGCGAGCGCGCCTTCCGCTACTGCCAGCACGACGCCGGCCACGCCATCGGCGCGCTGCGCATCGCGGCGGCGGCGCTCGGCTGGTCGGCGCGGGTGCTGGACGGCGTGGCGGACGAGACGCATCGAGGCGCTGCTGGGCCTGGACCGCGGCGCGGACTTCGAGGGCGCCGAGCGCGAGAGCGCGGAGCTCGTGATGGCGGTATGGCCCGGGAGAGATCGCGACGCGAGACTTCGAGCCTCGAGGGGAGGCGGTGCAGGAGCTGAAAGGGCAGCGCTGGTACGGGAAGGCGAACCGGCTGAGCGCCGGGCGATCCCGTGCCGTACGAGGCGATCGACCGCGTCGCCGCGGCGTCGCGGAAAACCTGAACTGAAGTCCGCGGGACAGATCATTCGCCAGCGGCGCAGCCTCCTCGCCTGCGACGGCAAGACGTCGATCCCGGCCGAGCGCTTCTACCGGATGCTCGCGCGCGTGATGCCGGCGCAGAGCTGCCCGTGCGCGCCGTCCCGTGCCCTGGGACGCGATTCCGTGGGAGCCGGCGATCCACTTCGGCCTGTTCGTGCACCGCGTGCGGGGCATCGAGCCGGGCCTGTACGCGCTCGCGCGCGATCCCGGCAAGGTGGAGAAGCTGAAGAATGCCATGCACGCGCACTTTGCCTGGGAGGCGCCGCCGGGCTGTCCGGAGGGTCTGCCGCTCTACCTCCTCGAGCGCGGCGACGCGAGAGCGCTCGCCGCGCAGGTGAGCTGCCGCCAGGAGATCGCGGGCGAGGGCGCGTTTTCGCTCGGCATGATCGCCGAGTACCAGGCGCGCCTGGTCGAGCACGGGCCGTCGTTCTACCGCCGCCTGTTCTGGGAGGCGGGCGCGATCGGGCAGGTGCTCTATCTCGAGGCGGAAGCGGCCGGCGTGCGCTCGACCGGCATCGGCTGCTTCTTCGACGACCCGGTGCATCAGGTGTTCGGCCTCAAGGACCTCGCCTTCCAGTCGCTCTACCACTTCACCGTCGGCGGCTACGTCGACGATCCGCGCCTTACCACGCTGCCGCCCTACCAGCGCGACGTACGCTGATAGCTGGTGCTGAAGAGGACCGCCCGGTCATGATCCTCTGGCATCATTTCCAAAATTGCAGGAGAGGACATCATGAAATCCCCATTTTCGTTTCGGTTGCACCTCGCAACCGCCAGCCTCGCGGCGGCGCTTGTGGCGGGCGGTTGTTCGATGATGGAGCCCAAGGCGGAAAGGTATGTCGCGCCGCCGCTTGGATCCACGTGGACCCAGGCGCAACACAACACGGGAAGCTACGGGACCGGGACTGCGCAAGTGCCCTTCAAGAGGGTCGAGCGCATGTGGGAGGGGAAAGTGATGCAGGCAAACGAGTCGCCGCAACAGGTGGCGCTGGCGGCCTCGGACGGCGGTTTGGCGGTAATACTTTCGCCGGACGGCAAGCCGCTTGTCAGGTATGACCCTCCGTTTACTTACAACTACCCGCTCGTGGTCGGCAAGACATGGACCACCAGCTACCGCGTGACGGTGATTTCGACGAAGCAGGTCTTTCCCTTCGATGCCACCTTCAAGGTTGAAGCGTATGAGGATGTGACCGTGCCGGCCGGGACGTTCAAGGCGTTCAAGATCAGTGTGCTGACAAGCGCTGGTTCGGAAGACACCTATTGGTTCGTGCCGGAATTCGGCATCCACGCAAAGCAGAGCCTGAGGCGCACCGACAAATCAGGGTACGGCCCCGGCACGCGCGAGATCGAGCTCGTCTCCCTGTCCATCAAGAAGTAGCGTTATCCCGCAGGGGTCAGCCGCCGGCGCTCAACGCCGCGGCCGTCCAATGCGCCCAGCCGAGCAGCGCGCTGTCCCCGTCGAAGGGGCCTACGAGCTGGATGCCGAGCGGCAGGCCGTGCGCGCCTTTGCCGTGCGGCACGGTGACGCAGGGAACGCCGAACAGCGTCCAGGCGCGGTTGAACACCGGGTCGCCGGTGCTCTCGTGCGAGCGCGGGGCTTCGCTCGGCGCGCTGGGCGTCAGCAGGAAATCGACTTCGCGCATCCTGTCCGCCAGGGCGCGGCGGCACTGGCGCGCGGTCTCGCGCACGGCGTCGTAGTCGGCGCGCGTCATTTGCCATGCCTCGTCGAGGCGCGGCTTCAGGCTCGTGCTGATCTGCTCGGGAAAGTTCGTGTACTCCCAGGCCAGCGCCCGCGCGCTTTCGAAGCCCATGATGATGTGGTGGCGGTCGAAGAGCGCCTCGCTCCCCGCGGGCAGCTCGAAGTCGCTCACCGTGGCGCCGGCCTTCGCCAGGCGCTTGGCCGCCTGCTCGAGGTTCGCCTGCGTCAGCGGCGTCGGCGTCCTGCCAGTGCGGGGTGCGGCAAAGGCCGATGCGCGGCTTGCCGGTGAAGGAGGCGAAGTCCGGGGCGGCGCGGCCGGACAGGACCTCGAGCGCGAGCGCCAGATCTTCCGCGTTCTCGAAAAGATGCCGATGGTGTCGAGCGATTCGGCGACGAACTTCGTCCCCTGGCGGTTGATGCTGCCGAAGCTGGGCTTCAAGGCGAACGCGCCGCAGTAGGCGGCGGGGCGGATGACCGAGCCGCCGGTCTGGGTGCCGAGCGCGAGCGGCACCATGCGATCCGCCACCGCGGCTGCGGAGCCGCTCGAGGAGCCGCCCGGGGTGTGCGCGGGGTCGTGCGGATTGCGCGTCGGCGAGGGGTGGTTGTTGGCGAACTCGGTGGTGACCGTCTTGCCGAGGATCAGGCAGCCCGCGCGGCGCAGCAGCGCGACGCAGGCGGCATCGGCCCGCGGACGGTGGCCGCGGTAGATCGGCGAGTTGTATTCGGTCGGCAGGCTCTCGGTGTCGATGATGTCCTTGATGCCGAAAGGCACGCCGTGAAGGCGGCTCTGGCGCGGCGCGCGGTCGAGCTCGCGCGCCTCGGCGAGCGCCTGCTTGGCGTGGAGGAACGCCCACGCGCGCACCGCGTCGTCGCGCTCGGCGATGCGCTCGAGGCAGGCTGCGGCGAGCGCTTCGGCGGTCAGCTCGCGCGATTCGATCCGGCGCGCGGCCTCGGCCGCGGAAAGCTCGTTCAAGGGTATTGGCATGCCTGGAGGGTATAACACCGGGCGACGGTGGAGGCGGTCGGGAAGGCCACACGCTCATAATCCTCTGGCATCATTCGACTCCCTACCGCCAACCCCGAAAGGAGAGCAGCCGTGAAACGCAAACCCTCACGCAGCAAGCCGCGGGCGAAGAAGGCCGCGGCGAAGAAGGTGCAGGCGATTCCGCAGGGCTACAACACCGTGACGCCCTACCTGGCCATCCAGGGCGCCGCGGCGGCGATCGACTTCTACAAGAAGGTCTTCGGCGCGATGGAGCTGATGCGCATGCCGGGGCCGGCGGGCAAGCTCGGGCACGTGGAGATCAAGGTGGGCGATTCCAAGGTCATGCTGGCGGACGAGTCCGAGCAGATGAACTTCCTCGGTCCCAAGGCGCGCGGCGGGACGCCGGTCCACATCCATCTGTACGTGAAGGACGTGGACGCCACCGTGGCCAAGGCCGTGGAGCTCGGCGCGAAGATGATGCGCGAGGTGCAGGACATGTTCTACGGCGACCGCACTGGCTCGATCGAGGATCCGTTCGGGCACTTCTGGCACGTCGCCACGCACATCCGGGACGTGTCGATGGCGGAGATGAAGCGCGCGGCCGCGGAGATGGCGAAGGCCGCCGGGGGCTGAGGTCGCGCCGGCGGCGGCAGGCGGCGGCGAGCGCTTCGGCGGTCAGCTCGCGCGATGCGATTCCCCCGGCGCTGCGCGAACTAGCGCTTCGCCTGGAGCTTGAAGAGCGGCGGCAGCGGGGCTGCGCGCGCAACGCGCGGCGCTGCGCTCTTTCCAAGCCAGGGCCGCACGGCCCGCCAGAACGCACGCCCGTCCCACGCGCGCCGCCCGTAAAGCGCGGCATCGAGCGCCGCCAGTTGCGCGCGCGCCTCCGCGCCCCACGCCTCGCCCATTCTCTGCACCAGAGGCACCGACTCGCTCCCCGGTCGCTGCCTGCCACCACTCGATGAGCGCGTCGCGCGCCGCGAGCGCGTTGTTCCGCCTGCAGGCCGCGCGCAGCTCCCGCAGCGCCTCGCGCTGCCGCTGCTTCCGCACGTGCGCCCAGAGTACGAGCGAGCACAGCGTGAGCACCGCGACCGCGAACCCCCACAGCTCCGTGCCCGGCGATACCTCCGGAGGCGGCTCGGGCGCCGGCTCGGCGGCCACCGCCGCCCCCACGCGCAGGACGCGTCCGGGAAGCGTCGCCGTGCGCGGCGCATCGGCCGCGATGTCCCACCAGGACAGGGTCACCTCCGGCAGCTCGAGCTCGCCCTCGGCGAGCGGCATGAGCACGACGCGCTGCATGCGCTGGCCCGCCACGCCGGAGTCGACGTACTCGCTGCTGAAGTCGCTCTGGTCGTAGTGCGCGCGCAGCCCCGGCGGCGCGGGCATCCGCAGGCGCGGCAGCCGGTCGCCCGCGATGCCCTCGGCGCGCACGATCAGCGTGCGCACCACCGGCACGCCAGCGCTGAGCGCAGCGGGATCGCGCGACCAGGACTCCGCCAGCGTCACGCGCCGCGCCGGCAGCCAGGGCTCGCCCGCCGCAGTCCGCGGCGGCCTCACCTCGAGCACGCGCGGCGCGCCGCGGATCTCGCGCACGTACTTGTCCGCGTAGCGCAGGGGCCGTCCAGCTCGGGGCCGGGCAGGACGAGCGGGCCCGCGCGGCGCGGCACGACGAGGTAGGTGCGCTCGCGCGCCTCGTAAGTCACCCCCGCGCGCCGCGTCTCGTAGTTGCGCAGCGTCCCGAACGGCGTCAGCTCCGCGGCGTCGCCGAGCCGCGGCGGGCGCAGCACGCCGTAGGGCACGCCCGGCAGGCGCAGGAGCCGCGTCCGCAGCGTCATTTCCGCCCCCACGTAGGCGCGCTCGGGGTGGAACTCGGACTCGATGAGGTAGGGCGCGGGCGCAGCGCGCGCCGCGCCCGCGCAGGCGAGAAGCGCAGCGAGGATCGCTGCCCTCACCAGCGCGCTCCCGTGTCGCGGTCCGCCGCGCCGCGCATGTGCAGCTGGTACGCGAAGCGGTTGGCGAGGAGCGAGCCGGGGTCGTCGGGAACCTGCGCGAGCAGGTCCTCCAGCCGGCGCATCTCGGCCGCCTCGGCCGATTCCTCTTCCGGTTGCGCCGCCTCCCGCGCGCGCTCGCGCGCTTGCTGGGGCTGGCCGGGCTCCTCCCATACCGCGTCGCCCCGCCGCGCGCGCGAGGGCGCGCCCGGCGCCGCCGAGGACGCGCGCGCCTTGGCGTCCGCCTGCCCCCGCGACTGCTCTCCCGTTCCGGCCCGTGCGCGCTGCGCTTCAAGCGCCGCGCGCACCAGCGAGCGGTTGAAGCAGCGCGTCGCTCATGGCGCGCCGGCGCTCCAGTGCGGCGTCATAAGCCTCGAGCGCCTGCTTCCAGGCGCCCCGCGAGCGCGAGCGCGTTGCCGCGGTTGTAGTGCGCGTCCGCCGTGTCCAGCGTGGCGAAGAGCGCCGCCGCCTCGCCGTAGCGCCCCGCACGGTAAAGCAGCAGCGCGCGCCAGGGCGAATCCGGGGCGAGCCTGGCGAGCGATGCGCGCCTCCTCGCCGGTGCGTCCGCGCGCGAACGCAGCCGCCGCCTGCTGGTCGGCGCGGCGCCACAGGTCCGGCCAGTCGAAGGCAAGTGCCTGCGGCGCGGGCAGCGACAGGTTGAGCGCGAGCGCACGCGACGCAGGCGAGCCAGCCGCGGCGAAAGAGCAGTGCCGCGAAGGGCAGCGCGAGCAGCGCGAGCATGCGCCGTCGTCCCGGCGCGCCTCGCCCGCGCCCGCCATGCGCGACTCGCTCCAGGCGGGCGCGGCGCGCGCAAAGCGCGGCGTCGCGCCGGCGGCGGGCAGCAGGCGGAAACTGCCCCCGCCCGCGCTCGCAACGCGCTCGAGCGAATCGAAATCGGGTCGCGCGACGAATATCTCGCCCGCTTCCGTGCGCGCGAACGCGCCGCCCGTGACGCGCACCGGGCCGCCGTGCTGCGTGCCCACGGCGAGCACCGAAAGCGGGAAGCCCGCTCCCGCGAGCGCGCGCGCCGCCGCCAGCGTGCGCGCGTCGCCGCCGCTGTCGCCGACGAGGATGACCTCGCCCGCCGCGGCGCCGGACTTCTCGAGCAGCGCGCGCGCCATGTCGAGCCCGAGGTCGGGGCGGCTGCCGGCGCGCGGCAGCGTGCCGGTGGCAAGGCCGCCAATCAGGTGGACGAGCAGTGCGGGATCGGCAGTAAGCGGCGCGACGCTGAAGGCGTCCGCGCCGAACACGACGAGCCCCAGCCGCGCGCCCGCGGCGTCGCGCAGCAGGTCGCCCGCCGCCGTGCGCGCCCGCTCGAGGCGGCTTGGCGCCACGTCCACCGCGTCCATCGACGGCGAGAGGTCGAGCACCACGATGCGCGCGCCCGCATCGGCGTGCAGCGGAGCGGGCTGCGTGCGCCAGCTCGGTCCCGCGAGCGCGATGATGACGAGCGCGAACGCCGCCGCAGCGAGGCCGAGGGCGAGCCGCGCGCTCGCCGCCGGCGCGCGCCCGGCCAGCTCCTCGAGCAGCTCTGCGTCCACCTGCGCGCGCCACGGGCCCGCGCCGGCACGCGTGCGCCACCAGGCCCAGGCAAGCGCGAGGCCCGCCGGCAGCGCGAGCAGCCACGCCGGTCGCAGCCACTCGATCACGCGCGTGCCTTTCGCCATCGCGGCGAGGAGCGCGGCCAGCGCCAGCGCAGCCGCAAGGCCGAGCGGCCAGGCGTAGAGCTCGGCGGCGGGGCGGAAGCGGCGCTCCTCGCGCAGCGCCGGCTCCTGGCGCCCGAGTGTCTCGTAGATGCGCTCCAGCGCTCGCGGCGTCGCCGGCGCGGAAGTAGCGGCCGCCGGTGAGCGCGGCGATGCTCTTCAGCGCGGGTTCGTCCAGCCCCTCGCCCGAGCCGGGCCTCGCGTCCGTGCGCGGCTCGCCGAGGCCGATGGCGTGCACGCGCACGCCGTGGCGCTGCGCGAGGCGTGCGGCCTCGGGCACCTGCATGACGCCCTCGGTGCTCGCGCCGTCGGTGATCAGCACCAGCACGCGCTGCTCGCGCGGCATCGCGCGCAGGCGCGCCACGCCGAGCGCGATCGCGTCGCCAAGCGCGGTGCCCTCGCCCGCGAGCCCGATGAAGCTCTCCTCCACCATGCCGGCGAGCGCCGGCAGGTCGAAGCTGAGCGGCGCCTGCACGTAGGCCTTCGAGCCGAACACGACAAGGCCCACGTGGTCGCCGGCGCGTCCGGCGATGAACTGGCGCGCGGTGCGGCGCAGGATCTCGGGCCCGGACTCCCTGCCGAGCGAGATGTCGCGGATGCTGCCCGAGAGGTCGAGCGCAAGCAGCAGGCTGCGTCCGCTCGAGGGCACGCCGACCGGCTCGCCGATCCACTGCGGACGGCATGCCGCCACGACGAGCGCCGCCCAGGCGGCGAGCGCGAGCAGGTGCCGCACGCGGGGACGGGCGGTGTCCGCGGACTGCTGCCAGCCCTGCGCCGCGCGCAGGAACGGCACGCGCAATGGCACGGCGAGCGGCGCGGCGGGCGGCAGCAGGCGCGCCGCGAGCCAGGGCAGCGCGAGCGCGAACGCGACGTAGGGCCAGGCGAATTGCAGCATCACACCACCGCCCGCAGCCAGCCGCGCGCCGCCTCGCGCAGCGGCGCGACGTCGTCGCCCGGCCGTGGCGCCCGGTACGGCGCATTCGGTGAGCGCCTCGCGCAGCGCCGCGAAACGGCCGGGTGCACGGTCGCGTGCGTCGAGGAACGCGATCCAGTCCGCGCCGTGCAGCCCCGCGGCATTGCGTTGCGGAAAGCGCGCCAGCGCCGCGACGCGCAGCAGTTGCGAGACCTCTGCCGCAGTCGCGGCGGCCTCCAGTCGCGCGAGCAGGCGCCGCCGCAAGCGCCAGCGGCGCCACCGCGGCCGGGAATAGGCAAGCGCGAGCGCGGCGAGCGCGATCACCACGAGCAGCGCGATCCACCAGCCCGGCGCGGGCGGCCACCACGCCGGATCCGGCGGGGGATGCGCGTCGCGCAGGCGCGCGAAGAGCTCGAGCGCGGGGTTCATGCGGCCGCGGGCAGGGCGAACGGCCGCGCGAGCGCGGCAAACAGGTCCTCGCCCGCGCACACGGCATGGCTGCGGGTGCCCCGCCGCGCGGCGAGGCGCGAGAGCCGCGCGCGCCGCGCCTCGAGGTCGCGCGCGTGCGCCGCACGCACGCCGGCGCTTGCCGTATCGAGCACGACGTGCTCGCGGCCGTCGGTCAAGGGGTAGCGCGCCGGCGGCGGCAGGCGCAGCTCCAGCGCATCCACGACGCACACGAGGATGAGTTCGCCGCGCGCGCGCAGCGCTTGCGCCGCGCGCTCGAGCGAGTCTTCGGCTTCGGCGAAGTCGGAGACGAGCACGAACCGCGTGCCGGGCGCGCCTTCCGCTGCCGCGCGCGCCGCAAGATGGTCGATCGCTGCTTCGCCTGCGGGCTCCTGCGCGCAGAGCGCCGCGCAGAGCGCCGCCGTCGCGCTTTCCGCCGCGCCGAGGGGAATTGCCGGCGCGCGCGCGCCGGCGATGAGCGCGCCGAAGCGCTCGCCGCCCGCGGCGGCCGCCCAGCCGGCGAGCGCGGCGATGTGCGCGGCGACCACCGACTTGAACGCGGCGCGCGTGCCGAAGCGCATCGGCGCGCGCTGGTCGACCAGGCAGTAGAGGTCGCCGCCGCGCTCGGGACGGAAGAGCTTCGTGTGCGCGCGCCCGGTGCGGGCGGTGACGCGCCAGTCGATGCGCCGCACGTCGTCGCCCGGCGTATAGGGCCGCGACTCGGCGTAGTCCATGCCCTGGTTGCGCGCGGCCGGGGCGCGCCGGCCTTCGCGCGGCTCGGTGTCGAGCGCGAGGAGCCGGCGCATCGCGGGGCCATGACGCCGCAGGGCGAGAAGCTCCTCGAGCGCGGGGCGCACGCCGCGCGGCACGTGCCGCGGCAGCCCGGCCCCGCCGCGGATCACGGCACCGGCACCCGCGCGAGGAGGCGCGCGACGATCTCGTCGGCGCTGACGCCGTCGGCACGGGCCTGGTAGGACAGCAGCAGCCGGTGGCGCAGCACGTCCGGCGCCATCGCCTGGATGTCCGCGGGCGTGACGTAGTCGCGCCCGGCGAGCCAGGCGTGCGCGCGCGCCGTGCGGTCCAGGCCGATGGTCGCGCGCGGGCTCGCGCCCAGGCGCAGGAGCGGCGCGAGCGCCGCGTCGTAGGCGCCGGGCTCGCGCGTCGCGAGCACCAGCTCCACGATGTACTGCGCGAGCGGACTCGCCATGCGCAGCGCCAGCACCTCGCGCCGCGCGGCGAATACCTGTGGCGCCGCGGCGATCGCCGCCGCAGGGGCGCGCGGGCCGGCACCCTCGCCGGCGGCGGCGCGCGCGGCCTCGTTGCGCGCGAGCTGCAGGATGGTGTGCTCGGCCTCGGGCGCGGGATAGCCGACCTGCGACGTGCAGGAGGAAGCGGTCGAGCTGCGCCTCGGGCAGCGGATAGGTGCCGTCCTGCTCGATCGGGTTCTGCGTCGCCATCACCATGAAGAGCGCGGGCAGCGGAAAGCTCGCGCGTCCCACGCTCACCTGGCGCTCCTCCATCGCCTCGAGCAGGGCCGATTGCACCTTGGCGGGCGCGCGGTTGATCTCGTCGGCGAGCACCACGCTCCTGAAGATCGGGCCGGGCCGGAACTCGAACGTGCCGGTCTCGGCGCGGAACACCTCGGTCCCCGTCAGGTCGGCGGGCAGCAGGTCGGGGGTGAACTGGATGCGGTGGAAGTCGGCTTCGAGAAGCTCCGCGAGCGTCTTCACCGCGGTGGTCTTGGCGAGCCCCGGCACGCCCTCGACGAGCACGTGGCCGTCGCACAGCAGCGCGATCAGCAACCGCTGCGTGAGGGCGTGCTGGCCCACGACGCGCGCGTCGAGCGCCGCCGCGATCGCGGCGAACGCCTTGTCCGGCGCGGCCGGCGCCAGTTGGGTCGGGGAGGAGGGCTCCCGCAGCATGCCGCCAAGTTGACACAAGCCCGGGCGGCGAACAAGGGCCGTAGGCGCCGGGCGTCATCCCGTAACATGGGCACCGGCTGGGCGGGCGCGAGTGCCCGCGCCGGTCCGAAAGGAGCGATCCCATGAATCGCGAGGCAGGCGGCAAGGCGGCCGGGGTGCTGACGTGCTGAAGCGCCCCAAGGGCTCCTCGGGCACGCTCGTCGTCCTCGAGCACGACTCGCAAGATCCTGCAAGGGCAACCCGCTCGGCGATCCGCACGTGCGCAAGCTCGGCGTCTGGCTGCCGCCGCAGTACGACGACATGCGGCAGGAAGCGCTTCCCGGTGCTCTACGACCTTGTCGGCTTCACCGGCTCGGGCCTCGCGCACGCCAACTGGAAGCCTTTCGGCGACAACGTGCCGGAGCGCGCCGCGCGCCTGATCCACGAAAAGAAGATGGGGCCGGCGATCATCGTCTTCCCGGACTGCTTCACCGCGCTCGGCGGCAACCAGTACGTCAACTCCTCCGCGATCGGCGACTACGCCGACTACCTCACGCGCGAGATCATCCCCTTCGTCGACCGCGAGTTCCGCACGCTCGCCAGCCGCGAGCACCGCGGCTGCTTCGGCAAATCCTCCGGCGGCTACGGCGCGATCATCCACGGCATGAAGTACGCGAAGTACTGGGGCGCCATCGCCAACCACTCGGGCGACGCCTACTTCGACTTCGTCTACTGGCACGACTGGCCGAACACCCTGAACGAGCTCGCCAAGTACCGCGTGCCCAAGCGCAAGGCCGGGCGTCTACGACGCGCGGCGCGAGGCGCAACCGGAAAGCCTCGACGCAAGGCATGGACGACGGCCGCATCAAGCGCTTCCTCGCAGCACGTGTGGAAGGAGGAGAAGCTCTCGGGCAAGGAAGGCCACGCCATCATGAACCTCTGCATGGCCGCCACCTACGACCCCGATCCCGCGCGCGCCGCAACGGCTTTCGCATCCCGTTCAACGCCGAAACCGGCGAAGTCGATCCCGGAGCGCTGGCGCAACTGGCGCCGCCACGACCCGATCAATCTGGTTTCGAAGTACCGGGACAACCTGAAGTCGCTGCGCGGCATCTACATCGACTGCGGCTGGCGCGACCAGTACCACATCCACTACGGCTCGCGCCTCCTGTCGCAGCGCCTCGCCGAGGCGGGCATCCGGCACCGCTACGAGGAATTCGACGACGACCATTCCGACATCGACTACCGGATGGACGTCAGCCTGCCGTTTCTCGCCCGGTCGCTGCGCTAGGGCCTGTCGAAATCGCCCCGGGTCGAACGTCATTGTGTAGCGGCGCAATAATGCCCGCGATAGCCAAGGAGACAGCGACATGAAATACATGCTTCTGATCTACTCGAACGAAAAGCAGATGCGGGACCAGCCCCAGGCCGAGAACGAGAAGTCGCTGGCCGCCTACGGCGCCTACGCGCAGGCGATGCAGAAGGCCGGCGTGATGGTCGGCGGCGACCGGCTGCGGCCCACCGATGCGAGCACCACGGTCAAGGTCGCGAACGGCAAGACGCAGGTGCTCAACGGGCCGTACGCCGAGAGCCGCGAGCAGCTCGGCGGTTACTTCATCGTCGACGTGCCGGACATCGACGCCGCAGTCTCGTGGGCGTCGCGCTGCCCCGGCGCGAGCCATGGCACCGTCGAGGTGCGGCCCACCTGGGCGATGTAGCGCGAGCCGCCGCCGAGCGCGTCGCGCGGGCGAGCTACGGCAAGCTCGTCGCCTTCCTCGCTGCGCGCACCGGCGACGTCGCAGGGGCCGAGGACGCCCTGTCCGAGGCCTTCGCCGCCGCCCTGAGCGGCTGGCCGGCGAGCGGCATCCCGCGCGCGCCCGAGGCCTGGCTCCTGACGGTCGCGCGGCGCAAGATGATCGACGCGGCGCGCCGCAGGCGCACGGGCGAAGAGGCGGCGGGCGTGCTGCAGCTGATCTCCGAGGAGCTGGAGGCCGACGCGTCCATTCCCGACGAGCGGCTGCGCCTCATGTTCGCGTGCGCGCATCCGGCGATCGACGAGGCGGTACGCGCGCCGCTCATTCTGCAGACGATCCTCGGCTTCGACGCCGCGGCCATCGCCTCGGCGTTCCTCGTCTCGCCCTCCACGATGGGCCAGCGCCTGGTGCGCGCGAAGGGGCGGATCAAGCACGCCGGGGTGCCGTTCCGCGTTCCCGCGCGCGAGGAGCTCGCCGAGCGGCTCGACGCGGTGCTCGCTGCGATCTACGCCGCCTTCGCCGAGGGCTGGTCGGACCCGGCGGGCACCGAGGCGCGCCGGCGCAACCTTGCGGAGGAGGGCATCTGGCTCGGGCGCCTGGTGGCTTCGCTCCTGCCCGGTGAGCCCGAGGCGCTGGGGCTGCTCGCGCTGATGCTGCACGCCGAGGCGCGCCGCGAAGCGCGCCGCGACGCCGCAGGCGAGTTCGTGCCGCTCGCCGAACAGGACCCGGCTCGCTGGAATCGGGCGTTCATCGAAGAAGCCGAGGCGCTGCTGCACGGCGCCAGCGCCCAGGGCGCGATCGGCCGCTACCAGCTCGAGGCCGCCGTGCAGTCCGCCCACGCCGCGCGCCGAAACGGCGGCAAGACCGACTGGCCGGCGATCGTCCAGCTCTACGACGCGCTCCTCGCGATCACCGCCTCGCCCGTGGTCGCCATCAACCGCGCGATCGCCGTCGCCGAGGCACGCGGGCCCGCCGAAGGCCTGGCGCTGCTCGACGCGCTGGCGCTCGACGCCGCACTGGCCGCGCGTCTTGCCGAATACCAGCCGTACTGGGCGGCGCGGGCCGCGCTTCTCGCGCGCACGGGCAGCGCCGCCGCGGCGAGCGACGCCTACCAGCGCGCGATCGGCCTGGAATCCGATGCGGCAGTGCGCCGGTTTCTCCAGCAACGGAGCGCCCGGCTCGGGACGGCTTGAGGCGCCCGGCGTGTCCTTTTGGCTAGGCGAACGCGATCCCCTGGGCAGAGAGCGGCAGCGCGCGCACGGGCTTGCCCTGCAACGCCAGGATCGCGTTCGCGAGCGCGGGCGCGATCACGGGGGTGGCGGGCTCGCCCACGCCGGTAGGCTTTTCCGGTGAAGCGACGATGTGCGCCTCGATCCTCGGCATCTGGTTCATGCGCAGCACCTGGTAGTCGTGGAAGTTCGACTGCTCGACGATGCCGTCCTTGAGCGTGATGGCGCCGGTGAGCGCCGCCGACAAGCCGTAGCCGATGCCCGACTCCATCTGCATGGCAATGATGTTGGGGTTCACTGCGACGCCGCAGTCCACGGCGCAGACGACGCGCTCGATGCGCAAGGCGCCGTCCGTCTGCCGCGAGATCTCCGCCACCTGGGCGACGAAGGTGTTGAAGGACTCGTGCACCGCGATGCCGCGCGCGCGGCCTTCGCCGAGCGGCTGGCCCCAGCCCGCCTTCTCCGCGGCGAGCTCGAGCACGCCGCGGTGGCGCGGGTGCTTGGCGAGGAGCGCGCGGCGAAGCTGGAACGGGTCCTGCTTCGTCTCGCGCGCGATCTCGTCGAGAAAGCACTCGGTGGAGAAGGCCGTGTGCGTGGAGCCGACCGAGCGCCACCACTGCACCGGCACGCCGATCTTCGGCGTATGCAGCTCCACGGCGAGGTTGGGGATGTCGTAGGGGAGGTTCGCGGCGCCCTCGACCGAGGTGACGTCGATGCCGTTCTTGACCATTGCGCCCTCGAAGGCCGTGCCGGCGAGGATCGACTGGCCTACGATGGTGTGCTTCCACGCGATGAGCTTGCCGCCCGCATCGAGGCCCGCCTTGAGCGTGTGCACATACATCGGCCGGTACCAGCCGGCGCGCGTATCTTCCTCGCGCCCCCACACCAACTTCACCGGCGCTTTTCCTCCGATCGCCTTGGCGATGGCGCCGGCCTCGAGCAGGTAGTCTGACTTGGGGTTGGCGCGCCGGCCGAAGCTGCCGCCGGCGAAGAGCTGGTTGAGCTTCACCTGCTCCGGCTTCAGGCCGAAAAGCTGCGCCAGGGCCCACTGGTCGCCGGTCTGGAACTGCTCGCCGTTCCACACTTCGCAGCCGTTGCCGTCCAATTTCACGACGCAGTTCAGCGGCTCCATCGAAGCGTGCGCGAGGTACGGAAATTCGTAAGCAGCCTCGAGCGTCTTCACGGCGCCGGCGAGCGCCTTGTCGGCGTCGCCTTCCTTGCGCGCCGGGGTGCCGGGCGTCGCCGCAAGGCGCCGGTACTCGGCGAGGATGTCGACGCTGCTCATCCGGAAAGCGCCGGACTCGTCCCACTCGGCGCTGAGCGCGTCGCGGCCCTTCTTCGCGGTCCAGTAGTCCTTCGCCAGCACGGCAACGCCATCGCGCTCGGGCGTGGAGAAGGCGACCACTTCCTGCACGCCTTTCACCGCCTTCGCCTTGGCGCCATCGAAGCTCTTCAGCTTCGCGCCGAAGCGCGGCGGATGCAGCACCACCGCGGTGAGCATCCCGGGCAGCCTCACGTCCTGCGTGAACTGCGCCGTGCCGTTGGATTTCGCGCGCGCGTCGGTGCGCCGCGCGGGCTTGCCGATCAGGACGAAGTCCTTCGGGTCCTTCAGTTGCACGTCCTGCGGCACTTGCTGTTTCGCGGCGTCGGCGGCGAGCTCGCCGAAGGTCGCTTTGTGGCCTTTCGCGGAGACGACGCCTTTGGAGACCTTGATTTCGGACGCCGGAACCTTCCATTTCTGCGCGGCGGCGGCGACCAGCATGGCGCGCGCGGCTGCACCGGCCTTGCGCATCTGCTCGTAGGAGTTGGCAATTGCCGTGCTGCCGCCGGTGCCCTGCGCCGGGCCCCAGAAGAGGTTGTTGTAGAGCTTCGCGTCGGCGGGCGCGCCTTCGGCGCGGATCTGCGACCAGTCGGCGTCCAGCTCCTCGGCGACGAGCGTCGGCAGCCCGGTGTAGGTGCCCTGGCCCATCTCGAGGTGCTTCACGAGCACCGTCACGGTGTTGTCGCGGCCGATGCGCACGAAGGCGTTCGGCGCAAAGGCGCCAGCGGCGCCGGCGCTGACCGTCTTGCCCGGCCCGGACTGCGCGAGGGATTGCGGCAGGTGGATCGCGAGCGCGAGGCCGCCCGAGGCCTTGAGGAAGTCGCGGCGGCTCACATTGACGATGGTTTTCATGCGAGCTCCTTCGCGGCGCGCTTGATGGCGGCGCGGATGCGCGGGTAGGTGGCGCAGCGGCAGATGTTGCCGTTCACGTTGAGGGAAAGCATGGGTCGTCCCCTTTCAGTTTCGAGCGCGCGTCGGCGCGCGTATGCTCAGCGCACTATTCCCAGAGCCCGGCGGGCAACGGCAGGCCGGCGTAGTCCTGCGCAGTGAGAGGGCCGTCGGCGGCAATGCCGTAGCGCTCGAGCACGGCGATGAGTTGGCGCGCGTGCTGCGCCGAATGCCACGCGGAGCGCTCGAGCAGCTCGTGCAACGGGCGCTCGCCGTAGTAGGTCGACACTGTCTGCCGGCAGGACTTGTCGGCAAGCGACGCCCACCAGCTCGCGAGCCGCTTTTCCAACTTCTGGCCGAAGGCGCGGATCTGCTCGGGCGTCTGCACGCCCGCGGGCGCCGGCGCGTTGTAGCGCGTGGCGAGGTCCGGGTCGCCCTCCAGCACCGCCGCGAGAAAGGCTTCGGGTATCTGGTACACGTGGCAGGCGAGGTCGCGGATGCTGCGGTCGCGGCCCGGCGTCGCGCGCTCGGCGAGGCGCTCGCGCGGGAACTGCAGCACGTGGCGCTGCGCCGCGGCGAGCACGTGCAGCCACTTGTCCATCAGCACCTCGGGCGGCAGGCGGTTCGCGCGGAACTCTCGGCCCACGAAGCGCGACACGTCCTCCAGCGCCTGCGCGAACACGTAGTCGCGGCCCCGCGCCACGACCGGCACCGTGCGCACGCCCATTGCGCGCAGCTCGTCCATCGCCTGCGGCCGCAGGCCTACGTCGATCGACTCGTAGTCCACGCCCAGCCCGTTGAGGTATTCCTTTACCTTTACGCAGCTCGAGCAGCCCTGCCGCCAGTACACACGCAGTGGAAGTTCGGTCGAACTCATGGTGCCTCCTCGCAAACGACGCATGCGACTTGCATGCACTTGCCTCTCAATCGACCTTCGCGCCGGAAGCCTTCACGATCGGGCCCCAGCGCCTGATCTCGTCCTGGATCATCGCGGCCATCTGCTCCGGCGTGCCGCCGACGATCTCGTAGCCGAGGTCGGTCATGCGCTTGATGAAATCCGGCGCCTTGGCGGCCTTCTGGCCCTCGGCATTCATGCGATCGATGATCGCCTTCGGCGTGCCCGCGGGCATCGCGAGGCCGAACCACGCATTGGACTCGTAGCCGGGCACGCCCGCCTCGATCATCGTCGGCAGGTCGGGCAGCGCCGCGGCGCGCTTGGCCCCGGTGGTGGCGAGCGCGCGCAGCTTGCCCGCAGCGGACGTGCGAGATCGCCGACGGGATGTTGTCGAACATCATGTTCACCTGCCCGCCCATCAGGTCGGTGATCGCCGGTCCGCTGCCCTTGTACGGTACGTGCGTGATGTCCAGGCCGAGCATCTGCTTGAACATCTCGCAGGACATGTGGATCGTGGAGCCGCTGCCGCTCGAGGCGCAGGTCAGCTTGCCCGGCTGCGCCTTGGCGAGCGCGATGAGCTCCTGCACCGAGTTCGCCTTCACGCCCGGGTTCAGCACCAGCACGTTGGCGAACGAGGCGAAGACGATGACCGGGACGAGGTCCTTGTTCGGGTCGTAGTTGAGCTTGGTGTACAGGAACGGCGTGATGCCGTGCAGGCTGCTCGCGGACATCACCATGGTGTAGCCGTCGGGCGCGGACTTCGCGACCAATTCGGAGCCCACGTTGCCGCCGGCGCCCGCTCGGTTGTCGACGATCACCGACTGGCCGAGCGTCTTGCGTCAGCTCGATGGCCGCGGCGCGCGCAATGATGTCGGTCGCGCCGCCCGGGGCGTAGGGCACGACCAGGCGCACCGGCTTGGCCGGATACGACTGCGCCTCCGCAGGTTGCGGAGCGAAGGCCGCAAAGGCCAGCATTGCGGCCAGCGCGAGCGGGGTGAACGGTTTCATGGCGTCGGTTCTCCGGGGTGTCATGGGTCGATCCTGCTGACAGCGAAGGAATGCTATCCGAAGCAGGGCATCGCCGGCGCTCGAACACGCATAATGCCCCGCATGCCGATCGGGAGGAACGATGCCGCTGTCTGAACAAATCGCCGAGCGCAAGCTCGCGCGCCAGAAGGCCTGGGCGACCGGGCTGGTCGTGCTCTGCGCACTCGTCGTCATCGCCGCCAAGTCGCTCGAAGGCCGCTTCGCGGGGCTTGCCTACGTGACCGCCTTCGCCGAGGCCGCGATCATCGGCGCGCTCGCCGACTGGTACGCGGTGGTGGCGCTCTTCCGCCACCCGCTGGGACTCAGGCTCCCCCACACCGCGATCATACCCGCCAACCAGGCGAGGATCGCCGAGCAGCTGGGCGATTTCATCGCGCGGCACTTCCTCGCGGGCGAGCGCGTGGCCGAGAAGCTCCTGCAGCTCGACCCCGCGGGCGCAGCCGGCCGCTGGCTGGGCGTGCCGGCGAACCGCGAGCGCGCGCTCGCGCAAGCCGAGCGCGAGGCGCTGCGCGACGAACTCGGCCTGCTCGAGCGCATCGGGGCGCTCCTCGCCGAGCCCGCCGCGCAGGAGGCGATCCGCGACCGGATCCGCGCCGAGCTGCCCTCGCTCGCGCGCCTCTTCCAGGCGGATGCCTACGTGCTCGCCAAGCTGGTCGCCGCGGCGCAGTCGCTGCTGCAGGAGGTGCGCGAGGACCCGGCGCATCCGTTGCGTGCCGAGCTGCGCGGGTTCGTGCGCGGCGGTTTCGAGGAATTCCTCGCCGCGGCCGCCGAGCGGCTGCAGGGCGACGAGGCGTTCCGCGCCCGGCTGAACGCCTGGCTCGCCGCGCGCGTCGGCGCGCTCACCGAGCGCCACAAGCACGAGGTGGCCGCGTTCGTGGCGGCGCAGGTGAAATCCTGGGACGCGCGCCAGGCGGTGCGCGCGATCGAGCTCGCGATCGGCAAGGACCTGCAGTACATCCGCGTGAACGGCACTCTGGTTGGCGGCCTCGTCGGCCTGGCCATCTTCAGCGCCTCGCGGCTCGCCCTCGGTTGAGCAGGAAGCCATGCGCGAAGCGCGCGGATGCCATTCCCGCCCGGCATGGAGAATTCCGCAGTAAATTCGCCCCCTCAACCAAGGAGGGATGACCCATGTTCGACCACATCGGATTGCGGGTGAAGGACCTCGTGACGGCCAAAAAGCTCTACGCGGCGATGCTCGCGCCGCTCGGCCACGTGCTGGGGCCGAGCGGCAAGGAGTACGCGGGTTTCGGCCCGAAGGACAAGCCCAAGCTCTGGCTGCACCTGGACAAGAAGGGCGGCGGCGCGCACGTGTGCTTCCGCGCCGAGAGCCGCGAGGCGGTGGACAAGTTCCATGCCGCGGGCCTCAAGGCGGGCGCGAAGGACAACGGCAAACCCGGCCTGCGCACCGACTACGCGCCCAACTACTACGGCGCGTTCCTGCTCGACGGCGAGGGGAACAACGTAGAGGCGGTTTGCTTCAAGTGATGACGCACCGCCGCGCGGGGACTTCCCTATTCCTCGCGCGGGCGCGGCTCCGCAACCAAGCACGGCGCCCGCCTCACTGCATCGCAACGTAGACCTCCGCGAGCGAGCGCTTCCTGCCTTCCTCGGCGGCGAACGCCAGCGTCGCGCGGGTCAGCTTCTCCGCATCCCCGCCCGCCATCTCCTGCGCGAGCGCCTTCGCCTCCACCCCCGTGAGCTTTCTCACGTGGATGTGCGCGAAGCACCGCCCCGGGCGCACGAGCGCGTCGTCGAGATCCCCCACGTTCGGCAAGTTGGTGGAGAAGATCACCTTGCGCCCCTGGGCGCGCACGACCCCGTCCGCGATGGTGAGAAAGCGGTGCAGGTTCTCGTTGCCGTCCGCGCGCGGCTTGAGCAGGTGGTCCGCATCCTCCACCACGAACGCGTCGTGCGTGCCCGTGATGAAGCGCACGAAGATCTCATCCGTGGACAGCGCACGCGCGTCGCCCGTGTAGAGCGCGCGCGCCTGCTCGCCCTTGCGGCGCGACATCTCGCCCAGGATCCCCCGGATGAGGCGGGTCTTGCCGGTGCCCGGCGGGCCCTGCAGCACGAGCACCGTCTCCGGCGCATGGAGATAGCGGCGCACGAAGTCGTGCACGCCCCCGCGGATCTCGGGGTACGCGCCGTCGCGCAGCACGTCGTTCGCGATCTCCTCGATCGAGGCGACGTCCGTCCCGCCCATCATGCCGCCGAAGTACCAGTCGACGGTGAACATCGGCTCGGTGATGCGTGCCGCGCCCGCCTTGGCGAGCAGCCGCTCCTTGGCTTCCTCGGCTCGCGCGATGGACGCGGCATAGATGTAGAAGAGGCAGGAGCTGTAGTCGGCCTTGCGCGTGGCGAAGCCCGCGACGAAAAGCCCGTCGGCAAGGATGAGCAGCGCATCGGCGTTCAGCCGCTCTGCGCGCCAGGCCGGGTCGAGCGCGATTGCATCGAGCAGCGCCACCGTCTCCATGCGCGCGGCAAAGCGGAGGTCGCGGTACACCGGGTACAGCGTTGCGCCCTGCTCGAGCGCGCGCGCGGTGCGGTTGCGCAGCACCAGCTCGCCGAAATCCCACACCGTCTTCGTCACCCCGGTGAAGGAAGGAAGCGGGTTCTGCTCCTGGTTCATGTTCTGGTACTGGTTCATGTTCGCCTCTTCGAAATGATCTCAGACCTCGAGCAAGCGCAGCTCGATGGCGCGCATCACGGCGGACGCCGCGGTATGGACGTCCAGCTTGCGATAGGCGTGCTTCACGTGCGTTGCCACCGTGTTCGCCGACATGCCGAGTTGCGCGGCGGCCTGCGAGTAGCTGCGGCCGCGCGCGATCAGGCGCAGCACCTCGGCTTCGCGTCCGGTCAGGCGTACGGTCTTGTCCATGGCATCCTCCTTTACGACCACTCTCGTTCTCGTCGCACTTTCCTGCGTCCAGCAAAACAAAAAGCCCGGGGACCTTGCGGCGCACCCGGGCTTGGAGGGACTGCTGGCGACGTAGTCGCTAGAAGGCGTCCTCCGCGCTGGGCGCGCGCGCAAGCGTTCCGCAGAGCGCCGGGCGCTCCGCTGGCCGATTGCTTCCCGTGTGCAGACTTGTCTTCATGTTCGACTCCAAGTGGGCGCGCATTCTAGTCGCGCAAAGTCCGAAGTCAAGAGGTGCCGCGCAGTGTCGATGGGAATAGCGCGATCGGCATCCCCTGTTCATGTGAGCAAAGGAGGTGGTCCCATGAAAGCACTACCGGTCGTCACGGCATTTCTCGTCTCCGCGGGCATGGCATCCGCATTGGCGCAGGACAAACCCAAAGCCGCCCCGAAAAAGGGCGGCGGCGACATGACCTTTTTCGTCACCAGCGCCGGCAAGGGCAACGGCGCCGACCTCGGCGGCCTGGAAGGCGCGGACGCGCACTGCAACGCGCTCGCCAAGGCGGCCGGCTCGAAGCGCACGAACTGGAAGGCGTATCTGAGCACCACCGCGCCGGGCGGCGACGCAGGCGTGAACGCGCGCGACCGGATCGGCAAGGGCCCGTGGCGCAACGCCAAGGGCGTGGTGGTGGCCAAGAGCGTTGCAGACCTGCATTCCGCGAAGAGCAACCTCAACAAGAAGACGGCGCTGACCGAGAAAGGCGAGATGATCAGCGGCAGCGGGGATACGCCGAACCAGCACGACATCCTCACCGGCTCGGACCCGCAGGGCATGTACTCCACCGCGGGCGGCGACACCAACTGCGGCAACTGGACGAAGTCGGGCGAAGGCTCGGCGATCGTCGGCCACCACGACCGCGCGGGGCTGAAGAAGACCACCCGGCACATGACCTCCTGGAACTCCTCGCACGGCTCGCGCGGCTGCAGCCAGGAAAATCTCATTTCCACGGGCGGCGCGGGACTTTTCTACTGCTTCGCGGCGAACTAGCCGCGCGTCGTCGTCGCGCAGAGGCCGCCGTCATAGAGCGAAGCTGCTATAATCCGCCCTCGCAGTTAGACCCAACCAAAGCTGGCCGCGGCCAGCTTTTTTGTTTCTGGAACCTCAAGTGATCGTCGCCTCCGGCATCGCCATGCAGTTCGGGGCCAAGCCCCTGTTTTCGGACGTCTCCGTGAAATTCGGCGGCGGGAACCGCTATGGCCTGATCGGCGCCAACGGCTGCGGCAAGTCCACGTTCATGAAGATCCTGGGCGGCGAGCTGGAGCCGAGCGCCGGGACGGTGGCGATCGATTCCAACGAGCGGGTGGGGCGGCTGCGCCAGGACCAGTTCGCCTACGAGAACCGAGCGCGTGCTCGACGTGGTGCTGCATGGGCCACGCCGAGATGTGGGCGGCGATGCGCGAGCGCGACGCGATCTACGCCAATCCGGAGGCGGGCGAGGAAGACTTCCTGCACGCGGCGGACCTGGAGGCGAAGTACGCGGAGTACGGCGGCTACACGGCCGAGGCGCGCGCGGGCGAGCTGCTGCTCGGCCTGGGCGTGCCGACCGAGCAGCACGACGGGCCGATGAGCGCGGTGGCGCCGGGCTGGAAGCTGCGCGTGCTGCTGGCGCAGGCGCTCTTCGGCGACCCGGACATCCTGCTGCTCGACGAGCCGACCAACAACCTCGACATCAACAGCATCCGCTGGCTGGAGGACGTGCTCAACCGGCGCACGAGCACGATGGTGATCATCTCGCACGACCGGCACTTCCTCTCCAGCGTGTGCACGCACATGGCGGACGTGGACTACGGCGGCATCAGCGTCTACCCGGGCAACTACGACGACTACATGGAAGCGTCCACGCTGGCGAAGCAGCAGCTGCAGAAGGACAACGCCAAGGCCAAGGACCGCATCGCGGACCTGGAGGACTTCGTGCGGCGCTTCCGCGCGCACAAGGCCAAGGCGCGCCAGGCGACCTCGCGCATGAAGATGATCGAGAAGCTGAAGCCGGAGGACGTGAAGCCCTCCAGCCGGCAGTACCCGTTCATCCGCTTCCTGGTCGACCCGAAGGAGAAGCTGCACCGCCTCGCGGTGGAGGCGAAGGGCCTGGCGAAGGGCTACGAGAAGGGCAAGTCGCTGTTCAAGGGCCTCGACCTCACCATCGAGGCGGGCGAGAAGGTGGCGATCATCGGCCCCAACGGCATCGGCAAGACCACGCTCCTGCGCTGCCTGGCGGGCAACCTGAAGCCGAACGCCGGCACGGTGAAGTGGGCGGAGAAGGCGCGCCTGGGCTACTGGCCGCAGGACCCGGTGGACGAACTCAAGGGCGACGAGACGCTCGCCGGACTGGCTCGGCCGCTGGCGCCGCAAGGACAGGAAGCAGGACGACCAGATCGTGCGCGCGACGCTCGGGCAGCTCCTCTTCTCGGGCGACGACCAGAAGAAGTCGCTCAAGGTGATCTCCGGCGGCGAGGGCCAGCGCATGATGATCGGCAAGCTGGTGCTCGGCATGCCGAACGTGATGCTGCTGGATGAGCCGACCAACCACCTCGACATGGAATCCATCGAGTCGCTCAACACCGCGCTCGACAAGTACACGGGGACGCTCGTCTTCGTCTCGCACGACCGCGAGTTCGTGTCCTCGCTCGCCACGCGCATCATCGAACTCAAGCCCGGCGGCGGAAGTGGTGCGACTTCCGCGGCAGCTACGAGGACTACCTCGCGGGCGAGGGCCAGGCCCCGGCGCTCGCGGCCGCCTAGCCCGTCCCCTCAGCGCAGCGCTCCGTAGACCTCCGCGAGCGGGCGCCAAGTCAATCGCGCGCACAAGCCTTGCAGGCATGAGGGGTGCGCTCGATGTCCATTCCCGCCCGGCATGGAGAAAGACGCAGTAGAGTCACGCCTTTGCCAGCCACCCGACACGCGCCGATGCCCGCCGCCAACCGCCGCGCCATGCTCGCCCTGCTCATCCTGAGCGGGGTGATCATTTCGATCTGCATGGGCCTGCGCCAGAGCCTGGGCCTTTTCATGCGACCGATGACGCTCGATATCGGCGTGTCGGCCGCGACCTTCGGCTTTTCGCTCGCGCTGCAGAACATCGTCTGGGGCGACACCGCCTTCACGCTGCAGTGGCTGATGGACGATCGCCCGCCGCCGGTAGGCAAGGGTACGGGCACGGCGGTGCCGGCGGCGGCGTGAGGGTGCTACAGGAGGATCAACGCCAGGTACTGCATCAGGATCCACACAACGAGAAGTCCGACACCGGCGATGACGAGCCGCCTGTGCCTTGCATAGGCATCCTGTGCCTCGGGAGTCAGCCAATCCTTGGCGAACCGCGGCGATCGCCACAGGTACAGGAAGATGAGCAGCGCGCCGATCGTCGTGAGCAGAAGGCCGACGATGTTCATGATCCAGGATACGGTCAAACTTTCTTCTCCCCTGAGCCGCCAGCCAAGATGTTGTTCAATTGTAGGTCATCCGCTGACCCGGCCTGGCTCCCGCTGCCATAAGGCCGGGTGATGATCTCGAGCAGGTGCCCGCCCGGGTCCTCGAAGTACACGCCGCGCCCGCCGAAATGGGTATTGATCTCACCTTTCTGATTCCTGCCCGGATCGGCCCAGTAGGCAAGGCCGCGCGCCTTGACGCGCCCGAAGATCCGGTCGAACTCGGCCTCGCTCACCAGGAAGGCGTAGTGCTGCGGCTCGAACTTCTCGTCAGTCTCGAGAATGGCGAGGGTCACCTCGTTCGCGGTCTCGACGTCGAGGAAGGGACCGAAGGGCACAGGCTTGCCGAAGCCGAAGATGCTGACGTAGAACTCCGCCGAAGCGCGCTTGTCGCGCGCATGCACGATGGTGTGGTTGAGCTTGGCGGTCATGGCGGCCCGACGGGGAAGTATAAACTCGCCGGCAAATGTGGGAACTCGCCGCCCTTGCCCTCGTGCTCGCCGCCGCCTGCGTTTGGGTGGACAGCCTGCGCGCGCGCGAGAACGCCGTGGCCGCCGGGCGCGACGCCTGCGAGCGCTACGGCGTGCAGCTGCTCGACGAGACGGTGGCGTTCACCCGATTGCGCCTGGCGCGGGACGAAGAGGGGCGGCTGCGCCTGCGGCGCACCTATGTATTCGAGTTCTCCGAGACCGGCGACAACCGGCGCCAGGGCGCCATCGTGATGCTCGGCGCGCGGCTGGAGGACTTGCAGCTCGAACCGTACCGGCTGCAGTGAGCCCCGCGAACCGGTCCAGGCCGGACGCATGCCAGAATGGCGGGAAATGCCCGAGCGCTACTCCCTCCTCATCCGCCGCGGCACCCTGATCGACGGCACGCGCGCGCCGCGCTTCCAGGCCGACGTTGCGATCCGCGACGGCCGCATCGCGGCCATCGGCGAGCTGAGGAACGCACGCGCGGACACCGAGATCGACGCCTCGGGCAGGATTGTCGCCCCCGGCTTCATCGACGCGCACACGCACGACGACCGGTTGCTCCTTTCCTCGCCCGACATGGCGCCCAAGGCGAGCCAGGGCGTGACCACGGTCGTCGCCGGCAACTGCGGCGTGTCGCTTGCGCCGGCGCCGAACGGGATGGGCAGGCCCGTGACGCCACCCCTCAACCTCCTCGACGAGGAAGGCGGCTGGTTCCGCTTCCCCAGCTTCGCCGCCTACGTGGAGGAGCTGCGCGCGCGCCCCGCGGCCACCAACTGCGCGCTGCTCGTAGGGCACACTTCGCTTCGCGTGCAGACGATGGACGGCCTCGAGCGGGCGGCCACGAGCGCGGAGATCGCGCGCATGCGCGAACTCGCGGACGAGGCGCTCGCCGCGGGCGCGATCGGAATTTCGACCGGGCTCTACTACGAGCCCGCCGCCGCCGCGCCGACCGAGGAAGTCATCGAAGTGTGCCGTCCGCTGGCCAGGCGCAATGGCCTGTACTGCACGCACATGCGCGACGAAGCGGACAAGGTGCTCGAGTCGCTGGAGGAAACCTTCCGCATCGGGCGCGAGCTCGGCGTCCCGGTGGTGGTCTCGCACCACAAGGTGGTCGGCACGCCCAATCACGGCCGCTCGGCCGAGACGCTGCCGCTGATCGAAGCGCGCATGCGCGAGCAGCCGATCGGACTCGACTGCTATCCCTACTGCGCTTCTTCCACCATCCTCACGGCGAGCCGCGTGGGCGTCGCCTCCAAAGTGCTCGTCACCTGGTCGACGCCCCATCCGGAGTTCGCAGGGATGGAGTTGGCGCAGATCGAGAGGAAGATGGGCCTGAGCATGCAAGACACAGTCGCGCGGCTGCTGCCCGCGGGAGCGATCTACTTCTCCATGGACGAGAAAGACGTCCAGCGCATCCTCGCCTTCGAAAGGACGATGATCGGCTCGGACGGCCTGCCGCACGACGCCGCACCGCACCCGCGGCTCTGGGGAACGTTCCCGCGCGTGCTCGGGCACTATGCGCGCGGCCTGGGCCTGTTCCCGCTCGAGACGGCGGTCCACAAGATGACCGGGCTCACGGCGAGGACCTTCGGCCTCGCCGACCGCGGAATCCTCAAGGCGGGCTGCGCCGCCGACGTCACGATCTTCGACGCGGGCATGGTGGACGAAACAGCCACCTTCGCGCGCCCGATCCAGCCGGCGAAAGGCATCGACGCCGTGATCGTCAACGGCGCGGTCGTCTGGCAAGACGGCAAGGCGACCGGCGCGCGTCCCGGGCAGGTGCTCGCGCGGCGCTGAGACTATTGCGCTTGACCTGCGTCAAGCCGCCCGGCCGGCGCGACGGTATCTTGATTGCGTCCGCAACGCGCACGGAGTCGCGCCGTGAAAATGGCCCTGCTGGTCTGCAACACCTTCGTCATGGATCGCGTCATGCAGATCCTGAAGGACAACGACATCGACTACTTCACCACCTGGGATGGCGCCAAGGGCAAGGGGCACGGCACCGAGCCGCACCTGGGCTCGCGCGCCTACGGCAGCACGAATTCGGTGACCATGATCGCGTTCGAGGACGAGGCGCCGCTCGAGGCGCTGGTCCGCGCCGTGCAGGGCGTGAACCAGGAAATCAAGCGCACGGCGGATCACATCCGGCTGTTCCAGCTGCCGTTGGACCGGATCGTGTAGCTACTTCTCGAACCAGTACTCGATTTCCGGCTGCGTCTCGTTGTAGCCGGCCTTGCCGGAAATCCCTCGTCTGAAACCATGGCCGTGCGCAGGCATGACGATTGCGCCGGCGCCGGAACTCTTTGCTGCAACGCAATGTCGCGTTCGCGTTTCGCCTGCGCGCCTTGCCGCCGAAGAATTCGCGGGCGCACAATGGCTGGCGATATTCGAAATCAACTCCGGGGAGGATTGCATGAGCATCGACCTGCGTCGCCGCAACATCGTTCTGGGTTCCGCCACCGCTGCCGCGCTCGCGCAACTGGGCCTCGCGCGCAGCGCGTTCGGGCAGTCCGCGAAGCTGGACGGCGTGCCCAGCGTGGACAGCCTCACCATCCGCGTGATCACCGATTCGAGCTACGACACGCCGCGCGTGGGGCAGTCGAAGTGGGTGAAGACGCGCCGCGCGGGCCTGGTCTCGCCGGTTGACGTGCGCAAGACGCTGCACAGCGAGTGGGGCCTCGCGCTGGCGCTGGAATCGCGCATCGGCAGCGAAACGCGGCAGATCCTGCTCGACTTCGGCTACACCCCGAACGCGTACCTCAACAACATGGAAATCCTGGGCGTGGACGGCGCGAAGACGCAGGCCATGATCGCGAGCCACGGCCACTTCGACCATTTCGGCGGCATGATCGGCTACCTGGAGAAGTACCGCGACAAGCTGCCCGCCGACCTGCCCCTCTACATCGGCGGCGAGGACCTGTTCTGCGTGAGGAAGAACGCCACCGGCACGCCCGGGCACTTCACCGACTGGGGTGTGCTCGACCGGCGCGACCTGGAGAAGCACCGCATCCGCGTGGTGAGCTGCGAGAAGCCGACGGTGGTGCTCGGCCACGCCTTCACCACGGGGACGATCACGCGCTCGAGCTTCGAGCGCGTGCTGCCGAACACGATGGTCCAGTATTCGAAGCGCAGCGACGGCGTTGGCTGCGACCTCCCCGCCGAGGACGCGAAGGCGGGCGGCAAGCCCGTGCAGGACGCGCACATCCACGAGCACGGCACCGCCTTCAACGTGAAGGGCCGCGGCCTGGTGGTGATCTCCTCCTGCGGCCACGCCGGCATCATCAACACGGCGCGCCAGGCGATGGAAGTGTCCGGGGTGAAGAAACTGCACGCGGCGCTCGGCGGCTTCCACCTCTTCCCCGCGCCCGACGACTACGTGGCGAAGACCGTCGCGGAGTTCAAGGCGCTCGACCCGGAGGTGATCATCCCGATGCACTGCTCGGGGCCGACCATCGTCGCGATGCTGCGCACCGAGCTCGCCGACCGGATCATCACCTCGGCCACCGGCACCGAGTACGTGTTCGGGGCGTAGGTGAAGGGCCGGCGCGCGGGCGCCGTCCTCGCGGCTAGCGCGCTGCTCGCTGCCTGCGCGTCCGCGCCGCCGCCCGAGGAGCGGCGCGCCGACGCAGCGCGCCTGATGGGCGAGCTGATGTCGGGCCACCACCCGATCGGCGGCCCTTTCTCCCTCGACTGATGCCTCGGGGCGGCGCGTCGCGCTCGCCGACTTCAAGGGCCAGCTGGTGCTCCTGTATTTCGGCTACGCGACCTGCCCGGACGTCTGCCCGACCGATCTCGCGATCATCGCGCAGGCGCTGCGCGACCTGGGTCCCGCGGCGGCCGAGGTGCAGCCGCTGTTCGTCACGCTCGACCCGCTGCGCGACCTGCCCGCCGTGCTGCGCGAGTACACCGCCGCTTTCCATCCTGCGCTTCGTGGCGCTCACCGGAACGGAGGAAGAGATAAGGCGCGTCGCCACCGACTACAAGGTGTTTTTCGAGAAAGTGCCGCTGCCGGGCACGAAGACCTACGCCATCGACCACACGCCCTACACGTTCCTGCTCGACCGCGAGGGCAAGTTCGTGATCCTCTTCCCGCCGGGCACGCCGGCCGATCGCATGTGGAGTCATGCTGCGCGAGCAGCTTGCGGGGGCTCCCCCGGCACTAGGCAACGCCGGCAAGTAAGACTACTGTAGCCCCCGCAGGAAACCCGCAGCCAAACCTTTGGGGAAGGAAGGCAAGCATGAAACCGGAACTGACGCTCCTCGCATGGTCCGTAGTTCTTGCCATCGTGCACATGGCGATCTCCGTGCACGCGCTGGTGAGCACCAAGGGACTGATGGCCGCCGTCGGCAACCGCGAGAACCTGCCCGAGCTGCCCGGCTGGGCCGGGCGCGCGGTGCGCGCGAACCGCAACATGGCGGAAAACCTGGTGCTGTTTGCCGCGGCGGTGCTGATCGCGGCGGTGATCGGCAAGTCCAACAGCATGACGATCCTCGGCGCACAGCTCTTCTTCTGGGGCCGCGTCGCCTACGCCGTGTGCTACCTCGGCGGCCTCAAGTGGCTGCGCACGCTCTCCTGGACCGTCTCCATCGTCGGCGTCGCGCTCATCCTCTGGCAGCTCAGCTAGCCCCGGGGCCGATGGTCAAGTACACCTTCAGGATCCGCGCGCGCTCCGGCATGGTGGTGGAGAACCTGACGGTGCACGCGCGCGACCGCCTGGAAGCCGAGAAGAAGCTCGAGCAGATCTACCGCGACTGCCAGTTCCTGGATTGCCGCGAGGTGGCCGCGCCGGCGGGGGGCGAGGGCGTGGACTTCGAGAGCGTGCTCTCGATGATCAACAAGCAGGAAAAGTAGGGTGGGCCTCCGGCCCACCGTACGCGCCTAGCGCATGAAGCCGCAGGCGGTCAGTTCCTCGAGCAGCGCCGTGTAATCCGCCGCGCCGCGGCTCTCGGGCGCGTGCGTGAAGACGTCCCTGCGGTGCGCCGGGCTCTCGGCGATGCTGACGTTCTCGGCGATCCGCGTCTCGCACAGCTCGGCGCCGAACCGCTCGCGCAGCTTCCTTTCCACGTCGAAAGACATCTTGCGCCGCGCGTCGAACCGGGTGAGCACGTAGCGGCGCTCGAGGCGCTTCTTCAGCACGTGCTCCAGGGCGCGCAGCGTGCGGTCCATCTGGGCGGCGCCGTTCACCGCGAGGTAGTCGGCCGAGATCGGGATCAGCACCCGGTCGGCGGCGAACACGCCGTTCAGCGACAGCACGCCGAGCATCGGGCAGGCGTCCATCAGGATCGGCCGGTCGGTGTTGAGGTTTTCCTTCGCGATGCCGGCGGCAAGGCGGTTGAGCGCCTGCGGGCCCTTGCCGAGTTGCGCATCCACCTTGGAGAGGTCGAGATGCGCGGGAATGATCTTCCAGCCGCCGGGGGCGAACTTGATGAGGCCCGCGAGCGTTGCGCCGCGCCCGTAGAAGCCGTAGAGGCTGCGCTCGGAAGCCTCGACCACGGCGTTGCAGATGCCGGTGAGGTGGGCCTGCGGATCGAGGTCGATGACCAGGGGATCCGCGCCGCGCTTGGCGAGCAGCGCGGCAAGGTTCAGCGTCGTCGTGGTCTTGCCGACGCCGCCCTTCTGGTTGAACACCGCGATGCGTGCCATCTGGTCCGAAACCCTGCGAGGGACGGCAAGGTTAGTCCGGGACTCGCGGCTGTGGCAAGTCCGCGGCGGCGAGTAAATCGCGCTCCGCGTGACTTATTGCGCTGATTGCCGAGTCCGTGCACTCCAACGCCGAGCAAACGCACCGGACGCTTGCCCGCTTCGGTGCGCTCGAGCAGCGCGAGCGCGCGGTCGGCAAATTATCCCGGCGTCCCGCGTCGCCGGCGCCTCGGTGTGGCTGCGCGTGACGGTGGTGAAGTTCGCGTAGCGCACCTTGATGGTCACGGTGCGCGCGAAAAGGTCCTTCTTCGCCACCGAGCCGGCGACGCGCTGCGCCAGCCGCTCGATCTCGGCGCGCATCTCCTTCATGTCCGTGAGGTCCTCGGGATAGGTGTCCTCGGCCGAGATGGATTTCCACGGCCGGTCGGGCGTCACCATTCGCGGGTCGTCGCCGTGCGAGAGGCGCCTGCAGCCAATCAGCGAGGCTGCCCACCGTGCGCCGCAGCTTCTCCTCGTCCGCCGCGCGCACGTCCACCAGCTTCTCGATGCCGATCGCACGCAGCTTCTTCGCCGTCACCGGCCCCACGCCCCACAGTGCTTCCACGGGCAGCTTCTGCAGGAAGGCCTCCATGCGCTCGGGTGCGATCACGGTGAGGCCGTCGGGCTTGTTCCAGCCGGAGGCGATCTTGGCGAGGAACTTGTTCGGCGCGACGCCGGCGGAGGCGGTGAGCGAGGTCTCCTCGAGGATGCGGCGCTTGAGGTGCTTCGCGACTTCCATCGCCAGGGGCTCGTGGAGCGAATTCTCGGTGACGTCGAGATAGGCCTCGTCCAGCGACAGCGGCTCCACCAGCGGCGTGACGGAGCGCAGGATCGCCATCACCTGCTGCGAGACGTCGCGGTACTTGGTGAAGTCGGGCCGCACGATGACCAGGTCGGGGCACTGCCGCAGCGCGCGCGCCATCGGCATGGCGGAGTGCACGCCGAACTTGCGCGCCTCGTAGCTGCAGGCCGCGACCACGCCGCGGCCCGTGCGGCGAGCCGCCCACGGCGACGGGCTTGCCGCGCAGGGCGGGGTCGTCGCGCTGCTCGACGGAGGCGTAGAACGCGTCCATGTCGAGGTGGATGATCTTGCGCGTCACGTCACCCATTGTGCGCCTTGCACTCCCGCGCCACGGCCTCGCGGATGATTTGCGCGAGGCGCAGCGTGCCCGGTCCGGCCGCCTCGCGGTCGGCGAAGATGAGGTAGAGAGTTCCCGACTTCTCCGCGCCTTCGCGCAACGGCAGCGGCTTGCAGCGCGCCGCGCTCGAGTTCCTCGCGCACGCTGTCTTCCGGATACCACGCGTAGCCCAGTGCCGATGGCCACCGCGTGGATGGCAGTCGCCTTGTTCGACACCGTCCAGCGCAGTTCATTGAGCCAGCCCGCCGAGCGCACGCGCTGCTCGCCCGAATCGCGGATCACGACGTGCCGGTGCTTGCGCAGGTCCTCCAGCGTCAGCTCGCGCCCGAGCTGGTGCAGCGGATGCGAGGGCGCCGCCATGCACACCGCGCGCACCGGCATCAGGATGTCGCCCGACGAAGCCCTGCGGAACGCTCGTGCCGATGGCGAACTCGACGCGCCGCGCGGCGAGCGCCTCGTCGGTGCCGCCGAGCACCGTCTCGTAGAGCTCGAGGTGCGTCTCGGGGCGCTCCTCGGCGAACTCGCGCGAAGCACTTGAGCAGCAGCCAGGTGGGAAACAGGATGTCGACCGCAACGCGGATCTCCGGCTCCCAGCCCTTGGCGAGCTCGCCCGCCGCGTGCTCCAGCCGCGCGGCCTCCTCGACCAGCGTCTTGCCGCGCCGGTAGAGCAGCTCGCCGGTGGGCGTGAGCACGGCCTTGCGGCCGCGCAGCTCGAACACCTTCACCCCGAGCAGGGACTCGAGCTTCTTGATCGCGTATGTGAGCGTGGACTGACTTTTGTGCATGCGCTCTGCAGCCTTCGCATAACCGCCTGATTCAACAACAGAAACAAGGGCGTTCCACTGGTCGAGGGAGATCTTCGGGGCTGGCATTAATATCTAATAAATAGATTGGTAATAGCAGATATTTTCTTCTTTTAAATCTAATGCATCAATATAAGAATGGCTCCATCCAACCGAACCGCAAGGAGCCAGCCATGCAAACCATCCTCCACCTCAACATCGAGCATCTTCGGCGACGGCGGCCAGTCGAGCCGCCTGGCGGACGAGTTCGTCGCCCAGTTCCCGGCGCCCGGGTCATCGCGCGCGACCTGGCGAAGCAGCCGCTGCCGCACCTGGACGCCGAGCGCTTCGGCGCCTTCCTCGCCAAGCCCGAAGCCCGCACCCCGGCGCAGCAGCAGGTGCTCGCCGAGTCCGACGCGCTGATCGCGGAGCTGCAAGCAGGCCGACACCCTCGTGCTCGGCCTGCCGATGTACAACTTCGGCGTGCCTTCGCAGCTGAAGGCGTACTTCGACCACATCGCGCGCGCCGGCGTGACCTTCAAGTACACCGACAAGGGCGCGGTGGGACTGCTCACCGGCAAGAAGGCCTATGTGTTCGCCGCGCGCGGCGGCCTCTACCAGGGCACCCCGCGCGACACGCAGACCGCCTACGTGCGCGACTTCCTCGCCTTCCTCGGCATCACCGACGTGCAGTTCGTCTACGCCGAAGGCCTGGCGATCAGCGAGGCGTCGAAGACCGCAATCGCTCGCCGCGGCGCAGCGGCGCTTGCGCAATCTCGCGCAGCCGGAAAGAATCGCAGCCTGAGCAAAGGAACCGCCATGACCATTCGTACCCTGCAAAGAGTCATCCCCTCGATCCCGGCCTCCGACGGCGCCGGCGTGAAGCTGCGCCGCTCGCTCGGCGCGAGCCAGCTCGCGCGCCACGACCCGTTCCTCATGCTGGACGAGTTCTACTCGGACGACCCCGACGACTATCTCGCGGGTTTTCCCTCGCACCCGCACCGCGGCTTCGAGACCGTGACCTACATGCTCGACGGCCACATGCAGCACAAGGACTCGGGCGGCAACACCGGCGACCTCGGGCCCGGCGACGTGCAGTGGATGACCGCGGCGCGCGGCCTGATCCACTCCGAGATGCCGCAGCAGACCGAAGGCCGCATGCGCGGCTTCCAGCTCTGGCTCAACCTGCCGGCGAAGGAGAAGATGAAGGCGCCCGAGTACCGCGACATCGCGGCGGCCGAGATTCCCGTGGTGAAGGTCGTCGGCGGCGAAGTGAAGGTGATCGCCGGCAGCTTCGGCGGCGCGCAGGGCCCGGTGCACGGCGGCTCGACCGACCCGCAGTACTGGGACGTGCATCTGGAGCCGAGCGCCGCGTTCGAGGCGGCGCTGCCCGCCGGCCACAACGCCTTCCTCTACGCCTACGAGGGCGAAGCGATGGTGGGCGCGGAGCAAGAAGGCACTGCCGCACCGCGCGGCGGGGCTGCTGTCGGATGGCGACGCCGTGAGGATCGAAGCGGGCGACGAAGGGCGCGCGCGTGCTGCGTCCTCGCCGGCAAGCCGCTCGCGCGAGCCGGTGGTGCAGTACGGGCCGTTCGTCATGAACACGCGCGAGGAGATCGAGCAGGCGATCGCCGACTACCAGTCGGGCGCCTTCGCGCGCGATCAGGTGCGGCGCATCCGCGCGGCGTAGCGCAGAAACGGCACCAGCAGCACCGCGATCGTCAACGCCCCGAGCCCCCCGGCGATCGGCCGCTCGAAGAAGCGCGAGCAAGCGCCCGTCGGCCTTGATCATCGAGCTGATGAAGTTCTCCTCCAGCATCGCGCCCAGCACCATGCCGAGGATCGCGGGCGCCACCGGGAAGCCGTTCTCCTCCATCAGGTAGCGCGACGATGCCGAAGACGAGCATCAGCAGCACGCCGAAGGCCGAGTTGTTGATGGCGAACGAGCCGACGATGCAGAACAGCAGGATCACCGGCAGCAGCACCTCGCGCGGCGCGCGCAGCATCTGCTTGGCGCCCTTGATGGCGGCGACGCCGAGCGGCAGCATCAGCAGGTTGGCGAGGATGAAGACGATGAAGATGGCGTAGATCGCCACCGCGTTCTCCATGAAGATGGTCGGGCCCGGGGTTGAGGCCCTTGATGTAGAGCACGCCGATCACGATCGCGGTGATCGAGTCGCCCGGGATGCCGAACACCAGCGCCGGGATCCAGGCGCCGGCGAGCGCGCTGTTGTTGGAGGCGCCCGCCTCGATGATGCCCTCGACGTGGCCGGTGCCGAACTTCTCCGGCTCCTTGGAGAACTTCTTCGACATCGCGTAGGACATCCAGGCCGCGATGTCGGCGCCGGCGCCGGGCAGCGCGCCGATCGCGGTGCCGAGCACGCTGCCGCGCAGCGTCTGCAGCGGGTAGCGCTTGCATCAGGCCCCACATGCCGCGGAAGACGTTGCCGATCTTCGCCTGCGCCATCTCCCAGGGCTTGTCGATGGCGGCGACGCTGCGCAGGATCTCCGACACCGCGAACATGCCGATCATGATCGGGATCAGCGTGAGGCCGCCGGCGAGCTCCGCGTTGCCGAAGGTGAAGCGCGGAAAGCCGGCCGGGTTGTCCAGGCCGACCGACGGCGACCAGCAGGCCGAGCAGCAGCGACACGACGCCCTTCAGCGGGTTGCCGATGCGCGAGGAACACCGCGCTGGTGAGGCCGAGCATCACCAGCCAGAAATACTCGAAGGAGGAGAACTTGAGCGCCACCTCGGCGAGCGCCGGCGCGGCGAGGATCAGCACCGCGGTGCCGAACAGGCCGCCGATCACCGAGAACACCAGGCCCGGCGCCGAGCGCCAGCTCGCCCTGGCCCTTCTTCGTCATCGCGTAGGCCTCGTCGGTGTAGGCGGCCGAGGCCGGCGTGCCGGGCATGCGCAGGAAGCAGCTCGGGATGTCGCCGGCGAAGATCGCCATCGCGGTGGCGGTGACGATCGAGGCGATCGCCGGCACCGGCGGCATGAAGAAGGTGACCGGCACGAGCAGCGCGGTGGCCATCGTCGCGGTGAGCCCGGGCACCGCGCCGACGAACAGGCCGAACACCGCCGAGCCGAGGATCACCCACAGCACGTAGGGATCGAACACCAGCGCCAGCGCCTGCGCGAGGATCGCGGCGGTCATCTCAGAACGCGAAGCGCTCGAGCATGCCCCAGGGCAGGGGAATGCGCAGCAGCTTGTAGAAAGACAGGTGGATGGCGAGCGTCGCGACCACCGACACCGGCGAGCGCGATGCGCCAGCGACGGCGCCGAGCATGCGCATCCAGACGAGCGAGCAGCAGCGAGCGCGGTGAGGTGGAAGCCGAGCGGGTCGGCGGCGAGGACGTAGAACAGCAGCCCGGCGATCACCGAGGCGACGCCGGCGACGCGGCCGCGCGCGGCGCATCCACTCCGGGAGCGCGAGCCAGGGCGCGCGCTGCGCGCGCCCGGCAGCGATCAGCAGCGCGCCGCAGACGACCAGGCCGACGGCGATCAGCCCGGGAAACCACGCCGGGCCGAACTTCTGGCCCGGCATGGCCGGGAACCCCTGGATGTGCCAGAGGACGACGGCGCCGAGCGCGACCAGCGCCGCGCCGCTCAGCGCATCGTTGACCTTCAAGCTACTTGGCCAGGCCCACGGCCTTCAGCGCCGCGCCGAGGTTGGCGTCGGAGGCCGCCATGAACTTCGCCGTGCCTTCCGGATCGGCCCAGACCACGCCGAAGCCGCGGCTCGCCATGAAGTCCTTGTACTCCTTGGAGTCGTAGACCTTCTTCAGCGCCGCGGCGAGCGTCTTCTGCGCCTCGGCCGGGATGCCCTTGGGCGCCGCGATCACGCGCCAGGCGGCGATCGCCCAGTCGGTGCCGAGCTCCTTCTTGCAGCGTCGGCACGTTCGGGTAGAGCGCCGGCGGGTTGGCGTCCATGATCGCGAGCGCGCGCACCTTGCCGGCGTCGATCATCGAGCGCGCTTCGGGCATCGAGCAGGGCACCACGTCGACGCCGCCCGCGACCATGTCCTGCAGTGCCGGGCGCGGCGCCGTTCGACGGCACCCACGGCAGCGCGTTCGGATCGATGCCCTGGTCCTTCAGCAGGCCGGCGATGGCGAGGTGCCAGATGCCGCCCTGGCCGGTGCCCGAGGCCTTCATCTTGCCGGGGTTCGCCTTGATCGCGGCGAGCAGGTCCTTCACCGACTTGTAGGGCGAGTCCACGCGCACGTTGCATCGCCCGCCGGGTCGGCGTTCACCAGGCCGATCGGCGTGTAGTCGGTGTGCTTGAGCGGCGTGAGGCCGACGTGGTGCATCATCGTGATCTCGACCGTGATCATGCCGATGGTGTAGCCGTCGGCCGGCGCCGTGGCGATCGCGTCGTGGCCGACCACGCCCGAGCCGCCGGTGCGGTTGACCACGTTGAACGGCTGCTTCAGCTCCTTCTCCAGCAGCGCGGCGATGATGCGCGCGGTGGCATCGGTGCCGCCGCCCGCGCCCCAGGGCACGATCAGCTGCACCGGGCGCTGCGGATACTGGGCCTGTGCGGCCGCCGCCGCGGTCAACAGCAGAACTGCGAAGAGCCTTCTCATGGACGTTGCTCCCTCGGTTGGTGGGGAAATTGTAACCGGATGGTTCAATCAGGGCCGCACGCCCGGTGACTCGAGCCGCATGCCACGTGCGCGCCACATGAGGAACATCTCGAGTTCCACGTACTCCCGCGACCCGAGCGCGTAGGGCTCGGCGCGTATGCCGATCATGCAGTTCCGCATGCGCCGGTGGAGCGAGCCCAGGCCCTGCCATTCGAGGCGGTAGATCGGGTACCCCGTCGGATGGCCCTGCGGAATCAGGGTGCCCGCAAGCCGCCGGCCCGCGCGCTCGTCGTGGCACTGCACGCAGGCGAGGTCGAGCTGCCCCTGGCGGCGCTGGAACGTGGCCCGGCCCGCAGCGAGGAACGGTTTGGTGCGCTCGCTCGACTCCACCGCGATCGGCATGCCGCGCGACTGGCGCGCGACGAAAGCCGTGAGCGCGAGCAGCTCCCGGCTTTCATAGGCGAGCGGCTTTTCCTGCTGCCGCTCCACCCGGCATTGATTGATGCGCTGCTCCAGATTGACGATCCTGCCCGCCGCCGCGTCGAACGCGGGATGGCGCGCGGCGACGCCCTTCATGCTGTCGCGTGCGTCGCGGTGGCAGTCGGCGCAGGCGCGCCCCGCCGGACCTTCCTTGCGCTGCCACAGCGACTCGCCGTCGAGCACCCAGAGCGTCGCCGGGTTGACTGCATCGTCATCCTGCATGGCGCGCGTCTCGCGCCCCATGTCCGCGTAGCCGGAATGCCGCTCGGCGAGCGGGATCTCTGCGCTGGCGGTAGACGCGACGACGAGGAGCAGCAGCAGCCGGGCGGCGCGCATGCTCAATCTACGGTGAGCAAGGCAGTGTGCGTCGCGCTGTAGCCGTTGTCGCCGCTCCAGCGGAATTCCAGCTTGCCGCTCTCGGTGGCGACGGTGGAAAAGGCGATCAGCGGATTGGCCGCAACCGCCGGGTGCAGCTCGGCGCTGAAGACCTCCACGCCGTTGTAGCTGCAGGCGAAGCGCGTGATGATGTCGCGCGGCACCAGCTCGCCGGTCTGTTTGCGGCGAAAGCCGGTCTCCATGACGTGCCCGGCGAGCGTGCGGATCTCGATGATTTCGCCGCGCTTCGCCTGCCTGGGCAGGTTGACGACCACGCGCGCCATTTAGATCGGTCCGTCCTCGAGGCACGCCGAGAGCGTCACCACCACGCTGACGCTGTCGGACCAGAACGAGCCGTCGCTCATCTGCGCGATCGCGAGCACGCTGCCGCTGTCGGCGATGCGCGCGCGCGTGGTGACGCGCGCGCGGCCGGCGCGCGGCCCGAGATGCGCGGTGATGATGTAGGGCTGGGGGTTCTTCTCGGTGAACACGTGTATCGCCCGCACGTGGTCGGCGGCCGTCATCGGGCTCTCGACCTCGACCGCGAGCGCGACCGAATTGCCGTTGTCGATGAGCGACGGGATGTCGAGCTTCACCCTGCCGCGGCGCACGGGCGCGCCGCCGGTCGCCTTGCGCACGGCTTCCGCGAGCGCCGCCTTGCGCAGGGCCTCGGTGGCGGGAGGCAACTGGGCCTCGAGCGCGCCGCTCACGGCGGCGCCGCCGGCGAGAATCAGGAATTGGCGGCGCGTGGTCATTTGAGCGTCACCATGTAGGCAACGATGTCCTCGATTTGTTCCGCGCTGAGGATTGTCCTGCCGCGCAGCGCGGGCGCCACGCGCGTCAGCCCTTCGGTGCGGAAATACGCCGGCATGATGCTCCGGGGATTGGCCTTGCGCGGATCGACGATGCGCTGGCGGATCTGGCCCTCCGTGAGCCGCGCGCCGCTGCGCAGGTCGGGCGCGAGGTCGCCCTGGAAGCGCTCCTCGGGAAACGGACCGCTGTGGCATAGCAGGCATAACCCCACCTGCCGGTCGGCGACGAGCGCCCGGCCCCGGACGGGGTCACCCCTCGCGCCGGTCAGTGGCGCGGGAATTTCGTCGTTCGGGAGGGCGCTGCCGGCGACTGCGAACAGCAGTGCGAAGGCGACCCCCCTCACTGCCGTGGACCAGCAAGACGTCTCATGTTCTCCTCCCTTGGGGATTCATGTTACCGCCGGGCGCGGCGGCTTGCGCGCCAGCAGGAAGAACACGGACCCCAGCCCGGCGAGCAGCGCGAGCACGGTGAATCCCGCGCGGTAGTTCCCGGTCACATCTGCCAGGAATCCCGCGATCATCGGCCCGCCGATCTGTCCCACGACGATGATCATGAAGGACAGGCCCAGGATCATGCCGATGGCGCTCACGCCGAAGTAGTCCGCGCGGATGGCCTGCATGAACGGTCCGCGCAGGCCCCAGGCGACGCCGTGAAACACCGCGAACGCGACGATCATCGCCACGTTCGTGGCGTAGGTGAGGAACAGCAGCCCCGCCATGTGCATCACCATGCACGCGGCGCAGATCAGGCGCTTGTCGAACCGGTCGCCGATGACCGCGCCGATGGCGATGCCGCCGATCTGCGCAAGCGTCATCAGCATGATGAAGAGGGCCGCCGTCGCCACCGGGTAGCCGAGGCCTTCCTTCAGGTGCGTGATGGCGTGCACGTTCACCGCGGTGACCACGAAGAGGGCAAAGCCGTGGCCGAGCGACAGCAGCCAGAACGCCGGCGTGCGCAGCGCCTCGCGCGCGGTGAAGTCGCGCGTGGCGTCCTTCCTGCGCTCCGCCTGCAGCCTGCTCGGGGTGGCCGCGAGCGGCTCGCCGTCGACGAATTCGCCGTAGAGGTGCGGCCGGCCGCGGATGACGAAAGACAGCGGCAAGCCGACCAGCAGGATGATCACCCCCGAGCCGAAGGCGGTGGCGCGCCAGCCGTAGGTGGCGATGAACCAGGCCACCAGCGGCACCGCGATGCCGCCGAGCGCGAGACCCAGGCCCAGGGTGGACAGGGCGCGCGCGCGCTTCTTCTCGAACCAGTAGATGAGCGAGATGTTGAGCGGCATGAAGCCGCACGAGGCTCGAGCCCAGCGCGACGACGACGAAGGCGCAGTAGAAGGTGAACAGCGACTCGATCCGGCTGAGCAGCATGAAGCCGCAGCCCAGCACCACCACGCCGGTGCGGATGACGCCCTGCGCGCCGAAGCGGTCGATGATCCAGCCCAGCAGCGGCCCGAGGATCGCGGCCTCCATCTGGTGCAGCGCCGCGGCGAAGGAGAGCTCGGTCTTGGACCAGCCGCGATCGTCGCGCAGCACCGCGACGTAGGCGCCGAAGGACTGCAGCAGCAGGCAGGATTGCAGGAACTGGATGCCGCTGCCGGCGGCGACCATCTTCCAGCCGTGGAACACGCGCTTCACCGCGGGGCGCTACTTCGCCAGCAGCCTGCGCAGCGCCTGCAGCTCCCGCCGCCGCCCTGCGTCCAGCTGCGGGTAGGCCATGTCGAGCTCCTTCAGCGTGTCGACGACGACGCGCGAGACGATGAGGCGCGCGTTCGGCTTGTCGTCGGCGGGCACCACGTACCAGGGCGAGCGCTTGGTGCTGGTGGCGCGCGAGGCAGTCTTCGTAGGCGCGCATGTAGTCCTTCCAGTACTTGCGCTCCTCGACGTCCTGCGCGGCTGAACTTCCAGTTCTTCTCCGGCTCGTCGATGCGCGCCAGGAACCGCTCGCGCTGCTCGTCCTTGGACACGTGCAGGAAGAACTTGACGACGCGCGTGCCGTTGCGGTCGAGGTGCGCCTCCATGTCCGTGATCGAGCGGTAGCGCTCCTCCCAGATCGTCCTCGTGCCGCCAGGCGCGCGCGCGGCACCTTCTGCGCGCGCAGGATCTCCGGGTGCACGCGCACGATCAGCACCTCCTCGTAGTAGGAGCGGTTGAAGATGCCGATGCGCCCGCGCTCGGGCAGCGCGCGCGTGCGTGCGCCAGAGGAAGTCGTGGTCCAGCTCCTCGGCGCTGGGGTGCTTGAAGCTGTAGACCTGGCAGCCCTGCGGGTTGACGCCGGACATGACGTGCTTGATGCAGCTGTCCTTGCCGGCGGCGTCCATCGCCTGGAAGATGAGCAGCAGGGCGTAGCGGTCATCCGCGTAGAGCAGGTTCTGCAGCTCGGAGAGCTGCTCGACGTGCCTGGCGAGCTGCGCCTCGGACTCGGCCTTAGAGGCGTAGAACGGCTTGACCCGCGTCGGCCATTTCTTCAGGCGCACGCGCTCGCCCGGCCGCACGCGGAAACGATCGGCGTCGATCTTCATGCGCGCCGCCGCTACTTCGCCTTGCCCACCGCGCCGAAGTCGATCTTCACGTTGTCGAGGTTGACCGTGGCCTTGTCCTTCGCTTCGCGCGCGGCGATGGCGGTGGGATTGAATTCATTGTTTGCCTGCTGGAACACCTCGGCCAGCCTGAAGGAGAGCTGCGCCAGCATCTTGGGCTGCGGTTTCTCGCCGCCGATCACGCTGTACACGCGGCCGGCCATCTCGATGAACAGCTTCTCCGCCAGCACTTCGGTGGGATCGCGTTGCACTTCGGCGGCGGGCTTGGTGGGGGCGCTCATGGCATTCCTCGTGGACCGTTCAGCCCGACATGCTACCGCGCCGCACCCCCGGCGCAACGCGTGTTCGAATTCCAATGGCGTCAACCGCCCGCGTGCCAGGGCCGTTGCTTTCCGGCATGGACCGCCAGCCCAGTGCGCAGCAGCCCGGCATCGCGCTGCACCTCGTGCAGCGGGGCCGCCAGGCGTGCTTTTCCGGCGCGGAGGACAGGCTGGTCTATCTGGAGCGTCTGCGCGCGGCGTCGGCCGCGCTCGAATGCCGGCTGCACGCGTACGTCCTCATGGGTAACCACGTCCATCTGCTGGTGACGCCAGCGCGGGCGAATGGCGGCAGCGCGCTGTTGCATGAGCTCGGCGCGAGCTCGGCCGAGCTCGACGCGACGCCCGTGGTGGCACCGCGCTATCTGCTGCACTGCATGCGCTACATCGAGCTGAACCCGGTGAGGGCGGGGCTCGTGCGCCACCCCGCCGACTACCGCTGGTCGAGCTACCACGCGAACGCCCTGGGCAGGGAGGACGCGCTGCTCACCCCGCACCCCCGCTACTACGCGCTGGGGCGCACGGCGCAGGCGCGCTGCGCCGCCTGGCGCGCTAGGACCCGCGAATGACGACGAGGTTGTTGACGACGGAGCGCACGCCGTCGAGCTTGGTCACCAAGGCGGCAATTCTCCGGCGATCCTCGGTCGTGGGCGCGGTGCCGTAGAGCGTGACCACGCCGTCGGCAACCTTGACGTCCACGCCCTGTGCTTCGAGGCCCTTCGCGTCGCGCAACAGCGCCTTGATTCTCGCCGCGAGCAGTTCGCTCGCGGAGGGTTGCGGCGCTGGCGGCGGCTCGACCGCCTTGGCCGCGGCGACGGGCGCCTGCACGGCGGGCGGCGGCGGGGGAGCGCTGAGCTTCGATTCCGGCTTGTCGCAGGCGGCGAGGAAGAACGCACCGAGAACGGGGAGCAGCAATTTGCGCATGGCTTGTCTCCGTGGCGTGAAAACGCTTCGACCTCGCGCGCTGCGCGCAGGTTCCATGCGATTACGTCGCCCCATGACGACGGCTACTTCAGGCGCGCGGCGAGCAGGCTCAGCCGCTGGGCGAGGTTGGCGAGCATCTTCTGCGCGAACGCCGGACTGACCTTGACCAGCTCGAGGAACGCGGCGCGGCCGACCGGCTGCAGCAGGCAATCGGTTTCCGCCTGCACGCTCGCCAGGCGCGGCGCCTGGTCGAGCAAGGCCGCTTCGCCGAACACGCCGCCCGGGCCGATGCGCTCGACCATGCTGCCCTCGATGGTCACCGCCACGCGGCCTTCTAGCACGGTGTACATGCGCACGCCGGCGCCGCCTTCGCGGATGATGACGGCACCGCGCTCGTGATACACCGCCGGATCGCTCGACAGGCCCTGCACCAGGTCGCCGAGCTGGCGCTTGTCGAACACGGCGGCCTCCTTCCAGGCGCCGGTTACCGAGAGCTTGCCCTCGTCGCGCAGCATCGCGATGGTCTGGCGCAGCCGCGCCACCATCACGCTCATCAGCATCAGCGCGAAGGCCGGCTTCTTCGTCAGCGCGCCCTGGAACTCGCGCTCGTCCAGCGCGATGACGCGGCAGGCGGTCTGCGCCACGGCGCCGGCAGTGCGCGGCGCGTGCGCGAGCGGGGCCAGTTCGCCGAACACCTCGCCCTTCTTCACGCTGCCGATGATCTTCTTCCGCGCCACCAGGCTCACTTCGCCGTCGTACACGTAGTACATCTTGGCGCGCTGCAGCAGGAGCGCGTGCGACTTCTCGCCCTCGCGGAAGATGGTCGCGCCCTGCGGGAATTTCTCCGGTTTGCCGGCGGACTTGAAGAAGGCAAGCGCGACGGCGGGGTCGTAGAGGGATTTCATGGCGCTGGATTATGGCGGCGCCGGCAGGGCGACGCGAACCACTATGTCACAATCCGGGCTCCAGACACGACAGCGGAATCCCGCATGACCATCTCGATGTACCAGGCGAGCGCGCCGCGCTTCATCAATACCCTCAACAACCTGTCCGCCATCCTCGACAAGGCGCAGGCGCATTGCGAAGCGAAGAAGATCGATCCGCTGGTGCTCACGTCCTCTCGCCTGTTCCCGGACATGCTGCCCTTCACGCGCCAGATCACCATCGCCTGCGACACGGCGAAGGGCGCGGTGGCGCGGCTCGCGGGCGCGGAGATCCCGAAACACGAGGACGTGGAGAAGACCTTCGAGGAGCTGAAGGCGCGCATCGCGAAGACGGTGGCTTTCGTCGGCACCTTCAAACCGGCACAGCTCGACGGCACGGAAGAAAAGGAGATCGTCCTCAAGCTCGCCGGCCGGGAAGTGACCGTCAAGGGCATGCCGTACCTGCTCGGCCGCGCACACCCCAATTTCTACTTCCACGTCGTCACCGCGTACAACATCCTGCGGCACAACGGCGTGGAGATCGGCAAGAGCGACTACATCGGCACGCCCTGAATTGCTACTGGTCGGCGCGGTGCTGCTTGACGAAGGCCGCCGCGTCGAGCGGTGCGCCGACGAAGGCACCCTGCATGATGTCGCAGCGCAGCTCCTTCAGGCGCGCCGCGGTGGCCTCGTCGGCGACGCCCGCCACCACCACCTCCAGCTTCAGCCGGTGCGCCAGCTCGATGAGCGACTGCACCAGCGCGAGCTTCTGCGGCACTTCGGCGATGTTGCCGATCGCCGCCAGGTCGATCTTCAGCTCGTGGAACGGCAGCGTGGCGAGCCAGGAAAGCGAGGCATAGCCCGCGCCGGCGTCGTCCAGGCACAGGCGCACGCCGGTCTCGCGCAGGCGCTGCAGCGTCTCCACCGACTCCAGGCTCCTCGCGAGGATCTCGGTCCCCGTGATTTCCAGCGCGAGGCGGCTGGGGCGCAGGTTCCAGGTCTTCAGGGCGCTGGCGACGAACTCCGGCAGGTCCGACTGGCGCAGGCTCCTCGCCGAGAGATTCACGCCGACGCGCAGGTCGAGGCCGGCGGCGTCGCGGAACTCGCGGCAGTTGCGCAGCGCGCCGTTCACCAGCCACAGCGTCACCTCGTTCACCAGTCCCGCGGACTCGGCGACGGCGATGGCCTTCTCCACCGGCACGCTGCCCAGGTTGGCGTCGCGCCAGCGCAGCTGGCTCTCGGCGCCGACGATGAGGCCCGAGCGCAGGTCCACCTGCGGCTGGAACACGATGTCGAGCGCGTCCTGCGCGATGGCGGCGCGCAGCCGGTTCTCGTAGAGCAGCAGCTCGGCCTCGTCGCGCTCCTGCTCCGCGGCGTACGCCGCGAAGCGCTCGGGGCGCTCGCGCGCCGAGCGACTGGCGGTGCGCGCGCGCTGCAGCAGGCTGACGGCGCTGTCGCCATGCTCCGGGTACAGGGCGATGCCCACTGCCGGGCGCGCGTAGACCTCGTGCACGTCCACCCACAGCGGCGCATCCAGCGTGCGCAGGACCTTCTCCGCGGCGAGCACGCCCACCCCGGGGCTCTGCACCGTCGCCAGCACGCAGGCGAACTCGTCGCGCCCCGGATCGCCGAGCAGGTCCTGCCCGCGCAGCACCTCGCTCCTCAAGCGTGCGCCGAGCCGCTCGCGCACGGCGTCGCCCACCAGGTAGCCCCACACGCCGTCGATGCGGTCGATCACGCCGCAATCGACGAACAGGAGCGCCATCTGCTGGCCGTCCGCGAGCCGCTCGGCGACGCAGGCGTCCAGCCGCGCCATGAAGGCGGCCAGGCTGGAGACGCCGGCATTGCGCGCGTGCGCGCCGCGCGCCGCTGCTCCCGCGAGCAGCGCCAGCTGGATCGCGGTCAGCCGCTCGGCCGCGGCAAGCGCCGTCTCGCAGCGCTCGCGGTCCTGGGAGAACACGCGCAGGGCGCCGGCGCGCAGCACGTCCTGCAGCGGCAGGCAGTCGCGCGTCGCGCGCTCGTTCGGCTCCTCGGGATTGAGCGTCGCCGCCCACTCGGCGAGCAGCAGGCGCAGCGAGGCGCGGCCGAGCGCGCCGCGCGCGAGCGCGCCGACCAGCGCGCGCTGCGTCTCCGACATGCTGACGGGCAGCAGGGGCAGGAAGAAGGGCGAGGTGGCCGAGGACAGCATGCTCTCGCCGCGCGCCGCCTGCAGCGACTCCGGCGCCTGCTGCTGCAACGCGGCGCCGAGCGCGTCCAGGGCGGCGATGGCCTCGTCGTCGAGGCCGAACTCGTCCATCAGGTGCTGGATCGCGGCGCTGTCCAGCGCCGCGCTCACAGAAACAGCTCGCGTGCGTCGATCTTCACCGTGGTCTGGTCGAGCGTGCGGCGGATGCGGTAGGGCTCATCCGGCGTGGCCATCGGCTCCTTCACCAGGTCGAGGACCTTGTGCGGGTGGATCGGGTTGCCCTTGGCGTCCTGCACCACCATGACGCGCGGCTGCAGGCGCTTGACCAGGTTCTGCGTGATCACCACGCCGACCTCGCCCGTGTTGAGCTCCACCACGCTGCCCACCGGGAAGGCGCCGACGCACTGGATGAACTGCTCGACCAGCGCGGCATGGAACTGGGTGCCGCGATTCTGGAACAGCACGTTCAGCGCGTTCGAGGGCGGCATCTGCATGCCGTAGGGCGCGGGCGCGGTGAGCATGTCGAAGGAGTCGACGATGCCGGCAATGGCGCCGATCTGCGAGATCGCGCCGCCCTTCAGGCCGCGCGGGTAGCCGCTGCCGTCGTAGCGCTCGTGGTGCAGCGAGGCGAGGCCGGGCAGCTCAGCCGGCAGGCCGGCGGTCTGGCTGAGGATCTCCACGCTGTGCGCGACGTGGGTCTTGAAGTTCTCGTCCTCGGCGGAGGTGAGGTCGGCGCGCCGCGCCGGCATGCCGGCCGGCAGCTTGAGCATGCCCACGTCCTGCAGCAGCCCGATCAGGCCGAGCAGCTCGAGCCGCTCGCGCTCGAGCTGCAGGAAGCGGCCGAACACCGTCATGTACACCGACACCTGCGTGGAGCGGTTGAGCGTCTCCTGCGCCTTCTCGCGCATGGTCACCAGCAGCATCATGGCGTCCGGGTTGCGCACCACCGAGTCGGTGATCTCGGTGACCGCCTGCCTGGCGCGCGCGCCGTCGAGGGCGTTGCCGCTGATCACCGCGCGCGACATGCTCTGCACGATGGCGGTGGTCTGGGTGAAGGCGGTGCGCGCGCGCGGCAGCTCGTCCTCGACCGTGGCGAGCTCCTTGTACACCGCCGTGCCGCGCACCTTCTCTTTTGCCTGCTCCTCGATCACCTTGCGCGTGGAGGGCGGCAGGGTGAGCAGCTTGGGCGCCACCACCACCTCCATCTTCTCCGGGTCGACGTACACCTTCGTGCAGTACTTCTTCAGCGCGTTCAACTGCTGCTCGGTCTTGAGCACGAAGCCCTGGTACACGAACGGCGTTTCGGTCCAGGGACGGTCGAGCTTGGCGACGAACATGCCGAACTCGAGGAACTCGACCGGGACTTCCTTGTGCGCCATCGCGGTGCCTGTGCGTCCCTTCGCGGGTCGGACGAATTGAGTAGCCGATTCTCGTCCGGGCGCGCGCGCTCGGCAAGCGGCGCGATGCAGTAACATCCCGGTCCGGCAGCCGATCGGGGGAAACGCGGTGGCGGCGACGATGGATCTGGGCCTGAGCCTGCAGGTCGGGAAGTACGACGTCCAGAAGATGCTCGGCAAGGGCGCCACCGGCACCGTGTACCTGGCGCGCGACACCTTTTCCGGCCGGGAAGTGGCGTTGAAGACCATCGAGCCGGAGGTGTTCCGCGACCCCGAGTTCGGCACCGTGTACCGCTCGCAGTTCCTCAACGAGGCCTCGCTCGCCGGAAAGCTCAAGCACCCGCACATCGTGTCGATCCTCGATGCGGTGGTGGGGGAGGACTCCGGCTACATCGCCATGGAGCTGGTCACCGGGGGCGACCTCACGCCCTACACGAAACCGGAAAAGCTCCTGCCGGTGGCCGACGTGCTGCAGATCGGCTTCAAGGTGTGCGGGGCGCTCGACTACGCCTTCAAGGAAGGCATCGTGCACCGCGACATCAAGCCCGCGAACCTCATGATCGCCAAGGGCACCGACGTGAAGGTCGCCGATTTCGGCGCCGCCTACCTGCGCAAGAGCCAGGCGGTGCAGACGGCGTTGATGGGCTCGCCCTACTACATGTCGCCCGAGCAGATCGCCGGCGCGGAGCTCACCCACCACAGCGACATGTACTCGCTGGGCGCGGTGCTCTACGAGATGCTCACCGGCCAGCGGCCGCTGCGCGCGGAGAACCTGGAGGCGCTGCTGAAGAAGATCACCGAGCTCGAGCCGCTGCCGCCGAGCGAGGTGCGCGCCGGCCTGCCGAAGGAGCTCGACCCGGTGATCCTGCGCGCCCTGCGCAAGAATCCCGCCAGCCGCTACGCGACCTGGTCGGAGTTCGCGCTGGAGCTGTCCAAGGTGGTGCGCCTGGTGCTGCCCGCCAGCGCCATCCCGGACACCGAGAAGTACGTGGCGCTCAAGCGCGTGGAAATGCTCTCCTACCTGGCGGATGCCGAGATCTGGGAGCTCGTGGGCGCGGGCAAGTGGTCGCGCATCGACAAGGGCAAGGCCATCCTGCGCGAGAACTCCCCGGGCACGAGCTTCTTCTTTCTCGCGGAGGGCGAGGTGAAGGTGACCAAGGGCGGACGACTGCTCAACGTGGTGAACCACAGCGAATGCTTCGGCGAAATGGCCTACATCTGGGGCGGCGTGCTGCCGCGCCACGCCACCGTCGAGTCGATGACCCGGCTGCTGGTGGCCGAGTTCGAGCCGGCGGCGCTGCAGCGCATGAGCGGCGGCGCGCAGCTGCAGCTCACGCGCGCGCTGGTGCGCAACCTGGTGGACCGCCTGGTGCTCGCCAACACCCGGATTCTTCGCTAGGCGCCGCCATGCCGCGCATCACTGCCTCCAGCGCCTTCTCGCACCTGCGCATCCTCGACCTGTACGCGCGTGCGCGCCGGCCCCACCTGCGTACGGCAGTTCGCCGACTTCGGCGCCGACGTGATCAAGATCGAGTCGCCGCCGGGCGTCGACCCGAACGAGGGCATGGGCGGCGCGCGCAGCGGCTCGGACTTCCAGAACCTGCACCGCAACAAGCGCTCCATCACCCTCAACCTCAAGCTCGCCGAGGGCCGGGAGGTGTTCGCGCGCCTGGCGAAGAGCGCCGACGTGGTGGTCGAGAACTACCGCCCCGACGTGAAATACCGGCTCGGCGTGGACTACGAGTCGCTCGCGAAGATCAACCCGCGCATCGTCCTCGCCAGCATCTCCGGGTTCGGCCAGGACGGGCCCTACGTGGACCGGCCGGGCTTCGACCAGATCGCGCAGGGCATGAGCGGCCTCATGTCGGTGACCGGCTTTCCCGGCCAGGGCCCGGTGCGCGCCGGCGCGGCGATCGCGGACGTGACCGCGGGCCTGTTCGCCGCGCTCGGCATCATGACCGCGCTGATCGAGCGCGAGCGCTCGGGACGCGGGCAATGGGTGCAATCGTCGCTCCTGCACGCGGGCATCGCGCTCGCCGACTTCCAGGCGGCGCGCTACCTCAAGGAAGGCGAAGTGCCGCCGCAGGTCGGCAACGACCACCCGACCAGCATGCCGACCAGTGCCTACAAGACCGCAGACGGGCACATCAACGTCGCCGCGTCGGGCGACGGCATGTGGCAGCGCCTGTGCAAGGCGATCGGGCGCGAGGACCTGCTCGCGCGGCCCGAGTTCAAGGACCAGCCGGGGCGCGCGAAGCACCGCGTCGCACTGAATGCCGAGCTGAACGCGGCGCTGGCGCAGAAGACGAGCGCGCGAGTGGGTGGACGCGCTGAACGAGGCGGGCGTGCCCTGCGGCCCGATCTACTCCATGGACCAGGTGTTCGCCGACCCGCAGGTGCAGCACATCCAGGCGGCGGCCGAGGTGCAGCACCCGAAGCTCGGGCGCTTCCGCGTCGTCAACCAGGCGGCGCGCCTGTCGCGCACGCCGGCGACCATGGCAAGCGCGACGCCGGAGCTGGGCGAGCACACGGACGAGGTACTGGCGGAGCTGGGCTACAGCGCTGCGGAGATCGCGGGATTGAAGGACAGAAAGGTGGTGTGACAATGAGAACCCTGATTGCGGCATTGCTGGGAACGCTGTTCGCCGCGGGCGCGGTGGCGCAGGGCGCATTTCCTTCGCGCCCGATCACGATGATAGTCGGGTTCGCGCCCGGCGGCGGCACCGACACGGCGGCGCGCATCATCGCCAAGGCGGCGACCGAGGCGCTCGGCCAGTCCGTGGTGGTGGAGAACCGCGCCGGGGCGGGCGGCAACATCGCGCACGAGCAGGTGGCGAAGGCCGCGCCCGACGGCCACACCATCCTGCTCGGTTCGGTCGGCCCGCTTACGGTGGCGCCGCACATGATCAAGAACCTGCCCTACGATCCCCTCAAGGACCTCGTGCCGGTCACCATGGCGGTGACGTTCGCCAACGTGCTGGTAGTGCACGACGGAGTGCCGGTGCGCACGCTTGCCGAGTTCGTGAAGCTCGCCAACGAGACGCCGGGCGGGCTCACCTACGGCTCCTCGGGCATCGGCGGCGCCGGCCACCTCTCGGGGGAACTGTTCCGCATGATGTCCAAGGCGAACATCGTGCACGTGCCCTACAAGGGCGGCGGACCCGCGATGCAGGACCTGCTCGGCAGGCAGATCGCTTCCATCTTCGCCACGCCGATCTCGGCGGGGCCGCACATCAAGAGCGGGCAGGATCCGCGCCATCGCGGTCACCAGCCTTCAGCGCACCAGCTTCATGCCCGAAGTGCCGACCGTCGCCGAATCGGGCTACCCCGGCTTCGAGGCCACCAACTGGTACGCCTACGTGCTGCCGGCGAAGACGCCGGGCGAGATCGTGGACCGCTGGAACCGCGAACTGGTGAAGATCCTGAACGATCCCGCGGTGCGCCAGGCGCTGCTCGCGCAGGGCATGGAGCCCGCGCCGACCTCGCGCGAGGCGCTCGCCGCCTACATCAAGCGCGAGTACGACACCTGGGCGAAGGTGGTGCGGGAGGCGAAGATAAGCGCGGACTGAAAATAGGGACAGACCCCATTTTTGGAAAATGGGGTCTGTCCCTATTTCTTTACATTCTTACGACGATCTTGCCGACGTGCGCGTTGGCTTCCATGCGCGCCTTGGCCGCCGGCAGCTCGTCGAAGCCGTAGACGCGGTCGATGAGCGGCTTGATGCGGCCGTCGGCGAGCAGGGGCAGCAGGCTCGCTTCGAAACCGCGCACGGTGGCGGCGCGCTGTTCGGCGTTGCGCAGCTTGTTGGACACGCCGAAGATCGTGAGCCGCTTCGCGTGCAGGGCGTCGAGGTCCATTTCCGACCTTGAGCGAGCCGTCGACGTAGCCGACGATCGCGAGGCGCCCTTCGAAACCGAGCGCCCGCACGCACTCGGTGAATACCGTGCCGCCGACGGTGTTGACGCACAAGTCGGCGCCTTGGCCGCCCGTGGCCTTCAGCACCTGCGTCGCTGAAATCCGCCGCGCGCGTGGCGAGCGCCACGTCCAGGCCCAGCGGCTTGAGCGTGGCGAGCTTGTCCGCCGAACCCGACGTGCCGATCACTCTCGCGCCCAGCGCCTTGGCGGCCTGCAACGCATAGACGCCCACGCCCGAGGTGACCCCGGTGACCAGCAGCCACTCGCCCGCCTTGAGGCGCCCCTGCGCGAGCAGCATGTCGTAGACGACGAGGAACGCGATCGGCACTGCGGCCGCCTCCTCCCAGGAGAGCTGCTGCGGCACCGGCAGCGTCTCGCGCGCGTCCATCAGCCCGTACTCCGCGAACGCGCCGGGGCAACGGCCCATGACGCGGTCGCCGACCTTGAACTGCGTGACGCCGGCGCCGAGCTTCGCCACTTCGCCCGCGCCTTCCATGCCGCCGGGCTTCGGCTTGCCGCCCGGGCCCTGCGTGAGCTCGCCGCGGTTCAGGCCCGCGGCGTGAAGGCGCACGAGGATCTGTCCCGGACCCGGCTCCGGGGTCGGGACTTCGCGCGGCTCGGCGGCAAGGCCGGCGGCGCCGGGCACGAGGTACCAGGCGCGCATGGCTAGTTGCCGGGGGTGGCGGCGGAGCGAAACAGTGTGATCGTCACGCGGGCCTTCTCTTTTGCCGGGGCATCCTAGCATGGGACACTGCGCGCAATTGCCCAGGAGCCCCCGGCCCGCCATGCGCCTTGTCCTCGCCCAGATGAAGCACGAGACCAACACCTTCTCGCCGGTGCCGACCGACCTCGCGCGCTTCGCGCGCGGGCGCGCGACGCCGCTCGAAGGCGAGGAAATCCGCGCCGCGTTCCGCGGCACCGGCACGGGCATCGGCGCGTTCATCGAACTCGCCGAAAAGGCGGGCGCCGAGATCGTGCTGCCGGTCGCCGGCAGCGCCGCGCCAAGCGGTCCGGTGCACACTGCCGCCTACGAATACATGGCGCAGCGCATCCTGGATGCGGTGGCGAGGGGCTGCGACGCGGTGCTCCTCGACCTGCACGGCGCGATGGTCACGCAGAAGCACGAGGACGGCGAGGGCGAGCTGCTCGCACGCATCCGCAAGATCGCGCCCACGGTGCCGGTCGGCGTGGCGCTCGACATGCATACGAATCTCTTTCCGGCGATGGGCGCGAACGCGACGGTGATCGCGGGCTACCAGACCTATCCGCACGTCGACATGTACGAGACCGGCCTGCGCGCCGGCCGCCCGATCCTCGCCATGCTGGCAGGCAAGCCGAAGCCGGCGATGGCCTGGGGCTGGCGCCCGATGCTGCCGCACGTCATGCGCCAATCGAGCCTCGATGCGCCCAACCGCGAGATCCAGGCGCGCGCAAAGCAGATGGAGAGGGAAGGCGCGCTCGCGGCGACGTTCTTCGTCGGATTTCCGCATGCCGATATCCCCTACGCGGGCGCCTCTGCGGTCGTCGTCACCGACGGGGGCGCTGCGCAGGCGAAGCGCCTGAGCGAAGAGTTGCTCGACATGGCCTGGCAGGCGCGCGAGCAGTTCGTCTACCGCATCGAGCCGCTCGCGGCTTCGCTCGCTCGCGCGCGGCAGATGCAGGGCGGGCCGGTGGTGCTGCTCGACCACTACGACAACTGCGCCTCCGGCGGCACGATGGACACCATGGCGGTGCTCGGCGGCATCCTCGAGGCGGGGTTGGACAACGTCTGCGCCTTCGCAGTGTTCGATCCGCAGTGCGTGGAGAAGATGAAGCAGGCGGGCGTCGGCGCGCGCGTCACGTTGCCGCTCGGCGGCAAGCTCGACATGCCGGCCCTCGGTCTGCGGGGCAGGCCGCTCACGGTCACCGGCACGGTGCAGAAGATAGTCGACGGCCTGTACAAGAACGAGGGGCCGATGGCCAGGGGCGAGCTGATGGACATGGGGCCCTGCGCGGTGCTCGACACCGGCAAGGTGGAGATCGCGGTGATCTCGCGGCATACCGAGCCCTACGACATGGGCTCATTCCGCGCACTCGGCCTGGAGCCGGCGAAGAAGCGCTACCTCATGTTGAAGAGCCGCGTGCACTGGCGCGCCGGGCTCGGGCCGCTCGCCAAGGCGGTGGTGGAGTGCGCCGGCGAGGGCGTGTGCACGTCCGACTACTCGCAGCTCAGGTTCAACCGGGTGCGCCGGCCGGCGTATCCTCTGGACGAGGACGCGAGGGCCTGATCCGGCAGCCTAGTTCTGACCCGGCACGCCGTAGGACACGGGGCGAATCGGCGAGCCGGCGCTGCCTTTCTCCAGCATGGGGAGCACCATGGTGCAGGAAGTCCATACGCGGTCGCGCGCGAGTTCATCCAGCTTCGCGTTCTCGATGTGGTGGATGCCCATCTGGGTCAGCATGTGATGGTGCAGGGCGAACGGCAGTCCCGGCGGCACGCCGGGCGCGGGCCCGGCCTTGCCGGCGAGCATGCCTTCCGGTACCGGATCCACGAACGGCGTATCCAGGCCGATGGCCACCACGCGCCGCTCGCCGAGGTACTTCGCCGCGTCGTAGGAAAGGCCCGGCGCTTTCGTGTAGTAGAACTTCTCGGTATCCGGGTCCTTCCAGTAATCGCCCCAGCCGGTGTACACGTACACCACGTCGCCGGGCAGGATGCCGCGCTTGGCGAGGCCCTGCGCCTTGAGCATTTCCTCGATGTGCTTCGCGGTGACCACCTCGCCCGCCTTCATCGGCTGGCCGCCGCCGACGGACTTCTTCGCGTCGAGCAGCACCGCGCTGGTGACGATCGGCGGGGCTTTCTCCATGCCGAGCCTGAGCAGGCCGGACTCGGGCGTCGGCTTCACGTCCTTCTGCGTGTAGCCGCCGTAGTACACGGCGTCGTCCACGGGAATCGGCGGCTTGCCGTCCCAGGGCTGCTTGAGGACGCCGAAATGGCCGAGTGCGTCGATCTGCGTGGCCTGCTGGCCCGGCTCGGCGCCGGCCTCGTACTGCTCGAGATTGAATGCGTGCGCGGTGCCCGGGATGCTCGCGGTGGGCTTGGGTTTCTGCACGTACGGGCCGCTGAACGCCGACAGCGGCATGGTGTTGGAGCGCACGTGGGAGAGCTCGTACGCCTTCGCCTTGGAATTGCCGAGGTGCCACGCGCAGCGCGCCCAGGTGGCGGGCCCGACCTGGTTGGCCATGCCGCGCTCGTCGCCCGCGGGCCACGGGGGCTGCGGCGTGAGCTTCTTCGATTGCGCGAGGATGCGCCAGGGCTCCATGGCGCCGGCGGACGTCATGGCGAGGCTGACCGCGAGTGCGAGCGCGGCGCGGGCAAGGTGCGGACGTTTCATGCTTCCTCCCTGGTGAGCGGAACGGCGCCGGTATCGTAGCGCGATTCCATGTAAGCTCGCGCCGTTTCCCCCGGGGATCTGGAAGGCGCGGTGACCGCTGCACGTCTTGTCCTGTTGTCGCTGCTGTGCGCGCCGCTTGCCGGGCACGCCGGCAGCAATGCGCTCGGCGATGCGATGACGGATGGGGGCGCCGGCGAGGGCGCCCTGGTGCGCATCGAGAGCTCGATCTACCGCGGCCAGGGCCTGCGCTACGACTACATGCCGGTCAACCTGTATTTCGGCAAGAACGCCTACTGGCATGCCGACCGCGTCGGCGTGAAGCACGACCTGGACGCGTGGAGCCGCGTCGATGTGTTCCTCGCCCACCGCTTCGAGGGCACGCCGCAGGACGACCATCCACCGTGCTCCAAGGCATGGCGATCCGCGAGCCGGGCTCCGACCTCGGCATCGGCTACCGCCGGCGCTTCGACTGGGGCACGGTATACGGCGAATTGCTCCACAACGTGGACGGCGAATCGGAGGGCAGCGAGCTGCGGGTCGGTTACAAGCAGGAGCGCGCCAATGGCCGGCTGCGCTATTCGCCGCAGGTGATGCTGTCCTGGCGCGACGGCAAGCTGAACAACTACTACTACGGCGTGCGGCCGGATGAGGCCACCGCAGCGCGCCCCGCCTACGAAGCCGGCGCGGGCATGAACCTGCAGCTGGCGCTCTACGCCACCTATCCGCTCGCCGACAGGTGGAAAGTGCTCGCCGGTGTTTCGGCGACATACTGGTCGAGCAGCGTGCGCAACAGCTCGATCGTCGAGGGCGGCCTGCAGACCGCGTTGAGCCTGGGCCTGCTGTACGACCATTCGCCGGAGCCCTGGCCGGTTCCCGAGGGGCGCCCGCTGTGGGTGAAGCTGTACCACGGCCAGCAAACCGACTGCGACCTGGCGAAAGTCATGCTGTTCCGCTGCACCTCGACCGATACGCCGGAAGAGACGCGCGTGTCGTCCATCGAATTCGGGCGCACGCTGATCGAGCGGCTCAACGGCTGGAACGTGGACCTCGCCGGCTACATCGGCCTGCTGTACCACGACGAGAAGGGTTACCAGGCGAATTCCTGGCAGATCAACGCCTACTTCAAGCCGTACTGGTACGGCCTGCCCTGGAATCATCATGTGAAGACCCGCCTCGGCATCGGCACGGGACTGTCCTACGCGAGCCGCGTGCCCTACATCGAGGCGAAGGACCAGGCGGAGCGCGGCCGCACCACCAGCAAGCTGCTGACCTATCTGGATCCGACCGTAGATTTCAGCGTGGGCGACCTGTTCGGCGTGCGCAGGTTGAAGGACACGTTTATCGGCTTGGGCGCGTCGCACCGCTCGGGTATCTTCGGCTTCTCGCAGCTGATGAACAACGTCAACGGCGGATCGAACTACATTTACACTTACATTGAATTCGCCATCTGACAAGGAGGGAAAAATGATGCATCGCATGCTGATGGGCGCGCTGCTCGTGCTGGCGCCGCTCGCCGCCGCCGCGCAGGACTGGCCGGCCAAGCCGGTGCGGTTCGTGGTGCCGTTCCCGCCGGGCGGCTCGGTGGATCCGCTCGCGCGCCTGGTAGGCGCCAAGCTCGGCGAATCGCTCAAGCAGCAGTTCTTCGTGGAGAACAAGCCCGGCGCCGGGGGCACGGTGGGCACCAATGTCGCTGCGAAGGCGCCGGCCGACGGCTACACGTTCCTGTTCGTTTTCGACTCGCACGCAGTCAACCCGGCGCTGGTGCCGAACCTGCCCTTCGACACGGTGCGCGACTTCGACCCGGTGATGCTGGTGGGCACCGCCCCCTATGCGATTGCGACGCAGGCGACCAAGCCCTGGCGCAGTTTCGCCGACGTGGTGAGCGCGTCGAAGGCGAAGCCAGACTCGGTCAGCATCGGCTCGATCGGCAACGGCACGCTCGGCCACCTGCTGCTGGTGATGGCGCAGCAGAGCGGCGGATTCAGGATCACGCACGCGCCCTACCGCGGCGGCGGGCCGATGGTGCAGGACATGCTCGGCGGGCAGATCGAGCTGGGCGTCGGCTCGGTGGCGCTGCTCGCGCCGCAGGTGAGAGGCGGAAAGATGCGCGCGGTAGCGGTGGCGGGGGAGAAGCGCTCGGCCGCGCTGCCCGACGTGCCCACGCTGATCGAGCAGGGGTTCCCCGGACTTACCGCGCATGCCTGGTGGGGCATCTTCGCGCCCGCTGGCACGCCGAAGCCCGTCCTCGACAAATTCCACGCCGAGCTGGTGAAGGCCTTCAACCTGCCCGACGTGAGGAAGACGCTGACCGAAACGCTGGGGATGGACCTGGCGGTGTCGAGCCCCGATCAGCTGCGCCAATGGCTGGCGGACGAGATGCAGCGCTGGGGCAAGATAGTGAAGGACAACGGCATCCGCGCCGACTAGGCGGGCGTTCCCGCCTGGTGCCGGGCGACGCGGTTCTTGCCGCCGTCCTTCGCGAGGTAGAGCGCCCGGTCGGCGCGCGCCAGCAGCGCGTCCATGCTGCGGCCATCCTCCGGGTAGGTAGCGACGCCGATGCTCACGGTGCAGGGAACGCGCCCCGTTTCCGCGTCGAAGGGCATCTGCTCGATCGCATGGCGGATGCGCTCGGCAACCTCGAGCGCGCCGCGCGCCGGCGTCTCCGGCAGCATGACGACAAACTCGTCGCCGCCGTAGCGCGCTGGCACGTCGGTGAAGCGCAGCTGCGCCTGCACCGCCTTCACCAGGTCCTTCAGCAGGCGGTTGCCGGCCTCGTGGCCGAACTGGTCGTTCACCTGCTTGAGGTTGTCCGAGTCCACCATCAGGAAGCTCGCCGGGCGCTCATAGCGCTGCGCCTGCGCGAACAGGCGATTGGCGATGACCACGAAGCCGCGCATGTTGAAGATGCCGGTGAGCTCGTCGGTCTCCGAGAGGAGCTTGGCGCGGCTCAGGCCGTAGCGGATGTCGGCGGAGAACATGGTGGTGATGTAGGCCACCAGCAGCACCGGCGCGAGCTGCGCGGCATAGCCGCCCCAGAAGGGGAGGCGCGCCAAGTCCTTGCCGCCGACCTGCCACTCGAGCACGAGGAAGCACGCGCCGACCAGCGCCACCTCGACCAGCGTCAGGGTCTTGCCCAGGGTCAGCGCGCTGGTGATCACCACCAGCAGGTAGGCGTTGACCAGCGGGCTCGACAGGCCGCCGGTGAACCACAGCACCCAGGTGATGAACACGATCATCGCCAGCGTCTCGATCGCGATCTTCCAGCGCGTCTCGTGCTTGTAGAGATTCGCGTAGCGGAAGCTCATGACGAAGGCGGCGTAGAAGAACATCGCCATCGACAGGGCCGGCTCGGTTTCGGGCAGCGGCCAGCCGAACACCAGGTACACCAGCACCAGGATCAGCAGCAGCCACTCGATCTCGGCGACGGTGCGCGAGATGCCGCGCAGCTCCTCCTGCTCGAGGCTGGGAACGGTGGCGCGCAGTGGCAGGGGCGCGGCTTCGGACACGGCGCCGCTATGATACCGGCGTGGATAGAAAGGACCGCATGCCATCTGCACGGATCTGCATGATTCGTCACGGCGAGACCGCCTGGAACGCCGAAGGGCGGGTGCAGGGCCAGACCGACGTGCCGCTCTCGGCGGTAGGCAAGGCGCAGGCGCGCGCACTGGCGGTGGCTCTGGCCGGCGAGCGCTTTGCGGCGCTCTACGCCAGCGACCTCGCGCGCGTGCGGCAGACCGCCGCGCCGGCCGCGCGCGCGCTCGGCCTGGAGGTGCGGCTCGACCCGGACCTGCGGGAGCGGCACTACGGCAAGTTCGAAACCCTGACCTACGCCGAGGCGCGCGAGCTGCACCCGGAGGACTATGCGCGCTTCAAGGCGAAGGAGCCGGACTACGACTTCGGCAGCGGCGAGAGCCTGGCGCGCTTCCACGCGCGCGCCATCGCCTGCGTCGACGCCATCGCGCGCCGCCACGCGGGCGCGAGCGTGCTGGTGTTCACGCACGGCGGGGTGCTGGAGATGGTGCGCCGGCACGCCCAGCGCATGGGGCTGACCGCGCCGCGCGATTTCGAGATCCCCAACGCGGCCATCAACTGGGTCGAGGTCGCGGGCGAGGAGTGGCGCGTGCACGCCTGGGCCGAGCGCGGCCACCTCGACGCCGCGCTCGACGACCTGCGGGAGTAGCCGGCCGGGCCGCCTAGAGGCGGCGAACGCCCAGCTGCCAGACCTGCAGAAAGGCGGCTTCCAGTTCGCGCACCCGCGCCGCCGTGTCGAACAGCGGTCCCGCGCGGGCGGCGAGCCTGCGGCGGAATTCCGCCAGGCGCGGCGGACCAGCGGCGAGCTGCAGGGCTTGCGCAACGTAGGTGTCCGCATCCTCTGCCACGAGTTCGGACAGGCCCGCGGCGCGCAACAGGCTCTCCCCGGCGCGCGAGGCCATGGCCGTCCCGCGCAGCGTAAGCACCGGGAGCGCTGCCGCCAGCGCGTCGCAGGCCGTGGTCATCGCGCTGTGGTGAACCGCATCGAGCATCAGGTCTCCCAGTCGCTGCCGCGCGAGGTAGCGATCGCGCGGATCGAAAGGCGCGAACACCAGGCGCTGCGCATCGACACCATGCGCGGCTGCCTGCCGCCGCAGGTTGCGCTGCGCCGCGGCGGGCAACGCCAGTAGCCACAGCACGGCCCGGGGAACCTGCGACAGGATGCGCATCCAGAGCGCAAACGCATCCGGCGAGATCTTCTCGGCCTTGTGGAATGCGCAAAACACGAAAGCGTCCTGCGGCAGGCCGTAGTGCTGCCGCGACAACCCGAGTTCCGGCACCGGCGCGCGGAAGTCGTACAGATAGTAGGTATGCGGCAGGTGCACGAGGGATTCGCTCCATTCGGCGGCGCAGCCGCCGACGACACGATCCACGATGGCGTAGTCCACCCGCGTCGAGCCGAGCGAGCCGGGGAATCCGAGGTAGAGCACCTGGAGCCGCGCCGGACGCCGCGCCGTGATGCCGAACCTGCCGCCGGTGGTGTGGCCGCCCGCATCGATCAGGATGTCGATGTCGTCGCCGCGTATGCGAGCCGCAGCGTCCTGGTCCGTTGTCGAATGCAATTCCCGGAAGTGATCGGCCGCGACGCGAAGCTTGCCCCGGATCTCGCTGCCGTCGTCGGCGGCCAGCGAGTAGGCGTACAGCTCGAAGCGCTCGCGGTCGAGCAGTTCGAACAGCGGCAGAAGCAGATAGGCGTTCAGATGCTCGCGCAAGTCCGGGGACAGGATTCCGACCCGGATGCGCGCATGGCGCGTGGCCGCCGGCGGCGGCAGCGCCGGGGTGCGCGCCTCGATGTGCGCGGCGACGTGGCGCGCGGTCGCATGGCGCTCCTCGCCCGAAAGCGGCAGGTGAAACGCCATGAAGGCGACCGCCGGTTCGACCGCGGCGGCCGCGTTACCGGGAAGACGCCGCATTTCCGCGATACAGGCATCCCAGGACGACCAGTCGCAGCGCCGTTGTGCAAGATGGCATTGCCAGAGGAACAGGTTTTCCGGGGAGAGCATGAGATCCGGGTCGGATCCCGGCGCGATGCGCTGCAGGTATTGGGCGATGCCATGCGCATCTCGGGCGCGCGCGTCGGCGAAGACCGCCCTTGCTTCGTCGTATCGCTGCAGCGACGCCAGCGCGACGCCCCGGCGGACGCGGGCGCTGGCGTCCTGCGGCTCGAGGCGCTCGAGCGCTTCGAGAATCTCGAGCGCTTCCTCGAAGCGCCCGGATGCGATCAGCACGTCGGCAAGCGCGCTGTGGGCGCGTACCGCCTCGGGGAATGCCGCGAGGTAGCGCCGCTGGTTGGCTTCAGCCTCCTCCAGCCTGCCGAGGCGCGCGAGGAGCAGCCCTTTGTTGTGCAGGGCATCTTCGTGTTGCGGCGCGATGCCCAGTGCGCGGTCGTAGTGAGCAAGCGCGGCATCTGACTGCCCGAGGTCCTCGAAACTCAGCGCCGCGGCATAGAGGAGTCGTGCGTCGCTGGGCAAGTGCGCGAGGGCCTGCAGTGCGGCGGCCAGGGCCTGCCGCGCCTCTCCGGCACCACGCAACACGGTTACCAGCGCGAGATGCGTTTCCGGACTGGCAGGGTCGATGTCGCGGCTGCGCGAGAACGCTGCCGCTGCGCTCTTGAGGTCATTGAGCGCATGGCGGCATGCGCCCAGCAGGAACCAGCCTTGGGCGTCGCGCCCGTCGGATTGCAGTTCTGCTTCGAGAAGCGCGGCGGCGGCCTGCGGGCGGTTGCCCTGCAGGTGCGCCAGCGCCTCTGCGCGCGACAAGTCCTACTACTTCTTGAATGCCGCCGCGCCGATGATGTCCTTGTTGGCGACAAAATCGTTGATGTGGTAGCCCAACCCGGCGCGCTCGGCGCTTGTGCCGGCAAAAAAACCGGAGACGAGCGCATTGCAGCCGCTGCTGCAGGCGCCTCCTGCCGTCCCCGACACCGTAAGCCCCGAGAAGTTGGTGGCGGCGAACAAGTTGCCGGCGATCTGCGCGCTGCCGCCGATTGCGTAACCCTTGCCGTCGGTCATCGCGACGTTGAGATTCGTCCCGACTGTGAATTGCCCGAAGTCCACGCTGAGGCTGCCGGTCAGGGTGCCAGGCGTGCTGCTGCCATCTGTGTACGTAGGTCGCGTTGCGCCAAGGAGGGTGTAGGTTGCCAAGCCCGACTGGGGCATCACCGCGGTCGGCATGCCTATAACGTAATGCAGACCTTGGTTGGCGCTGTAATTCACGCTTCTGACGCAACTGTCGCCGCAGGTGTCGACAGTGGCCGGACCGATCCAGCGTCCCCAGGCCAGGATGCCGTCGGTGCCGAAATCGGCATGCGAGCCGCCTGCGTCGAGCGTGTAGAAATCGCCAATCTGAAGATTCGGGATGGCAATCATCCGGCCCGCCGCATCGAAGGTGGCCGCGGCGTTGCCTCCGAACGCAAGAACCGGATTGTCGAAGTCGTCACCGAAGACCATGGCCACCGCATAGCCGTTGCCGCTGGTCAGAACCGCAGACGGCGTGGTCCCGGGCGGTGTGATCACGGGTTCGCCGGTGGACGTCCTCTGTTCCCCCTGCACGTACCCCGGCAGATTGAGGGGCGGCATCGGTCCCGCGAGGGGAGCGATGGAGGACTCCTGTGGTGGCTGCTTGGGATCGGCGGGCGCGACACCCGACACCCCCGCCGGGATGTCGATCGACCCGGACGGGTTGGCGAGGAACCAGATGCCGCTGGTGCCCTGCACGAGCGTCGAGCCATCGGGCTGGACCTGAATCAGGCCACCCGTGCCGCGGATGCCCACCGTCGCGGTGGGCGTCGCCACCCGGTACGCATTGCGGTTGACCCGGCCGACGAGCCCGGTGACGGTGCGCATCGCACCCTTCACCAGAGAGTAGAACGCGGACTCGGTGCCGTCGGTCTTGCCCTCGAAGCGATAGTTCTTGATGCCGAATTCGGTATTGGGCTGCAGCGAGATGAACGCGCCATCGGTCATCCTCACCTGCACGCGCCCATCGGCGGTGCGCACGGTGTCCCCGGTGTCGAGCTCGGTGCCGCGGGCCACCGGCCTGCTGCGGCCATCAGTCCCGACGACGGTGGCGTTACCCACCGCGAAATCCACGCGGCCCGCGGCGGCGCCCGCCTGGCCGGCGAAGGCCGCTGAAATCAGGGCGAGGAGCAGCCCGCTGCGGTTCAATCGAAATGCTGCGGAATGTGCCATGGGGACCTCCTAGAAATTGAAGCGCAGCGCCACGCTGGCAATGGTGCGATCGAAATTGTTGAGCGCGACGTTGGACTGGTTGTCCGTGTAGGCGACCTGCGCGAGCACGGTGGTGCCCGGCCGCCACAGGTAGCTCACACCGAGGCTGGCGTCGGTCTGCTCGTCCTCGCGCGTGACCAGGAACAGGGGCTCGATGCCGCCGTACTTGCGCTGCTCGTAGGACAGGGTGCCAAACAGCGACCAGCCCCCGCCCAGGCGCAGTTGTCCGCCCAATCGCACGCCCACGGGCTTGTGGCCCAGCCACGGCACGGTTTCGTCGACGACCTTCTCCTCGCCGCCGTACAGGCTTGCGAAAATCGCCGGCGAGAGCCCCCCGCTGAACGCCTGGGCATACGCCACGCCGATGACGCTGCGGTCGGCATCGCGCACCGGCTGCGTCGCGTAGCGCAATTGCGCGTACTGGCCGTAGAGGCTCGCCTGCGTGCGCTCGTCGAAACTGTGCTGCCACTGCGCCACGCCGCCCACGCTCTCGCGGTAACTCTGCTCGTTCACGCCGTAGTACTGCGCCTGGGCGGCCAGCGTGAAGGCGTTGAGCCCGACGGCATAGCGCAGGCCAAGATTGCCGTCCACGGCGGAGGTATTGAAGAGCGTCGCATCGGTGTTCCGGCGCAACACCGCCGCGGCCCCGCCGACCACAGACCAGGGCTGGCTGAGCTTCCTCGTGAAGTTCACGCCGCCGGCGATATTGAAGAACTGGTCGCCGAGCTCCCTCAGGGACGGAGCCAGCGCGAAGGCCGCGCCGCCGAAGGCCGGGATCGCAATCGTGGAACTGGCGATGGCGCTGCTGACGTTGGAGTCGTAGCCGAGGCTGAGTTCGACGTAGCCGTCGATGCGTGTTGTTTCTGCCGCAGCGATGGCCGAGAGGAACCGATCCACCGTCGCCTTGGCTTCCTCCGGGATGGCCTGCGCGCGCACCGTCTCGAACTCACGCCGCGCCTGCTCGCGCTCACCCATCACGTAGTAGGCGCGCGCGATCTCCGCGCGCGCGACATGGTTGTTCGGCTGCAACGCCAGCACGCGCTCCAGCGCGAACACCGCGCGCTCCGGATCGCCGGCGTCGAGCGCGGCGATGCCGAGCAGGTAATCGTATTCGGGATCGCCCGCGCGCTGCGATTCCAGCGGCAGCAGCAACTCGTAGGCAGCCTTCGCATCGCCGCGCTTGAGCAGCGCCCCGGCACGGTCGGTCAGCGCATCGCCCAGCGCGAGCGCAGGCAGTGCAACGAGGACCAGTGCGAGCATTGCCCGCACGGCCGCGGTGGCCAATTGCATGATCCGACCCCCTCCAGTGAGCTGCCGGGCGAGTTTAGCATCGCGGCAATGCGCGCTGCACCCATGTGCCGGCGCACGTGCCTGTGGCACGATGCCAGCATGACAATTTCTTTCGAATTCCTGATGCGCGTCGCCGCCGACGTCGGCGACCTGATGACCATGGGCGGCGGGCCGCTCGGCGAGCGCCGCGTGGTGGCCATCACCGGCGGCAGCTTCGAAGGGCCGCGGTTGCAGGGCACGATCGTCCCGGGCGGCGCCGACTGGCAGATCGTGCGCGCGGACGGCGTGCTGGACATCGACGCGCGCTACGCGCTGCGCACTGTGGAGGGCGCGCTGATCCGCGTGGTGAGCCAGGGCTACCGCCATGGCCCGCCCGAGGTCCTCGCGGCGCTCGGGCGAGGCGAGGACGTGCCGCGCGCAGAAGTACTTCTTCCGCACCGTGATGCGCTTCGAAACGGGCGGCGCGGACCTGCAGTGGCTCAACCGCACCATCGCCATCGCCACGGCGCAGCGCAAGGCGCGCCAGGTGCTGCTCGAGGTCTACCGGCTCCTCTAGGGGGCTGGCCAGCGGCGCCTCGTCCATCAGCGCGATCTGCTCGCGCAGCTCGAGTATCCGGTCCTGCCAGTAGCGCTGCGTGTTGAACCAGGGGAAGGCGGCGGGAAAGGCCGGGTCGTCCCAGCGCCGCGCGATCCACGCCGCAGTAGTGGATAAGGCGCAGCGTGCGCAGCGCCTCCACCAGGTGCAGCTCGCGCGGATCGAACTCGTGGAACTGCTCGTAGCCGGCGAGCACGTCGCCGAGCTGCGCGCGTCATGGCGGCGCGCTCGCCCGACAGCAGCATCCACAGGTCCTGCACCGCGGGGCCCGTGCGGGCGTCGTCGAAGTCGACGAAGTGCGGGCCCTGGTCGGTCCACAGGATGTTGCCCGCGTGGCAATCGCCATGCAGTCGCAGCGTTTGCACGTCGCCCGCGCGCGCGTAGCAGTGCGCCACCGACTGCAGCGCCAGGTCCACCGCGCTCGTCCATGCCTCGAGCAGGTCGGGCGGGAGGAACGCGTGCGCGAGCAGCCAGTCGCGCGGCTCGCGGCCGAAGCTCTCCATGTCGAGCGTCGGGCGCACCGCGAATGGCCGCACCGCGCCCACGGCGTGGATGCGCCCGATGAAGCGCCCGATCCATTCCAGGGTGTCGCGGCGCTCCAGTTCGGGCGTGCGGCCGCCGCGGCGCGGGAACACCGCGAAGCGGAAGCCCGCATGCTCGGAGAGCGTCCTGCCCTCCGGCGCGAGCGGCGGCACGGCGGGAATCTCGCGCTCGGCGAGTTCCAGCACGAAGGCGTGCTCTTCCAGGATCTGCGCGTCGCTCCAGCGCCCCGGGCGGTAGAACTTCGCCACGACGGAGGAGCCGTCCTCCAGCCACACCTGGTAGACGCGGTTCTCGTAGCTGTTCAGCGCGAGCAGCCGTCCGTCGCCGCGCAGGCCCGCGCTGCTCGAGCGCGTCGAGGACGGTTTCCGGGGTGAGCCCGGAGTAAGGCGCGGCCGCATCCATGTGATGGGCTAGACTATCACCGCCCATGAAAAGCACCGCCGAGAACGTCGTCGAAGTCAGCGACCTGCACTTCGCCTACAACGCGAACGCCGTGTTCCGCGGTCTCTCGCTCAAGGTGCCGCGCGGCAAGGTGGTGGCGATCCTCGGCACCAGCGGCTGCGGCAAGTCCACGCTGCTCAAGCTGATCGGCGGCCAGCTGCGGCCCGGCGCGCGGCGCGGTGCGCGTGGACGGCGAGGTGGTGCACGAGCTCGATACCGCCGGCCCTGTACGCCATGCGGCGCAAGATGGGCATGATGTTCCAGACCAGCGGCCTGTTCAGCGACCTGTCGGTGTACGAGAACATCGCTTTCCCGATCCGCGAGCACACGCAGCTGCCGGAGGAGCTGGTGCGTAACCTGGTGCTGATGAAGCTGCACGCGGTCGGCCTGCGCGGGGCGCACGGCCTGCGCGTCGGCGACCTCTCCGGCGGCATGACGCGGCGCGTGGCGCTGGCGCGCGCCATCGCCATGGACCCGATGCTGGCGATGTACGACGAGCCCTTCGCGCGGGCTCGACCCGATCTCGCTCAACGTGGTGGCCGGCCTGGTGCGCCGGCTGAACGACGCGCTCGGCGCCACCTCGATCATCGTCACCTACGACGTGAGCGAGTCCCTCAAGATCGTGGACTACCTCTACGTGATTTCCGAGGGCGTGGTGATCGGGGAGGGCGCGCCCGCCGAGCTCCTCGCCTCGCAGGATCCCCGCATCCACCAGTTCCTGCACATGCAGCCCGACGGGCCGGTCAAGTTCCACTACCCGGCCCGGCCGCTGGCGCAGGACCTGCGCCTGTAGGCTAGGCCTTGCCGTCCTTCGGGATGAACTTCAGCGCCACGCCGTTGTTGCAGTAGCGCAGGCCGGTGGGCGGCGGGCCGTCCTTGAACACGTGCCCGTGGTGCCCGTCGCAGCGCTTGCAGCGGTACTCGGTGCGCGGGTAGATCAGGTAGTAGTCGGTCTTCTCCGTGAACACGCCCGGGATGGTGGTGAAGAAGCTCGGCCAGCCGGTGCCGCTGTCGAACTTCATCGCCGAGGTGAACAGCGGCAGGTCGCAGCCCGCGCACACGAACACGCCGGCGCGCTTCTCGCGGTCCAGGGGGCTGGTGCCCGCGCGCTCGGTGCCGTCCTCGCGCAGCACGTTGTAGGCTGGCCGGTGACAGGCGCTTGCGCCACTCGTCCTTGGACAGCTTGACCGGCTCGGCGGCCGAGGGCGTCGCCACCCCGGCGGCCAGGTAGGTCTTCCAGTTCTGCTGCAGCTCGTCGACCATCGCCATTCCTTTCTTCTGCGCCTGCGCGAGCCAAGAGGCGCCCGCCAGCGGGGCGGCCAGCAGGGCCCTGAGTAGTCCGCGTCGATCCATGTTTCCTCCTTGTGCAGTTTAGTCGAAAGCCGGGCCCGGTCCTGACAAACGAAAACGGCCAGCTTGCGCTGGCCGTTGGACTGCCTGCGGGCCGGCGGGTTCTAGTAGCCGGCGTGGTTGGCGATCACCGCGCCGAGCACGGCGCCGACGATCAGTCCGCCGAGCACGTCGTGCGAGCTGTGCTCGCGGTAGACGACCACCGGCTGGCGCTGCACCACGACAGGCCGTTGCACGACCACCGGGCGGTGCACGAAGACCGGGCGTTGCCCGTAGTAACGGGGGGCTGGGTGGTTGGCGTAGTAACCGCGGCTCTGGAAATGGCCGCCCCGGAATTCGTGGCGGTCGCCCCGGTAGCCGTCGGCGAAGGCGGGCGCGGCGGCGAGGAGTGCGGTGCCCGCGAGGGCGGCGAGCGTGACTCTTTTCATAAGCATGGCTGACTCCTTTGGTTGTTGGTCCGGCACTCGCAATAACGCCGGCACGCAACCATGGTTGTCCGGCGGGGCGGCTACGTGTGTTACCGAGTGTTACCCCGGTAACGGGAGTGCGGGCTAGTCGGGGAGCTTGCGGGGCTTGCGGTACTGCTGCAGCCTGCCCGCCCTGCGCTCGAAGGGATCGCGGCGCGCCACCTCCCGCAGCAGGTGGCCGTTCACCAGGGCGAAAGTGGCGCAGGTCGTCCAGCGTCTCCGCCACCTCCCAGGCGTGCTTGTCGCCGCTCGACCCAGAGCTGCCGGGTCGACGCGGCGCAGGTCGAACGGCACCGAATACTCGCGCAGCGTCTTGTGGTCGCGGCGGTTGCAGTACTCGTGGAAGTAGGACATGGCGAGCTCGCGCAGCGTGCGGTACACGGGGTCGCGCCAGCGCAGGAACGACGCCGTTCGTCTTGGAGATGGCGCCCCAGCGGCCGCGCCGGCGGAACAGGGCCACCACGTGGTCGTAGTCGCGCTTCGCGCGCATGTCCAGCAGCAGCGGCGGCTCGCCGTGCACCCACAGCGCGGCGGCGGCGAGCATCGCGCCCTCGATGCAGTGCGCGCGCCGCGTGCGCAGCACCTCGCGCACCGAGCGGCAGGTGTCGCCGTCGGGCTCGAAGTTCTGCTGCAGGCCGTAGAGAAAGTGCCTGGATCTTGCGAGGGGTATTCAGACGTCGCAGCACGGCGAACTCGGCCTTGGTGAGGCCGAGGTCCTCGCGGCGGGCAAAGCGCTTCTTCGCGGCCATGGGGTTGGATCTTGACACGACCGGCGCCGCTGATTAATACTTAACCTTATGGTTCAGTATCAGGACGCCGGTGCTCGACCGCGTGTTCGGCGCGCTTGCCGATCCGACGCGGCGCCACGTGCTGGAGACGCCTCGGGCAGGGCAGCCTGGCGGTGTCGGAGCTGGCCGCAGCCGCACGGCATGTCGCTGCCGGGCTTCATGAAGCACCTGCGCGTGCTCGAGGACGCCGGCCTCATCGCGCGCAACAAGGAGGGGCGGGTGGTGAGCTGCGAGCTTTCCGCCGCGCCGATGAAGGCCGGCTGCGGCCTGGATGTCGCGCTACGAGAAGTTCTGGACCGAAAAGCTCGATTCGCTCGCCCGCTACCTGTACCAGCAGGAGGAATTGCAGACATGGAACCAAGCCAGGCTCGCCGAAAAACCCTCGCTCACCCTCACGCGGTTCTACCCCGTCGAGCCGGAAAAGGTCTGGCGGGCGTGGACCGACCCGCAAGCGCTGAAGCGCTGGTGGGGTCCGGGCGGGGAGCAGCCGGTCGCGCTCGCCGAGCTCGACGTGCGCGCCGGCGGCCGCTTTCACATCGTGTTCGGCGGGCGCGCAGGGCACCGACCACGAGGTGCAGGGCGATCTACCGCGAGGTGGTGCCCAACCGCAAGCTCGTCTTCACCTGGACCTGGCCGCGCACCACGCCGGAGCGCGAGTCGGTGGTCACGATCGAGTTCAGGAAGGTCGCGCGCGGCACCGAGCTCGTGTTCCGCCACGAGCAGCTCTTCGACGAGGCGGTGCGCGACGGCCACCGCCGCGGCTGGACCGAGTCGCTCGTCAAGCTCGAGCGCATGCTGCTCGCGGAGCGCCCGAAGCTCACGCTCAAGCGTGTCTACCCGGTCGCGCCCGAGAAGGTCTGGCGCGCCTGGACCGAGGCGGCCGCGCTGCGCCAGTGGTTTGGCCAGACCGATGCCCCCGGCTGGATCGGCGAGCTCGACGTGCGCGTCGGCGGCGCGTTGCGCATCGTGCTGCGCGATCCTGAAGGCATCTACCACGATATCCGCGGCGTCTACCGCGAGGTGGTGCCGCATCGCCGGCTGGTTTTCACCTGGAACATCCACGATGCGCCGCCCGAGGCCGAGTCGGTGGTGAGCGTCGTGCTCAACCCGGTTCCCGGCGGTACCGAGCTCGAATTCACCCTCGACCCGGTGTTCGACCCGCGCGCGGCTGACGGCTGGCGAGGCGCTTTCAAGCGGCTCGAGGTTGTCGTTCCCACACTCTAGATTTCTGCGAAAGGAGATTGCCATGGCTTATGTGGACGGATTCGTGACACCGGTGCCGAAGAAGAAGCTCGCGGACTACAAGCGCGTCTCGGACGAAGATGGGGCGCATCCTGCGCGAGCACGGCGCGCTCGAGTTCCGCGAGTGCGTCGCCGACGACGTGAAGTGGGGCAAGCGCACCTCGTTTCCGCGCGCGGTCAAGCAGCGCGCCGGCGAGACGGTGTTCTTTTCCTACATCGTGTTCAAGTCGCGCGCGCACCGCGACCGCGTGAACGCGCGCGTGATGAAGGACAAGCGCGTGCTGCCGATGATGGACCCGAAGACCTTTCCCTTCGACGGCAAGCGCATGATCTACGGCGGCTTCCGCGTGCTGGTGGACAAATGAGCGCGACCGCGCCGTTCGTCATCAGCCGCACGGTCGCCGCGCCGCGCGCGCGCGTCTGGCAGGCCTGGACCGAAGTCGAGCACCTGCAGCACTGGTGGGGCCCGAAGGGCTTCGTGGTGGCCCACTGCACGGTGGACCTGCGTCCCGGCGGGTTGATGCACTACCGCCTGCGTTCGCCCGAAGGCGGCGACATGTGGGGCCGGTTCCTGTACCGCGAGATCGTCAAGCCCGAGAAGCTGGTCTGGGTGAATTCGTTCTCGGACGAGCAGGGCGGCGTCACGCGCCACCCGATGGCGCCCGGCTGGCCGCGCGAGATGCTCACAACCGTGACCTTCGCCGAGCAGGGCAAGGGCACGCTCATCACGGTGAGCTGGGTGCCGATCAACGCGAGCGACGACGAGCGCCGCCTCTTCGACGAGGGCCGCGCCAGCATGAACCAGGGCTGGAGCGGGACCTTCGAGAATCTCGAACACTTCCTCGCGCTATGAGCGCCGCGCAAGGCGCCCCGCGGCGCGAATACACCGTCAACGCCGAGCGCGTCTACGACGCGCCGCGCGAGCGCGTGTTCGCGGCCTGGACGCGCGCCGAGCACCTCGCGCACTGGTTCGGGCCGCGCGGCTTCACGATCCACTCCTGCGAAGCCGACGCGCGTCCCGGCGGCCTGTTTCGCCTGTGCATGCGCTCGCCCGAGGGGCAGGACTACTGGGTGCGCGGCAGCTTCCGCGAGGTCGCGCCGCCCGGACGCGTCGTGATTCATTGCTTCGCCGACGACGCGCGCGGCGTGCAGCGGCTGGAGGAAGTGATCACCGTGTCGCTCGCCGACGAAGGCGGCAGGACGCGCCTCAAGCTGCATGCGACGGCGGCCGGCACCGGCCCCGAGGCCGCCGCGATGCTCGCGCGGCATGGAGCAGGGCTGGAGCGAGACGCTCGATCGCCTGCGCGAGCGCAGCAGAACCATTCCCTGAAACCATCATTTGAAGAAAGGAAACGCATCATGCTGGTGAAGATCCTGATTGGCGTTGCCGTCGTGGTGGTGGCGCTGGCGGCGTACATCGCCACGCGGCCAAGCGATTTCAGCGTCTCGCGCTCGGCGAGTTTCGCCGCGCCCGCGCCGCTGGTGTTCGCGCAGGTGAACGAGCTGCGCAAGTGGCGCGCCTGGTCGCCCTGGGCGAAGAAGGACCCGCAGGCGAAGGAGACCTTCGAGGGACCCGCGGCCGGCACGGGCGCGAGCATGTCCTGGGCCGGCAACAAGGAGGTCGGCGAAGGCCGCATGACGATCGTCGAGAGCCGCCCGGCGGAGCTCGTGCGCTTCAAGCTCGAGTTCTTCAAGCCCTTCGCCGCCACCAACAGCGCCGAGTTCGCGTTCAAGGAGGAAGGCGGCCGCACCGCGGTGACCTGGACCATGCGCGGCCAGAACAATTTCGTCGGCAAGGCGATGTGCCTGGTCTTCGACATGGACAAGATGGTCGGCGGCGATTTCGAGAAAGGCCTGGCCGGCATCCGCCAGATCGTGGAAGCGAAATCCTGAGCGAGGAGGCGTCATGCCGATCGAGCCCTATCTCTTCTTCGACGGCCGCTGCGACGAGGCGCTCGAGTTCTACCAGAGCGCGCTCGGCGCCAAGGTCGAGATGCTGATGCGCTATCGAGGACAATCCGGAGCCCGACGCGCAATCCGCACCGGCGCCGCCGACAAGGTCATGCACTGCGAACGTTCCGCGTCGGCGATACGCTGGTCATGGCCTCGGACGGCACGCTGCAGCGGCAAGCCGAGCTTCCAGGGTTTCGCGCTCTCGCTTACACGCGAAGGACGAGGCCGAAGCGCGAGCGCCTGTTCGCGGCGCTGACCGAGGGCGGCCAGGTGCAGATGCCGATGGGCAAGACCTTCTTCTCGCCCGCGCTTCGGCATGGTCACCGACAGGTTCGGCGTGGTGCTGGATGGTGATCGTGCCGCGGACAGGTGGCCGCGTGAGCGCGGACCAGCCGCGCTACGGCTGGGTGATCGTCGCCGCCGGCGCGCTGATGACCTGCGTCGCCTTCGGCGCGGTGTTCTCGCTCGCGGTATTCCTGCAGCCGATGACGGACGCGACCGGCTGGTCGCGTGCCGGGATCTCGGGCGCGATGACGCTCGTGTTCCTCGCCATGGGCGTGGGCGGCTTCGCCTGGGGCACGCTGAGCGACCGCATCGGCGCGCGGCCCGTCGTGCTCGCGGGATCCGTTCTGCTCGCGCTCGGGCTCGCGCTGGCGAGCCGGGCCGGCAGCCTGCTGGAGTTCCAGCTCGCCTACGGCCTGCTCGTCGGCTTCGCCGCCGGCAGCTTCTTCCCGCCGTTCATCGCGGTGGTCAGCAACTGGTTCGACCGCCACCGCGCGCTCGCCGTCTCGCTCACCACGGCGGGCGTGGGCGTGGCGCCCATGACCATCTCGCCGTTCGCCAGCTGGCTGCTGACGATGCAGGACTGGCGCGGCGCGCAGATGACGATCGCGATCCTCGTCGCGCTCGTCCTCGTGCCGGCGTCGCTGCTGGTGCGCCAGCCGCCGGCGCCGCCCGCCGGTGCGGCTGCGCCGGCCGCCGGGCACGGGCGGCGGGCGCGAGCATGTCGCTCGGCGAGGCGCTGCGCTCCGCTGCCGTTCATCGTCCTCGCGCTTGACCTACTTCGCCTGCTGCGCGATGCATTCCGGGCCGATCTTCCACACCATCAGCTACGCCATCTTCTGCGGCGTTCCGGCGATGGCGGCCGTCAGCATCTACAGCCTCGAGGGGCTCGCCGGCCTGGGCGGGCGCGTGCTGTTCGGCGTGCTCGGCGACCGCTACGGCGCCAAGCGCGTGCTCGTCGCCGGGCTGTTCGTGCAGGCGCTCGCCGCGGGCGCCTTCGTCTTCGCGAGCCGGCTCGACGAGTTCTACGCGGTGGCCTTCGTCTTCGGCCTGGCCTACGGCGGCGTGATGCCGCTCTACGCGGTGCTCGCGCGCGGCTACTTCGGGCCGCACATCATGGGCGGCGTGATCGGCGCCGCGAGCCTGATCGCGAGCCTCGGCATGGCCCTGGGGCCGCTCGCCGGCGGCTGGATCTTCGATGCCTTCGGCACCTACACCTGGCTCTACGTCGGCTCCTTTGCCGTCGGCCTCGGCGCGGTGGCGATCGCGCTCGCCTTCCCGCCGCTGCCGCGCGAGCTGCGGGCGAGTATTCCACAGATGAGTGCACGGGAGGCGACATGAGCATCACAGGGAAGACTGGCATCACGCCGTTCTTCTGGTTCGATGGTGACGTCGAGGCGGCAGCGAATTTCTACGTGTCCGTGTTCAAGGATGCGCGTGTGGATAGCGTGCACCGGCCGGCGCCGGGCAAGCCGGCGCAGTCGGCCACCGTCACGCTGCGCGGGCAGCGCCTGCACCTGTTCAACGGCGGCCCGCACTACAAACTCACCCCCGCCGCGTCGCTGATGGTGGACTGCGAAACTCAGGCGGAAGTGGACGACTTGTGGGAGAAGCTCTCGGCTGGGGGCGCAAAGAGCCGTTGCGGATGGCTGCAGGACCGGTACGGCCTTTCCTGGCAGATCGTGCCGACGATTCTGCCGAAGCTGCTGCGCGATCCGAACCCCGCCAAGGCGAACGCGGCGCTGCAGGCGATGCTGCAGATGGACAAGATCGACATTCAGCGCCTGCAGGCGGCCTACGGCCAGCGCTGAAAAGACCCTGTTGCAGAAATGCATCTATTCACAGTAGCGTCGCCCTGAGGCATCAATGGGCATCGTCACCAGACCGGCAGGCGCGCGCGTGCGGGTGACTTTCCGCGGCGAGGTGATCGCCGACACGCGCGACGCCGTAGCGCTCGAGGAGGGCGCTTATCCGGTCGTCTATTACATTCCGCGTGAGGATGTGACGCATGGAGCGGCTCGCGCGGACATCGCACACGACGCATTGCCCCTACAAGGGGGATGCGTCGTACTACTCGATCCAGGACGGACCCGCCAACGCCGTGTGGAGCTACGAGCAGCCGAAGGAAGACATGCTCGCGATCAAGGGCCTGCTTGCGTTCTACCCCGACAAGGTCGACGCGATCGCAGTCTCCTGAGCATTTGCGCAACACTAAGTAACGCTACGTATACATTTGCGGCTGCGCGGCTCGCTAGAATCGCGCCTTCGCTGAGAGTCGAATACCCATGCGCCATCTCCTGGTTTTGCTCGCTAGTCGCATTCCTGTCCGCCTGCGGACCCTCCGGCGGGTCGCAGGGCCACGGCGGACCCGGCGGCATGCCGCCGGCGCAAGTCGGCGCCATCACGGTGCAGCCGAAGACTCGTGCTCGCGCCATTCGAGTACACCGGCCAGACCGCGGGCTCGCGCGAAGTCGAGGTGCGCGCGCGCGTCACCGGCATCCTGCTGAAGCGCAATTTCAACGAGGGCGGCCCGGTCGAAGCAGGGCCAGTCGCTCTTCACCATCGACCCGGCGCCGTTCCAGGCGGCGCTCGCGCGCGCCGAGGCCGACGTCGCGCGGCGCCGAGGCGCGCCTCGACGCAGGCGAAGCGCAACGCCGCGCGCCTGAAGCCGCTGCTACGCCGAGAAGGCGGTGAGCCAGAAGGAGTTCGACGACGCGGTCTCCGCCGAGGCGATCGGCGAGGCCGACGCTGAAGGCGGCGCGCGCGCGGCTCACCGAGGCGCGGCTCAACCTCGAGCTACACGCGGGTCGAGTCGCCGGTCTCCGGCATCGCCGAGCCGCGCGCAGCGCTCCGAAGGCACGCTGGTGTCGGGTCCCGACGTGCTGCTCACCACCGTGACGCAGGTCGACCCGATCTGGGTCAACTTCGGCATCCCCGACGACGAGCGGCTGCGCCTGCAGAAGGAGACCGACGCCGGGCGCCTGGAGCTGCCCAAGGACGGCCGCTTCGAGGTCGATGGTGCGGCTCGCCGACGGCAGCGTGTATGCGCGCACCGGCAGGCTCGCATTTCGCCGACGTGCGCGTCTCCGGCGCAGACCGGCACCAGCGAGGCGCGCGCCGAGCTGCCCAATCCCGAAGGGCGCGCTGCGCCCGGGCCAGTTCGTGCGCGTCATGCTGAACGGCGCGATGCGCCCGAACGCGATCGCTGGTGCCGCAGCGCGCGGTGCTGGAGGGGCCGCAGGGCAAGTTCGTCTACGTGGTCGACGAGAAGAGCAAGGCCGAGCCGCGCCCGGTGCGAGGTCGGCGAGTGGGCGGGCGAGCGACTGGATCATCACCGGCGGGCCTGAAGGCCGGCGAGCGGTGATCGTCGACGGCGTGATGAAGCATCGGCGCCGGGCGCGCCGGTGCAAGGTCGCCGAGCCCAAAGCCGAAGCAGAAACCGCAGCGAAGAAGTAGCATGTTCTCCCGCTTCTTCATCGACCGGCCGATCTTCGCGGCCGTGCTCTCGATCTTCATCGTGATCGCCGGCCTCGCCGCGATGCGCGTGCTGCCGATCGCGCAGTATCCCGGAGATCGCGCCGCCGGTGGTCACGGTGCGCGCGATCTATCCCGGCGCCTCGGCCGCAGGTGCTCGAGCAGACCGTCGCCGCGCCGCTCGAGAACCAGATCAACGGCGTCGAGAACATGCTCTACATGAGCTCGACCTCGACCTCGCAACGGCGTGGTGCAGATCCAGGTCACCTTCGACATCGGCGCCGACGTCGACAAGGCGGCGCTCAACGTCAACAACCGCGTCAAGCAGGTCGAGCCGCGCCTGCCGCTGGAAGTGCGCCGCCAGGGCGTCACGGTGGAGAAGGGCTCGTCGGCCTTCCTGCAGGTGCTCGCGTTCTACTCGCCCGACGGCCGCCGCGACGACCTCTTCATCTCGAACTACGTCACGCTGAACGTGCTCGACGACGCTGAAGCGCGTGCCGGGCACCACCAACGTGCAGATCTTCGGCGCCAAGGACTACGCGATGCGCATCTGGGTGCGGCCCGACCGCCTGGCGCAGCTCAAGCTCACCGCCGGCCGACCTGATCCGCGCGCTCAACGAGCAGAACGCGCAGTTCGCCGCCGGCAAGATCGGGCCAGGCGCCGACCGGCGGCGCGCAGGAGCTGGTCTACACCATCACCACCAAGGGCCGCCTGTCGGAGCCGCGCGAGTTCGAGAACATCATCGTGCGCGCCAACCCCGACGGCTCGGCGCTGCGCCTGAAGGACGTGGCGCGCGTCGAGCTCGCCTCGCAAGGACTACGACTTCATCGGCCGCATCAACGGCAAGCCGGCGACGCTGGTCGGCATCTTCCTGCAGCCCGGCGCCAACGCGCTCGAGGTCGGCGGGCGACGTGAAGCAGCACGGTGGCCGAGCTCGCGGAGCGCTTCCCGCCGGGCTTCGACCTACGCGATGCCCTACGACACCACGCGCTTCGTCGAGGTCTCGATCCGCGAGGTGGTGATCACGCTCGCCGAGGCGATGCTGCTGGTGTTCCTGGTGGTGTTCCTGTTCCTGCAGAACTGGCGCGCGACGCTGATCCCGTTCGCCGCGGTGCCGGTGTCGCTGATCGGCACCTTCGCCGGCCTGCTACCTGCTCGGCTACTCGATCAACACGCTGACGCTGTTCGGCATGGTGCTCGCCATCGGCATCGTGGTGGACGACGCCATCGTGGTGCTGGAGAACGTCGAGCGCATCATGCACGAGGAGCACCTCGCGCCGCGCGAGGCGGCGATCAAGGCGATGCAGCGAGGTCACCAGCCCGATCATCGCCATCGTGCTGATGCTGTGCGCGGTGTTCGTCCCGATCGCCTTCCTCGGCGGCCTGACCGGCGAGCTCTACCGCCAGTTCGCGGTGACCATCTCGATCGCGGTGGTGATCTCGGGCCTCGTCGCGCTGACGCTCACGCCGGCGCTGTGCGTGCTGATCCTCAAGCGCGAGCACGCGCGCGCCGGGCGGCTTCTTCGGCTGGTTCAACCGCTGGTTCGCGCGCGTCACCGACCGCTACGAGGACGGCGTGGCCTGGATGATCCGCCGCGGCGGCGTCGCGCTCGCTGCTGTTCGCCGGCATGGTGGCGGTCGCCGTCGGCCTGTGGCGCATCACGCCCGGGTCGCTGGTGCCGGACGAGGACCAGGGCTTCTACATCGCCGCGGTGATCCTGCCCGACGGCGCGACGCTGCGAGCGCACCGACAAGGTGGTGAGCGAGGTGGTCGCAGATCATCAAGTCGAACCCGGACAACGAGGACGTGGTCGCCTTCACCGGCTTCGACTTCCTCGGCGGCGGCTTCCGCAACAACGCCGCCACCATCTTCGTCACGCAGAAGCACTGGGACGAGCGCAAGGTCACCGCCGCCGCAGCTGGTGGGCGAGTTCTTCATGAAGACCGGGCACATCAAGGAAGCGCCTGGTGCTCGCCTTCGGCCCGCCGCCGATCTTCGGCCTGGGCACCGCGGGCGGCTTCGAGTTCTACCTGCAGAACCGCGGCGAGGGCGGCCCGCAGCGCCTGGCGGAGGTGCTCGGCCAGTTCCTCGGCGCCGCCAACACCAGGACCCGATGCTCGGCGGCGTGCAGACGCTCTGGCGCGCCAACGTGCCGCAGCTCTACGTCGACGTCGACCGCGAGAAGGCGAAGGCGCTCGGCGTGCCGCTCGACGAGCTCTACGGCACGCTCGCCGCCACGCTCGGCACCTACTACGTCAACGACTTCAACAAGTACGGCCGCACCTGGCAGGTGCTGATGTCGGCCGAGCCCGGCTACCGCAAGCGCCCGGACGACGTCGGCGCGTCTACGTGCGCTCCGAGAAGGGCGAGATGGTGCCGCTCGCCGCGCTCGCGAGCGTCAAGTTACTCGCGCCGGCCCGGATTCGCTCGACCGCTTCAACAACCTGCCGGCGGTGAAGATCTTCGGCCAGGGCGCGCCGGGCGTCTCCTCGGGCCAGGCGATCGAGCGCGAGTGGAGAGCATCGCGCGCAAGACGCTGCCGCCGGACTTCAGCTTCGACTGGGGCGGCGCCTCGTTCCAGGAGAAGCGCTCGGGCGGCACCTCGAGCTCGCGCTCGGCCTCGCGGCGCTCATGGTGTTCCTGATCCTCGCCGCGCAGTACGAGAACTGGTCGCTGCCGCTGTCGGTGCTGCTCGCGCTGCCCTTCGGCACCTTCGGCGCGCTGGCGGCGATCTGGATCAACAACCTGCTGCCGTCTGCGCCGGCATCGCCGCGCGCTGCTACCAACGACGTCTACTTCCAGATCGGCCTGGTGACGCTGCTCGGCCTGGCGGCGAAGAACGCGATCCTGATCGTCGAGTACGCGGTGATGAAGAACCACGAGGGCCTGTCGGCCTCGGCCGCCGCGGTGGAGGCGGCGCGGCTGCGCTTCCGGCCCGATCCTGATGACCTCGCTCGCCTTCATCCTCGGCGTGCTGCCGCTCGCGTTCTCGAGCGGCGCCGGCGCCGGCGCGCGCCACTCGGTCGGCACCGGCGTGATGGGCGGCATGCTCGCGGCGACCTTCCTCGCGATCTTCTTCGTGCCGATGTTCTTCAAGCTGATCACCGACCGGCACCTCACGGAGAAGCGCGCCAGCGACGAGATCAAGCGACGAGGCGGAGCAGGCGCGCGTGCTCTCGCACAGGCCGGTGCAGGCGCCGCACCACGCGCCGCGCGGGAGCGATGCGGACCGCTAGACGGCCGGCTGCCCGCTCGCCTGCAGCCAGTGCGCGCAGGCCAGGGCGCGCGCATCGTCGCCGACGCGGCCGATCACCTGCACGCCGAGGGGCAATCCGTTCGGGCCGGTGGCGAAGGGCACGGTGACCGCGGGCACGTGCAGCAGCGTCCAGATGCGGTTGAACACCGGATTGCCGGTCGCCTCCAGGCCCATGGGCGCCTCGCCCGGCGCCGAGGGCACGATGAGCGCGTCGTAATCGGCGAACACGTCGGCGAGCTGGCGCCGGCAATCGCGCGCCAGCGCCTTCGCCGCGTCGTAGCGCTCCGGCGGGATCTTCCAGCCGGCGGCGAGCTGGCCGCGCAGCGGCTCGCGGATGCGCGCGGCATGCCGGTGAAACTCGTCGGCGAGGTTGCGCGCCATCTCGTACTCCCAGACGGTGCCCTGCGCGGCCTCCAGTCCCGCGAACGACGCGGGCAGCTCGAGCTTGCCGACGTAGGCGCCCGCGCGCACCAGGCGGCCCGGCAGATCGTCGAACAGCGCCACGGTCTCCGGCTGCGCCGCCGGCCACTGCGGCGTGCGGCACACGGCGAGGCGCGGTGCCTGCACCGTGTGGCCGATGGGCAGGCTCGCGCGGCCGGTGAGCGCGAAGATGAGCAGCGCCGCGTCCTCGGCGTTGCAGGCGAACAGGCCCACCGTGTCGAGCGAGTCGGCGAGGAGCTTCACGCCGTTGCGCGGCAGGGTGCCGAAACTCGGCTTGTAGCCGACCACGCCGCAGAACGCCGCCGGCCGGATCACCGAGCCCGCGGTCTGCGTGCCGAAGGCGAGCGGCAGCATGCAGTCCGCGACCGCGGCGGCCGAGCCCGAGGACGAGCCGCCCGGCGTGTGGGCGGGGTTGCGCGGGTTGGCGGTCGGGCCGGGCGGGAAAGTGGCGAACTCCGTGCTCACGGTCTTGCCCAGGATCAGCGCGCCGAGCGAGCGCGCAAGCGCCACGCAACCCGCGTCGGCCGCCGGGCGGTGGCCGCGATAGATCGGCGAGCCGTACTCGGTGGGCGCGTCGTAGGTGTCGATGACGTCCTTCACGCCGAGCGGCAGGCCGTGCAGCGGGCCGCGCACCGCGCCGCGGTCCAGCGCGCGCGCCTGCGCCAGCACGTGCTCGGGATCGAGATGCGCGAAGGCGTGCACCACCGGCTCGCGCTCCGCGATGCGCGCGAGGCAGGCGCGCGCCATCGCCTCAGCGCTGAGCTCGCGGCACTGCAGCTTGGCGACCGCTTGCGCCGCAGTCAGGTCGTTGGGCGCCAACGCAGCGGCTCAGCCGCCTTCGACGCGCGGCGGCCGCCAGGAATACGGGCAGCGGCCCGGGCGCGCGCAGCACGCGGATCATGCGCAGCGCCGCCTCGCGCCCGCGGTAGTAGCCGGGCACGACGATGGTCTCGTCGAAGCCCATCGCGCGGTAGAAGCGCTGCGCCGCCTCGTTGCCCGTGCGCAGCTCCAGGTGCAGGCTGGCGATGCCGGCGGTGCGCGCCGACTCGAGCAGCCAGTCGAGCAGCCGCCGGCCGATGCCCAGGCGCCGGTGCGCCGGGCGCACCGCGAGCAGCACCAGGTGGGCGCGCTCCTCGCCGAACTCCATGAGGGCGAAGCCGGCGATGCGGCCGCGGTCGCAGGCCACCGGCGCCAGCGTGTCGGGGTCGCGCATCGCGCGCAGCACGCGCGCGGCGTCGTACTTCCAGCCCAGCCCGGACTCCACCAGGTCGCGCGACATCAGCGCGATCGCATGGGCGTCGCGCGGTTCGCGCGAGCCTGACGGTGATGGCGTGCGCGGTCATGCGGGAAGTCTAATCCCGCCGCGCCCTGCTTGTCAGCCGCCGAACCGCTCGCGGATGCGCGCGGCGCGCTCCAGGCCGTCGGCGGCCTCCAGCACCTTGCGCCGCAGGTCCTCGTCGAGCGGGTCCTGCAGGAAGCGCTGCACCTCGGCGAGCGCCTGCGCGTCCGCCTGGCCGCCGAGGAAGGACTCCAGCCAGCGCTCGACGAAGAAGATCTTGCGCGTGCGCTTCAGGCGCGGCAGCTGCGCCAGCGCGCGCGGCAGCAGCGCGCGCGTCTGCGCCGCGTGCTCCGGCGCGTTGAACGGCGCGAGCGCCTCCTCGATCCAGCTCTCGGGCAGCTGCGCGTCGCCGACGAAGCGCTCGAACATGGCGCGCTTGGCCTCCGCGGCGGGCGTCGGCGGCGGTGGCGGCGAAGGCGTAGCGGCGCGCGTCGTCGCCGCGTTCGGCGTCGGCGAGCGCGGCGAGCAGGCCCGCGCCGGCGGGCTGGCCCCGCTGCACGAGGCGCGTCACCACGCGGAAGCGGTCGCGCGCGCCGAGCTCCACCTGCGGCAGCTGCAGTTCGCCCTCCAGCAGCCGTTGCAGGTCGGCGAGCGCGCCCGGCGTCCAGGCGAGCGCGGCGTAGGCGCGAAACAGCAGGATGCGGCGGCTGCTGCGGCCCCTCGCCCAGCATCGCGCTCCGACAGCGTGCGCTCGAGGCGCGGCGCGAGCTGTGTCGCGCTGCGCGTCCGTCAGGTACCGGCGGAATGCCGTTTCCGCGCGCGCCAGCAGCCCGGCGAGGATCACGTCGTCCTGCTCTTCGGCGATGCAGCGGCAGCGCCCAGTCGATGAACGCCACCGGCGCCAGCTCTGCGTCGCGCACGCTTTCCCACAGCGCCTCGATGAGCTGGGCGCGCAGCAGGCCGTCGGGCAGCGCCAGCGGCTCGGCGAGCAGCGCGCGCGGCTCGCGTCGTCGAGCAGGAAGCGGCCGTAGCCGAAATCGCCGGCGTTGGCGTACAGCCAGCGCGCCGCGGGATGCGCCGCCGGGCCGACCACGCGCACGCTGCGCTGCTCCAGGCGCGTCTCCGAGGTGCGGATCTGGCCGTCCTCGCCGGCCGCCGCGACCACCAGCTTCTGCGGCCAGACGCCGCTGCCGCCCAGCGCGTCCTCCTGCGCGAGCCGCAGCCTGCCCTCGCGCCAGCGCAGCGTGACGTTGGGCAGTCCGCGGCGCTTCACCCAGGCATCGCGCCCAGGCCTGCAGGTCGCGCTTGCGAGGCGCGCTCGAAAGCGCGCACCAGGTCGCTCCAGTCGGCGGCGCCGTAGGCGTGCCGCTTGCAGGAAATCGCGCACGGCGCGGCGGAACGCCGCCGCGCCGAGATAGAACTCGGCCTGGCGCAGCACTGCCGGGCCCTTCGAATAGACGATCGAGCCATAGGCCGACTTCGCCGCCGACAGGTTGGCGAGCGGCTGCCGGAGGGGCGTGGTGCCCTGCGTCACGTCGATGCGGTAGGCGCCGGTCTTCAGGGCGTGGAACGCGCTCCAGGGCTCGCAGGCTCGGGCACGATGTCGCGCGGCGGCCTTTGCCGCCATGAAGTTGGCGAAGCCTTCCTTCAGCCACAGGTCGTCGAACCAGCGCATGGTGACCAGGTTGCCGAACCACTGGTGCGAGGCCTCGTGGAAGATCGAGCTGCGCGCGGCGCAGCAGGTCCGGGTTGCTCGGCGCGAAGGGGAACAGCACCGCCGCTTCGTTCAGGAAGGTGGCGCCCGCATGCTCCATGCCGCCGTAGGCGAGCTCGGGGATCAGCACCAGGTCGTACTTGGCGAACGGGATAGCGCTGCGCGAACTCCTTCTCGAAGTAGCGCGAGCGCCGCGCGGTTCAGGCGCAGCACCTCCGGCGCGTGCTCGCGCGCGCGCTCGAGCTGCGAGCGGCGCACGAACAGGCGCACCGGCTCGCCCGCGCAGCGCGATCGCCTCGAACGGCCCGGCCGCGAAGGCGAAGAGGTAGGTGGAGATCGGCTCGGTCTCGGCAAAGCGCGCGCGGCCGGGCGACTCCTCCAGGGCGGGCGCGTTGGATACCGCGCGCCAGTGCGCCGGCATGTCCAGCTGGAGCGTGAAGCGCGCCTTCAGGTCGGGCTGGTCGAAGCAGGGGAACACGCTGCTCGCGTCTGCCGGGACGAACAGCGAATACACGTAGCTCGACGCCGTCCTCGCGGTCGCGGTACCGGGTGAGCGCGGCGCCCGCCACCGCGACCGCGCGCGCTGAATTCGAGCTGCACCCGGTTCTCGCCCGCCTTCAGCGCGGCGCGCGGGATGACCAGGTGCTCCTTGTCCTGGCGCGCCTGCGCGGGCTTGCCGTTCACGCGCAGCGCGCGCACCGGCGCGCCGCGCCAGTCGAGCACCAGGTCGGTCGCGGCGCGCCAGGGCGAGGCGCAGGTCGAGCCGGCCGGCGACGGCCTCCTTGCGCTCGTCGAGCCGCAGCTCGAGCGCGTAGCGCAGGTCGCGGTAGTGCCGGGCGCGCCAGCTGCGCGAGCTCCTGCGGAGACGCCGGGCTCGAGTCGGGGAGCGGCTGGGCGGCCGCGGGCGGCATGCAGGCGGCGAGCAGGACGAGGAGTGCGGCGCGGGCTCGCATGCGCCCAGTATACTGGCCGCTCAGCGATCGAAGCGCGCGTACAGGATCGGCGCCAGCACGAGGAGCACGATGAGCAGCGCCGCGCACTTCGGCGCGAGCTGGGTGAGGACGGCGAGCGGCAGGAAGACGAAGATCGCCGCCAGCACCCAGGGCACGCGCGGCAGGCGGCCCGAGGTCCGCGCCGAGCTTGCGCTCGGTCCAGCGCGGCGAACTTGCCCGGCGCCGGCCCGGTGCGGTGGCCGAGCGACCTGCGCGAGCGCGCGCTCCTCGAGCCAGGCGAAGAACACGTAGAGCTGGACGAACAGGCTCCCGGCCAGCAGCCACCGGCGCGAGCAGCAGGCCGAGCAGGGCGACGCAGCGGCGCGCGGCCCGAGCATCAGCAGGACTGACGGCCATGGCGCAGGCGAAGCCGGTGACGCAGGATCAGCGCCAGCGCCGGCACCACCAGGTGCAGCCGCCGGCGCACGTAGTGCGCGAAAGCCGTCCACCTCGCGGTAGCGCTGCACGAGGGCGAGCGGCGTCGTTGAGCGGGCCGAGCAGGTGCTGGCCGACGCGGTCCTGGCGCGGAGCCTTGCGGGTGCGGGTCGCCATGGCGCGGCTCCTGGTGTGCGGGGGAGGCCCAGCATACGAAACTGCGCGCCGGAAATGCCGGGTACAAATGCGCAGTCGCGGCCGGCTCCCTTAGACTTGCCGCCCATGAAGCCCAACCTCATCGTGATCCTGATCGACGACCTGCGCTTCGACGAGTTCGGCGCCGGCGGCCATCCCTACATGAAGACGCCGCACATCGACCGCCTCGCGCTCGAAGGCGCGCTGTTCGAGCGCGCCTTCCACACCACGCCGATCTGCTCGCCCAACCGCGCCTCCATCGTCACCGGCCAGTATGCCAGCCGCCACGGCATCATCGACAACGTGGCGCGCGACGCGATGAGCCACCGGCTGCCCAACTACCACCTGGCGCTGCAGCGCCTCGGCTACGAGACCGCGCACGTCGGCAAGTGGCACATGGGCAACGACGGCATGCCGCGGCCCGGCTACGACCACTGGGTGAGCTTCGACGGCCACGGCAGCCTGAACGACCCGCGGCTCAACGTGAACGGCGCGCTACCAGCAGCGCACCGGCTACATGACCGACCTGCTGAACCAGGAGGCGCTGGCGTTCGTCGGCGCGCCGGCGCGCCAAGCCGTTCGCGCTGTTCTTCGCGCACAAGGCGGTGCACCCGGACGCGCACCAGGCGGCCGACGGCACGCTCGACATGAGCCGCTTCGGCGGCTACATCCCGCGCCGAGCGCCACCGCGACCTGTACCGCGACGGCGTGTTCCCGAAGAAGCCCAACATGCTCCCGCCGCGCGAGCTGGTGAAGCAGAAGCCGGCCTGGGCGGAGGCCTTCGCCTGCGCGGCACCGAGCGCTCGCGCAGCTGCTGGACGCGATCCAGGCCGGCACGCAGGAGGAGATCCGCCAGCGCGCGCGCATGATGGCCTCGGTGGACGAGGGCGTGGGCATGCTGCTCGAGGAGCTCGCGCGGCAGAAGCAGCTCGACGACACCCTGATCCTGTTCCTCGGCGACAACGGCTACTTCTTCGGCGAGCACGGCCTGGGGCCCGAGCGGCGCTTCGCCTACGAGGAGGGCATCCGCGCGCCCTTCGCTCTGCGCTATCCGCGCAAGGCGAAGGCCGGCGACGCGCATCCGCGACCTCGTCGATCTGCCAGGACATCGCGCCCACCCTGATCGAGCTGGCGGGCGGCAGGCCGGGCGCGCAGGTGCAGGGGCGCTCGCTCCTGCCGCTGCTCGCCGGACGGCGCCGGGCTGGCGCAAGTCGTTCCTCGTCGAGTACTGGGCCGAGCAGGCCATGCCCTGGCTGGTCGGCATGACCTACAAGGCGGTGCGCACGCGACCGCCACAAGCTGATCCACTGGGTGAACCGGGGCAGCGACGGGCGAGCTCGACGAGCTCTACGACCTGGAGCGCGACCCCTTCGAGCTGAAGAACCTGGCGCGCAGCGCCCGCTACGCGCGTGTTAGGGCATCATTGCGACGGGAAATGCGACGGCTGGTGGCGGACGCCGCCGGCCTGTAACGCAGCTCGCGAGGGAGACACCTTGGAATCGATCGACCGACCCACCATCCAGCGCTCGGCCACCGACCTCATCGAGGAGGTGAAGCTGCAATCGCCGCCGGCGCGCGGCGGAATGCTCGCGCACTTCGGCGGCGCCGAAGTCGCCGCGGTGCTGACGCGCCTGAGCCCCGGCATTCGCGCAGGACATCCTCGCCGCGCTGCCGGCGGAAACGCGCGAGCGCGCGCTCGCCGCGGCGCCGGACGAGTTCGCGCGCCAGTGGCAGCGCAACGCGCTGTACGCCGAGGGCACCATCGGCCGCATGATGGAGCCGGTGTACGCCGAGTTCCCGCCGCAGGCCACGGTGGGCGAGGCGATCGAGGCGCTGCGCGAGCTGGTGAAGATGCGCGTTCATCACCTACATCTACGTCGTCGACGACGACGAGCGCCTGCTCGGCATCGTCACCATGCGCGACCTGCTGTTCAACGAGCACGACCAGGCCGCTGCGCGACGTGATGCTGCGCGACGTGTTCGCGCTGCACGCGCCGACGCGTGCTCGAGGACGCGATGAAGCAGGTGCTCGACCGCCACTACCCGGTCTATCCGGTGGTCGACGCCGAGAACCGGCTGCGCGGCCTGGTGCGCGGCCAGACGCATGTTCGAGGCGCAGGCGTTCGAGATCGCGGCGCAGCCCGGCAGCATGGTGGGCGTCGAGAAGGAGGAGCGCCTCGGCACGCCGTGGCAGCGCAGCCTGATGCTGCGCCACCCGTGGCTGCAGCTCAACCTGCTCACCGCCTTCCTCGCCGCGGCGGTGGTCGGCATGTTCCAGGACACCATCGACCGGCTGGTGATCCTCGCGCTGTTCCTGCCGGTGCTCGCCGGCCAGTCGGGCAACACCGGCTGCCAGGCGCTCGCGGTGACGCTGCGCGGCATGACGCTCGGCGAGCTGAAGCCCGGCGCGGAGCGGCCGCTGGTCTACAAGGAGGCCGGGCTCGGCCTGCTGAACGGCGCCGGCGTCGGCCTGTGCGCGGCGATCGGCATGTACATCACCGCCGCCGGCCAGCACTCGCAGCACGCCGCTGATGCTCGTCGTTCGTCGTGTTCCTCGCGATGATCGGCTCGTGCGTCGCGAGCGGCCTCTCGGGCGCCATGGTGCCGCTCACGCTCAAGCGCCTGGGCTTCGACCCGGCGACCGCCTCGAGCATCTTCCTCACCACCGCCACCGACGTGGTGAGCATGGGCATGCTGCTGGGTCTGGCGACGATCCTGGTGAGGTAAAAAAGAGTATTCTCCGAGCGGTCCGGCCACGGGAGGTCGACATGCAAGTCAAAGAGATCCTGCGGGTCAAGGGCAACCGGCTGCTCAGCATCGAGCCGGCGGGCCGCGCGGTGGACGCGGTCAGCGACCATGGCGAAGCAGAACCTCGGCTCGCTGGTGGTGCTCGACCAGGGCCGCATGGTCGGCATGCTCACCTTCCACGAGATCCTGCGCGCGCTCGCGCCAGCGCGGCGGCGCGCTCGGCGACGTGCAAGGTGGGCGACATCATGGTGCGCGACCCGGTGACCGCCGACGCCGGACATGGAAGTGAACGACCTGCGCCGCACCATGCTCGAGTCGCGGCGCGCGCTACCTGCCGGTGATGCAGGACGGCAAGCTGCTCGGCGTGATCTCGTTCCGCGACGTGGCCAAGGCGGTGCTCGAAGAGCAGGACTTCGAGAACAAGATGCTCAAGGGCTACATCAAGAACTGGCCCGCGTAGGAAGTTCCTTCTAGGGCGGCGCGGCGCTCGCCGCCGCCGGCGGCCTCGCCGCCTGGCGCTTCTGGCCCGAGCAGGGACTGTGGAATCCCTGCCTCGCGCGCCTGCCGCGCCGCCTCGCCGAGCACGAGCTGGTGCGCGCCGCCTGGGACGGCCTCGACCCCGCGCAGGTCTGGGACGCGCACGCGCACCTGGTCGGCACCGGCGACTCGGGCAGCGGCATCGTACGTCAATCCGCGCATGGAGAGCCTGCTCAACCCCGGCGAGTACGCGCGGCGCCTGTTCTTCCTCAACGCCGGCTGCGCGCACGACGCGCCGGGGCAGCGTCGACCGCGCCTACGTCGAGCGCATGCGCAACCTGATCGACGGCCTGCGCGCCGGGCGCCAAGCTCCTGCTGTTCGCCTTCGAGCGCGCGCACGACGAGCGCGGCGCAGCCGCGACCTGGAGCGCACCGGCTTCTACGTGCCCGATGCCTACGCGCGCGACACCGCGCGCGCGCATCCGCAGGTACTTCGAATGGGTGGCCTCGATCCATCCGTATCGCGCCGACTGCGCTCGAGGCGCTCGAGCGCGCGAAGCGCGACGGCGCGCGCGCGGTGAAGTGGCTGCCGTCGGCGATGGGCATCGATCCCGGCTTCGCCGCGCTGCGACCGCTTCTATGCCGCGCTGGCGCGACTCGATCTGCCGCTGATCACGCACGCGGGCCTGGAGCGCGCGGTGATCGGCACGCGACGATGCAGGACTACGGCAACCCGCTGCGCCTGCGCCGCGCGCTCGACGCCGGCGTGCGCGTGGTGGTGGCGCACTGCGCCTCGATGGGCGCAGGACCGCGACCTCGACCAGGGCGCGAACGGGCCCGCTGGTGGACAGCTTCGCGCTGTTCGCGCGCCTGATGGACGAGCCGCGCTACGCGAAGCACCTGCTACGGCGACATCTCGGCGATGACGCAGGTGAACCGCGCCGGCGCCGACGCTGGCGCGCGTGATCGAGCGCGCGGACTGGCACGCGCGGCTGCTGAACGGCTCGGACTACCCGCTGCCCGGCGTGATGCCGATCTTCTCGGTCGACTATCTCGTCTCGCTCGGGCTGCTCGAGCCGGAGCGCGGCGCCGGTGCTGAAGGAGATCCGCGCGCACAACCCGCTGCTGTTCGACTTCGTGCTCAAGCGCAGCCTGCGCTCGAACGGCAAGGCGCTGTCGCGCGAGCGTGTTCGAGACGCGGCGCTTTTTCGAGGGCTGAGATGAATTTCCGCATGTCGGGCAACACTTTCGGCACGCTCTACTGCGTCACCTCGTTCGGCGAGTCGCACGGCCCCGCCTACGGCGGCGTGGTCGACGGCTGCCCGCCGGGGCTGGAGCTGTCAGCGGAGGACATTCAGAAGGAGCTGGACCGGCGCAAGCCCGGCAGCTCGCGCCACGTCACGCAGCGGCGCGAGACCGACACGGTGGAGATCCTCTCCGGCGTCTACGAGGGCAGGACCACCGGCACGCGCGATCGGCTTCCTGGTGCGCAACGAGGACCAGCGCTCGAAGGACTACTCGGCGATCGCGCGAGAAGTTCCGCCCCGGCCACGCCGACTACACCTACTGGCAGAAGTACGGCATCCGCGACGCGCGCGGCGGCGGCCGCGCCTCGGCGCGCGAGACCGTGGTGCGCGTCGCCGCCGGCGCGATCGCGAAGAAATGGCTGCAGCGAGCGCTACGGCGTGCAGGTGCGCGGGCTACCTGGCGCAGCTCGGGCCGCAGCAAGATTCCGTTCCAGTCCTGGGAGGACGTCGACGCCAACCCGTTCTTCGCGCCGAACGCGGAGCTGGTGCCGCAGCTGGAGAAGTTCATGGACGAGCTGCGCGAGAGCGGCGACTCGTGCGGCGCGCGCGTCAACGTGGTGGCCGAGCGGCGTGCCGGTGGGCTGGGGCGAGCCGGTCTACGGCCGCCTCGACGCCGACATCGCCGGCGGCGATGATGTCGATCAACGCGGTGAAGGGCGTGGAGATCGGCGCCGGCTTCGCCGCCGATCGAGCAGAAGGGCAGCGAGCACGGCGACGAGATGACGCCGCAGGGCTTCCTCTCCAACAACAACGGCGGCGTGCTCGGCGGCATCTCCACCGGGCAGGACGTCACGGTGTCGATCGCGCTCAAGCCGACCTCCAGCATCCGCCTGCCGCGCCGCACCATCGACGCGCGCGGCGCGGCGACCACCATCGAGACCACCGGCCGCCACGATCCCTGCGTCGGCATCCGCGCCACGCCGATCGCCGAGGCGATGCTCGCCTGCGTGCTGATGGATCATGCGCTGCGCCATCGCGCGCAATGCGGCGACGTGACGCCGCCGACGCGTCCGGGATAGAAAACCCCAGGAAAATCAATTAGAGTATGCCGACCAAACCCCACGCAAGAGAGAAGAACATGAGCAACAAGGGGCAGCTGCTACAAGACCCGTTCCTGAACACCCTGCGCAAGGAGCACGTTCCGGTCTCGATCTACCTGGTGAACGGCATCAAGCTGCAGGGCCAGATCGAATCGTTCGACCAGTACGTGGTGCTGCTGAAGAACTCGGTGACGCAGATGGTCTACAAGCACGCCATCTCGACGGTCGTGCCGTCGCGCGCCGATCAGCCTCGGCGCCGAGCAAGGAAGCCGACGCCTGAGCCTCGCGAGCGCCCCGCAGCCGCCGACCCGCGCGCGGCGGTCATCGTCTGCCTGGACTTCGGCGACGACGGCTACGAGGACGGCGTCGAGGAGGTGGTGCGCCTGGTGCAGAGCGCCGGCGTGCGAGCGCTACGCAGGTGGTGCGCGGCCGGCGCAGCCGGCCCGACGCGCGAGCTCTACGCCGGCAGCGGCAAGGTCGAGGAGATCGGCCGCGCCGCCGCCGCGCTCAACGCCGCGCTGCGTGGTCTTCAACCACGACGCTCTCGCCCGGCGCAGCAGCGCAACCTCGAGAAGGAGCTCGACACGCCGCGTGCTCGACCGCACCGAGCTGATCCTGGAGATCTTCGCGCAGCGCGCGCAGACCAACGAAGGCAAGCTGCAGGTCGAGCTGGCGCAGCTGCGAGCACCTGTCGACGCGCCTGGTGCGCGGCTGGACCCACCTCGAGCGCCAGCGCGGCGGCCTCGGCAAGACCGGCGGCCCGGGCGAGAAGCAGATCGAGCTGGACCGGCGCTACATCGCCAAGCGCGTGAAGACGTCCTGAAGGACAAGCTCGATCCAGCTGCAGCAAGCAGCGCACGCGTGCAGCGCCGCGCGCGCGCGCGCGGCGACGTGCTGTCGGTCTCGCTCGTCGGCTACACCAACGCCGGCAAGTCGACGCTGTTCAACGCGCTCACCCATGCCAAGGCCTACGAGGCCGACCAGCTGTTCGCCACGCTCGACACCACCACGCGGCGCGTGTGGCTGCCCGAGGCGGGCAACGTCGTCGTGTCCGACACCGTCGGCTTCATCCGCGACCTGCCGCACGGCCTGGTGGCCGCGTTCCGCGCCACGCTGGAGGAGACGGTGCACGCCGACCTGCTGCTGCACGTGGTCGACGCGCGCCTCGCCGGCGCGCGACGAGCAGGCCGCCGAGGTGGACAAGGTGCTGGCCGAGATCGGCGCCGGCGACGTCCCGCAGCTCCTGGTCTGGAACAAGATCGACGCTGTCGGGCCTGGAGCCGGGCGTCGAGCGCGACGAGTATGGTAGGATTTCGCCGCGTTTTCGTGAGCGCGCGCACCGGCGCCGGCCTCGACGGACTGCGCGGCGCGATCGCCGAGGCCGCGCGGACGCGGCAGGCCCGCAGCTCCTTCGCCTGAACTGATCTCACTGCAGTAGAGCATCCATGTCGCTGAACGACCCGAACTGGGGACGCGGCAGGGCGGAACCCGCAGGCCCGGCGGCGGCAACCAGGGCCCGCCCGACCTCGACGAGCTGTGGCGCAACTTCAACCGCCGCCTGAACGACCTGTTCGGCCGCCGGCGGCGGGGGCGGCGAGCGTCCGCCGCCGTCGCAGCCGTCGGGCCGCATGCTGGGCGGCGGCGCCGGCGTGCTCGTCGCGCTGGTGCTGGCGCGTCTGGCTGGCGAGCGGCTTCTACATCGTCGATCGAGGGCCACGCGCGGCGTGGTGCTCACCTTCGGCCGCTACGCCGAGGAGACCAACCCCGGCCTGCGCTGGCGCCTGCCGTAGCCGATCCAGTCGCACGAGATCGTCAACCTCGCGCAGGTGCGCACGCTGGAAGTCGGCTACCGCAACAACGTGAAGCACCAAGGTGCTGAAGGAATCGCTGATGCTCACCGACGACGAGAACATCGTCGACCTGCAGTTCGCGGTGCAGTACATGGTGAAGGACGCCAAGGACTTCCTGTTCAACAACGGCGGCCCGACGAGACCGGCGATGCAGATCGCCGAGACCGCGATGCGCGAGGTCATCGGCAAGAGCAAGATGGACGCCATCCTGTACGAGATCGCAGCGAGGACGATCGCCGATCAGCGCGCAGCGAGCTGATGCAGCAGATCCTCGACCGCTACAAGACCGGCATCACGGTGAGCCGCGTGACCATCCAGAACGCGCAGCCGCCCGAGCAGGTGCAGGCGGCGTTCGACGACGCGGTGAAGGCCGGCCAGGACCGCGAGCGGCAGAAGAACGAGGGCCAGGCCTACGCCAACGACGTGATCCCGAGGCGCGCGGCACGGCGTCGCGCCTGACGCAGGAAGCCGAGGGCTACAAGCAGCGCGTCATCGCCAACGCCGAGGGCGACGCCTCGCGCTTCCGCCAGGTGCTGGCCGAGTACGCCAAGGCGCCGGCGGTGACGCGCGAGCGCATCTACATCGAGACCATGCAGCAGATCCTGTCCTCGACCAGCAAGATCATGATGGACTACCAAGGGCGCGGCAACCTGCTCTACCTGCCGCTCGACAAGCTGATGCAGCAGGGCGGCGCGGCCGCCGCTGTCGGAGGCGCAGCAGTCGCAGCGCGCCGCGCCCGAGCCGGCGCCGCCGGCCGACGCCGGGCCCGCGCTCGCGCGAGACGCTGCGCGGCCGCGAGCGGGGGGAGCGCTGACATGAGAGCCCTCGGCCCGGTCGCCGCCGTCCTCATCGCGCTCGCTGCTGGTCGCCTCGAGCGCGCTGTTCACCGTCGACCAGCGCCAGAACGCGATCGTGTTCCAGCTGGGCGAGGTGAAGGAGGTGATCACCAAGCCCGGGCCTGCACTTCAAGTGGCCGCTGATCCAGAACGTGCGCCTGTTCGACATGCGCATCCTGACCTTCGACGACGCCGAGCCGCTGCGCTTCCTCACCTCGGAGCAACAAGCCGGTGCTGGTCGATTCGTTCGTCAAGTGGCGCATCATCGACGTGCAAGCAGTACTACGTCTCGGTGCAGGGCGACGAGCTGCGCGCCGCGACGCGCATCAAGCAGACCATCTCCGGCGCGCTGCGCGACGAGTTCGGCAAGCGCACGGTGCACGAGGTGGTCTCGGGCGAGCGCGAGAAGATCATGAGCCGCGGTGCGCGAGAAGGTCGACCAGGACCTGAAGCGCATCGGCGTCGAGATCGTCGACGTGCGCCTGAAGCGCGTCGACCTGCCGCAGGAAGTGAGCGAGTCGGTGTACCGCCGCATGGAGGCGGAGCGCAAGCGCATCGCCAACGAGCTGCGCTCCACCGGCGCGGCCGAGGCCGAGAAGCATCCGCGCCGACGCCGACCGGCAGCGCGAGGTGATCCTCGCCGAGGCCTACCGCGACGCGCAGCGCATCAAGGGCGAGGGCGACGCCAAGTCGGCGGCGATCTACGCCGCAGGCGTTCTACGCAGAACCCGGAGTTCTACGCCTTCTACCGCAGCATGGAGGCCTACCGCTCGACCTTCCGCGGCCAGCAACGACGTGCATGCTGCTCGAGCCGAACTCGGACTTCTTCCGCTACCTCAAGGATTCGCGCGGCAAAGTCCCGCGGCAAGAAAATGATGCCATGGGCACCACGTTCCTCATGGCGCTCGCCCTGATGCTGATCATCGAGGGCGTGCTGCCCTTCCTCGCGCCTAACCTCTGGCGCGAGACGTTCCGCCGCATCACGCAGATGAGCGACGGGCAGATCCGCTTCGTCGGCCTGTCCTCGATGCTGGTCGGCGCTGCTGCTGCTCTTGCCTGGTGACGCTGGCATGCGCTGGCTCCTGCCCGAGTACATCGAGGACATCCTGCCCGCCGAGGCGACGCGCATCGAGCGCGCTGCGCCGCGCGATCCTCGACCTGTTCGCCGACGCACGGCTACGAGCTGGTGATGCCGCCGCTGCTCGAGTACATGGACTCGCTGCTCACCGGCACCGGGCACGACCTGGACGCTGCGCACCTTCAAGCTGGTCGACCAGCTCTCGGGCCGCATGATGGGCGTGCGCGCCGACATCACGCCGCAGGTGGCGCGCATCGACGCGCACCTGCTCAACCGCAAGGGCGTGACGCGGCTGTGCTACTGCGGCAGCGTGCTGCACACGCGGCCGGCCGGGCCCGGCGGCGACGCGCGAGCCGATCCAGATCGGCGCCGAGATCTACGGCCACGCCGGCGTCGCAGGCCGACCTCGAGATCCAGCGGCTGCTGTGCCGAGGCGCTCGCGCTCGCGCGGCGTGAAGCAGCGTGCGCATGGACATCGGCCACGTCGCGGTGTTCCGCGCGCATCGTGCACGCGGCGAAGGTCGGCGCCGAGCTCGAGGCGGAGCTGTTCGAGGCGCTGCAGAAGAAGGACGTGCCGGCGCTGCGCGGCGCTGACGCGCGGGCTGGATGCGAAGACGCGCGCCGCGCTGCTGCTGCTGCCCGAGCTGTACGGCGGCGCCGAGGTGCTCGACGCGCGCCGAGAAGAAGCTGCCGCGATCGCCGAGCTGAAGAAGGCGCTCGCCACGCTGCGCGCGCTGGCGAAGGCCTGCCCGGTGCCGGCGAGCTTCGACCTCGCCGAGCTGCGCGGCTACCACTACCACTCCGGCGTGGTGTTCGACGCCTACTGCGACGGCGTGGCCGGCGCGGTGGCGCGCGGCGGCCGCTACGACGAGGTCGGCAAGGCCTTCGGCCGCGCGCGCCCGGCGACCGGATTCTCCATCGACCTGAGCAGCCTGGCCTCGGCGGCCGGGCAGAAGGCGAAACGCAAGTGACCACGGCCGCGCGCAACGTCGTCGTCATCGGCACCCAGTGGGGCGACGAGGGCAAGGGCAAGATCGTCGACTGGCTCACCGACCACGCGCAGGGCGTGGTGCGCTTCCAGGGCGGCCACAACGCCGGCCACACGCTGGTCATCGGCGGCAAGAAGACCGTGCTGCACCTGATTCCCTCGGGCATCCTGCGCGGCAACGTCGACTGCTTCATCGGCAACGGCGTGGTGCTCTCGCCGCAGGCGCTGGTGCGCGGAGATGGACGAGCTCGAGGCGGCGGGCGTGCGCAGCGTGGTGGCGCGGCTGCGCATCTCCGAGGCCTGCCCGCTGATCCTGCCCTACCACGTCGCGCTCGACCAGGCGCGCGAGGCGGCGAAGGGCGACGCAGAAGATCGGCACCACCGGCCGCGGCATCGGCCCGGCCTACGAGGACAAGGTGGCGCGCCGCGCCATCCGCCTGCAGGACCTGCTCAAGCCGGAGCGCTTCGCCGAGAAGCTGCGGGAGCTGCTCGACTACCACAACTTCGTGCTGAAGAACTATCTACCAGCAGCCGAACGGTCGACTTCCAGAAGACGCTCGACGAGACGCTGGCGCTTGCGCCGCGCCTGCGCGCCGCTGGTCGCCGACGTGCCGCGCGCGCTGTACCACGCCAACCGCGGCGGGCAAGAACCTGCTGTTCGAAGGCGCGCAGGGCGCGCTGCTCGACATCGACCACGGCACCTATCCGTTCGTCACCTCGTCCAACTGCGTCGCCGGCGCGGCGGCGGCCGGCGCCGGCATCGGGCCGATGCACCTGCACTACGTGCTCGGCATCACCAAGGCCTACAGCACGCGCGTCGGCAGCGGGCCGTTCCCGACCGAGCTCTCCGACGACGTCGGCGAGCAGCTGCGCCAGCGCGGCCAGGAGTTCGGCGCCACCACCGGCCGGCCGCGCCGCACCGGCTGGTTCGACGCCGCGGCGCTCAAGCGCTCGATCCAGCTGAACGGCGTCTCGGGCCTGTGCATCACCAAGCTCGACGTGCTCGACGGCGTCGAGGCGGTGAAGATCTGCGTCGGCTACCGAGATCGAGGGCCAGCTCTCGCGACATCCTGCCGGTGGGCGCCGAGGAGCTCGAGCGCTGCGAGCCGGTCTACGAAGAGCTGCCCGGCTGGAAGGAGAGCACGGTCGGCGTGAAGACCTACGAGGGCGCTGCCGAAGGCGGCGCGCGACTACCTCAAGCGCATCGAGGAGCTGTGCGGGCGTGCCGATCGACCTGATCTCGACCGGGCCGGAGCGCGACGAGACCATCGTCCTGCGCCATCCGTTTGGTTGAGCGTGGTGCCGAGGAAGGGACTCGAACCCCCACAGTGTTGCCACCGCTAGGACCTGAACCTAGTGCGTCTACCAATTCCGCCACCTCGGCAGGGGAGGCGAATTCTAGTGTCTGAGGAAATGCGTGTCAAAGAAACGACAGTCTGAGCGAGGCCGCGGTCGCGGCCGCGATGTGGTGCGGGCGGCGGCGCCAGCGTTCGGCAAATTCACCGGCCGGGTGGAAGGCCATCCCGACGGCCACGGCTTCCTCGTGCCCGACGACGGCGAGGCGCGCGTGTTCCTCTCCGCCGCCGAGATGCGCCAGGTGCTGCACGGCGACCGCGCGCGGTGCGCGTCGACCGGCATCGACCAGCGCGGCCGGCCGACGGGCGAGGTCGTCGAGGTGCTCGAGCGCGCCAACCGCCGCATCGTCGGCCGCCTGCACAGCGAGCACGGCGTGCTGTTCCTCGTGCCGGAGGACCGGCGCATCGCGCAGGACATCCTCGTGCCGCCGGCGGACGCCGGGCGCGCCAAGGCCGGCCAGGTGGTGACCGTCGAGCTGGTCGCGCAGCCCTCGCAAGCACGCGCAGCCGATCGGCCGCGTCGCCGAGGTGCTCGGCAACTACGCCGATCCGGGCATGGAGATCGAGATCGCGCTGCGCAAGTTCGACCTGCCGCACGAGTTCTCCAGGCGCGCGGAGGCGCAGGCGCAGGCGCTGCCGGAGAGCGTGCGCGAGGAGGACGCCAAAGGCCGGCGCGACCTGCGCGAGCTGCGCTTCGTCACCATCGACGGCGAGACCGCGAAGGACTTCGACGACGCGGTCTACGCGGTGCGCGAAGGCAAGGGGTTCCGCCTGTGGGTGGCGATCGCCGACGTCAGCCACTACGTGCGCGACGGCGACGCGCTCGACCAGGATGCGCGCGAGCGCGGCACCTCGGTGTACTTCCCGCGCCGCGTGATCCCGATGCTGCCGGAGAAGCTCTCCAACGGCCTGTGCTCGCTCAACCCGGACGTCGACCGCCTCGCGATGGTGTGCGAGATGGCGATCACGCACGCAGGGCGAGGTGGCGCGCTACGAGTTCTACCCGGCGGTGTTCCGCTCGCACGCGCGCCTCACCTACACCGAGGTGTGGGCGAAGCTCTCGGCGGGCAAGGCGCCGGCGCACCTCGCCGACGCTGTACGAGCTGTTCAAGGTGCTGTACGCGGCGCGCGGCCGGCGCGGCGCGATCGACTTCGAGACCGTCGAGACGCGCATGGTGTTCGACGCGCGCGGCAAGATCGAGCGCATCGTCGCCGAGCCGCGCAACGACGCGCACCGCCTGATCGAGGAATGCATGCTGGCGGCCAACGTGTGCGCCGGCGACTTCCTCGCCGCGCGCGGCCAGCCCGGCGCTGTACCGCGTGCACGACGTGCCGGCGGCGGAGAAGGTCGGCGCGCTGCGCGAGTTCCTCGCCGAGCTCGGCCTGCAGCTGCCCGGCGGCGACGATGCCGCAGGCCCAAGGACTACGCGCAGCTGCTCGAGCGCATCAGGCGCGCCCCGACTTCGCGCTGCTGCAGACCATCCTGCTGCGCTCGCTCAAGCAGGCGGTCTACAGCCCGAGAACGTCGGCCACTTCGGCCTCGCCTTCGACGCCTACGTGCACTTCACCTCGCCGATCCGGCGCTACCCGGACCTGCTGGTGCACCGCGCGATCAAGGCCGCTGCTCGCCGAACCGGCGCTACGAGGGCGTCGACTGGGAGGCGCTCGGCCGGCATTGCTCGGAGACCGAGCGGCGCGCCGACGACGCGAGCCGCGACGTCGAGAACTGGCTCAAGTGCTACTACATGCAGGACCACGTCGGCGGCGTGTTCGAGGGCACCATCACCGGCGTGACGCCGTTCGGCCTGTTCGTCACGCTGGACGAGTACTTCGTCGACGGCCTGGTGCACATCTCCGAGCTCGGGCGCGACTACTTCCAGTTCGACGCCGCGCGCCACATGCTGCTGGGCGAGCGCACCAAGAAGCGCTACCGGCTCGCCGACCGCATGAAGGTGAAGCTGGTGCGCGTGGACCTCGAGAGCGCGCAAGATCGATTTCGTGCCGGCATGAAGCGCGAGCGCGAACCGCGGGTCGTGTTCGGCTTCCACGCGGTGCTGGCGCGGCTGCGCGCCGACCCGAAGTCGGTGGTCGAGATCTTCCTCGACGAGACGCGGCACGATGCGCGCAGCAAGGACCTCGCGGCGGTCGCCGAGCGCGCGGGCGTGCGCGCTGATGCGGTGCCGACCAAGCGCCTGGACGGCTTCTACGGCGGCGGCCGGCACCAGGGCGTGGTGGCGCGCGTCGAAGTGAAGAGCCTCAGCCACAGCCTCGACGAGATCCTGGAGCAGGTCGAAGGAGCCGCCGCTGCTGCTGGTGCTCGACGGCGTCACCGACCCGCACAACCTCGGCGCCTGCCTGCGCGTGGCCAACGCCGCCGGCGTGCACGCGGTGGTCGCGCCGAAGGACCGCGCCGCGGGCATCACGCGCCGCGGTGTCCAAGGTGGCGAGCGGCGCGGCCGAGGCGACGCCCTACCTCATGGTCACCAACCTCGCGCGCACGCTCGCCGAGCTGAAGGAGCGCAACATCTGGGTGGTCGGCGCCGACGAGCGCGCCGAGCAGACGCTGTACCAGGCGGACCTGCCCGAGTCGATCGCCTGGGTGCTGGGCGCCGAAGGCGAGGGCATGCGGCGCCTGACGCGCGAGAACTGCGACCTGCTGGTGCGCATCCCGATGGCGGGGGAGGTGGAGAGCCTCAACGTCTCGGTGGCGGCCGGGGTGTGCCTGTTCGAGTCGGTGCGCCGCAGGCTGCCCAAGCCCTAGATTTTGCTGTAGAATCCGCGCCCTTCCTTGCCTACACCGCTTCGCATGGTGGGTGGCTTAACCCATAAGGAGAATCGCCACATGCGGCATTACGAAATCTGTTTCATCGTCCATCCGGACCAGAGCGAGCAGGTGCCCGCGATGATCGAGCGCTACAAGGGCGTCATCGCGCAGCGCAACGGCATCGTGCACCGCCTCGAGGACTGGGGCCGGCGCCAGCTGACCTACCCGATCGCAGAAGGTGCACAAGGCGCACTACGTGCTCATGAACATCGAGTGCGACCAGGAGACGGTCAACGAGCTCGAGCACTCGTTCAAGTTCAGCGACGCCGTGCTGCGCCACCTGATCGTGAAGATGACCAAGGCCGTGACCGCGCCTTCTCCGATGATGAAGGAGGAGAAGTCGAAGTCCATGATGGAGCGCGGCGCCGAGCCGCGCGCCGGCCGAGGCGAAGCCCGCCGAGGCGCCGCGGCCTGAGCGCGGCGCGCCTGAATCAGGTCAGGATCGCGGCCGGCTGATCGAGCTGGGCGCGCTGCGGCACACGCCCGCAGGCGTCCCGGCGATCGAGTTCAAGCTGCGCCACGAATCCGAACAGACCGAAGCCGGAACGCAACGCCAAGTGAGCGCCGAGATCCCCGCCATCGCCTTCGACGTGCAGGCGCGCCTGCTCGCCGGGACGCGGCTGGAGCGCGCGCTCGAGGTGGAAGGTTTCCTGTGCGCGAAGAGCCGGCGCTCCAAGAAGCTGGTGCTTCACGCGACCGAATCGAATTCATTGAAGGAGAGTAAGCATGCCCCCGCCGCGCAGAGGCAAAGGAAAGGCAAAGGCAAGTTCGGCAAGGACAAGAAGGAACGCGGGCAGCGCGCGCTGTTCCGGCGCCGCAAGTTCTGCCGCTTCACCGCCGAGAAGGTCGAGTGGATCGACTACAAGGACGTCGAGGTGCTGAAGGACTTCATCAACGAGAACGGCAAGATCATCCCGGCGCGCATCACCGGGACGGCGGCCGACTACCAGCGCCAGCTGTCGGTGGCGATCAAGCGCGCGCGCTTCCTCGCGCTGCTGCCCTACACCGACCTGCACTGAGGGCGCGCGCCATGCAAGTGATTCTTCTGGAGAAAGTGGCCAACCTCGGCAACCTCGGCGACGTGGTCAAGGTGAAGGACGGCTACGCGCGCAACTTCCTCATCCCGCAGGGCAAGGCGAAGCGCGCGACGGAAGCCAACCTGAAGGCCTTCGAGGCGCGGCGCGCCGAGCTGGAGAAGGCGCAGGCCGACACGCTGGCGAAGGCGCAGGAGCGCGGCGCCAAGCTCGACGGCCTGACGCTGCAGATCGTGCAGAAGGCGGGCGTCGACGGGCGCCTGTTCGGCTCGGTGACCAACTACGACATCGTCGAGGCGCTCAAGGCGCAGGGCCACGAGGTCGAGCGCGCCATGATCCGCATGCCCGCCGGCCCGCTCAAGCAGGTCGGCGACGTCCACCTGCAGGTGCAGCTGCATACCGACGTGGTGGTGACCATCAACGTGTCGGTGCTGGGCGAAAGCTAACAGGCTACTGACAGCTTAGTCACAAGTTCTGCACAGGGGGCCGCGCGGGCAGGACCGGCGGCCCTTTGATTTTCCAGGGAAGGCGCCGCGCCCGCGCCACGCTGTGGATGAATTGCGCGGCGCGCAGAATGTTTTCTGTCCGACTTTCACGCATCCAGTGTAAATTGCGCACATGGCACTGGCAAAGCAACAGCACTGCGGCGTTCGACCGAGCAGCACCCCGATCCGCAGCTCCTGGCGCTCAAGGTGCCCGCCGCACTCCATCGAGGCCGAGCAGTCGGTCCTCGGCGGGCTGCTGCTGGACAACCAGGCGTTCGACCGGGTCGCCGACCTGATTTCGGGCGAGGATTTCTACCGCGACGACCACCGCCGCATCTGGAAGCACATCGCCAGGCTGATCGAGGTCGGCAAGCCCGGCCGACATGGTGACGGTCTCCGAGTCGATCGAGGCGAGCGAGGACAAGGACAAGGCGGGCGGCGCGGCCTACCTCGGCGCGCTGGCGCAGCACACGCCGAGCGCGCTGCAACATCCGGCGCTACGCCGAGCTGGTGCGCGAACGGGCGGTGCAGCGGCGCCTGGCGCAGGTGGCCACCGAGATCGCCGAGAGCGCGCTCGCCAGCAGCGGCAAGGATTCCGGCCAGCTGCTGGACGAGGCCGAATCGAGGATCTTCCAGATCGCGGAGTCGGGCGCGCGCCGGGACCAGGGCCTGCTGGAGATCAAGCCGGTGCTGGCGCGCGTGTTCGAGCGCATCGACCACCTCTACCATCGCGACAACCCGTCCGACGTCACCGGCATGCCGACCGGCTTCATCGACCTGGACAAGATGACGGCCGGCCTGCAGCCCGGCGACCTGATCATCATCGCCGGCCGGCCGAGCATGGGCAAGACCGCGCTCGCGCTGAACATCGCCGAGCACGTCGCCGTGGACATCGGCGCTCCCGTGGCGATCTTCAGCATGGAGATGAGCGGCACGCAGCTGGCGATGCGCCTGCTGGGCTCGATCTCGCAGGTCGACCAGCACAAGATGCGCACCGGGCGCATCAACGACGACGAGTGGGCGAAGCTGTCGGAGGCGATCGGCAAGCTGCACGACACGCCGATCTACATCGACGAGGGCGGCGCGTTGAACGCGCTCGAGGTCCGCGCGCGCGCGCGGCGCCTGAAGCGCCAGTACTCGAAGCTCGGGCTGATCGTGATCGACTACCTGCAGCTGATGAGCTCGAGCAATCCCGGCGCGCACGAGAACCGGGCGACCGAGATCTCGGAGATCTCCCGCTCGCTGAAGGCGATGGCCAAGGAGCTCGATGTCCCGGTGATCGCGCTGTCGCAGCTCAACCGGGCGGTGGATCAGCGGCCGGACCGGCGGCCGGTGATGTCCGACCTGAGGGAATCAGGGGCCATCGAGCAGGACGCCGACGTCATCATGTTCATCTACCGGGAAGTGGTGTACAAGCCCGATCTGCCCGAGGAGCAGCGTGGCATCGCCGAGATCATCGTGGGCAAACAGAGAAATGGCCCGATCGGCATGGTGAAGCTGACCTTCCGCGGGCAGCACACGCGCTTCGAGAACTACCAGGAATCCGGATCGTATTGACGGGTCCGACGGTACTGAGCGTCATTCCCAGGGAGGCAATGCCATGGCCGAGCCGCTGATCCCGCAGAAGTCACCCTACGCGGTCGAACTCGCCCCGGGGGACTACTGGTGGTGCGCCTGCGGCCAGTCCAAGCGCCAGCCGTTCTGCGACGGCTCGCACAAGGGCGGCCCGTTCACGCCGGTGAAGTTCAACGTGGCCGAGGCGCAGAAGGTGTGGCTGTGCGGCTGCAAGCACAGCGCCAAGCGGCCGTTCTGCGACGGCACGCATCAGAAGATCACGTAACGGCGAGGCCCGGGCGTGCCGCCCGGACGGAATTGCGCAACAGCGGTCATTTCTTCGTGGCGGTCCAGCGCCCTTCCGTGCCGTTGTCCGCGCGGAAGGAGCCTTCCATGCGGGCGCCGCTCACGCGGCCGGTGAGGTCGCGGCGCACGCTCTTGCCGTCGACGTAGCTGAAGGTGATGTTGAAGCCGCGCAGGCGCGCCTCGCGCAGCCCGGCCTGCACCTGGCCGAGGCCCAGGGTGCCCTCGATCTTCTGGAAGCGCTGCTCGAAGGTCAGCTCCATCCTTTCGCTCGCGCCGCCGCCCGACACCTCGAGCGTCCAGGCGCCCGCCACGTTCGCCGGCACCACCCAGAAATACGCGCGCCGGCCGTCCATGCTGGAGGTCTCGTCGGCCTCCCAGTCGTCCATGGTGAAGGAGTGCGACACCACGCGCGTGCCCGGGCGCATGGCGAGGAGTTGCGGCCGCAGCTTCAGGTTGAGCGCGGGCAGCAGGTACATGGTGACCACGGTGGCCTGGGTGAAATCGGAGGCGAAGATGTCGCCCTGCACGATGCGCGCCTTGCCGGCGACGCCGGCCTTTTCCGCGTTGCGCTGGGCGTGCTTGGCCATCTCCGGGTTGTACTCGATGCCCATCGAGCGCGCGCCGAAGAGCTTGGCCGCGGCGATGGCGATCTTGCCGTCGCCCGCGCCGAGGTCGACGACGTAGTCGTTCGCGGTGACCTGCGCCATGCGCAGCATGCGCTCGACCACCTCGTCCGGCGTCGGCACCCAGATCACGTCCTTGCCGGCCTGGCCGACCTGCGGCTCGTAGGCCTGCCCCTTCTGCTGGGCGGCAGCGGGAAATGCGATAAGCAGTGCGGCGAGCGGCGCGGCCGCGAGGCGAAGCAAGTGCACGTTGATCACTCCTGGGGTAAGGGGATGGATGAGAGCCGGCGCAATTTAGCAGAAACGGCGCGCGGCGTGGCGAAACACCGCGCGCCGCGCAATATTCCTCGCCGTGCGCCTACAGGACGTCGGCGGCGTGGTCGGCGAGGCGCGAGCGCTCGCCGCGCGCCAGCGTCACGTGCCCGGCGTGCGGCCAGTCCTTCATGCGGTCCACCACGTAGGTGAGGCCGGAGGAGCCCTCGGTGAGGTAGGGCGTGTCGATCTGCGCGATGTTGCCCAGGCACACCACCTTGGTGCCCGGGCCCGGCGCGCGTCACCAGGGTCTTCATCTGCTTGGGCGTGAGGTTCTGCGCCTCGTCGATGATCAGCCACTTGTTGACGAAGGTGCGGCCGCGCATGAAGTTGAGCGACTTCACCTTGATGCGCGAGCGCACGAGGTCGCGCGTCGCGGCGCGGCCCCATTCGCCGCCCGACTCGTCGGAGACGTTCAGCACGTCGAGGTTGTCCTCCAGCGCGCCCATCCAGGGCTGCATCTTCTCCTCCTCGGTGCCGGGCAGGAAGCCGATGTCCTCGCCGATCGGCACCGTCACCCTGGTCATGATGATTTCGCTGTAGCGCTTCTGGTCGAGCACCTGCGTGAGGCCGGCGGCGAGCGCGAGCAGCGTCTTGCCGGTGCCCGCCTGGCCGAGCAGGGTGATGAAGTCGATGCCCGGGTTCATCAGCAGGTTGAGGGCGAAATTCTGCTCGCGGTTGCGCGCCGTGATGCCCCACACGGCGTTCTTGGCGTGGGTGTAGTCGCGCAGCGTCTCCAGCACCGCCACGCGGCCGGCGATCTCCTTCACCAGCGCGTACAGCGGCCGCTCGCCGGAATCGTCGTAGACGAACTCGTTCAGCAGCAGCTTGGGCACCAGCGGCCCGCGCACCCGGTAGTAGGTGTGGCCTTCCTTCTTCCAGGACTCCATGTCGCGGCCGTGGTTTTCCCAGAAGTCCGCCGGCAGCCTGCGCACGCCGGTGTAGAGGACGTCGGTGTCCTCCAGCACCTTGTCGTTGAAGTAGTCCTCGGCGGCGAGCCCCAGGGCGCGCGCCTTGATGCGCATGTTGATGTCCTTGGACACCAGCACCACCGGGCGCTGCGCGTATTGCTTCTGCAGGTGCCGCACCACCGACAGGATCTGGTTGTCGGTCTTGCCGGCGGCGAAGGTCGGCGGCAGCTCGCCGTTGATCGCCTCGGTCTGCAGGTACAGGCGCCCGCCCGAGGCCTTGCCGTCGCGCGTGCGGATCGGCAGGCCGGCCTTGATGTCGGCCACCGAGGCGGACACGATCTCGTCGAGGAAGCGGCTCGCCTGGCGCGCATTGCGCGCCACGTCCGAGAGCCCCCTCTTGTGGTTGTCCAGTTCCTCCAGCGTCCCGATCGGCAGGTAGACGTCGTGCTCCTCGAAGCGGAACAGGCTCGCGGGGTCGTGCATCAGCACGTTGGTGTCGAGCACGAACAGCTTGGTGACGCGGGGTTTCTTCTGCGGGGGGCGGGGTTTCTTCGCCATGGCGGGAGGGGATTCCGGGGTCGATGCGGTCCGTTCTTGTTCGAATTGTGGGTCGAGCGGACGATCAGAGGGCTTTAACAAAGTCGAGTACCTCCTGTGCGTGGCCTGGCACCTTCACGCCGCGCCATTCGCGCGCCAGCACCCCCGTTCGCGTCGATGACGAAGGTGCTGCGCTCGATGCCGCGGACCTTTTTGCCGTACATGTTCTTCAGCTTGATCACGCCGAACTGGCCGCAGACCTTCTCCTCCGCGTCCGACAGCAGCTCGAAGGGGAACTTCATCTTCGCCTTGAAGCTCTCGTGCGAGCGGATCGAGTCGCGCGAGATGCCGTAGACCTGCGCGGCCGCCTTGGTGAACTCCCTGTGCAGGTCGCGGAACTGCATCCCTTCGGTCGTGCAGCCGGGGGTGTTGTCCTTGGGGTAGAAGTAGAGCACCAGCTTGCTGCCCCTGGCGCCCGAGAGGCGGAAGTTGCCCCCGCCGGTGGATGGCAGGGTGAAGTCCTCGACGGGTTTTCCTGGCATCCCGGCGTGGGTGTTAAGCCGCGTTCTCAGGTTCGAATTGCAACGCGTTCATTGAACATGTTTTTCGTGACGCGCGCAAGCACGCACCGCCGTGCCGGGACCGGACCGGGGGCAGGGGACTGATTCCAAGGCGATTTTCAAAGCTCGTAGCGCGAGCCCTCGGCGCCGGTGACTGCCGGCGCGACGATCGAACGCGGCAGGTGGGGCGCGAAGAACTCGATGAATTCGTAGGCAAAGCGCCGCAGGTACGCGCCGCGCTTGATGCCCAGGCGCGTGGTGCTCGATTCGAACAGGTGCGACGCGTCCAGCGCCTTCAAGCCGGCGTCGCGCTTCGCGTTGAACGCCATCCCCGCCATGATCCCCACGCCCAGGCCCAGCTCCACGTAGGTCTTGATCACGTCCGCGTCCAGCGCGGTGAGCACCACCCTGGGCTTCAGGCCGCGCTGCTCGAAGGCCTTCTCCACCAGACTCCTGTTGGCGAACGCGAAGTCGTAGGTGACGATCGGGAAGCGCGCCACGGCCTCCAGCGTGAGCGGCTTCGCCTTGGCGAGCGGGTGGCCCGCGGGCACCACCACGCAGCGGTTCCACTGGTAGCAGGGCAGCGACACGAGCTCCGGGTACTGCGCGATCTGCTCGGTGGCGATGGCGAAATCGGCTTCCCCGCGCAGCACCATCTCGCAGATCTGCGTCGGGTTGCCCTGGTGGATGACGAGCTGCACGTCCGGGTAGCGGCGCTTGAACGCCGCCACCGCCTTGGGCAGCGCATAGCGCGCCTGCGTGTGCGTGGTGGCGATGGTGAGCGAGCCGAGCTTCTCGTTGGCGAACTCCTCGCCCGCGCGCTTGAGGTTCGCCGCCTCCGCGAGGATGCGCTCGGCGATGGCGAGCACCGCGCGCCCGGGCTCGGTGAGCGCGGTGAGGCGCTTGCCGTGGCGCACGAAGATCTCGACGCCGAGCTCGTCCTCCAGCGCCTTGATCTGCCTGGAGATCCCGGGCTGCGAGGTGAACAAGGCCTCGGCCGCGGCGGAGACGCTCAGGTCCCGGCGCGCGACTTCGGCGAGGTAGCGCAGCTGCTGGATCTTCATAATTACGTAATAGGCATAAGAATCTAACATATCAGTCTTTGTAAGCATATTGGCTGCCGGTAGCATCTGCGGCCATGTACCTCTACGACGCGATCGACCAGCGGATCGTGGACGAGCGCGTGGCGCAGTTCCGCGACCAGACGCGGCGTTACCTGGCCGGCAAGCTGCCGGAGGACGATTTCCGCCCGCTGCGGCTGCAGAACGGCCTGTACGTGCAGCGCCATGCGCCGATGCTGCGCGTGGCGATTCCCTACGGCATCCTGTCTTCGCGCCAGCTGCGCATGCTCGCGCACATCGCACGGGAGTTTGATCGCGGCTACGGCCATTTCTCCACGCGCCAGAACCTGCAGTTCAACTGGCCGGCGCTGGCGGCGGTGCCCGACATCCTGGAGCACCTCGCGAGCGTGCAGATGCACGCCATCCAGACCTCGGGCAACTGCATCCGCAACATCACCACCGACCATTTCGCGGGCGTAGCGCGCGACGAGATCGTAGACTCCTTCGTCTGGTGCGAAATCCTGCGCCAGTGGTCCACGTTCCATCCTGAGTTCGCCTACCTGCCGCGCAAGTTCAAGATCGCGGTGAACGGGGCCGAGGCCGATCGCGCCGCCACGTTCCTGCACGACATCGGCCTGCACGCGCGGCTCGGGCCGGACGGGGAGGTCGGCTTCCGCATCATTGCCGGCGGCGGCATGGGCAGGACGCCCGTGATCGGACAGGTGGTCCGCGAGTTCCTGCCCTGGCAGCACCTGCTCACCTACGTCGAGGCGATCCTGCGCGTCTACAACCGCCACGGCCGGCGCGACAACAAGTACAAGGCACGCATCAAGATTCTCGTGCGCGAGCGCGGCACGGATGCCTTCCGCGACGAGGTGGAGGCCGAGTGGGAGCAGCTGCGCGACGGGCCTTCGACGCTGACCAGGCCCGAGGTGCGCCGCGTGGAGAGCCGATTCCTGCGGCCGCACTACGAGCCGCTGGAGGACCTGCACCTCGCCCCCGTCGGCCCCTTCGGCGCCTGGATGAAAAGGAACGTCCATCCGCACAAGCAGCCCGGCTACGCCGCAGTGACGCTTTCGCTCAAGCAGACCGGCGTGCCGCCGGGCGATGTCAGCGACGCGCAGATGGACGCGATCGCCGCACTGGCCGACCGCTACAGTTTCGGCGAGCTTCGCGTCACGCACGAGCAAAACCTCGTGTTCGCCGACGTGCGCCAGGACCGGCTGCAGGCGCTCTGGCGCGAGCTGCGCGAACACGGGCTCGCCACGCCGAACGTCGGCTTGCTGACCAACATCATCGCCTGCCCGGGCGGGGACTTCTGCGCGCTCGCCAACGCCAAATCCATTCCGGTGGCCGCGGCGGTGCAGCGCCTGTTCGACGACCTCGATTACCTGCACGACATCGGCGAGCTCGACCTCAACATCTCCGGCTGCATCAACTCCTGCGGCCACCACCACGTCGGCCACATCGGCGTACTGGGCGTGGACAAGCAGGGCGAGGAGTACTACCAGGTCACGATCGGGGGGAGTCAGGCGGCTCCGGCGTCCGTCGGCCGCGTGATCGGGCCGGCGTTCGCGCAGCACGAGGTGCCCTGGGTGGTCGAGCGCCTGATCGAGGCCTACCTCGCGCGCCGCGAGAGCGATGCCGAGCGCTTTGTCGATTGCGTGCACCGCCTTGGCATCGAACCCTTCAGGGAGAACGTCTATGGCCGCGCTGATTCGCCACGGCAGGATCGAGCTGCCGCCGTCGCCTGACGCGGGCGAGGTCCTGCGCCTCGAGCCCGCGGACGACCCGGCAAGCGTCGCCGACCGCCTGCAGGCCGTCGCGCGCGTGGAGGTGAACTTCCCGAGCTTCACCGACGGGCGCGGCTACTCCATCGCGCGCCTGCTGCGGGAACGCTATGGCTACCGGGGCGAGTTGCGCGCGGTGGGCGACGTGCAGCGCGACCAGCTCTACTACCTCTCGCGCTGCGGCTTCGATGCGTTCCTGCTGCGCGAGGACGCAGGCGCCGGCGACGCGCTCGCCGCCTTCGACGACTTCAGCGAGGCCTACCAGGCCTCGGTAGAGCGGCCGCAGCCGCTGTTTCGGCGCCGGTGAAGCTGCGCCGCCCCAGAAAGCGCCGCAGCACCGCGAGCACTTCCCGCGGCTTTTCCTCGGGCAGGAAATGCCCGCAGTCGAGCGCGCGGCCGCGCACGTCCGCGGCGACCTCGCGCCAGTCGGTGAGCGGCCGGAACATCCTTTCTATCACGCCTTGCCTGCCCCACAGCACGAGCACCGGCATCCTGATCCTTCTGCGCCGGTCCGCGCGGTCGTGCTCGAGGTCGATGCCGGCCGCCGCGCGGTAGTCCTCGCAGGTGGCGTGGATGGTGCGCGGGTCGCGAAAGCAGCGGATGTACTCGCGTTGCGCCGCCTTGGAGAAATGCTTCAGCCCGCCCTTGCCGCGGCCGATGCGGCCGAGAATGTAGCCGGGCACGTGGCCGGCGAGCAGCTTCTCCGGCAGCGGCGGCTTCTGGATCAGGAAGAACCAGTGGTAGTACGCGGTGGCGAAGGCCTTGTCGGTGCTGTCGTACATCTTGAGCGTCGGCGAGATGTCGAGCACCGTCAGCGTTCGCACCCGGCTGCCGTGGTCGCGCGCCAGGCGATGCGCGACGCGCGCGCCGCGGTCGTGGCCGACGAGGTGGAAGCTCCTGTGCCCAAGGGCCTGCCATGACCTCGACCATGTCCTTGGCCATCGCGCGCTTGGAGTAGTTGGCGTGATCCGGCAGGCCCTTCGGCTTGGAGGAATCGCCGTAGCCGCGCAGGTCGGCGCACACCACCGTGAAGTCGCGCGCGAGGTCCGGCGCGACCTTGTGCCACATGGCGTGCGTTTCCGGATAGCCGTGCAGCAACAAGACCGGCGGGCCGTCGCCCTTGGTCACCAGGTTGATGGTGGCGCCGGAAACCTTGACGCGCTTTTTCTTGAAGCCGGGAAACAGGTTCATGCGGCTGGCCCCTGCAATGCGAGTGTGCCGGAACGCCCCGGCACCGGGCCGTACACCACTTCGTGCACCGGCAACTCGCGCGCGTCGCGCGTCGCGGCCATCTCGCGCAGCGCCACCACCTCGTAACCCTGCCGCGACCAGCCTTCGAGCAGCGCTTCGAACGCGGGGAGCAGCTTGCCGCCTTCCAGTTCCGCGTGCGCCGTGAACACCTGATCGGGCCGGGCGGTCCCGGTCAGCGCCAGGATCGCACGCGCCGCGTCCGCGGGCGTGCGCCCGTCCACGCCCACCAGCTCGTCCAGCGTCGGCAGCGTGGTCGGCCACTGCGGGCAGGCGAACACCGCGCCGTCCATCGCGGGAAGAAACGGTCCGCTGCCGCGCGTATCGGAGGCGTAGTGCGAATCCGTGCCTGTCGAGGTAGCGCAGCGCGTGGGCATTGGTCTGCCAGCCGGCCGCGCCATGCACGCGCGCGTCTACGCCGAAGATCTCCCTGAAGCGCGCGCAGGCGGCGTCGCAGCTCCCGCGCGGTCCAGTCGGCGTCCGCGCCGCGCCACGACGTCCTGCCAGCGCACGTGGTCCCAGCAGTGCACGCCGACCTCGAAACCCGCGTCGCGCACGGCGCGCAGCTGCGCGGCGCAGCGCCGGCCGATGTCCGGGCCCGGGCAGCAGCGTGCCGTAGAGCAGCGTCTTCAGTCCGTAGTGCTCGAGCACCGAGGTGCGCGCCACCTTGCCGAGGAACCCGCGGCGGAACACGCGCCGGATGGCGCGGCCGGTATGGTCCGGCCCCAGGCTGAAGAGGAAGGTCGCGCCGGCGCCGCGCGCGCGCAGCGCCTCGACCAGGCGCGGCACGCCCTCGCGGGTGCCGCGCAAGGTATCGACGTCGATCTTGAGTCCGAGCTTCACTCCACCAGGCTGCGCGCGTCGGCGACGTGCTGGCGGTAGCTCTCGAAGATGCGGGTGCAGCGCGTCGCGCATGCCGACGCGCGGCGACCAGCCGAGGTCGGCGCTGCGTGTTGTCGATGTTGGGGCCGCGGTTCTGCACGTCCTGGTAGCCCTTGCCGTAGTACGTGCCGGAGGTGGTCTCGACCAGCTTCACGCGGCGCGCCGCCTCGCGGTATTCCGGGAACCCGGCCGCGAGCTCGAGCATCATCTGCGCCAGTTCCCTCACCGAGCAGTTGTTCTGCGGGTTGCCGATGTTGTAGATCTTGCCGTCGGCGATGCCGTCGGGGTTGTCGATGATCTTCATCAGCGCGTCGATGCCGTCGTCGATGTAGGTGAAGGCGCGCTTCTGCGCGCCGCCGTCCACCAGCTGGATGTTCTCGCCGCGCACGATGTGGCCGAGGAACTGGGTGACCACGCGCGAGCTGCCTTCCTTCGGCGTGGAGATCGAGTCCAGGCCCGCGCCGATCCAGTTGAACGGGCGGAACAGCGTGAAGTCGCAGGCCCTGCTGCGCGCCGTAGGCCCAGATCACGCGGTCCATCAGCTGCTTGGCGCAGGAGTAGATCCAGCGCTGCTTGTCGATCGGCCCGAGCACCAGGTCGAGTCTTGTACGGGTCGAACTCGCGCGTCGCGGCACATGCCGTAGACCTCGGAGGTCGACGGGAAGACCAGCGCGCTTGCCGTACTTCACGCAGCTGCGCACGATCGGCAGGTTGGCCTCGAAGTCGAGCTCGAACACCCGCAGCGGGTCCTTGACGTAGGTGGCGGGCGTGGCGATCGCCACCAGCGGCAGCACGGTGTCGCACTTGCGGATGTGGTACTCGATCCACTCCTTGTTGATGGTGATGTCGCCCTCGAAGAAGTGGAAGCGCTTGTCGCCGAGCAGCTCCTCGATGCGGTCGGCCTGCATGTCCATGCCGTAGACCTCCCAGTCGGTGGTCGCGAGGATGCGGCTGCGACAGGTGGTGGCCGATGAAGCCGTTGACGCCGAGGATCAGGATGCGTTTCATGTCGGGGGATCGATCTGCGAGGAGGCGCAGCACTCTACCATCGCCGCAGTCGGCGAACCATGCGTCGCCGTCGCGGTAGGGGCCGAGCCGGCCCGGGCGCGCGCGCCGCGCGGGCTCGAGCCGCGTGCGCAGGATCATGCGCCGGCGGCCGCTCTCGTCGGTGAACGCGCCGGGGATACGGGCGGCGCCACGGCGCGCACCAGGTTGTGGATCTCGGCGGCGCTCTTCGACCAGTCGATGCGGCCGTCCTCCGGCCTGCGCCCGCCGAAGTAGCTGCCGCGCGCGAGGTCCTGCGGGCGCAGCTCGGCGGTGCCGGCGACGAGGCGCGGCAGGCTGCGCGCGCAGAACCGGTTCGGCCGCGTCGGTCACCTTGCGGAACACCTCGATCGCCGGTCGTCGGGGCCGATCGGCACCGCCTGCTGGTCGACGATGCGCCCGGCGTCGGGCTTTGTCCACCATTTCGTGCAGCGTGGCGCCGGTCTCGCGTCTCGCCGTGCAGCACCGCCCAGTTCACCGGCGCGCGGCCGCGGTACTTCGGCAGCAGCGAGCCGTGCATGTTGTAGGCGCCGCGCCGCGCGAGCGCGAGCAGCGCCGGCGGCAGCATGTGGCGGTAGTAGAAGGAGAAGATGAAATCCGGCGCCGCCTCGCGCACGCGGCGCGCGAGCTCGGCCGCGTCCGGATCGAGCAGCGTCTCGAGGCCGTGGCCGCGGGCGAGCTCGGCGACGCTCGCGAACCAGATGTGCTCCGCCGGGTCGTCGCGGTGCGTGACCACCAGCGGCACGTCGATCCCCGCGTCGAGCAGCACCGGCAGGCAGCGCACGCCTACGTCGTGGTAGGCGAACGACCGCGGCGCTGGTCAATCGCGCTTCTCCAGCACCGCGCTGACGAGGTAGCGCGGCCGGTCGCGCACCTGCTCGTAGATGCGGCCGACGTACTCGCCGACCAGGCCGAGGCCGAAGAGCACGATGCCGATGAGGAAGAACTCGCAGCATGTCGCGGTCCCAGAGCGCTTCCCACAGCGACGGCCAGCGAGCCGCCGGCGAGCAGCGCGCACGATCAGCACCACGACATAGAGCAGCACCGAGCGCGATCGCGACCAGCATGCCGAGCAGCGAGAACAGCTGCAGCGGCACCAGCGAGAAGCCGGTCACCAGGTCGAAATTGAGCCGCATCAGGCGGTAGAACGAATACTTCGACTCGCCCGCGGCGCGCTCCTCGTGCGCCACCTCGACCTCGGCCGGGTTGCGCGCGAAGGTGTAGGCGAGCGCCGGGATGAAGGTGCTCGACCTCGCGGCAGGCGTTGATCGCCTCGACGATGTCGCGGCTGTAGGCGCGCAGCATGCAGCCCTGGTCGGTCATGCGGATGTCGCGTGATGCGCTCGCGCACCCGGTTCATCGCGCGCGAGGCGATGCGCCGGAACGCGTTGTCCTGGCGCGTGCGGCGGATGGAGCCGACGTAGTCGTGGCCCTCGTCCATCTTCGCGAGCAGCTTGCGATTTCCTCGGGCGGGTTCTGCAGGTCGGCGTCGAGCGTGACGACGCGCTCGCCGCGCGCGCGCTCGAAGCCCGCCATGATCGCCATGTGCTGGCCGAAGTTGCCGTTGAACAGCATCACGCGCGTGACGTCGGGCCGGCGCTGCGAACTGCTCGCGCAGCAGCGCGGCGAGCGGTCGCGGCTGCCGTCGTTGACGAAGATCATCTCGTAGCGGCGGCCGAGCGCATCGAGCGCCGGGTACAGGCGCGCGAACAGCGCGCGCGAGCCCGTCCTCCTCGTTGTAGACCGGGATGACGACCGAGACGCGCGGTTCGCTCATGCGAGCGCCTTGCGCGCCGCGGCGCAGACGCGGTCCACGTCGGTGTCCGCCATCGCCGGGAACAGCGGCAGCGTCACGATCGAGCGGCCGATGCGCTCGGCGTGCGGGAACTGGCCCTCGCGCCAGCCGAGCGCGCGGTACAGCGCGAACAGGTGCATCGCCGGGTAGTGCACGCCGACGCCGATGCCCTGCTCGCGCATGCGCGCGATGAAGCCGGGCGCGCGGCGAGCGCGCCGGCAGCACCACCTGGAACATGTGCCAGTTCGAGTTCTCGAAGTCCTCGACCGGCAGCTCGCAGCCGAGCGCGCGGTCCCAGCGCTCGAAGTAGCGGCGCGCGAGGGCGCGGCGGCGCGCGGTGAACTCGGCCAGCCGCGCGAGCTGTCCGAGGCCGATGCGCGCCGCGATGTCGGTCAGGTTGCACTTGCCGCCGAGCACGTCGACGTCCATGCCGTCCTCGCCCGAGCGCGTCACGCCCTGCAGGCGCAGCTTTTCGCAGGGCAGAGCGAGCGCCTCGTCCGGGCAGCACCAGCGCGCCGCCCTCGCCGGTGGTGATGTTCTTGTTGGCGTGGAAGCTGAAGGCGACGAGATCGCCGAAGGTGCCGAGCGCGCGTGCCGCGCCAGGTCGCGCCGAAGGACTGCGCCGCGTCCTCGATCACGCGCAGGCTTGCGGCGCTGCGCGAGGTCGTAGAGCCGGTCGCGGTCGACCGGCAGGCCGGCGAGGTCCACCGGGAGGATGGCGCGCGTTGCTGCGCGTGACGGCGGCTTCCGACGAGTCCGAGGTCGATGTTGCGCGTGCGCGGGTCGACGTCCACGAACACCGGGCGCGCGCCGACTTCCAGGACCACGTTGGCGGTGGCGACCCAGGACAGCGGCGTGGTGATCACCTCGTCGCCCGGGCCGACGCCGGCGAGGCGCAGGCCCGACTTCCAGCGCGGCGGTGCCGGAGCTGAACGCGCGCACCGGGCGGCCGCCGCAATAGCTGCGACAGCGCCGCCTCGAACGCGCTGCACCTGCGGGCCGCGAGGTGATCCAGCCCGAGCGCAGCACCTCGGCGACGCCGGCGATGGTCGCCTCGTCGATCGACGGGCGGGTGAAGGGCAGGAAGGTCCATCAGCAGCGCGCGACGAGGAAGACGCCGACGATGATGAAGCCGATGCCGGTCAGGCGCAGCGCCGTGAGCGACTCGCCGAACAGGTACCAGGCGGCGACCGCGTTGACCACGTAGCCGATCGAGAGCATCGGGTAGGCGATGCTGACCGGACCCGCGACAGCGCCATGATCCACACCACCACGCTCACCACGTAGCAGGCGAGGCCGCCCAGGATGTGCGGCTCGAGCGCGAGCCGCAGCCCGACCGGCACGATGTTGGCGGCGGTGAACTCGAACTGCCCGACCGCGTTGGTGCCGGCCTTGAGCAGCAGCTGCGCGGCGGCGTTGAGCAGCACGCCGGCGAGGATCAGCGAGAAGCTGACGAGCGCTCATGGCTTGCACGCGATCAGGTAGCGCGGGCCCGTGCGCGATGACATTCGCATCGGCAGGCCGTGGGTGGCGCGGATCGGCGTCGTACTGCGCGGGCGCGAATGCAGCGCAGGCAGCGCTTCGCGCCGCCAGCGCCGCGGCGAAGGCCGCGAGGTCGGGGATGAATTTCTCCGGTTCCCAGCTCGATCCGGCACGCGCAGTTCGTCCTGGCTACGCCACCATGGTGACGGTGCGCCGCAGGTAGAACGGCAGCGTATGGTCGTAGGTGTCGACGGTGTAGAACCGGGCATGCCGGCGGCAGCCGGGGGCGCGCTTCTGGTCACGACATGGTACGCGGAGTATGGCGGCGACAGGCGTTTCGTGGCCGAGCAGCGCGAGCTGCGTGCACGCGAGGCCGCCCGCGGCCAGTGCAACGATCGACGCGCAGGCGCCGGCCGCGCCAGGCGAGCGCAGGCGGCCGCGAGCGCCGAGCGAGCGGCGAGCGCGGCGCCGGCCGCCAGCAGCCAGGGCCGGTACGCGCTGAAGATGCTGCGGCCGAGCGCAGCCGGCGTGGCGCCGCATGCCGGCGCAAGCAGCGCGAGCAGCGCGATGCCCGAGCAGCGCGGCCAGGCAGCGTCTGCGCGAGCGAGCAGCGCGGCGCGACGCGCCGGCGAGGTGCGCGCCGACGAGCAGCGCGAGCGCCGGGAACATCGGCAGGATGTAGGACGGCAGCTTCGAGCCGGAGACGCGAAAAGAACACGAACACCACGAGCGCACCAGACGAGCAGGAAGCGCGTCGGCCTGAAACGCGCAGGCTCCGCAGCGCGCGCGGCCTGCCACAGCGCGCCGCGGGGAGCGAGCAGCGACCAGGGCAAGATGCCGAGCGAGCAGCACCGGCACGAAGTACCACGCCGGGCCTGGTAGCGGCCGTGCTGCCGTGGTGAGGAAGCGCTCGAAATGCTCGTGGACGAAGAAGAAGCGCGCGAACTCGGGATTGGCAGCGATCACCGCGACGAACCAGGGCGCGGCGATGAGCGAGGAACAGCGCCGTGCCGGGGACGAGGTGCAGGCGCCGCAGCAGGCCGACAGTCGCGCTGCGACAGGATGTAGAGCGCGACCGCGCCGCACGGCAGCACCAGCGCCGATCAGGCCCTTGGAGAGCACCGCGAGCGCCAGCGCGGCCCAGGCGGCGAGCATCCAGCGCGCGGCGCGCGCGCTGCGGCGTGTCGTCGAGCTGGGCGAGGACGAAGGCGAATACCGCAGAGCGAGAGGAACGCGACACGCCCATGTCGAGCGTGTTGACGCTGCGCCGATCAGCCGCATACAGGGCGCAGCCGGCGAGCACCGCGGCGGCAGGCAGCGCCGCCGGCGTCGCCGAGACAGCCGCCGCCCGGTGAACACGCCAGCAGCACGCCGAGCGAAGCCGGTACAGCGCGCTCCACAGCCGGGCGGTCCACTCGGTGCACGCCGAACAGCGGTGAAGGCGGCCGCCGTCGCCCAGTACTGCAGCGGCGGCTTCTCGAAATACTTGAAGCCGTTCAGGCGCGGCGTGAGCCAGTCGCCGCTGGCCACCATCTCGCGCGGGATCTCGGCGTAGCGCCCCTCGTCGGGCTTGACCAGCTTGCGCTGGCCGAGCGTGCCGAACCAGGCGAGCGCGAGCGCCAGCAGCGAGGGCGAGCAGCGCGGCGCGCGGCAGCGCGGGGTTCAGCCGAACAGCAGCGCCGCGGCGACCTTGCGCTCCTCGGCCACAGGATGTTGTAGGTGCGGCAGGCGGCCTGCAGGTCCATCACCTCGAGGCCGATGCGCGCGCGGGCGAGCGGCGCGGTGAGGCGCGGATGCGGAAAGCGCAGCCGGCTGCCGGTGCCGAGCAGCACGATCTCGGGCTTGAGCGCCGCGAGCAGCGCGAAATGCTCCGCGGCGAGCGCGTCGAAGCCGGCCACCGGCCAGTCGGCTCGAGGCGCTCGGGCAGCACGATCAGGCTCGCCTCGTGGCGCGTCGCCGTTCACCATGACGTAGCCCTCGCCGTAGCCGGTGAAGGTGTGCAGGTGCCGGCGGATGCAGGGCGGAAGCGTGGAGTTTCACTGCTAGAATTCTACAATGCGAGAGTTTTCAAGGATCAAGCGCCTGCCGCCGTACGTCTTCAACATCACCAACGAGTTGAAGATGGCGGCGCGGCGCGCGCGGCGAGGACATCATCGACCTGTCGATGGGCAACCCCGACGGGCCGACGCCGAAGCACATCGTCGACAAGCTGGTCGAGGCCGCGCAGCGCGAGGACACGCACGGCTATTCGGTGTCCAAGGGCATCCCGCGCCTGCGCCGGGCGATCTGCGACTGGTACCAGCGCCGCTACGGCGTCGAGCTCGACCCGGACAGCGAGGCGATCGTCACCATCGGCTCCAAGGAAGGCCTCGCGCACCTGATGCTCGCCACGCTCGATCGCGGCGACACGGTGCTGGTGCCCAATCCCGCGCTATCCGATCCACATCTACGGCGCGATCATCGCCGGCGCCGACATCCGCTCGGTGCGCATGACGCCGGGCGTGGACTTCTTCGCCGAGGCTGGAGCGCGCGATCCGCGAGCTGATCCCGAAGCCGAAGATGCTGATCATCGGCTTCCCGTCGAACCCGACGGCGAAGTGCGTCGAGCTCGAATTCTTCGAGCGCGTGATCGCGCTCGCGCGCGAGCACGACATCCTGGTGGTGCACGACCTCGCCTACGCCGACATCACCTTCGACGGCTGGAAGGCGCCCTCGATCATGCAGGTGCCGGGCGCGCGCGACGTGGCGGTCGAGTTCTTCACCATGTCGAAGAGCTACAACATGGCCGGCTGGCGCATCGGCTTCATGGTCGGCAACAAGGACCTGGTGCACGCGCTCGCGCGCATCAAGAGCTACCACGACTACGGCACCTTCACGCCGATCCAGGTGGCCTCGATCGTCGCGCTCGAGGGGCCGCAGGAATGCGTCGAGGAAATCCGCGCAGACGTACCAGAAGCGCCGCGACGTGATGGTGAAGGGCCTGCACGACGTCGGCTGGATGGTCGAGAACCCGAAGGCCTCGATGTACGTCTGGGCGAAGATCCCCGAGCACTACGCGGCGATGGGCTCGATCGAGTTCGCCAAGAAGCTGCTCGACCGAGGCCAAGATCGCGGTCTCGCCGGGCATCGGCTTCGGCGACTACGGCGACGACCACGTGCGCATCGCGCTGATCGAGAACGAGAACCGCCTGCGCCAGGCGGTGCGCGGCATCAAGGAGATGTTCCGGAAGGACGGCCTGCTGCGCGGAGCGGCATGAAGCCGCGCATGAAACCCATCCAGCGTCGGGCTGCTCGGCATCGGCACGGTCGGCGGCGGCACCTGGGACGTGCTGGCGCGCAACGCCGAGAGATCCGGCGCCGCGCCGGGCGCGCCATCCGGATCACGCGCGTCGCCGACAAGGACGTGAAGAAGGCGCGCGCAGCCTGGTCGGACGGCATGGCGCAGGTCACGCGGCAATGCCTGGGAAGTGGTGCGCGCCCCGGACATCGACATCGTGGTCGAGCTGATCGGCGGCACACGGCATCGCCCAGGACCTGGTGCTGGAGGCGATCGCGCAACGGCAAGCACGTGGTCACCGCCAACAAGGCGCTGCTCGCCAAGCACGGCAACGAGATCTTCGCCGCCGCGCAGAAGAAGGGCGTGATGGTCGCCTTCGAGGCCTCGGTCGGCGGCGGCATCCCGATCATCAAGGCGCTGCGCGAGGGCCTGGCCGCCAACCGCATCGAGTGGATCGCCGGCATCATCAACGGCACCTCCAACTTCATCCTCTCGGAGATGCGCGACAAGGGCCTGCCCTTCGCCACGGTCCTCGCGCGAGGCGCAGCGCTGGGCTACGCCGAGGCCGATCCGACCTTCGACATCGAGGGCATCGACGCCGCGCACAAGCTCACCATCCTCGTCGGCGCTCGCCTTCGGCATCCCGATGCAGTTCGACAAGGCCTACACCGAAGGCATCACCAGGCTGACGCAGGAAGACATCGGCTACGCCGAGGAGCTCGGCTACCGCATCAAGCTGCTCGGCATCACGCGCCGCGCGAGCAAGGGCATCGAGCTGCGCGTGCACCCGACGCTGATTCCCGGCGCGGCGCCTGATCGCCAACGTCGAGGGCGTGATGAACGCCATCCTGGTGAAGGGCGATGCGGTCGGCGCGACGCTGTACTACGGCGCCGGCGCGGGCGCCAGCCCACGGCGAGCGCGGTGGTGGCGGATCTGGTCGACGTGACGCGCCTGCATCACCGCCGACCCGGAGCACCGCGTGCCGCACCTCGCGTTCCAGCCCGACCAGCTCTCGGACGTCGCCGATCCTGCCGATGGGCGAGGTGGAGACCTCCTACTACCTGCGCATGCGCGTGCTCGACCGGCCCGGCGTGCTCGCCGACATCACGCGCATCCTCGCCGACTCGCGCATCTCGATCGACGCCATGGTGCAGAAGGAGCCGGGCGAGGGCGAGAAGCAGGTGGACATCGTCATGCTCACGCACCGCGCGCTCGAGAAGAACGTCAACGCGGCCATCGCGCGCATCGAGCGCCTGCCCACCGTGGTGGGCAAGGTGACGCGCATCCGGCTGGAGGAGCTGCTGTGAGAAGGGCGCTCGCGCTCGCGCTGGCGATGATCGCGTCGCTTGCCCTGGGCGCAGGCGCCGGCGCCGGAGGAGCCGAAGCTGCCGCAGAAGAGCGCAGAAGGCGCCAGAAAGCGCAGAAGGCGCCGCCGCCGCAGAAGCCGCACGCGAAGCCGACCCCGGAGCAGATCCGGCAGTTCAACGAGCTGCAGAAGCAGAGCGGCAAGCCGTAGCCGCTTGCGCTACGTCAGCACCCGCGGCGGCGGCGAGCCGCAGCGCTTCTCCGACATCCTGCTGGAAGGCCTCGCGCCCGACGGCGGGCTGTACGTGCCCGAGCGCTATCCCGCAGGCCGACCTCGCCGCGCTGGCGCGGGCTGGGCTATCCGCGAGCTCGCCGTACGAGATCCTGCGCGCTTCATGGACGACGTGCCCGGGCTCGAGGCGCTCGTCGCGCGCACCTACACCCGCGCCGTCTTCGGCAGCGACGACATCACGCCCGCTGAAGACGCTCGAGCCGGGCCTGCACCTGCTCGGCCTCTCGCAACGGGCCGACGCTCGCCTTCAAGGACATCGCGATGCAGCTGCTCGGGCAACTGTTCGAGCAGGTGCTGCGACGCGCGCGGACAGACGCTCAACATCCTCGGCGCGACCTCCGGCGACACCGGCTCGGCCGCCGAGCACGCGATGCGCGGGCGCGAGCGCATCGAGGTGTTCATGCTCTCGCCGCACGGCCGCATGAGCGCGTTCCAGCGCGGCGCAGATGTACGCGCTGCAGGACGCGAACATCCACAACCTCGCGGTGCGGGGCATGTTCGACGACTGCCAGGACCTCGTCAAGCAGGTGAACGCCGATGCCGCCTTCAAGGCGCGCCACCGCATCGGCGCGGTGAACTCGATCAACTGGGCGCGCGTCGCGGCGCAGGTCGTGTACTACTTCAAGGGCTACTTCGCGCGCGACGCGCAGCGACGCCGAGCAGGTCGCCTTCGCGGTGCCCTCGGGCAACTTCGGCAACATCTTCGCCGGCTACGTCGCGCGCGCGATGGGGCTGCCGATCGAGCGGCTGATCCTCGCCACCAACGAGAACGACGTGCTGGACGAGTTCTTCCGCACCGGGCGCTACCGCGTGCGGCGCGCGGCGCAGGCGACCTCCAGCCCGTCGATGGACATCTCCAAGGCGTCCAATTTCGAGCGCTACGTGTTCGACCTCGTCGGGACGCGACGGCGCGCGCGTGCGCGCGCTGTGGGCGCAGACTGGATGACGGCCGGCGAGTTCCGCGCTGCGCGCCCGGGCGCGGGTTTCGTCTCGGGCCTGCAGCACGCACGCCGATCGCCTCGCGACGATCCGCATGGTGCACGCGAAATACGGCGTCACCATCGATCCGCACACCGCCGACGGCGTGAAGGTGGGGCTCGAGCACCGGCGCGCCCGGCGTGCCGCTGATCTGCCTGGAGACCGCGCTGCCGGTCAAGTTCGCCGCGACCATCCGCGAGGCGCTCGGGCGCGAGCCGGAGCGGCCGCACGGGTTCGAGAACCTGGAGAAGCTGCCGCAGCGCTTCGAGCTCATCGAGCCGGACGCCGCAGCGGTCAAGCGCTTCATCGAGCGCCAGGCGGTCTAGGCGTAGCGCGGATAGGTCGGGTCGTACATCTGCGAGCGGATGTAGGCGAGGAGGTTCGCCGGCTTGCGCTGCGCGGTGAGGCGCGCGCACGTAGGCGACCTCGGCCACGGCGGCGGCGATGTGCGCGGAAACGTCGCGGATGCGCGACAGCGCGGGGTAGAGGCTGCCCTGCTCGAGATCCGCTTTCGTCGTCTGGCGGGCGAGCGTGCGCGCCGCGGCGAGGAACATCTCGTCGGTGACGCGCCGCGAGCGGCTCGCGATCACGCCCAGGCCGACGCCCGGGAAGATGTAGGAGTTGTTGCCCTGGCGCGGCACGAACACGCGGCCGTCGAGCGTCACCGGGTCGAACGGGCTGCCGCAGGCGAACAGCGCCCGGCCGCCGGACCAGCGGTACGCCTGCTCGGCGGTGCATTCCGCCTTGCGAGGTCGGGTTCGACAGCGCGAACACGATCGGCCGCTGGTTGTGGCGCGCCATCGCCTCGATGACCGCCTGGGTGAAGGTGCCGCCGACCGCCGCCACGCCGATGATCGCGGTGGGCTTGAGCGCCTCCACCGCGGCGGCGAAATCGGCGATGCCGGCGTGCGCGTGCGCGTAGGGCCGCTTGTGGCCGGCGAGGTCGGTGCGGCTCGCGACCACCAGGCCCGCGCGAATCGAACAGCCAGCAGCGGCGCCGTGCCTCGTCCGCGGCCAGGCCCTCGCGCTCAGCGCGGAGACCACCAGGTCGCAGATCCCGGTCGCCGCCTCGCCCGCGCCCAGGCACAGGATGCGCTGGTCCCCGAGCTGCGCCGCCCGTGATGCGCAGCGCGGACACCAGGCCGGCCAGCACGACCGCCGCGGTGCCCTGGATGTCGTCGTTGAAGGTGCAGATGCGGTCGCGGTAGCGCTGCAGCAGGCGGAACGCATTGGTGTTGGCGAAATCCTCGAACTGGATCAGCGCGCCGGGAAACACCTTCTGCACCGCCGCGACGAATTCCTCGACGCAGCGCGTCGTAGCGCGCGCCGCGCAGGCGCTTCTGCCGCAGGCCGATGTAGAACGGGTCGTTGCGCAGGGCCTCGTTGTCCGTGCCGACGTCGAGCATCACGGGCAGGCAGCGCCGCGGATGCACGCCGGCGCACCCGGTATACAGCGAGAGCTTGCCGACCGGGATGCCCATGCCGTTGGCGCCGAGGTCGCCCAGTCCGAGGATGCGCTCGCCGTCGGTGACCACGATGATGCCGATGTCGCGCTGCGGCCAGTTGCGCAGCACTTTCGCGATCTGGCCGCGGTCCTTGGCGCTGATGAACAAGCCGCGCGGCCGCTGGAAGATGTGGCCGAACTGCTGGCAGGCGAGGCCGACGGTCGGCGTGTAGATGAGCGGCATGATCTCGTCGGGATGCTCGGCGACGACGCGGAAGAACAGCGCCTCGTTGCGGTCGTGCAGCGCGTTCAGGTTGATGAATTTCTCGAGCGGGCTCGGCAGGCTGCGCAGGTGCGCGAGGCTGCGCTGCATCTGCTCCGCCTGGGTATGCACGTGCGGCGGCAGCAGCCCGCGCAGGCCGAGCCTGGCGCGCTCCTTCTCGCGTGAACGCGGTGCCCTTGTTGAGCAGCGGGTCGCGCAGCATCGACATGCCGCCGCGCCTGGCAGCCGATCCGTCTTTCATATCTCCTCCGGCACCATCTTGATCGCGCCGCAGGGGCACTCCGCGACGCAGATGCCGCAGCCCTTGCAGTAGTCGTAGTTGAACTGGAAGCGCTTGCCCGGCCCGAGCTTGATCACCGCGTTGTCCGGGCACACGCCGTAGCAGTTGTCGCACTCGAAGCAGTTGCCGCAGGACAGGCAGCGCCGCGCCTCGTACAGCGCGGTGGATTCGTCGAGCCCGCCCTACACCTCGTCGAAGGTGGACTGGCGGCGCACGATGTCGAGCACCGGGCGCACGCGTCTTCGGCGCGTCCGAGTAGTACCAGGTGTTGAGCTTGCTCGAAGGTCGCCGGCTCGTGCTTGGGCGGCGCCGCGTAGCTCTGCGCCGCGCAGCCAGGCGTCGATGTGGCGCGCGGCCTTCTTGCCGTGGCCGACGGCGACGGTCACGGTGCGCTCGGCGGGCACCATGTCGCCGCCGGCGAAGATGCCGGCGTGGCCGGTCATCATGTCGGCGCCGACCTTCACGACGCCGTCGCGCGATCTCGAGGCCCGGCACGCCGTCGAGCAGCGACAGGTCCACGTCCTGGCCGAGCGCGAGCACCAGCGAGTCGGCCTGCGAGCGTCTCGAACTCGCCGGTCGGCTGCGGAAAGCCCTTCTCGTCGAGCACCATCTTCTCCACCGTGATCGAGGACGTCGCCGGCCTGCTTGATGGTCGAGAGCCACTTGATCATCACGCCTTCCTGCAGCGCCTCCTCGACCTCGAAGTCGTGCGCCGGCATCCTGCTCGCGCGTGCGCCGGTAGACGATGATCGCCTCGCTCGCGCCGAGGCGCTTGGCGGTGCGCGCGACGTCGATCGCGGTGTTGCCGCCGCCGTAGACCACCACGCGCCGGCCGAGCAGCGGCTGCTGTCCTCGCCCTCCATCGAGCGCAGCACCGAGACTGCGTCGAGGATCTTCGCCGCGCTGCCGGCGGGGATGTAGGCGCGCTTGGCGATGTGCGCGCCGACCGCGAGGAAGGCGGCGTCGAACGCGCCCGCGCTGCATCGTCTCGAGGATGTTCGTCGACCTTGGCGTTGAGCTCGCAGCTCGACGCCGAGGTCGACGATGCGCTGCACCTCGGCGTCGAGCACGTCGCGCGGCAGGCGGTACTTCGGGATGCCGAAGCGCATCATGCCGCCCGCGACCGGGCCGGCGTCGTGGATCGTCGACCGCGTGCCCGAGGCGCGCGAGGTGATAGGCGGCCGACAGGCCCGAGGGCCCGGCGCCGACGACCAGCACGCGCTTGCCGGAGCTCGCCGGCGGCGGCTCGAACTTCCAGCCGCGCCGGATCGCCTCGTCGCCGAGGAAGCGCTCGACCGAATTGATGCCGACCGCGCGAATCGAGGCTGGCGCGGTTGCACGAGCGTCTCGCAGGGGTGGTAGCAGACGCGGCCCATGACCGCGGGCAACGGGTTGTCCTCGATCAGCTGGCGCCAGGCCGCCTCGTAGTCGCCCGACTCGGCGTGGTACAGCCAGCCCTGGATGTTCTCGCCGGCGGGGCAGGCGTGGTTGCACGGCGGCAGGCGGTCGACGTACACCGGGCGCTCGGTGCGCCAGGTGCCGGTGTGGTTGGCGAGGCTCGAGCCGGGGTCGAGCGTGATGGCGAAGGGCTTGCGCATCATCGACGCGCTCCTCGTCTCGAGCAGGCCGTACGTGCGGATGTTGCGGTCGGCGATCGCCTGGATCCGCGCGATCACCGTCGTGCGCGGCTGCCTGGCCGAACAGGTGCGCGAAGCGCTTCTGCGGCTTGCAGGTACTCCTCGACCGGCAGCTGCCTGCGGATCTTCGAGACGCTGCGTCACCTCGCCGTGCTCGGCCTCGAACACCGGGAAGAGGCCGGTCTCCTTGGCCAGGCGCGCGATGCGGATCGTGTCGTGCGAGGCGTGGCCCCAGCCGAGCGGGCAGGGCACGAAGATGTGGATGTAGCGCGCGCCGCGGAACTCCATGGCGCGCCTGCACCTTGGCTTCGAGGTCGTGCAGCTCGGCGACGGTCGCGGTGGCGACGTACGGGATGCCGTGCGCCATGGCGATCGCCGGCAGGTTCTTGCCCTGGCCGAAGACGTTGCCGGGCTCCGCGCCGACGGCCATGGTGGTGGCGGTGCGCGCCGCCGGCGGCGTCGCCGAGGAGCGCTGCACGCCGGTGTTCATGTAGGCCTCGTTGTCGTAGCAGATGTAGAGCACGTCGTCGTTGCGCTCGAACATGCCCGACAGGCAGCCGAAGCCGATGTCGGTGGTGCCGCCGTCGCCGCCCTGCGCGACGACGCGCACGTCGCTGCGGCCCTTGACGCGCATCGCGGCGGCGATGCCGGTGGCCACCGCCGCGGCGTTGCCGAACAGCGAGTGGATCCACGGGATCTGCCACGAGGTCTCCGGATAGGGCGTCGAGAACACTTCCAGGCAGCCGGTCGCGTTGGCGGCGATCAGCTGGTTGCCGGTGGCGTCCATCGCGGCGTCGATCGCGTAGCGCGCGCCGAGCGCCTCGCCGCAGCCCTGGCAGGCGCGGTGCCCGGAATTGAGCGAGTTGGTGCGCCGCATGTTCGCCTGCACCGAGCGCTCGCTCGGCGGCCAGCAGGCGGTTGCCGACGGTGAAGGTGCCCGTCTGGTAGAACTTGACCGGCTGGAACGACATGGCGGGCCCCTCACCCGATGCGCGCGGCGACCGCGCCGATGTCGCGCAGGATGTCCTCGGCGATCGGCCCGGAGCGGCGCTGCTCGCGCTCGCGCGCGAGCACCCGCTCGACGAGCGCCGCGGTCGAGGTCGAGGAAGGTCAGCGGCTCGAGCTTGCCGGCGATCGCGTCGCCGAACACGCTTGTGCAGCGAGGCGCGCGTGATCGCGCGCCCGCCGAGGCCGGCGATCACGCGTATGCACGGCGTCGGGCTGCCCGGCGAAGCGAGGTGCGCACGTTGCGCGGAGACGATGCCGCCGAGGCCGACCGCGAGGCTCTTCTCGAGCACCACGACGCGCTTGGCGCTGCGCCAGCGCCGCGCGCACCGCGGCGATGCGGCCAGGGCCGGAAGCAGGTGATGCCGAGCACGCCGATCTTCACGCCGTCGCGCGCGCATCTCGTCCACCGTGTCCTTGATCGTGCCGAGCACCGAGCCGAGCGCGACGACGACGGTGTCGGCGTCCTCGGTGCGGTAGCTGTGCAGCAGGCCGCCGGTGTCGCGCCCGAAGGCGCGGCGGAACTCCTCGGCCCAGCCGGGGATCAGCTCGAGCGCCTGCATCTGCTTGGCGTGCGCGAGGTAGCGCACCTCCGTGAAGGCTTCCGGGCCGACCATCGCGCCGATCGACACCGGCTCGGCCGGATCGAGCACCTGGCGCGGCTCGTAGCGGCGGCAGGTAGGCGTCCACCTGCTCCTGCGTCGGCACGTCGACGCGCTCGTAGGCATGCGTCAGGATGAAGCCGTCCATGCACACCATCACCGGCAGCGACAGCTCCTCGCCGAGGCGGAACGCCTGGATGTGCAGGTCGAGCGCCTCCTGGTTGTCTTCGGCGAACAGCTGGATCCAGCCGCAGTCGCGCTGGCTCATCGCGTCGGTGTGGTCGTTCCAGATGTTGATCGGCGCGCCGATCGCGCGGTTGGCCACCGTCATCACGATCGGCAGGCCGAGGCCCGAGGCGTTGAACACCGCTTCGGCCATGAACAGCAGGCCCTGGCTCGCGGTCGCCGTGTAGGCGCGCGCGCCGGCGGCCGAGGCGCCGATCGCCACCGACATCGCGGCGAACTCGGACTCGACGTTGATGAACTCGCAGCGCGCGAGCGCGCCGGACTTCACCATCTCGCCCAGCCCCTCGACGATGTGCGTCTGCGGCGAGATCGGGTAGGCGCAGATCACCTCCGGCCGGCACAGCGCGACCGCTTCGGCGACCGCGTGCGAGCCTTCAATCTGCTTGAGCATGGCTCGCCTCGCGCATTTCGCTGCGCACGTGCTCGTAGGCGGCGCGGGCGGCGGCGACGTTGCCCTCGGCGACCTCGCCCGTGAACTTGTCGCGGATCGCCGCCGCCACCGAATCGAGCGAGATCCGCCCGGACACCGCGGCGAAGCCGCCGAGCAGCGCGGCGTTCGGCACCGGCCGGCCGACGTGCTTCAGCGCGAGCTCGGTCGCCGGCACGGTGCACAGGCGCTCGGCGCGCAGGCTGCGCACGAACTCGCCCAGGCCGAGCTCGTCGAAGCGTGCGCGAGGTGTTGATCAGGATGTAGCCGTCGCGCGCCAGGCCGCCGAACACGTCCACCTGGTGCAGCAGCGTCGGGTCCTGGATGATCAGCGCGTCGGGCTCGCAGGATCGGCTCGCGCAGGCGGATCTCCTGGTCGTCGATGCGGCAGAAGGCCACCACCGGCGCGCCGGTGCGCTCCGAGCCGAAGCTGGGGAACGCCTGCGCGTGGCGGCCTTCGCGGAACGCGGCGACCGACAGCATTTCGGCGGCCGTCACCACGCCCTGGCCGCCGCGGCCGTGGATGCGCACCTGGAACATGGTTACTTTTATCCCAGGCGCGCGGATGCAGATTGACTTGCGTCAAACATCGTATATTGCTGCACACGCACCATGAACCAGGAAAAGAACGTGCTGGGCGGCGAACTGATGGCCTGCAGCTTCGCGCCGCTTACCGGCTATTTCCGCGACGGCAGCTGCGCCACGCACGGCGCGGACGGCGTGGCGCACCTGGTGTGCGTCAAGGTGACGGAGGAATTCCTCGAGTTCAGCATGGCGAAAGGCAACGACCTCTCCACGCCGCGGCCCGAGATGCGCTTTCGTGGCCTGCAGTCCGGCGACCGCTGGTGCCTCCATGTATTGCGGTGGGTGGAGGCCTGGCGAGCGCGTGCGGCGCCGCAGGTGGTGCTCGAGGCCACCCACGAGAGCGTGCTGGAATTCGTGCCGCTCTCCGCACTCAAGCAGCACGCACTGGACCTGAATTGATTGTCAGCTTGCGGGATTCTGCTGACAGTTTTCCAGATACCCCACGCGCGCGGATTCGCGGTAAATTTCACGCGGGCGCCAATCTCGTCGTGGGGGGGAAATGGCCAGAGTCGCCAAAGAACGTCTGGACGCCGTGCGCAGGTACCTGCATCAAGTGTTTCCAGACTGGGCGCTGGCCGAGAGCTGGGACGACGACCGCGAGGCGCAGACCTTCATGCTGAAGAAGCCACGCGAGCCGCTGCATCTGCTCAAGGTCAGTCGCACTGTGCTCGAGCACTACGCGCCGTCGAAGCTCTCGACCATGCTCGAGGGGCACCAGGTGGCGAGCGCGCTGCGCAAGGCGGACAAGCACCGGCTGCTGCTCACGCAGCGCGGGTTGCACCAGATTTGAGCTAGGGGGAGTTTCCGGAAAGCAGTGCCAGTCCCTGGCGATCCAGGATCGCGATCTCGGGACCGGCGACCGTGATCACACCGCGCGTCGCGAGCTCGCGCAGCATGCGCGACAGCGTTTCCTTCTTGATGCCGAGGCGGGCCGCCACCGTGGTCTTGGTGGCGGGCAAGCGCACGAGCCAGGCGCCGGGCTCCCCGTTCGGCTCGGCGAGCGAATCCAGGAAGCACGCAAGGCGCTGCAGGCTGGTCTGCTGCAGGCTCGACTCGAGCTCGGCTACCAGCTCGAGCATGCGCTCGGCCATCGCGCGCGCAACCGCGCGCGCGAAGCCGATGTCCTGCTCCATGAGGCGCAGCACCGGCCCAGGTGGAATCGTAACCACCAGGCAGTTCTGCAGGGCGACGAGATCGACCGGGCAGGGCTTATCCAGGATTGCCGCGGCGAGACCGAAGCTCTCGCCGGCCCCGAGCAGCCGCACCACCTTCTCCTCGCCGTTTGCGCGGCGCAGCGAGAGCTTGGCCGAGCCGTACGCCAATGCGATCACGCCCGCAAGGGGCGCGCCGCGCGCGGCGATTACTGCTCCGCGGCGCAACTCACGCAGTTGCGAGTGCTTCGCGAGCATATCGAGGCCCATGCTCGAGAGCTGTCGGAAAGCCGGCAGCTTCGAAATCACACCCTCGAGCAGCTTGCGATCCCTCGCCGGGCCGATTGCCACCTGGATGTTTGCGCGGTATGCCTGTTGCATCGGGACAATGATCCCGCGAGTCGCGAGGGGCGGATTGACGCAGGTCAACAGGCAGTGATGACCGTCGCTTGCATTTGATCCAGGTCAAACGGGACCACTCCGAGTGGGCCGGGCCGGGTTTGATATGGCTCAAGGGAGGTGCCGGGGCGGGCGCCAGAATTCGCCATGGACCCTGTCAAAGCGTGGCACGACGAGCACGACTACTTCCGCCGGCTCCTCGCCCTGCTGCAGAAGGCAGCTCGACGTCTTCCACGGCGGCGAGCGCCCGAACTACGAGCTGATGCTGGACATCGTCTCCTACCTGCGCGAGTACTCCGACCGCGTGCACCACCCGCGCGAGGACGTGGCCTTCGCACGGCTCGCGCAGAAGGCGCCGGAGCTGCAGCTGCCGCTGGAGCGCCTGAAGCAGGAGCACCGCGTCATCGCGAACGCGGGCGAGGCGCTGAGGGAGCTTCTCACCGAGATCCTCGGCGACGCGGTGATCCCGCGCGCCGAAGTCGAAATGGCGGCCGCGACCTACCTCGTCTACTACAGCAACCACATCGCCAAGGAGGAGGAGGACGTAATCGCGCACGCCGCGCGCGCGCTGGGGCCGGAAGACTGGGCCGCGGTGCAGGCGGCCGTGCCCAGCGTGCGGGATCCGCTGTTCGGGGACAAGCCCGAGGAGCGCTTCCGCAGCCTGCGGCGGCAGATCGCCCTGGAGGCCTAGCGCCTGCGGCGCAGGCTATGATGTCAACCTGTGTTGAGGTCCGAGCGTTGACTTCCGTGCGTCGAGGCGGGCGCGGCACGGTGGCGCGGGTTCCGCGAGACGCTTGGGCTGACGCTGGATAGAATACGGACCGCGGGAGGCGCGGTAACGGTCTTATGTGATATTCCGCGCATGGACAATCTAAAGGAGACTGCAATGAAGGCAATTGCTGATGGTCGTAGCCGCGGCGGGTACCCTGATCGCGGGTGGCGTGAATGCGCAATCGGGCGCCGACGTCGTCAAAGCGAAAGGCTGCCTGAACTGCCATGAAATCGCCAAGAAGAAGGTGGGTCCGGCCTACAAGGATGTCGCCGCCAAGTACAAGGGCGACGCGAAGTGCCGAAGGCAAACTGGTCGCCAAGATCAAGGACGGCAAGGGGCATCCGAAGGTCGCCGCTTCCGACGCCGAGCTGAAGGCGGCGGTCGGCTACGTGCTCGCGCAGTAGATCGCGTTGCCGGAAACGGGAATCAGTACCATTTACGGCGGGAGATTGCGCTTGAGCCACAAGCTGATGTTGACGATTCTTCTGGCGATGGCGGCGGGCGTGGCGCCGCTGACGTCCAGTGCTGCCCAGGCGGGCGAGCGCAGCGGCAAGGAAGTGGTCGAAGCGACCTGCGCGAGTTGTCATGCCACGGGTAAGCAGGGTGCGCCGAAGATCGGCGACAAGAAGGCCTGGAGCGGCCGCGTTGCGCTGGGCCTGAGCAGTCTTACGCAGAGCGCGCTCAAGGGCATCCGCGCGATGCCGGCGCATGGCGGAAGTCCGGATCTCACCGACCTCGAGATCAGCCGCGCGATCGTCTACATGGTCAACCGCTCGGGCGGCCGCTGGGCCGAGCCCGCGACCTGGCGGCTCTGGCCGCCGAGCGCAGCGGCCCGCAGATCGTCAAGGAGCAGTGCGCGAAGTGCCACCAGAAGGGGGTTGGCGGCGCGCCCAGGATCGGCGATCGCGAGGCCTGGACCCCGCGGCTCAAGGACGGCCTCGACAACGCGGTACGGGCAGCGATCCACGGGCATGGCGGCATGCCGCCGCGCGGCGCGCGGGCCGACCTGACCGACGCCGAAGTGCGCAGCGCGGTCATCTACATGGTCAATCCGGTCGCCGCGGCGAAGAAGGACGCGCCGGCGCGGGCCGCGCCACCTGCCGCCCCGTACAAGTCGGTCGACGGGATCAATGTGTACCTGGGTTTCGCGCCGGCAGAAACCATGCGCGCCTTTCCGGAAGGATCGGTGGAACGGTCGATGCACGGCGGGGTGCCGAGCGGCAGCGGCTATTACCACGTCAACGTTTCGCTGGCTGACGACGCGACCAAGGCGCTGATCGGTGACGCGAAGGTGGACATGAGCCTCAGGAGCCCGGCGGCAGCGGCGTATCGAAAACGCTCGAGCCGATGGTGATCAACAACACCCCGAGCTACGGGAATTACTTCAGGATGCGCGCGAAGAGCACCTACGTGGTCACCGTGCGGATCCAAAAGCCCGGCGCTGCGCGGCCGGTCGAAGCGAAGTTCGAGCACCGCACCTACTGATTCCGCCGCTCCGGGGATGCGCCTCTCGCGGTCGGCGAATTGCGTGCCTGGAGCCTGGATTGCTGCTGCGTCGCTTGCCGCGGGCGTGATGTGCGCGACCCCGGCGGCGGGCGCGCTTTCCGAGGGGGACAGCGCCTGCCTCGGCTGCCATGGTCAGGAAGGGTTGTCGAAGACCTTCGCAACGGGCGAGTCGCTGCCGCTGCGCGTCGAGGGCCCGGCATTCGAAGCGTCGGTGCACGCGCCCCTCGGCTGCTCCGCCTGTCATTCTGAAGTAGATCCCAAGGCACATCCCGCAGCGGGCAAGGCCTTCGATTCGGTGCGCGCCTATGCGCTCGCCAAGGCTGCGGTCTGCCAGCAGTGCCACGAGGACGCGTTCAAGCAGCATGAGGGTAGCGTGCACGCGAGGCGCATTCGCGAAGGCAGCGCGCTCGCGCCGACCTGCACCGGCTGCCACAGCGCGCATGCAGTAACGCCGAAGACGGCCTATCAGACCTGTGTCGGCTGCCATGCCGCCGGCGCTCGCCGCCCACCAGCAGTGGCTGCCGAACGCCGCGCAGCACCATGAAGTGGTGTCGTGCGCGGCCTGCCACGCACCGGCGGCGCTGCGCATGGTCGACCTGCGGCTCTACGACGCGGCGGCGAAGGCCTGGGTTGCGGAAAAGGCGGGCGAGCCGTGGTTCGAGAAGCTGGCCGGCTCGGTGGATGCGGACGGCAACGGGCTCGATGCGCGCGAGCTGGCCAATCTGCTCAGGAAGATCAACCCCGAGGGCACCGCGGCAGCGAAAGCGTTTCGCGGCCGAATCGAGCTGCGCAGCAACGTCGAAGCGCACCGGCTGTCGGACAAGGCCGGCGCGATCAAAGCCTGCGACAGCTGCCATCGCGAAGGCGCCGAACCTTTCCGCAATGTCACCATCTCGGTCGCCGGGCCGGACGGCCGGCCGCTGCGCCACGTGGCAAAACCCGAGGTCCTCAGTTCCGCCTCCGCGGTGGCGTCCCTGCCGGAGTTCTACGCCATCGGCGGCACCCGCAACACGCTGCTGGACGTGCTGTTCGTACTCGCGCTGCTCGCCGGCGTCGGCTTTCCGCTCGGCCACCTGGCGGTGCGCTGGCTGTTGAGGAAGACTCGTGCCTGAGGAGGATGCCTGACATGCAGAGGATCTACGTCCACCCGCTTCCGGTGAGAATCTGGCACTGGACCAACGCCTTTGGTTTCATCGCGCTGATCCTGACGGGGATCCAGATCCGCTATGTCGATCTGATCGGCCTGATGTCCTTCAAGGCGGCCGTCGGCGTGCACAACGCGGTTGGCTGGCTGCTGATCGGCAATTTCTTCCTCTGGCTGGGGTTTTACCTGTTCACCGACAAGATCCGCGTCTACCACCCCGAACTGAGCCCGTTGAAGCACTTCCGGGACAGCTTCCGCCAGGCGCAGTACTACGGCTACGGCATCTTCAAGGGCGATCCCAACCCGCACCACCTGAGCGCGTACCACAAGTTCAACGCGCTGCAGAGCATGACCTACCAGGTCATCATGCAGCTGCTGGTGCCGCTGCAATTCGTCACTGGCGTCCTGCTCTGGGACCTCAAGCGCTTCGCCGGCGCAGTGGAGCTCTTCGGCGGCGTGCGCGTAGTGGACACAGTGCACGTGCTGCTGTTCATCTTCTTCACCGCCTTCCTCTTCATCCACCCCTACCTCGCGAGCCTGGGCCACACGCCTTCGGCGCACTTCAAGGCGATGATCACCGGCTACGAGGAAGTCGAGGACGCACCGGCTGGCGCGCCGCCTCGCGACGCGGGTTGACGCATGTCAAATCGAGCGGCGGCGTGTTAGTTTGGTATCCTGAAGGGTGACGATCAGGATGCGTTCTTCAACAGTCGCGACGTGGTTGATGGCGGCGGCCCTGTGCCTCGCCGGCGCGTCCCTGCTGTGGCAGGCGCAAGCCCATGCCGCGGATGCGGCCACCCCGGGCAGGCTCGACAACGAAACCTGCCTGGGCTGTCACGGCAACGCAGGGTTTGCGGCCCCCGGCGCGGACGGGCAAATGCGCCCGCTGCACGTGATCAAGGACAAGTTCGGAAAGAGCGTGCACGGCAAGCGGCTTTGCGTCGAGTGCCACACCGACATCACCGAAATTCCGCACAAGACCGGCGTGACGCACAAGGTCAGTTGCGTCAGCTGCCACGAAGCCCTGTGGGACGCCGCCAAGCCGGAGAACAAGACCCAGGAGAACGCGAGGCTCGGGGTGGTGGTGCAGCAGATCGACCACTACATGAAATCCATCCACGCGCGGCCGAACCGGGAAGACCAGTCGCGCACCAACGCAACCTGCTACAACTGCCACGCGCCGCACTACATCTACCCCAAAGGCAGCGCCGAACGCGCGGAGTGGCGGCTGAGCGTTCCGAACGCGTGCGGCAAGTGCCACGCCAAGGAACGCGAGCAGTACGCGACGTCGGTGCACGGCAAGGCAGTGCTGAACGACAAGAACGCGGTGGCGGCGATCTGCTCGGATTGCCATACCACCCACGACGTCGAAGATCCGGCGAAGGACTCGACCAAGCTGGCGATCACCAGGAACTGCGGCGGCTGCCACGCCGAAAGCCTGAAGACCTACACCGAAACCTACCACGGACAGGTGAACACGCTGGGCTACGCCCACACGGCCAAGTGTTTTGACTGCCACGGCAGCCACGGCATCCAGCGGGTGAGCGATCCGAAAGTCGACCATGCATCCGGACAACCGCCTCAAGACCTGCCAGAAATGCCACACGCGAGGCGACCAAGGGCTTCACCACGTTCGAGCCCCACGGCACGTCCCATGATTTCGCCCGCTATCCCTATATCTGGATCGCGTCCAAGTTCATGCTGCAACTGCTCGCCGGCACCTTTGCCTTCTTCTGGACGCATACCGCCCTGTGGTTCTACCGCGAATACAAGGAGCGCAAGGAGCGCAAGTCGCGGCCGCACGTGAAGACCGATGAATTGCTCGAGGGCAAGTCAAGGGCAAGCACTACCAGCGCTTCCCGCTCGATCTGGCGCATCGCCCACCTGACTTTCGCGCTGAGCCTGATGATACTGACCCTGACCGGCATGTCGGTGTTGTACGCAGACACGGCCTGGGCGCCGGTGGTGATGCACTGGCTGGGCGGCCCCAAAGTCGCGGCCGTGATTCACCGGACCTTCGCGGTGCTGTTTGCGACCGTATTCTTCGTGCAACTGATCTACTTCGTGATGCGCATCGGCCGCAACTGGAGGACGCTTCGACTGGTTCGGACCCAACTCCCTGGTTCCGCGCTGGCAGGATCTGTGGGACATCGTCGCCATGTTCAAATGGTTCTTCGGCCTGGGGCCGCGGCCGGTGTTCGATCGCTGGACGTACTGGGAGAAGTTCGACTACTGGGCGCCGTTCTGGGGCGTGACCATCATCGGCGCGACCGGTGTCATGCTGTGGTTCCGAACGTCACCGCGACGTTCCTGCCCGGCTGGGCGTTCAACGTGGCCACGATCTTCCACGGCGAGGAAGCGCTGCTGGCGGCGCTGTTCCTGTTCACGGTGCATTTCTTCAACAACCATTTCCGGCCGGACAAGTTCCCGCTGGATGTGGTGATGTTCACCGGCTCGATGCCGCTGGAAGAATTCAGGCACGAGCACACGGTGGAATACAACCGGCTGGTCGCAGCCGGGGAGCTCGAAAAATACCTGGTCGACGCGCCGTCCGAACCGATGACCCTGGGATCGAAGATACTGGGCTTCACGCTGATCGCGTTCGGCCTGCTGCTGCTGGTGTTCGTGCTGATCGGCATGTTCTCGGGAGTAAACGGTGCCTAGCGCGCGCAGGATTCTGCTGGTCGACAACGACCCCGCGGTGCGCAAGAGTTTCGAGCAGGTATTGTCCGGCAAGGCGTGTGCTGTCGTCACGGCGTCGAGCGGCGAAGATGCTCTTTGGCAGCTGGACCGCGGAGCCTACGACGCAGTATTCACCGACCTGGTGATGCGGGGCATGAGCGGCCTGGAGCTGGCGGAGGAGATTCAAGCCCGCCGGCCGGGGTTGCCCGTCGTCATCCTCCGCGCCGAGGGCCCCGGCGCCGCCCAGGAAGGCGCGGCTGCCGCCGGCTTCGCCGAGTTCCTGCGCATGCCGCTGTCGCCCGAGCGGCTCGCGGCTGCCGTGGACCGTGTGCTGCAAGCGCGGGAATCGGTTGCCGTGTCGCAGCGCCAGACAACGGTGGCCGAAGTCTCGCCCGCGCAGGCAACCTCCGAGCCGGTAGCGCGCCTGAAGGGCGTCGTGCTGTTCCTGCTGGCGCCCTTCATCGGCCTTGCCTACATTGTCATCTTTCCCGTGGTCGGGCTGGGCATGCTCGCAAGCCTGGTGCAGCAGGAACCTGAAAAGGCCGAAGCGCTGCGTCCGGCTGCACCTGCCGGAGGCAGCGTTCTCAAGGCCATTCCGACGATGCTTGCCGTGGTCTTGATCGGCGTTGTCTGCGCCGTCGTCGTTCCGGTCCTGGGGATCGGCCTGCTCCTCTGGCTGAGCATCGAAGCCTGGGGCAGGCTCGGGGCCAAGGCCATGAGGACCTAGGCCAAGCGCTGGCGGGGCGCGCTCCCGGGCCGCCCGCTATCTCGCCGGCTGGCTCGCGTAGTACGAGGCGATGCTCTCGATGACGGCGTCGCCGTAGGGCAGGCTCATCTTGTGCATGGTCGAGCTTTCGCGCCGGTCGTCGCGATACGCGCGCAGGGCCATGATCAGGTAGTCCCGGTCCTGGCCCCGGATCTTGGGCACTGCCATGCCGGGGATCTCCGCCTCGGATGCGTGGCAGCGCTCGCACTTGTCGGTGAGGTCCTTGACCAGCGTCTGGCCTTTTTCCACCGCGCGCGATTTCTGCACGCTGTAGAAGGCGGCGAGGTTCTGGATGTCCTTGTCGCTCAGTCCGGTGACGTAAATCCGCATGCTTTCGCGCTTGCGCGTCGTGCGGTAGGCCTTGATGGCGGCGGCGAGGTATTGCGCATCCTGGCTCGCGAGGCTCGGGGTCGACGTGTCGGTGCTCACGCCGTGGGAGCCGTGGCAGCCGCCGCAAACTGCGCTGAGCGGTTCGCCTGCCGCCGGGCTTCCGCTGGACGGTGCGGCGCGCTCTCCGGGCGCCTGGGAGGCGAAATAGAGCGCCAGGCTCTCCATGTCGAGCTTGGTCAGGCCGGGCAGCAGGCCGTGCATCGGCGCCGCCTTGCGTTCCCTTTTCAGATATTCCTGGATCGCCACGACGAGGTAGTGGGGCTGCTGGCCCGCCAGGTTCGGGGTACCTGCAATCTTGCTGTTGCCGTCATCGCCATGGCACTTGGCGCAGGCTTTCGCGAGGGACTTGCCGTGCTCATACGGGGAGGGGGATGCCGGATCCTTCGCGCCAACCGCCTGGATCGGCGGCAGGCTGGCGAAATACGCCGACAAATTGCGCGCGTCCGCATCGGTCATGTGGCTCGCGATCTCCCTGAGCGCGGCGTGCACCCGCTTTCCGTCCTTGTAGGCCTTGAGCGCCGCGAGCAGGTAACGCTCGCGCTGCGCCGCGAGATGCGGAATCGCGGGCGCGGCCCCTTTGCCGTCCAGGGCGTGGCAGCCCCTGCAATCGCGCTCTACAAAGGCCTTGCCCGCGGCCACGTCCGCTGCTGCCTGCTTTTCAGGCGCGGGCTTTGCCGGTCCGCGGTCCTGGTCCGGACAACCGAGCAGCGCCGCCGACAATGCGATGGTGAGCGTGAGCCGTTTCATGCGAGCCTCGGATACGGTTTGGTCAGCCGACATCGGTCGTCTCGCCTGTCTGCCTGTCCACGACGACCGAGGGTGGGCGGGAGAACCACATCTGATACATGGACACGACCCACATGTAGGCGAACGCACAGGCCCATGAGGCCGCCGCCAATCATCACGACCCAGGCGAACGGGTGGTACAGCTTGGTGAAGTACCACGACCCGATATCCAGCGTGACGGCGACGAACGGGGAGCCGATCACGGTGCACTTGAACCACACCGGCCGCACGTACGCATGGCTGAAGATGCTCCCCAGGATGAAGAACACGAAGGTAAGCCCGAAGAAGTGGATGTGCGAGACGCGCACCAGCGTGAACAGCGCCGTGCCGGTGTCGCGTTCGGTGACCTTGCGCACGTTGTCGTAGCCGTTCAGGTTCGGCAGGTGCGGGTTGCTGCCGTCGTGGCAGGCCATGCAGCGCCCGTCGAACACCGGTTTGATCTCCTTCTCGTACTTGGCGCGCTCGCTGCCTTCCTGCACCCACGAGACGAGCGAGCTGAGCTCTTCGCGCGGCAGCATGGCCGACATGGAGCCACGCAGCGCCGCTTCCAGGCGCGACCCCTTGCCGCTGCCGCTGTAGGCGATGACGATGTCGTCGTAGGACAGCGTGTTGGGATTGCCGTCTTTCCCGGAGTAGGAGTGAAACAGGTAGATCCCGGCGAACAGGTAGGCGGTGCCGAGGATGAGCAGGGTCGCCGTGTACATGACGCGCAGGCTGTAAGGCAGCTCGGAGAAATGACGGTAAAGCCGGTGCAGTGGCGCGTCATCCACGTTCGATTCCTTTTTCACTTTTCGGGCTTCTTGCCCGCGGGCGGCAGCACCAGGTAGGTGACCGCGCGTGCGGTCTGGCGCGAATAGTACGCCGCGAGCTCCTTCACATCCTGCTCGCTCATCAGCGCCGACATGGCGGCCATCGCCGTGCTCTTGCGCGCGCCGGTGCGGTAGGCCTGCAGCACCTTTTCCAGCTAGTCGGCGCGCTGCGCCGCGAGGCGCGGCATCACGCGGGTCGGTGCTGTTGCCGTTGAGGCCGTGGCAGCGGTCGCAGCGCTCGCGTCCACTCCGCGGTGGTGAGCGGCCTGCGCACGTTGAGCGGCTGCGGCTGCTGCGCCGCGTAATACGCGGCGAGGTTCGCGCATCGCCTTTTCGTCGAGCGCCGCCGCCGGGCCTTTCATCGACTCGTCCTTGCGCGAGCCGTCCTTGTAGGCGCGCAGCGCGGCGACGACGTACTCGGCATCCTGGCCGGCGAGGCTCGGCGTGGCGGGATTGCCGCTCACGCCCAGGTCGCCATGGCAGCCGGCGCAGGCAGCGGCCGCCGCCTTGCCCGCCGCCGCGTCGCCGGGGGCCGGGGTCTGCGCCGTGGCCGGCTTCTGCAGCGCGTAGTAGAGCGCCATGTTGTTCGTGCTCTCGCGTCGCTCAGGGCGCCGACGCAGCGACTTCATCATGTCGTGCTTGCGCTGGCCGCTCTTGTAGGCCTTCATGGCGGCGACGAAGTATTTCGGATCGAGCCCGACCAGGCTGGGCATGCCGGGCGTCTTGCTGACGCCGACTTCGCCGTGGCAGCCGCGCGCAAGCGGCGGCTGCGGCCTTGCCGGCCTGCGACCGGGTCGGCGCTTCGGCGCGCCCTTGGCGGACGCCGCCGCGGGCCGCGGCGGATCGAGGCTCGCATAGTAGGCGGCCACCTTGACCAGCGCATCGTCGCTCAGGTAACGCACCGCGCCGGTCATGGCGCCTTGTACGCGCGACGTATGGCGGTATGCGCGCAACTGCGAGGTCGAGGTACGCGGCGCGCTGGCCGGCGAGATGCGGCACGCCCTTGGTCGCGCTGATGCCGTTCGCGCCGTGACAACGGGCGCAGGACGTCCTGCGCGATGCGCTCGCCTTCCGCGATTTCCAGCGGACGTCGCGTACACGGCGCGCAGGTCGTCGTCGGGTCCGGCGCTGGACCTTCACATGGGCTGACGCCGACATCGCGCCGGGCGGGCACGCCGCGCATCAGCCGCATCGCCCACGGCAAGCATGGCCGACGCCCGGAGCAAATGCTCATGCGCGCGTGCTCGCTCCCAAGGCGGGAAGAAGCCGGGTCAGGCCGAACAGCATGGCGAGCGGCGCAAGCAGCAGAAGCGCCGCGACGAGCAGGCCCTCCTGGCCGAAGAACTGCATGTGATAGGTGAGCAGTCCCTTGCCGGTCTTGGAAATCTCCTGCCCGCCGATCACCACGTTCCAGCGCATCATGAACACCGAGAACAGCACCAGGCAGGCGCTCACGGTGACGCCCACGACCAGCGCCCTGCCGGTGGTGCCGCGCCAGATCATGTAGGACAGCCAGAGGAACGGCGTGATCGCGCCGATGGCGAACTGCAGGATGAAGTAGGGAACGAGCAGCGGGCCGGTGACGTACTGCATGATCATGTCGACGCCCTCGCGGCCCTTGTAGACGATGTTGGCGAATTCCAGCGCCTCCAGCACCAGCGCGACCATGATGAACGCCCAGATCGTGTAGGCGAGGCCCTTCAGGCACGCGAGATCGACCGGGATCTTGCGCAGCCTGCACGAGGCGACGTAGAGCACGATCAGCAGCGAGACGCCGGAGATGATCGCCGAGAACAGGAAGATCACCGGCATCAGGTCGGAGGACCACCATTCGCGCGACTTGAGCGAGCCGTACATGAAGCCGACGTAGCCGTGCAGGCCGTGCGCGCGCGGGTATGCCGATGACGGCCAGCGCGAAGATCCACTTCCGGTCGTAGCGCATCGCATGCTCGGACAGGTCGTACGAGCCGAGCGTCAGCAGCGCGATAGAACCGTGCCCAGCAGGTCCGTTCCGCTTCTGCGCCTGCTCGACGATGAAGGGCCGGTACGCGAACCAGCTCTTCGAGCATCAGCAGGACGACGTAGAAGCTCGCGAAGATAGCCGAACATCGCCATCGCCGAGGTCAGATGCGGCGTGATGCGTCGCATTGAACGCGCGCTCCGGATGGCCGAGGTGCAGCAGCAGCGGCGATGGGCACGAAGATCATGAAGCACAGCGAGGTCAGCAACGCGAGGTGCGCCACCGGCTTCAGCCGCTGGAAGCCGAACACCTGGTACAGGCTCGAGACCGTGAACGCGCCCGCCACCAGCCCGGTGAGATAGGGATAGACGACGATCAGCACCGACCACTCGAAGACCGTCTCGTTCGGATAGACCCAGCCCGGTGTACGGGGCGAAATGAATGAGCGGTTCCATAGTTCACCTCCTTGTCGATGCCGACGTAAAAGACGTTCGGCGCATTGCCGGATCTCGGGCCTGAGCACCTGCACGCGGTTGTTGCGGATGAACAGGCTGATCGGGCTCTGCTTGTCCTTGCGATCGCCGAAAACGCGCGCGCCGACCGGGCAGACCTCGACGCAGGCGGGCTGCAGTCCCTTGGTGATGCGGTGATAGCACCAGGTGCACTTGTCCGAGACGCCCTTTTCCTCGTTGAAGTAGCGCGCGCCGTAGGGACAGGCCTGCACGCAGTACCGGCAGCCGATGCAATACTCGTGGTCGATCAGCACCACGCCGTCCTCGGTCTTGTAGGTCGCGCCGATCGGGCACACCTGCACGCAGGCCGGATGCGTGCAGTGGTTGCACAGCTTGGGCACGAAGAAGGCCTTCTCGACCTTCGCGTCCTTGTAGCGATTGGCGAAGCGATATTCGCTTCTCCGAGCCGGAGGCCTCGATGTTCACCGGGTCCTGCTGGCTGTCGATGCGCGCGCTTCTCCTCGCCCTCGAGATAGACGTAGCGCTCCACCCAGGTGCGGAAATGGTGCGCGTTGCGCGGAACGTCGTTTTCGCGCTTGCAGGCCTCGACGCAGCGCAGGCAGCCGATGCATTTCGTGGCATCGACGCCGAACGCCCAGCGGTGCTTGGTCCAGTCGTAATCCGTGGTCGGGAACGAGGCGCCGGTCGGCAGCGGCGCCCGCTCTTCGCCGCGACGCTCGGCATGGCGCCCAGGGCTGCCGCCCGCGGCCGCGGCGCCGGCGCAGGTCGCGGCGCGGCCGAGCTTGCGCGAGGAACGCGCGCCGCGCGCGCCAGCGCTGAGTTCGGCTTCTCGTTTCATGGTTTCGCCTTCCCTTACGTGGTGGCCTGACAGCTCTGCGCGGCGTAATAGGCGGCGAGGTTTGCGATGTCCGTGTCGCTCAGGCCCCTGGACACGCCCGCCATCATCGGGTCCTTGCGCAGTCCGGCCCTGAAGGCCTTGAGCGCGTTCACCAGGTAGCCCGGCTTTTGCCCGGCGAGCTTGCGGCCAGGCGGGATTGCTCGCCGATGCCGGTCTCGCCATGGCAGGCCGCGCAATTCTTCGCCAGGCGCTTGCCGGCGGCGGCATCGCCTGCACGCGCTTGCGCGCGCGGCGCCGCCTTGCAGCTCAAGCCGGCGTAATAGGCGGCGAGATTCTGAATGTCGGCATCGCTCAGCGCCTTGCGCCAGCGGCGTCATCGCCACGTCCTTCTGGTCGCCGGACTTGTACGCGCCAGGATGCGCGCGAGATAGGCGGCGTTCTGCCCGGCCAGATTCGGCCAGGTGTCGTTCGGGCTGATGCCGTCCGCGCCGTGGCAGCTGGCGCAGGCGGCCGCGCGCTGCTTGCCCCGGCCGCGGCATCGCCGGCGACCTTGACCGCGGCGGCCGCAATCTTGGGCGAATGCGGGTTGTGGCAGACGATGCATTGCTGGCCGCCGCGAGTGCTGCGCCACCTCGATTTGCGGCTGCGTGCGCGGCCGTCCCGGCATTGCTTCGTGGCACAGCGTGCACAGTTTCACCGCGTCGGTCGGGAATCGGCAGCTTGCCGTTCTGCGGGATGACCCTGGGCCGCGCCGTGGCACACCTCGCAGGTCACCGACTTGTGGCTGTTGGCCGACCATTGCGCGTGGCGCTCGCTGTGGCAGCCCTGGCAGTAGCGCGCGGCCTGGAAGACCGGTTCCTGGGCGGCGATTTCGGGCACCGAATTGGCGCGATAGTGGCCGAATTCGTAAAACGACGGGGCGGTGAAATACCACTTCGCGGCCGAGTCCGAGTGCCAGGCCCCCGACAATCAGCATGATCAATCGGACGATATGCCTGGGCAAGCCCGCACCTGCGCCGGAACCATGTGATCAACAGTACAGAGCGCCTCCCGGCATGCCTTGACCTATATCAATCGTGTGTTCGTGGCGGCAGGGGCTATTTCGTCGCCAGCATTTCCCGCACGGCCGCCTGCAGCTCGGCCTCCGTCGCCGGGGTCTTCGGGTGGCCTTTGGCCGCCTTCAGCTTGGCCACCAGTTCGCCTTCGGCGCCCTGCTTGCCCTTGTATTTCGCGGCCACATCCTTGTAGGACGGGCCCACCTTCTTCTTGTCCATCTCGTGGCAGTTCACGCATCCCTTGGCCTTCAACACCTCTGCCCCCGACTGCGCGCAGGCCGAACCTGCCGCCAGCGCTCCCGCCACCGCCAGAACGAACACTGTTGCCTTCATGACGCCTCCTTGCTGTTGGAAAAAGTGGTTACCCCGCACGGGCCGCGAAACCGAGCAGCACCAGGACCAGAAGCAGCAGGCCGATGCCGATCAGGGTGAAGCCCAGGATCCTGGAGCCCAAGGTCATCGCCTGCGAGGGTGCCTGCACCAGGTGCTTCGCGAGCTGCCCCGACGCCACCAGGCGCTGGTACTCGAGCGCGTGCTCGCGCCTGAATTCCTCCAGCGGCACGGCGCCGGTGAACATCACCGTGTCGAGCGGGAATTTGTCCGGTCGGAAGTGGTTGTTGAAGAAGTGCACGGTGAACAGGAACACGGCGGCGAGCACCGCTTCCTCGCCATGCACGATGGTCGCCACGTTGAACACCCACCCCGGCAGGATGGAGGCGGTGGCCGCAGGCACCGCCAGCATGAAGCCGCTGCCGCCGATGATCGCCATGCCCCAGAACACCGCCCAGTAGTCGAACTTCTCCCAATAGGTCCAGCGGTCGAACATCGGCCGCGGGCCCAGGCCGAAGAACCACTTGAACATCGCGATCGCGTCCTCCAGGTCCTGCCAGTTCGGCACCAGCGAGACCGGGCCGAACCAGTTGAACGTGCGCCAGTTGCGGCCGATGCGGATGACGAGGTAGACGAGGTGGATGAAAAAGATGCCGAGCATCACCGCAGCGGCCGTGCGGTGCACGAGGGCGGCGACCTTCGGGCTGCCGAACATCGCCACCACGGACTTCGCCCAGACCGTCTCGCCGAAAAACACTGCCATGCCGGTCAGCACGAGCGTCATCACGCTGATCGCGAAGATGAGGTGCGCGAGGCGCCAGACCGGGCCGAAACGCTGGTACTGCTTGCCCTGCAGTTGCAGGGATGCATCGGGCACGATGTGGGGCCGGTTCCTGCCCTCCTTGCGGTCACGGTATTCCCGGTAGAACCAGAGCGCCGTGTGCGTCCAGAAGAACACGAACACGCCGATCAGCAGCGCGACCATGAACTTCGTCGCGATCCACACGTGCGGGTAGCGCTGGAAGTCGTTCGTCGTCGCGTGCGGCTCGAAGGTCACGAACCCGGCCGTCGCGTTCTTGTGGCATTGCTGGCAGGTCTCGAGCCGGTTGAACCGGTGCACCGTGGAAGCGGGATCGGCGACGCGCACCACCGTATGGCCGCCGTGGCAGTCGAAGCACTTGGCGGTGTAGCCGTAGCCGAGCTTGTGCACCTGGCCGTGATAGGTCTCCGTATAGGACTTGAAGCTGCCGGTATGGCAATTGCCGCAGTTCTTCGTGATGGCGACCTTGGCGGATTCCGTGGCGGGCCGCTCCACGTCGTGCGTGGTGTGGCAGTCGGAGCACACGGCCGCAGCCGCGTTGCGCTTGCGCAGCACTTCCTGGCCGTGCACCGAAGAGGTGTACTGCTCCAGTTGCGCGGCATGGCATTTGCCGCAGGTGTTCGGGATGTTGAGCCGGAAGTCCGCGCGCTGCTGCGTGCCGAGCGGGTACACGTAGTGCGCGTCGTGGCAGTTGTAGCAGGTGGCGTTGGTGCGCGACTGGTCGTCGCGGCTCGGCCGTGCATGCACCGATTTCATGTAGCGGTCGATCTGGTCCACGACCACGCCGAGCCGCGCGTTTTCCTGCGTCTTGCCTTCCTTCTGCGCCGCTTTCCACAGGGCGTCGTGGCAGTTGACGCAGCTCACCTTGTGGTCGACGCCCGGCTGGTGCGGGATCTCCGTGATGTCCCTGTGGCATTCCACGCACTGGCGCTTGCCGTGCACGCTGTGCTCGAACCTGTCCGGCACCACGTGCAGCGGGCGCGGCTTGCCGTCCGGTCCCGGCATCGCAAAGCCTTCGTTGCCGTGGCAGCCGAGGCAGATCGCGTTGTCCAGGGCGGTTGCGGCCGGCGCGGGCGCGGGCGTGGCGGCCGGCGTCGCCGGTGCGGCCTGGGCCCGGGGCCGTGGCGCCGCCGGCTTGGCGGGCGCGGCTGGCTGGCCGGCCAGGTAGCCGATCATGGCCTTCAGCTCGGCGTCGGTCGCGTCCACCTTGACGGGGTGGCCCTTGCCCTCCTTGAGCGCCGCGATCAGCTTGGTTTCGGCCCCCTTGTATTTGGCGGCCGCCTGCTTCAGCGCGGGTCCCATCTTCTTTTCGTCGATGCCGTGGCAGCCGAGGCAACCCTTGGAGGTGAGCAGCGCCTCGCCCGTTTGCGCATTGGCGGCGCCAGCCAGCAGCGCTGCGGCCAAAGCCAGCAACAGAGAAATCGTCTTCATGGTCCCCTTTTCCGCCGTGCCGGTACGCTATCAACAGGCCTGTGCAGGGCGGTTGATGCAGATCAAACGGTAGGATAGCAGCCGGCCTTCATGATTGCGCCATGGCGCGCGTCCTGATTCTCTATGTCACGTGCGAAGGCCATACCGGCCGAATCGCCGGGCGTCTGGCGGCCTGCCTGGAGCAGGGCGGCATTGCCGTAGACCTGCATGAAGTGAAGAACGCCATGCCGGACCCGGACGGCTACGACGGCGTCATCGTCGGCGCTTCCGTGCACTACGGTCACCATCCGGCACGCCTGCGCACGCTGGTGCGCGCGCGGCGCGCCGCCCTGGCCGGCCGCGCGGGCGCGTTCTTCTCCGTGTGCCTGAGCGGCAAGGCGCACTACCGCGAGAAATTCCTCCGGCAATGCGGATGGGCGCCGCCGCACCAGGCGACGTTCACGGGCGCCCTGCAGTACAGCAAGTACGGCCCGTTCAAGCGGCTGGTCGTCATGGGGTTCGCCTGGATGGGCGGGCACGACACCGACGCGTCCAAAGACTACGACTACACAAACTGGAAGGCGGTCGACAGCTTCGCGACCGCCTTCTCCCAGCAGTTGCGCTGAACGCTACTTGAGCTTCGTCGCCTGGATGTCGGCCTTGGCGCCGAATCCCACCGTGAGCGGGAACGAGACGTGGTGGCCGCGCGACGTCATGTTGTCGTCGTGCACCGCGAAGGCGAAGTTGTAGGCCTTGCCTTCCTGCAGCGCCTTGTCGTCCGGGTTGGCGAGGTTCAGCTTGCGCGCCCATACGACCGTCCACATGCCGTCCTGCCAGACGCCCTTCGCCTGCTTGTTGTCCGCGGCCGATCCGGCGGCGTCTTCCGCGCTGACGACGTACTGCGAAACGAGGTCGCCCTCCTTCCAGCCGGCGTTGGGATCGAACGGCACCGTATTCTGGCCGCGCACCAGCACCGTGGGCGTCTTGCGCAGGTCCTCGATCCTGAGCGCCTTCTTGCCGATCTTCTTCTCGTCGTACATGAACTTCGGCTGCTTGGTGGCCGCGTCCATGTTCGAGCTGAACGGGTTCTTGCCGGCGTCGAAATTGCGGTATTCGAGCACGTAGCCGTCGTCCGCCATGCCGACCGGGTTGGAGCGGTGCGCACGCCATTGGATGAGGTCGAGGAAGCCGCCCGCGGCCTTGATCTTCTCGATCTCTTCGAGCGACTTGCCCTTGTCCCACGAGGCCATCGCGTCGGTGCGTGTCGCAGGCAGGTACTTGCGCACGTCGTTCTTCTTGATCGCCTGGAAGAACGGGTTCGCCTTGACGACATCCGCCGTCGGCTGCTGCGGGGCGTCACGTTCGCCGTTGTGGCAGGTAAGCCAGCAGCCCTGGCTCGCAAACCCGGGCACCTTGCCGTCGTCGATCATCATGTTCAGGCGGTCTTCGTAGACGACGGGCTGCTCGCCCTTGCGCACAGCCGCCGCGAGTCTCTGGTTGCCGTACGGCTTCCATTCCTTGCCGTCGAACCGGTAGAAAGGATAGGCGTCGCCCGGATGCGCAGCGTTGGTCTTCCACTGGAAGCGGAAGTAGGCGTTCTCGTTGTCGTAGGCGATCTGCACGCGCAGGGGAAGCGCGCCGTTCTTGCCCTCGATCGGCGTCGGTTCGAGCTTGTTCGCCTTGACCAGCTTGTTGCCGAGCTTTTCCTCGCTGCCCTTGTGGCAAGTCAGGCAGGCGCCTCCGCCGGCGACCACCGGGCCCCCGGGGTGCTCGGCACTGCGCAGCCACTGGTAAGTGGACTGCGCGGGGTAGAACAGGGTCACGGTGCGCGCAGGGACGCCGCTCCAGTTGATGCTCGAAGGGTCGGCCGCCGCCCCTGGCATCGGGAACGCGGCGGCGATGAGCAATGCGACGGGGAATATCGATGCCGATTTCTTCATGGTTTCCTCTGGGGATTGAGATCGAATTCCTCTTCCGCACGGCCAGCTTAGCCAGGCATGGGAGGGGGCACTTGATCTGCATCAAGCTCGAAGCGCGCCTTTCGGGCGAGAACAGAGCGTGTCCGGAAAAAGGCGACAATAACCAGGTGCTGGAGGCGGCCGATCTGGAATGCGAGCGTGGCGGAAGGATGCTGTTCCGCGGGCTGTCGTTCGCGCTGTCGGGCGGCGAGTTGCTGCGCGTCGCCGGCGCCAACGGCAGCGGCAAGACCAGCCTGCTGCGCATCCTGTGCGGCCTGCTCGCGCCGGACGCGGGCGAGGTGCGCTGGCAGCGGCGAGCCGATCCGCGGCCTGCGCGAGGAATACGCGCGCCAGCTCGTCTACCTCGGCCACGCGCCGGCGGTGAAGGACGACCTCACCGCGGCGGAGAACCTCGTCGATCGCCTGCACGCTCGCCGGGCTGACGCGCGTCGCCGCAGGCGGTGCGCGAGGCGCTCGGCGCGCTTTGGCGTTGCCGGCGGGCGACATGCCGGTGAAGACGCTCTCGCAGGGCCAGCGCCGGCGCGCGGCGCTGGCGCGGCTGCTGCTCGCCGGCGACGGTTCCGCTGTGGCTGCTCGACGAGCCGTTCGCCGCGCTCGACGCGGACGCCGCGCGGCTCGTCGGAGGCGCTGATCGCGAGCCACGCTGGCGCGGCGGCGGCATGGTGGTCTACACCACGCACCAGGAAGCGCGACATCCGCGCGGCGTGCTGCGCGTGATCGAACTCGGATGATCGGCGGCCGCGCGCTGCATCGTGGCGCCGCGACCTGCTGCTCGCGCTGCGCCGGCGCGAGCGACGTCGCCACCGCGCTGCTGTTCTTCGTCATCGTGGCGAGCCTGTTCCCGCTCGGCGTCGGGCGCGGAGCCGAACCTGCTGCGCGCCATCGCGCCCGGCGTGATCTGGGTGGCGGCGCTGCTCTCGTCGCATGCTGTCGCTCGGGCGCCTGTTCGCCGCCGACCACGCCGACGGCACGCTGGAGCAGATGCTGCTCGGCGCCGCGCCGCTCGGCGTCGTGGTCGCGGCCAAGGTGCTGGCGCACTGGCTGGTGTCCGGGCTGCCGCTGGTGCTGATCGCGCCGCTGCTCGCGCTGCAGTACGACCTGCCGGCGCCGCTCTACGGCGTGCTTGCGTTATCATTGCTGCTCGGCACGCCGGTGCTGAGCCTGATCGGCGCCGTCGGCGCGGCGCTCACGCTGGGATTGCGCGGCGGCGGCGTGCTGCTCTCGCTGCTGGTGCTGCCGCTGTACGTGCCGGTGCTGATCTTCGGCGCGGGCAGCGTGGACATGGCTGCGGCCGGGCTTGGCGGCGCAGGGCGCATCTGCTGCTGCTCGGCGGCGCTGCTGGTCGTGGCCGCGGCGTTCGCGCCGTGGGCGAGCGCCGCGGCGCTGACGGATCGCGATGGAATGAGCAACTGCGATCAAGTGGTTCTGGTTCGCGTCGCCGCAGACGTTCTATCCCGCTCGCCGGCAGCGATCGCGCCGCCTGGTTCGCTCGGCCGCGGCGCTGCTTGCGGCCGCGGGGCTGTACGTCGGCTTCTTCGTCGCGCCGACCGACGCGCAGCAGGGCGAGGCCTACCGCATCATCTTCATCCACGTGCCGGCGGCCTGGATGTCGATGTTCCTCTACGTGGTGATGGCGTTCTGGGCGGCGATCGGGCTGGCGTTCAACACGCGGCTGTCCGGCGATGATGGCGAGCGCGCTCGCGCCCACCGGCGCGCTGTTCACCTTCATCGCGCTGTGGACCGGCGCGCTGTGGGGCAAGCCGACCTGGGGCACCTAGTGGGTGTGGGACGCGCGCCTGACCTCGGAACTGATCCTGCTGTTCCTCTACCTCGGCTTCATGGCGCTGCAGGCGGCGATCGACGACCCGCGCCGCGCCGACCGCGCCGGCGCGCGTGCTCGCGCATCGTCGGCGTGGTCAACGTGCCGATCATCTATTTCTCGGTGCAGTGGTGGAACACGCTGCACCAGGGCGCCTCGGTCAGCCTGACGCAGCGCGCCGAGCATGGCGGCGACCATGCTCGCGGGCATGCTGCTGATGGCGCTCGCGTTCTGGATGTACAGCATCGCCGCGTCGCTGGCGCGCGTGCGCTGCATCATCCTCGAGCGCGAGCGCGAACGAACTGGGTGAGGCTGGTCGAAGTTCGGGCCATGGGCGGCTACTGGTTGCTACGTCTGGGGCTCCTACGGCGTGGCGGCGCTCGCCATGCGCTGGGGATCTGGACGCTGGCAAGGCGCTCGATGATGATCGCGTGAGACGGCAAGTCATGAAAGCTGACGCCATGCAGCCAGGCGACACGGGATCGCGATGAAGCCGCGTCATAAGCGACTCGTCGCCATCGCGGCCGGCGTCGCCGCGCTGGGCGTCGCCGCGGCGCTGGTGCTCTCCGCCTTCCAGAAGAACCTGGTGTTCTTCTTCACGCCCATCGCAGGTCGCCGCCAACGAAGCGCCGCAGGGACGCACCTTCCGCATCGGCGGCATGGTGGAGAAGGGCAGCGTGAAGCGCGAGCGACGGCGTCGACGGTGCACTTCATCGTGACCGACACGGCGAAGACGCATGCCGGTGGTCTACAGCGGCGTGCTGCCCGACCTGTTCCGCGAGGGCAAGGGCGTGGTGGCGCAGGGCCAGCTCGGCGCCGACGGCGTGTTCCGCGCGCAGCGAAGTGCTCGCCAAGCACGACGAGAACTACATGCCGCCGGAGGCCGCAGACGCGGTCGAAAAGCGCGCACGAAACCGCCGCGCAACGTGCGTGCCGCCAGAGAGCGCGCAAATGATTCCCGAACTCGGACAATTCGCGCTGTCGCTCGCGCTCGTGCGTCGCGCTGGTGCAGGGCGTCCTGCCGCTCGTCGGCGCGGCGCGCGGCGACGCCGTCTGGATGGCGGTGGCGCGGCCGGCGGCGCAGGCGCCAGTTCGCTGCTGGTCGCCTTCGCCTTCGGCTGCCTGGTCTACGCGTTCGTCGCCAACGACTTCTCGGTGCAGTACGTGGCCTCGCAACTCCAATTCCAGGCTGCCGCTGCAGTACCGCATCGCCGGCGTCTGGGGCGGCCACGAAGGCTCGCTGCTGCTGTGGACGCTGATGCTCGGCGTGTGGATGTCCGCGGTGAGCGTTGTTCAGCCGCACCTGCCCGAGGAGATGGCTGGCGCGCGTGCTCGGCGTGATGGGCCTGGTGAGCGTCGGCTTCCTCGCGTTCATGCTGTTCACCTCCAATCCGTTCGACCGCCTGCTGCCGGCGGCCGCCGACGGGCGCGACCTCAATCCGCTGCTGCAGGATCCCGGGCATGGTGATCCATCCGCCGATGCTCTACATGGGCTACGTCGGCTTCTCGGTCGCGTTCGCGTTCGCGATCGCGGCGCTGCTCGACGGGCGGCTCGACGCCACCTGGGCGCGCTGGTCGCGGCCGTGGACGACGGTGGCCTGGGTGTTCCTCACGCTCGGCATCGCGCTCGGCAGCTGCTGGGCCTACTACGAGCTCGGCTGGGGCGGCTGGTGGTTCTGGGATCCGGTGGAGAACGCCTCCTTCATGCCCTGGCTGGTGGGCACGGCGCTGATCCATTCGCTCGCGGTGACGGAGAAGCGCGGCGCCTTCAGAGCTGGACGGTGCTGCTCGCCATCCTCGCCTTCTCGCCTGTCAGCCTGCTCGGCACCTTCCTCGTGCGCTCGGGCGTGCTCACCTCGGTGCATGCCTTCGCCACCGATCCGAAGCGCGGCGTCTTCATCCTGGCGTCCTGTTCGCCGTCGTCATCGGCGGCTCGCTGGCGCTGTTCGCGTGGCGCGCTGCGCGCGTCGGGCTGGGCGGCGCTTTCGCGCTGGTGTCGCGCGAGTCGCATGCTGCTCGCCAACAACGTGCTGCTGCTGGTCGGCGGCCGGCGCGGTGATGCTCGGCACGCTCTATCCGCTGCTGCTCGACGCGCTCGGCGCTGGGCAAGATCTCGGTCGGGCCGCCGTACTTCGAGACCGTGTTCGTGCCGCTGATGGCGCCGGCGCTGTTCCTGATGGGCGTCGGGCCGCTCGCGCGCTGGAAGCAGGCCAGCGTGCCGGAGCTTGCCGTGCGGCTGCGCTGGGCGCTCGCCGTGAGCTTCGCGGTGCGGCTTGCTCCTGCCGTTCGCCTTGGGCCAGCTGGTACGCGCTGGTCGGGCTTCGGCCTGCTGCTCGCGCTGTGGATCGTCGCCACCGGCCTGCTCACCCTGCGCAGGAGCCTGGCGCCAGGAACTCGCGGGCGCACTATCGGCATGGTGCTCGCGCACATCGGCGTCGCCGTGTTCGTCGTCGGCGTGACGCTGGTGAAGGGCTACGAGGCCGAGAACGACGTGCGCATGGAGGTGGGCGACACGATCGAGCTGGGCGGCTACGTGTTCCGCTTGGAGGCGTGCGCGACGGTGGAGGGGCCGAACTACCGCGCGGCGCGCGCGCACATGACGGTCACGCGCGAGGGCAAGACGGTCGCCGACGTTGCATCCGGAGAAGCGCATCTACACCGTGCAGGAGCAGCCGATGACCGAGGCGGCGATCGACGCCGGCTTCACGCGCGACCTGTATGTCTCGCTCGGCGATCCGTTCGAGGGCGGCGCCTGGGTGGTGCAGGTGCAGGTCAAGCCCTTCATCGACTGGATCTGGGGCGGCTGCCTGCTGATGGCGCTCGGCGGGCTGCTGGCGGCGAGCGATCGCCGCTACCGCGCTGCGCATGCCGGCGCGCGAGGGCGTGGCGGCAGAGGCTCTGGCGTGAGGCTCGCGTGAAGCGCTGGCTGTGGCGCGTTTCGCCGCGCTGGTGGTGCTGCTCGCCGTAGGGCTGACGCTCAACCCGCGCGAGGTGCCCTCGCCGCTGATCGGCAAGCCGGCGCCGGCGTTCGAGTTGCCGCTGCTGCACGAGCCGGAGAAGACGTTCTCGCAGAGGGACATGCTCGGCAAGGTGTGGCTGCTGAACGTGTGGGCGTCCTGGTGCGTCGCCGTGCCGCGAGGAGCACCCGGTGGTCGCGGCGCTGGCGAAATCGGGCGCTCGTGCCGGTCTTCGGCCTGAACTACAAGGACGCGCGCGAGGACGCGCTGCCCTGGCTGAAGCAGGTACGGCGATCCGTACCTGTTTTCCGTGTATGACGCGAAAGGCCGCATCGGCATCGACTACGGCGTGTACGGCGTGCCGGAGACCTACGTCATCGACAAGCGCGGCGTGATCCGCTACAAGCACATCGGCCCGGTCACCCCGGAGGTGCTGCGCGACAAGATCCTGCCGCTGCTCAAGGAGCTGTCGCGTGCGAGCTAGGCCCGCCGCCGCCGCTCGCCTGCTCGCCGCTCTTGCCGTCGGACTGGCGGCGCTTGCGCCGCTTTCCTGGGCGCAGTCGCCGGCGCAAGAACCCGCGCCGCCGGTCGCCGCAGAGAACCTGGCCCTGGACCGGCGCGTGGCGGGGCTCGCGCACGAGCTGCGCTGCCTGGTGTGCCAGAACCAGTCTCTCGCCGACTCGAACGCGCCGCTCGCCGTCGACCTGCGCAACCAGATCCGCGAGCAGCTCGCCGGCGGCGCGAGCGAGCGCGAGGTGCGCGAATACATGGTCGCGCGCTACGGCGACTTCGTGCTGTACCGGCCGCCGCTCAAGGCGACCACGCTGGCGCTGTGGTTCGGCCCGTTCGTGCTGCTCGTGGCGGGCGCGATGCTCCTGTGGCGGCGCCTTGCACGCCGGCGCGCACCCGAGCCGCCATTGAGCGAAGCGCAGCGCAGCCGCGCGGCGAAGCTTCTCGAATGACCCTGTTCTGGGCGATCGGCGCGGCGCTTGCCGCGCTCGTGCTGGCGTTGCTGCTGCGCCCGCTGCTGGCAAGGCGGGGCACGGCGGCTCAGGTGTCGCGCAAGGCCGCGAACCTCGCCGTCTATCGCGACCAGCTGCGTGAGCTGGAGGCGGAGCTTGCGGCGGGCAAGATCGCGCCGGCGGATCACCAGCGTGCGAAAGAAGAACTGCAGGCGCGCATGCTCGAGGACATGGACGCGACCTCCGGAGGCGAGGCCTCGCGTGGCCGCGCGGGGCGCGCGGGGCGCGGCACGGCGCTCGCGGTCGGGCTCGCCGTGCCGGTCCTGGCGGTCGCCTTGTACTTCGTCGTCGGCAGCCCCGCCGCGCTGGATCCGCGCACCCGGCTGGCCGCCGAAAGTCCGCACGGCGCCGAGGGCGGGCTCAGCCAGGCGCAGCTCGACGTGATGGTCGAGCGGCTTGCGGCGAAGATGCGCGAGAACCCCGACGACGCCGAGGGCTGGAAGATGCTCGGGCGCTCCTACGCGGCGCTCGGCCGGTTCGCCGAAGCCGTGGACGCCTACTCCAAGGCCGTTCTGCGCGCGCCGAAGGATCCGCAGCTGCTCGCGGACTTCGCCGACGCGCTCGCCATGACGCGCGGGCAGAGCCTGCAGGGCGAGCCGGAGAAGCTGGTGCAGCGGGCGCTCGAGATCGACCCGAACAATCTCAAGGCGCTCGCGCTCGCCGGCACGGCGGCGTTCCACCGCAAGGAATTCAGCAAGGCGGCAGATTACTGGCAGCGCATGCTGCCGCTCGTGCCGCCGGATTCCGAGGACGCGCGCGCGATCCAGGGCAACGTGGCCGAGGCGCGAGAGCGCGCCGGCGTTCCGTCCGCGCGCGCGGGCGCGCCCGCCGCAGGCGCCGGTGCTCCCGCCGCAGGCGCCGGCGCGCCCGCCGCACGCGCCGGTGCGCCCGCGCATCCGGGCATTCGCGGCACGGTGCGCGTGTCGGAGAAGCTGCGCGGCAAGTTCTCGCCCGGCGACACGGTATTCGTCTACGCGCGCGCGGCCGATGGGCCGCCGATGCCGCTCGCCATCCTGCGGCGCACCGCGGGCGAGCTGCCGATCGTGTTCGCGCTCGACGACTCGCTGGCCATGAGCCCGGCCATGACCGTCTCCGCGCATCCGCGCATCGTGGTCACCGCGCGCGTTTCACGCTCGGGCAATGCGAAGCCCGAGCCGGGCGACCTGCAGGGCGCGAGCAAGCCGGTGGCGAACGACGCGAAAGGCGTTATCGTAGAGATCAACGAGGTGGTGCGCTAGCCCGTCGAGGCGCGCCGGGCGGCGGCGCGTTCCCCAGCGACGCGAAGAGAAAAATGGGGGTCAGGGCTGGTTTCCGTCCCGCAAGCGGAATCCGGCCCTGACCCCGATTTTTCCCTTCCCCTCGCCTTAGAGCCCCGTGCGTCGTACGTCTGCGGAACTCGCCCCTCGCAAGCACCGCTCAGGGCTCAGACAATCCTCGCCGTGCTCCTCCGCCCGCGGCCCGGCTCGGCGCGTCGCGATGGGGCCCCTCGCGCCCCCGCCCGGCGCGCCTCGCCGCGATCAAGTGCTGGCGCCCTGATGTGACTGTGAACTTCGTCGAGCATTAGTTCGAGGTGTTCACTTTGCCGGATGAGGTTTCGCGTCGGTCACCAACGCGCCGTTAGAGCTCACTTCACGGCCGTGAAGTAATGTGCGATTGCCTGGACGTCGCCAATCTTGTCGAACGGCGTTTCCGATGGCGGATGGGCGCGCCGACTTTCCGCAAAGGCCTCCAGTTGGCGCATAAGGTATCCGGGTGTCTGCCCCGCCAGCCGAGGAACGGCTTCTGATCCGGCGAAATTCGGGCCGTGGCACGAGCCACATTTCGGCTCGGCCACGCGCATTTCACCGGCCGCCACCTTGTCCGGATCAGTGACATAGACTCCAGTCAGCGGCGGACGCGACGCAAAATAATCTGCAATGTCCCGGATATCGCGCGCAGGCAACGGCCCGACATTCGTTTTCATTAGTAGCCCGGGATCAGACCTTTTACCTGTCTTGAATTCATTAATCGCCTGCACAAGATACTTGGCAGGTTGTGCCTCCAGCAGAGGAGCCAACGCATTGGGGCATTCCCGGCTTATGGCAAGTGAGGCATAGCTGGGCTTTCTTCTTCTCCCATCCTGGCATCGGCAACTGCATCAACGGACGTACAGGAGACCAAGAACAATCAGCACTCCGCGCATTGTCTCTTGTCCGTCGATGAGCTCTAACTCGAATTGTCCGACAGCAGTGCCAAGAGCGGAATGCACTCCGCACGGTCTTCGGATAGCCGCAAGTTCTCTCCTGCATTTCAGCCGCTGTGGCGAGTTTGAGCCGCTCTGCGGATTCCTGCTCAATGCTACTCGCCTGCATCGTGCGCTGGTGACCTCGGGAAGTGATGGCCCAAAGTCATCGCGCCCCTGGATGGACGGCGCCGCTTTGCTGGTCGCGCGAACGGCGCAAGCCCGGCGGCGGCGCGAGGGGCCCCATCGTGACGCGCCGAGCCGGGCTGCGGGCGGAGGGAGCACGGCGAGGATTGTCTGAGCCCTGAGCTGCACTTGCGAGGGGCGAGTTCCGCAGCCGTACGACGCACGCGGCAACGAGACGAGGGATTTTCGCGGCACTGGGGAGCGCGCCGCCGCCGGGCTTGGGCCGCTCCAGATCGAGGACGGATTACCAGCCCACGTCTGCGCGAAGGCTCGCGGCTGACGTCGATACGCGCAGCCAGGAGACCAGCGGCGCGCCCCACATTTCGAGGCGCCGCAGTCCCGGCACGGGTTGGTCGTCCCGGTACACGTGCGTGTCGCCGTGCACCAGAACGAGGCGCCCTTCCTGCCATGCGGCGTGGGTGGCGAGCACGGCGCGCAGGCGCGCGTAGCCATCGTTGGGCGCCGCGCGCTCGAAGTGCGGGTCGGCGTGCAGGAAGACGAAGATGCGCTGCGCGCGCCTCGACTCCGCGAGCGCGAGGCTTTCGTCCAGCCACTCGAAGACCGCGGTCATGTGCGCATCCGTCGCCGGGTTCGCGCCGCGCCCGGGGACGTTCAGGCCGATGAACACTTGGCTGGCCGCCTGCCAGCGCAGGTTCTCGCAGCGCCCGGGCTGGCGCTCGAGCGCGAGGCCCGGCACGGGCGTGCAGAAGAGGCTCCGCCACTTCGCGAGTCGCGCTTGCGGATCCATGCCATGGCTGCCTGCAGTCGCTCCACTCGTTGTCGCCGGGCAGCAGGACGAAGGGATGGCGGATGCGCGCGAACTGGTGCTTGCGCGCGCGCAGCCAGTCGTCGCTGCAGCCCTGGCGGCTGCGCTCGAGCCGATGTCGCCGACGTGCACCACGAAGGCGAGCGGTCTGGCGTTGATCGCGTCGATCAGCCGCGTCGACGCGCTCGACCTCGGCCTCGGAGTAGGGGGTGTCGCCGAACACGCCGAACGCGACGCCGCCTCGCCGGCGGAGGGGCGCGCAGCGGCCAGCAGCAACGGGACAGACCAGCAAGACGGGTCTACCCAATGACCGTAGGCCTTGCGCAGCAGGGTCAGCGGGTGGGCCTTCTCGGCCGGCTTCGCCTGCTCGCCGATGCCCTGCATGATGTGGCGCGCGGCGATCGGGCAGTCCGAGCTGACGTAGTCCGGGGCGCGGCTCGCTCATCTGCCGGAACACCGGGCGGCCGATCTTCATCGAGTTGTCGAAGTACTCGGCCTTCACGCCCCAGGTGCCGTCGTGGCCGGCGCAGCGCTCGACCGTGGTCACCTGGGTGCCCGGCACCGCCTCGAGCATCTCGCGCGTCTTCTGGCCCATGTTCTGCACGCGCGAGTGGCAGGGGATGTGGTACGAGACCTTGCCGAGCGCATGCTTGAAATCCGTCTTCAGCAGCCCTTCCTTGTCGCGCAACACAAAGTACTCGAACGGATCGAACATCGCGTCGCGCACCGCGATGATGTCCGCGTCGCTGCGGGTACATGAGCGGCAGCTCCTGCTTGAACATCAGCGTGCAGGAGGGCACCGGCGTGAGGATCGCGTAGCCGTCCTTCGCGAGCTTCGCGAGCACCGGGATGTTCTTCTTCTTCAGCGCGTCGACCGACTCCAGGTCGCCGAGCTCCAGCTTCGGCATGCCGCAGCAGGCCTCCTTCTCCACCAGCACGTAGGGGATCTCGTTGTGCTCGAGGAGCGCGAGCAGGTCGTGCCCCATGCCCGGCTCGTTGTAGTTGACGTAGCAGGTGGAGAAGATCGCCACCTTGCCCGGGGTGATGCTTGCCGTCCTTGCGGCGCGCGGTTTGCTCGCCGCGCGCGTTCTGAACGGAACTTGCTGCGGGCGCGATACGGCGGCAGCTCGCGGTCCTTGTGCACGCCGAGCACGCTCTGCATCGCGCTGCGCGCGAGCGGCGTTCTTGTTCACGGCGTTCACCGTCTGCGCCACCACCGGGATGGCGGCGAGCTTGCCCATCGCGTCGGTGGAGGAGAGCAGCCGGTCGCGGAACCTGCGCCGTCGCCCTGCCGGAACTTCACCGCCTTGGCGCGCAGCATGAGGTGCGGGAAGTCGACGTTCCAGGGGTGCGGCGGAACGTACGGGCACTTCGTCATGTAGCACATGTCGCACAGGTAGCACTGGTCCACGACCTTCCCGTAGTCGCTCTTCGCGACGCCGTCCACCTCCAGCGTGGACGAGGCGTCCACCAGGTCGAACAGCGTCGGAAACGCGGTGCACAGGTTCACGCACCGCCGGCAGCCGTGGCAGATGTCGAAGACGCGCTCGAGCTCCTTCTCGAGCCTTCGCCTGGTCGTAGAACTCCGGGTTCTGCCAGTCGAGCGGATGGCGCGTCGGGGCTTCGAGGCTTCCTTCGCGCACGGTCATGGCATCGATCCCTCTTCTCAGGCGAACGCGAGCATAAGCCTAGGCGGCCCTGCGGCGGCGGATCAAATCGAAACTCGCAATGCCGCGGATTGACGCCGGCTATCTAGCGAAACACCACCACCGGGATGTCGGTATGCGTCAGCACTTCCTGCGTCACGCTGCCCAGCAGCAGGCCGGTCAGCCCGCGACGGCCGTGCGAGGCCATGAAGATCACGTCGCACTTGCGCCGCTGGGCGGCGTCGACGATGCCGCGCGAGGGCACGTTCGACTTGTTGACCAGCGCCGTGAACGGCACGCCGCGCGCCTTGGCGGCGGCGGCGATCTCCTCGACGCAAGTCTCCGCGTGCTCGCGCGCCCGCCGCTCGAACTCGGCGGCCATCCGCTTGTCGGCGATGTAGCCCTCGCCGTACAGGTGCAGGGGCACCGCGTCCTGCGCGCAGTAGCCGGTCACCCGCGCGCCCGTTTGCTTCGCCATCTCGACGCCTGCCTTGATGGCCTTGGCGGCGAGGCGCGAGCCATCGGTCGGGATCAGGATGTGCTTGAACATGAAGACCTCTTCTCAGGTTGATCTGCCTGCAGATTGACGCCGCCACGCAACGGCATATTGACGGAGATCAAGCCGCCGGTCACATCCTGTAACAGTTGCGCGCTTGCGTGCGGCGCACGCGGTTGTCATATGCCATGTACAGGAGCGGAAAGGCATGAGCACGGCAGGCAGCGCATGAACGAGCTGCACGGCCAGATGAGCGGGAAGCACGTGCAGATGGGCGAGCAGCACGGTGGCACGGGCAGCCGGCACGGCCACATGGGCATGCAGAGCGGTGCGTTGGGGGAACGCCATGGGCAGATGGGCGAACCGGGTTGCGCAGGCACTCCGGGCGATCGGGGGCATCGCCACAACTCCTGAGCGACGCGGGGCCTTGGGCGCGTCCCGGCCGCCTGCGATCGGCAGGCCCTGCCGAGGCGTTCAGACCCCTCCAGCACCCTTGGCCCCCTGCGCGCCAGCCTGCGCCGGATTGCACCGGCGCGGGGCCTCCTCGCGCCTTTGATTCAAGTCAATACCGTCCCGCCCACAGGGTCTAGCATCATTGCGTCATTTCCCGCACGGAGGCACACCATGGCCAACATCACCCGCTACAACCCGTTCGACGACCTGGTCAGCGAATTCACCAAGGGCTTCTGGGTGAAGCCGCTCGCCATGCCGGCCGGCGCCGAACTGAGCATCAAGGTCGACGTCAAGGAAGACGACAAGGCCTACACGGTGCGCGCCGATATCCCCGGCGTGAAGAAGGAGGACATCCAGGTCGACGTCGAGGGCAACATCATTTCGCTGCGCGCGGAAGCCAAGCAGGAGAAAGAAGAGAAGAAGGGCGAGAAGATCATCTACAGCGAGCGCAGCTACGGCATGGTGAGCCGCAGCTTCACGCTGCCGGCCGAAGTCGATGCCAAGGGCGCGAAGGCCGAGTACAAGGACGGCGTGCTGAGCCTGACGCTGCCCAAGAAGGCGCAACGGCGGCGGCAAGCGCATCAGCGTCGCCTGAGCGCCTGCTTCCATTGCGGCTGCCGGTCCTGGGAGCCGGCAGGCACAGCGCGCCGGTCCTCGGGGCCGAGCGCGCTTTTGCTGCGCGGGCTGCGAGGCGGTGGCGCGCACCATCGTCGCGGCCGGCTTCGAAAAGTACTACGAGGCGCGCTCGGCGGCGGGCGTGCGGCCGGAGGCGCTGCCGCCGGCCGAGCTCTATGACGATCCGGCGGCGCAGCGGGAGTTCGTCGCCGCGCGCACCGAGGGCGTGCGCGAGGCGACGCTCATCCTCGACCGCATCCGCTGCGCGGCCTGCCTGTGGCTGAACGAGCGTGCGCTGCGGCAGGCGCCGGGCGTGCTGCGCGCCGACGTCAACTTCACGACGCAGCGCGCGCAGGTGGCCTGGGATCCGCGCGTGACCAAGCTTTCCAGCATCCTGGAGGCCATCCGCGCGGTCGGCTACGACGCTTACCCGTTCGATCCGCGCCGCGGCGACGCGCTCGCGCGCGGCGAGCGGCGCCGGGCGCTGTGGCGGCTGTTCGTCGCCGGCTTCGGCGCCATGCAGGTGATGATGTACGCGTGGCCCGCCTACATCGACGCGGGCACCGGGACGCTCAGCACGACGCCGAGGGGCTGATGCGCTGGGCGAGCCTGCTGATCACCCTGCCGGTGCTGGTCTTTTCGTGCGCGCCGTTCTTCCGCGGCGCGTGGCAGGACTGCGAAGCGCCTCACGTCAGCCTCGATACGCCGATCGCGCTGGGCCTCGCCGTGGGATTCGCCGCGAGCGCGTGGGCGACGCTCGACCGGCGGCGGCGAGGTGTACTTCGATTCCATTGCCATGCTCGCGTTCCTGCTGCTCGGCGCGCGCACCGCGGAGCTGTTCGCGCGGCAGAAGGCCGGTCGCGAGCTGGATCGCCTGGCGCGCTGGATGCCTTCGTTCGCGCTGCGGTTCACGAGCGGCAGCGAGACCGAGCGCGTGCCCGCGCATGCGCTCGTTGCCGGCGACCGCGTGCTCGTAGGCGCGGGCGAGCGGGTGCCCGCGGACGGCGTGGTGGAGGAGGGCGCCTCGAGCGCCGATGAGTCGTTGCTCACCGGCGAGTCGCGCCCGGTGGCCAAGGGATTGGGCGCGGCGCTGGTCGGCGGCTCGGTGAACCTCGAGCAGCCGTTGACGATGCGCGTCACGCGCGCGGGCGCTGACACGCAGGCGGCGGCCATCGGGCGACTGGTGGAGCGCGCGGCGGCGAGCCGTCCGCGGTTGGTGGAGCGCGCGGATCGGCTGGCGCAGGCGCTCACCACCGTGGTCATCGCCACGGCGGCGCTTGCCTGGCTCGCTTCCGGCAGCGTGTGGGTGGCGGTGGCCGTTCTGGTGGCCACCTGTCCGTGCGCGCTTGCGCTTGCCGCACCGATCGTGCTGACGCGCGCGGGGCGCAACTGCTTGCGCGCGGCGCGGCACTGACGCGCTCGCGCGCCCTGGAGGTGCTGCAACGCGCCACCGACGTCGTGCTCGACAAGACCGGCACGCTGACGCACGGGCGGCCGGCGATCGCGCGGGTGGCGATCCTGTCGGATGCGGACGAGCCGCATTGCCGCGCGCTCGCCGAAGCGCTGGAGGCCTCGAGCAGCCATCCCCTGGCGCGCGCATTCCGCAAGGCGGGCGATGCGCACGCGCGGGATGGCGTCGACCGGAGCGTTGATGGGCTCAAGCCCGACGACGCCAAGATGGGTGAACCGCCCAGCCTTCGGGATCTCAGGAACGAGGCCGGCCAGGGCGTGGAGGCGCGCGCCGATGGGCGTCTGGTACGTATCGGCTCGCGGCGCTTCTGCGATGAGATCGCCGGGGCGCCCGCGCCCGCGCCTGGTGCGCAGGTCTATCTTGCGGAACAAGGCCGCTGGCTCGCCGCGTTCTTCATCGAGGACGCGTTGCGGCCGGAGGCGGCAGACGTGGTGCGCGCGCTCGCCGGGCGCGGCCTGCGCGTGCACCTCGTGAGCGGCGACGACCCGGCGCTGGTCGAGCAAACCGCGCGGCTTCTCGGCATCGAGTGGTGGGCCGGCGGCGCGACGCCACAGGAGAAATTCGACTACGTCGCGCGCCTGCAAGGCGAGGGGCGCGTGGTGGCCATGGTGGGCGACGGCCTGAACGACGCGCCGGTGCTCGCGTGCGCCGATGCCTCGGTGGCGATGGGCGCGGGCGCCGATGCCGCGCAGCTGCAGGCGGACGTGGTGCTGACGGGCGATCGGCTCGGCGCGCTGCAGGACGTCCTCGCGCTGTCGAGAGGCGCAATGCGCCTCGTGCGCCAGAACCTGGGCTGGGCGCTTCTATACAATGCCGTTGCGCTGCCGGCGGCCGCGCTGGGCTGGATCGGGCCGTGGGAAGCGGCGATCGGCATGTCGGCGAGCTCCTTCATCGTGGTGCTGAACGCCCTGCGCCCGCTCGACGGGAAGACCGAATGGAAAGCAGCCTCACCCTCCTCATCCCGCTCTCGGTCGCTCTCGTATTCCTGATCGGCTGGGTGTTCTGGCGCGCCCTCGAGGGCGGCCAGTTCGACGATCTCGAGCGGCCGGCGCACGACATCCTCATGGACGACGACAAGCCGGAGTGAAATTGGGGTCAGGGCCGAATTTTCGTTCGCAAAAAGAATTCGGCCCTGACCCCGATTTTCGGGGTCACTTCAGGTCCAAGCGATCCAGGTCCA